>NZ_JAFA01000006.1 GCF_000519185.1 Paraburkholderia nodosa DSM 21604 | reverse complement strand
TGGAATGGAGAACTACGTTTCCGGTGCCGGTCTTTCAAGGTTTCAAATGCGCTGCACAAGCTGCCGGTTGCCGTGCGCCCCAGCGCAGGAAGCGGCAACCGCTATGACCTGTTTTTCCTGCATCATCACCTCGGAACCATCAACCTGGACCGGCCCGAATGAGCGGATCATGTGTTACCCATGTCCCCGCACACCTGTTACCCATGTCTCCGGTCCATACACCGCNGCAAAGAAAGGAGGTGCCGCCCCGCACAGGGGCAACGCCTGCGTACCGACGCGAAAACAAGGAAACCCCAAAGCGGCCCCTAACCCCGCCAGGCCTCCCCCTCAGGGAAATGAAATCTATCGAGCGACTCCGCAATCATCTCAATGCTATACCCAGCCCTCTGAGGCGGCATATACCGCCCGTTCCGAATCACAACAGGATCAACAAAATGCTCATGCAAATGATCAACATACTCGAGCACGCGATTCTCGAGCGAAGCCGAAACACACAAATAATCGAATAGAGAAATATGCTGCACATACTCGCACAGCCCAACGCCGCCCGCATGCGGACACACGGGCACACCGAACTTCGCCGCCATCAGCAACACGACGATCACTTCGTTAAGTCCACCTAACCGGCAGGCATCCACCTGACAAAAATCGATCGCCTGCGCCTGCAGCAACTGTTTGAACATCACACGATTGTGACAATGCTCGCCCGTGGCAACCCCAATCGACCCCAAACGCCGGCGAATCTCCGCGTGGCCGAGAATATCGTCCGGGCTCGTCGGCTCCTCGATCCACCACGGATCGAACTCCGCGAGCCGCCGCATGTTCGCCACCGCTTCGTCCACGTCCCACACCTGGTTGGCGTCCATCATCAGCTTCAGGTTCTCGCCGATTTCCTCGCGCAGTATGCGTGCGCGCCGCACGTCTTCGTCGAGATTGCCGCCCACTTTCTGCTTGAAATGCGTCCAGCCCAGCGCGACGCCTTCCCGCGCAAGACGCCGGATCTTGTCGTCGTCGTAGCCCAGCCAGCCAGCCGAGGTCGTATAGGCGGGATAGCCCTGCGCGAGCATTTCCGCTTCGCGCACGCCCTTGGTCTTCGCGTGGCGGTGCAGGATGGCCAACGCTTCGTAAGGCGTGATCGCATCGGTCACGTAACGAAAATCGAGGCAGCGCACGAGTTCTTCGGGGCTCATGTCCGCAAGCAGTTTCCATACGGGCTTGCCGACCGATTTGGCCCACAGGTCCCACACCGCATTGACGACCGCCGCCGTAGCCAGATGAATCGCGCCCTTGTCAGGGCCGATCCAGCGTAATTGGCTATCCGAAGTGAATGCGCGCCAGAAAGCGCCCATGTTCGCGGTAATGTCCTCGAGCCGCTTGCCGACGATGAGCGGCGCCAGCGCGTTGACCGCCGTCACGCAGATTTCATTGCCGCGCCCGATGGTGAACGTGAGCCCGTGCCCCGTGATTTTGTCTGGAGAATCGGTTTCGAGCGTGACGTAAGTCGCGGAGTAGTCCGGCGCGGCGTTCATGGCGTCGGAACCGTCGAGCGAACGCGAAGTGGGAAAGCGGATATCGCGAACGGACAGCCTGCTGATCGTGGTCATTCGAACTCCCTCTGGAAGGGACGGCTTTCGGGTAGGGGAAAACCAGGCGTTTGCACGCGTTGACAACGCTGAATCTGCTACCTAGCATGCTAGCATGTCTTCTCAAAATCAAGCGCGCCGTGAACTCTTCATCCGAAGTGGCGAGTGTCGCCGGCAATCCTTATGTCGCACTGCAAAAGATTAGGGGCGGCGAGCGCGGCAGCCTGACCGATGCCGTCGAGCACGCGCTGAGAGAAGCGATCGTGACGCTCGCGCTGGAACCCGGAATGATGATCGACAAGATGGCGGTCTGCGAACGCATGGGCGTGTCGCGCTTTCCGGTTTCCGCCGCGCTGGCGAAGCTCGCGCATGCGGGGCTCGTCGAAGTTTTGCCGCAGCGCGGCACGCGCGTCAAACCGATCGCACTCGACGATATTCGCCAGCATCTGTTCATTCGCAGCGCGCTCGAAGTCGAAACGGTGCGCGGTGTCGCTCGCATGAAGGACCGCGCCACGATCGACGCACTGGCGGCCAATCTCGACGAGCAGCGCAAGGTCGCCGGGAATGGCCAGCGTCTCGTGTTTCATGAGCTCGATCTGGCGTTTCATGAAATCCTGCTCGACGCGGTGAACCTGCCGCGCGTGAAAGAGATCGTCGCGGTGTCGCGCAACGCGCTGGACCGCGCGAGGCAATTGCTGGCAAGTCCCGAGCGTCTCGTGCACACGCTCGACGAGCACGAACGGATTTTCGAGGCCATTCGCGCCGGCCGTGCCGACGCAGCGGCAAAAGCGATGCACGACCATCTCGATCAGGTGATCGAGGAATTGCGCCGGTCCGCGAAAGAGCGGCCGGATCTTTTTGCACCTTGAGCGCTTTCGTCTTACGTCGAGCAACGCCCGTACTCCAACCACCTCCGTGCAGCGCTGCAAGCCACGCCGCGCACGCAATCAAGGGGCCCCGGTAATGTGTCTGGCTTTTCTTCGCGGATCAGCGCCATGACGCCGCTCATCTCCGTCAACAAGCTGAGCAAGAGTTTCCCCGGCGTGAGAGCGCTTCACGAAGTGCAATTCGAGCTCATGGCAGGCGAGGTGCACGCGCTGATGGGAGAGAACGGCGCGGGCAAGTCGACCTTGATGAAGATTCTCGCGGGCGTGTATACGCGCGACTCGGGCGACATTCTCTACGATGGCCAACCCGTAGCGTTCGCGAGTCCGGGCGAGGCCCAGGCCGTGGGCGTCGGCATCATTCATCAGGAACTCCAGCTGATGAATCATTTGACCGTCGCGCAGAACATGTTCATCGGCCGCGAGCCGCGCGGGCGTCTCGGGCTCTTTCTCGACGAAGACAAACTCAATGCGCAGGCACGCGCGATTCTCGCCCGCATGCACGTGCAGCTCGACCCGCGCACCGTGGTCGGCTCGCTCACGGTCGCAAGCCAGCAGATGGTCGAGATCGCCAAGGCCCTGTCGTTCGATTCGCGCGTGCTCATCATGGACGAGCCGACGTCCGCGCTCAACGACGCGGAAATCGCCGAGCTTTTCCGCATCATTCGCCAGTTGAAAGAGCGCGGCGTGGGGATCATCTACATCTCGCACAAGATGGATGAGCTCAAGCAGATTGCCGATCGCGTCACCGTGCTGCGTGACGGCGAGTACGTCGCCACCGTCGCCGCCGCCGATACGAGCGTGCAGGCCATCATCGGCATGATGGTCGGCAGAACGCTCGCCGATGTCGCACCGTATCAGGGTCCGGCGCACCAGGGCGAAGTCGCGCTCGAAGTGAAGCATCTGAACGCGGGCCCGCTCGTGAGGGATGTGAGCTTCACGTTGCGCAAAGGCGAAATACTGGGCTTTGCGGGACTCATGGGCGCGGGCCGCACCGAGGTCGCGCGCGCCGTGTTCGGCGCGGACCCGGTCGAATCCGGCGACATCTTCGTGAAAGGCGCGAAGGCCTCGATCAAAACACCGAGCGACGCGGTCTCGCACAGCATCGGATATCTCTCCGAGGACCGCAAGCGCTTTGGTCTCGCGACCGGCATGGACGTCGAATCGAATATCGTGATGTCCAATCTCGGCAAATTCCTCTCGCTGAACCTGTTTCTGCGCCGCATGCAGATCCGCAAGACGGCGGCGCATTTCATCAGTCTGCTCGCCATCCGCACGCCTTCCGCCACGCAGCCGGTGCGTCTGCTGTCGGGCGGCAACCAGCAGAAGATCGTCATTGCGAAGTGGCTGGAGCGCGACTGCGACGTACTTTTCTTCGACGAGCCCACGCGCGGCATCGACGTCGGCGCGAAAAGCGAGATCTACAAGCTGTTGCGCGCGCTGGCCGAGCAAGGCAAGGCGATCGTGATGATCTCGTCGGAACTTCCGGAAATCCTGCGTATGAGCGACCGGATCGTAGTGATGTGCGAAGGCCGTATCACTGGCGAACTCTCCGCCAGCGAGGCGACCCAGGAGCGCATCATGCATCTCGCGACCCAGCGCGAAACCCTGCAAGCAGCATGAGCCTCAAGAGGTCGAACCCATGACTATGCAATCGGATGCTGCGGCGCTGGCCGACCAGAAACGGTCGTCCGGCTTGAAGGCGCGCATTTTCTCGCCCACTGCGCTGCAGAAAATGCTCGCGTTCGCCAGCCTGATCCTGCTGCTGATCTTTTTCAGCTTCGCTTCGCCCGCATTCATGCAGATGGACAATATCCTCGGCATTCTGCAGGCAACCGCCGTGAACGGCGTGCTCGCCATTGCCAGCACGTTCGTCATCATCACGGGCGGCATCGATTTGTCGGTCGGCACCTTGATGACCTTTACTGCCGTGATTTGCGGCGTATTTCTGACCTATTGGCATTTGCCGATGTGGATCGGCGTGCTCGCCGCCATCGGCACGGGGGCGGTGTGCGGAACCGTGTCGGGCACGCTCACGGCGAAGATGAAAATCCCGCCGTTCATCGCCACGCTGGGCATGATGCTGCTGCTCAAGGGGCTCTCGCTCGTCGTCTCTTCCGACAAGCCGATCTATTTCACCGACACCGAAAACTTCTACATGATTTCGCAGGACTCGCTGATCGGCTATTTCCTGCCCAGCGTGCCCATTCCGAACGCCGTGCTGATTCTGTTCGTGCTCGCGATTGTGAGTTCGATCACGCTGAACCGCACCGCGCTCGGGCGCTATACGTTCGCGCTCGGCAGCAATGAGGAGGCCGTGCGCCTTTCCGGCGTGAATGTCGATCGCTGGAAGATCGCGATTTATGGCCTCGGCGGCGCAATTTGCGGCATTGCAGGGCTCTTGATCGCTTCGCGCCTGAACTCGGCGCAACCGGCGCTTGGCCAGGGCTACGAGCTGGAAGCCATCGCGGCGGTGGTGATCGGCGGCACGTCGCTGAGCGGCGGCTCGGGCACGATACTCGGCACCATCATCGGCGCATTCATCATGAGCGTGCTGACCAACGGCCTGCGCATCATGTCGGTCGCGCAGGAATGGCAGATCGTGGTGACGGGGCTCATCATCATCCTCGCGGTTTACGCGGATATCTTGCGCCGCAAAAAGAGTTAAGTGGAGACGGAAGGAGCACGGAAAGAACGGGGAGTAAAACAAGGCTCCCTCAACGGCTGGAGGTCTATGGCCCACCTTAGGAGGAGAAATGTCATGTTGAAAAGAAAACTGATCAGTGCCGTAATCGGAGTGGGCGCGCTCGTCGGCGCGTCCAGCGTGACGTATGCTGAGGAACCCTACATTCCGATCATTTCAAAAGGCTTCCAGCATCAGTTCTGGCAAGCCGTGAAATCCGGCGCGGAACAGTCGGCGAAGGCGAACAACGTCAGGATCACGTTCGAAGGCCCTGAAACCGAGGCCATGGTCGACAAGCAGATCGACATGCTTTCGGCGGCGCTTGCCAAGAAGCCACAGGCGCTCGGCATCGCCGCGCTCGACAGCAAGGCCGCCATTCCGCTGCTCAAACGCGCGCAGTCCAGCAAGATTCCTGTGATCGCGTTCGACTCGGGCGTCGACAGCGATATTCCGCTCACGACCTGTGCCACGGACAACCTCGCCGCCGCCGCGCTCGCCGCCGACAAGATGGCGGAGATGATCGGCAATTCCGGCGAAGTCGCCGTGATCGTGCATGACCAGACGAGCCGCACGGGTATCGACCGGCGCGACGGCTTCCTCAACGAGATGAAGACGAAGCACCCGGGCATCAAGATCGTTTCCGTGCAGTACGGCGCGGGCGACCACCTGAAGTCGGCGGAAATCGCCAAGGCCATGATTCAGGCGAACCCGAACCTCAAGGGCATTTTCGGCGCCAATGAAGGCTCGGCGGAAGGCGCGGCGATCGGCGTGAAGGAGTCGGGCAAGAAACTGGTGCTGATCGGCTTCGACTCGGGCAAGGAGCAAAAGGAGGCCATCATGTCCGGCCTGATGGCGGGCGCGATTACGCAGAACCCAGTCGGCATCGGCAAGTGCGTCGTCGATTCCGCGGCGAAGGCGTTGAAGGGCGAAACGCTGCCCAAGAAGATCGACACGGGCTTTTACTGGTACGACAAGACCAATATGAGCGACCCGAAGATCGCGGCGGTGCTTTACGACTGATGGGTGTGGGTCACGCGCAGGGAGACAGGAAGAGCCGCGGCTCTTCCTTTTCGTTTTGCGAATCCGCGGCCCACTTCACTCGGAAACCGCAGCCCCTGCCGGCGAACGCCGGGACGAACGCGAACCGTCCTTCGAAGCGAACACGTAGTAGGTCAGTGCAGTCGCGACGAGGCCGACCATCCACGAAACATCGGCACCGCCGACGATCGAGGCCAGCGGGCCGTGGAAAAAGCTCTCTGCCATGAACGGCACCTGCACCGCAATACCGAAGAGGTAAACGGCGATGGCCTTGAAATTGAAGGACCCGTACACGCCGCCGTGGCTGCTCACGATTTCCGCGACGCGATAGCGCCGGTGGTTGATCAGATAGAAGTCGACCAGATTGATCGCTACCCACGGCGCGAGCACAATGCGCATGGCGAAGATCGCCGTCAGGAAGATCGCGATGAAGTTGCTGGAGGCCCACAACGCAGTGATGGTAGAGGCGACCAGCAGGACCGTTGAAAAGACGATGCGCACGGTGCGGCCCGGCACCCAGTCGGGACGGAAGGTCTGCGCGGCGGTAATGAAGGACAACACCCCGCCATACAGATTCATGCCGTTGTGGCCAATGATATTGACCAGAAAGAGGAAGATCAGCACATAGCCGAACACGCCCGTTTGCGTGCGGATGGCTTGCATGGCGTCGGTGGAGTGACCGGTGCTGACCGCGAGCACGCCAAAGAGAAACGCGAAGATCGTGCCGAGCGAGGTGCCGAAATACGTGAACGCGAAGGTCTTCGCAAAGCCCGCCGAGGTTGGCAGGTAGCGCGAATAATCGGACGTGTAAGGCGCGAAGCTGATTTGCCAGACGGCGCAAAGCCCGAACATCGCGAACCAGTTCGAAACGTCGAAATGGCCCTGCTGCAAGATTTCAGCGTTGAGGCCGGGCGCCATCATGATCATGCCGATCAGCAGCGCGCCGCCCATGAACCACGCGCCCACCTTGTTGAAGCGGTGGATGAAGTGGTAGCCGATCACGCCGACGAGCGTCGCGAGAATCGCGCCGAGCACGGTGCCCACCGGAACGGGCACCGCAGGCGCGGCGGTGTGGAGCGTCTTGCCCGCGAGGATGATGTTCGAGACGAAGAAGCCGAGATAGATCAGCGTGGTGAAACTGACCACGAGCAGCGAGCCATAGCGGCCGAATTGCGCGCGGCTTTGAATCATCTGCGGCACGCCGACGAGCGGGCCTTGCGCAGAGGTGAGGGCGTGGAAAAAGGCGCCGAAGAATTGCCCGGCGACGATGGCGAGAACCGCGCTCATCACGTCGAGGTGAAAGACCAGGACCGAAGTCGCGCCCGATATCACCGCGAGCGGCGCGACATTCGTGCAGAACCACAACGTGAACAGATCGACTGGCTTGCCATGCCGATTCTCGGGAGCGACATACTCGATCGAGTTGCTTTCAATGGTGAGAACGCTGTTGTCGTTCGCCGGGTCTTTCATAGTGTCTCCATCTTTATTGCACAGGCCGAGCCGCGCCACGAAGGTGGCGCGGCATCGCCTTGAACGGCTTTGAAGCGGCTTTGAATCGGTACAGCAGGGAACGGATCAGCGCATCACGAACGGATCGCTGATCGGCTCGTCCGAAGTGCGCAGCCACACGGACTTCGTCGTCGTGTATTCGAGCGCGGCAGCCATGCCGCCCTCGCGGCCGTGCCCGGAGAGCCCGAACCCGCCGAACGGCACGAGCGGCGACACCGCCCGATAGGTGTTGATCCAGACGATTCCCGAGCGCACGCGCCGCGAAACGCGATGCGCGCGGGTGAGGTTGGTGGTGAAGATGCCCGCGGCGAGTCCGTAGGCGGTGCTGTTCGCCTTCTCGATCGCTTCCTGTTCGGAAGAGAACGTATCCACCGAAAGCACCGGGCCGAACAACTCCGTCGTGATGCTGTCCGCGTTGCTCACGCCCGTGCAGTCCAGAATCGTCGGCGCGTAGTAGTAGCCGTCGCGCTCCAGCGCCTTGCCGCCGGCGAGCACCTTGGCCCCCTGGTTCACGGAACTCGCGACGATCTTTTCGATGTTGCGCAGTTGTCTTTCGGTGCAGAGCGGCCCGTATTCCGTCGTCATCTCGTTGGGCGAGCCCACGCGAATGCGCGAGACGCGCTCCACGAGCAGCGCGAGGAACGCATCCTTGACGGACGCTTCGATCAAAAGACGCGAGCCCGCCACGCAGCTTTGGCCGCTTGCCGCGAAAATTGCTGCGACTTGCGCATTCACCGCGCTCTGGATATCGGTATCGGCGAACACGATGAAAGGCGACTTGCCGCCCAGTTCCAGCGAGACTTTGGCCAGATTGTTCGACGTGTTCCTGACGATATGCCGCGCGGTTTCAGGGCCGCCCGTAAAGGCCACTTTGTCCACCTTGGGATGGCTGCTCAGCACCGCGCCGCATTCCGGCCCGAAGCCGGTGATCACGTTGACGACGCCCGGCGGAAATCCTGCCTCGTGCACGAGCCTCGCGAATTCGAGCAGCGGGCCGGGCGCCTCTTCGGAAGCCTTCAGCACGACCGTGCAACCGGCGGCGAGCGCCGGCCCGACCTTCACGGCGGAAAGGAACAACTGGCTATTCCATGGGACGATGGCCGCGACCACGCCGACGGGCTGCCGTTCGAGCCACACCTGCATGTCCGGCTTGTCGACGGGAATGTGGCTGCCTTCGATCTTGTCGGCGATCCCGGCGTAGTAGCGGTAGTACTCGGCCACATAAGCGATCTGGCTCGACGTCTCGCGAATGATCTTGCCGGTGTCGTTCGTTTCAATTTCAGCGAGTCGCGGCGCAGCCTTTTCGACGAGCCCGGCCAACTTGTGCAGCAGCTTGCCGCGCGCCGAGGCGGTGAGGCCGGCCCACGCGGGATCGGTCAGCGCGCGGTTGGCCGCCTCGACGGCACGGTTGACCTGCTCCGTGCGCGCTTCGGGCATTTGCGCCCACACGTTGCCCGTGGCCGGGTTCACGCTGTCGAACGTCGCGGCGCCCGGTTCGAACTGGCCGTCGATATACAGCTGAAAATGAAAATCCATGGAATCCGCCCCTTACCTGAATGCAGGCATGACGTCGTTGATCATGCGCTCGAGCGACGCCTTCTTGCGCTCGAAGCTCATGCCCGTATCGATCCAGAACGAGTACTCGTCGAAGCCGAGTTTCTCGTAGGCCCGCAAGCGCCCGATCACTTCCTCGGGCGTGCCGATGACGTTGTTCCTGCGCATCGCCTCGGGCGTGTAGAACGGGTGAGCGGCCATCTCTTCCTTCGTGAGCGGCTTGATCATGCCGCGGCTCACGGGCCGCTCGTTCTTGAACCACGCGCCGAAGTAGTTGTAGAACGTGTTCACCTCGTCGGCCGCGATCTGCGCGTCGTCTTCGCTGCTCGCCACATACGTGTGGCGCAGCAGCATGATCTGCGGGCGCGGCACGTTGCTGAACTTCTCGCAAGCGGCGTTGAAGTGGCCGACGAGCTTCTCGACCTCTTCGTCGCCGAAATGCAGCGGCGTGACCTGCACGTTGCAACCGTTGGACACGGCGAATTCGTGGCTGTTCGGGTCGCGCGCGGCCACCCAGATCGGCGGATGCGGGCGCTGCAGCGGCAGCGGCGACGACGTGGTCGAGGGGAATTTCCAGAATTCGCCTTCGTGCGCGTAATCGCCTTCCCACAGCTTTTTCACGGCCGGAATGAGTTCGCGCATGCGCTGGCCAGCGCCCCACGCATCGAGCCCCGGCATCAGGCGTTCGTATTCGAACGAGTACGCGCCTCGCGCGATGCCCAGATCCAGACGGCCATTCGTGATGATGTCGGTCATCGCGGCTTCGCCGGCGAGCTTGATCGGATGCCAGAACGGTGCAATGACCGTGCCCGTGCCGAGCCTCACGTGCTTGGTCTTGTTGGCGAGGTCTACGAGGTTGAGGAACGGATTCGGCGCGATCGTGAAGTCCATGCCGTGGTGCTCGCCGGTCCAGACGGCGTGCATGCCGCCGCGATCGGCGATCTGGCACAGTTCGACCATTTCGTCATACAGCTGCTTTTGACTGGTCTGGTCGGAGACGCGCTCCATGTGAACGAAAAGCGAAAATCGCATGATGGAACCTTTCAGGAATGAAGCGGGCGGACTGTGCCGTTGCTATGGTCGCCGAAGTACATCCCGTAGCTCTTCAATTCGCTTTCCTTGCGGTAGCGCTGGAGCATGCTGGCGAGTGCGCCGTCCTGGAACGCTTGCGTTTGCACGTCTTCCAGGCTGACGAATTGGGCCGAGGCGTCGCCTGCGGCGGCGAGTTCGTCCGGCGCGCTGCACAGGAACGAGATGTACTGGTATTGGGTTTCGGTATTGTTGTAGACCGAATAAATGAAGCTTGCCGATGCGTCGGGCTGGTACTTCGTGAAGATTTCGGCGAGCGCCTTGTCGGCGCCTTCCTTGCCGATCTCCTTCGAAGGCAGTCCCCATTTGCCGTCGGCGGTCTTCACGAGGAGCACCTTGTCCTCGCGCGCGATGATCGCGCTCACGATGACCTTCGGACCCGCGATGACTTCCGCCGATACCTTGGCCGGCGTGAAATAGCCGCCCCGGTAGTAGCCGAGGCCCGCGAAGCCCGCAGAATGAAACGCCTCGACCCGGCCGACGATGAGCGCGTGGTCGCCCGCGTCGATCACGGCGTGTGTCGTGCAGTCGAACCAGGCGCTCACATCGCTGATGAGCGGGTTGCGGTTGGCGCTCAATTGCCAGTTCACGTTGGCGAAGCGGTCGTCGCTCGGCCGCGCGAACGTGTTGGACAACTCTTTTTGGCCTTCCGCGAGGATGTTGATGGCGAAGTGGCCCGCGGTGGAAAACGTCTGGTAATTGCCCGACGTCTTCGCAATGCTCACCAGCAGCAGAGCGGGGTCGAGCGATACGGACGAAAACGAATTGGCGGTGAAGCCGAGCGGCTTGCCGTCGTCCGTCGCGGTCGTCACGATCGTCACGCCCGTCATGAACGCGCCGAACGCGTCGCGCAGCTCGCGCGTGTTGATCTTCGCTGCTTCCGGGTTAACTACCTGGCTCGTGTCTTGGCTCATTTCACACTTCCACTTCGTGGTTTTCGGCCTGCGGCTCCGTTTGCAACCAGGCCCGCAGCGCGCGATTGACTTCGTCAGGCGCGGTGAGGTTCACCATGTGGCGCTCGTTTTCGATCACCACGGCCGTGCCGTTGTGCGCGGCTTGCGCCATCTGCCTTGCCATCTCCGGCGTCGAGTTCGGATCGTCGGAGCCGGTCAGGACGAGGGCAGGGCAGCGAATCGTGTGCCAGCCGTCGGCATATACTTCGTCGCCGCCCGCAAACGCCGTATAGGCCGTGGCATAGCCCGCGAGGTTCACCGACTTCAGCCACGACTCGACCTTTCGCGCCGCGACTTGCTGCGCTTCCTCAGCGTTGAACCAGCGCCGCAGCGGCGTATCCACGTCAATGGTGCCCGAGCGCAGCTCGGCGGCACGCTGCAGCACGGCTTCGCGCGCCTGCCCGGTGCGCCGGTACACACCGTTCAGGACTGCCACACGCTTGACCCGATCGGGACGCGTGACCGCGACGCCGGCCGCGATCAGCGAACCCATCGAGTGTCCCGCCAGATTGACGGGGCCGACATTCAGCGCTTCGATGAAACGCGTCGCCCACTCAACGAACTGCGGCAAGCCGGCGCCCGCCTCGAGCGCATCGCTTCGACCGTGGCCCGGCATGTCGACCGAGATCACGCGGAATTCGGCCGAGAGGTCTTCGATCTGCGGATACCACGCGCTCGCCTGCATGCCCACGCCGTGAATCAGGACGAGCGATTCGCCCGAGCCCTGCTCCAGATAGTGCGCGACGCGCTTATTTGACAGCTGCAGGGTTCTTGACGTCATTTCCGAGCTCTGCGAGGTCCTGGTAGCGATCGCCAATGCGGTGATGCGGACGGCCACCCGTTGCGGCGCCAATGGCGATGACGAGTTCGTCGGCAGCCGGCGCATCGGCAATCGAGAACTGGAGCGTGAGGTAGTGCGAGCGGCGGCCTTCGTCGTTCTTGTCCATCATCGGGATGAGCAGCGGCGCGTTGGCCGGGCCGCGCGTGTTGTTGAACGCGAGATACGACTTCGCGCCTACAGCCGAACGATAGATATTGCCGAAGTGCAGCGTGTGGATGAGCGCGGATGCATGCTCCAGTTCGCCCGACAGGCCCACGATGGCGCTCTTGCCGAACGCTTCGACCGCTTCGCCCGAACCGGCTTCGTCGATGATGAGCTTCGTGAGGTGCTCGCTCAGTTGCGGCGCGATTGCGCGAATCTCGGGCGAGAGATCTTCCACATAACCGCGGCCCGCCCACGGATTCTTGATCACCGCGACGGCGCCGATCATCTTCAGCGGTTTCGCTGCGGCCTTGTCGCCGTCTACGAAGACGTTCTCGACATGGAGGATGGATTTGCGAATCAGGCTCATGGCAACTTCCTTCGTACGTTGATTGTGTGAAGCATTTTGGTATACCATGTTACGGCATGCCATGAGTGTTAACCCGATGGCATGCGGCGAGCCCCGTCTGCCAAGGGATTGCCGCTTTTTTTATGTGAATCGGACGATGAAAAAGAGGAGGAGAGATGACTGCATACTGGATCGCCCATGTCACCGTGCTGGATCCCGTGAAATACAAGGACTACACGGACATCGCACCGCTGGCGTTCAAGAAGTTCGGCGCCGTCTTTCTCGCGCGTGGCGGCGCAGCGCAGGTGCTGGAAGGCGAGTCGTTCGCGCGACACGTCGTGATCCAGTTCGCCGACATGCAAACGGCGCTCGACTGCTACCGCTCGCCGGAATATCAGGCGGCCAAGGCGAAGCGCGATGGGCATTGCGTGGCGCAGGTCACGATCGTCGAGGGGCTGGCGGGCTGACCAGGCCGTGCGGCTGGTCGTAAAAGCGGGGGCGAAAGCGCAGGCAGACGGAAAGCTGGACGTCAGTTGCGTCATAATATGGCATTCCATGTCCGCGCCCTTGTGCGCGGGCTTTCGTCCATTTCCTGTTGCCGCCTATGCAAGACCTCAAAATCGACCGCAATGCCAAGACCCTGCGTGAACTCACGCTCGACAAACTGCGCGGCGCGATAGTCCAGGGGTATTTCCGGCCGGGCACGCGGCTCGTCGAACGCACGCTGTGCGACGAGCTTGGCGTGAGCCGCACGGTGGTGCGCGAGGTGCTGCGGCATCTCGAGACCGAAGGGCTGGTCGAGATCGTCGCGCGGCAAGGGCCGATCGTGGCGCGGCTCGATCCCACGCAAGTGGGCGAGATCTACGAGTTGCGCGGGTTGCTCGAAGCCAACGCCGCCCGGGCCTGCGCCGAGAACGCCACGCCCGAAGTCGTGCAGCAGCTGCGCGCGATCCGCGCGATCATCGAGGACGCGTTCGAAAAGCGCGACCTGCCGCGCGTGGTGGAGCACACCGAGCGCTTCTATGAAACGCTGTTCGAAGCCGCCAACAAGCAGGTGTCGCTCACGGTCGTCAAGACGCTCAACGCGCGCATCAACCGCTTGCGCGCCTTGACCATCGCGATGCCGGGGCGCGGCGGCGACTCCAACCGCGAGATGAACCTGCTGCTCGACGCGATCGAGCGGCGCGACGGCGAAGCGGCCTCCGCGGCGTCGTTCGCGCATATCAAGCGGGTCTCCGAACTGGCGCTCTCGGCGCTCGCCCAGCAGAACGAGGGTCTCGGCGACGCCTGACGCCTTAGCTAGCTCGCCAGTCTAAAAAAGGCCGCCGGCACACGCCGGCGGCCTTTTCTTTTGTCTGTTCATTCAGGTCGATCGGGCGCCGCCTAAACCATGCCAGCGCGCCCACGGGTGATCTCATGGTATTCCATAATACGCAATGCATTGTTGTGGGCCATAAGATGGCATACCATAATCTCATCGAACACGATCTCCGGCGACTTTCCCCATCGCCCGAATCGTCGGATGGAGCCTGAATTCCATGAAGTCTGATTTCGCCCCAGAACGTGCCGTCTCGCGCGCTCAGCGCGGTCAAACCGCGGGTACGTGCTACAGCGTGTACGCGCCGCGATCGAGCGCTGCGTGCGAAACCGTGGTGCTGATCCATGGCGTGGGCATGAACCAGAGCGTGTGGGCGCCGCAGATCGATGCGTTGTCCGAATCGTTTCGCGTCGTCGTCTACGACATGCTGGGTCACGGCGAGAGCGCGCTGCCGAGCGCCCAGCCCACGCTCGACGAATACGCGGCGCAGCTCGAGTCGCTGCTCGACGCCATCCAGGTCGAGCGCGCACATGTGGTGGGGCATTCGATGGGCGCGCTCGTCGCGCTCGAATTCGCGCTGCTCAATGCGCCGCGCACGTTGAGCGTGGTCGCGCTGAACGCGGTCTACGACCGCACGCCGGCGCAGCGCGAAGCGGTGATGACGCGCGCGGCCAGTCTCGGCGACGCGCCTGCCGTGAGCGGCGTGGACGCGACGCTCTCGCGCTGGTTCGGCGACCCGATTCCGGGGCATCTGACCCAGGCGGCGCAGGCGGTGCGTACGCTGCTGCTTGCCGTCGATCCCGTGGGCTACGCGCGCACCTACCGTCTTTTCGCATCTTCCGACGCCGCGCACGTGGGGCGTCTCGCGAAGCTTGCGGTGCCCGCGCTCTTCCTCACCGGCGAGTGCGATCCGAATTCGAGCGGGCAGATGTCGCACGCGATGGCGGCGGTCGCGCCCCGCGCCCGCGCGGAAGTCATTGCGAACGCGCGCCACATGATGAACGTCACCGACCCGGAACGCGTCAACGCAAGCCTGCTCGCGTTTCTCGCCGAAGCATCGGCGACGCACGCAGCCAATACCGCCGCAAACACAGGAGAACGCCATGGCTGAGCCGATGACTGCCCGCCCCGCGCAACCGGCTTTCGATGTCGCCGAATTTCGCCGCGCACTGGGCGCGTTCGTGACGGGCGTGACCGTCGTCACGACGATCCAGCCTGACGGGTCGCCGCGCGGCTTCACGGCCAACTCGTTCACCTCGGTGTCGCTCGACCCGCCGCTCATTCTGGTGTGCATCGCGAAGACGGCGTCGAGCTATGCGGTGTTCTCGCAAACGCGCCGCTTCGCCGTGAGCGTGCTCGCCGAAGACCAGCAGCCGGTTTCGGGCGTGTTCGCTTCGAAGGCCGCGGACAAGTTTGCGCAAGTGCCCTGGAGCACGCGCAAAACCGGTGCGCCCGTGATGGACGGCGCGGCGGCGAGCTTCGACTGCACGACGCACGAAGTCGTGGACGCGGGCGACCACATCATCCTGATCGGCCGCGTGGTGGACTTCGTGCAAACGAGTTCGACGCCGCTTGGCTACTGCCGCGGCGCGTACGTGAACTTCAGCCTCTCGCAGGACGCGCTGGCCGCAGCCGGTGTGCGCGCGAAAGTGGGCGCGATTCTCGAGCACCGCGACGGCCTCGTGCTCATCGACACGCCCGATGGCGTGGCGTTGCCAACGGGCGTCAAGCTCGAACCGGCAAGCGACGCGGCGAGCCTGCGCGGCGTGCTCGCGAAGCTCGGCCTGCGCGCGCATCTCGACTTTCTGTTCGCCGTGTTCGAAGACGGCGGCGGCAAAGGCCCGGGCGAGCATATCTATTACCGCGGCCGCGTGATTCACAACGGCTCGCCCTGGCTCGACAGCAGCATCCGCATCGTGCCGCTCTCGCAGATTCCCTGGGACGAAGTGAGCGACGACGCCGTGCGCTCGATGCTCGAACGCTATGTGCGCGAACGCAAGCAGGACGCGTTCGGCATTTACGTGGGCGACAGCGAAGCCGGCACCGTGCAGTCGCTCGCCCTCGCGCATTGACAGCACGACACAGATCACAACCATGAAGCCGGCGCATTTTCTCGCAGCCGGCCTGACGAAGCGACAACCAACCGTTTCCCCGGAGACAGCCATGAGCAGCAGAAGCACCTCGTTTATCGCGCCGTTGTTCGTTGCGTGCGCAGCGACACTCGCAGCCGCGCCGGCACTGGCCGCGGACCCCATCGTCTTCACGAGCTGGGGCGGCACCACGCAATCGTCGCAGCAGAAGGATTGGGCGCAGCCGTTCACGCAGGCGAGCGGGATCACCGTGCTGATGGACGGCCCGACCGACTACGGCAAGCTCAAGGCGATGGTCGACAGCGGCAACGTGAGCTGGGACGTCGTGGACGTGGAGGGCGACTTCGCCTATGCCGCGCAGAAGGCCGGGCTGATCGAGCCGATCGACTATTCGGTGGTGAAGAAGGATGAGCTGGACCCGCGCTTTGCGTCGCCGGACGCGGTGGGCAGCTTCTATTACTCGTTCGTGCTTGGCTACAACAAGGCGAAATACACCGCTGCGCAGCCACAAACGTGGGCGGATCTCTTCGACACCAAGCGCTTCCCCGGCAAGCGCACGTTCTACAAGTGGTCGGCGCCGGGCGTGCTCGAAATCGCGCTGCTCGCCGACGGCGTGGCGCCTGACAAGCTCTATCCGCTCGACCTCGACCGCGCGTTCAAGAAGCTCGACACGATCAAGAGCGACATCGTGTGGTGGAGCGGCGGCGCGCAGTCGCAGCAGCTGCTCGCTTCGGGCGAGGCGCCGATCGGCATGTTCTGGAACGGCCGCCTGCACGCGCTCGCGCAAACCGGCGTGCCCGTCGGCATTTCGTGGAACCAGAACCTCACCGCCGCCGACATGCTCGTGATCCCGAAGGGCGCGAAGCACCGCGACGCGGCGATGAAGTATCTCGCCGCGGCGACGAGCCCGCAGGCCCAGGCCAAATTCGCGGCCGATACGGGTTACGCGCCGATCAACGTGAAGTCGGCCGCGCTGATGTCGCCGGCCATGGCGAAGACGCTGCCCGATCAATACAAGGCATCGCAGATCAACCTCGACATGAAGTACTGGGCCGAGAACCGCGATGCGATAGCGAAGCGCTGGTACGCGTGGCAATCGAAGTAAGCCAGACCCGACGTCGCTGACCGGTTCAAAAGGAAACATCATGCCCAACGTATTGAGTACCGTCGCGCACCCAGCCGCGGCGGCCACGCGCAAACGGCGCGACTGGCGCAGCATGCGGCTGCTGGCGCCCGCCATGCTGCTGCTCGTGATCTTCTTCCTGCTGCCGGTGCTCTCGCTGCTGCTGCGCAGCGTGCTGGAGCCGACGCCGGGCCTCCACAACTACCAGCAGCTGCTCGGCTCGACCACGTATTTGCGCGTGTTCGGCAATACGTTTCTCGTGGCGACGGTCGTGACGCTCGCCACGCTGCTCGTGGGCTTTCCGATGGCGTGGCTGCTCGCCATCGCGCCGCGCAAGGTCAGCGCCGTGTTCTTCGCGATCCTGCTGCTGTCGATGTGGACCAACCTGCTCGCACGGACCTTCGCGTGGATGGTGTTGCTGCAGGAAACGGGACCGATCAACCGCATGCTGATGGCGATTGGCGTGATCCACGAGCCGCTCTCGCTCGTCAACAACCTCACGGGCGTGACGATCGGCATGACCTACATCATGCTGCCGTTTCTCGTGATGCCGCTGCACGCCACGCTGCGCAGCATCGACCCGTCGACGCTGCGCGCCGCCGCCGTGTGCGGTGCGAGCCGCTGGCAGGCCTTCTGGCGCATTCTCGTGCCGCTCGCCATGCCGGGCATCGCCTCGGGCGCGCTCATGGTGTTCGTGATGGCGCTGGGCTACTTCGTCACGCCCGCGCTGCTGGGAGGCCCCTCGTACATGATGCTCGCGGAACTGATTGCACAGCTCGTGCAGGAACTCTTGAACTGGGGCCTCGCCGGCGCCGCCGCCTTCGTGCTGCTCGCCGTGACGCTCTCGCTGTATGCGCTGCAACTGCGCTTCACGCGCCATGCACGCGCAAGTCTCGGAGGGCGCTGACATGTTGCTCGATTTCGATCGTCTGGGCGCGCTGCGCTGGATGTTGCTGGCCGTGGGCGGGGCCGTCGCGCTCTTTCTCCTGCTGCCGATTGTCTTTATCGTCGCGCTCTCGTTCGGCGACTCGCAGTGGCTCATCTTTCCGCCGCCGGGCTGGACGCTCGAGTGGTACCGGCAGCTCTTCACCGATCCGGGCTGGATCGACTCGCTGCTCACGAGCGCGAAGCTCGCCGTGATCGTCACGGTGCTCTCCGTCGCAATCGGCTTTCTCGCTTCGCTTGCGCTCGTACGCGGCAAGTTTCGCGGGCGCAGCGCGGTGCAGGCCTTCTTCATCACGCCGATGGTGCTGCCGGTCGTGGTGCTCGCCGTCGCGCTCTACGCGTTCGTTCTGCGCATCGGAATGAACGGCACGATGACGGGTTTCGTGATCGGCCACCTGATCATCGCGTTGCCGTTCTCGATCATCTCGATCAGCAATTCGCTCGTGAGCTTCGACACGTCGCTGGAAGACGCGGCGCTCATTTGCGGCGCCTCGCCGTTCATGGTGAAGCTGAAGGTGACGTTGCCGGCCATCCGGCTCGGTCTCTACGCCGCGGCGATCTTTTCGTTCCTCGCTTCGTGGGACGAGGTGGTCGTGTCCATCTTCATGTCGAGCCCGACGCTGCAGACGCTGCCCGTGCGGATCTGGTCCACGCTGCGCCAGGACCTCACGCCTGTCGTTGCCGCGGCGTCTTCGCTGCTCGTTGCGTTGACAACGTTATTGATGCTGGCGGGCGCCGTAGTGCGCCGCGGCCGCTAATCGAGGTAAACAAGCCATGACTGCATTCCTGCAAATCCAGCGCCTGCGCAAGACCTACGACGACGTCGTCGCCATCGACCAGGTGTCGCTCGATGTGCGCAAGGGCGAATTCATGACGTTCCTCGGACCATCGGGCTCGGGCAAGAGCACGACACTCTATATCGTCGCGGGCTTCCAGGAGCCCACCGAAGGGCGCGTGCTGCTCGACGGCAAGCCACTGCTGGCGGTGGCGCCCAACAAGCGCAACATCGGCATGGTGTTTCAGCGCTATACGCTCTTTCCGCATCTCACGGTGGGCGAGAACGTGGCGTTTCCGCTGCGCGTGCGCCGTCGCCCCGAAGCCGAAGTCAAGGCGAAAGTGGAAAAGATGCTCAAGCTCGTGCATCTGTCCGAGTGCCGCGACCGCATGCCCGCGCAGCTTTCGGGCGGGCAACAGCAACGCGTGGCCATTGCGCGCGCGCTGGCCTACGATCCGCCCGTGCTGCTGATGGACGAACCGCTCTCCGCGCTCGACAAGAAGCTGCGCGAGGAAATCCAGCTCGAATTGCGCCGCATTCACCAGGAGACGGGCGTGACGATTCTCTACGTCACGCACGATCAGGAGGAAGCGCTGCGCCTTTCCGACCGCATCGCCGTGTTCAACAAAGGGTGCATCGAGCAGGTCGGCACGGGCGAGGAGCTTTACGCGAACCCAGCTTCGCGCTTTGTCGCGAGCTTCATCGGCAATTCGAATTTCCTGCCCGTGAAGGTGACGAAGAATAGCGAAGGCCGCATGAACGGCGTGTTCCCCAACGGCCATGAGATCGCGTCGGACGCCTTCAATCCGGCACTCAGCGCCGGCGACGACGGCACGCTGATGATCCGCCCGGAGCAGATGCGCATCAGCGCGCTGCAAGGCGCAAACGGCACGACAGGCTTGCCCGTGACCGTGCGCGACGTCACCTATCTCGGCGACGCCATGCACTACGCGGTGGCCACGCCGTGGCAGCAGGAGATCTCGATCCGCATGCCGGCGGCGCATCGCCACGACGGCGGCATCATGATCGGCACGCAGGCGCTCGTCGACTGGGACGCGCGCGACGTGCGCCTGTTCGCGCAAGCGTGACGGCGGCTGTCATGAATGACGCACTGCCATCGCTGCGGGTCGAACGCCCCACGGCCACGTTGCGGGAACTCGCACTCGAAAAAATGCGCACGGCCATTCTGGAGGCGCATTTTCATCCAGGCGAGCGGCTGGTCGAGCGCTCGCTGTGCGAGATTCTCGGCGTGAGCCGCACCGTGGTGCGGGAAGTTTTGCGGCATCTGGAAACGGAGGGTCTGGTCGACTCGATTCCGAACCAGGGGCCGATCGTCGCCGTGCTCGACTTCGAGACGGCGGCGGAGATCTACGAAATACGCGCGCTGCTCGAAGGCGAAGCCGCCATGGCGTGCGCGCAGCATGCCGACGAGCGCACCGTCGCGGATCTCGCTGCCTTCATCGATCGGATTCAGGCGGCCTTCGAAGCGCAGGACCATCCGGCCGTGAGGGCGCTCACCACGGCCTTCTACGAGCGCATGTTCGTTGCCGGTCAAAAGCGCGTGGCCTGGGAAATCGTGCAGTCGTTGACGGCGCGCATCAACCGCTTGAGAGCCCTGACGATCGCTTCCGACGACCGCGGCCGCCAGGCCGTCGATGAAATGCACCGGATTCTCCGCGCCATTCAAGCCGGAAACGCGGCCGCTGCACGCGAGGCCGCGATCGCGCATGTGGACAGAGTGGCCGAGATCGCCCGCAATCTGCTGGCGGAAGGGCACGAGCATGTGTCGTGGCGTCAGGCGGGATAACGGAGCCTGGCTGTACTGATTGTTAGCGCGCTCTGCCGGAGCGATTTGCTTCTGGCGGAGCGTGGCATCAACCCGAATTTTTTGCATCGAAGGAAAGTCACGTGGAATTGAAGACCCTGTTGAAGGACGCGGCGCTGTTGCGCCATCAAGCTTATATCGACGGGCAATGGTGCCCCGCGGACTCGGGCGCGAGTTTCGACGTGTTCGACCCGGCAACGGGCGCGACGCTCGGCAGCGTTCCTTTGATGGGAGAGGCCGAAACGGCGCGGGCCATCGAGGCGGCCAATGCCGCGTGGCCAGCATGGCGAGCGCGCACGGCCAAGGAGCGGGCGTTCGTGATGCGCCGCTGGTACGAACTGATGATCGAGCATGCCGACGATCTCGCGCTGATCCTCACCGCGGAACAGGGCAAGCCGCTCGCGGAAGCGAAAGGCGAAATCACCTACGGCGCGTCGTTCATCGAATGGTTCGCCGAGGAAGGCAAGCGTGTGGCGGGCGACACGCTCGCCACGCCTGCATTGGACAAGCGGCTCGTGGTCATCAAGGAGCCGATCGGGGTTTGCGCGGCCATCACGCCGTGGAATTTCCCCACGGCGATGATCACCCGCAAGGTGGGCCCGGCGCTCGCGGCAGGCTGCCCGATCGTCGTGAAGCCCGCGGAAGCCACGCCGTTTTCCGCACTCGCACTCGCGGTGCTGGCGGAGCGGGCCGGCGTGCCCAGGGGCGTGCTCAATATCGTCACCGGCGATCCCAAGGCGATTGGCGGCGCGATGACCAGTAGTCCTGTGGTTCGCAAGCTGTCGTTTACCGGTTCGACGGGGGTGGGGCGATTGCTGATGGCGCAAAGCGCGCCCACGGTGAAAAAGGTGACGCTCGAACTCGGCGGCAACGCGCCTTTCATCGTGTTCGACGACGCCGATCTCGACGCCGCGGTGGAAGGCGCCATCGCCTCGAAGTACCGCAACAACGGCCAAACGTGCGTCTGCACGAATCGCTTCTACGTGCATGAGCGCGTTTATGACGCGTTCGCCGCGAAGCTGGCGACAGCCGTGAAGGGGCTGAAGGTCGGGCACGGCACGGAGGGCGGCGTCACGCTGGGACCGCTCATCAACGAGGCAGCGGTCAGGAAGGTCGAAGCGCATATCGCCGATGCGGTGGTCAAAGGCGCGACGCTCGCCACGGGCGGAAAGCGCCACGCGCTCGGTCATGGCTTTTTCGAGCCCACCGTGCTGACCGGCGTCACCGCGCAAATGGATGTGGCGAAAGAAGAGACGTTCGGCCCGCTCGCGCCGCTGTTCCGCTTCTCGAGCGACGAAGAGGTGGTGAAGCTCGCCAACGACACGGAGTTCGGACTCGCTGCCTACTTCTACAGCCGCGATATCGGCCGCATCTGGCGCGTGGCCGAGCAGCTCGAATACGGCATGGTGGGCATCAATACCGGCTTGATCTCGAACGAGGTGGCGCCGTTTGGCGGCGTGAAGCAATCGGGTCTGGGCAGGGAGGGGTCGCACTACGGCATCGATGACTATCTCGTCATCAAGTACCTGTGCATGGCGGTTTGATCGCCGGATTCACACAAAAAAAGGGAGCACGCGCCATGAACACGTCGTCATCGAGCCGCGCCGAGGTCACGCTGGATCGCGCGCAAAGCGAAGCCGGGCACCGCCTCGATACCGCGACCGTTGCGATACCCACTCGCGTGACGGTGCGAGTCGTCGCGATCTGCCTGGCGATGATCCTTGCCGAAGGCTATGACGTCGCCATTTACGGCGCTGTGCTGCCCATGCTCACGCATGGCACCGACTGGTCCTTGTCGGCGCTGCAGCTGGGCGCGATCGCCAGCTGCTCGCTGGCGGGCATGATGATCGGCGCAATGGGCGCGGGTACGCTCAGCGACGTAATCGGTCGGCGCCGCATGCTGCTCGGCAGCGCGGCGCTCTTTTCCGCGATGATGGCGGCCGCCGCGCTCGCGCCCACGCCAGCGTGGTTCGTCGTCGCGCGGATCGTGGGCGGACTTGGGTTGGGCGGCGTCGTGCCGACCGCCGCGGCGCTCACCGTCGAATACTCGCCGCCTGGGCGCCGTTCTTTCAACTATGCCCTGATTTACACGGGATATTCGCTGGGCGGCATTCTGGTCGCGCTGCTCGCGATGAACTGGTTGCCCACGCACGGCTGGCGCTTGCTGTTCGGCGTGGGCGCCGCGCCGCTCATCCTCGTGGCGCTCACGGCGCGCCATTTGCCGGAGTCGCTGGAGTTCCTGCTGGCGAGAAACCGCATGGAGGAGGCGCGCAGCGTCGCCCGAACGCTCGGCGTTCGTCATTCGGCGCTCGAGAACGAAGCGGGAGCGAAGGCCGTGCACGCTACAAACGCCGAGAAAGCCACGCCGATTCGCGCGCTGTTCGACGCGTCCAACATGCGCGCCACCCTGGCGTTCTGGATCGCGATGTTCATGGGCTTGCTCCTGCTCTACGGACTGAGCACCTGGCTGCCGCAACTGATGCGCAAGGCCGGTTTCCCGCTCGGATCGAGCCTCGCATTGCTGGTGACGCTCAATTCGACCGCGGCGTTAGGCTCCCTGCTTGGCGGCGCAGTAGCCGACCGCCTCGGTTCGAAGGCCGTGGTCAGCGTGCTTTATCTGCTTGCGGCAGCCAGCCTGTGCGCGCTGCCGTTCGCCCATGGCACGCTGCAAACGTACGTGCTCGTGGGTATTGCCGGGGTGGGCACGATCGGGAACACGATGCTGCTTGGCGCGTATATCACGCGCTACTATCCGCCCCGTAACCGGGCGACGGGCATTGGCTGGGCGCTAGGCATCGGGCGCTTCGGCGCAATCGCCGGACCGTTGATCGGCGGCGCGCTGGCACAAGCGGGTGCGCCGCTGCCGTGGAATTTCTACGCCTTTGCGGGCGCGGGCCTCGCAGCGGCGCTTGCGGTGCTCGCCGTTCCGAAGCACGCTGCTGGCAGCCAGTAACAAAGGGCGGCGTCGCAGGCGCTGAAAGTGAAAAGCGGAGACCGGATTCAATCTCCGGTCTCCGCTCTTTTTTGCTGCTTCAATCGTGCGCGTGGCGCCTTATGCCACTGCCGTTCCGCTCGTCGCGGCAATCGCCCACTGCGGCGCATCCTGCAACGCTACGGGGCGCAGGAAGCGCTCGATCGCCGCATAGCCGACCGAGGTGGTTTGCGGCTGCGTCGAAGCGGGCCACGGGCCGCCGTGCTGCTGTGCATCGCACACGGCGACGCCCGTTGGCACGCCGCCAAACAGCACGCGACCTGCGATACGTTGCGCAGCAACGGCGAGCGCGCGATTGGCCGGCGTATCGGCTTGCGCGCCCCACAGCGTGACTGTGAGCGAACCTTCGACCGCGCCGAGCACGTCGAGCGTCTGCGCCTCGTCGCGCACCTTCACGATCAGCGCGGCCGGGCCGAACATCTCTTCGTGCAGTGCCGCGTTGGCGATGAACGTCTGTGCATCGGTTTCGAACAGACGCGGCGCGGGCGCTGCGGCTTCTTCGTCGTGTGCCGGCGCGGCGAGACGCACGCGCACGTCCGTCTGGCTCGCGATATGCGCGGCGGCGCTTTCGAAACCGCGGCGCATGGCGGACGTGAGCATGGCATGCGGCTTTTGCGCGGACAACGCTTGCGCCAGCGCCGCTACGAAGCGCTCGCCATTTTCGTCGTCGCGCACGACGATCAACCCCGGGCTCGTGCAGAACTGCCCGCAGCCCATCGTGATCGAGGCAGCAAGGGTGGCAGCAGGCGTGTCGACGCCTTCGGCGAGCGCTGACGGCAGCACGACGAGCGGATTGATCGAGCCGAGTTCGCCATAAAACGGAATCGGCCGGCGACGCGCGTTGGCCGCGCGCCACAGGGCCACGCCGCCCTGATACGAACCCGTGAACGCCACCGCCGCGACGTCGGCATGACCGACGAGATGCACGGCCGCCTCGCGCGAAGCCTGATCGACGAACGCAATCACGCCTTCGGGCAAGCCCTGTTCGCGCAGCACACGCGCGGCAAGCGCATGCACGCGGCGCGACAGTTCGGGATGGCCCGAGTGCGGCTTGACGATCACGGTGCAACCCGCAGCGAGTGCAGAGGCCGTATCGCCGCCGAGTACCGAGAACGCAAACGGGAAATTGCTCGCGGAGAACATCGCCACCGGCCCCAGCGGCAATTGCACGCGCGTGAGGTGCGGGCGGCCCGCGGGCGGTGCGCCGGGCACGGCTGCGTCGTCGACGTGGCGATTGGCGATGCCCGCTTCCACGCGCTCGGCAAAGCCGCGCAGCTGAAACGCGGTGCGCGCGAGCTCGCCATTCAAACGTGCGGCGCCAAGCGACGTTTCTTCGTCGGCGATGGCGACGAGTTGCGCGGCGTCGCGTTCGAGCGCGTCGGCGAGGCCGCGCAACAGGGCGCTGCGCACGGCGCGCGAAGCCGCGCCGTAAAGGGCCTGCGCTTCATGCGCGAGCGCGGCGGCTTCGTCGATACGCGCGAACGTCACGTTGTTTTCTGTCTGCATTACGAATTCACTCCAGATTAAAAAAGACCGCGCTCGGCGAGATTGGTATAGAGGGCGCGCACGCCGAACGTCCACGGTTCGATTTCGGTGCAAAGGCGCACGGTGTTGACGATGGCGCCAAGCGGCGGCGCGCTGATCGTGACCCGGTCGCCGAGGTGATGCGTGAAGCCGCCGCCGGGCGCGTCGCGGTCCTTGATCGGCGAGAACATCGTGCCGAGAAACAGCATGAATCCGTCCGGATACTGATGATGGCGGCCCCATGCCTGCGAAACGAGATCGAGCGGGTCGCGGCTGATTTCCTGCATGTGGCTCACGCCTTCGAGCAGGAAGCCGTCGTCCGTGCCTTCCACGCGCAGCGAGACGCTGGTGGCGCGAACCGTGTCGAGCGTGAAGGCTTCGTCGAATAAACGAATGAACGGGCCGATCGCGCACGAGCCGTTGTTGTCCTTGCATTTGCCGAGCAGCAGGGCGGAGCGGCCTTCGATATCGCGCAGGTTGACGTCGTTGCCGAGCGTCGCCCCGACCACTTCGCCGCGGCTGTTGACCGCAAGAACGATCTCGGGCTCGGGGTTATTCCACGCCGAGGCGGGATGCAGGCCGATATCGGCGCCGAAGCCCACCGCGGACATCGGCTGGGACTTCGAGAACACCTCGGCGTCCGGACCGATGCCGACTTCCATGTATTGCGACCACGCGCCTCGGCGCTGAAGTTCTTCCTTCAGTTTGGTCGCGGCCTCGGACCCGGGCTTGATTGTCGAAAGATCGGTGCCGATCAGCTTCGTGATATCGGTGCGCACGTCCTGGGCTTTGGCGGGATCACCGCCGGCCTGTTCTTCGATCACGCGTTCGAGAAGACTCACCGCGAACGTCACGCCGCAGGCCTTGATCGCCTGCAGGTCGCAGGGCGCGAGCAGCCAGGGGCGATCCGCGGGGCGATCGCCCGCGAAGCTGTGTTCGAGCAGCGCCTCGGCCGTGCCGAGCAGCTCGCCGGGCGTGTGGCGCACGACATCGAGCAGATCGTCGTAGTCGAACAGGTCGGCCGTGGTGGGGGCCACCTCGGAAATATCGAAGACCATGCCCCCGCGCACGACGACGACGCAGGGTCCGTCACCCTCCGGGGTGGGCCGCCAGACGCGGCCGACGAGCAGCGCGCTATCGAGATCGTGCGGGAGATAAGCGGATGTTGAGGACATGGCAGGCATTCCGGAGTGAGTGTTGCGACACGCATCGTAGGGCGGATGCGCGTGCGCGTCCAAAGGAACGCCTCTTTGTCCAACAGGCTGGACGATCGCGCGGCCCGGTCAAACTGACCGGGCCGCGGCTCGTATTGCGGGTTAGAAGAGGTGCTTGATGCCGGCCGACACCGCAACCTGATTCGAGGTTGTCGAGGGCGAGAGATAGCCGATGTCCGCGACCGCCTGGCGGCCCCACGAGTCGACGCCGCTTGCATGCTGGTACGCAGCCGTTGTGTACAGTTCGGTGGCTTTCGAGAGTGAGTAGCCGGCGCCCAGATTCCACTGCTCATAGCGCGCGCCGCCCGTCCCGTTCAGGTTGCCGCCGTTCGTGTAATCGAACGAGGTGCCTACGCGCAGGAACGGCGTAACCTGGTAACGCACGCTCGCCCCCACCGTATTGAACGAGGCCGTGCCGTGGTAGTTCTGCGTGTTCAGCGCGGCAGTGGCGCCGAGGTCGCGATATTGCGTATTGGACCAGGCGAGGCCCAGGATGGCCGACCCGATCGTCCAGGTCGAGGCCACGGCGACCGTCTGCTGCGTGCGGGCGGAGGCGAAACCCGAGATGGACGGGTTCGATGCCGGCGTCGTGGCGGACCCGGCGGAGCCGAGATTGTTGCCGGTGGCGCTCGCATTCGCATTCGTGCCATAGAGCGAAGTGTTCGGGTTGCGCGCGTTGATGATGGACGCCGCGACCGCAACGCTCGGCCCGGTATAGCTAACGCCCGCGGACCAGTACTGGTTCTGCGTGAAGTTGCCGGCTATCCCGCCCAGGCTGTACAGCGCGCCGAACCGGAATCCTGCGAAGGAGTCCGAACTGTACTTGATCGCGTTGTTGATGCGGTGCGTGAAATTCAGATTGTCGTAGTCGGCCGGATGGATCGCGAGGTTGCCGAAGTACCAGGCGTAGAGCAGCGGCGACACATAATCCACCGCGGCGTCGGACTGGCGCCCGAGCGAGGCGATGCCGTAATTGGGTGCGGTGACCCCGATCCAGGCCTGACGGCCGAACAGGGTGCCGCCCTGGCCGAGCGTGCCGTTGCTGACGCTGAAGCCGCTTTCGAGCACGAACAGCGTCTTCACGCTGCCGCCCAGATCTTCGGTGCCTTTCAGGCCCCAGCGGCTCGAACTCGGGCCCGAGGTGCCGCTGTCGAACTGGGCGACCTGGCCGCCACCGGTGGGCTTGCCACCGGCAGGCGTTGCCGCCGTCTGAACGTTGTTCGTGTAGGTCACGTTGCCCGTGACGATGCCGTAGAGCGTCACGCTACTTTGGGCATAGGATGCGACGGGGGACAGTGCAATGGTAGTGAGCGCGAGAAGTGTTCTTTTCATGGTTGTGGGCTTATTCAAGCCGTGGTCGAGGCAAAAGCATCGGAAACATCGAACGAGTTAATGCGGAAAATAATCGGGCAGGCGATAGCCCTGGTAGGTCGGGTTGCGCAGGATCGCCGCACGGAACTCGTCCGAACGATAGGCCGCGACGATATCGGCCGTTTCCTGTGACTGACGGTTTGCCGATTTGACGACCACCTGATTCACGTAAGGCGAGCGCATTTGTTCGAGTGCGAGTGCTTCGGTCAGACGGTGCCCGCTGGAAATGGCGAAGTTGCCCTGGATGGCCGCGAAATCGACGTCCTCGAGTGCGCGCGGCGCCTGTGCGGTTTCGAGCGGGACGATGCGAATGCCGGCGGGATTGGCAACCACGTCACGTTCGGAGACATCGACGGGATTGGGATTCTCGCGAATGCGAATCCAGCCGATCGCCTGGAGAATCTTGAGCGCACGTTCGAGGTTGACGGGGTCGTTCGGCACGGCAACCGTTGCGCCGGCCTTCACCTCGGAGAGCGAATGATGGCGGGTAGAGTAGAGGCCCATGGGTGGCGTCGGCACTTGCACGACGCCGACGAGGTCGGTGCCGTTCCGGTCGTTGTATGCCTTCAGATAGACGCTGTGCTGCATCACGTCGGCGGCGATTTCGCCGTGCCACACGGCCTGGTTCGCCTCGAGCCCGGTGCTGAAGTTCACGTACTGGATGGTGTAGCCCTTGCGCTTGAGCTGCGGCTCGACGCCTTCGCGGAACTCGTCGGCGTACGGTCCGGGCACAAAGCCGACCCGCAACACGTGCGCGGCGTTATCGGCGGCGTGGACCGCCGGCGTTTGCAGCGCAAACAGCGCGATAGTGGAAAATAATATTTGGATAACTAATCGATATCGCATGATGAGTGACTTCGTGATCTGGAAAGGCCGATTATGGTTGGGGCTTTCGTGGGCGGCCAATATTAATTCGAGATTTACATATCGGATGCCTGCATGGATTACGAAACCGCGTGGTTATCTTTAGCGGGAATTAGAAGCGCAGGATTTGATGGTTTTCACGCTGCCGCGCGGCTTATAACATCGGCTTCTTTCTTATCTATCGCCGAGGCAGCCACGCATGAACGCACGCCGCAACTTCATTCGAATCTCAGCCAGAGCCGCTGCGCTCGCCGCCTTGCCGGTGCTCAGCGCGTTACCCGCGCGCGCGGCCAACGCATCGCGTACGCTGCGCATAGGCAATCAGAAGGGTTATCTGAGCCTGCTGAAAGGACGCGGCACGCTGGAGAAACGGCTGGCTCCCCTCGGTGTCGCGGTCACATGGACAGAGTTCGATGCAGGCCCGGTGCAACTCGAAGCCCTCAACGTCGGCTCGATCGACTTTGGCGACGTCGGCGAGGCGCCGCCCATCTTCGCGCAGGCGGCCGGCGCGCCGCTCGCCTATGTCGCGGCCACGGTGCCACGGCCGCAAGCGGAAGCGGTGCTCGTGCCGCACGCCTCGGCCATCCGCAACGTGGCGGATCTCAAGGGCAAGACCATCGCGCTCAATCGCGGCAGCAACGTCCATTATTTCCTCGTGAAGCTGCTGCAGGCGCACAACATTCAGTATGGCGATGTGAAAATCGTGTTCCTCGCGCCCGCCGATGCGCGCGCGGCGTTCGAGCGCGGCGCCATCGACGCGTGGGTGATCTGGGATCCGTTTCTCGCCGCCGCGCAAAAGACCCTCGACGCCCGCATTCTCGCCGATGCGAGCGGCGTGGTCGGCAACCGCGCCTACTATTTTTCGTCGCTCGGTTACGCGAAACAAAACCCGGATGTCATCAAGATCCTCATCGACGAATTGAGTCAGATCGATCAGTGGGGGCAGGCTAACCGGGCCGCGCTCGCCGCCCAGCTCGCCCAGGTGTGGGGCCTGCCGAACGATGTGGTCAGCGAGGCGATCGGGCGCGTGCAATTCGGCACGGGTCCGATCACGAAGGCCATCCTCGCCGAGCAGCAGCAGATCGCCAATACCTTCTTCGACCTCAAGCTGATTCCGAAACGCGTAAACGTGCTCGAAGCGGCAGCGCCAGGAATCGTTTAGCGCGACGATTTTTTCATCAGCCCCGGCCGCTTCCCGCGCACGCCGGGGCTTTCTCACAACTCACAAGCCCAGCGCGCGACGCGCCGCCATGGCGCGCAACAAGCTGTTGGAGGGCGCGTGAATGCGTGCGCACTGCACATTGCGGTGATGGCGCTCGAGCGGATTGTGCCGCGCAATCCCGTGGTTGCCCGCGAGTTCGAGCGCGATATCCACGGCCTGAATGGCGTTGTCCACCACGTTGTGCTTGACGACGGCAGACAGCTCGGCGGGCGCGGTGCCTGTGTCGATCGCTTCGGCATGGGTGCGCAGCAGCCAGTCGTTGCTCGCCAGCAGCATCTCGATGCGCCCCACGCTTTCCTGCACGATGGGAACGGTGGCGAGCGCGGCACCCCCTAACGCGGCGGGCTTGCGCTCGGTGAGGAAGGCGAGCAGCCAGTCGCGCGCCGCACGCGCCGCGCCGTCGTAGACCGTACCGACCAGGCTGAAGTACCACGCCGTGGCGTGCGGATCGCGCTGCACGCCGAGATGGGCCGGCCTCAAGCCGACCACATCGTCGACGGAAATCGCCACGTCCGTGAACACCACATCGTGGCTCGCACTCGCCCGCACGCCTAGCGGGTCCCAGGTCTCCACGATGCGCACGCCCGCCGCCTCGCGGGGCACGAGAAAATGGCCGAGACGCGGCTCCGGTTCGTCGGTGCGGGCGAGCACGTTGATCCACGTAAGCAAGGGCGCGCCCGTCACATAGAGTTTGTGTCCCGTGATGCGCCACGTGGCGCCTTCGCGGCGCGCGAGCGTTTCCGGCAGGCCGCCGTGCGAGGGCGAACCGAGCGCCGGCTCGACCTGGGCCGCGTTGACGAGCGCGCGGCCTGCCACGCTCGCCCGCGTGAGGCGCTGCGCGAGCGCCGCGGGCCAGTTGCCTGTGTTCTCGCGCGCGTCGTGCACGATCATGGCGTGCTGGCTGTAGTGCATCGAGAGAATGAGCGCGACCGACGGATCGCCATAGGCGATTTCGGCCACGATTGCGCGCGCCAATGCGAGCCCCGCGCCGAAGCCGCCGTCGCTGCGGGCGATATTCGCGCGCAGCAGGCCCGCTTCGCGCAACGCGTGGAATTGATCGAGCGGCGGGGCGGCATTGCGGTCATGCTCGTCGGCCACGGTGGCAAACGCGCGGCCGAGCCGCGCCGCGCGCTCGAGCAACGCGGTGGCCTGATCCTCGTCGCGCGCGAGCGCGGCGTCCGGAGTGAATGCGTTCACGGTGCTCTCCCTGGGCGATCAGCGTCCACCGCCCGGCGCACGCGGGTCTTGCGCGGCGCCGTGGCGCACGAGGCGTCCGAAGAACGGGTGACCGGGGTCGTTGAATCCCGGTGTCGAAGGATGTCCGCTTGCCACGAGCGAGTCGACAAATGCTTCGTCATCCTCATCGAGGCGATACTGCAGCGCGGGCAGATAGTCGCGCCATTGCGCTTCGGTGCGCGGCCCCGCGATCGCCGATGTGATATAGCGGCTATTGAGCACCCACGCCAGCGCGAACTGCGCGGCGGTGAGGTTGCGCGCCTGTGCATGCGCCTCCACGCGCCGCGCGAGTTCGATCGTTTCGGCGCGCCATTCGGTCTCGCTCAAGCGGCGGTCCTGCCGTCCCGCGCGCGTGTCGGCGCCGGGCTGGGCACCGGGCTCGTACTTGCCGGTCAGCACGCCGCGCGCGAGCGGGCTGTATGAGATCACGCCGAGTCCATAGTGCCAGGCGGCGCTCAACTGCTCCGCCTCGACCTGCCTGTTGGCAAGGTTGTAGAGCGGCTGGCTCGCAACGGGCCGCGGCACGCCCAGCAAATCGGCCACGCGGCTGAACTCGGCAATGCGCCAGGCGCGATGATTCGACAGCCCGTAGTGTCGCAGCTTGCCGGCCGCGATCAGATCGCCCAGCGCCCGCACGGTTTCCTCGACCGGTGTCTGGTGATCTTCGCGATGCAGATACACGAGGTCCAGATAATCGGTATTGAGCCGCGCGAGGCTCGCTTCGACCGCGCGGATCACATGCTTGCGCGACGCGCCGGCCGCGTTGATATCGCGGCTGCCGCTGCCGGGCGCGGAACCGGACGGGTTGCCGATGGGGTTGCCAAACTTCGTGGCGAGCACCCAGCGATCGCGTTGCCGGGCGATATGCCTGCCCACCACGCGCTCCGATGCGCCCTGGTGGTAGACGTCGGCGGTATCGATCGAATTCACGCCTTGCTCCTGCGCGGCGCCGATGATGCGTTCGGCCGTGGCGTCGTCGGTTGGTCCGCCGAACATCATCGTGCCAAGCGTCAGCGTGGAGATTTTCAGGCCGCTATGGCCCAGTTGCCGGTAGTCCATGTAGTATCCCTGGTTCATTCAAACAGTGCGACGTGAGCGCGCTCAGCGCGACAGCCAGACATCGGCGAAACTCGCGGCCGTGCCGTCGGGTGAATTGGAGTGGTCGTGCACGCGCTTCGAGGCCAGCGTCACCCACTGCGGCGCCACGAGATTCAGGTCCGGTAGATCGTGCTCCAGAATGCGCTGGATCTGCGCGAACTGCTGCTTGCGTTTCGTTTCATCGCTCTCGCGCGCGGCTTGCGCAAACAGGCCGTCGATTTGCGGGTTGCCGTAATGCGAGCCGTTGGTGAAGGGCACGCCGGGGCGGAAGTTGTCGGTCGTATACAAACGCGCCACACCCACCACCGGATCGAACAGATTGCTCATGCCATTCACGGTGAAGTCGAATTGCCGGTCGGTATAAACGCGTTTCAAATAGGCCGCCAGATCCTGGTTGCGGATCGTCACGGCGATGCCCACGCGGGCGAGCGCCGACTTGATGTACTCGCCCGTGCGCGCCGGCAGGTCGCCAATGGGCAGCGGGTCGAGCGTGAGCGCGAAGCGCGTGCCGTCCGCCTTGCGCGGATAACCGGCCTCGTCGAGCAGACGATTCGCGCGCGCCACGTCGAACGGGTAGGGCGCGGGCGCCGCGTCGTAGTAGGGGTTCGACGGCATCAGCGGGCTCGCGGTAGGCGTCGCGTAGCCGTAGTAGATCACCCTGCGGATGACTTCGCGATCGATCGCCGAGGCAATCGCCTGTCGCACCTTCAACGTCTTGAGCACCGGATTGTCGAGATTGAACTCGATCCGCGCCACGCCCGCCTGAAACTCGTAGCCGCGCGTGTCGATACCGAGCTTCGGATTGGCCTTGAGGCGGTCGAGGTCGGCGAGCCGCACGGGCGTATCGCCGCCGAGATCGACCGAGCTGTCCTCGAACGCCACGGCGCGCGCGGCGGGATCGGCGATGATCTTCACGATGATGCGATCCAGATACGGCTTGCCGGCGTTCCAGTAGTCGTCGTTGCGCGCATATTCGATGTAGCTGCCGCGCACCCACTTGACGAAGCGAAACGGGCCGGTGCCGATGGGCGCATTGTTGGCCGGATTGGCGAGCACGTCCTTGCCCTCGTAGAGGTGCTTCGGCAGGATCGGCGTTTCCGAAGCCGAGAACGCACGTATCAGCCATGGCGTGGGCTCGCTGAGCGTCAGCACGACCGTATAGGGGTCCGGCGTGGCGATCGCGGCGACGTTCGCGAAGGTGGTGCGCGCTCGCGGATGCACCCGGCGCAAGGTTTCGATCGACCATGCAACGTCGGCCGAAGTCAACGGCGCACCGTCGTGCCATTTCACGCCGTGCCGCAGATGAAACACGTAGCGGCGGCCGCCATCCTCGATCTCCCATGCGGTGGCGAGCAGCGGCTTGGGCTTCAGATCAAAGTCGTAGTCGAGCAAACCTTCAATCACTTTCGGGCTGACCTTGAGGACATTCACGGCCGTCGTGGCGACATCCACGAGCGCCGTCGGTTCCGGCGTCACCACGAAATTGAGCGTGCCGCCGCGCGTTTGGGCGTGCGCGGCAACGTGTGCGGCCACGCTCGCCATGACGAGGAGCATCAGAACGGCACGGCGTGGCGCCGTGCGCAGGAGGAGAGCAATCATCGGTTCGGCAACAGGCGATTGGAGAAAATGCGCGCTGGCAGGCAGCGCCCCTTGGATTAACCTGCGAGCACGCCGGCGCGCTGCGCGCGCCGCGCCAGCGCCGCCTCGAGCGGCGCCGGATCGACCCAGTGTGCGAAGTCGAAATCCGCCGCGATAAAGCCGTGCTCGAAGAGAAAGCGCTTGAAGTGCGCGAGCGCGTCGAGTGCCCCGGCATCGAGTCCGATCGCGAGTTGCCTGTGCAGGCCGGCGCCATACGCGCGTGTGACCCAGTGCTCGGCGCTGCGCACTTCGCGGGCGACATAGCGCGTGATTTCGCCGGGATGCGCGCCGGCCCACGCGGCCACGTCGAGCGTGCGCGCGAGCACGCGTTCGACGAGGTCGGGACGCTCGCGCAGGAGTTGCGCATCGACCGTGAGCGGGCGCGGCGTACCGTTGTTCGCGTGCGCCCGCCGGTCGGGATGCGCGCTGATGTCGACCAGCACGCACGCGCCGAGCACGTTGGCGATGTCGAGGCCCGTCGCGCCCTTGACGAACACCACGTCGGCTTCGCCGCGCAGCAGGGCCGCGGCCTCGCGCGAGAATTCGTGGGCGCGCTGTGCATCGAGCCACTCGGCGAGCGCTGCGGATTCGTCGGGCTTTGCGTGGGCGAGGCCACGGGGTTCGTGCGGCAGATCCACGCTCTCGACGTCGGCTGGCGAAACGCCGATGGCCTCAAGCAGCGTATGCAAGCCACGCAGCGCGGTGGCGCGGTGAAAATCGACCACTTCGCCGGCGGTATTGATCGGCAATCCGAATCGACGCCCCGCGAGCGAGGCGCGCGTGGGCGTGAGGTGCGGGTCGAGCGTGATGAGCGCCTGAAACTCATCGACCCAGCTCACGCCGATGAGCCGCGTGTCGCTGCCTTGCGCCCGCGCCCATAGCGCCGGAATGTTGCCGCCCTGACGAAACGACCACGGCTGCGTATGCGTGAAATGCGAGCGGCGGATGGCCGGGTCGTCGGCGTCCTGCAATGCCTTGACTTCGATGCCGTCGGCGGCGAATTCCTCCTGCAGCAATCCTTGCTGCGCGGCGATGCCAAATGGCGTCGGCGCAGGGCAACGGGTGTACCAGAGCAGCGTCATGAAGATTCCTCGGTCGCGAACAGGCGCATCGCGCAGAACCTCTGCGCGGGCGGCATGGAGCAATCGATTATCGGCAAGCGCCTGCGGCCAGGTCAAAGAACGAATCGTGAAATAGGTCCGCGCGCGGAGGTGATTTGCTTTGGCCGCAACCTCGTGCTGCCCGACTGCATGGACTGCGGGCCAATGCAGACAGGCGAATAACAAAATGCGAATTCGGTGGTTAGTCGCGCGCAATGTGCTCCCTATACTTTTCCTTCTGGCAAAACGCCTTGTGGCCGCCCGGGAATCCAATCCATTCGCGGGCCTGACAAAAAGGAAAACTCCATGTCTGCTCTTCCCACTCAACTTCCAGTGCGCGCTCGCGCGGCCAGTTTGTCGTTGCAGGAGGCGCTCGCCGACTTGCCCGCGCTTGCGAATGAAATCGGCAACGACGCGGCTGCGCGCGAAGGGCGCCGCGAATTGCCTTTCGAGGGCTTCGACGCGTTCCGGCGCTCAGGGCTGGGACGCCTCAGGCTGCCGGTGGAGTGGGGCGGCCTGGGCGGCTCGCTCGTGGACGAATTCGATGTGATCGCGACGCTGGCCGCGGCCGACAGCAATCTCGCGCACGCGCTGCGGATTCATTACGACCAGACCGAAGCGCTGCTGCTGTCGGCTCGCACGCCGTTCAACGATTTGCAGATCCAGCGCGTGATCGACGGCGCCATTTTCGGGGGCGCCTCGACCGAGCTGGGTACGTCGCGTCCGGGCGAATACACCACGGCGCTCAGGCGCGACGGCGAGCATTACCGGCTCGACGGCCGCAAATACTATTCGACCGGCACGGCCTTTTCCGACTACGCACGCCTGAGCGTGCTGAACGACGAGGGCCAGCCCGTGGTGGCGATCGTGCCGGTGCGGCGCGAAGGGCTCACGGTGCTCGACGACTGGGACGGCATGGGCCAGCGCATGACGGCGAGCGGCAGTCTCGTGTTCGAGAATCTGCTGGTGCGCGCGGACGAGATCACCGAACGCGGCCTTGCCACGCTCGCCGGCCGTCATGGCGGCGCGCTGCGGCAGCTCCACCTCGTGGCGGTGGCCGCGGGCATCGTTCGCAACGTGGTCGCGGATGCCAGGCGTTACGTGCTGGAGCACGGTCGCCCCGTACTGCACAGCACGGCGCCCTCCGCGCGCGAGGACGCCTTCATTCAGCAGGTCGTCGGCACGCTCTCCGCGCACAGTCATGCGATCGACGCGCTGGTGCGCGAGAACGCCCGCACGCTCGATCGATCGGCGCAGGCGATCCGCGCGGGTGCGCGGGACGCAGATCAGCTCGTGCTGGAAGGCGCGCTGGCGACGGCGCGCACGCAACTCGTGGTGAGCAAGCTGGCGCTCGAAGCCGGCGAGCGCCTGTTCGAAGCCGGCGGCGCGTCGGCCACTTCGCGTGCGCACAATTTCGACCGGCACTGGCGCAACCTGCGCACGATCTTCAGTCACAACCCGCTGCTGCACAAAGCGCGTGTGGTGGGCGACTATGCCTTGAACGGCGTGACGACGCACCTCACCGAAGGCCGCGTATTTTGAAACCCATGATCCAGGGAGAGTCCAGAAAATGAGCCGAACTACGTCGCGCCGCCTGCATTTGAACGTCAATATCCTGCATTCGGGCTTCGTGCCATCGGCGTGGCGTCTTGCCGATGCCGATCCGCGCGCGTTCGTGGACGTCGCGCACTATGTGCGGGTTGCGCAACTGGCCGAACGCGCGAAGTTCGACGCGGTCTTTCTCGCCGACAACGCGGCGATCATCGACCAGATCGACTTCCGTCCGATCACGGCGCTCGAGCCCACGGTGCTGCTGGCCAGCATTGCGGCGGCGACCACGCATATCGGCGTGATCGGCACGGCTTCGACGAGCTACAACGAGCCCTACAACATCGCGCGCCGCTTCGCCACGCTCGATCATGTCAGTCGCGGCCGTGCGGGCTGGAATGTCGTGACGACAGCCGATTTGCCGTCGGCGCGCAACTTCGGCCACGACACGGTGCCCGATCACGCGCAGCGCTATGCGCGGGCTGCGGAGTTCACGGAACTCGTCAAGGCCCTCTGGGACAGCTGGGACGACGACGCCTTCATCGGCGACAAGGCGAACGGCCGTTTCATCGACGCGACGAAGGTGCGGCCGGTCGCGCATGAAGGACGCTTTTTCAGGGTGCAGGGGCCGCTGAATCTTCCCCGTGCGCCACAAGGTCATCCTGTGCTCGTGCAGGCGGGCGGATCGGGGGATGGCCGCGATCTCGCGGCGCGACACGCCGAGGCCGTGTTTTCCGCTTCGCAATCGTTCGAGGAATCGGTGGCGTACCGGCGCGACCTCAATGCGCGCGCTTCGGCATACGGGCGCACGCAGGGCGTGCAGGTGCTCGCGGGCCTCACGACCATTATCGGCGCGACCGAGGCCGAGGCGCTGCGGCGGCGCGACGAACTCGTCGAGCAGATTCCGTGGCGCTACAGCCTCACGCGCCTGGCCGGCACGCTGGGCCTGTCGCCCGATCAGCTCGACCTCGATGCGCGCCTGCCGGAGGACCTCGCGCTACCCAACGGCGGCAACGGCAATCACACGTTCTTTCAGGCCACGATCGCCGAGGCGCGGCGAGGCGGCCATACGGTGCGCGAGTTGATCCGCGCGCTCGCGGGAGGCGGCGGGCATCGCGTGATCGTCGGTACACCTGAGCAGATCGCCGACGATATCGAGCACTGGTTCGAGGGCGAGGCCGCCGACGGCTTCAACCTCATGCCCGACGCGCTGCCGGACGGGCTGGAGGCGTTCGTGAACGGCGTGGTGCCGATCCTGCAACGGCGTGGGCTCTTTCGAACCGAATACGAAGGCAACACCTTGCGCTCGCATCTCGGGCTCGAACGGCCGGGCGTGCGTGGGGAGGCGATTGGCGCGGAACTCCAACGCGCCTGACGCGGGGCTTGCGCGGCGCGCTTCGGGCGCCGCGCGTACACGATTCAGCGGCGCAAGCCAGCCTCGTGCAACAGTGGCAGCACGCGTTCGCCGAAGAAATCGAGGTCGGGCTGAAAATCGTAGAAGCTCAGTTGCACGCCGTCGATGCCTGCCGCGTGAAGCTTGATGATCTTGTCGGCCACCTCGTCGGGCGAGCCTACGATCGTGATGTTGCCGCCCACCGCGCGTGAGGCCGCCTTCGCGCGATCCTCGAGACCGCCGCGCCATGCGTGCGCGTCGCTGTCGAAGCGGTGAAAGCTTCCTTCGTCGGCGTGCGCGACGATGGCGTCGTGATACGCGCGCGCCTCGGCAGACGTCTCGCGGCAGATCACCATCGGATTGATCAGCGTGCGCACCTCGCGCCCATACGCGCGCGCCGCGGCCTTCACGCGCGCGGTGTGTGCGGGCAGCGCTTCCAGCGCGCGATCGATCTGCGGTCCCGCCGGGCTCGTGATGAACACCACGTCGGAGTAGCGCGCGCCGAAGTCGATCCCCGCATCGGAGCCCGTCGCGTTGATGAGCAGCGGGCGTCCATAGCGCGGCTTGGGCGTGACGTACGCGCCTTGCAGGCGCCAGTCCGAGAGTTCCGGCTCGAAACTGAAGTTGTCCGGTTGCGCCCACAACTGCTGCACGGCGTCGAGAAATTCGCCGGCCATCTCATAGCGCCGGTCGTGCTCGATGCGGTTCCAGCCGAACATCTCGTGTTCGACGGCGCGGTGCCCCGTGACCACGTTGATGCCCCAGCGTCCGCGCGAGATGTGGTCGAGCGTGGCCGTGAACTTCGCGAAGTGCAGCGGGTGCCAGGGCCCATAGAGCACATGGGTCGTGGCGGCCAGGATGATGCGCTCGGTGCGTGCGGTCAGCGCCGCCAGCGTCATGAACGAGTCGAGCGCATGGCCGTCGAACACGCCGCCATAGCCGCCTTTCGGCAGCCATTGCGACAGGGCGAAAACGAGATCGAATCCGAGCGCTTCGCACTTCTGTACGAGCGCGGCGTTGTAGTCGAACGACCAGTCCGTGCCGCGCGGCAGCGTCGATGCGCTCCATCCGCCAGCCTGGATCGGCAGGAACAGTCCCAGCATGAGCGGCTGCGCGAAGGCACGCGCCACCGGGCTATCGGAGAAGGCGGCCGGGGAGGCTACGGACACAAAGGGCGTCGATGCAACAGAAGATGCACGCGGCGCGGCCACGGAAATTTCGCTCAAGACAGACACCCTGGAGGTTCGTTGCGGCGCCGGGCGCCGTGCAGGTCGATCCATCGATTAAACACGCGCCGCACGCGAATAACAAAGAAGCTTTTCTGCTTTCCAATTGCGTTGTCGTGCTGCTGCGTTTGCAGTTCGGCGCGCCACGTCATATGGATAGCAGCATCGCTTGGTTAGCGCGCGAGGAGGCCGTTGCTACGATTGCAGCACTGTCGCCACGGCGCGATTTTCCCGGCTCTCGCAGATCGCAACGTTTAGCCTCGCTTAGCCTCATTGATATCGGAACGCATCAGCATGTCACGTTTGACTCGTCGAGAATTTCTTGTTGCGACCGGCGCGGCCGCCGCCGCAGCGGGGTTGCCAGCGCTCGCCCGCGCTCAGGGCGCCATTACGCGCCAACGCGGTGGCACATTGAACGTGCTGATCAATCCCGAGCCGCCCGTGCTGGTATCGATCTTCCAGACCACGGGACCGGCGCTCGCCGCAAGCTCGAAGGTACTGGAAGGATTGCTTGCCTATGACTTCGACCTGCGAGCGCAACCGCAGCTGGCTACCGCCTGGACTGTGAGCCCCGACGGTCTGCGCTACACGTTCAAGCTGCGGCAGAACGTGCGCTGGCACGATGGTCAGCCGTTCACTTCCGCGGACGTGGCGTTCTCGGTCGATTTGCTCAAGGCGATTCACCCGCGCGGACGCAGTACCTTTGCGAACGTGACGAAGGTGCAGACGCCCGACGCGAGCACGGCCATCATCGAATTGTCGAAGCCCGCGCCATTTCTGCTCAAGGCGCTTTCAGCCGGCGAGTCGCCGATCGTGCCGAAGCACCTGTACGCCACGGGCGATCCGCTTACGAACCCGCACAACAACGCGCCGATTGGCACCGGGCCGTTTCGCTTCAAGTCGTGGACGCGCGGCGCGAGCATCGTCTACGAGCGCAATCCCGACTACTGGGATGCGGGCAAGCCGTATATCGATGCGCTCGTCTACAAGGTCATTCCCGATCCGGCCGCGCGCTCGGCGGCGTTTGAAACCGGCGCGCTCGATCTGGGCGGCGAGAATCCCGTGCCGCTCACCGACTTGCCGCGCCTCACGCAACTGCCGCAGCTCGTGACCGAAACGCGCGGCTACCGCTTCCTCGAGCCTTTGGCCGAGATCGATTTCAATCTCGATCATCCGGTGCTCAAGGACCCGCGCGTGCGCCAGGCCATCGCGCATGCGATCAATGCGCAGGTCGTGCAAAAGACCGTGGCCTACGGTTATGCGGACGTCTCGCCCACGCCCATCACGCCCGCTTCGCCGTATCACGATGCGCAGATCACACCCTACGCGTTCGACCCGCATGCGGCCGAGGCGCTGCTCGATGCGGCAGGCAAGCCGCGCGGCGCGGATGGCGTGCGCTTCAGGCTGACGCACGATTACCTGCCGTATGGCGACATGTACCAGCGCCAGGCCGGCTACGTGAAATCGGCGCTCGCGCGCGTGGGTATCGACGTCACGGTGCGCTCGCAGGATCTGCCGTCATTTCTCAAGCGTGTCTACGCCGACCGCCAGTTCGATTTCACGAGCATCGGTGTCAACACGCTGTTCGATCCGGCCGTGGGCGTGCAGCGCCTTTACTGGTCGAAGAATATCCGCCCCGGCGTGCCGTTCTCGAATGCGCCGCATTACAGCAGCGCGGAAGCGGACCGTCTGCTCGAAGCGGCGTCGGTCGAAATCGACGAAAGCCGCCGCGTGAGCCTCTACAAGCAGTTCCAGCAGACCGTGTACCGCGATCTGCCGATCCTCAATCTCGTCGCGCCGCGCATGGTCACGCTCGCCAACCGGCGCGTGCACGATCACACGGTGAGCGCGCAGGGTCTGGAAGGCAACTTCGCCGATGTCTGGCTGAGCGCCTGACTGCGCGCCTGCCGCGCATCGCAACCCTCGACGGAGCCCAACGATGAGCCGAAGCGCCCGCTGGCAAACGATCCTGCGCCGCACCGCCTGGCAGGCGCTGCCCACGGTGCTGGGCATCGTGATCCTCAACTTCTTCCTGCTCAAGCTGATGCCGGGCGACGCCGCCGACGTGATCGCCGGCGAAGCCGGCTCCGCGACGACGGAAACGATGACGATGCTGCGCGCGAAGTTCGGGCTCGACCAGCCCTTGCTCGTGCAGCTCGGGACGTATCTGAAGCATCTCGCGCATTTCAGCCTTGGCTATTCGCCACGCTACGACATGCCCGTGATGCAGCTGATTCTTTCGCGGTTGCCCAACACCTTGCTGCTGATGGGCGTGGCGCTTTCGCTCGCGCTCATCGCCGGCGTGGTGCTCGGCGCCGTGATGGCGCATTGGGCCGGCAAGTGGCCCGATCGCGTGCTGTCGGTGTTCGCGCTGCTGTTCTATTCGACGCCTGGGTTCTGGATCGGCCTGCTCGCCATCATTCTGTTCGCGGTCCGGCTAGGGTGGCTGCCGAGCGGCGGCAACGTCACGATCGGGGCGGACCTGCACGGCTTCGCATACCTCGCCGATGTCGCGAGGCACGTGTTGCTGCCCGCGGCGACGCTCGCCAGCTTTTTCGTCGCGATCTACGCGCGCATTACGCGTGCCGCGATGATCGAAGTGCAGCGCCAGGACTTCGTGCGCACGGCGCACGCGAAAGGTCTGCATCCGTGGCGCGTAACGTTGCGGCACGTGCTGCGTAACGCGCTGATGCCGCTCACCACGCTCGTGGGGCTGCATTTCGGCACGCTGCTTGGCGGCGCGGCGGTGACCGAGACCGTGTTCAGCTGGCCTGGGCTGGGCCGCCTGGCACTCGATGCGGTGCTGGCGCGCGACTTCAGCGTGCTGCTGGGTGTGCTCCTGCTGTCGTCGCTGCTCGTCATCGTCGCGAACGTCGTGGTCGATCTGCTGCAGGCGTGGCTCGATCCGCGCGTTGGCTAACGGAGGAACCTCAATGAGTTTCGAATCGCCGGATCTGCCGGTTGACGCACGACGCGCAGCCGCGCGCCAGGGTTCGCCGTGGCGGCGTCAGTTGGCGTTCGCGCTGCCTGGCCGCCGCGGTGTCGATCGCGAAAGCGCACCCACACGCCGCGCCGGACACGCTTTCTGGCGCGCGCTGCTGCGCAATCCTTCGGCCTGCGCAGGCCTGGCGCTGCTCGCGGCATTCGTTGTGCTCGCCGTGCTCGCGCCGCGGCTCTATCCGGGCGACCCGCTCGACATGGTGGGCGGGCCGTTCGAATGGCCGGGCAGCGACCCGCAATTCTGGCTTGGCACCGATTCGCTCGGGCGCGATGTGGCGGCCGGCATCGCACATGGTGCGCGCGTTTCGCTGCTGATCGGCGCGGCCTCGGCAGGTATCGGACTCGTGATCGGCACACTGGTGGGCGCCATCGGCGGCTATTTCGGAGGCCTGATCGACGACGCGCTGGTGCGTCTCACCGAACTGTTCCAGACCGTGCCGTCCTTCCTGCTGGTGATCGTGCTCGTGGCGATCGGGCGGCCCAATGTGGTGGTGATCGCGCTCGCCATTGGCATTGCCTCGTGGCCCACGGTCGCGCGGATCGTGCGCGCGGAATTCCGCACGCTGCGGCGTTCGGACTTCGTGCTCGCGGCGCGCAGCCAGGGGTTCAGCAACACCCGAATCATGTTTGGCGAAATCCTGCCCAATGCGCTGCCGCCCGTGATCGTCACGGCTTCGGTGATGGTGGCGAGCGCGATCCTGATCGAATCGTCGCTGTCGTTCCTCGGCATGGGCGACCCCAATGTCATGAGCTGGGGCGCGATGATCGGCGCGGGACGCGATTCGCTGCGCACGGCGTGGTATCTCACGGCGATTCCCGGCGCGGCCATCGTGCTCGCGGTGCTCGCCCTCAATCTGCTCGGCGACGGCCTGACCGAGGCCCTCAATCCGCGCCAGCGGCAACGACCGTAAAGGTGTCCCGTGAGCCAATTGCTTGAAGTGCGCGATCTGCGCGTGAGTTTTGGGGCGCACGAAGCGGTGCGCGGGGTGAGCTTCGACATCGCGGCGGGCGAGACGCTCGCGCTGGTGGGCGAGTCGGGCAGCGGCAAATCCGCCACGGCGCTTTCGCTCATGCAGCTCGTTCCCGAGCCCGGGCGCGTCACGGGCAGCGTGCGCTTCGAAGGGCGCGAGCTGTTGGGCTTGCCGCCCAGGTCGGTGCGCGAGCTGCGCGGCAAACAGATCTCGATGATCTTTCAGGAGCCGATGACCTCGCTGAATCCCGTGCTCAGCGTCGGCGCGCAGATCGTGGAAACGCTGCGCCAGCACGAAGCGCTGTCGCGCCGGGCCGCTCGCGCGCGCGCCGTCGAACTGCTCGATCTCGTGCGCATTGCCGAGCCGCAGCGCCGCTTCGACGACTACCCGCACGAGCTGTCGGGCGGCCAGCGACAGCGCGTGATGATCGCGATGGCCGTGGCGTGCCGCCCGCGTCTGCTGATCGCCGACGAACCCACCACCGCGCTCGACGTGACGATCCAGGCGCGCATCCTCGAACTGCTCGACACGCTGCGCCGGGAGCTGTCGATGTCGCTCCTGCTGATCACGCACGACCTGGGCGTCGTGGCCGATCATGCGGACCGCGTGGCGGTGATGCTGGCCGGGCACAAGGTCGAAGAAGCGCCGACGGCGGATCTCTTTGCGCATCCGCGCCACGCCTATACGCGAGGGCTCCTGGGCGCTTCGCTCAATCTCGCCGATGATCTGCACTACCGCTCGTGGACCTTGCCGGAAATCCGCCACACGGCATCGGCCGATCGGGCCAGCGAGGAGGCGGCCTTCGTGGTAGTGCCGCGCAAGGCGCCCGAGCGTACGGCGTCGGAGCTTAAGACGACGGACACCGCGCCGTTGCTCGCCGTGCGCGACCTGCGCGTGGCGTACCCGCAGCGCCATGGCGCACCGGCGCTCCACGCCGTCGACGGCGTCTCGTTCAATATCGGCCGGGGCGAGTCGGTCGGGCTCGTGGGCGAGTCGGGCTGCGGCAAGTCCACGCTTTCGCGCGCGATCATGCGCCTCGTGCCGGTTGCGGGCGGCTCGATTGCGCTTGACGGCACGGAACTCGTCCCGCTCCGCGAGCGCGCGTTACGTCCTTTGCGGCGCAAGGTACAGATGGTCTTTCAGGATCCCTATGCATCGCTGAACCCGCGCCGCACGGTGGGCGATATTCTCGAAACCGTGCTGGCCGTGAATGGGGTTGGCGACGCGGCGGCGCGCCGTGTACGTGTGCGCTCGGCGCTCGAACGTGTGGGTCTCCCCGCGGCGGCGCTCGCGCGCTTTCCGCATGAATTCTCGGGCGGGCAGCGGCAGCGCATCGGCATTGCGCGCGCGCTCGTGCTCGAACCCGCGTTGTTGATCTGCGATGAGCCGGTATCGGCGCTGGACGTCTCGATCCAGGCGCAGATCCTCAATCTGCTCGTCGAACTCAAACGCGAACTGGGGCTTTCCATGCTCTTCATCTCGCACGATCTTTCGGTCGTGCGCTACATCGCCGACCGAGTACACGTGATGCAACAGGGCAAGATCGTCGAGAGCGGCGACCATCAGGACATCTGGCGCGCGCCGCGCCACCCTTATACGCGTGCGCTGCTCGCCGCGATTCCAGGGCGCGAACTGGAGGCCGAAGCGGCCTGAAGCGCGCAGGGGAGAGGCGCAGCAGTCAGCGTGAATCCGGTTTGAATGCTTCAATGTGCATTGCGCCGCCTTTGCCGGTTGGCCGAGGCGGTTCGCCGTGCCGTGCTCCGATCCACTCCCAATTCTGGCCCCTATGACGAACCCTACCGAAATCAAGGCTCTTGTATTCGACGTCTTCGGCACCGTCGTGGACTGGCGAAGCGGCGTCGCGACGGAAGCCGCCGCTTTTCTGCAGCGCCACGCGCCGAACCTCGATGCTTTCGAGTTCGCCGACGCCTGGCGGCGCGAGTATTCGCCTTCCATGGAGGAAATCCGCAGCGGACGCCGGCCCTACGTGCGCCTCGACGTGCTGCATCGCGAGAATCTCGTAAAGGTGCTGGCGCATCACGGTATTGCCGGCGTGACTCACGCCGAGATCGACGAACTCAACCTGGCCTGGCATCGTCTCGATCCGTGGCCGGACGCGGTCGAGGCGCTGAATCGCCTGAAACGTCGCTTCATCATCGCCCCCTTGTCGAACGGCAACATCCGGCTCATGGTGGATGTGGCCCGGCGCGCCGGTCTGCCATGGGACGCCATTCTCGGCGCCGAAGTGGTGCGCGCGTACAAACCCTCGCCGCAGGTGTACAGCGAGACGGCGGACATTCTGGGTCTCGCGCCCGCCGAACTGTGCCTTGTCGCGGCGCATAACGGCGACCTGGCCGCGGCGCGCCGGCTCGGCCTTTCGACCGCTTTCGTCGTGCGGCCGACCGAGCACGGTCCCGCTCAGAAAACCGACCTGAAAGCGGAGCAGGCGTGGGATTTCGTGGTGGACGACTTAAACGAGCTTGCGAGTCAGCTTGATGCCTCGATAGATTGAGCTTTTAATGGTAATTGCCATGGAGGGCGTCTCTCGAGATCAGGGGCCATATGCGCTGCACAAACTGTGGCTTCGAATGCCGCGACGGCGCGAGATTTTGCGAGCAATGTGGCGCCATCGTCGCTCATACGCCGTCGCTTCGGCCCCCTGCCGATTACACGCCTTCGCACCTGGCCGAGCAGGTCCACGCCGCGCAGGCGGCGCTCGAAGCCCGCGGCAAGGCCGTCAGCGAACGTAAGACCATTACCGCGTTGTTTGCGGACATGGCCGGCTCGACGGCACTCATATACGGTCTGGATCCGGAAGAGGCGCATCGGCTGATCGCCCCCGTCCTCGAGTTGATGATGGAGGCCGTTCACCATTACGAGGGCTTCGTAGCGAAATTGCTCGGCGACGGCATTCTGGCCTTGTTCGGCGCGCCGATCGCGCACGAGGATCATCCGCAGCGCTCGCTCTACGCGGCGCTCAGAATGCAGCAGGCGATGCGTCGTCATAGCGACCGCATTCGCCTCGAGCGCGGCATTCCCTTGCAGATCCGGGTGGGTGTCCACACCGGAGAGGTTCTCATGCGCTCCATCCACAAGAACGACTTGCAAGCGGACTATGACCCGGTCGGCAACACGATCCACATCGCCTCGCGCATGGAGGCCATTGCTACCCCGGCATCGATACTGGTGAGCCAGTCCACCTACAGGCTGACCGAGGGGTATTTCGAGTTCAAGGCCTTGGGGCAGACACAGGTCAAAGGCGTGGTCGAACCGCTTGCCGTCTACGAGGTGCAGGGGCCGGGCGTGCTACGCACACGTCTTCAAGTGGCCGAGCGGCGCGGGTTGGCCCGGTTCGTCGGACGCGAGCCTGAACTCGAATCGCTGCGCAGGGCGCTCGATGCGACGCGAACCGGGCAATGCAGCATCGTCGGCGTAGTCGGCGATGCGGGCGTGGGGAAATCGAGGCTTTTTCACGAGTTCAAACGCTCGGCGTTAAAAGGGTGCCTCGTGGTGGAGACATTCTCGGTCTCGCACGGCAAGTCGTTCGCGTATTTGCCACTCGTCGAATTGCTGAAGAACTACTTTCAGATCACATCGGAAGACGACGAACGGCGATGCCGTGAAAAGGTGACGGGCCGGGTGCTTTCCCTCGACCGCAATCTCGAGGACGGTGTGCCGTATTTGCTTCATCTGCTTGCGATCGGCGATCCCGGTCCGGCTCTCGCGCAAATGGATTCGCAAATCCGGCGCGACCGAACGTTCGAGGCGATCACGCAGCTCTTCGTGCGCGAAAGCGCGAACGAACCCGTGGTCCTGGTGTTCGAGGATTTGCAGTGGCTCGACAGCGAGACGCAAGCCTTCCTTGCTTACCTCGTTGAGCGCGTATCGAGTGCGCACCTTCTGTTGCTGCTGAACTATCGCCCGGAGTATCAGCATGACTGGGGCGATCGCGCCGGGTATGCGCAACGGGTGCTGGAGCCGCTGGATCGTGCCGATGCGCAGGGGCTCATAAGCGCGCTCGTCGGCGACGACCGGACGCTCGTTGGCGTCAAGCAGCATGTGCTCGACAAGACGGAAGGCAATCCGTTTTTTATTGAAGAAGTGGTGCAGACATTGGCCGAGGAACGCGTGCTCGTGGGGGCGCCTGGCCACTACCGCATGGAAGTGGCGCCGGCTGCGCTACATATTCCGACCACGGTGCAGGGCGTGCTCGCGTCGCGTATCGATCGGCTGCTCGCCGTAGACAAAGATTTATTGCAGACGCTCGCCGTGATTGGGAAGACGTTCCCGGAAAATCTTGTCCAGTGTGTCGTCGACCTGCCCGACGACGAACTGCACGCGAGCTTGTCACGTCTGGAAGCGGGGGAGTTCATTTACGAGCAGCCCGCTTTTCCGGCTGTGGAATATGGCTTCAAACATGCGCTGACGCAGGAAGTGGCGGGCAACTCGATGCTTGCCGAGCGTCGCCGGCTGCTGCACGAACGCATCGGTCAGGCAATAGAGGCGCTTTTCGATGGACGCATCAAGGACTACTGGAACGAACTCGCGCATCACTACAGCCTCAGCGGCAACGTACCGAAAGCGGTCGAGTATTTGCATCGCGCCGGTCAACAGGCGTGGCAGCGCTCGGCAAACTCCGAGGCGCTTCGCCAGCTCGGCATGGCGCTCGATCTGCTCTCAGGGCTGCCTGAAACGCCCGAACGCGCCGATCGGGAGCTCGCATTGCGGCTCGCCATTGGGCCAGCCTTGATGGCCGCGAGAGGATGGGCCTCGCGCGACGTGGAGGCGACGTATTCGCGCGCGCTGGAGCTGTGCAGGCTGGCTGGGCAAACACCGCATCTGTTCCGCGCTCAAACCGGGCTGCGGATGTTTTATCAGTTGAGCGCCGAATATAAAACGGCCAAAGAAATCGCCGAGCGGCTGCTCGAACTGGCAGAGCGCGCTGAGAATCCCACGCAAGTCATGGAAGCGCACTATCTGCTCGGCATGAGCTTGTTCAGGCTCGGTGAGCTTCCATCCGCACATGCCTACCTGGCCGGCTTGGCGAAGTCTTCTATGCTGCAGGACACCGGGCACCTCGATGAGGAAATCTTTGCGCACGGGCGGGATCCGCGAAGCGTGGGCGAAGGCAGCCTGGGCCTCGTTCTTTGGCATATGGGCTACCCGGACGGGGCGTTAAGGCATGCAGAACAAGCGCTCACTCGCGCCCGCTCGTTACACGATCTGGTCAGTCTCGGACAAACGCTCATTTTCAAGGCCGAGCTTCATCAATTACGTCGCGAGGCCACGCAAACTGATGCCTGCGCCGAGGCTGCCATCGCCCTTGCGACGGAGCAAGGCTTTCCGATGATTCTCGCGTGGGCGACCATGCTCCACGGCTGGGCGCTATCGGAGGCAGGGAAAAAAGAAGAGGGGATTGCGCAAGTGCGCCGGGGCCTCACCGACTATGAAGCGACAGGCGCTCGCCTTGGCCGCTCGTACTTTCTGGCGTTGTTGTCTGAAACCTATGCAAGGGCGGGTTTGCGCGACGCCGGGCAACATGCGCTGTCCGAGGCACTCTCGGCTTGCGAAACGTCGGACGAACGGTATCACGAGCCCGAGCTGTACCGCCTGAAAGGCGAGTTGTCGCTGCTTTCAGCGGGTCTTGCCACCGGCGCAGCCGCGCAGCGCGATGCAGCGCAGGCGAGTTTCAACGAAGCCATGGCAACGGCTCGCGGCCGGGGTGCCAGATCGCTCGAACTTCGTGCGGCGTTGAGCCTGGCTGCGCTTCTCAAGGAAGAAGGAAGCATGCATGCAGCCCGGCAGATACTCGCTCCTGTGTATGACTCGTTCACGGAAGGTTTCGGAACGGCAGACTTGCAAGAAGCCAGGGAATTGCTTGACGCGCTCGCGACGAACCTGAATCGATAATCGCCTGTGTTTGCGCGTCAGCGTGGCGTATCGGGAAAGCACATGGGCGGGCAGGCGCCGAAACGTCTGCCCGCCCATGCTTAGTCCGCCGCTTGCGCGGCGCTCACGTTGCGAGCGATCGTCGCGTTAGAAGCGATGGCGAATGCCCACGGTCGCTACGGCTTGCGAGTTCGAATCCGACGCGGAAACACCCATGATGTCCGCGTGAATCTTGCCCTCGCCATCCACGACACGCTGATACGCGGCTTCGGCGTACAGGTCGGTACGCTTCGAAAGCGCGTAGTCGCCCTGCAGCGTGAACTGATGGAACTTCGGATTCACGCCTTCCAGGCTCGCGTCCGTGTACGTATAAGCGCCCGACACGGTGAACGCCGGCGTGAACGCATAGCGGCCATTGAGTTCATAGTTGCTGAAGCGCGCGCTGTTGCCGCCGAGCGACGTCGTCGAGCTCGAGCCCGAGTTCGACGAGTTGATGGCCGTGAGATTGCTCAGCTGCGTCTGCGTGAACACGAAGCCCACGTTGGCTGCGCCGAAGGCGTAGTTCAGGCCGGCGCCGTAGGTGCGCTGACGCGAAGCGGAGAAGGTGGCGTCGTCGCTGACCGCGCCGCTGCTGTTGATGGTCGAACCCGAGTTGTTCAGCTGAAGATAGCCCGCACCTGCCTTGAGGCCGCCGAACGAGTACGTGGCGCCGACGCTGTATGCGCGGTTGTTCGCGAAGCCTCCGGCGGCGTTCGAGAAGCCGTACAGTGCATTGAACTTGAGGCCGCCGTAGTTCACGCTCTGGTACTTGAGCGAATTGCTCACGCGGAACGAGTTGTTGAGGTTGTCGTTGTCGTACGGGTGCGCGGCGAGCGTGCCGCCGTACTGCGTGCCGTTCAGCGACAGTCCGCCCAGGTTGTCGACCACGCTGTCGTACTGGCGACCCAGCGTGACCGCGCCGGCCTGGTCGCTCGAAAGACCGATAAACGCCTGGCGGCCAAACATGCGGCTGCCTTGCTTCGCCGCGCCGGTCGAGATGCTGAAGCCGTTCTCGAGCACGAAGATCGTCTTGAGGCCGCCGCCGAGGTCTTCGCTACCGCGCAGGCCCCAACGGTTGCCGTTGAGTGCGCCGCTCGACTGTTGCACGTTCGAGCTGCCCGACTGGTTGCTCGTGTACAGGACGCCCGCGTCAATCAAGCCGTAAAGCGTAACCGAGCTTTGCGCGTGTGCGGCGCTGGCGAAAGAAGCTGCGGCGACTGCGAGAGCGGATAGGGTGTTCTTTTTCATCGTGACTCCATTGCTTTGTTTATCGCTCGAATGCGAGCGAGCGGAGCATAACGCGATATCCAGAATGATTTTCAGAAATTGTGGCATGCCTGCCACGATTATTGGCTAACATTTCCTTACCTGTTCCAGACTATTACATCCGCAGCTTGAACGATCGAAATATCCAGTAAAACAAGGGACTTTCCTCACGCCGATGCGCTACTGGAAACGCGCCATTTACCGTATTTTGATCGTAATTTCGGGAAACATTTTGCGATCCATATTCCTGATTATTACCGTGAATGAATAACGCGAAGAAATACACGTTGTTCCACGTTTCAAATCGACTGCGCGGTTCCCTGGCAAGATTCCCGGCGACGGGGTGCGACGAAACTGAGCAGGCGCGGCTGAGGTAAAATGCCGCCTTGAGCCCTCATCCATGCATTCGGGCGCGAGCGCCCCGCGTACCCATGACTGACACCATCGTCGCGCTGCTCGCCCAGGCGAAGCAGCATTTCACCGCCGGCCGCATCGACGCCGCGGAGCACGACCTGCAATCGATCCTGCAAGCGCATCCCGATCACGCGGGCGCACTGGAAGCGATGTCCTTCGTCTACGCCGCGCGCGAGGATTACGCGGGCGCCGCCGAGTTCGCCTGGCGCGCAGCACAGCCGGCCGCAACGCTTCCGGAGCAGTTGCAGCAGGCCGCGCGCATTTGCCAGCTCGCGCAGCGTCACACCCAAGCCGTCGCGCTCTACGAACGCCTGCTGGCGCTCGCGCCCGATCAGGCCGGAGCGCTGCACGGCGCGGCCATGTCGCTTATCCAGCTGGAGGAGACCGAGGCCGCGCTCGCGTATCTCGCGCGCCTCGCGCGTCGCTATCCGCACGCCGCGGAAGTGCACTACAACCGCGGCACGCTGCTCGGCGAGCTGGGCCGCTACGACGAGGAACTCGACGCGTATCGGCGGGCGATCGAACTCAAGCCGAATTTCGTCGCCGCGTACGTGAACCTGGGCGTCGCGTTGCGCGATCTGCATCGCTTCGACGACGCGCTGCGCCAGTTCAAGAAGGCATTGTCGATCGACACGAACGACGCCGGTGCGCGCACGAATCGCGCGCAGACCAATCTGCTGCTCGGTGAATTCGAGCACGGCTGGCGCGAATACGAATGGCGCTGGCGCGACGGCACGATGACGCACGATTTCCCCGACGCGACGCAATGGAAGGGCCAGCCGCTTGCGGGCAAGACCGTGCTCGTGCACGCAGAACAAGGTCTCGGCGACACCTTGCAGTTCGTGCGCTTCGTCGACCGCCTGCACGCGAAAGGCGCGAACGTGATCGTGCGCGTGCAGGACGCGCTGCTGCCGTTGCTGCAGAACGTAGCGGGCGCGGCGAGCGTAGTCGGCGACTCGTCGGCGCTGCCCGGATTCGACTACCACGTGCCGATGTTGAGCCTGCCGCACGCACTCGTGCTGCGCGAAGCGGATTTCGCGACTTCGGGCGCGTATCTCAGCGCCGACGCCGACGCCGCGGCGCGCGCGTCGTGGTCCGACGTGACCGGCGCCGAAACGAATGACGATCGACGGCTGCGCGTCGGCCTGGTCTGGTCGGGCAGCACGACGCACGTAAACGATCGCAATCGCTCGATACCGCTTGCGGACCTCCAGCCGCTTTTCGACGCCGATGTGCGCTTCGTGTCGCTGCAAAAAGAGCTGCGCGAGCGCGACCGCGCGTGCATGGACGAACTCGTGCAGCGTGGCCGGCTGATCGACGCCGGCGCGCGCCTGACGACGTTTTCGGCGACGGCGTCGCTCGTCGCGCAACTCGATCTGGTAATCGCCGTCGATACGGCGGTCGCGCATCTGGCGGGCGCGCTCGGCAAGCCCGTGTGGATTGCACTGCCGTTCACACCGGACTGGCGCTGGCAACTGAATCGCGACGACAGCCCGTGGTACGCGGATGCGCGTCTGTTCCGCCAAACGCGCCGCGGCGAGTGGGCCGACGTGGTGAGCGCATTGCGCACGGCGCTCGATGCGCGGATCGCCGCGCGCCAGGCCGCTCACGAATGACCGTACCTGGCCGACTGCCGCGCGACGCGGCCGGCCTGTTGGCGATTGCCCAACATCGCCTGGCCAGGTGATGGGCGCGCCCAGACTCGCATCATCGCGATGCACGTCGGGAAGGGCGCTGCGCGGAGCGCTCCCGGTTGGCATGACATCTGCATGACGTCCTGCAGGCGGCTTGCCGCTTGACTATTCCTGCAATCGTCCTGCTCCAGGAGACCCATCATGACCACGCTCACCATCCGCGACCTTCAAGAGTCGGTAGAACTCGATCACCGGGAGATGGCCAGGTTCCAGGGCGGCCGGATCAAAATCATCGGCCAGCACCCCGGCTCGCTGCTCACGTCCGCCGATGGCGACCCGGTTGGCGTATATGTCGACGGCGTGCTGGAAAACTCCGTCGGCGACGGCTACTACCACGGCTGAGCGTCCAACGACACATGAGGCGTGCAAGCGCTGCGCTGTAACCGGGGAGGCTGACGTGGACCCAACCTGGCTGGGTATGGCTGCCGGCACGATCGTACTCGCGATCGCGGTGGCTGGCGTGACGGCGCACTACCTCCGTGAGCGTCGCCGCGCCGATTTTCTGCGCAATTTCGATCACCATGCATGGTGGCAACGGACCCACGGTGCAGCCTGCGCTTCGGGTGGATTCGACACAGGCCGCTGGGCAGTGCAAACAAAAACGTGGCGGACACAACGAACGGGGAATCAGGCCTCCGTCAAGTAATGGAGGCCAGCGGGGGCGCGGGAAAATTTGCGAGAGTGTATTGAACCTGCGCATCAGTTCAAGCTTGTCGCACCCTACGTGGTAATCGTTAGAGGAACCTCATCATGAAATTCTTTGGTCAAACCTTCGTTATCCTTACCATCCTGGCTGCTCCGGCTGTCTCGTTCGCACAATCGAACAGCGCCGTGACGCCTGAACAGGTCCGCGCCGAGCTTATCCAGCTCGAACAGGCGGGCTACCGCCCAGGTGACGGCGACAACACCAACTATCCAGCCGATATCCAGGCTGCCGAAGCACGCGTGGCCGCGCAGAACGGCGCGAGCAGTTACGGCGGGATGGCGGGCGGTGCGTCGGCGTCGGGTGCGCCTGCCGCCGGTGACAGCATGAAGCCGGTTTACTTCGGCCAGTAAGCCATTGCGTTGGCGAGGCCCTTCCTCCGTAGCGAGGGGGGCTTTTTCGGGGGCTTGCCACGAAAAGAGGGTCGGACTTGCGAGCCCATTGCATGAAACCTGAAAAGTTGCCAGGATTTTAAATCGGCCGGGCACGCGGTATGCTCGGCACCTTTGAGAACCTTGAGCCATCGCTCACTGACTGACATGTGGTCCATGACGCCATCACTGCGCTATTTGAGCGTTTTCGCAATCTGTGCGTTATTCACAGCTTGCGGGCAAATGGCGTCCCGGCAAGCGGCGTGCCGGGGTGAATCCTGTCATATGCGGCACGAGGTGGTGCAATCCGGCGAGGCATCCTGGTATGCGGAGAAGTTCCAGGGGCGTGAGACCGCAAACGGAGAGCGCTTCAATACCGGCGCATTCACTGCTGCCCATCGAACCTTGCCGCTCGGCAGCTATGTGCGCGTCCGATCGGTCGCAACCGGAAAGTCGGTCGTGGTGCGCATCAACGATCGCGGCCCCTACGTGAAAGGCCGGATCATCGATCTCTCTTATGCCGCGGCGAAGGCGCTGGGGTTGACCGACGCACGGTCGATGCAAGTGCAGATCGAGCGTGTAGCGAACACGTCGAACGCACAGACGGGGTCGGACGGCGACGGAATCCTGGCGACAGGAAGGTGACGCGAGGGGGGCCGCGTCACGGCACGCGCCAGTCGCCACCTCCTCGACTTCCCCCCTTCAACCTGGAAAAGCCCGCTGCCTCATCCGGTGGTTTGAGCGGCGTTTGCGCTGCCCCGCCTGAAATGACCCGGCTTCAGCGCCACAACGGCCACGAGACTGAGCGCGACGCCGATCATCACATAGAGCACCGGCGCCAACGGTGAACCCGTGAGCACGATGAGCCAGGTCACGAACGTCTGCGCAAAGCCGCCGAAGATCAGGACGACGACGTTATTGACCACCGCGAGCGAGGTCGCGCGCGTGCGCTTGGGGAACATCTCGGCAAGCGTCGTGCAATAGACGCCGAGGAAGGTCGCGCTCAACACGCCGATCACGATCTGCGCGACGAGGAGCCGCGAGACGGACGGCGCTGCCACGATCCACGCATAGAGCGGATAGATCGCCACCAGGTAGGCCCCCAGCGAGCCGACCAGCAGCGTCTTGCGGTCATAGCGGTCGGAGAGCGCGCCCGCGATCGGCGTGACGATCAGCATGACGATGGCCGCGATCATTTGCACCATGAAGCTTTCCGAAACGGGCAGCTTGAGCACCTGCTTCGCATAGGTGACGGTGTAGCCGAACGTGACGTAGAACGTGACGGTGCTCGCCACCACCATGCCCATCCCGATCAGATAGTCGGACAGTCCGCGCCTGGCCGCGGCCGCCTCCGTCGCGCGGGCGTGGGGCGTTGCGTGGATGCGCGCATAGGTTTCACTTGCGTGGCGGCGCAGATAGATGGTCAGCGGCGCGATGAGCAGGCCCACCGCGAACGGGATGCGCCAGGCGCCCGCGAGTTGTTGCCCGGGCGTGAACACCTGCGTGACCACCATACCGAGCGCGGCGCCCAGCATCGTCGACATGAGTTGTCCGCTCATCTGCCACGAGCCGTAGAAGCCGGTGCGATTCGGCGGCGCCAGTTCGATCAGGAACGCGGTCGACGTGCCGAATTCGCCGCCTATCGAAAACCCTTGCAGCAGCCGGGCCGCGAGCATCAGGAGCGGCGCGGCGAGACCGGCCGTTGCATACGTCGGCGCGAAGGTCATGATCGCGGCGGCCAGCGCCATGATGCCCATGCCGAGCGTCATGGCCGCCTTGCGGCCATACGTGTCCCCGTAGAGACCGAGCAGCACGCCGCCCACGGGCCGCATGAAAAAACCCGCACCGAACAGGGCCGTGGTCAGCAGGATCGCGTTCAGATCGCCGCCCGCCGCGCCGTGCGAGGCCGGAAAGAATAGCTTGCTGATGATCGGCGTCATCGCGGCGAAGATGGTGAAGTCGAACCACTCCATCGCATTGGCCAGCACGGCGGCCACGATGACAGGCTTGATGCCAGGTTGAGTGCCCATCGGCTATCCCCGGGTATTGGTTGAAGGACGGTCCAGCGTTGGTCGGTCAGGAGGCGGGTGTCGGCGCGGGAAACACGGGTTCGCCGAGATTGAGCATCAGGCGGTTCGCCCACGCGAAAATGGCAATCGAATGGATCAGGTCGAGAATTTCGGCATCCGTTAGACCGGCCTCGCGCAATGCCTGCAACTGGGCCGCCTCGATCTCGTTTGGGTGCTCGGTCAACGCGGCCGAGAAGCGGGCGATCGCCTCTTCGCGCCGGGTCGTGCCGGCGCTGTGAGGATCGGCGAACACCTGCCGGATCACGTCGTTGCGCCGGGCGAGCTGCTCGAAACGCTGGGCGTGCACCGACGCGCAATACACACAGCCGTTGAGCCGCGAAACCACGGTGGTCGAGAGCTCCCGTTCCGCGCGAGGCAAGCCGCCGGGCGCGTACATGATCGCGTTGAACGCGGCGGAGCGCTGCCGCAGGATTTCGGGCTGATGGACGAGAAACCGGTAGTAGTCCGAGACTTTGGCCTTGGGGTGGCTTTCCTCGAGCACGGCGATCTGACCCGTGGTGGCCTGGTCGAGGTCGACGACGTCGAGCCACGCGTCCCATTCCAGCGATTCGTTCGTGAAGCCGTGCGATCGGATAATGTCGCTCATGATGCGCGCTCCAGCTGCTTGAGGGCTTGCAGACCCGCGACGAGGCGCGTCTGGTACGAAAGGAAGGCGATCAGCTGTGCGAGCGCGACGACGGCCGGCGTCGTCAAGCCGGCGGCGGGCAGCGTCTGCAGCGCGGCCTTGTCGCCAGCGACCGGATTTTCGATCAGCGTGCGCGTGAACGCGAGGATCGCGCGCAGGCGCGGCGCAGTGAGATCCTCGGGCGCTCCCGTTTCCACGGCGGCGAGTGTCGCCGCATCGACTTCGTGTGCGGCCAGTTCGGCGCGGTAGTGGACAGCGAGCGCCGGTGAAGGCGCGAGGCGGCTCGCGTAAAGCGCGACGAGCAACCGCTCGACTAGCGTGAGACCTTCCAGCGTGGGGGCGAACAGCGCGTCGTAGCTGCCTTGCGTTGCTTCCACCACCTTGGCGCGCTGGTGCCGCAATGCGCGGGTGGCCGAGTCGGGCGCCAGCTCGGCAACGCGATCGACGATGTCGTCAGTGTCGTATGTCATGGTCAACTCCGGAAAACGGCAGATTCACGCGCTCATTTCGCTTCGCGCTCGGCGAGTGCCGGAGGCGGTGGCGCGGGCGTCCATTCGTCGCCTTCGATTTCCGGCTCGGCGAAGGCCGCCATGTTGGCGTAATGCAATTCGACATCCTCTCGATAGAAGGTCGCGGCAAGCCCCTGTGCGAGCCGCTTCGCGCCTTCGCTGACAGCCGGGATGTCGCCCGACAGCGCGCCGTGCGAGAGCGTCGCGGGCGCGCAAAAGCAGTGGATGCGTTCGAGTCCGGGACACGCACCAGGCGTCTTTTCCTGGAACTCGAACACCGGTCCGAGGTCGGGCGAATCGGCAAGCTCGATGTCGTCGTCGCCGGCAGGCATCGCGTAGCGGTCTTTCCACGCACGGACGTGGCGGGCAAACGGCGCGAATTCGGCGCGGCTCGTCAAATCGATGCGGAAGCCCGTTGCGAACACCAGAAAGTCCAACGCAAAGTCACCTTTCGGCGTGCTTACGCACAGTTCGTCGTCCACTTGTTCGATGCCCGTGATTGGCGCACCGAGGTTGAATCGGGCGTTGGCGTGGCGCGACACGCGCAGCGTACTGCCGCGTGGCGGCGGCACCTGCTGCACGTTGATGTAGTGGCGGATGCGCCACTTCCACTCATCGGACAGCGCAGCATGGCCGTGCGTGAGGCCTGGATTGCCCGCGCCCTTGCCTTTGTTGATGCGCGGAATGTCCGCGCGGCGGATCAGCAGATCGACCGAGGCCGCACCTGCCTCCAGCGCGGTGGCCGCGCTGTCCATCGCCGATGCGCCCGCGCCGATGATGCCGACGCGCTTGCCGCGCAGCGTGCCATAGTCCATGACATCGGACGAGTGGGCGTAGAAGCGGCGCGGCAGATCGCGCACGAATGCCGGCACGGCAGGGCCGCCCAGGCCGTCACGGCCCGTCGCGAGGACGACGTGGCGCGCATGGACGGTCTCGCTGCCCGCTGCGCTCGTGACAGACAGCGCGACGCTGCCGTGCGCGCCTGGCGTGATTGCGATGACCCGGTGTTCGTTGCGCACGTCGATGTCGAGCACGTCGCGATACCAGCGCAGATAGTCCATCCATTGCAGGCGCGGGATCTTGTCGAGCGCATCCCACGCCGCTACGCCGAACTGCGCTTCGAACCACGCACGGAACGTGAGCGAGGGCAGGCCGAGCGCCGGGCCGGTCAGCTGCTTCGGAGAACGTAATGTTTCCATGCGCGCCGTGGTGGCCCAGGGCCCTTCGAAACCGCGCGGCGACTGATCGTAGATGACGGCGTCGATGCCGAGATGGCCGAGCGCGGCAGCCAGCGCGAGTCCGGCCATACCGCCGCCCACGATCGCCACGTCGATCACGGGTCGGCCTTCGAGGGTGCGTTCGGGTATCCAGCGCTTCGCGGGCAGTTCGAGCCACGCGAGATCCTCGCGCAGACGGGCTTCGAGCGCGGCGAGACCTGCGGACGATGGGGGGGTCGGATTCATTACGGCAAAGCTTCCTTGGTGGCGGGCAGATCGCCATACAGCGACTGCAGGACTTGGGCGTGCTCGGCGCTCGCGCGCAGCGCGAAATCGGGCAGCACGGCGCGGGCTGCGTCTGCGAGCGCGTCGATGAGCGTCACGGCCGCGGGGGGCAGCGCGATGGCGTCGCGCGAGATCACGCCGAAGAAATACGGAATGTCGGCGTCGATCGGGCGGATCGCGACGCCGGCAAGCGGCATGCCGTAGGCCGTGACCGGTTCGAGCACCGAGATGCCGAGACCGGCGCGAACCGCGGTCAGCGCGTTCATCGACGAATTCGTCTCGATGAGTCCGGCCGGCTCGACATCGGCCTGCGCGAACGCATGATCGAGCCGGCGGCGCAGGCGATACGGGTTCTGCATCGTGACGATGCGCCGGCCCTCGCAGGCCGACAGCGGCAGCCGGTCGGAGCGGGCAAGCGGATCGTCGTCGCGCAGCGCCGCAACGCACGCGGATTGCCCGATCCAGTGCACGACCACGCCGCGATGTTCGAGCGGCAGGCTCGCCACGCCGATGTCGGCCGCGCCGGTCAGGACATCGTGCACGACCTGTTCCGGGGCCATGCTGCGCAGCTGGATCGTCTGCGCGGCGACAGCGAGATCGGTGCGCGCGAGCGCGACGGGCACGAGGCCGGCGGCGAGGGCGGACGTCGCGGCAATGCGCAGCGGGCGGCTTTCGCCGCGGCCAATTTCGCCGGCGCGCTTGCGTATCTGTTGCACGCCCGTCAGCACGTGCTCGACGTCCTCGTAGAGCAGGATGCCTTGCCCGGTTGGCGTGACGCGCGGGCCGTTGCGCGTGAACAGCGCATAGCCGACCTCGGTTTCGAGCTCCTGGATCAGCCGCGTGATCGCTGGCTGTGAGCGCCCCAGCAGGCGGCCGGCGGCGGTGACGCTACCGGTCGTGATCACTGCGGCGAAGGCTTCGAGCTGGCGTAGTTCCATCTTCCGGTTGATGTTGGGATGCACAAGAATGCAGAAATCACATTCTGACGCAGTAAGAATGCGTTTTTCAAATAATTGATCTACCTATCGTTATTCCGGAAGAGGGGTTTCCCCTAACGACGGGCAGTGGTATCGGGTCGGTGGCCTTCGCCTGGCACACGACCTACACTCTTTGAGACGGCGACGGGATGGCGATCGACGCTTCATCGATCATGCGCCAGTCACGTTTTGGCAGAACCTTCGGGAGACCGCCATGAAGATCGTATTGCTAGTGGCTTGCTTAATCATCAGTTCAAGTGCATTTGCGGAATGCGCGACCAATAACCGTGGACAAACAGTCTGTGGCAATGGGTCCTCCGCGGGCGGTTACAACCGGAATACGGGCACCGCCTGGACATCCCAGACGAATCAGAACGGCGTTCGGACGACCCAAAACAATCGTGGCGGCGAGGCGAAGACGGCCAACGGAAAAGGCGTCGCGCGTGGGCCCGGCGGCACGACCTGTTATCGGACAGCGAATAGTCACGGTTGCAATTGACCGCGTCCGGCCACGCTCCCGGCGTGGCTTTCAACTTCAACGGTTGAGCAAAGTCCCATAGCCGGTTTGCGCCGCGCCTCCTGACCTGGGCGTGCCGCGTGGCGGTTGCATTGGCAACCGCTGCGTCTTCGCCGTGAACAGCAAGAGGCGTGCTCAGCGGGATATCGGACCAAAGTCCCATTGTTTTTGCCTCGGACCGCTACCAAACTTCACGACTACGAGCGCCGTGACCATCCGGCGCCGATACCAAAGCGCCGGGTGGCGCCGGTGGCGCTTTCGAGCGCGCCGCCTGCGCGGCACCCCAGCCAGGAGACAAAAAGTCATTCCGGTGTTCGCGCAAATCATCGGGGCGCGATGTATCGCGGAAGTCATAACCGGCGTGGGCAATTGTCCGGGAGCGGCAAGTCGGCTGGCCCCGTCCTGCCTCGGCCGGCGTCGCGTCTAGCGTAGTGTGCGGATCCTTGCCGATCCGGATCGCGAACAGTAAGCGGGCAACGAAGAGGTGACCATGGCGCGCGCGTACCGGGGCGATGCGCAGGTCCAGCGCGTTGCGGGAGGCCATTCATGAGCGGACCGTTCTTTCCCGAGCATCGATCGTTACCCCGGGTTGCGGCACGCCGGGACCGCCTGCCGCTAATCCTCGTCGCCATTGCGTTGACGCTCTTCGCCGGCTGCAAAAAGGCATCGGGGCCGCCGGCGCTCGGCGCGCCGGAAGTCACGGTGATGACGATCACGGCTCAGGACACCCCGGTCCAACTCGAGTTCACCGCGCAGACACAGAGTTCGCGGGAAGTGGAAATTCGTGCGCGCGTGGACGGCTTTCTCGACCGGCGGACGTACTCCGAAGGCGACAAGGTGAAAGCCGGCCAGACGATGTTCCTGATGGATCCGAAGCCGTTTCAGGCCGCGCTGCAAACGGCGCGCGGCGAACTTGCGCAGCAGCAGGCGCGGCTCACGGTCACGCAGCAGAATCTTGCCCGGGTCAAGCCGCTTGCCGCGCAACAGGCATTGAGCCAGAAGGATCTCGACGACGCGATCGGCAACGAGAAGCAGGCCCAGGCCGCGGTGATTTCCGCGCAAGGGCAGGTGGAGACGGCGGAGCTCAACCTCGGCTACACGACGATCAAGTCGCCGCTGGATGGCCTCGCGAGCTATGCGAGACAGCAGGACGGCAGCTATCTGATCGCCAATTCATCTGGGCTCCTTACCTTTGTCTATCAGCTCGATCCGATCTGGGTGAACTTCAGCATTTCCGAAAACGAAATGCTGCACTTTCAGGACGAGATTGCGGCGGGCAAGCTGCTCTTCCCGCCGAACAGCGAGTTCGTGGTGGCGGTGATACTCGCCGACGGCACGGAATTTCCCCAGCACGGCACTATCAGCTTTGCGAATCCGGCGTTCAGCACCGACACGGGCACGTTCCTCGTGCGGGCCTCGCTCGCGAACCCGAAGGGTACGCTGCGGCCGGGGCAGTTCGTGCGCGCACGCGTGTCGGGCGCCACGCGGCCGAATGCGATCCTCGTGCCGCAACGCTCGGTGCTGCAGGGCGCGAAGAGCCACTTCGTCTGGGTCGTGGACAATGAGTCGAAGGCGAAGCAGCGAGTGGTCGAAGTCGGCGACTGGAGCGGCGACAACTGGTTCATCAACGATGGTCTGAAGGCCGGAGAGCGCATCGTGGTGGACGGCGCGATCCGCGTCGTGCCCGACGTGCCGCTCAAGATCGCCGGAACGCTCCCCTCGACCCAGACCGGCGGCAAGACGGTCGTGGAGAAGGGCGGTGCGTCGGCGCCGCAGGTGAGCGGGGGCGAGCGAGCGATGGCGCCGGCCAAATCCAGCGGCGCGTCGCAGTAAGGGGCGACTCGATGAACATCTCGCACTTCTGCATCGACCGGCCCATCTTCGCGTCCGTCATCTCGATCGTGATCACGCTCGGCGGCGCGTTGACGATGCTCGCGCTGCCCATCGCGCAGTATCCGGACGTCACACCGCCGCAGATCACGGTCTCCGCGACCTACCCGGGAGCCAGCGCCGACGTCGTGGCGAACAATGTGGCCGCGCCGATCGAGCAACAGGTCAACGGTTCGGACAACATGATCTACATGTATTCGTCCGGCTCGTCGACCGGCAACTACACGCTCAACGTGTTCTTCGGCATCGGCACCAATCCGGAACTTGCCCAGGTCGACGTGCAGAACCGCGTGAACCTTGCGCTGCCGCAGCTGCCGCAGCAGGTGCAGTCGCAGGGCGTCCAGGTCCAGAAAAAGTCGAACGCCTTCATGATGGTGATCGCGATCTACTCGCCGGACGAGCGCTTCGATCCGACCTATATCGCGAACTACGCGAACGTCTACGTGCTCGACACGATCAAGCGGATTCCGGGTGCGAACCAGTCTTCGATCTTTGGCACTCCAGATTATGCGATGCGGATCTGGTTGAAGCCCGATCGCATGGCGCAGCTCGGCATTACCGCCGGCGACGTGCAAAACGCCGTACGTGGCCAGAACCAGCAATTCGCGGTCGGCACCGTCGGCCAGGCGCCAACCGGCAACCCGGTCGAGCAGTCGTTCGCGGTGACGACCACCGGGCGGCTCGCGACGCCCGCCGAGTTCGACAACATCATCATCCGCGCAGCGAGCACCGGCGCCGCGATCGTCCGGCTGAAAGACATCGGCCGGGCCGAGCTGGGTCAGAAGAGCTATTCGAACCGCACCACCTATCAGGGCAAGCCGGCGACGATCATCGCGGTCTACCAGCAGCCGGGCGCGAATGCGCTCGACGTCTCGAAGCAGGTGCGCGAGACGCTCGCGGAGCTCAAGACTTCGTTTCCCGAAGGGCTCGACTACCAGGTCGCGATGGACACGACGGAGTTCACGCGTGCGTCGATCGCCGACGTGGTCCACACCTTCTTCGAAGCGCTCGTGCTGGTGGTGATCGTCGTGTACGTGTTTCTGCAGAGCCTGCGCGCGACGCTCATTCCGGTGCTGGCCGTCCCGGTGTCGATCGTCGGCACGGCCATGGGGATGGCGGCGCTGGGCTTCTCGATCAACATGCTGACGTTGTTCGGGATGGTGCTCGCCATCGGCATCGTCGTGGACGACGCGATCGTCGTGATCGAGAACGTCGAGCGCAACATGACCGTCTTCAAGCTCGGTCCGAAAGACGCGGCCAAGCGGGCGATGGACGAGGTGTCGGGCCCGGTCATCGCCATCGTGCTCGTCATGTGCGCCGTGTTCGTGCCGGTTGCGTTCCTTGGCGGCATCACCGGACAACTGTACAAGCAGTTCGCGATCACGATTGCGATCTCGGTGGTGTTCTCGGGCATCGTGGCGCTCACGCTGTCTCCGGCGCTTGCCGCCATCCTGCTCAAGCCCACGCACCATGAGAAAAAGGGCTTCTTCCGGTGGTTCGACCATCAGTTCGAGCGCATGACGGCCGGCTACGGGCGCGCCGTGCGGTTCATGATCCGGCGCTACGTGCTGGGCCTCCTTGTTTTCGGTGCCGTGATCGTGCTTGCCGTCATGATGGGGAAGTCGATCCCAGGCGCTTTCCTGCCGCCCGAGGACCAGGGCTATCTGCTTGGCGCGATCATCATGCCGGACGCGGCGAGCCTCGACCGGACCGCGGGCGTGGGCGACAAGGTCACCGACTATTTCATGAAGCAGGCGGCGGTCAGCAGCATCACGATCGTGAACGGCTACAGCCTGCTCGACAGCGAGAACAAGAACAACGCGGGCACGTTCTTCGTCGGCCTGAGGAGCTTCGATGAGCGGTACAAGTTCTCGAACATCAGGGAGCAAAACGCGCGCGCCGTGCTGATCAAGGCTTACGAAACGCTCTCGAAAATTCAGGAGGGCCTCGTCATACCGGTGAATCCGCCGTCCATTCCGGGTCTCGGTACGACGGGCGGCAGCGAGATGTGGATCGAAAGTCACGGAGACGGCTCGATTCAGCAGCTCGCGGGCGTCGTGCAGGACTTCATTGCGAAGGCGAGGGCGCGCCCCGAGCTCACCGGCGTGACCACGACGTTCAACGCGAGCTCGCAGCAGTTGCTCGTGAACGTCGACCGCGACCAGGCGGAGACGCTCGGCGTGCCGGTCGAAGAGGTGTACAGCGCGATGCAAACGATGTTCGGCTCGCTTTACGTGTCGCAGTTCAACAAGGACGCGCGGCTCTGGCAGGTGATCGTTCAGGCCGATCCGCGCTACCGGCTCACGCCCGCCGACCTCGACCAGATCTACGTGCGCAGCCGCTCGAACAACATGGTGCCGATCAAGGCGGTGATGACCTACAAGTACGTCACGGGACCCGATCTGATCACACGCTTCAACAACTTCCCGGCGGTCAAGATTACGGCGAACGCAGCGCCGGGCTACAGCTCGGGCCAGGTGATCGGCACCTTGAAGGAACTCGCCGCGCAGATGCCGCCGGGCTACGCCGTCGGGTGGAGCGGCGAGGCGTTCGAGGAAATCAAGTCGGGTTCGGCCGGGGGGCTCGTGTTCGTGTTCGGGATCATCATGGTGTTCCTGATCCTCGCCGCGCAATACGAGAAATGGTCGCTGCCGGTCGGCGTGCTCATGGCGGTGCCATTCGCGCTTTTCGGCGCGCTGCTCGCGATCCTGCTACGCGGCCTGAACAACGACGTGTACTTCCAGATCGGGCTGACCATGCTGATCGCGCTCGCCGCGAAGAACGCGATCCTGATCTTCGAGTTCGCGGTGCTCAACCGGGAGGAGGGCAAGACGCCGTACGACGCTGCGCTGACCGCGGCGGAAGAGCGCTTGCGGCCGATCGTGATGACGTCGCTTGCGTTCATCCTCGGCTGTGTGCCGCTCGCGATTGCGCTCGGCGCCTCGCAAAACAGCCGCCATTCGATCGGCACCGGCGTGATCGGCGGGATGCTGGGGGCGACCGCGATCGCCGTGTTCTTCATTCCGATGTTCTACTGGGGGATCGAGTCGCTTGGTTCGCGCAAGGGCGGCGGCAAGGACACACCCGTGGCTGGCAGCGGAACGCCGCCGCCGGCATCCGGCGGCTCCGGCTCGCCGACCGTCACGCCGTCCGCGCGGCATGAGGACGACTGACATGCGCGCCGCTGCCTTCGTGCGCGTCGCCGCGCCGGTCCTCCTCATCGGCTTGTTGAACGGCTGTCTGCTCGGCCCCAACTACGAGCGGCCGAAAGTGGCCGTGCCGGCGACGTACCGGTTTGCGTACCCGGAAGTGGCCGACGTCGCCAACACCACGTGGTGGGAGCAGTTCGACGACCCGGTGCTGAACGACCTGGTGAAGACCGCGCTCGAGAACAACCTCAACGTGAAGCAGGCGGCCGCGCGTGTCGACGAGTTCATGGGCCAGTTCGTGAGCACGCGTTCGGCGCTGTTCCCGCAGGCGAGCGTCGGTTTCAGCGCGGCGCGCGAGCGCGCATCGCAGGATGGACCGACACCGATACCGGCCGGCGTCTCGCCGGTCTTCAACGAATTCCAGCCGAGCATCTCGGCCTTCTGGAACATCGACCTGTTTGGTCAGGTACGGCGCGAAACCGAGGCGGCACGCGCCAACGTGAACGCGGCCGAACAGAGCCACCGCGCGACGATTCTGACTCTCGTCGCGTCGGTCGCGACGTCCTATATCACGCTGCGCAGCCTCGACATGCAACTCGAGATCGCACAGAGCACGACCGCGAGCCGCGCCGATTCCGTGCACGTGTTCACACTGCGCCAGCAGTTCGGACAGACTTCCGATATGGAGCTTGCCCAAAGCCAGTCGGACTATGCGGCGACGAAAGCGACCATCCCGCAACTCGAGCAGCAGATCGGGCAGCAGGAGGACGCGCTCTCGGTCCTGCTTGGCAGCAATCCGGAGCCGATCCTGCGCGGCCGCGCGCTGGTGGATCTCTCGACGCCGGCCGTGCCTGAGGGCATGCCGTCGGAACTGCTCGAACGCCGGCCCGACCTGCTGCAGGCAGAGCAGAACCTGATCGCGGAAAATGCGCTGATTGGCGCGGCGCGCGCGCTGTATTTCCCGCAGATCTCGCTCACGGGACTGTTCGGCTCGGTGAGCACGCAGTTCTCCAATCTCTTCACCGGACCTGCGCGCGTGTGGTCGTTTGCCGGTTCGGCCGTGATGCCGATCTTCACGGGCGGCAACATCTACGGTCAGAACAAGCAGGCCGAGGCGCGCCAGCAGGAGGCGTTGTTCGCCTACGAAAATGCGATTCGGGTGGCGTTCCAGCAGGTCGACGACGCGCTGCTCGCCGTGCAAAAGTCACGCGAGCAGTTCGAGATCCAGACCCAGCAGGTCGGCTCGCTGCGCAAGTATCTGCGGCTCGCGCGGCTGCGTTACGAGGGCGGCTACACGAGCTACCTGGAGGTGCTGGATGCCGAGCGCAATCTGTTCAGCGCGGAGCTGCAGCAAACGCAGACCCGGGCCGCGACGCTGACGAACCTCGTCAGCCTCTACATGGCGATGGGCGGCGGGTGGGTCGTTCAGGCGGAGGAGATGAGCGTGCCGCAGCCGGCGAGCGGACCGCCGCCGGCGCAGCCCGCTACGCCGGAACCCGTCGCGCAGGTGCCGCAGTGATCCTCGCGGGGGCCTCGTGCGCGCCACAAAGGCGAGCGAAGGCCCATCACTACGGTAGTTCACGACTATCTCGCGGATCGGGAGGCGAGGCATGTGCCCTGCAAACGTCGACGCAGCAGAGGAAAGGCGTCTGAACGAGTCGCGTACCGCGCAGCTGCCGTGGAAGAAGTGGGGGCCGTATCTCAGTGAGCGTCAGTGGGGGACGGTCCGCGAGGACTATAGCGGCGACGGCGACGCCTGGCGTTATTTCACCCATGATCAATCGCGTTCGCGTACCTACCGATGGGGAGAAGACGGGATCGGCGGTCTCTGCGACGACAAGCAAAGGTTGTGTTTCGCGCTTGCAGTCTGGAACGAACACGACCCAATCCTGAAGGAGCGCCTCTTCGGTCTGACCAATAGCGAAGGCAATCATGGCGAGGACGTGAAGGAGTACTACTTCTATGTCGACAGCACGCCCACGCACTCGTACATGAAGTATCTGTACAAATATCCGCAGCGGGAATATCCATACCGGGATCTGGTCGAGACAAACGGAAAGCGTTCGCGCGGTGAACTCGAGTACGAACTGCTCGATACGGGCGTATTCGATGAAGACCGGTATTTCGACGTGTTCGTCGAATACGCGAAGGCGGCCCCAGAAGACATCTTCATACGCGTCACCGTGCACAACCGGGCAAGGGAAGGGGCGCGGCTTCGCGTCCTGCCGACGCTGTGGTTTCGCAATACCTGGTCGTGGGGCTACGACGATTACAGGCCTTCGCTATGCGAAGCGGATTCAGGCGTGATTCGCGCGACACATCGGGAACTGGGCGAGTACTGGCTCTATTGCGACGGGGAAACGGAACTGCTCTTCACGGAAAATGAAAGCAACGCACGGCGTCTGTGGAACCAACCCAACGCGTCGCCCTATGTGAAGGACGCGTTCCACGCGTATGTCATTGACGGGCAACGCGACGCCGTGAATCCGGCGAGGGCGGGAACCAAAGCTGCGGCGCATTACGCATGCGAGGTCCCCGCGGGCGGCGCCGCGACCATCAGGCTGCGCCTGAGCGCTGTCAAGCTGGACAACGCCTTCAATGACTTCGAGAGGACTTTCGACGATCGCATGACCGAAGCGGACGCGTTCTACGAACGTATTGCGCCAACGGTACTGACCGACGATGAGCGACGCGTACACCGTCAGGCGTTGGCAGGCATGTTGTGGAGCAAGCAGTATTACTACTTCGATCTCGAGCGGTGGTTGCGCGAGCACCAGAGCCATCCATTGCTCGAAGCCAGCCAGCACGCGGTGCGCAATACTGAGTGGTTCCATATGCTGAACGCCGACGTGATCTCCATGCCGGACAAATGGGAATACCCGTGGTTCGCAGCGTGGGACCTGGCGTTTCATACGATCGCGCTGGCCCCCGTCGATTTCGATTTTGCCAAGGAGCAGCTGCTGTTGATGCTGCGCATCCTGTATCTTCACCCAAGCGGGCAGATCCCGGCCTACGAGTGGAACTTCAGTGACGTGAATCCCCCCGTGCATGCCGCCGCCACGCTCTGGCTCTACAAGTATGAGAAAGCGTTGGGACGCGCCGATCCGCGCTTTCTCGAGCGCTCGTTCCAGGGCTTGATGCTCAATTTCAACTGGTGGGTCAACCGTAAGGATCCTTCGGGTCGAAGCGTCTTCGCCGGAGGCTTTCTTGGGCTCGACAACATTGGCGTGTTCGATCGCAGCGCCCAGCTTCCTACGGGGGGGGCGCTCGAGCAGGCGGATGGCACTGCGTGGATGGCGTTTTATTGCCAGAGCATGCTGGAGATGGCCATGCTCCTGGCCGAGCACGACCCCATGTACGAAGAGATTGCGTTCAAGTTCGTCCAGCATTTCATGTGGATTGCCTACGCAATGAACCGTCTTGGAGACCAGCCGGACGACATGTGGGACGAACAGGACGGATTCTTCTATGACCTGTTGCGTCTGCCTGACGGCCAGACGATGCGCCTGAGAGTCAGGTCGATGGTCGGCTTGCTGCCGCTGTGCGCGTCGACGGTTTTCGAGGCCGATTCAGTCTCGCGCTGTCCGAGACTCATGGAGCTGATCGCCCAGTTTCGAAGTCGTTACCCCGAGTTGCTTGCCCATGTGGCCCCGACCGATGCTGGCTTCATCGGCCATAGAGACCGCAGACTCCTGTCGATCCTGAATACGCGGAAACTGGAGCGCGTGCTCGGATATCTGCTCGACGAGAACGAATTCCTCGGGCCGTACGGCATCCGGTCGCTGTCTCGCTACCATCTCGACCACCCGTACACACTCAACGTGGGCGGACAGGAATACAAGGTGCAGTATCTGCCGGCGGAATCGAATACCGGCATGTTCGGCGGCAACTCGAACTGGAGGGGGCCGGTCTGGATGCCCGTGAATCTCCTGATCGTCAGGGCGCTGACGAATCTATACGGCTTTTTCGGCGACGAGTTCAAGGTTCAATGCCCGACGGGATCCGGGCAGATGATGACGCTGTTCGAGGTGGCGCAGGAGATCGTCCGCCGTCTGACGGGTACGTTTCTTCGCGGCGTGGATGGTCGACGCCCGGTTTATGGCGGGACAGGCATGTTCCAGGACGACCCGCATTGGCGTGACCTGATCCTGTTCTACGAGTATTTCCACGGCGACAACGGTGCGGGGCTCGGTGCAAGTCACCAGACGGGTTGGACCGGGCTCGTTGCGTCGCTTCTGGATCTGTTCAGGCGCATCGACGCACAGACCGTTCTGGAAAGCGACCGCTGGCGTGTGAAGGCAGGTGTCGTCGGGCAGCAAATGGATGAGGGGCGCTGAGGGAGTCGGATCGCGAGGAGCATGGCGCCGGAAGTTTGGCCGACGTTGCCTGTGGGCCAATTTTCCGTGTGAATGTCATTTTACATAATGCAAATTATCGCATTTTTATAATGTTCGCAAACATCAAAACTCGGTGCATCACAGCTCAACAATGACCTTCGACGCCCGCGGGCTGACCGCCCGCGGAACCTCCGCCACAATCTTTCTAGCTGTAACTGTAGACCCCGCGCCCAGTCTTCCGGCCCAGACGTCCTGCGGCCACCAGTTCACGAAGCAGCGGGCACGCGCGGTATTTCGAATCGCCGAAGTCATTGTAAAAAACGTCCATGACCGAAAGCACCACATCGAGTCCAACGAGATCGGCAAGCGCCAGCGGCCCAATCGGCTGATTCGCTCCGAGGCGCATGCCGGTATCGATATCCTCGGCTGGCGCGACGCCTTCGGCGAGCAGGAAGAAAGCCTCGTTGATCATCGGCACGAGAATGCGGTTCACCACGAAGCCCGGCGAATTGCGTACGCTGATCGGCGTCTTGCCGAGCCGCAACGTCAGCTCGTGGACCGCCTCCGCTGCGGCGCTACGGGTTTCGAGGCCCCGGATGATTTCGACGAGCGGCATCAACGGCACCGGATTGAAGAAGTGCATGCCGACGAGGCGCGACGGGTCGGCAAGCGCGGCGCCAAGCGTGGTGATCGAGATTGAAGACGTATTGGAAGCGAGAATGGCGTCGGGACGCGCGACCGCTTCAATCTGCTTCAGGATGCGCAGCTTCAGATCGAGGTTTTCGGTGGCGGCTTCGATAATCAGCCCCGCAGCACCGAGCCGCTGATAATCCGTGGATGTCTCGATGCGCGCGAGCGCGGCCTCGCTCGCCGCCGCGTCAAGCTTGTCTTTCGCAATGAGCCGATCGAGGCTTCCCTTCAGCGCGGCGAGACCTTTGTCGAGCGCGGCATCACTGACGTCGACCACGATCACGCGGAGGCCAGCGAGCGCGGCGACCTGCGCGATGCCGGAACCCATCGTCCCGGCGCCGACGATTCCCAATGTTTCGATTTGCATGGCTTTATATGGCGCGCCCGAAGGCGCACTCAACTTACTGGACGTTTTCGAAAATGGCGGCGATCCCCTGCCCGCCGCCAATGCACATCGTGACGAGCGCGTAACGGCCACCAATGCGCTTGAGTTCGTGCAGCGCCTTCACGGCGATCAGTGCGCCGGTCGCGCCAATCGGATGGCCGAGCGAAATACCCGAACCATTGGGGTTCACCTTTTCAGGGTCGAGACCCAGCTCCTGCGTGACCGCGCATGCCTGGGCGGCAAACGCCTCGTTCGACTCGATCACGTCGAGGTCCGCGACGGACAGTCCCGCGCGCTGCAACGCAAGACGCGTAGCCGGCACCGGGCCGATGCCCATGTAAAGCGGATCGACGCCCGCGTGTGCGTACGCCACGAGTTTCGCCATCGGCACGAGGCCGCGCGCCTCGGCCGCTGCGCGCGACATCAGCAGGACGGCCGCGCCTGCGTCGTTGATGCCGGAAGCGTTGCCCGCCGTGACCGTACCGTTTTCCTTCGCGAATACGGGCTTGAGCTTCGCGAAGTCGTCGATCGTTGCATCGTGGCGCAAATGTTCGTCGGTGTCGAAGACGATCTCGCGCCCTTTCACCGTGCGCTTGACCGGCACGATCTGGCTGGCGAAGCGGCCCTCGGCGATCGCTTGCGCCGCGCGGCGATGCGACTCGAGCGCGAGGTTGTCCTGACGCTCGCGCGTGATGCCGTAGCGGCCCGCGACATTTTCGGCCGTCACGCCCATCGGCACGGCGTGGAAAGGATCATTGAGCGCGCCCAGCATCATGTCGATAAGGCGCGCGTCGCCCATCCGTGCGCCGAAGCGCGCCTCGGTCGAGATGTACGGCGCGCGGCTCATGTTCTCGGCGCCGGCGCCGATCGCCACCTCAGCATCGCCGAGCAGAATGGTCTGGGCGGCGGAAACGATCGCCTGCAGGCCCGAACCGCACAGCCGGTTGACGTTGAACGCAGGCGTCGATTCGGGAATGCCGGCGTTGATCGCGGCGACGCGAGACAGGTAAAAATCCCGCGGCTCGGTGGCGATCACGTTGCCGAACACCACATGCCCCACGTCCTTTGCCTCGACGTGGCTTCGCGCGAGCAGTTCGCGCACGACGATTGAACCGAGTTCGGTTGGCGGCACGTCTTTCAGGCTGCCGCCGAATTTGCCGATCGCGGTCCGCACACCGCCTACCACCACGACTTCCCTGCTCATATGGATTCCTCAATTATCTGTTTGCCGCCTGCCAGGCGCCGGCACAGCCTGTTTCTACGCCTGGTCCCGACCCGTTCAGGAAGTCCCGAGGGCGCGTCGTGGCAATCCTAGCGCCAACAGGCGCCGGACAGACTGATCAAACCGGCCGACATACTGACAAAACTGGCCATGTCATGCCGTCCACGCCGGCCCGACCGTGGATCCCGGTCGCCCCTGTTAAGGTTTCGTTAAGGGGCCGGTGCGTAGAATCGCCTCTGACAACCGGAACCGCTTGCCAGCGGTGACGCAAGAACGGGCATGAAAACAGAGGGCCCCTATGGATGCAGTCGAAACATTGAACCGAAGCATTTTTCTCGCACTCAACGCCACACCCGCAACGCCGCATTGGCTCATTGCTGCGGGCACGCTGATCGCGGACTATGCGATCCTGCTGGTCCCGGCCATGCTGGTGGCACTATGGCTGACAGGCTCGGACGAGCGCCGCGCGTTGGCCGTGCGCGCCTGTTTTGCCGGCTTGCTGGCCCTCGGCATCAACCAGCTGATCGGTCTGGCGTGGTATCACCCTCGCCCTTTCGTTAGCGCAATGGGCCATACGTTTCTCGCCCATGCTCCCGATTCTTCGTTTCCTAGCGATCATGTGACGTTGCTTTCCGCAGTCTCGTTCACCTTACTGTCCGGCGGGAAGCGGGGAATCGGCTTGCTTGCCTTGATCGTCGATATCGCCGTTGCCTGGGCTCGCATCTTTGTCGGGGTGCACTGGCCATTCGACATGATCGGCGCGGCAATCGTCGCCTGGCTGGCCTGCATGGTTGGCAGCCCGTTCTGGCGCATTGCGGGCATGGCGACGACCCGCGCGTTGATCGCGCTGTACAGGAAAGTTCTCGCTGTGCCGATTGGCCTGCGGTGGTTACGGCCTTAGTGAGAAGTGAGCCGTGCCTGCGTCACGCGGCCTGGCGCATCCGATAGCCCACGCCTCGTATCGTCACGATCTTCTCCGGGCCAAGCTTGCGCCGCAAGCCGTGAACGACGACATCGACAGCGCTGCCCGAGGCCGCGCGCGTGCGTCCAAAGAGATGCAGCGCCAGCTCCGAACGCGAGAAGACTCGCATGGGCTCGTTGACCAGTGCAGTCAACAACCGGTATTCGCTCGGCCTCAAGGTCACCGGCATGTCGTCGAGCAGTACCAGATCGTCGAGTTGGTTCACTGTCAAATTTCCCAGCACCACCGGGCCTTGCACGCGATGCGGCCGCCGCATCAAAACGCGAACCCTCGACCTCAGATCTTCGAGATCGAACGGCGTGATCAGATAGTCGTCGGCCCCGCCGTCCAGCACGACCATCGGACTCGCCAGCAGACCGCGTGGAATCAGTGCGACGACCGCGGCATTTCCACCGAGCCTGCGATAACGGCGCAACAGCTCGAACGCGTCCACGCCAGATTCGCCGAAAGCGAGCAGCACGATGTCGTGGCATCGATACCGCAAACTCAGTTCTGCTTCGTATTCGCTGCTCGCCCAATCCACCTCGTATCCCGCGAGGTGCATTTGCGTCACGACCTGCAGCGCGATTGAATCGTCGTCATGGACCAGTAGCATCCTCACATGGGTCTCCAGCCACCGGGATGGCATTGTCGCTGCGTCATGCGCAACCGTTTTTCCAGGCCACCGCGCGCGCCTGCCTCACGCGAGTGTCCCGATGCGATAACCCACGCCGCGCACGTTCAGGATGGCGTCTCCCCCCAGTTTGCGGCGCAGATTGTGGATATGCACCTGGATGGCGTTGCTCTCGATTTCCTCGTTCCATCCGTACATCCGTTCTTCGAGCTGCGCCGGCGTGACGACGATTGCCGGATCGCGCATCAATTCATGAAGCAGCGCGAACTCTCGCGTCGTCACCGATACTTCCTTGTCGCGCAACCACACACGGTGTTGCGCAGGATCGAGCCGTAGCTCGCCCACTTGCAGCGACGACTGCACACGCCCCGTTCGATGGCGGCTCAGGGCGCGCATGCGCGCCAGCAGTTCATCGAGTGCAAACGGTTTGACGAGGTAGTCGTCGGCACCTCCGTCGAGGCCGGCGACAGCGTCCGGACCGGCATTGCGCGCTGTCATCACAATCACGGGCGTCGCATCATTGCGCCGCCGCAATCTCGCGAGCAGCGTCAGTCCGTGATTCCCGGACGACCCGATATCGAGCAGCACCAGACCATAAGAGGTCGTTCGAAGTGCAAGCATGGCCGTTTCGACATCATTCGCCCAATCGACGGCAAATCCCTCCTTGCGCAACCCGCGTTTCAACCCACCGTCTATCGAGGCGTCGTCTCCCACCACCAGTATGCGCATGGCGCTCCCCGTTGTTCACTCCTGTGCTGCACATAAAGTGGGTGAGGCTACCGCCGCCAACCTTAAGGGAAGGTTAACGCGCTAGCTCGCCGAATGTTTGAACAACAGCAGGCGCTCAGTGAATTCCCTGACCGTCGTCCCCTTGCGTCTAATCGATCGGCGAACACCGCTCTCTTCTCTTTACGTTTTCCTTCATCCGCTTCTTGCGCAAGCTCGTGCCGTGCGCAAGCAGACGCAGCCAGTGCGAACCGGCGTCTGCCTTTTCCCACGGCGCTTTCCAGCGTTCAGGCATGCAGGCCTTGTCAGGAAACGGTCAGGTTAAGACGGTCGCGCCGTAACCTTCAATCATTTAAACGGCTTTCAGACATAACGAACCTTTTATCGTGCACATAAAATTATTCGATTATCCGAAAGCTGGGCACGCCGTCAAAGTTCGACCCGGGACAGCCGATGCCCGCCTCGCATCCCCGCTGGACAGCACGCACCGCAGCGCACCATCCCCGGCGCCAGACAGGGTGACTCGCGTGGATCCGCAGGCCTGCCGCCCTGGCGCCGGGCACCAGCCCTAAGCACTGAATTCTTCATTACGCACTTCGCACTACAAATTATTATTAATGAAAGGAGAGGTTGTGAGACATTTCAGGTCAGGCTTTATTTGCGTCGGAGTACTTACCGCATTCTCATCCGCTGCCGTGCATGCACAGAGCAGCGTCACGCTATACGGTTCGCTCGACGAAGCCGTCGCCTGGTACAACAACACCGGCGGCCATTCTCTCGTGGCCATGCAAAACGGCGACAACGCAGCGACGTATTGGGGGCTCAAGGGCAAGGAGGAACTCGGCGGCGGTCTGAACGCGATCTTCACCCTGGAAAGCTCGTTCGACATCACGCATGGATCGCTTTCCGGCGGCCGTCTTTTCGGCCACCAGGCCACGGTGGGACTTTCTGACGATGCCTATGGCACGGTGACGATGGGACGCCAGTTCGACCCTACGGTCGACCTGATCCAGCCGATCACCGGCGACAACTTCGCGGGCCCGGTTTTCACCACCCCAGGCGACGCCGATAACAACGACAACTCGGCGTGGATCAATAGCTCGATCAAGTACGCGAGCCCCACTTACGCCGGCTTCCAGTACGAGTTGATGTACGGCGTTGGCGGCATTGCCGGCAATACGACGGGCGGTCACGCGTATGGCGCCGCCGCCGCGTACAACAACGGCGGCCTGACGCTTGCCACCGGCTATCTGTTCATGAAGAACGACGTGAACGGCAACGGCGCGGCGGACCTCATTCAGAACAACTCGGTGACGCCGCTGTACGGGGCGACGCCGATGTTCGGTTCCCGGCAGATCTTTCAGGTCGCCGCCCAATACGTCATCGGCAACCTCACCGCCAACATCCGGTACAGCAACGCGCAGTACAAGCCATACACGGACTATGGCGCGTTCAACCGCACGCAGACCTTCAACGTTGGCGGCGCGGCGCTTCAGTACCAGTTCAGTCCGGAACTGGCCGCCGCGCTCAACTATGTGTACACGCACTCGAGCGGGGCCTCGTCGGCGACGTACAACAACTTCGGCGTGAACGCCACCTACGCGTTGAGCAAGCGCACGAGCTTCTATACGGCCGTGGCCTATTCCCACGCCAGCGGCACGACGTTCAGCGAAGACGGCTCACAAATCGTCGCGGCGGGCGGCACGGTGGGCGATCTTGCGGCGAGTTCGAGCACACGCTCGCAAGTCGTGACGATCCTCGGCATCACGCATAAGTTCTGACCTCGCATCCAGGCCAGTCGATAGAACCAGGCACACAAACGCATACATTTCCTATGGAGGCAACATGGCTTTTCTCACGCACAAAGCATTGACGGTTTGTCTGGCAGCAATGGGGCTGTGCTCATTGGCGGCCCACGCGCAAACATCGCAGTATCAACTCGTCAAGACGATTGATTTGCCGGGGACCAAGGGCGGTCACGGCGATTGGGTCACCTATGACAAGGACACCCACGCGGTTTGGCTGTCCCAGTCGCCCGATCACAACGTCGTCGTGATCGACGCAAACAGCATGGCGGTGAAGAAAACGCTTGCGGGCGTCGATTCCGGCAACGGCATCGATTTCGACGCAGACCACGCCTATGTCACCGACGCGACGACCGGCAAGTTGATTGTCTATGACAAACATTCGTTCGAGCGCATCGCCGCCGTCGACAGCGGCGGCAAGACTCCCGACGGTGTCAACGTCGACACGAAAACGGGCACGATTCTGCTCGCGAACGACGACAGCAACAACGAGGCCGTTTTCGAGCCGAAGTCGCCGTACAAGCTGACCGCCACGTTCAAGCTGAAGCCCGAAGACGACAAGGACGGCCCGGACGTTGCGCTGTATGTGGCTTCCACCGACCGCCTGTATCAGCCGGTTGGCGGCAAGATCGACGTGATCGATCCGAACACGCACCAGATCGAAGCGGTGTGGGACTTCGGTTTGAAGAAGGACGCCAAGGGCGGCGTCTATGACAGCAAAACGAATCACCTGATCTTCGGCACCAGCGACAAGAAGATGCTCGTCGTGGACCCGGCAACGGGCAAGCTGGTCACGACCATCGCCGTTGCCGGCGCGGTCGACCAGACCGCGATCGACACCGACAAGCGCCGCGCATTCATCGGCGACAAGACCGGCAATCTCGAGGTGATCGATCTGGACTCCAATCAGATCGTCGACCACATCCGTACCGAGCCCAAAGTTCACACGCTGACGGTCGACACGGCCACCCATCGCGTCTACGTCTATCTCAACGAAAGCAACAAGGTTGGGGTGTACGAGAAGAAGTCGTGATATCGCAGGCCGGGCCCGGGTAGCGCGGCAGTCTGCGCTGCTGCCCTGCCCGCCCGGCGTCCGCACTGCATGCAACACGCTACGGCGCGCGCGTGGCGTGGCCCCCCTCGCGCCGTAGTCCGAACTTCAATTCGTGGGAGAAGTCGTCATGTCATCCGCTGCCTCGCCGGCAGGCAATGCTTTCCTGAGAAACCGGTGGACTCAACTCTTCATCGGCATTGCCTGTATGGCACTCGTCGCCAACCTACAGTATGCCTGGACACTTTTTGTGATCCCGATGAAAACGCAAAATCTCTGGACCGGCGCCGCGGTCCAGCTAGCGTTTTCCATCTTCATTCTGGTCGAAACCTGGCTCGTGCCGATCGAAGGCTGGCTCGTCGACCGCTTCGGCCCCCGCCCCGTCGTCATGTGCGGCGCGGCGTTCGTCGGGCTGAGCTGGGTGCTCGATTCGTTCGCCACGACTCTACCCATGCTCTACACCGCTTCGGTGATCGCCGGACTGGGAGCCGGCTGCGTCTACGGCACCTGTGTCGGCAACGCACTCAAATGGTTCCCCGACCGTCGCGGCCTCGCCGCGGGCCTGACCGCTGCGGGCTTCGGCGCCGGGGCCGCGCTGACGGTGATACCGATTGCCAACATGATTCACGACTCGGGCTATCGGCAAACGTTCTTCGTGTTCGGCGTATTCCAGGGCATCGCCATCTTCATTCTGAGCATCGCGTTGATCCGCCCGAGTCCTGGCCCCGGCATCAAGCCCGTCGCGCGCGTCGTGACGAGCAAAGTCGACTACACGCCACGCCAGATGGTCAAAACGCCCCTCTTCTGGATGATTTATCTGTTGTTCGTGCTCGTCGCCGCCGGCGGTCTGATCGCGACCGCCCAACTCGGCCCGATCGCGAAGTCATTTGGCTTTGCCAGGCTGCCCGTACAATTCTTTGGCGCGACGCTGCCGTTGCTGACGCTGGCGCTATCGATCGACAATCTGCTCAACGGGCTGACCCGCCCCATTTGCGGCCTCCTGTCCGACAAGATCGGCCGCGAAAACACCATGCTGATCGTGTTCGTTGGCGAGGGGCTGGCGTTGCTGGGCATGAATGCGTTCGGTCACGATCCCTATGCATTCCTGATCTTCGCGCCGCTGATCTTCCTGTGCTGGGGAGAAATCTTTTCGATCTTCCCGGCAATCTGCGCGGATACGTTCGGTAGCAAATACGCGGCGTCGAATGCGGGCACGCTCTATACCGCCAAGGGCACGGCGTCGTTGCTCGTCCCGATTGCTTCGCTTTTGGCCGCCGGCGGATCGTGGGAGCATGTCCTGATCGGCTCAGCCGTCGTGTCGATCATCGCGGGGCTGTCGGCCAAGTTCATTCTCGCGCCCATGAGAAAGCACCGCTTCGCAGTTACGTCCAGCGAGGTTGCCCCGGCCATGCAAACACAATGAGAAGTTGGGTGGCTGCGACGGTTCGGCTTTGGAGCGTGCCCGGACCGTCGCGGTAGCAGGCAGCGAATTGTCGGACTTCTGTAAGCAAGGCGGCTTATGTGAAGATTACAAGTCGCCTGTTCGACGTTAACTATTTCTTAAGTCTGCCGCGTCAAGCTATCGGTGCCAGCTATCGACCCACCCCGGGTCCGTAGCGCTGACACCTGGCTGGAGGCACAGACCATGAACCGGACACTCAAACTGGCCGCGCTTGCGGCCGCCCTGCTGGTGCCGCCCCTTTCTTTCGCCCAACCCTCGAATGGATCGCCCACGCGTGCGCAGGTTCGCGAGGAGTTGGCCCAGCTCGTACGAGCCGGCTACAAACCGACTGGACGCGACAACAAATATCCTGACGACCTGCATGCGGCCCAGGCACGCGTTGCAGCTGAAGCCGCGGCACAGCGAGCGGCACCCGCGCCCGCCTCGAATGGGCAAAGCGATTGATACGATGTCGTACGGTGGTTCCCAGGGCGCTTGACGGACGTTCAACGTTCGTCAAGCACGTCTCAATGCGTGCGGCTGCCAGGCTAATCCTTCGAAGCGGCTTCCTGTTCGGGACCTACTCGCTGGCGAGCCCATTGCGCCTTTGAAGCAGCCTGGTCTAAGGCTCATCGGCCCCAACCTGGTCGAGTGCATTCAGGTCATCGGAGAAATCGTCAGGCTGCCCGGCAGCGGTTTCATGGGTGCGCGGCGGAGACTTGACGACCGGCGGCGGCACTGCGCCCATGCCTTCATCGATACGCTGCAGCAAGTAAGGAAAGAACGGATTCGACGCGATGCGGAACATCGAATCGAGCGTCAGGATCAGGGTGCCGCGCTCGCCGCGCGGCGCAAGCGTGCCGAGGTGCTCATTGAAATTTTCCGAATCGTCCGGTGCAATGCCGTACAGCGGGTCCGTGATCGGGAACGGTATCGCGACGTGCGATAAGGAGAAGATTTCCTGCGGATAATCGATATCCAGCGGTTTGGTTCTCGTCTGCACTTCACCCGCGTAGGTGCTGCGCTCGACGGTATGCGCGGAGTCCGGCGAGGCGTTGCCAATCACCGTCGTGCGATAGTTCTGGGGACCGGTACGCAGCAGCCGTGAAATCGCCGTGTAGGAAGCGACGCGCAGGAACGTCCTGAAACGCACGCTGCGGTTCACGTCGAATAACACCACTTCGCTGCCGTTCTCAGGAAGCTTGTCATAGAGCGACGACATGATCGCCGGCGTGCTGACCGTGAAGTCGGTCACGGACTGGAAGGTCAGGACCGGCGGCAGCGTGTCGAGCCGGTTCTCACGCTCGAGCCTCGCCATTTGCTCCTGGATCGCGGCGGTCAGCAGGTACGATTGACGCGCGCCGTTCACCGGGAACGAGTTGTATTTGAACGGATTGAATTCCGGAATGACGCCAAGCCATGCGGCGCGCGCGAACGCCGGCAATATCGCCGGCAATCCGGCGAGGCCGGCAAAGCGCGCGTAACGCGTGACGCCTATCATCGGGGAAATCAGCACCAGTCGGCTCGGGCGCGTCAGCGCGGGATTCTCGATCGCGTCGAGCGCGTATTGCAATGCCAGCGCCCCGCCGTTGGAGAATCCCACCAGTTCGAGCGGCTTGTCCGGGCCCACACGCCGGCGCGCTTCCCGTATGGCGAGCCGGGTGGCCGCAGCCCAGTCCTGCCAGTGGACGTTTGCCAGCCCGGCCGGCACCGTACCGTGCCCCGGCAAGCGGATGCCGATGGCGACGAAGCCGCGATCGCGATAGTGGCGCGCGATGTGACGCAAACTGAACGGCGAATCCGTCATGCCATGCAACAGCACCACGGCGCCAACGGGTGGACCCTGCGGCTCGAGAATGTACGAACGGTTCCAGTCTTGCGCGAAGTGCCCCGGATAGATCGGCGCCCCTTCGTAGTACCGGTTCGTCGGGATGCGCTCGGACGGCTTCAATTTCTCGACGACGTTGACGCGAACGTCCTCGAAAATGCGCGCTTCCGCATTCATATAGGCGTTCCAGTCCCCCACATCCATTTCCTCGACCGTCATTTCGCGCGGCACGTACGTGTGCCAGACAGCGAGATCCGGGCTGCGCTGTGAATACCAGGCGCGCAGACCGAATGCGAGTATCACCAGCAGGACCGCAACCCATGCACCTATCTTTATTACCTTCAATGAGGTGCGTAACATTGTCGTTCTCTTTCGTTATTGATATCGGGGATATCAGAAAATACACGCACCTCACAATAGCCGCGAATCGCTTGCGAACCGGCTTCGAATGCTCACAGGAACGTTAGCTTGCCGTTTCGAATGTCATACATCGAGCCCGCCATTTTCACGTTCCCCTTATTTTCCAGATCGGACAGAATCTGACTCCCACTGCGGATAGCGGCTATCGCACCCTGAACGTTCGATCGCGCGACAGCATCGACGAATTCTTCATTTTTACTGGATCGCTCTCCGGAATATTGCGTTGCGTCGATCGCCGGCTGGATCTTCTGAAGCAAACCCGTCAAATTTCCCAATTGCACGTTGTCGATTGCACCTTTTATCGCCCCGCATGCGGTATGACCCATCACCAGAATTACTTTCGCACCCGCAACGGCACACGCAAACTCCATACTGCCGAGTATGTCCTGGTTTGCGATGTTTCCCGCAATCCTTGCATTGAAGGTGTCGCCGATTCCCATATCCAGAATGATCTCGGCTGGCGCGCGAGAGTCGATACAACTGAGGACGATTGCCGCCGGGTACTGGCCACTGGCGCTCGCTCTCTTCTGCGCGAGAAAGTCCTGCTTTTTCATCTTGCCGGTGCGAAACCGTTCGTTGCCGGCTTTCATCATTTCGATGATCTGATCGGGAGTCAGCGCATTGCGCTGCGATTCGGACAACGCCGCCGCCTGTATGTCGCCCGCAGTGAACGGCATGCCGGCAACGAGCGTCGCCACGCTTATGCCAGCCTTGATCCATCTGCGTCTTCCGCCATCGGCCGGGTCGTCGGAAACATCAATCGCCGTGTTTGCAGACATTGGAATCTCCTTTTTTTGACGGAGGTCGAGCCTTGACTCGGAAACGGATCTTGATCGACGTTCGCTAACAACCTCATATTAGCGGGAAGTAAATGTGTAGGTGATCAGCCAGAGTATAGGCGGCGCGAGAAATCGTGATATCTGGCTGTGCCATTGTCAGGCGGATTGAACCTCTTTCCGGCATTCGCTTTCGGTGGCCGCCAGGCGGCGCCCACGCGCCTGGGCCAACTCCTGCGGGAGCATCTTTCGTTCTTCAGCGGAAAATGCATGCCTTCTGCAACTATAAAGATAATCCTTCTTATCACAAGACACCCATTTTCACGTTAAACTTCGGCATATGAAAACGCGTCACACCCCCCTTCCCGCACCCGCTTCCGCCGAGCCCCCCGGATTCCCCGACGCCGACGAACTCGCCATGCTGCGCGCGTGGTATGCAGGCCTCGCCGTGCGGCCCGCTGTCGAGCGCTATCTACCCTCGGCGCTCGGCGACGGGAAGTCGGCGCGTGGCGTGCTCGGGCGCATCCGGCGCAGGCTCGTTGCCCTCGCGCGCGCGGCGCATCGCGACGATCTGGTGGCGCTGTTCGAACATCCGGTGGAAGAACGCGAGCGGCACGCCAAGGCAGTCGCGCAGGCAATCGACAGCCTGCGCACCGCGCGCCCTCCCGAACCCCAGATCGCCGACGACATCGCACAATGGTTCACGCCGCGCGCCGTGCGGGTGCTGTACGCGCACGGCATTACCACGCTCGCCGACCTGACCGTGCGTATCCCGCGCCGCCGCCAGTGGTGGAAAGCCGTGCCGGGACTCGGTGTGGCGAGCGCCCGCGCGATCGAGGCGTTCTTTGCGGTCTGGCCGGCACTCACGGAAAAGGCGCGCGCGCTCATCGTGGCGAGCCAGCGCGGCGACATCGCACCATGGGAGTCCCTGAAGCTGCCGCACGAAGTCGACGGCTCCGAAGGCACCTTCCGTGCACCGCGCGCGACCTGCACGCTGGACGCATCGAACGACTATGAAGCCATCCAGACCTGGCTTGCGCTGCACGAGTCGCCCGCCACGCAGCGGACCTACCGGAAGGAAGCCGAACGCCTGATCCTCTGGGCGATCGTCGAGCGTGGCCGCGCGCTCTCGTCGCTCTCGACCGAAGACGCCATCGCCTACCGCGCGTTCCTGCGCCATCCGTCCCCGCGCGGCCGCTGGGTCGGCCCCGTGCGGGCGCGCACGTCGCCGGACTGGCGGCCGTTCAACGGCAGCCTCTCGGCGCGCTCGGTCGCGCATGCGCTGTCGATCCTCGGCGCACTGTTCCGCTGGCTCATCGAGCAGCGCTACGTGCTCGCCAATCCGTTTTCCGGTGTGAAAGTGCGCGGCGCGAGCGGTGCGCAGGCGCTCGACACCTCGCACGCATTCAGCGAAGGGGAATGGGCGCTGATGCGCACGATCGCAGACGGCCTCGAGTGGTCGTACGGCTGGTCAGCGCCGGCGGCACAGCGGCTGCGCTTCCTGCTGGATTTCGGCTATGCGACCGGTCTGCGCGCGAGCGAGCTGGTTGGAGCCACGCTCGGCCACGTCGAGACGGATGCGCGCGGCGATCACTGGCTGCGCGTGACGGGCAAGGGAAAGAAGCTTGCGCGCGTCGCCTTGCCGCCGCTCGCGTGGGAGGCGCTCGCGCATTATCTGGCCGAACGCGACTTGCCTGTCGTGCCCGTGCGCTGGAATCCGGCGACTCCGGTCATCGGCAGTCTCGAGGCCGACAGCGACGCCGCGATTAGCAGCGTGCGTTTGTGGGGGGTGCTGCGGCGCTTCTTCCTGCTGGCCGCCAAAGCCATCGAGGCCGATCATGCGCCGCTTGCGGAAAAGCTGCGCCGCGCGAGTCCGCACTGGATGCGCCACACGCACGCCACGCACGCGCTCGGTCGCGGCGCGGAACTCACCACGGTGCGCGACAACCTGAGGCACGCTTCTGTCTCGACCACCTCGATCTATCTGCACAGCGACGAGGTCAAGCGCGCACGGCAGATCGCGGACGCGTTCGGCAAGGCGAAATGAATCCACGTTCACCGGATCATTCGCAACTCGGCAGGCGGCAAATACGCCTAGGCCGTTCGTCACCTCCGCTAGCGAAACCAGCTTCGTCGACTGAAGCTGCCACGATTGCGCACGGCCCTATCGCCAACGATGCGTTATATGACCTCTGCTTGTCAGCGTCGCTGGTAGACGACGCCCTGCGGTGAGAAGCGATCCGGTTCAGGTTCTTCGTCGAAGCGTCGATGCGCTTCAGCAATGGCCGGCTGGTTGTTGTTCGCCCAGTTGACCAACGCCATTACCGGCTCCAGCAGCGTGCGCCCCATTTCGGTAAGTGCGTAGTCGACACGCGGCGGAATCGTCGCATACATCGTGCGGGTAACCAGCCCGTCGCGTTCAAGCCCACGTAACGTCAGCGTCAGCATGCGTTGCGAGATGCCGTCTATTTTCCGCTTCAGTTCATTGAATCGCCGCGGCTCACTGGCCAGCGTAGCGATGATGTAGAGGCTCCATTTGTCGCCGATCCGATCGAGGATTTCACGGGTGGCCTTGCAGCCACCGGCGTCGGGTTCGGGCATCTCCCAGGGGAGATCAGTGTGACTCAGTGACATGCATGTGCCTTCTTGTGAAGCAAGGACGGGAACAATACCATCCTGCGTATGGTTAGGTAATCGACAACCGAAAAGTTACCTAGTTCTTGTTATATACCAAGGAGCCAACATGAGCCACATCCTGCTGATCACTTCGAGCCCTCGCGGTGCCGACAGCCTGTCAACGAGATTCGCCAGCGAGTTCGCCCAAAGACTCCGCGAGCAGCACCCAGGCAGCACACTGACCATTCGGGATCTCTATTCCGATCCGCTGGCCCATATCGATGAAGCCTACGTCGTCGGCCGCACGCTTGCACCAGAGGCACGTACCCCGGCGCAGGCAGAGGCTGTCGGCGTGGCAGAAGCCCTTATTGGCGAGCTGGCCGCCGCCGACACCGTCGTGATCGGCTCGGGCATGATCAATTTCGGACCGCCCACGCAACTCAAAGCATGGTTCGATTATGTGACCTGGCCTGGCGTGACCTTCAAGTACGACAACAGCGGCGTAGAAGGCCTGCTGACGGGTAAGAAGGTCTATTTGTTCACTGCCGCCGGCGGCGTATTCTCGAATGGTCCCTACGCGCCGCTGGACTACCAGTCAGGCTACCTGAAGCATCTTCTGGGCTTCATCGGGCTGACCGAAGTGGAGCATCTACGCGTGGAAGGCGTGGCTCATGGACCTGAAGCGGCGAAGACGGCAATCGCCAACGCCGAGGCGGCAGTGCAATCGCTGCTGGCGGAGGCTGTCTGATTCCATGGCGGCACAAAGACGATCGCCCTCTTCTGGCGCTGGAACCTGACCGGGGGCTTCGCTGGCAATCCGCTGCGCTTCGTGCATGAGCAGGCTGAAGCGCTGAACTTCGGCGTTGGCGTGGAGCGGGTTCCCTGGGGCGAGCATGATGACGACAACGACCCGAAGGATCTGTTCCGGTACACACGAACCGGCAGATCGCGCAAGGCCATTCGACGAATCGCCTGACTCGCACGATTCTCCGAACCACGCGCGATACGCGGACATCCGTTTCGCGCCCGGCGCTACATCTGTCGCCCGTAGAGCGGCCCGGAACCTCCGGGCCGCCCTTTTCCATCAAGCCCGGACCGACATGCGGCCCATGCTGGCTTCAGTGCGTCGGCGTGAAAGAAACGCCGCGCAATACTTCTGCAAACCCTGCGCTACGCACCGTGACGAACTGTTCCCGGGTGCCTGGAGCGGTCGTATTCTTCAGCAAATCGCGGATTGCCACCAGCTTGTTCGGGTCCGCGCCCTGGTCGCCGCTGCCGCTGACTGTCGACGTGATCGCCCACAACATCACGGTGCCGTCGCCCTCGACCTGGCCCGTCAGGTTACGCAGGCCGTCGGTTGCCGGAGCCCACGGCAGACTGGTTGCCTGGTTCGCTCCGGTCGGATAGCCGTTCACCGTGTACGATTTGCCGAGGTTCAGGCCGTTCTGCAACGTGTAAGCGAGCGTCCAGCTCTGCGTCGTCGCGTTGTACACCCACTTCTGCAACCCGGCGAGCTGCTGTGCGGCCGCATGCGTGTACAGATCCGAGCCGCCCGCGTAGCCGTCGCCCTCGTCTGCCACGTAAAGCGTATGCGCATCCGCGAACCACAGGCCGAATGGGAAGTGCGTCGGATTCGTCGTCTTGTTCGACGTCGTCGGGAAGCCGCGGAGCACGCACATGTTGTTCGGCAGGCCGTTGGCCTGCAGCGTGGCGGCGTTATACGTGAGCGGTTGGGTCGGCAGCTTCGCGTTCGGCGCCGGCACGCCCACGCCGTTCGGGCAGGCGGTACCCGTCGTATCGAGGAAGTACACCGTGTTTACGCCGTTGCCGCCGCTGCCCTTCGTGTAGTACAGCACGTTGTTGTAGATCGTCAGGCCGCGGAAGTTGTCGTCCTTGCCAATCTTGTCAGCCTTCGCGCCGAGTTCGGTAACGGAAAAGCTGCCGAGCGGCGTCGGCGTGCCCGGCGTTTGCTGCGCTTCGTGTTGGCTCGATCCGTCCATCACCTGCGCGCCGGCGCCGAGCACGATGCCGTTCGGCTGCGGGTTCCCGCCGTTGCCTGCGTTGCCGGACGTGTAGATGATGTTCTGGCCGTTGCTGTCGTTGAGAATCGCGGCCCGGCCATTGTTCCCACTGTACGCGTTGGTCTCCGTGAACTTGAACTGGCCGTTTTCATCGACACGCGCCACTGCCCGATAGACGTTCTCGCCGACGGGGTTGGTCGGATCGACCGCGCCCGGCGTGTTCGAGTTGGACACATCGATCGCGTTGACCGAAGCGACGTAGCCCATGAACGTCAGGTACTTGCCGTCCGTCGACAGGTTCAGCGCCATTTCCGATTTCGACGAGAAGCTGGTCACCATCTGGTCGCCACCGTGGCCCGGATTCATGCTGTTCGGCACCTCAAGCGTGTTGACGAGTCGGCCGTCCGGCGTGATCTGGTCAAGGAAGGCTCGTGCGGTGATGCCGAAGCTCGAGTCATAGAGCGCGTTGTTAAACACGTACGGATAGGTACCGTCGTTCGTCGCGCCGGTCGCTGCGGCGCAGCCGCCTTGCGTGCTCGAACAATTCGGCGGCAGCACCGTGCCCGGTTGAACGTTGCTCGACAGATTGTCGTAGACACCGCGGCTGACGACCAGGTTGCCGTGCTGGAACTGGCTTGCATGGGCCGCTTGTGTACCCACGCCGGCGGCGATCAGGGTGAGGGCAATCGCGGGCCGCAGGAAAATTGTTTGCATGTACAGACTCCCAATATTATGAAGAAATCGGTTTGGTCTTCTGGCTCTCTGCATGACACAACGTGGGTACGACGCTGCGACTTTAGACATCCTGAATGAAGGAATGATTGCTGCGGCCTTTCAAACTTACTGGGATTTACTAACAGGAACGTTGCAACTGCAACCGGACTCGGCCGGACCGGGTCGTTTCGGCGTGAAGTGGTGGAAAGGACTGGAGAGCGGCCGCGCAGTCCATGAACGCGCCGGGTCTAACGCGAAACACATCAAGGCCGTTGTTCATGACAAGGCTTGCGCTTCCGAATAGTACCGGTTTGGCGCGGGAAAGACTCCTGTCATGACTTCAATCAGGAACGGGCCGTCATATCGACTTGCTTCACCGAGAACGTCATCCAGCTCGTCGATTCCGTTAACCACGCGTGCCGCCACACCAAGCGACGATGCAAACGCGGTCCAGCTATGACGGGGCAGTCTGGTGAACTGCTCCGAAATCAGACCGCCCCTCATCGCATCGATGTGAATTGCACCGTGAGCCGAGTTATTCAGGACGACGTAGATCACTTTGACGCCGTAGCGAGCTGCCGTCTGAATCTCCGTTCCGTGCATCATCATGCATCCGTCGCCCGTGACTACGACGCAAGGGCGTTCGGGGGCCGCAAGCTTGACGCCGATTCCGGCTGCGATAGCCCAGCCCATCGGTGCGAGTGAGTTGGACGAAAAGTAGTTGCCCATGCCCGAAGACAGCCAGTAGTGGGCCATGAATATACGATGGGCGCCGGAGTCCACCACGACGTTGCTGTCGCAGGGCAACAATTGGCAAAGGCGCTTGATGACGGCGCCAGGATAAAGCAATTCATTGCCGCTGGAAGCCTGCCGCGCGGCAAAATCCTCGAACTGGCCGTCGTACAGGGGAGTCTGGCTGACCCCGGCGACCCATGCCCTTCTTCTTTCGAGCACTTTCTGGAACTCGTCGAGGGCGCCCGTGTTCATCTTGGCGAGCAACCGGAAGGTGGCTCCAATTCCGGAGAAAATGCTGCGCTGGGCAATGTGCCCCATCGGCGGGTGATCAAAGCTGTCATCGAAGACAAGCAGATCCTTCCCCTCGGTCAGCTTCCTGCTCCAGTTCATGCTGTCACGCTGGTTCAGATCGCTGCCAAATACAACGAGCGCGTCAAGCTCGTCCGAATTGATCACACGTGCGGCACGCGAATGGCTCGAGAACCCGTAGATGCCCAGCGCGAGTTTGTGTCCCTCGGGAAATGCCCCCTTGCCTGCTAGCGTCGTCGCGACCGGAACGTGAAATTTCTCCGCAACCTCAAGAAGTGCCCTTGCAGTTTCGGCGTCATTCCCGCGACTACCGATCAGAAACGCGACTTTCTTCGACTGAAGTAGATAGAGACTGCACAGGGCATCCAGCGCGGTACGGTCAGGGGGCGCTTCACCCAGATTGAATTCGTGCTGGGCGTAGGGTTGCCGTGCTATCTGCGGACCGGGAGGAACGTCCTGCTTTTGAACATCAACAGGAATACTGACGAATGACCGCGCTCGACGCATCCAGTTCAGCCCGTCCGTAGCACGACGCAGCTCCGCCTGAACATTTTCCTTGTTCTTCAGCTCGACGACGTTCGTCATTAAGCCTTTGACCACGCCACTTTCAAAAATGCCACCTGAAGTCGCGTCCTGGAAGGCGCCCTTACCCTCCGCACTCGATGAGATGCCTCCGGCAATATAGAGCATCGGAATCCGGTCTGCGTGAGCTGCGGCCATGCCGGGCACGAAGTTCATCGTGCCGGGACCGGAAATTCCTGCGCAAACGCCGAATTTGCGGCTGGCGCGCGCATAGCCATCGGCCATGAAAGCGCTGCCCGTCTCATGAGCGCCAACGATGCCGCGAATGGAAGGCGACTCGTCAATTGCATCCAGCAGCGGGTAGATCAGCTTTCCGGGAACCAGGAACACGTGGTCGATTCCTGCGGACTCCAGCGACTTCACAACCATCTTCGAAACGTTGAGCGGAGCGGAAGATCTCATGGTCTTTGGTTACGATCCGGGCAGAAATCAACAATCGAATCCTGCCGCTCTCCATCCCGGGGTGATACGCGGCCTTTGGGCTTGAAACGCACCGAAGCCGGCGACAACCGGTGCCGGGAGACAGCAGGATGGCCTTTGACGCGCTGCACTTTCTGCTGCAGTCGCGTCTCGCGCTACTTCCCCGGGCCCGCTCGTAACGGGCCCGCGTGTCTCCATCCAGGGCGTTCCTCGTCGCCGGCTGCGGCGTCACTCGCACGCGCTGTCTGCGCGGCTGATACCGTTTCCGCTGGCCGTCGATGATCGTACGGCGAGCGTCATCGTGGATCTGCGTCCACTCGACCTCGACTTGCCTTTCTGAATCGCCGCCCAAACCTCGCAGTCCGGTTCAGAATGTCTGCCAGTCCGATGTGCCGGCAGCGGTGGCAGCCAGAACCTTACTCCCGCCCCCGGAAGGCTCTGGCATCACCGCGGCCTTTGTCGTTGTTGCAGGAGAGGACGTGAGGCGGTTCCGGGCGACGGTTTGCGGGGCCTTCTCCCGCTTCGTCGCCCGCGATGAAGTCGCTTCGTTGCCATTGAACCTGAAGAAGGCCACGGCTTTACGCAGGCTCTCCGCCTGCTGTGCCATTGTCTGCGCGGCCGCCGAAGCCTCTTCCACGAGCGCGGCGTTCTGCTGCGTGACCTGGTCCATCTGGTTGACCGCCTGATTCACCTGCTCGATACCGGTGCTTTGCTCGCTCGATGCCGACGAGATTTCGCCCACGACGTCCGTCACGCGCTTCACCGATTGCACGACTTCCTTGATTGCGCCGCCTGCTTCTTCGACGAGCCTCGAGCCTGTTTCCACCCTGTTGATGGAGTCGGAGATCAACTCCTTGATCTCCTTCGCGGCAGTCGCACTGCGCTGCGCGAGCGTGCGGACTTCACCCGCAACGACGGCGAAGCCGCGCCCCTGTTCTCCTGCGCGAGCCGCCTCGACTGCTGCATTCAGTGCGAGGATGTTGGTCTGAAAGGCGATGCCCTCGATGACGCCGATAATCTCGGACATTCGGGTCGAACTCGTGGAGATGTCACGCATCGTCTCGACGACGCGACCAACGACTTCGCCGCCGCGCTGCGCCACGCCGGAGGCTGCACCCGCGAGCGTGGCAGCCTGCGTTGCATTGTCCGTGTTGTGGCGGACCGCTGCGGTCAGTTGCTCCATGCTCGACGCGGTTTCTTCGAGCGACGCGGCCTGCTCCTCGGTGCGGCTCGATAGATCGAGGTTGCCTTGTGCGATCTGCGCGCTCGCCGTCGCGACACCCTCAGCGTTTTCGCGCACGTCCGACACGACCCGCATCAGGGCCTCGCACATGGACTTCAGCGATGCCATGAGGCTGTTTGTGTCACCGGCGCGCAGGTCAATGCTCACGTTCAGGTCACCCGCCGCCACGCTTCTGGCCACGGCGGCGGCGGTCGCAGGCTCCGTACCCAGTTGCCGGGTTACGCTACGCATCATCCAGATGCCGATACCGAGGCCGATCGAGACGGACATCGCCACGAGGACAAGCATCAGATTGCGGCCTTCGCCATACACGGCGTCGTTGGATTCCGCCGTCGTTTGCGCGTCGCCCTGCTTCAGGGCAACCAGATTGCCCATCAGGACCAGCGTCCTGAAACCCTTCCTGTGGTACTCACCCAGCATGTATTCAGTCAGGCCATCCCGATCCTGTAACGCGGCCGAATTGATCTTGCCTTTCATTTCGTTGAAGGCCTGGATGTAGTCCTGCCAGCCCTGGTCGAGCTCGGCGAAGGTCGCCTTCCCTTTGTCGGTATAGACGAGAGGCTCTGCCTGGTTGAGGTGATCGCGCGCCTGGGCCAGTGCCTTGTCAGCCTGGTCCAGCGAGCCAGCCCGCTGCTCGGCCGTAGTGGCCAGAACCGCATTGCGTAGATAGGTTCCGACTCGTAGTACGTCCGCATTTGCCTGCTGGATCAGATTCAGTCCGACAAGATCCTGTCGATACGTCTTGTCCGCATTTGTGCTGATTTGCGCCATATTGTGCAGACCGATCCCGCTGACGGCAGCGCTGATGGCCGAAACCAGGATGAAAGCGCCGATCAGTTTGGTGCCGAGTTTCATGTTGCCGATATTCATAGTTCACGTTGGTGAGGATGAAAGAACCAGAATGCAGAAGCGGGTTCGTGCACAGGTTGACGCGGTATCAACCCGGAATAGTCCAGCAAGCGTGTTTCGATTAAACGAACAAGCGCAAACTCCCGGCACGTGTGACGCCTGGCACCGGTGCACTGCCACGCCAACACCGGAAGCAGCACCGTACATATCTGGTTATCGGCGGCATTATTTATTTCTTCATACAAATTGTTCATCTGCCGGCGAGATTTTTTTTACATCGATGCAAGGCCATTGGAACCGTGCGCGCGGTCCAATGCAGCTGCGAGGTGCAGGAATTTATCGTGCCTTCTCACAGGCGTATCCTGGGAATCCGAAAACGTTTCCAGTAACACAGCTGTCATAGATTTGCCATCGATTTCATTACACAAATCTTTCATTATTGTCTGGCGCGACATGGTCCAATGTCCGGCAAAGCGAACGGTGGCAACACTGAAAAAAGCTTGCGACAGCGGCTTGATTGCCAGAATTCAGTCGTAATTTTCTGGTGCCGCTGTCATTTCTTACAAAGATTATCTGCATATCCAATTGCCGGAATATTTATCGTTAAGGCGCTTTTCCAGGGTTTTAGTATTGACGCCATTCCGCCCGATGAATATCTTTTTGCGTGAAACGACGACGCCATTCTTCTCGCCTTCAGGCTGCCGGCATTCCCGGTGCTCGTTTCTCTAAAAGAACCACATACGCCTTCAACGGGGAAATAATGAAACACAATAAGCGGGCGAACCCGCAGCGTTTCAAATCGGAACTCACGCTTCTGGCCAGCGCCATTTCACTGTCATTTCTCGCGGCGTGCGGTGGCGGTGGCAGCAGCCAGTCGGCAACCTCCACCTCAACGACCACACCTTCGAGCATCGGCGGCACCGTAGCGGTCGGCGACGCGCTCGCGGGTGCGAACGTCACGCTGATCGATTCGACGGGCAAGAGCGTTACGACATCAAGCGACGCAGGTGGCAACTACTCGATCTCCCTCACCGGCTTCACCGCACCGTTTGTCCTCGTCGCAACGGATCCGGGCGGGGTCAATGCGCCGCTCTACTCGGTGACGGCCACCGTTCCCACGGGTTCCAGCGCACCGATTGTCGCCAACGTCACGCCGTTGACGACGGCGGTCGCCGCCCAGTTGACGAGTGACGGCAATCCGCTCGAGCTCACGAAGGCGGCCACGCTCGCGGCCGATGTTTCGACAACGTCCGTCAACAACGCGATCTCCACGCTCAACACGATCCTCACGCCGATCCTGTCAGCCAACGGCGTATCGCCTTCCGCGTTCAATCCCATCAGCCAGCCTTTCACGCCAGATCAAACGGGCGCAGACGCCGTGATCGACTCCGTGGCGGTGACCACCGGCGCGTCGGGTGGCCTCCAGATCTCGAGCACTTCGGCACCGGGCACGGCCGTCGCGCTCAACACGTCGACCTCGGCCAGCACCCAGCTTGCCGTTCCGCCAGTGGCGGCCAACTATCTGGCCGCTACGCTGCAGGCGCTGTCGCAGTGCCTGTCAGGGACGACATCGGCGTGCTCCACGGCCATCGATACGAACTATCTCGAGAATGGCTACAGCAGCACAAACGGCGGGTTTCAGGCGTACCACGCGGATCTCAGCGCGAGCGGTTCAACCATCACGGGCGCGAAAACGCTGGTCTACTGGCCGGCTGGCCAAAGCCCGCTCCCCAACGTCACCCGGGCGAGCGCGCTGGTGCGCATCTTCTACACCAACAAGGCCGGGCAGCATAACTTCGCCCTCACGGTGGTACAGGCGAATGGCAGTGGCGGCTGGGACATTGTCGGTAACCAGCAGGCATATAACGTCACGATCAGCTCTTTCGTGGCTGCCCGCCAGTACCTCGACGCGAGCGATGCGTCGAGCAACCGCTATGAAACCGGCCTCGGCATCACCGTCCCGACGAGCAGCGCCTCAGCAGTCAACCCGTCGAACCTCGGTTCGGTGAATGTGGCCGGTGCAGGGCTGCCGTCCGGAGGTGTGTGGCTGGAGCCGCGCAGCGGTACAGGCAATACCTCGCTCGCACTCACGACCCGGATCGTGACGAGTGCGCCCACGGCGGCAGTTACGACAAGCTCCAACACGTCACTCTACCGTTGGGCCTGGCAGGCTCTGCCCAGCGACACCAGCACGTTCGCCTTCGCACCGAATAGCAGCGACGAGGGTTATATGGCGGCGACGCCACTGACCGCCCAGACGCTGCCGGCGCCGTACGCGAGCTATACCGTGACCTTTTACGACACGACGGGCGCGCAGATCGGCAGCCCGCTCAATGTCGTGAACTCGACCCCGCCGCTGCTTCCCTCTGCGGCGCAGGGCGTGGCGTGGCAGACGCTCGGCAGCGACGTCACCAGCAACTTTCTGAGGCCCTCCGGCTCGCTCGCAGCGGCACAGGCGACGGCCGCCATCGACTGGTCGGGTGTGGTGAACGGACAAAACGTCTCGCCGCTTGTGACCGGTATCCAGATTCAGGCAGGGACGGACACGAGCGCGAGTACTCCGGCTGAGGTGGACGGCTGGTGGACGGGGGTGCCGACGGCACAGAACGGTCAGTATTCGGCAACGGTGACGGCCGGCCTCGCGCAAAACGGTGTGCAGACTTGTACCAGCGCGTGCTCGTTCCCGGCGCTCACAACGGGAGTTTCGCGTCTCGTACAACTCAATTGGGGAGCTGAAGGCGTGAGCTACTACAACATCTGGAAGTACAACGACTAAACGTTGCCGACCACTGGCTCCGTGAAGCAGGGTGCGTGGGTGCCCCGCAAGTGGCATCCACGCTTTTTCCCGGCATGCTCCACGCCGGATTGCGTATCAGCTGGCCGAGCCCATCGCCGATTGCTGATAGTTTTCGAGGCCGATCTTGTCGATCAACCCGAGCTGGATTTCCAGCCAGTCGATGTGATCCTCGGTGTCGTCCAGGATCTCGACGAATATTTCCCTCGACACGAAGTCCCGAACCGATTCGCAGTACGCAACAGCTTCCTTGCACTGTGCCTGCGCAGTGCGTTCGAGCTTGAGGTCGCACTCGAGCACTTCGCGAACGTCCTCGCCGATCAGAAGTTTGCTAAGGTCCTGCAGATTGGGCAGGCCGTCGAGCATCAGAATCCGCTCGATCAGTTTGTCGGCATGCTTCATCTCCTCGATCGACTCGTCGTATTCATGTTTGCCGAGTCCTGCGAGACCCCAGTGTCCGTAAAGCCGCGCGTGCAGAAAGTACTGGTTAATCGCCGTCAGTTCGTTCTTCAGTTCCACATTGAGATATTCGATAACTTTCGGATCTGCTTGCATGACTCCCTCCGGAGCGCTGTGTCGGGACAATTACAACGAGCATAGACATTTGATGCGCGCAGCGCACGAACGAGAGCATCAATGAGAAGAATTCCGCGTGCTATCGGCTCGATTTACGCAGAGGAATGACGCTTTAACCGCCTATTGACCGTGCGTTGTTTGCGAACAACCGGATCAACCGAGCCCGATGTCGACACGATCCGCTTGCCTGATGGCGGGAAACGCGATCATCCACACCACTGCGGCGACGATCGTTCCGATTCCGCCAAGCGCCACCGCCGGAACCGTTCCAAGCCACGCGGCGGCCACGCCGGACTCGAAGGCGCCCAGTTCACTCGAAGCCCCGATGAACAGCGCGTTGACGGCCGACACGCGCCCGCGCATCGCATCGGGCGTGGCAAGCTGAATCAGAGAGGTACGGATGTTGACGCTGACCATGTCGCTTGCGCCCACCACGGCAAGCGCCAGCCACGACACCCACGCCGAGCGCGAGAACGCGAATACCAGCGTGGCCGCGCCGAATACGATCACTGCCGCAAAAAGCTTGGGGCCGACGTTGCGTTCAGCCGGGAAGCGGGTCAGCACGAGTCCGACGAGACACGCGCCCACGGCTGGCGCGCTGCGGAGCATGCCCATGCCTTGCGAGCCCACCTTGAGAATGTCCTGGGCGTAGACCGGCAACAGGGCCGTCGCACCGCCGAGCAGCACGGCGAAGAGATCGAGAGAAAGCGCACCGAGCACGACCGGTTGCGACCGCACGAACGCGAATCCCTCCTTCACACGCGCGATTCGCCCTTGTAGCGGCATCCGCACGGGGCGCGGCCGCTGCGCCCGCAACGTCAGCGAGCCCGCCATCGCCGTGAAGAAGGCGACCGCACAGACCAGATAAGCGACGCTGGAGCCCATCGCATAGCCAAGGCCACCCACGACCGGCCCGAGGACGATCGCCATCTGCCACGCGGTCGAACTGCAAGCGATCGCGCGCGGCAACCGGTGCGGCGGCACGAGCAGCGGCAACAGCGCCTGCGCGGCCGGTTCTGCGATCGCTCGTGACGTGCCGAGCAACAGCACCACGCCGTAGAAGAACCCAAGCCCTTTCATATGCAGCGTGGACAACGCGAAGAATGCAAGCGCGCAGAAACCTTGAAGCGCGAGGCCGGCAACAACGAGCGGGCGCGGCGACAAGCGATCGCAAAGCTCCCCGGCGGGCAGCGTCATCAACATAGCCGGGATGAACTCCACGATGCCGACGATGCCGAGCGTGAGCGGCGTCTGCGAAACCTTGTAGACGCTCCATCCAACCACGACGGACAACGCAAGCGCCGACGCTTCCGAAAGGAAGCGCACACCGAGACACACCGGCAGGTCCCGCCGTCGATAAGCCTCTTCGCACGCTTGCGTGTTCATCGAAATCTCCGAGCCCTGCGCACCGGCCCATGCCCGCTGGCGCGCGCTGGACTCGCGCCGGGAATGCGAGCATATTGCTCATGTTCGCACTGGAGCCCGCACATGGCTACTCGCATTCCCCGAACCTCCGGCGCCATGCGCAAAGCGCCGAAACAGGCGCGTTCGAGGGCGACGATCGACGCCATTCTCGACGCGGCGGCTCACATTCTGGGTGAGCGCGGCTGGTCGGCATTCACGACCAACGCGGTGGCGGAGGCGGCGGGCGTGAGCATCGGCTCGCTCTATCAATACTTCCCCGACAAGCTCGCGCTGATCGACGCTGTCCGTCGGCGGCATTTCGACGACGTGCTTGCGGTGCTGCAAGCCGCGGCGAATCCGCAGATTCCACGCACGCGCCGCATTGCGGCACTCGTGGACGGCATGATTGCGGTACACAGCCGCCATCCGGCCGCGCATCGGGTCCTGATGGAAGAAAGCCCGCGTGGCGACACGTCGCGCAGCGCGCACGACCGCTTCGAGATCGAATGCCGGAAAGCCTACGAGGCGCTGTTCATGGCGAACGCCGGCGGCACGCCCGACCATGTCCGCCTCGCCGCCCAGGTGCTTGCAGGAGCGCTCGCGGGCGCCGTTCACGAGGCGGCGCGGCAGGGTCAGCTTGCGTCGCCGGTCCTCAGGTGGGAACTCGTCACGCTCGTGCATGCCTACCTGTCACGCGCGCGGCCCGTGAAAGCTTCCCGGCCTGCGAGCGTGGCGGCGGATCGGGTATGATCGCGGCAGCATCGAGTTCCATTCGTATTCCTTACGACTGAATTTCCATGGAAACAGATATGTCGACGTCAGAGCCGGACCGTGCGGGCTCCGTGTTCGAAGTCCTGCGGGTCTTTCTGAAGCTGGGCCTGACGTCCTTTGGCGGTCCCATTGCCCATATCGGCTACTTCCGCCGCGAGTTCGTCGAGCGGCGTCGCTGGCTCGACGACGAAACCTTCACGGATCTGGTCGGTCTCTGCCAGTTTCTCCCGGGCCCCGCCAGTAGTCAGACCGGGTTTTCGATCGGTCTGCTGCGCGCCGGCTGGCCAGGCGGCCTGGCAGCCTGGTGCGGCTTCACGTTGCCATCCGTTGCACTACTGATCGCCTTTGCCATTATCGCGCCTGAGCTCGGCGGCCCCGCAGGAAGCGGTTTGATTCACGGACTGAAACTCGTCGCCGTTGCCGTCGTCGCGCAAGCCGTATGGGACATGGCGCGCCGCTTGTGCCCCGACCACCGCCGCGCCGGCATTGCACTCGTTGCGGTCGTGCTTCTCGCGGTCATGACGACGGCGTATGCACAGTTGATCGTCATCGTGCTGGGCGCGGCGCTCGGTATCGTGCTGTGCCGGTCCACGACTGCGGGAACCATCGCCGGCACGCGTCAGCATACGCAGGCGTTTCGCGTGTCGCGCACCGCCGGTCTGTTCGCGCTCGCCCTCTTTTGCGGCCTCCTTTTCGGGCTTCCGGCGCTTGCCGCGTTCGACACGACGCATACCGTCCGCGTGTTCGACGCCTTCTACCGCTCGGGCGCCCTGGTGTTCGGCGGCGGTCACGTGGTGCTGCCGTTGCTGCAGCGTGAGACCGTGGCGACGGGCTGGGTCTCGCCGAACGACTTTCTTGCGGGCTACGGAGCCGCCCAGGCCGTGCCCGGCCCACTCTTCACGTTCGCCGCTTTCCTTGGATGGATCATGAGCGGTCCGTCCAGTCATGCGCTGGGTGCCTTTGTGGCGCTGGCGGGCATCTTTTTACCGGGCCTGCTTCTCGTGCTCGCCGCGCTGCCCTACTGGCAAGCGCTTCGCGCCCATCCCTCCATGGCGGCCATGCTGGCGGGCGTGAATGCTGCCGTGGTCGGACTGCTCGCCATGGCGCTCTATTCGCCGGTGTGGACGAGCGCCGTCCAGTCACGGTTCGACTTTGCGGTGGCGACCATCGGCTTCTTTTTGCTCACGCGCTGGAAAGTGCCGCCGCTCGTTGTCGTCGTGGTTTCGGCGGCGGCCGGCGTGGCCGAAATGCTTTTCCGCTGAGTGGCAAAACTCACCCTCGCCAGGCTTGAAGAAACCTGAGCCACGCCGTCGCGCCAGGATCCGCGTGACCGATACTGCGTTCCTGCACCCAGGCCGCGCGCCCTTTCTTCGACTGCAACGCGGCCGTGGCGCGCACCTGTCGCTGCGCCGTGTCGATCATCGCGTCGAGGAGCGCGCGCTCGTCGACGCCTGATTCGAACGCTTCGAGCGTATCGAGGCTCGGCACGAGTGCATCGAGCACCGTCTTGTCGCCGAGCTGCGATTTGCCCCGCTCGGCTATGCGCGCGGCCACCGCGCGCCCCATGGCGAGCGCTTCGGCCCGGCCCGCAACGTGGCTGCCCACCACGGTCTTCGCCGCGGCGAGCAGCCCGCCGCCGACGAGCGCGCCGAACGTCGAGGGGTTCGCCGTCGAAAACGCCTTGCCCGTCGCGATCAGTACGTCGCCCAGCGCGGCCTCGGGCGGCAGCTTCGCGATGGCATCGGCTGCCGCGAGCGAGCCTGCCTTCACAGTCACGCCCAGGTCGCCGTCGCCGAGCGCGGCGTCGAGTTCGCGCAGTTCCTCCGCGCTGGCGGGCATCGCGTTCAACGCGCCGATGAGCCGCGCCCTGATTTCGCTGACCGAAAGACTCATCGCGCACCTCCCTCGTCCACGCGCCATCCTTCGCGCCAGAACGGCGAGCGCACCGGCGCGTCGAGCAGCGTGTCGAGTTCCTCGTCGATTTGCATCACGGAGATGGAGGCGCCCGCCATTTCGAGGCTCGTCACGTACTCGCCCACATAGGCGCGCGCCACGCGCAGTCCGGCGGCGGCAACGGCCTGCGCGGCGCGCCGGTACAGCAGATACAGTTCTTCGAGCGGCGTCGCGCCGAGTCCGTTGACGAGCAGCGCCACGCTCGACCCCGCCTTGGCCTGCAAGTCGCCGAGGATCGCGCCCGCAAGCCGTTCGGCGATGGCATCCGCGCTCTCCAGCTTGCCGCGGTGCGTGCCCGGCTCGCCATGAATGCCGATGCCGATCTCCATCTCGCCATCGGGCAGCGTGAAGGTCGGCTTGCCTGCCGCCGGCAGGATCGTCGGCGAAAGGCCCACGCCCATCGTGCGCGTCGCGCCGTTCGCCTTCGCGGCAATGCGCGCGACGTCGTCGAGCGTGTCGCCGCGTTCGGCCGCCGCGCCCGCGCACTTGAAGCCGAACACCATGCCTGCCACGCCGCGGCGATCCGAGGCCCGCTCGGGCGGCGCGGAAGCGACATCGTCGGCAACGAGCACGGTGCGGGTCTCGATGCCGTCCGCGTCGGCCAGGTCCGCGGCGAGATCGAAGTTGAAGACGTCGCCGCCGTAATTGCCGTACAGGTACAGCACGCCCGCGCCGCCGTGCACCGCCTTGGTGGCCTCGTAGATCTGCTCCGACGAGGGTGACGAAAACACGTTGCCCACCGCCACGCCGCTCGCGAGCCCCTTGCCCACGTAGCCGAGAAAGCCTGGCAGGTGCCCGGAGCCGCCGCCCGTCACGATGCCGACCTTGCCCGCGTTCGGCGCGTCGGCGCGCACGAGCGCGCGGCGGTCGGCAGTGACCGGCTTGAGCCAGCCCGGATGGGCGAGCAGCAAGGCGTCGATCATCTCGTCGACAAAATGATCAGGATGATTAATGATCTTTTTCACGTGTCGCGTCTCCAGTAATGAGTGGTCTTCGCACCACCGCTCACGTTGACTTCTGCGTTCAAAGCTTGCGCCGTTGGCTCAGCGCGTCGAGCAAAACGGCCGCGAGAATCACGCCGCCCTGGATGAACTGCGTCCAGAACGGATTGACGCCGAGCAGCGAGAGCCCGACATTGATCACGCCGATCAGCACCACGCCAATGAATGTGCCGACGATCGAGCCGCGCCCGCCCGCGAGCGAGGTGCCGCCGATCACGACGCCTGCGATCACTTGCAGCTCCAGCCCGTTGGCCGCGGAAGGCAACGCCGAATTGAGCCGCCCCGCGAGGACGATGCCCGCAATGGCTGCGGTCACGCCCGCGAACATGTAGGTGAGAAAGATCACGCGGCTCACCGGAATGCCCGCGAGCCGCGCCGCTTCCTTGTTGCCGCCCACGGCGAACACCTGGTGGCCGAATTCGGTCTTGCGCAGCAATACGTGGCCAATGACGAATACGGCCAGCATCACGAGCATCGGCGCGGGCAGGCCCGCAAACGTCTTCGCGCCGAACGCGGTAAACACGGTGGGAAAGTCGAATTTCGTGCGCCCGTCCGAAATCGCGAGCGTGAGGCCGCGCCCCATCGCCATCATCGCGAGCGTGACGATGAACGGCACGAGCCGCAGCCACGCAATGCCGAAGCCGTTGAGCGCGCCCACCGCCGCGCCGGTGACGAGCGCGATAACGAGCCCCGCCACGCCGAGCCCGACCGCGTCCGGGCTCGCGCCGGCCATGACGGTCGCGGCCACCATGCCGCTCAGCGCGACGAGCGAGCCCACCGAAAGGTCGATGCCCGACGTGATGATCACGAACGTGCCGCCCACTGCCGCGATGCCGACCACGGACACCTGCACCATGATGTTGGTGAGCGTGCTCGTGGTGAGAAATTCGGGCGACGCCAGCGAGAGCGCGACACAGATCAGCACGAGCGCCGCAATGAGCGGCCCGAGGCCGCTGCGCATCTGGCGCAGTACGCGCTGTTGCAGGGTTGGCGTTTCTTCACGCGGTCGAACCGTGGTGGACGTCATGCCGCAACTCCGGTGGTAGCCCATTGAATGATCGTCTCCGAGTTGGCGTGCTCGCGCGCGACTTCGCCGACGATGCTGCCGCGATACATCACGAGCACGCGGTCCGACATGCCGAGCAGCTCGGGCAGTTCGGAGCTCACGAGTACGACGGCCGCGCCCGCGCGTGCCATCGCGACGATATGCGCATAGATCTCGGTCTTCGCGCCGACGTCGATGCCGCGCGTGGGTTCGTCGAGCAGGATCACAGCCGGCGACGTCGCGCTCGCGCGTCCGAGAATCACCTTCTGCTGATTGCCGCCCGAAAGATTGCCAGTGAGCGACGTGACCGAGGGCGCGCGCACCGCGAAGCGCTCGACCGTCTCGCGCGCGAGCCGGCGCTTTCTCGCCGCGCTCACGAAGCCGCCGCGCACCAGCGCCCGCAAGCTCGAAAGCGCAACGTTCTCTTCGATGCTCGCGTCGAGCACGAGCCCTTCTAGCTTGCGGTCCTCGGCGGTGTAGACAATGCCCGCGCGCATGCCTTGCGCGGGGGAGTGCAGCGCGAGCCTGCGCCCGCGCAGCCGCAGTTCGCCACCGGTGAGCGGCAGCGCGCCGCAAAGCGTCTTCAGAAGCTCGGTGCGCCCCGCGCCCGCAATGCCGCCGATGCCCACGATCTCGCCCGCGCGAATGCCGAAGCTCGCGTCGCGCAGCACGGGCGCGCTCGCCACGTTGTGCGCTTCCAGCACGACGTCGCCATAAGGCCGCGCCTCCCACGGATAGAACGAGTCGAGATTGCGCGCGACCATCGCCTGCACGAGCGCCGGTTCGTTCCATTCAGACATGGGCCGCGCGCCGACCGTTGCGCCGTCGCGCATCACCACGGCCGAATCGGCCAGTTCGAACACCTCTTCGAGATGGTGCGAAATGAAGATGATGCCCATGCCCGCCGCGCGCAGTCGCCGCACGACGGCGTAGAGATGCTCGATGTCGTGATGCTGGAGCGCGGCCGTGGGCTCGTCCATCACGAGAATGCGGGCGTCGCGCGCGAGCGCCTTGGCGACCTCCACGAGCTGGCGTTTGTTGAGCGGCAGATCGCCCAGGCGCATGGCGGGCGGCACGCCTTCCAGCCCGACCTGGGCCAGCGCCTCGCGCGCCATCGCGTTGGCGCTGCGATGATCGACGAGGCCATAGCGCCGCGGCATGCGGCCGAGAAAGAGGTTTTCGGCCACCGTCATGTCGTTGACGAGCGAAAGCTCCTGATAGATCACGGCCACGCCCGCGTCGATCGCGGCCTGGGTCCCGCGCGCGAGGCGTACGCCGTCGATCTCGATCGTGCCTTCGTCCGGCTCGTAAGCCCCGGAGAGCGTCTTGATGAGCGACGACTTGCCCGCGCCATTCTCGCCGACGATCGCCATCACGTGCCCCGCATGCAGCTCGAGGCTCACGCCGCGCAGCGCCTTCACGCCGGGAAAGCTCTTGACGATGCCGCTCATGCGCAACAGCGGCGGCGCGCCTGTCCTGCCGCCCGCGCTGGTGTTCTCCTGCTGCGATACGTCCATTGCGGAACCTGATTCGCGTTTCATCCGTTCATCCCGGGCGCCGGCGCACGCGTCGCGCGCGGCCGGCGCTTAAGACCGCCCGTTACTGCTTGACTTCGAGGGCCCACAGACCGTATTGCTTCGCGGCGTCCGAATCGATGTTCGACTTGTCGATCAGATAGGTCGGCCACGCGTAGTTCGCGGGCACGTCCTTCTTCGCCTCGTAGTCGGTGATGAACGTCATCGCCTTGGCGGACATGCCGATCGGGTTCTGCGAGATCGTCGCGTCCTGCTTGCCCGCGCGGATCGCCGAAAGCGCCTGCGCCGTGCCGTCCGCGCCGATCACCATGATGTGGCCCGGGTCGCCGAGCGGCTTGTAGCGGCCCGCATTGTCGATGGCTTTTTCCGCGCCCACCGTGTTGTCGTCGTTCGCGCCGAATACCGCGTCGATCTGCGGATACTTCTGCAGAATGCTCGTCATCGCGTTGAGCGACTTCTCCTGGTCGAAGCCGCCTTCCTGGCGCGCGACGACCTTGATGTCGGGATACTTCGCGATCTCTTCCGAGAAGCCCTTCTCGCGATCCGTGGCCGCCGTGGTGCCGATGAGGCCGATCAGATCGACCACGTTGCCCTTGGGCGAGCCATAACGCTTGCTCAACTGGTCGGCGATCCACTTCGCGCCGGTGGCGCCAAGCGCTACGTTGTCCGAAGCGACGAACGAGGTCACCTTGCCGCCGTCCGAGCCCCGGTCGAGCATGAAGACCGGCACGTTCATCGAATTGGCCTTCTCGACGGCCGGGATGATCGCCTTCGAATCGATCGGATTGAGCACGATCGCCTGCACGCCCTGGCTCAGCAGATTGAGCGTGTCGTTGACCTGCTGTTGCGCGTCGCCGTTCGCGTTCGTCTGCACGAGATCGAAGCCCTGCGTTTCCGCGCCGCGCTCGACACCGTTCTTCAGGCCGACGAAGAACGCGTTATTGAGCGTGGCGATCGAAAAGCCAACCTTGATCTTCGTGACTGCCGGCGCTGCAGCGGCGGCCTGCGCCGGCGCACTCGCGGCGGCGGCGTCGGACGCAGCCGCCGTGGTTGAAGGCGACTCGCTCTTCGAGCAGCCTGCCAGCATTGCCGCGGCGGCGAACATCGTCACGCCGGCCGTGGCTCCAATGCGCGCGCTGCGCGCCACCCATCTGTCGAACCCTGCTGAACTCCACGCCATCACCGTCTCCTGTCTTTGATCTGCTGGTTTTTGACTGACCTGCGAACCGCCAACCGACTGCGTAATCGTGTCTACCGCGTGTCTACCGCGTGTGTTTTGCATTGCAACGACTGCCTGGACGCGCGAGCGAGCGCGTATTACTTGCGCGGGCCGTAGCCCTTGAACTTCTCGATGACTTCCTCCATTTGCGCGTCGGAAAGCAGCGGCGGCTCGCCGAGCTGGCAGGCCAGCAAATACTGCTTTGCGAGCACCTCCACTTCGTTCGCCAGCCACAACGCCCGTGCAAGATCGCGGCCCAGCGCAATGACGCCGTGATGCGCGAGCAGGCACGCGAGCCGCTCGTCCAGCGCTTCGAGCGCGTGATCGGAAAGGGCCTGGCTGCCGAAGGTCGCATACGGCGCGCAGCGAATCGAATTGCCGCCCGCCGCGGCCACCATGTAGTGATGCGCGGGTATGCCGCGGCCGTGAATCGCGAGCGCCGTCGCGGCTTGCGAATGCGTGTGGATCACGGCGTTCACGTCGGCGCGCGCGCGCAGGATGTCGCGATGAAAACGCCACTCCGACGAAGGCCGCTGCGCTTCGAAGAGCGGATCGTCGTCGCGCACGTCGAGTGGCATCCAGACGATGCGCTCGCGCGTCAGCGCGGCGCTCGGCACGCCACTCGGGGTAATCAGGAGTCCGTCATGCCAGCGCGCGCTCACGTTGCCCGACGTGCCCTGATTGATGCCGAGACGCTCCATCTCGCGCGCGGTATCGACGATCTGCTGGCGCACTTCGGTTTCCGCCCGCGTATCGCGCGCACGTTCCGCCGTCTCGCCCGCACGGCGGCCTTCGCCCGCGCCGCTCACGCTGCCGCTCCGGTCGCGAAAAGCGCAGCAAGACCCGCCTCGAACGGCGCGCGCACGATGCCCCGCTCCGTCACGATGCCGGTCACGAGCGCATGGGGCGTCACATCGAACGCGGGGTTGCGCACCTGTATGCCCTCGGGCGCGGTGCGTTGCCCTGCGAGATGTGTCACCTCCGCCGCGCCGCGCTCCTCGATCACGATGTCCGCGCCGCTGGCGGTGCGCAGATCCAGCGTGGACGAAGGACACGCCACATAAAAGGGAATGCCGAAGTGCTTCGCGGCGATCGCCACGCCGAGCGTGCCGATCTTGTTCGCGACGTCGCCGTTCGCGGCCACGCGATCCGTGCCGACGATCACGAGATCGATGAGCCCCTGGGCCATCAGGGTCGGCGCCATGCTGTCGGTGATCAGCGTGACGTCGAGCCCCGCCTGCTGCAGTTCGTAAGCGGTGAGCCGCGCGCCTTGGAGGAGCGGCCGCGTCTCGTCTGCATAGACGCGAAACGCCACGCCGTCGCGGTGCGCGCGATAGAGCGGCGCGGTCGCCGTGCCGATGCCCGCCGTGGCGAGCGCACCGGCATTGCAGTGCGTGAGCACGCCGCTGCCGGGCGCGATCAGGGCGCGTCCGGCTTCACCGATGCGCGCGCACAGCTCGATATCCTCTTGATGAATGCGCTTCGCTTCGGCAACGAGCGCTTCGTAATGCGCCGCGCCCGTCGCGCCGGACTGCGCGCGTGCGTGTGAGAGCATTCGCTCGAGCGCCCAGCGCAAATTGACCGCCGTGGGCCGCGCGCTGTCCAGATACGCGGCGTGCGCTTCAAGACGCGCGAGGAACGCATCGTGCGAATCCGCCGGCTCGTGCCGCATCGCCACACACAGGCCATAGGCGGCCGCGACGCCGATCGCGGGTGCGCCGCGAACGCGCAGCTCGTGGATCGCGCGCCAGACCGCCTCGACACTGTCCACGGCCTCGACCACGCATTCGCGCGGCAAACGCGTCTGGTCGAGCAGATAAAGGGTGCCGTCGCGCCACTCGATGGTGGGCGGAAGACTCGATTGCTGCGCCTGCAACGTCATACGTTCTCCGTCGATGCCGGTTGTCCGGGCGCTGCCGCTCATGCGGCAGCCTGTATTCACTTACGCAGGTTCGGTGAGCACCTGTGCGGCCAGCGCCGTGACCGCCTCGATCGACGCCAGCTCGCGGCGCCGTACCAGCAGCCCTTCGGCGAGCTTCAGGCAGCGCACTTCCACGCGCGCGCGCACCGCGTCGTCCTTGATGCCCGTAATCTCCGCCACCTTCGCCATGCCGACGACGCGGCGGATCATCTTGCAGCCCGCAAAGCCGAGCGTATCGGCGAAGAGTCGTTTGATGAAATCGTCGCGGAAGGCGTCCGCCGCGCGCGTACCCGCCGGACCGCCAATATAGGCGTGGCCGGTTTCGCGCTCGTGCAGCCGCCAGATCTGCCCGAACTTCTGCGCGAAGGCGTTCCACACGGCCTCCACCTGCTCGAGCAGCCAGCGCTGATAGGCTGCCGGGTCGCGCCCCGCCTCGCGGTCGTGCCAGTCGCGCGCGTAACAGGCGAGCAGCAGGTTCGCAATGAACGCGCCCGTGTCGAAGCCCATCGGCCCATAGAACGCGAACTCTGGGTCGATCACATACGTCTCATGCTCGTTCGCCATGATCGAGCCCGTATGCAGGTCGCCGTGCACGAGCGTTTCCGCATGGTTCATGAAGGCCCACTTCATCTCGCCTGCCGCGCGCCTCAGCGGCTCGTGCGTGCGCAGCCGTTCGATCGCAGCCGCAGGCAGCGCGGGACTATAGACGTTCGAAGGATGATCTTCGAATGGAAATGTGAAGACGAGTTCCTCGGTAATTCTGCACAGTTCCGTGTTGATGTCGCCGCCGACGGCCGCTTTCTTGGCATCCGGCGCAAGATAGAGATCGGAGCCATGAAAGAGCGTGCGGGCCAGAAAGGTGGAAATGTGGTCGGCGAGCCGCGGATACACGATGCCGTCTATCAGCCCCCCGCGCAACACGCGGTGCGAATCGAGCCGCTGCATCACCATCAGGAACTTCTCGCTATCCGCGTGAAAGACGCTCGGCACGTGCTCGGGACACAGCGCGCCGAAGCGGCGCAACGCCGCCACTTCGCGCTCCATGCGCTCGCGCGGCAAGGGCCACGCTTCGCCGACCAGTCGCAGGTATGGCGGCGCCTGCTTCACCACGACGCTCAAGCGCGGGTCGCGCGTGCTGCTCACGAAGTAGACGTAGTTCAGATTGCCATCGCCCACTTCGACGACCTGTAATTCCCTGTCGTCGCCAAGCCTTGCGCAAACCGCCGGAATGCCCAGCAGATAGGCGGTCAATTCGGCAGAGCTGAAAGCTTCGAAGTGCATACGTTCTTCCTGTCCGGAAATGGGCCGCTGGCCCGCCTAACGTCGCTTGCGCACGAGATCGAACCTGAAAATGCTGGCGTTGTAATAGTCGTTGCTGTAACAGACCGCGCGGCCGGTCTCGTCGAAATCCACTTCGTCGATCAGCAGGAACATGCCGATGCTCTCCTGCAGTTCCGGCAAATCCCGCGGCGTGAGAACGGTCGGCTGGATCGAACTATGGGTGTGGGAGAGCCGCACGCCCGCCCGCTCCAGCGTGCCGAACAGCGACTCGCCCAGTTCCTGCCCTTCGAGCAGTGCCTTGGGCACGATGTCGATGCAGTAAGCGGCGATCGCATCGTCGGCACGCCGCACGCGCTCGAAGCGCACGCAGGGTTCGCCCTCGGTGACGCCGAGCTTGTGCGCGAGACTGCCCGAAGCCGCGATCGTCTTCACCTGCAGGCGGCTCGTGGAAGGCACCGCACCGACACTGCGTATCATGTCCGTCACAGACATCAGATCATCCAGACCGCCTTGCAGCTTGAGCGTGATTTGTCTGACGAACGTCCCCTTGCCGTGCACACGCGTGAGGAGACCGTGGGAAATCATCTGCGCGACCGCCTCCCGCAGGCTCGAGCGGCCCACGCCCAACAGTTCGCAAAGCTCGGGCTCCGGGGGGATTTGATCGCCCGGCTTGAACGAGCGCTCGCGGATCATTTCCAGCAGCGAATCCTGGATTCGCTCGCACATCGACTGATCGACGCTCAGGCGCATGTCTTCCGCAAGATTGCGTGGGTTGGCTACGTTGGGCTCCAATCTACATCAGACGTCTGATGTTATGGGCTCGTGGTTTTCCCTTTCATGCGCCGCAACATGGCGAGGGCTGCGGCGGCGCGCTGCGCTATTTGACGCTCACCGAAAGCGGCACCGACTCGAGCAGATCTTCGATCCCGAGCCACAAGATCTGCAGACCGATGCACAGCAGCACAAAGGCGAGCAGGCGCATGAGCACTTCCGTCCCGACCGGTCCGAGCCGCTTGCCGACGTGCCCCGCGAAACGCACACAGAGATAGATGCAGCCGCAAAGAACGATCAGGGCGAGCAGCACGCCGACGACATTGACGAGTTGCACATGACCGCGCGGCCGGCCAGTGCCAAGCGCAATCGCGACCGCAATCGACCCCGGTCCGACGGTGACCGGCAGCGTGAGCGGATAGAACGCCGTGGCACGCAGCGTTGCCTGGCGCGCCGAGTCCGGCGGCGCCTGCGATTGTGCCGCCTCCGCGCCTCCGGGCGATTTGTGCAGCAGATTCCAGCCGGCGAACGCGATGACCAGCCCGCCCGCAACCCGCAAAACGGGTATCGATATGCCGAAGAACGAGAGCACATAGGCGCCCATGATCAGCGAACCGAGCAGAATGAACAGGCTGTTGATGGCGATGATCCGCGCGAGAAATGCGCGTTCGCTGGCCGTCGCATGCGGCAGCATGCTCAGCACGATGAACCCGGCCGCAGGCGGATTGAGCACCGGGAAGAGTCCGGCGAAGACGAGCAGGAAGGTGTCGGAGAGTTGATTGAGCATCTCTGTTCCCCCTTGGCATCACGGAGTATACGGACCCGCTCGCCGCCCGTTCAATACGACGATGGTCCGATTGAATGACGATTATGGAACCGGAATGGAACTTCATGGGCCGATGCGGCTCGAACAATGCCGCCAAATCTCGACGCGCGCCGCGCAGACCCAACGTTCAAGCCCATCTGTCGATGCCCCTTGCTTCCCGACTTCGATTGCTGCCCAGCCTGCTCGCCCTGATCGTCGCGGGCCTCGCGGCCGGCGCGGCGCCGGTCGGCGCCCATGCAGCCGCTCATCACACCGCGGCCGAAAGAACCGTCCACGCCACGCCCAAAAAGAAAAAGAGAGTCGCGCACAAAACGAAGCCCGCGCATCGTTCGATGCCCGCCGACGCGCCCTCCACCAGACTCTCCGGGCCGAAGCGCCGCACCAAACGCGCGAAGCCCAGACACGGCCCGCCGCCGACGCCGCATCTCGCCGCGCACGCGAGCGCCAGGAGCGCGCACGCCCCTCGCCTGCTCGCCCGCTGCGGCTTTACGCCGGCATCGCGCAAGCAGCTCTTTTCGCATGCGATCTACGTCGTCGACGAAAACACTCATACGCCGCTCTACGCGCGTCATGCCGACACGGTGGCGCCCATTGCCTCGGTGTCGAAGCTCATGACGGCCATCGTCTGGCTCGATAGTGCGCATGCGCCGCTGCAACAGCGGCTCTCCGTCACGACCGCCGATCTCGACACGCTCAAGTTCACGCATTCGCGCCTCGGCGTGGGAGCGTCGCTCACGCGCGCGACCATGCTGCACGTTGCCCTGATGTCTTCGGAAAATCGTGCGGCTTCGGCGCTCAGCCGCGACTATCCGGGCGGGCGGCCTGCATTCGTCGCGGCAATGAACGCGAAAGCGCAGCGTCTTGGCATGACGCACACGCATTTCGTCAATGCGACGGGACTCTCGCCGCAGAACGTCTCAACCGCGCGCGAACTGGCGAGCCTCGTGCGCGCCGCCAATGGCTATCCGCTAATTCGCCGCTATTCGATCGATCACCAGGAACGCGTGACTACTGGCCACGGGCAGTTGCAGTATGTGAACAGCAATCGGCTGGTGCGCTACGGGCAGGTGCGCGCGAGCGTACAGAAAACCGGCTTCATCAACGAGTCCGGCCACAATATGGTGATGCGCGTGATGGTGCACGGCCGGCGGCCCGTGATCGTCACCCTGCTAGGGAGCGCCACGCCCGAGGGTTCTCGACTGGACGGCGTGCGTATCGCGCACTGGCTGTCGTGCTCCTTGCGCTGAGCGAGCGCGTCGGGGCTCCGTCACATCAACGCCCTGCGCTCTCCGAGCGCATTCCAGCGGCGGATGGCGCGGCTTTCGTGGTCGAAGCCGAGAATGCTGACCGAAGCCGTGTCGAGATACAGATGCTCGCCGAGCGCCGCCGAACCGGAAGCCCAGCAGCCCCCCAATGCGCGCAGGAAATGCGCGTGCGAAAAGAGCGCCACGCGGCCCCGCATCGCCAGCAGCCCCTCGATCACCGCCGCGGCGCGCGCCTGAACCCGAGCGAGGTCCTCGCCATGCGCGATGGGCGAATGCCACACGCTCCAGTCGGGTTCGGTCTTACGGATATCCGCTGTCTTGAGGCCTTCGTAAATCCCGTAGTCCCACTCGTGCAAATCGGCCGAAATCGTCATCTCGTCGCCGAGGCCCGCAAGCTGGCACGTCTCGATGGCCCGCGCCATCGGGCTGCAAAGCACCGCGTCGAAGTGCTGTGCGGCGAGCGACGGCGCCAGCGAGCGCGCCTGCTCGCGCCCGTGCCCGGTGAGCGCGATATCGGTGCGACCGGTGTGCTGCCCGGAGAGGCTCCATTCCGTTTCGCCATGACGAATCAACCAGACTTCGCGCAGTCCGGAGGACACACTGGCAGCAGGATTGGCGGACATCGGGGACTCCACGTTCGTGCCCCGCGCGGGACACACGGGATGCCAGCAGCATACCTGTTTTGAGGGCGTTTCGCCGTGCCGCTACCCTCTTGTTGCACATGGCAAAATGAAGGCATATCGAAAGCGACGCGGCTGTCATGCCGCGCCGCCTCGCCATCTATTTGCACTCCGTAGTAGTTCGGTTCAGAAAAGATGCGACATGCCGAGCACCGCAAGCGTTTGCGAAGAATGCGGCGCCGTGACGGAAATGCCGGGCCAGCTCATCGTCGCCTGGCCGTGGTTCTTCAGATAGCCCGCGCGTGCGTAAAGGCTCGTGCGCTTCGATATCTGGCGATCGTAGCCAAGCTCAATGCCGAGTGTTTCGTCGTTGACGCCGTGAATGTTGCGCTGAATGCCGGCGATCTGGATCGCGTCGAACGAGGTGGCCTGAATCGTCGCGCCAATCTCCGTCACGTTATACGCATGCGCGGTGCCGAGCGCAGCCGCGAGCGAATGCGCGGGCGGTGTTTTCGGGCTCGCATACGAATAGTTCGCCTGCAGGTTGACAATGCCGATACGGTAGGCGAGCGCCGCCGTGTAGTGCTCCGTGCCCACGAGCGTGAGGGCGGACGGCAGGCCCGGCACGGTTTCCGTGCCTGCATGTTCGTTCATGTAGGCCAGGCCGACGAAGAGGCCATAGCCGGTGTAGGTCGCGGAAACGTCGAGAATATTGCCCGTGGTCGCCGGCACCGGCTGCGTGACGGTCGCAGCGAAGCCATACATGGCGTTGAGCTGGAACCCGGCCAGTTTCGGCGAGACATACAGGATCGAGTTGCTCGTGCGGCCCGCGGCGTATTGCGCGGAAAGTGTGTTGCGATCGGTCGCGAGCACGGCGGCCGAAAGCGGCGAAAGCACCTCGTTGGCGCGAAACGGATCGCTCGGGTAGACGGCCCGGAAGCTCGGCTGGTACTGCCTGCCGAACGTGAGCGCGCCGTAGTCGCCGTGCGCCACCCCTACCCACGCCTGGCGATAGAACAAGGCGGTCGTGTCCGCAAAACCCGCGCCGTTGTTGATGTTGTAGCCGTTTTCGAGCACGAAATTGGCCTTGAATCCGTTGCCCAGGTCTTCGGAACCCTTCAGGCCGAACATCGACCCCGTCGAACCGCCGCTGCGCTGGGAAACGGACGCGGCGCCGCCGTTGTTCAGGTACTGGAAGAACGTGTCGGCCACGCCGTAGAGCGTCACGCTCGTCTGGGCGCAGGCGGCGCCCGCGGCCATTGCGAACGTCGCGCCCATCACACCCTGGCTAATCAGCTTCAAACGCATGCATGTCTCCTCTTGTGTTGTCGGTATCCGCTCGTTGGCGGAATGGATCGCACTGCGAATTACCAAAGAACCCGGCCCAAAAATCTTCCGGTTGAATCGGGTACGCGAACCTCAGCGCACCCCACGGCCCTCCTTTGCGGGCTGCAGCCACAGAAAGCCCGCCACGCCCGCGAAGGCGAGCAGCACGCCCATCGCGCCGAAACCCGCTTCGTAGCCGCGTGGGCCCGCAGTCGAATCGACGAGATGGCCCATGAGCGCCGGCGCGAACAAACCGGCTGTCGTCGCGAGCGCATGAACGCTCGAGAGCATGGCCGCGCGGTTCGCGCCCGGCACGACTTCGGCCACGAGTTGCGGCCCGAACGTGAACGCCTGAGTGGCGAATGCGCAGGCCACGCCCACCAGCGCCACCTTCGCGAGCGGCGGCCACGCTGCAAACGAGACGCACAGCAAGATGCCGCCGACCGTGCAGCAGGCGCTCACGAGCGCGCCTCGCGCGATTCGCGTCGAGACGTTGCGCCTGAGCAGCATGTGCGAGAGCGTGGCCAGCGCGAACCCGACCGGCACTTGCAAAAGCACCTGCAGACCGAACAGCCACCCAGCGCGAGCGGGGGGGAAGCCCAGCCCGAGGCGGAAATACACGGGCATCCACGTGATGCCGCAGGCGACGACTGCATAGCCCGCGAACGACTGGAGCAAGACGGTCAGCACCGTGGCGCTGCCGAAGTGCGAGCGCAGCACGCGCCAGCCCGGCGTGACGGCGCGCGGGGCGGCCCCTGCCCGAACGCGCACGCGCGGCGCCCCCGCAAGACGTACCGCAAGCCATAGCGCGACCCACGCCACGCCGGCTACGCCGAGCGCGAGGAACGAGGCGCGCCAGTGCCAGCGCTGCTCGACGTACGTCAACGCGGGCCCGGCCAGCACGAGCCCCGCCGTCGCGCCGAGCTGCACGATCAGCGTGGGGAGGCTGCGCCGCCGGTCGTCGAAGGCCTCATAGGTCACGTGCATCGCGAGCGGCAACGCGGGGCCCTCGCCCGCGCCCAGCACGATGCGGCACAGCACGAGCGTCGCGAAGCTGGCTGGCCAGATCATCGGCAACTGCGCGGCCACCCAGACGAGCGCAAGCCCGGCGAGCAGCCACGTGGGATCGAGACGGTCCGCGATCGAGCCCACGCCGATGGCCGACACGGCGAACAGCACGAAAAACGCGCTGCCGACGATGCCGAGCTGCGCTGGGCTCAATCCCATGTCCCGCATCATCGGCACCGCGACCAGGCCGACCACGGCTTTGTCCGCGAAATTGAGCGCCATGAACAGAAACAGCGCGGCGACCGTGGCCCAGCCGTTACGCGCACGCACAGCGTGCGTCGCGGCCACGGGTTGTTCGATCTGAAGCATGTGTCTTGACCTCGGTTTCTAACGCGGCGCGTTTCGATTCGTTATCCGAATCAACTGAAAAGCAACAGAAAGGGTAATAACGGGCGCAGCCTAAATGTTGGCGCGCATCAGGTCCGCCGCCTTTTCCGCGATCATGATCGCGGCGGCATTGGTGTTTCCGCCCACGAGCGTAGGCATGACCGACGCGTCCACGACGCGCAGTCCCGCCACCCCTCGCACGCGCAACTGCGGATCGACGACCGATTGCGCGTCGGCGCCCATGCGGCAGGTCCCCACCGGGTGATACACCGTGTCGGCGTTGCGGCGCACGAACGCGCGGATCGCCTCGTCTCCATCTGCATCCCGCGCGATGTCACCGGTGAACAATTCGCGGCCGCCATGACGCGCAAGCGCGTCCTGCGCGAAGATCCGGCGCACCAGCTTCACGCCCGCGACCATGCCTTCCATGTCGCGTTCGTCGGCGAGAAAACGCGGGTCGATAGACGGTGCATCGTGCATGTGAGGCGAGCGCAACTTCACGTCGCCGCGGCTGTGTGGCCGCAGCACGCATGCGTGGCACGAATAGCCGTGCCCGCGCGGCGGCTTACCTTCACCGCGGTTGCCAAGCATCGCAGGCACGAAATGCAGTTGCAAGTTGGGTGCGGCGAGGCCCGGCGCACTACGCACGAATGCGCCCGCCTCGGCGAGATTCGATGTGACCATGCCGGTGCGCTCGCGCCGGTAGCGGTGAATTTCGCGCGCGAGCCGCATCAGGCCCGGCACGGAGCGCCCGAACAGCTCGGTCGACGCGACCTGCTTGTTCACGATGATGTCCAGATGGTCCTGCAGATTCTGGCCGACCTGCGGCGCGTCGTAGACGACCTCGATGCCGAAGTCGCGCAGATGCGTCGCCGGTCCGATGCCGGAGGCCATGAGCAGTTGCGGGGAATGAAACGTTCCCGCGCTCACCACGATCTCGCGGCGCACTCGCACGGCTTGCACAACGCCGTCACGCCATATCTCGACCGCCGCGGCGCGCGCGCCTTCGAACACGATGCGCTGCGCCCGTGCCCCGGTCGGCACCGTGAGCGATTCGCGGCCGCCATTGTGCGCCGTGTCGCCGCGATACCCGCCGTGCAGATAAGCGCGCGCCGTGTTCCAGCGTTCGCCGTCGCGTTGCGTGACCTGATAGAGGCCAACGCCCTCCTGGTCCACGCCATTGAAGTCGGGGTTCACCTTCAAGCCCGCCTGCAATGCCGCTGCGATGAAGTGCTGCGAGAAGGGATTGGGCGAGCGCAATTCGCTCACGTGCAACGGGCCATGCGAACCGTGAAAGGGATCGTCGTCACGGCCGGTGCAACGCTCGTTAGACTCGCTGCGGCGGAAATACGGCAGCACGTCTTCGTAGCTCCAGCCCGTGCAACCCGCGTTCGCCCACGCGTCGAAGTCCAGGCGATGACCGCGAATGTAGACCATGCCGTTGATCGACGAGCTGCCGCCGAGTCCCCGCCCTCGCGGCTGATACGAACGGCGGCCGAGCAGGCCGGCTTGCGGCTCGGTATGAAACGCGTAGTTGCGCGGCCCTTCGCTCGGCACCGTCGCCGCGATACCGAGCGGCGCCCACACCGTGTAGTGGTGGTCGCTCGGTCCGGCTTCGATGAGCGCGACGCTCGCGCCCGCGGTTTCGGCAAGGCGAGCGGCAATCGCGCAACCCGCCGACCCCGCGCCGATCACGACGTAGTCGAATTCCTGTGCGGTTTGGCTCATGCCGCGCAACCCGAAATCTGCTTGTATTCGAGGAACTCCGCGAGACCATACGCGCCGTGCTCCCGCCCATTGCCGGACGCCTTCATGCCGCCGAACGGCGCCGTGAGATCCATCTTCGCGCCGTTGATCTGCACGCTGCCCGCGCGAAGTCGTGCCGCCACGCGCCGAACGCGCGCCGCGTCGCCGGACCACAAGTAGGCGGCGAGTCCATACGGCGTGTCGTTCGCGATAGCGACGGCCTCTTCCTCCGTATCGAACGGAAGGATCGCGAGCACCGGACCGAAGATTTCTTCACGCGCGATCGTCATGTCGTTGCGCACGTCGGCGAACACGGTTGGCCGCGCGAAGAAGCCGCGTGACAAGTGCGCGGGCCTCCCCTCGCCACCGGCCACGAGACGCGCGCCCTCGTCAATGCCGATCGCGATCATCCGCTGCACTTTTTCGTACTGGGCACGATTGGAAATCGGGCCGAGGATCGTGTCCGCCGCGGCGGGATCGCCGACCTGCAGCGCGTTGACCGTCGCGCAGGCGACTTCGATGGCCGCATCGTACTGGCTGCGTTGTACGAGCAGGCGCGTGGGCGCGATACAGGTTTGCCCCGAATTCAGCATGCAGGCCAGCACGCTCGCCTTCACCGCGGTTGGCAGATCGGCGTCTTCGAAGATGAGGCTGGGCGACTTGCCGCCCAACTCCTGCGCCACGCGCTTGACCGTGCCCGCCGCGCTCGAGGCGACTTGCGCCCCCGCTCGCGTCGAGCCCGTGATCGACACCATGTCGATGTCGGGATGGCTGGCGAGTGCCGCGCCCACCGTCGCGCCGTCGCCGTAGACCAGGTTGAATACGCCGGGCGGCACGCCTGCCTCGTCGAGTACCTCTGCGAACAGACGCGCGTCGAGCGGCGCGATCTCCGAAGGCTTGAGCACGACCGTGCAGCCCGCCGCGAGCGCCGGCGCGACCTTCGCCGCGATCTGGTTGAGCGGCCAGTTCCACGGCGTGATGAGCGCGACAACGCCCACGGCTTCGCGCACGATCTCGGTCGTGCCGCGCCGTTCGCTGAATTCGAACGATTCCAGTGCGGCGCGCACGCTCTGCAGTTGCGCGAGGCCCACACGCGCCTGCAGTTCGTGGCTCAACTTGATCGGCGCGCCGATTTCCGTGCTCACCGCACGCGCGAGTTCGTCATAGCGCGCGGTATAGCGCTCGACGATGCGCGTGAGCAGCGCCACGCGACTCGCAACACGCGTGGCCGACCACGCGGGCCACGCGGCGCGGGCCGCGGCGACGGCGCGCTCGACATCGGCGTGGGTGCCGAGGAGCACGGTACCCGCCACCGCCTCCGTGACAGGGCAAACCATCTCATGAATATTCGCGCCTTGCGCGGGCGCGACCCACTGCCCGCCTATGTAGTACTGGTCGATCTTGTGCATGGCTAACAGTTCCTGTCGATTGGGATGCGCAATGCGCAGTGACATGCGCGATACGTCAGAACGGCTTGTCGCCGATGATCGTTGCACGCATCATGCGCCGCACGGCCGGGAAATAGTCCTGAATCGCGTAGTGCTGGGTCGAGCGGTTGTCCCAGAACGCGATGGTGTCAGGCGCCCAGCGCAGCCGAACCTGGTACTCGGGAATGGCGGCCTGGCGAAACAGATACTGGAGCAACTCGAACTCGCCGTAGCGGTAGTCGAAACCCACGCGAAACGTGCCCTTGCTCAGATAATTCGCGAGATGGGTCGTGAAGCCTTCGTTCACGTACAGGATTTTTTCGCCGCTTTCGGGATGCGTGCGAACCACGGGGTGCGTCACGGCGGGAAATTTCACGCGATTTGACGCGCGTTCTTCGGCCGACATGCGCGAGCCGAATGACGGCATGATGTCATGCACGGCTTCGAGGTCGGCGAGTTGCTCCTTCACGGCCTGGGGCAGTTCCGCATAAGCCTTCGCCATGTTCACCCAGATCGTGTCGCCGCCGCTGCGCGGGCATTCCACGCATCGCAGCATCGACGCCATCGAAGGAATCTCGCGCCAGGACACGTCCGAGTGATAGATGTTCTCGCGCGCCTTCGCGGCCTGCGTGCCGCCCAGCAGGACGAGTTCGGGATGGTCGGCGTGATGCGGAAACACGGGATGCACTTCGAGCTGGCCAAACCGGCGTGCGAGCGCCACGTGCTGCGCGGGCGTGATGTCCTGGTCGCGGAAGAACAGCACCTTGTGCTGCACCAGCGCGGCGCGCAGCGCGGCAACGGTGGCGTCGTCCAGCGTTTCGCGCAGGTCGATGCCGCTCACTTCAGCGCCGATGGCGGGCGAAACAGGGTCCATCGTAAAGTGGGCGTGCGCAGGGGTCCGGCTCGCCTCGGGCGTGGCGATCGCGTTCGTCATGTCTTGTCTCCGTTATTGGGCGCCGGCGGGATCGGCGCTGTCTGACAGGTGTTAACTTAAGGCGGACACAAATTGCTGTCGTGGTCCTAAAGCAGGAAGCGGCAGGAAGCGTTGCTGTGTTGCGCGGTGCTTCGAACGGAGCAAGGGTTTGCCCCGCGGCTCCTCCGTTCGATCGTGCGCTCAGGCTTCGAGATCGTTGCGCGGCCAGCGAAACAACGGTGCTTCCTTGCGCGCAAAGCGCGCCGCCGCCTCGCGCAGATACGGCGAGGTCAACGCAATGGCCTGTGCGCCCGCCTCCGCGTCGAGGAGTGCGCCGAAGTCGCGTTCGAACGTCTGCGCGAGCAAACGCTTGGTCATCGCGAACGCGTCCGGCGATTGCGCGCTCATGGCGAGCGCCAGGTCGTACGCTCGCGCGTACAGCGCATCGCCTGGCACCACCTCCAGCACGATGCCCAACGCCTGCGCCTCGCGCGCCGCCAGTTCGCGGGCCGAGTAGACGAGGTCGCGCGTGCGTTGCGTGCCGATGATGCGCGGCAGCGTATGCAACGCGCCCAGATCGGGCACGAGGCCCATGCGCGCGAAAGCGAGGCAAAAGCGCGCCCGCTCGCTCGCGACGATGAAGTCGGCCATCAACGCAATACTGAAGCCCGCGCCGTACGCCACGCCATCCACCGCTGCGATCACCGGCTTGTCGAACGTCGCCAGCACTGCGCACGGCCGCTGGCTCTCGATCATGCGGCGGCGCACGGCGGCCGTATCGGCGGGGCCTTGCATCGCGCTCACGTCGCCGCCCGAGCAAAAGTCGCTGCCTGCGCCAGTCAGGATCAACGCGCGCACCGTGGCGTCGCGGCGCAATGCTTCGATGGCATCCGCAAACGCGGCGAGCGCCGCAGCGCTCAGGGCGTTCTTGCGCTCCGCGTTGTCGAGCGTCAGCGTGGCGACGCCATTTTCAATGGTAGTCCTGATCATTTTCTGGAAAATCGAAGATCCGTAAAAGAACCGCCCCGCATGATGCGGAGCGGCGCGTGGGGCTCAGTCTTCCATCGCCTCGACGTAACTCGCGAGATGATGGTCGGTGTCGCCAAGGAGCGGATCGAACATCGTCAGGCGCTTGAAATAGTCGCCCACTTCCAGCTCGTCTGTCATGCCCATGCCGCCGTGGAGTTGCACCGCCTGCTGGCCAACGAAGCGTCCCGCCTGGGCTACCGTCACTTTCGCGGCAGCGAGCATGCGGCGGCGCTTGCGCGCATCGGGTTCGTCCAGCGCTTGCGCGGCGACGTAGGCCATTGAAAGCGCCAGTTCCTTCTGCACGAGCATGTCCGCCATGCGATGCTGTAGCGCCTGGAACGCGGCGAGCGGCTGGCCGAACTGGCGGCGCGTGCGCAAATACTCGCCGGTGATCTCGATCAGGCGCTCCATCGCGCCAGCCGCTTCCGCGCACAGCGCCGCGATCCCGTAGTCCACGCCGTGCCCGAGCGCGGCCACGCCAGCGCCGGGCGCGCCGATCAGGGCTTCCGCGCCCAATACGACCGCCTCGAACGAAACGTCGGCGGCGCGCTGGCCGTCCATGGTCGGATAGCCGGCCACGCTCACGCCCCGGCTCTCACGCGGGACGAGGAAGAGCGCGATTTCGCCCGTGGCGGCGTCACCCACGCGTGCGCTGACAATGAACGCATCCGCAGCCTCGCCATGCCAGACCAGCGCTTTCGCGCCATCGAGCACGTAGCCGCGCCCAACCGGCGTCGCGAGTGTGGCGACCGCATCGAGCCGGTAGCGCGACGCGGTTTCCGCGAATGCGGGCACGACGACCTGCTGCCCCGTGGCGATCGCGCCCAGCCAGCGGTCCTGCTGCGCGGCACTGGCGTAGGCCGCGAGTATCGCGGTTGCCATGACGCTGCACGGAACGACCGGTTCGAGCACCAGCGCGCGGCCCAGTTCGCGCTGCACCACGAGCCGGCTCGCCGCGCCTTCGCCGAACCCGCCGTATTCGGCGGGCGCCGTGAGGCCGAGCACGCCCATTTCCGCAAGCCGCGTCCAGATCGCGCGATCGAAGCTCGCGCCCTCGCGCGCGCGCCGGCGCCGCTGCGCGAACGTGTATTCGCTTTCGACGAAACGACGCAGGCTATCCGCGAGCATTTGCTGCTCTTCGCTATACGTGAAGTCCATGTGCGTGTCCTAAAAGCCGATGATCATCTTGGCGATGATGTTCTTCTGCACCTCGGTCGCGCCGCCGTAAATCGAGGTCTTGCGCATGTCGAAATAGGTGGACGCAGCAGGCGCCGCCCATTGCGGCCCGCTTACGGGGGCATGGGCGCCGGGCTCGAGCCATTGCGGCGCGTAGGGCCAGCCGTGCGGTCCGGCCACTTCCTGCTGAAGCATGGCGATGTCCTGCTGCAGTTCCGAGCCGCGAATCTTCACGATCGATGCTTCGGGGCCGGGGCCGTGTCCGCCATCTGCCGTCGCCACGCGCAGCAGCAGCATTTCCAGCGCCATGAGGTTCATTTCGAGGCGAGCGATCTTGTCGCGCATGCGCGCGTCGTCGAGCATGCGGCCGCCCGTGCCGTCCGCAGCCTGTGCCGCGTAGTGCTTCAACTGCCGCAACTCGCGATAGCAATGGCCAATGCCCGCAATGGCCGTGCGCTCGTGCCCGAGCAGATACTTCGCGTAAGTCCAGCCTCGGTTCTCCTCGCCCACGAGATTCTCCACGGGCACTTCCACGTCCTCGAACCATGTCTCGTTCACGTCGTGGCCGCCGTCGAGCGTGACGATCGGCCGGACCGTGACGCCCGGCGACTTCATATCGATCAGCAGCATCGAAATGCCTTCCTGCGGCTTCGCTTCGGAGTCCGTTCTAACGAGACAGAAAATCCAGTCAGCGAAATGCGCCATCGTGGTCCACGTTTTCTGGCCATTCACGATGTACTTGTCGCCCTTGCGCACCGCGCGCGTTTTCAGCGAGGCGAGGTCGGAGCCCGAACCGGGCTCGGAATAGCCCTGGCACCAGAAGTCGTCGAGGTTCGGAATGCGCGGCAAAAAACGCGCCTGCATCTGCGGGCTCGCGTACTTCATGAGCACCGGGCCGATCATCGTGAGGCCGAACGGCAACAGGCGCGGCGCGCCCGCGCCGAGCGTCTCGATCTCGAAGATCAGGCGCTGCAGCGCGTTCCAGCCCGTGCCGCCGAATGCCCTGGGCCACGTGGGCGCGCCCCAGCCGTGCGCGTTGAGGATGCGGTGCCAGCGCACGTAATCGTCCTTCTCCACCCGCTGGTGCGCGAGCACTTTCTCGCGGATATCGCCAGGCAGGTTCTCCCGCACGAACGCCCGCACTTCTTCGCGGAACGCCTGTTCCGCTTCGGTATAACGCAAATCCATCTGGTGCTCCCAAGTAGCGACGTTACAACGTACGGGCGATCAGTTCCTTCATGATCTCGTTGGAGCCGCCGAAGATCTTGCTCACGCGCGCATTCACGTAGAGCCGCGCGATCGGATACTCCATCATGTAGCCGTAGCCGCCATGCAGCTGCAGGCATTCGTCGATGATTTCGCAGCTGCGTTGCGTGCACCACCATTTCGCCATGGCGGCCGTCTCGCCGTCGAGCTCGCCGCGCAGCACCTTCGCCATGCAGTCGTCGATGAAGGTTCGCGCAATGGTCGCGTGAGTCTTGCATTCGGCGAGCTTGAAACGCGTGTTCTGCATGTCCAGCAGGCTCATGCCGAACACCTTGCGCTCGCGCACGTAGGCCGTGGTGACATCCAGCGCCTTTTCCATCGCGCTCAGCGCGCCGAGCGCGATGATCATGCGTTCCTGCGGCAACTGCTGCATCAGTTGATAGAAGCCCTTGCCCTCTTCCGTGCCAAGCAGGTTTGCGCACGGCACGCGCACGTCGTCAAAAAACAGCTCGGCGGTGTCCTGGCCCTTCTGCCCCATCTTCTCGAGTACGCGTCCGCGCCGGAAGCCAGGCAGATCGTCGGTTTCCACGACGACGATCGACACGCCTTTCGCGCCCTGCGCCGGGTCCGTCTTGACGACCACGCAGATCAGGTCGGCGAGCAAGCCGTTCGAAATAAAGGTCTTCGAACCGTTGATGACATAGTGATCGCCGTCACGTACCGCACGCGTCTTGATGCTCTTGAGGTCCGATCCCGCGCCCGGCTCGGACATCGCGATCGCCGCCACGCGCTCGCCGCTCGCCATTTTCGGCAGCCACCTGCGCTTTTGCTCCTCGGTGCCGTAGCGCAGGATGTAATGCGCGACGATGCCGCTATGCACGTTCGTGCCGAGGCTCGACACCATCGCGCGCGACTGCTCGAGCGCGATGATGGCCTCGTGCGCGAAGGTGCCGCCACCGCCGCCGTATTCCTCGGGAATGCTCGCGCAGAGCATGCCGAACTCGCCGGCCTTGCGCCACACCTCGCGATCCACATGCTGCTGCTTCCACCAGCGCTCCTCGTGTGGCACGAGTTCGCGCTCGATGAACTTGCGGATCGAATCCTGGAACAGCACGAGATCGTCCGTGATCCACGGACTGCGGTATTCAGCCATGTTCGACTCCTTCTTTGTGAGCCACGTATTACGGACGGCCGCCGCCGACCACCAGCACCTGTCCCGTCACGTAGTTCGATTCGGGAATGCACATGAGATACACCGCGCCCGCGGCTTCTTCCGGCGTGCCGCCGCGGCCAATGGGAATCATCGCCTCGATGCTCTTCATGAGCTGCGCGTTGACGCCCACCTTGATTGCCTGGCCCGCGATGTCGATGGTCGAGCTATTGCCCTCGCCCGCCACCGCCTCGGTGAGGCGCGTCTTGATGAGGCCGAACGCCACGCTGTTCACGTTGACCTTGTAGCGGCCCCACTCTTTCGCGAGCGCCTTCGTGAGGCCGTTGATCGCGGCTTTCGCGGCCGAATAGTTCGCCTGGCCCGCGTTGCCCATCACACCTGAAACGGACGAGATGTTCACGACTTTGCGGAACACTTCCTGACCCGCATCGGCTTCGGCCTTGGCGCTTTCGCGGAAGTAGTCGGCGGCGGCGCGCAGGATGCGGAACGGCGCGCTCACGTGCACGTCCATGATGGCGTTCCACTGCTCGTCGCTCATCTTCTGGATCACGTTGTCCCACGTGTAGCCCGCGTTGTTGACGATGATGTCGAGGCGTCCGAATTCCTTGAGCGCCGCGCCGACGAAGCGCGTGCCGAAGTCCGCGTCCGTCACGCTGCCCGTGCACGCCACGGCCTTGCCGCCCGCGGCGACGATCTCGGCCACCACGCTTTGCGCGGGTTCGGCGTCCAGATCGTTCACGACGACAGCCGCGCCTTCGCCCGCGAGCTTCAGTGCAATTTCACGGCCAATGCCGCGGCCCGACCCCGATACGATGGCGACCTTGCCAACCAGCTTGCTCATCTTCTGTCTACTCCGTGTGTGTGATGGATCGTTCAGGCGTCGAGCGCGACGAGCGCTTCGCCTGACAGCTTGATTTCGCCTTGTGCGTCGCGCGTGGTGAGCGCGACTTTGACGGTGCGTGCCGTCTCGTCACGCTCGGTGACGACGCCGCTGCAGGTAATGGCGTCGCCCACCTGCGTAATCGCCGCGAAGCGCACCGAGAACTCGCGGATGGCCTGCTGTGGCACCCAGTTCGTGAGCAGCCGCCCGAGATATGCCATGGACAGCATGCCGTGCGCGAACACGTCGGGCATGCCGGCGCGGCGCGCGAAGTCCAGATCGACGTGAATCGGGTTGTGGTCGCCGGAAGCGCCCGCGTAAAGCGCGAGCGTGAGGCGCGTGAGCGGCGCGGCGACGAACTGCGGCAACGCGCTGCCTACGGCCAGGTCGTTCAAACGAATCGATTGCATGTTGGCTCCTGCTTCTGCTTTTCTATCAACCGTTGCGCACGACGATCACGCTGCGCAGGTCTGCAACGGGCGCGTCGTCTTGTGCGTTCGTCACACGCGTTTCGCGCACGACGAATTCCAGTGCGCCGCCCTTCTTGCCGTAGATGTCCGCGATGCGCGTTTCGAATGCGAGGCGTTCGCCCGCAAACGCCATGCTGTGATAGCGGAAACGCTGTTCGCCGTGCAGCACGCGGGCGATGTCGATATTCAGACGCTCGACGGTCGCGCGCGGATTGGGCGATTCCATTTCGAGGCAGAACAGGAACGTGGGCGGCACGGGCAGCGCGGGATAGCCGGCTTCTCTCGCGGCCTCGTCGTCGAGGTAACGGCGGTCCGTCTGGCCGGTCGCCTTCGCGAAGAAGCGCAGGCGACCCGCCTCGACGAGCGCCGTGTGGCGCGAGATCAGTGCACCGATATGGCTTTTGTCGATCATCGTCGAGCCTCGCGTTACTGGCGCTCGTAGAGCGTGACCACGCACGCGCCGCCGAGTCCGAGGTTGTGCTGGAGGCCGAAGCGCGCGCCGGCGACCTGGCGGTCCTGCGCCGTTCCGCGCAGTTGCCACACGAGTTCGGTGCATTGCGCAAGACCCGTCGCGCCCAGCGGATGGCCTTTCGAAAGCAGGCCGCCCGAGGGGTTCGTGACGACGCGGCCGCCATAGGTGTTGTCGCCGTCGAGAATGAACTTCTCGGCCGTGCCCTCGGGCGTGAGGCCGAGCCCTTCGTAGGTGATCAGTTCGTTCGCCGTGAAGCAGTCGTGCAGTTCGACGACCTGAATGTCTTCGGGGCCGACGCCCGCCTTTTCATACACCTGTAGCGCCGCCGCGCGCGTCATGTCGTAGCCCACTACCTTGCGCATGTCGCCTTCGTCAAACGTGCTGTTGCGGTCCGTCGTCATCGCCTGGGCCTTGATGACCACGCGCGTGTCGAGTCCGTGCTTCTTCGCGAACGCTTCCGAGCACACGATCGCCGCCGCCGCGCCGCAGGTGGGCGGGCAGCACTGCAAGCGCGTGAGCGGATCGAAGACGGCGGGAGAAGCCATCACCTCTTCGAGCGTCACGGTGTTGCGAAACACGGCGAAGGGGTTGCGCGCGGCGTGCTGGCGCGCTTTCACGGAAATACGCCCGAACGTTTCCGGCTTGATGTCGTATTCCTTCATGTAGGCACGGCCGCCACCGCCGAAGAATTGCGCCGCGCGTGGCGCGGTTTCGTCGAAACCCTGCACCTCGAGCATGGTCTTGACGAAGCGCTCCATCGGCGTGGGACGGTCGGTGTACGCGCCCTTGAGCGCGCCGGGCACCATCTGCTCGAAGCCGAGCGCGATCGCGCATTCCACGGCCCCGCTTTCCACGGCCTGGCGCGCGAGGAAGAGCGCGGTGGAGCCGGTCGCGCAATTGTTGTTGACGTTCACGACCGGAATGCCGGTGAGGCCCACGCCGTAGATGGCGGCCTGCCCGGAGGTCGAATCGCCGAACACGTAGCCGACATAAGCCTGCTCGACGAGCGCGTAGTCGATGCGCGCATCGGCGAGCGCCGCCTTCGCGGCATTGGCGCCCATCGTGGCGTAGTCGTCGCTCGCGCCGGGCTTGGTGAACGGAATCATGCCGACGCCGGCTACCACAACCTTGTTGCTCATTTTGGATACCTGATTAAGTGAGATTGCAAGTTAACGATGACGATGCCCACCCCTGCGGATCAGCCCACCTGTCTTGACTGGCTCTGCCAGTACGGCGCGCGCAGATCGCGCTTGAGAATCTTGCCGGCGGCCGAAAGCGGCAGCGCCTCGCGGAACTCGATGCTCTTCGGGCACTTGTAGCCGGCGATGAACTGGCGGCAGTGCTCGCGCAGCGCGGCTTCGTCCACGTCGCTGCCGCTGCGCGCGACCACCACGGCGTGCACGGCTTCGCCCCAGCGCGCATCGGGAACGCCGATCACGGCGCATTGCGCAACGGCGGGATGGCGCGACAGCACGTTCTCGACTTCGGCGGAATAGACGTTCTCGCCGCCCGTCACGATCATGTCCTTCATGCGGTCGACGATGAAGAGGTAGCCGTTTTCGTCCATATAGGCGCCGTCGCCGGTATGCAGCCAGCCGTCGCGCAGCGTCTCGCGCGTTTCTTCGGGCTTGTTCCAGTAGCCGAGCATGACGTTCGCGCCGCGCACGGCGATCTCGCCCACGGTATTGCGCGGCACTTCCACGCCTTCGGCATCGACGATCTTGACGGTCACGCCGTAGCCCGCACGCCCGGCCGAGCGGTAAAGGCCGCTCGCACGCCCTTCGGGGCCGTGATTCGCGGGCGGATTGACCGACACCACCGGCGACGCCTCCGTGAGACCGTAAGCGTGAAAGAATGCGATGCCGGGCAGCGCGGCGAGCGCGGCGTCGAGCACGCCCGCGGCGATCGGCGACGCGCCGTAATAGATGCGCCTGAGCGAAGAAAGATCGCGCCGCTTGAAGTCGGGGTGCTCCAGCACGGCCTGCAGCATGGTCGGCACGAGCAGGACCTCGTCCACGCGGTCGCGCTCGATCGCTTCGAGCACCGCGCGCGGCTCGAACGTGGGCACCACCACGTGCGTGTCGCCGGCCACGAAATGGCCCACGGCGCGCGCCATCGCCGCCGTGTGGAAAAGCGGCGCCGCATGCAGCGAAACGGCGTGCGCGTAGCCGCGGAACTCCGCCATGCGCGAAGTCGCCGAAGACCACAGGTTCAGGTGCGACTGCATCACACCCTTGGGCCGGCCCGTCGTGCCGCCCGTGTACATGATGGTCGCGAGATCGTTGCCGCCGCGAAACACGTCTGCCACCGGCTGCGCTTCGGCGATCAGCGCCTCGTAAGCGAGCATGCCGGACGGTGCCTCGCGCTCGCCGGTGTAGACGAGCGTCGGGCGATGCGCCGCGCTCGCCGCGATGTCCCCGGCGAGCGGCAGGAAGTGGTCGTCCACCAGCAGGATGCGCGTATCGCAGTCGTCGAGCGAATAGACGATCTCGGGCACGCTCCAGCGGATATTCACGGGGTTGAGCACGCCGCCGCCCCACCACACGCCGAGCATGTATTCGAGGTAGCGGTCGGAATTGAGCGCGAGCATGCCCACGCGGTCGCCCGCGCCCATGCCGAGCGACTGGAGCGCGCCGGCTAGCCGCGCCACGCGGTCGCCCAGCTGCGCGAAAGTTCGCGTGCGCTCGCCGAAGCGGATCGCGACTTCCGCCGGGTGTTGCTGCACGCAGCGATGCAGGCCTTGTGTGAGGTACATGGTGTCTCCGGGCTTCCTTGTGTCGTTCCGGCTGCGCCGCTTGATCGTCGGTTGGTCGATCGTGGCGCGGATGCCGTGAAGTCGATGTCACTTTAGGCGCGCGCCGGCCTGCTGTCCTGAGCCGAAGGGAGGATTTTAGGACGCACAGGCGAATCGTTCGAAAGGAGTACGACGCCGGCCAGCCGCTGTGGAACAATAGCCCCACGGTTGCACCAGCAACGTAAAAACAGGGCGCGACCCCTCGCCCCAGCAACAACGACCCGAGTGAGACAGGTCCGCCGCCGCCTGACCCGCGCGGCCCGCGGACCCGAAGGGCGCGCCGCCGCGCGCGCCGCAGAAGGAAACAGCGCCTGTGAACATCGTCGATGCCCACGCCGCAAGCGGCCATCAGAATCCTCCCCGCGGGATCGTCGCGTCGAAGCTGACGCCGCCCGCAGACAGCCCGACACATCTGTTGCGCACGCAACTGATCGAGACAATTGCAGGCGCCCACACGGCGCGGCTCGTGCTGATCCGCGCATCGGCGGGCTTCGGCAAGACCACGCTCCTGCAGCAATACGCCGCGCACTGCCGCGGCCATCGCCGCGAGGTGGCGTGGCTGCGCCTCGACGCCGCCGACAACGACTTCGGGCGCTTCCTGCTGCATCTCGACGCCGCGTTGCCAGGCACACGCACGCCGCGCGCGCTCACGCTCGACCCGGACACGTTCGCGTCGAGCCTGATCGAGCGCGTGGCGGCGCACGGCAAGCCGCTCGCCATCCTGCTCGACGACTTCGAGTCGGTCCAGAGCCCCAGCGTGCTCGCCTTCATGCAGGACCTGATCGCCGCCCTGCCGCCTGGCAACCCGCTCGTGGCCGCCTCGCGCGTGACGCCCGAACTCGGCATCGGGCGCATCCGCGCGCGCGGCGAGCTGCTCGACATCAATCCCGCCGCACTGCGCTTCACGCTCGCGGAGGCGAGCGCGTTCATCCGCGAGAAATGCGCGCTGCCGCTGCGCGACGCCGACATCGCCACGCTGCATCGCTGCACCGAAGGCTGGGCCACGGCCATTTATCTGGCCACGCTCTCGCTGCGCACGCGTACCGACCATGCGGCCTTCGTCGCCTCGTTTTCGGGCACGAACCTCGAACTCGCGGAATATCTCGCCGAGGACATCCTCGCCCGGCAATCCGAAGCATGCCGCTCGTTCCTGCTGGAGACGAGCGCGCTGCCGCAGTTCTGCGCCGCGCTTTGCGACGCCGCCACCGGACGCAACGACAGCCGCGAGATGCTGGACTATCTGGAGCGCGCCAATCTCTTTCTCGTGCCGCTCGACGGCGAGCGCAGCTGGTACCGCTATCACCGGCTGTTCGCGAGCTTCCTGCAGCATCGGCTGCGTGGGGCGCAGCCGGAACGTGAACGCGAGGTGCACGGCGCGGCCGCGCGCTGGTATCTCGACGCGCAACGCCCCGTGCCCGCCATCGACCATCTGCTCGACGCGGGCGACGAAGCCGGCGCGCTAGCCGAAATCGCGAGCCATTCGCGGGCGTTGCTCGGCAGCGGCCGGCTGCGCCTGTTGATGCGCTGGCTCGACCGCATCGGCGCCGCGCGGCTCGCCACGCGGCCCGACGTCGGCCTCACCTATGCATGGGTGCTGCTCCTGAACCACCGCTATGCGGACGCCATGCGCACGACGCAGAGCATTGTCGAGGGCAGCCTCGGGCAGCCCAACCAGGATAGCGTCGCCCTCGTGGCCGAAGCGATTCGCGGCGTGCTGCTCGCGATCACCGATCAGGTCGAGGCATGCGCGCAAACGAGCGCCGCCCTGCTCGACCGGCTGCCCGACCGTGCGAACTTCTCGTTCTACAGCCTCACGAATTCGCTCGCGTTCAGCTACGTCTGCACCGATCGCTACGACGAGGCGCGCGGGGTGCTCTCGCGTGCGTTGCGGCGCACGCATGATCATCCCTATGTCGTGATGCGCACGATGTCGGAAACCATCGAAGGGATCATCGATCTAGTGCAGGGGCGGCTTGGCACGGCGCTGGCGCGGCTCGAAATTTCGGCGGCCAACGCCACGGCGAACCGCACCGTGGACTCGGGCGGCGGCCGCACCAGCGTGGACGGTGTGCGCTCGCTCGCGCTCTACGAGAAAAACGCGCTCGACGAAATGACGCATCTGCTCGCCGACGCGCTGCCGCGCGCCAAGCGCGTGGGCGTGACCGACGGGCTGATCGCCACGCATGTGCTTTCGGCGCGCGCGGCGCTCATCGAGGGCAATGTCGAGCAGTGGTTGCGCCTGCTCGCCGAACTCGAACAGCTGGGCCGGGCAGTCGAATCGGACCGCGCCGTGAGTGCCGCATGGCTCGAACGCACGCGCGTCGCCACGCTCGAAGGCCGCTTCGACGCCGCCGAGCAGGCGCTGCGCGCGGCCACGCTGCACGCGGACTGGGCGCGCCCGGGGGTCTCCTATCATGCGAGCGAGATCGACGAACCGGTGATCGCGCGCTGCCGCCTCGATATCGCGCAAGGACGCTACGCCACGGCGTGCGCGGCGCTGAGCGAAGCCCTCGCGCAGGCGAGCGCGCGGCGGCGCCATTGGCGCGCGCTGAAGTTGCGCGTCTTGCTCGCACTCGCGCTCGACGGCAACGGCGAGCGCACCGCGGCCTTCGACACGCTCACGGAAGCGCTGCGCATGGCGAGCCACGAAGGCTTCGTGCGCGCGTTCCTCGACGAAGGCGAAGCGCTCATGCGCCTGCTGGGCGCGTGGGCCGAGCGTGGCCCCACGCAGATCGGCTCGCTTGGCGTGGTGCCCGCGTTCGTCGCGCAGTTGCTGGACGGCGTGGCGCCCGCCCACGCGCGCATGGCGGACTCAGCGGCGGGCGCCGCCGATCTCTCGCCCTACGCCGCAGACTCTCCCGCCGACGCGCTCACCGCGCGCGAGCTGGACGTGCTGCGCATGCTTTCGGCGGGCCACCGCAACCGCGTGATCGCGGAGAAGCTGTTCGTCTCCGAACTGACGGTCAAGTCGCATCTTCGCAAGATCAACGCCAAGCTCGGCGCGGGCAATCGTACCCAGGCCGTCGCCATCGGCCGCGCGAAAGGGCTGATTCCCTGATTGTGGAACCCGGACAATGAACGATCGCCTACCCGTGAATGACATCCCGCTTAACGTTGCGAACGCCACCGTCGAAAGCGACGGCGACGTCCCGCCGCCCGGCTTCGTGGCGTTGCCGTTCCGCACGGGCTATATGGGCCAGTTCGGCACGCTTTACTTCGACGAAGCCCGCGGCGTGATCGGCACGCGCGTGGGCGAGCGCCATTTGAACAATCTGGATATCGCGCACGGCGGCATGCTGGCCACGCTCGCCGACACGGCCATTGGCGCGGCCATGATACGCGCGGCGGGACGCGAACGCCCGGCGGTCACGGCGCATCTGGGCCTCGATTACCTCGGTTCCGTGCGTCCCGGCGACTGGCTGGAAGCGCACGTGGCGCTCGACAAAATGGGGGCGCGTCTGCGCTTTGCCACCTGCCGCCTGATGGTGGACGAGCGCTGCGTGCTCAAAGCCAACGCGACCTTCGCGGTGCTGAACCCGCCGGCCTGAGCGCCGGGCGCGCCACATGCGGACAGCATGACGCCGCCGCCCCTTTCGAGGCGGCGGCGCTCTGGGTTAGCCATCGTTTATCAGTGATGGCGCTTCACGTCCTTCGCCATATCCTTTGCGGCCTCCTTCATGTCACCCACGTTCTTGCGTGCCTGGCCAGCTTCCTGCTGGAGGTCCCCCTTCACTTCGCGCGCCGGGTTGTCGGTTGCGCGGCCCACGGCCTCATTGACCTTGCCCTTCATCTTTTCAGCCGTGCCCTTCACCTGGTCCTTGTTCATGGTCACACTCCACGTAAAAGCGACGATGTGTCGCGACGCTTCGTATAGCGCATGCACTGTGCCCAAGATGCCCGGCGCGCATGTATTGAGGGACGCAACGTAACGCGTCAGTCGTGCGCCATGGCGCGGTCGATCGAGATCTGCGTGGGCATCATGTTGACGTTCGCGTTGTGCATGACCCACAGCGAAAGCCCGACGATCACCGCGATCAGAAACGCCGTGCAGACAAAAATGGCCGTGTTGGCGCGCTGGCTGCGCGACGCGCCGATATGCAGGAAATACACGAGTTGCACGACGAGTTGCGCGATGCACAGCACGACGATGGCCGCAAGCCCGAAGCCCGGCGAAACGACTCGAAACATCACCACGCCGAACGACGCGAGTGTCAGCACGAGCGAGAGCACCGTGCCGATCATGTAGCCCTTGAAGCTGCCGTGCGACGCATCATGCACGGCGTGATGAATGGCATGGGACTGGCTCACAGGAAACCCCGCAGGTAAACGAACGTAAATACACAGATCCACACGAGATCGAGAAAGTGCCAGAAGAGGCTCAGGCAGGCGAGACGGCGGCGGACCGTGCCGGTCAGACCGAACTTGAAGGTCTGGTGCATCATGATCGCGATCCACAACAGACCCGCCGTGACGTGCAGGCCGTGCGTGCCGACCAGCGTGAAGTACGCCGAAAGGTACGCGCTCGTGCCGGGCCCCGCCCCATCGGCGATGAGCTTGGCGAACTCGTTCACCTCCATCGCGACGAAGCCCGCGCCGAACAGGAACGTGATGGCGAGCCACACGATCACCTGGCCGCGCCGCTGCGCGTAGAGATTCAGCATGGCCATGCCGAACGTGACGCTGCTCGCAAGCAGCAGCAGCGTTTCGCCCAGCACGTAGGGCAGTTCGAATAGTTCCCTCGCGCCCGGACCGCCTGCCGTCGCATTCGCGAGCACGCCGAACGTGGCGAAGAGCGTCGCGAAGATGAGGCAGTCGCTCATCAGGTAGATCCAGAAGCCCAGCGTGGTTTTGGTGCTGTCGTGATCATGACCGTGACCATGACCATGGGCGTGAGTAGTAGCAGCGTGAGCCATGGTTTACGCCATCTCCTCGATGTGCTCGGATTGATCGAAACGCTGGATGCCAAGTTGTCTGAAGCGCGCGTTCTCGATGCGCTCGACCTCGGCGGCCGGAACCCAGTAATCCACGTCCTGGTTGTAGGTGCGCACGATGAACGTGGCGATCATGCCGATGAGGCCCACCGCCGCGAACACCCACATGTGCCACACGATCGCAAAACCGAACAGCAGGCTGAATGCGGCGATGATGAAGCCCGCGCCGGTGTTGCGCGGCATATGGATGTCCTCGTACTTCGCCGGCTGCACGTAGGCGCGGCCCGCTTCCTTGTTGTCCCAGTGCTGTTCCATCGAGGTGATCTCCGGCAGCACGGCGAAGTTGTAGAACGGCGCGGGCGAAGCGGTCGACCACTCGAGGCTGCGGCCATCCCACGGGTCGCCGGTCACGTCGCGGTTGGCTTCGCGATCGCGCAGGCTCACCACGATCTGCACGATGAACGAGAGAATGCCGAGGCCCACGAACACGGCGCCCACGAGCGCCACCACGAGCCACGGATGCCACTCGGCCACCTCATAGTGATTCATGCGGCGCGTCATGCCTTCGAAGCCGAGAATGTAGAGCGGCGTGAACGCGAGCCAGTAGCCGATCAGCCAGCACCAGAACGACACCTTGCCCCAGAACTCGTTGAGCGTGAAGCCAAACACCTTGGGGAACCAGAAGCTCACGCCCGCAAGACAGCCGAACACCACCCCGCCGATGATCACGTTATGGAAGTGCGCGACGAGAAAGAGCGAGTTGTGCAGCACGAAGTCCGCGCCCGGCACGGCCAGCAGCACGCCGGTCATGCCGCCCACGGCGAACGTCACCATGAAGCCGATGGTCCAGAGCGTGGCGCTGTGATAGCGGATGCGGCCGCGATACATCGTGAAGAGCCAGTTGAAGAGCTTCACGCCGGTCGGGATCGAAATGACCGTGGTCATGATGCCGAAGAACGCATTGACGTTCGCGCCCGAGCCCATCGTGAAGAAGTGGTGCAGCCACACGAAGAACGAGAGAATGCCGATCGACGCCGTGGCATAGACCATCGACTTGTAGCCGAACAGCGGCTTGCCCGAGAACGTCGCAATGATTTCCGAATACGCGCCGAAGGCTGGCAGGATGAGGATGTACACCTCCGGGTGACCCCAGACCCAGATCAGGTTGATGTACATCATCGCGTTGCCGCCCAACTCGTTCGTGAAGAAGTGCATGTCGAAGTAGCGGTCCATCGTGAGCATCGCGAGCGTGGCGGTGAGCACCGGGAACACCGCCACGATCAGGATGTTGGTGATGAACGCCGTCCACACGAACACCGGCATCTGCATCATCTTCATGCCCGGCGCGCGCATGCGCAGGATCGTGACGATGAAGTTGATGCCCGAGAGCGTGGTGCCGAGGCCCGATAGCTGCAGCGACCATATGTAGTAATCCATACCGACTGTCGGGCTGTAGCCAAGCTCCGAAAGCGGCGGATACGCCACCCAGCCCGTGGCCGCGAAATCGCCGACGAACATGGACACCATCACGAGCACCCCGCCCACCACCGAAAGCCAGAAGGAGAGCGAGTTGACGAACGGATAGGCCACGTCGCGCGCGCCGATCTGCAGCGGCACGACTACGTTCATCAAACCGAGAATGAGCGGCGTGGCCACGAAGAAGATCATGATGACGCCGTGCGCCGTGAAGATCTGGTCGTAGTGATGCGGCGGCAGATAGCCCGCGGCGTCGCCATACGCGAGCGCCTGTTGCGCGCGCATCATGATCGCGTCGGCGAAGCCGCGCAGCAGCATGATGACGGCGAAAATGATGTACATGACACCGATGCGCTTGTGATCGACCGACGTGATCCACTCGCGCCACAAATAGCCCCACTTGCCCGCGATCGTGATCGCGGCGAGCAAGGCGAGGCCGCCGAGCGCCACGACGGCGCCCGTGCCCATGATGATCGGCTCGTGCCAGGGAACGGCATCGAGCGTGAGTTTTCCGAACATGATGTGATTACTCCGCTGCCAGGATGGCACTACGGTTGAGCGTGAGCGCCGGGGCGCCTGTGCCAGGGACTGTGCTTGGGACCGTGGGGACCGTGCCGCAAATCGGGTTGCCGTGCACGTCGCGCATGTATTTGCCGACCACGCCGTCGAACAGGCCCGGCGCGACGTTCGAATAGAGCATCACCGGGGTCTTTTCGCCGGGCAACGCGAGCTGTTCGTAGGCCGCGCGGCTCAGCATCGTGGGCGACGCCTTCGCCTGCGCGATCCAGGCGTCGAAGTCGGCGCGGCTCTTGGCCAGCGTTTCGAAATGCATGTCGGAGAAGCCCGGGCCGCTGAACGCCGCCGAGCGGCCCGCATAGATGCCGGGCTCGTTCGCGATGAGGTGCAGCTTCGTCTGCATCGCAGGCATCGCATACACCTGGCTGCCCAGTTGCGGGATGAAGAACGAGTTCATCAGCGACTCGGCGGTGAGGTTGAACTCAACGGGCGTATCCACGGGAATCGCGAGCTGGTTCACGGAGGCCACGCCGTAATCCGGGTAAATGAAGAGCCACTTCCAGTTGAGCGCGACCACGTCCACGCGCACGGGCTTCGTTTGCGATTCGATCGGGCGATACGGGTCGAGCGAGTGCGTCGTGCGCCAGATCAGCACAGCGAGCGTAAGCACGATCACGCAGGGAATCGTCCACACCACCACTTCGATGGCCGTGGAATGCGACCAGCGCGGCGCGTAAGTCGCGTTCGTGTTGGAAGCGCGGTAGCGCCACGCGAACCACAGCGTGAGCACGATCACGGGAATCACGACGAGCAGCATCAGGCCGAGCGCGATCAGGATCAGGTTCTTTTCCTGCACGCCGATGTCGCCCTTCGGGGCGAACAGCGCCATGTTGCAGCCGCTGAGCAGCACGAGCGGTGCGCCCGCCGCGACGAGAGCGGCGCGGCGCAGAAAGCGGGTAATCAGGGGTGGACGGGACGAAGAAGGCGGGCCGGCCGTAGCGGCCCGCCCCGAGCGAGGGTCTGGATTGCGCATGTCTGGTTCCATGGTTGACGTTCGCGCAAACCCATCCATACGTGCTCACTCTGCTGCCGCACGAGCGGCCTCGGAGGGCCGCCGCAGAAGCCATACATAGCCTATATGTATGGATTTACGCGCTTCATGCACGCATGCTAGAGTAAGACATGACGCATACATCCGCGACAGAATGACACACGACCAACCTGCCGAAAGCGCCGGCGAGATCAATGCATGGGCCACGGCGATGCAGTCCGGCAACGGCCCGCGCTACCTGCGGCTCGCCGATTTCATCGAGGGCGCGGTGGCGCAAGGCAGACTGCGCCCCGGCGAGCGCGTGCCCGCGCAGCGCAGTCTCGCCACCCTGCTTGCGGTCGATCTGACCACCGTCACGCGCGGTTTCAACGAAGCCCGGCGGCGCGGGCTGATCGAGGCGCGCGGGCCGCTGGGCACCTTCATCGCCGCACCGCGCGCCGAGCTGCTCCAGCGCGTCGACCTCAGCATGAACATCCCGCCTGCGCCCGCCGGCCTCGACATGAATGCGCTGCTGCGTGAAGGCATGGCGCGCGTGCTGGTGCGCAGCGACGCCGATCTGCTCATGACCTACCACATGGGCGGCGGCGGCCGCGCCGACTGGCAGGCGGGCGCGAAGTGGCTGCAGCCCATGCTCGGCCACGTCGCGCCCAATCGCGTGGTGGTCTGTCCCGGCGCACAGGCGGCGCTTGCCGCGCTCATCCTCGCCTTTACGCAGCCGGGCGAGGTCATCCTCGCCGAGCCGCTGCTCTATCCGGGCCTGCCGCACGCGGCGGCGCAACTGGGCCGCCGTATCCTCCCCGTTGCCGTCGATGCCCACGGCATGCGCCCTGACGCGCTCGAAGCGGCTTGTCGCGAGCACGCGGCGCGGCTCATCTACGTGAACCCCACGTTGCAGAACCCGACGACGGCGACCATGCCGGAGACGCGCCGCCTGGAAATCCTGAGGGTGGCGCAGCGCTGCGGCGCGCGGATCGTCGAAGACGATCCTTACTGGCGTTTCGCGCCCGATGCGCCCGCGCCGTTTGCCCGGCTCGCGCCCGCTCAGGTCTGCTATCTCGCGACGCTTTCCAAGACGCTCTCGCCCGGCCTGCGCACGGCTTATCTCGCGCTGCCAGACGAAGAGGCACGCACACGCCTCGTGACCGCGCTGCGTACGTTCTCGCTGATGGCCGCGCCGCTCACCAACGCGCTCGCCACGCACTGGATCGAGGAAGGCGTGGCCGAGCAGATCTTCGCGGACGTGAAGGCCGAAGCGCGCGAGCGCCAGCGCATCGCGGCGCACACGCTAGGATCGTCGGCGGGCGCGGGCATTCATCTCTGGTACACGCTGCCGCGCTACTGGCAGGCGCGCGAACTGGCCGCGGCCGCGAGCACCGAGGGCCTCGCCGTGGCGCCCTCCACGGCGTTCCAGCAAGGCCCGGAAACCGCGAATGCGATCCGCATTTCTCTCGGCGCGACAGGCGGGCGCGAACCGTTGCAGGCGGCGCTGCGCAAGCTCTCGGCGCTGCTCGCGAACGACCGCAGCGCGCAGGCGCAAGTCATCGTGTGACGTCACGTGCCGCTCCCCCCTGGCACCGCAATTGCTACGGTTTATCGTTTCCCTTCTTCAGCGCGGCTGCGCGGCCATGCCCACATAATGGCAAAGACGCGGCGCAGCGGCGCAAGTACACTCGTCGCAGCAGGCGGCGACCGGATTCGAGTAACCGCGCCCGCAAGGGCGCCCCAAATACGGGAGATACGACGATGGCAAACGAGCAAATGCTTGCGCAGATGCGCGACAAACCGGGCTTCATCGCCGCGCTGGACCAGAGCGGCGGTTCGACGCCTGGCGCGCTGCGGCAGTACGGCATCGCCGAAAGCGCGTATAGCGGCGACGCCGAAATGTTCCGCCTCATCCACGAAATGCGGGTGCGCATCGTCAGCGCCCCCGCGTTCACGGGCGAGAAGGTGATCGGCGCGATCCTCTTCGAGGCGACCATGGATGGCCAGGCGCAAGGCAAGCCGGTGCCCGACTTCCTCTGGAACGAGCGCGGCGTCGTGCCGTTCCTCAAGGTCGACAAGGGGCTGGAGGCCGAGTCCGACGGCGTGCGCCTCATGAAGCCGATTCCGGGCCTCGACGCCCTGCTCGAACGCGCAGTGAAGGCCGGCATTTTCGGCACCAAGATGCGCTCCGTGATCGAGCACGCCTCGCCTTCGGGCATCGCTGCGATCGCCGCGCAGCAGTTCGCATTTGGTGCGCAGATATCCGCGCACGGACTCGTGCCGATTCTCGAGCCCGAAGTCTCGATCAAGGCACCCGACAAGGCCAAGGCCGAGAAGCTGTTACGCGACGAACTGCTCAAGGGGCTCGCCGCGCTGCCCGCCTCGCAGAACGTGATGATCAAGCTCACGATTCCCGATACGCCCGACTTCTATCTGCCGCTCATCGAACATCCGCGCGTGGTGCGCGTGGTGGCGCTCTCCGGCGGCTATTCGCGCACCGACGCGTGTGCGCGTCTCGCCAAAAACCATCGCATGATTGCCAGCTTTTCGCGCGCGCTCATCAACGACCTCACGAAGTCGATGAGCGACGCCGAGTTCGACGCCGCGCTCGCCGCGAGCATCGACGAAATCTGGAAGGCCTCGGTGCAGAAGGACTGAAGCCGGCCTGAACGCTGCCTGAAGCCGCGCCGGGCGCGACGCCCGCCGCCGACACCGGTCAGGGATGTGAAAACGGGATGACACGCAGCCGGCCTCATTAATCGGGGCCGGTTATACTTGCGCCTTCTTTTTCTCCTATGCACCGGCCATGAGGCAGTTACTCTGCCTGCTCGTCCTGTTGCCGGGCCTCGTGCAAACCGCGGCCGCGCAGGCGCAGCAGCAGGCGCCCGCTAGCGACATCGTCAGCGCATCGACTGCGAGCGAGGTTGCTCCCGCAAGTTCCAGCGCAATGTCCGTCGCGGTTTCAAAATACCTCACGCAAAAGTTCGGTATCGCGAAAGAGAAAGCCGCGCAAATCTCACAAGCCGTCACGGGCGCCGCCGAGAAATATTCGCTGCCGCCTGCGGTGCTGCTCGCCATCATCTCGATCGAGTCGCGCTTTCGCGAGAAGGCGCACGGCGCGAATGGCGCGACCGGACTCATGCAGGTGGTGCCGTCGGCGCATCGCAATCTCCTGCACAACAAGGATCTCACCAACCCCGAGGTCAACATCGACGTGGGCTCGTCGATCCTCTATGGCTACCAGCGCGCGGCCGGCGGCGACCTCAACGCAGCAATGAAGAACTATGGCGGCTCGAAGGCCTATGCGGAAAAGATCCGCACGCGCGCCGTGGAGTTCAGCCGGGTGCTCGACACCGCTAGCGCGCCTGCCGCGAGCGATGCGCCGGCGAGCGTCGGACTGGCGGCTTCGGCGGCTTCCGCCTTTGCGGCTGCGGCGGCAACCGCCGCGATCGGCGCATCCGCGCCTGCCGCCGCCCCCTCCGCGACGTCGGCGGCCTCCGCACAGGCTGCCGTGCAAAACGCCGCTTCGGCCAACGCGCGCTAACACCGCTTCCTGCTTCGTTTAGCCTGCCTTGTGCGGAATCGGCGCACATGCGATGCGCGCCGAAATCACCCCGAGATCACGATACGAAGGCCGACGTGTGTGCCGAACGTTGCGCACGCATCGATCGGCAGCGCCTCGCCGGACGTGCGAACGCCCCTCGCACGGCGGTGCCGCGAGAGGGGCGTTTCGAAGGCGGAACTTCCGGTGTGCCGGCTCAGGCGCCGCTTGCGGGCGTCTCGCCGTTTTCCGTTTGCTGGACCGCGGCTTCCGGCGCGTTGGACGGGGCTTGCGGCTCTGCGCTCTGGGCTTCGGGCTGGGGCGTGGATTCGGTCTTCGCCTCGGACCGGGCTTCGGGCTGGGCCTTCGCCTCGGCCTTGGCGTCGGGCTGGGCCTTGGCCTCGGGCTGGGCGTTGCCCTCTTCGCGCGCCTTGGCTTGCGCCTCGGCCTTGGCCTTCTGACGCGCAAGCGCCGCATTCGCTCGGCCGACGTGCGACGGATCGATGCCCGGGCCCTCCGAGGCCGCGCCGTCGAGCTCGTAGCGCGAGCCGCCCGCGGCCACACGCTCGTGATAGCGCGGATGGTTCACATGGCGCTTGAGCACGGCGACGATCATCGTGCGCTCGTACTCGGGGTGACGCGCGACGAGGTCCTCGGCGACGCCGATCTTGAGCGGCAAACGGTCGCGGAACGCCGGGTAGTGCTTCGCGAACACGTTCCAGACCGTGTTGAGCTGGCGGTTGCGCTCCATGCGCGCCTTTTCAGCCTCGCTCAGATTCGCGGCGGGCGGCTGCTGGGGCCGGGCCGGACGGCGGCGCTGCTGCTGCGCGGAACGCTCGCCCGCCTCAGGCCCGCGGGCCGGCTTCGGCTGCTGCGGCCGGCGCGGCTGCTGCGCGCGCTGCCCCTGCTCGCCTTGATTCTGCTCCTGCGCTCGCGCGCCCTGAGGCCGGCCGTGGCGCGAGCGCGCACGCTCGTCCTTGCCGCCGGCCGCGCCAGCGGCCGCCGAACCCTCTCTCGGCGCACGCGGGCCCTTTTGGGCTTGCGAGCCGCCATGGCCCTTCGCGCCCTTGTGAGCGGGCTTGCCTTGCGATTTTTGCGCCTGTTCTTCGGCTGGCTGGCCTGAGCCGCCCCCCATGCTCTTCTTGATCTCAAGAAGACCATCCTTGAAGCTCAGGGTACGGCGTTGTTGCGATGCGGCTTTCACGTCCAGATCTCTTCCATATGGAACCGGACGCTATGATACCGAAAACACGGCCGACCCAACCGGGCAATCGCTTGCCGCGGCCGGTTTTGAGTCCGCTGTCGCGCGCCGCGCCACACCGCGAATCCACGCGGCGCGCGGCAAAATCCCTCGAATATCAAGCGTGAACACCTTGCGTGCGCAAGGATCGCATCCTTTTTTCATCACGACACCATGACGATTTCGACATCCGCCCCCCGTTTCACCATGCGCGCCATCGTGACCGGCCATACGCGCGGATTGGGCGCGGCGCTCGCGCAATCGCTGCTGCAACGGGACTTCGAGGTGCTCGGCCTCGGCCGCGGCACGCATGCGGAACTGGCTTCCCGCCATCCGGAACGGTTCGCCGAGGCGGTCGTGGACCTCGCCGATCCCGCCGCGCTCGAGCGCTGGCTGGCGGGCGACACGCTCAATGCATTCGCGCACGGCGCGCAGTGCGTGCTGCTCTTCAACAACGCGGGCGCCGTCGAGCCCATTGCGCCGCTCGGCGCGCAGGACCCGCTCGCCATTGCGCGCGCCGTGACGCTCAACGTGGCGGCGCCGTTGATGCTCGCGAATGCGCTCGCCGCCACGCCCGCGCCCGGCGCGAGCGCGTCGCGACGCATCGTGCATATTTCGAGCGGCGCCGCGCGCAACGCGTATGCGGGCTGGAGCGTGTATTGCGCGACCAAGGCCGCGCTCGACCATCATGCGCGTGCCGTCGCCCTCGACGCGCCAGCCGGCGTGCGCATTTGCAGCATCGCACCGGGCGTGATCGACACCGGCATGCAGGAGGCGATCCGCGCGACCGCCGTCGACCAGTTCCCGATGCGCGAGCGCTTCGAACAGCTCAAGCAGAACGGTTTGCTGTCCACGCCCGAAGCGGCCGCGCGGCAATTGATCGACTATGCATTGAGCGAGGCATTCGGATCGGTGCCCGCCACCGACGTGCGCGAACTCGGCAAGGCGTGAGCGCGCTGCGCGGTGAATGCACCTTGAATGCGGCCACGGAGGCTCCCGCAAACCCTCACCTTTGAATCGTCGCCGTCGCGCTTCACGTGAGCGCGACGCGCGGCCGTACCGCCTTCAGGCGCCGCACGCCACCCGCGAGCATGAGCAATGCGCCGACCGCGAGCACATCGCCCGCGAGCCGTGCGGGCAAGGAAGCCGTGACGTGCGTTGCACGCAGCAGCGTGTCGATGAGGTTCGAAGCCACCGCGCCCCCCACGAAACAGACGAGGCCCTGCTGCCCCACGGTGACGACGGCCGGCAGCCGTTGCGCAAGCCATGCTATCCAGCCCTTGCGCACCGCCTGCGCGGCGAGCCACGCCACGGCGGCGAAGTTCACGATTCGCACGCTCGCGAGATTCTGTTTCATGTAGCCAGGCTGAGGGTCCAGATCGGCGAACAGCTGGATGAACGCGAACGTGGCAACGAGCACCAGCGCAAACGCCGTCAAGGCGCGGCCCGTCCACGAGACCTGGAACCCGCGCGACACCGGATAGATGCGGCACAGCAGCCCCAGCATGAACATGGCCTGCCAGGCAAACGGGTTGAACGGCCAGATAGCGCCGGGCGCGGTAGGCAAATAACCCACGAGCCAGCACCCGCCGAACCACAGCACGAAGCTGCCCACGAGCACGAGATCGGGCGAGCGGCGCGCAAGCGGCATCACGAATGGCAAGACCATCACGAGCATGATGTACATGGGCAGCACGCCGGCCAGATAGGGCTGGTCGCGAAACACTGCGATATTCGCGAGCATCGTGAACGGCTGCGCGGCGAAGCGCAGATAACCCGACTCCGTCACCAGCGGCGAATCCACCCGCAGCATCACCGCGGCGGCGCCCGATAGCAGCATGAGCGCAGCGGTGCACAGGTAGGCGGCGTAGATCTCGCGCCCGCGACGCCAGAAGCGCCGGTTGGCCGCGCCCTCGCCCTTTCTCCCGGCAATGGCGAGCCAACTCGCCGCGCATACATAGCCGCTCACGAACACGAAAATTTCCGCAGAGTCGCAGAACGCGAAGTTGTGCAGCATCGCATGCGAAAGCACGCTGGAAGGAATGTGATCGAGCGCGATGGAAATCAATGCGAAACCGCGGAAAAAGTCGATTTCGATCGATCGCTTCGCTGTCTGACTCATTGGTGACGACTCCCGTTCGTGTCGAAGATTACGATTGAAGGGGCGCGCGACTTCGGTTCGATGAAGCTGTCAGCTTTATGAGTCTTTTTGTAAGGATGCCTGATCGATTCGTCGCCGCACGCACAACGCATGAAAGGGTTCCGTAAAAGGCTGCGCCAGAGCACCGCCTCACCATGCGACTTTAATGCCAGCTCGACACGAAATGCGGCTGCGTAACCTATGGTAAGCATTTCACCCGCTTCGCGCTTCCACGCGGTGGCGCACGCACGCCCGGACGGTGCGCGCCATGCACGCCGAGTCAGCGCCCGCCCTTTTCTGGTGCCACATCCTGCGGCGTCACGTCTGCGCCATCGCGACATTTCGGCCGCCGCGCCTCGTGGAAAGGCGTGCGAAAGCCTGCATGTTCCCTTTGCTTGCGTCATGGCAAGTTGACGCCGCGCCGCGCCGAGGGTTCCGGAAATATTCCGAAGATTCGCCGCCGCGCCCAGGGTCATCCCGCCCCCATCTGCGAATTACTTGACACCTAAAGTAATTGGACCTACATTGAGCTTGCAGATTGAACGAAGGAGCGAGCATGCGCATTGTTTGCATGGGTGGCGGGCCCGCAGGCCTCTATTTCGGCCTTTTGATGAAGCGCCGTCACCCCGACTACGAAATCACCGTAATCGAACGGAACCGCCCGTACGACACGTTCGGCTGGGGCGTGGTGTTCTCGGACCAGACGCTGGGCAACCTGCGCGCGGCCGACCCCGAAAGCGCGGACGAAATTCTCGACGCCTTCAATCATTGGGACGACATCGAGATTCACTTTCGCGGCAGCGCGATCCGCTCGTCGGGCCATGGCTTTTGCGGCATTGGCCGCAAGCGGCTGCTCAACATCCTGCAGGCGCGCTGCGAAGCGCTCGGCGTGAAGCTCGTGTTCGAATCGCAGATCACCGACGACGACGTCGCCCACGCGGACCTCATCATCGCGAGCGACGGCCTGAACAGCGCCACACGCCAGAAGTACGCCGCCACCTATCAGCCCGAAATCGATTTGCGCAATTGCCGCTTCGTGTGGCTCGGCACGTCGAAACTCTTCGACGCGTTCACGTTCGCGTTCGAAGAAACCGAATGGGGCTGGTTCCAGGCGCACGCCTACCGCTTCGACGACAACACGTCGACGTTCATCGTCGAAACGCCCGATCACGTGTGGCGCGCAGCCGGCCTCGACACCATGAGCAAGGAAGACAGCATCGCGTTCTGCGAGAAGCTGTTCGCGCGCTATCTCGACGGCCACGCGCTGCGCTCGAATGCGTCGCATCTGCGCGGCTCGTCGCAGTGGATCCGCTTTCCGCGCGTGGTCAATCGCGAATGGGTGCACTGGAAAACCGCGGCCGACGGCAAAGAAACGCCTGTCGTGCTCATGGGCGACGCGGCGCACACCGCGCACTTCTCGATCGGTTCGGGCACGAAGCTCGCGCTCGAAGACTCGATCGAACTCGCCAACAGCATGGAAGCTCACCCCGGCGATCTGCGCGCGGCGCTCACGCACTACACGAACGTGCGCAGCGTAGATGTCCTGCGTATTCAGAACGCCGCGCGCAATTCCACGGAGTGGTTCGAGCACGTGGACCGCTACGCGAAGTTCGACCCGGAGCAGTTCGCCTATTCGCTGCTCACACGCTCGCAGCGCATCTCGCACGAAAATCTGCGCGAGCGCGACGCGCGTTATCTGTCCGGCTTCGAAACGTGGCTCGCACAGCGCGCGGGTGGCGAGGCGCGTGCCGTGCCGCCCATGTTCACGCCTTATACGATGCGTGGCGTGACGTTGAAAAATCGCGTGGTCGTCTCGCCGATGGCGCAGTACTCCGCCCATGACGGCGTAGCCGGCGACTATCACCTCATGCATCTGGGCGCGCGCGCCATGGGCGGCGCCGCGCTCGTGATGACAGAGATGACCTGCGTCTCGCCCGAGGCCCGCATCACGCCCGCCTGCCCCGGCATGTATGCGCCCGAACATTTGCAGGCGTGGAAGCGCATCGTCGATTTCGTGCACGCGAACTCGGACGCGAAAATCGGCATGCAGCTCGGCCATTCCGGCGCCAAGGGCTCGACGCGCGTGGCGTGGGAGGGCATCGACCAGCCGCTCGACGACGGCAACTGGCCGCTCGTCTCCGCTTCGCCGCAGCAATATCTGCGCGGCGTGAGCCAGTGGTCGCACGAAGCTAGCGCCCAGGAATTGCGCGACATCGAGGCGCAATTCGTGCAAGCCACGCAAATGGCGAACGAAGCGGGCTTCGACTGGCTCGAATTGCACTGCGCGCACGGCTATCTGCTTTCCAGTTTCCTCTCGCCGCTCACGAACCAGCGCACGGACGAGTACGGCGGATCGCTCGAAAACCGTCTGCGTTATCCGCTCGAGGTTTTCAAGGCGATTCGCGCTGTCTGGCCGGAAAACAAACCGATTTCGGTGCGCGTCTCGGCACACGACTGGGTGGAAGGCGGCAACACGCCCGACGACGCCATCGAAATCGCGCGCGCGTTCAAGGCGGCAGGCGCGGACATGATCGACGTTTCGTCGGGCCAGGTCAGCAAGGACGAACAGCCCGTCTTCGGCCGCATGTTCCAGACCCCCTTCGCCGACCGCATCCGCAACGAAGCCGGCATCGCGACGATCGCCGTCGGGGCGATTTCCGAAGCGGATCACGTGAACGGCATCATCGCGGCCGGGCGCGCCGACCTGTGCGCCGTGGCGCGGCCGCACCTGGCCAACCCCGCGTGGACGCTCACCGAAGCCGCGCGCATCGGCTATCTCGACATCAAGTGGCCGAACCAGTACATGGCGGCCAAAACGCAACTCGAACGCAACATCGAGCGCGAACGCGCCGCAGCCGCCGCCGCGGCCGGCCTGTCGCCGATCGAGCGTGCGCAACGCGCCGAAGGAACCGTGTGAGCATGAACCAGGCAATCCTGAACGATCGTCATGCAGTCGTGACCGGCGGCGGCAGCGGCATCGGCGCGGCGACCGCCGCCGCACTCCTGCATGCCGGCGCGCGCGTCACGCTGATGGGCCGCGACGCCGCGCGGCTCGACGCCCAGCGTGCCGCGCTCGGCGGCGGCGAGAACGTGGCTTGCGTGAGCGTCGATATCACCGACGAAGACGCCGTGAACGCCGCGTTCGCGCGTGCGGCCGAAACGCTGGGCGCCGTCGATATCCTCGTGAACAACGCGGGCCAGGCTCAGGCCGCGCCATTCACGCAAACCGACCTCGCGCTGTGGAAGCGCATGCTCGACGTAAATCTCACCGGCGCGTTTCTGTGCACGCGTGCGGTGCTGCCCGGCATGCTCGCGCGTCAGGCCGGACGCATCGTCAATGTCGCGAGCACGGCGGGCCAGGTCGGCTACCCGTATGTCGCCGCCTACTGCGCCTCAAAACATGGCGTGATCGGCATGACACGCGCGCTCGCGCTCGAAGTGGCCACGCAAGGCGTGACCGTGAACGCCGTTTGCCCCGGCTACACGGAAACGGAACTGCTGCAGGCGTCGCTCGAACAGATCACGCGCAAGACCTCGCGCAGCGAAGCCGAGGCGCGCGGCATCCTCGTGCGCCACAACCCGCAGCAGCGTTTCGTCACGCCGGAAGAAGTCGCCAACGCGGTGCTGTGGCTGTGCGCGCCTGGATCGTCTGCGATCACGGGCCAGTCGATATCCGTTTCCGGTGGAGAAATCACATGACATCGCCCGCATCCACGCGCAAGAACGCCACCGCGAAGGCCGCAACGAAAGCGCCGCGCAAGGGCGTCGAAAAGCCGGCCGGGAATGTCGTCGACATGGAAATGAGCACGGGCGCCGACAGCCACATGGGCCTGCGCCTGTGGCTGCGCCTGCTCACCACCACGAACCTCGTGCAAGCCGAGCTGCGCCGCCGCCTGCGCGTCGAGTTCGATACGACGCTGCCGCGCTTCGACCTGATGGCACAGCTCGAGCGCCACCCCGAAGGTCTGCGCATGACGGAACTCTCGCGCCGCCTGATGGTGACGGGCGGCAACGTCACGGGCATTACCGATCAGCTCGAAAAGGAAGGCCTCGTCGTGCGCGACGTCGCCCCCGACGACCGGCGCGCCTTCGTGGTGCGCCTCACGCCCGAGGGCCGCGCCCTCTTCGACCGCATGGCGGCCGCGCACGAGCAATGGGTGGTGGAACTGTTCGGCGGCCTCTCGCTCGACGAGAAGTCGAAGATGCACGAGCGGCTCGGCAAGCTCAAGCAACATCTGCGCAACGGGCTCGAAAGCTGAACACACTGCAATTGCAAAGATCCGGGAGACCTATCTTGACGACACGTTCCAGCGCCGAAGCGCTCCTCGCGGGCAACCGCATCACGCTTGCCGGTTATGAGGCGCAACACTTCGGCTGGTCGGTTCAAGGCCGCGTGGCAACCATCACGCTCAACCGCCCCGAGCGCAAGAATCCGCTCACGTTCGAATCGTATGCAGAACTACGCGATCTGTTTCGCCAGCTCGCCTATGCGACGGACGTGAAGGCCATCGTGCTGCATGGCGCGGGCGAAAACTTCTGCTCGGGCGGCGACGTGCACGACATCATCGCACCGCTCATCGATCTGCCGATGCCCGAACTGCTGATGTTCACGCGCATGACCGGCGACCTCGTGAAAGCCATGCGCCACTGCCCGCAGCCGATCATCGCCGCCGTGGACGGCATCTGCGCCGGCGCCGGCGCGATTCTCGCCATGGCCTCCGACATGCGCTACGCCACGGCACGCAGCAAGCTCGCGTTCCTCTTCACGCGCGTGGGGCTCGCGGGCTGCGACATGGGCGCGTGCGCGATCCTGCCACGCATCATCGGCCAGGGCCGCGCGGCCGAGCTGCTTTACACGGGCCGCTCCGCAAGCGGGGAAGAAGGCCACGCCTGGGGCTTCTACAACCGCATCTGCGAGCCCGAAACGCTGCTCGCCGATGCGCAGAAGCTCGCCGCCGATCTCGCGTCCGGCCCGACCTTTGCGCACGGCATCACCAAGACGATGCTGCATCAGGAATGGACCATGAGCATCGACGAGGCGATCGAGTCCGAAGCGCAGGCGCAGGCGATCTGCATGGCCACGCGCGATTTCGGCCGCGCCTATGAGGCGTTCGCGGCCAAAACGCGGCCGGTTTTCGAAGGGGACTGAATTGAACGCTGCCGTTGAAACCAACCTCCACGACGCGCTCGCGTGGCCGTTCTTCGAAGACCGCCATCGCGCGCTCGGCGCGGGAATCGAGACGTGGGCGCGTGAGCATCTCGCGCACGTGCAGCACGACGATGTCGATGCGACCTGCCGCGCGCTCGTGCGCAAGCTGGGCGATGCCGGCTGGCTGCGCTACGGCGTGGGCGGCACCGCTTACGGCGGCCATGGCGACACGATCGACACGCGCGCCGTCTGCCTGCTGCGCGAAACGCTCGCGAAGCACTCGGGCCTCGCCGACTTCGCGCTCGCCATGCAGGGCCTCGGCTCCGGCGCCATCTCGCTGGCCGGCGACGAAGCGCAAAAGTCGCGCTATCTGCCGCGCGTAGCACGCGGCGAAGCGATTGCCGCGTTTGCGCTCTCCGAACCGGAAGCGGGCTCCGACGTCGCCGCGATGGCGCTCGCCGCACGCGCCGAGGGCGACGACTACGTGCTCGACGGCGAAAAAACGTGGATTTCGAACGGCGGCATCGCCGACTTCTACGTGGTGTTCGCCCGCACCGGCGAAGCGCCGGGCTCGCGCGGCATCAGCGCGTTCGTGGTCGATGCCGACACCGCCGGGCTCGAAATCGCCGAACGCATCGACGTGATCGCGCCGCATCCGCTCGCGCGCCTGCGCTTCACCGGCGCACGCGTGAAGCGCAGCCAGATGCTCGGCGCGCCGGGCGAAGGCTTCAAGATCGCCATGCGCACGCTCGATATTTTCCGCACCTCGGTGGCCGCGGCTTCGCTCGGCTTCGCGCGCCGCGCGATGGCCGAAGGACTCGCGCGCGCCGCTTCGCGCAAGATGTTCGGCCAGACGCTCGGCGATTTTCAGTTGACCCAGGCAAAGCTCGCACAAATGGCGCTCACCATCGACAGCAGCGCCCTGCTCGTCTATCGCGCGGCGTGGCTGCGCGACCAGGGCGAAAGCGTGACGCGCGAAGCCGCCATGGCGAAGTGGCATGCAAGCGAAGGCGCGCAGCAGGTGATCGATGCGGCCGTGCAACTTTGGGGCGGCATGGGCGTGCAAAGCGGCAACATTGTCGAGTCGCTCTACCGCGAGATTCGCTCGCTGCGCATTTACGAAGGTGCGACCGAGGTGCAGCAGCTCATCGTCGGGCGTGACTTGCTCAAGGCATACAACGCCGCGTAAGCGTGTGCTGCGCGACGTCTCTCTACGGAACCGGACGAAACATGAAACAAGCCTTTCTTCCCGCAGGCTGGGTCAAGCCGCGCGGGTATGCCAACGGCGTCGCCGCTACCGGCACGCAGGTCTATATCGCCGGCCAGATCGGCTGGGACGAGAACGCGCGCTTCACGAGCCGCGAATTCGGCGCGCAGGCCGTGCAGGCGTTGCGCAATATCGTCGCCGTTCTCGAAACCGCGGGCGGCAGGCCCGAGCACCTCGTGCGCATGACCTGGTACGTCACCGACAAGAAGGAGTACCTGGCATCGCTGAAGGAAATTGGCGCCGCGTTTCGCGAGCTGATTGGCGACTACGACATCGCCATGAGCGCGGTGCAGGTGGTTGCGCTCATGGAAGACGACGCCAAAGTGGAAATCGAAGCGACCGCCGTGATTCCCGACGACGCGCGTCTCACGCGCCGATAGACCGCCGCCCACGCAATAGAACGATCAGCTCATACAGACAGCCGGAGACGCCATGCAACCCACCGCCCATGTCGATACGTTCGCACGCGATCATCTGCCGCCCGAGTCGCAGTGGCCCGACATGCTGCTCGACAATCCCGACGTTGCCTACCCTGCGCGCATGAATTGCGCGGTCGAGCTGCTGGACCGCGCGATCGAGGCCGGGCACGGCGAGCGCCCGGCCATCTGGTCGGACATCGACGGCAAGCCGCAAGCCACCACGTACGCCGAACTGCTCGCGCTCGTCAATCGCAGCGCCCGCGTGCTGGTGGAAGACATGGGGCTGCAACCGGGCAACCGCGTCCTGTTGCGCGGGCCGAACACGCTGCAAATGGCCGTGGCGTTTCTCGCGTCGCTCAAGGCAGGGCTCGTGGTGATACCCACCATGCCGCTCTTGCGCGCGAAGGAGCTCAAGCAGATCGCAGACAAGGCGCAGGTGTGCGCGGCACTGTGCGACGTGCGGCTCACTGAAGAACTCGCGCGCTGCATGGACCCCGCCGACGAGTTCTTTTGCGTAGGCATCAAGCAGGTCTGCTATTTTCACGACACGGCGCCGGGCACGCTGGAAGCGCTCGCGGCAGGCAAGCCCACCGACTTCACGGCCTGCGACACGGCCAGCAACGACGTCTGCCTGATCGCCTTCACGAGCGGGACGACAGGCATGCCCAAGGGCTGCATGCACTTTCACCGCGACGTGATCGCGATGTGCGACCTGTTCCCGCGCCACATCCTGAAGCCCACAGCCGAGGACGTGTTCTGCGGCACGCCGCCGCTCGCGTTCACGTTCGGGCTGGGCGGGCTGCTGTGTTTTCCGCTGCGCGTCGGCGCGTCGACGGTGCTGATCGAAAAACTCACGCCGGCGCTGCTGCTCGACACGATCCAGCGTTTTCACGCGACCATCGTCTTCACCGCGCCCACGTTCTACCGGCAGATGGCGGCGCTCGTCACGCAGTACGACCTGGCCAGCCTGCGCAAGACGGTATCCGCCGGAGAAGCCCTGCCGCAGGCCACGCGCGATCTATGGCGCGACGCGACGGGCATCGAGATGATCGACGGCATTGGCGGCACTGAGCTGATTCATATCTTCGTCTCGTCCGCGGGCGCCGATGTGCGCCCCGGCTCGATCGGCCGCGCGGTGCCTGGCTACGTCGTGCAGGCGCTGGACAATGACCTGCAGCCGGTGCCGCCCGGCGTGACGGGCAATCTCGCCGTGCGCGGCCCGACCGGCTGCCGCTACCTCGCCGACGAACGCCAGGCCGTGTTCGTGCGCGGCGGCTGGAACCTGCCCGGCGACGCCGTATCCATCGACGCCGACGGCTATGTGTTCTATCAGGCCCGCTCCGACGACATGATCGTTTCGTCGGGCTACAACATCGCGGGGCCCGAAGTCGAGACGGTGCTCATGCAGCACCCCGCCGTGGCCGAGTGCGGCGTAACGGGCGTGCCCGACGAAGTGCGCGGCCAGGTGGTGAAGGCGTTCGTCGTCTTGCGCCCGGGCTTCAGCGCCGGCGACGCCCTGGTCACCGAGTTGCAGAACTTCGTGAAGAGCGCCGTGGCGGCGTACAAATATCCGCGCCTGATCGCTTTTATCGACGCGCTGCCGCGCACCGAGACCGGTAAGCTCAAGCGCTCGGCGTTGCGGTCGATGTGAAGCGGCGCGAGGCGGAAGAAATACTACGTAAACCGTTGAATCTTTAACGATTCTGCATCGCGCCCCTGACATGCCGATATGCGCAAAATCATGCGCATATCGGCATGTCAGCTGCAGCTTTGCGCAAGATTGTGCGCATTTTCCGCCACGGAATCCGGCTGCCTTGATGCGCAGAATTATGCGCAAAGTGCTCAATACCGGCCTATAATGCGCACCATGATGCGCAAAAAATCCGCGAACCTCTCGATCTCTAACGTCGAACGCCTGGCAGAAGGCCTGCGCGCGACGCGCCGCGAGCGCAAGCTGACCCAGCAGGCCCTCGCGGAGCAGGCGGGCGTCGCCCGCCGCACCGTCACGAACGCCGAACACGCAGGCAACGTCGGCGTACGCGAACTCTGCCGTCTCGTGAACGCGCTCGGCTATGAAGTCGTGCTTCGCCCCATGGATACCGTCATCCTCGAGGACCTGAACGACATATTCAGGGACGACGAATGACTGCCAGCGCCGCATTCGACCTCGAGAGGCTCCTGCGCGAAATCCGCAACCTGGAAGTCCATACACCGCAGGGACCGAGCGGTCTGCTCGCGCGCGAAAGCCGCTTCGTCTTCAATTACGGGGACGCGCCGGACACGGCCGCCGTCTCGCTCACCATGCCGGTGCGGCGCCAGAGTTATGCGAGCGGCGACCTGATGGGCGTCTTCGCGATGAACCGGCCGGAGGGCTACCTGCGCTTCGTCATCGAGGAACGGCTCGCGCGTTACGGCGCGCCGAGCGACATGTTCCTGCTCTTTCTCGCCGGCACCAATCAGATCGGGCGGCTCACCTATTCCGTGCCGGGAGAGCGCGTGCCGCAAAGCGACGGCGAGCGTCTGGACGAATTGCTTTCCTCGCCGTCGGGGCGGTTGTTCGAGCGCCTGATCGACCGCTACGCGCTCGGCTCAGGCATTTCCGGCGTGCAGCCAAAGGCGGTCGTTCCGCTCGCCGCAGAAACCGCCTCGCGCCCCGCCGAGCACACGGCACTGCCCCTGCGCACGGTGATCGTGAAGGCCGAAGGCGACGACTTCCCCGGACTCGCGCGCAACGAATACTTCTGCATGTCGGTGGCGAAAGAGGCGGCGCTCGAAGTCCCCGACTTCTGGCTTTCCGAAGACGGCAAGCTCTTCGTCATGTCACGTTTCGACCGCGAACCGAACGGCACGCCCATCGGATTCGAGGACATGAGCGTGCTCACCGGCAAGGCCAAGTACGAGGGCAGCTACGAGATGATCGCCAAGGCCGTGGACATCTATACGCGCTCGGACCCGGCGCAGAAACGCCGCCTGTTCGAGCGCATCGCCCTCTCGTGCCTGTTGCGCGACGGCGATGCCCACATGAAGAACCTGGGAATCCTCTATATCGATCCGACCGGGCCGCGCCGTCTCGCTCCGGTGTTCGACGTGGTCTGCACGGACATCTACCCGGATCTCGACGGGCGCATGGCGCTCAGCCTCAACCGGAGCAAGACGTTCCCGCTGCCGGCGGAACTCCATGCCTTCGCCCGGCGCCTCGGCCTGCGGCAGTCCGAAGGCGAGGACATCATGAGCCGCCTGCACGGCGCCTATCTCACGGTTGCCGAGCGCTTCGGCGAGGACCGGCGATTCCACGAGGGCGACCTGCTCGCCAGGATCCGGCGGGCCGTCGAACGTCCGGGCGTCAAACCCGTCTCGCGCCCGAAGCTGGTGCGCTAGGCGCGCGAGCACGGGCAACGCCGCCCGGCCGCCCGCATCAGCCTTCGCCCGCCCCCTGCAACGCGAATGCCATGCGTTTGCCCGCCGCGTCGTAACGGCATACGACTTTGGCGCCCTCTTTCACGCCGCCCTTGAGCATTTCCTTCGCCAGTTCGTTCTCCACCGCCTGCTGCATCTTGCGCTTCAACTCACGCGCACCGAATTCCGGCCGATACCCCTCCGCCGCGAGGTAATCGATCACGCTGTCGTCGAACGTCAGGTCGATGTCCTGGCTGCGCGCCATCCGCCGGACCTGTTCGAGCTGCAGCCGCACGATCGAGCGCAGCTCGTCGCTGGTGAGCGGCTGGAACATGATGATCTCGTCGATGCGATTCAGGAACTCGGGCCGGAAATGCTGGCGCAACTCGCCCATCACGGCGCCCTGCATCGACCCTTCGGCGCTCGAGAGGAACCCCGGCCCCGAGCGCTTTTGCCCCGAGACCACGTCGGAACCGAGATTGCTCGTCGCAATCACGACCGTATTGCTGAAGTCGACCACACGCCCCTTGCCGTCGGTGAGCCGGCCGTCGTCGAACACCTGCAGCAGCACGTTGTAGACGTCGGAATGCGCTTTCTCGATTTCGTCGAGCAGGATCACGCAATAGGGGCGGCGGCGCACCTTCTCGGTCAACTGGCCGCCTTCGTCATAGCCGACGTAACCCGGCGGCGAGCCGATCAGCCGCGACACGGCGTGGCGCTCCATGTACTCGCTCATGTCGATGCGCACGATGGCGTCTTCGTCGCCGAACACCACTTCGGCCAGCGCCTTCGCAAGCTCCGTCTTGCCGACGCCGGTCGGCCCGAGGAACAGGAAGACCGCCGTGGGCCGGCGGCCGCGCCGCAGCCCGGCGCGCGAACGGCGCACCGCATCGCTGACCGCGACGATGGCCTGCTCCTGGCCGATCACGCGCTCATGCAGCCGCTTTTCCATTTCGAGCAGCCGCGTGCGCTCCTCGGCGGTCAGTTGCGTAACCGGCACGCCCGTGAGCTTCGAGACGATCTCCGCGACGTCTTCGCTCGTCACGTCGGAGGTCACGGTGCCGAGCTGCCCTTTCCAGTCACCGGTGGCCTGCGTGAGCGCCTTTTCCTTGTCGGCAATCGGCTCGTCCAGCGTATGGGCGCGCTCGAAGTTCTTGCGCGTCGCCGCGTAGTCCTGCTCGCGCCGCAACTGCGCCAGCTCCGCTTCGAGTTCGAGGATCGCCGCCGGCCGCGAAGTGGCCGAAAGATGCACGCGCGCCGCCGCCTGGTCGACCAGGTCGATGGCCTTGTCGGGCAGGAAGCGCCCCATCACATAGCGGTCCGACAGCTCGGCCGCCGACACGAGCGCGTCATCGCGAATGGTGACGTGGTGATGCACCTCGAGCTTGTCGCGCAAACCGCGCAGGATGTTGATCGTCTGATCGACGCTCGGCTCGGAGACGAACACGGGCTGAAAGCGCCGCTCGAGCGCCGCGTCTTTCTCGATGTACTTCTGGTACTCGGAGAGCGTCGTCGCACCGATCAGGTTCAGTTCGCCGCGCGCCATGGCCGGCTTGAAGACATTGGCGATGTCGAGCCCGCCCTCGCCGCCGCCCTGGCCCGCGCCGACGATCATGTGCACTTCGTCGATGAAGAGCACGAGGCTTTCGCGCTGCGCCGAGATTTCCTCCATCACGCCCTTCACGCGCTCTTCGAATTCGCCGCGATACTTCGCGCCCGCGATCAGCCCGTTGACGTTCAGCTCGACGAGCCGCCGCCCGCGCAGCGATTCGGGCACGTCGCCGTTGAGCATGCGTTGCGCGAGGCCTTCGGCGATCGCGGTCTTGCCCACACCCGGTTCGCCGATCAGCACCGGATTGTTCTTGCGCCGGCGCGCGAGCACTTCCACCACGGTCTCGATCTCGCTCGAACGGCCGATCACGGGGTCGAGCTTGCCCTCGCTCGCGAGCGCGGTGAGATCGCGGCTGTATTGGTCGAGTTGCGGCGTCGTGCTCGGCCCCTTCGCGGCAGGACGCTCGCGTTTGTCGCCCTGGGCCTCCACGAGCCGCTGCAGCACCTTCTGGGGCGTGACGCCGTAGCGGCCCAGCAGATGGCCCGCGAAGCTTTCCGGCACCTGTGTGAGCCCGAAGAGCAAATGCTCGGGCGCGACGTAGCTGTGCCCCAGTTCGCGCGACACGAGAAACGCGCGGTCGAGCGCGCCCTTCAGGCGCGGCGAGACGCCGATGCGGCCGTCCTCGGGCGCGGTCGCGCCTTCGCGCTTTTGCGCATTGGCGTCGATGAACGCGCGCACATCGTCGGGCTGAATGCCGAGACGCTTGAGGATCGCCGCGCCTGCGTCGTTGCCCGCGAGTTCGTAAAGCAGATGCTCGGTATCGACCTCGCGCCGCCCGAACTGCACCGCCCGCTCCGCCGCGCGCTGGAGCAATTCACGCGCCACGTCGCTGAAATAGCGTTCGACGACGGCGCCGTCGCCCGCTTCCATGGCTTGTGGCGCAGGTTCGGCCGCCGGGCCGCCGGCATCGTCCGCGCCGTCTGCCTGTTGCGAGGCGCGAAACAGCGCCTCCAGCGGGCTCAAGGTGCGCTGATGCCGTGTGAGCTGTGCGTAGTGATAGTCGCAGACATCGAGAAAACGCCGCCTGCCGTCCTGCAACACGGCGACCCGCACCGTAGCGGGGCGCACGCCGCAGATATCGCAGTTGAACTGAGCCATTTCGTCTCCTTGGAAGCGCTGCGCAGCGCGCGCGGATGCGCTACCCGCGACCAGGAATGGCACGAGGCATGCCCGCGCGAGCGCCGCATGAATGCTCTAACGAATGCCGAAGCGAAGTTCAGACGTCATCGTAACGTCGAATCGAACTGCGCGTCGTCAAGAGGAGACGTTTGCTAATCGATGGCGTTGCCTGCGCGGCGTCAAACGTCCTGGCGGGCAGCCGGGCTGGACGCCCCGCGGGCTTGCGCCGCCGGGTCGCGTATCCAGGCGCTCAGCAAGGTGGACGAAACGGCGAGGATCACCGGCCCGATGAAGAGCCCGACGATGCCGAAGGCGAACAAGCCGCCGAGCACGCCGGAGAGAATCAGCAGCATCGGCAGATTGACGCCGCGCCGGATCAGCACCGGACGCACGAGGTTGTCGAGCATGGCGACCATCACGGACCACACCGCGAGCAGGATGGCCGTGACATGCGCGTCGTGCACGAACAGCCAGATCACGCCGCCGAGCAGCGGCAACGTCGGGCCGATCTGCGCGAGACACAGCATAAGCATCACGGCCGTGAGCACGCCCGCGCCCGGCACCCCGGCCACCCACAGACCGATGCCGCCGAGCGCCGACTGCAGGATCGCCGTCACGACGATGCCGAGCGCCACGGCGCGAACCGAAGCGCCCGCGAGCTTGACGGCCTGCTCGCCATAGGCGGGCGCCACGCGAATGGCGAAGCGCGTGACATAGTCGGCGGCATGCTCGCCGTTGCTGTACAAAATGCCCGTGATGATGACGGTGATGAACATGTGCATGACGAACACGCCCACTGAGGCCGCGTGGCCGATCAACCAGTGCGCCGCGATCGAAACGTACGGTTCGAGCTGCGCGAGCAGACCGCCGGGGCCGGCGTCCGAAAACTCTTGCCACTTGCCGGCAATGCGAGAGCCAACCACGGGAATGTCGCTGACCCACTGCGGCGGCGCGGTCAACGTATAGTCGGGCAGCTTGCGGATCAGTTCCATGATCTCGCCGCCGTGCAACGCGAGCGTCGAGATGGCTTCATAGAGCGGCAGCACGATCACGACCAGAAGGATCAGAAGCATGACGAGCGTGGCGAGCCAGCGGCGATTGCCGCAGCGCCGCTCGATGGCTTTCATGGCGGGCCAGGTCGCGACGACGATGGTCGTGGCCCAGATCAGCCCCGGCAGGAATGGGCGCATGACGTAGAGGCTGCCGATCGTCAGCGCGCAGAGTATGGCAACAACGAAAAGGATGCGGGCTAGGTCCGGCGTGGCTTGCGGCTTCACGTACTTCTCCTCACGGCAGGGCGCGCCTGATGGCGCCGACGCGCTAGTCTATATCGGATAGGCTACGAATCCCTTTTAAAAGTCCCGCACGACTGCCGCCCGGAACGCACTCTGGAATAATGGCCCTTTCCCGACCTTGCAACGAAGAAGAGCCAGCCATGACCGCAACCGATACGAAACTGCCCTGCGTGCTCCTCACCAACGACGACGGCATCGACGCGCCCGGCCTCGCCGTGCTCGAAGCCGTGGCCGCCGAACTCGCGCACGAAGTCTGGGTCGTCGCGCCCGAGCACGACCAGAGCGGCACCTCGCACTCGATCAGCCTGCATACGCCGCTGCGCGTGAGCCGGCGCGGCGCGCGGCGCTTCGGCGTGCTCGGCACGCCGGGCGATTGCGTGGTGATGGCGGTGCGCCAGCTTATGGGTGACGTGCGCCCTTCGCTCGTGCTTTCGGGCATCAACCGCGGCGGCAACCTCGGCGTGGAGACGATGTTCTCGGGCACGGTCGGTGCAGCCATGACCGGCCTGTTGCTCGGCCTGCCGTCCATCGCCTTGAGCCAGACCTTCCGCGACCGCGAGCGGGTGCGCTGGGACACCGCCCGCACACTCGCGCCGGACGTGATCCGCCGCCTCGCCGCCGTGGCGCATGACGCGCCCGTCTGCCTGAATGTGAATTTTCCCGATATCGACGCGAGCGCGGCGGGGCCGCTCACGGTCACGCGCCAGGGCGTCGGGCTCGTACAGGGCATCGACGTCGTGCCGCAGATCGACCCGCGCGGCGTGGACTACCACTGGCTGCGCTTCAATCGCGGCCCGCGCGAAAACGGGCCCGACAGCGAAACGGCCGTGGTGAACTCCGGCCGCGTTTCGGTCACGCCGCTGCATTTCGAGCGCACCGACGAAAAAACGTTCGTCACGTTGCAAGCGGCGCTGGGCGCTGGCGCCTGAACATGGCTCGATGATCAAACGCAATCAATCGCGCGCGGCGGCCGTCATCGCCCGCGCGATCGCATCGCGGATGTCCTCAGGAATGCCAATCGACTTGTGAGTGTCGAGCGAGGTGGTCACGATGGTCTGCCGTGCCGCCATGCGCAGCACGCCGTCCACGCCCGTGCAGGCCCACGCGAGCGTGAGCGACGCCCCGCCCAGGCGTTCGACGTCGAGCGAGAGCCAGACCTCGTCGCCCATCTTGCTGACCGCCTTGAAATCCACTTCGAGCCGCACGGTCGGCATGCCCACGCGGCGAGCGCCTATCACGCCGTGATAGCCCTCCTGCGGCAACAACTCGTCGATCCACGACTCGACGAGATCGTTGAAGAGGACGAAATACTGCGGATAGAACACGATCCCGGCGGGATCGCACTCCGAGAAGTGAATCTTGTGCTTGCGGCGGTAGGTGGGCGTCGCCATGCGTGTGTCTCCTTCCATGCCTGCGCGCCAGCGTCAGATGACGAGCCGCGACACCTTCACGCCTTCCAGCGACACCCCGGCCATGAGGCCCGCGTTGGTCAGCACGAAGGCTTCCACGGGGCTCGTCGCGGTCGAGGTATCGACGTTGCCGTTCGCGCCCACGGTGACGAGCGCGACCGTGGCGTCTGCGCCTGCCGACCAGCCCTGGCTGCTCGTGAAATCGTTGAGCGCGACCGGGTTCATGAACGCGAAGATGATGGCCTTGGACTGCGCGCCGATCTGCAGGCCGAACGAGCCCGCAATGGTGCTGTAGTAGCCCGTCGTGCGGCCATCCACGCGCAGCGCGCCGGTGCCGTACTGCCCGCCGATCCAGAAGCCTGCCGAGAGAACCTGCGGAAAGACGAGCACGCCGCTCGACTTCGAGATCAGCTCCTGCGACCCGCTCACCGTGCTGAAGAGGCGCGAGAGCGTGGCGTCGACGCCGGCGTCGATCGAATTGCGCTTCGCCGTGTTCTGCGAAGCGCTGTTCTGTGAGCCGAGCGGCGTTGTCGTGCAGCCGGCAAGCGCGAGGCCGCTGGCGGCGAGAGCGGCACTGGAGCTGAGAAGAAATTGACGTCGGCGCATTACGTGGTTTTCCTGTGCAAATGGGACTTCGGGTGCCCGCGCCGGCCCGATCGTGGGCAGCCGGGCCGCGCGCAAAGCGCTACAGGATAGCGCGCATGGCCGTCGCCGGTGCAATCCCGCAATCCGGCGCGTGGGCCCCGGCCGCCTGCGGCGGCCATGACCGCTCATCCTTGGGGGTATAGGACCATGCAGCAGGCATCGAGTTCGCGCGAAGATGTAAGGAAATCCCCAGCCCCGGGCGTTCGATGCAACGCAACAGCGTCCGCTTCCCAAATTCCTTCGATATCGCCAGGACGATCCCCGCCGCCTTGTGAACATGCCAGGGAGGTCTGTACCGGCATGCTGTTCCTGCGCCCACGGCCGCGACATCACACCGCGCTTATTGCCCCCCTCAAGGCGGCGGGACCGCATGCGCAAACGCGAAAGGCCGTGTTAGACTCCGCCGCGCAATCATTCTCATTCTCATGAATTCACGCAAGCATTCACTGCTGACCGCATGGCTTGGCCTCGTCGCCATGTGGCTCATCGTGCTTGCGCCGCTCGTGAGCCAGCTCGTCGCCGCGCAGCACGCGCACGAGCCGGATGCCACGCTCTGCTCGGCCATGCAGCCGGCGCAGGCCGGTAGCGCGCCGCATCTTTCGCATGACGATGCATTCGGCGCCTGCGGCTACTGCCATCTGCTCGAGCATCATGTGGTGATGCCTTCGGTCGCCGCGCCCGCTGCGCTTGCCGCCCTCGTGCTCGCGCGCGAGACGATCGCGCCGCCCGTCACCCACGACCTCCCCTTAGGCGCCTTCCCTTCGGGCAGGCCGCGCGCGCCACCCGTCCTTTCCTGAGTTACGCCTTCACCGGCCGGCCGATCGCGATCTGATTGCGTGCGAAGAGCACGCACGACGCGCGCGGCTGCTCGATTCCCGTTTTCAGGAAATCACCTCATGTCCACGCTCACCACGCGTGGCGCTGGCGTTCGCTCGCGCGAACGCGCAACGCCGCGCGCGCTGCGGCACGCCGGGCGCCTCGCGCTCGTCATGCTGCCGCGCGTCTTGCCGCTGCCTCTCGTTGCCCCCATCGCCGTTCATGCGGCCCAGGCTGCCGAGGCGCAACCGGCCGATGCTGCCTCGTCCGCCACGCTGCCCACCGTCAAGGTCAGCGCCACCGCTAGCGGCGCCGCGGCGCCCGCCGTCGACCCCAACCTGCCCGCGACGGTGGAAACCGTCACGCCCGCGCAGTTCGCGAACTGGAACGTCGTCAACACCGAGGACGTGCTCAAGTACCTGCCCAATCTCGCCGTGCGCAAGCGTTACGTGGGCGATCTGAACTCGATCATCGCCGTGCGCGGCACGAGCAATACGCAAAGCGCGCGCGGCCTCGTCTATGCCGACGGTCTGCTGCTCTCGAACCTGCTCGGCAACAGTTACAGTTTTCCGCCACGTTGGTCGATGGTGTTCCCCGACCAGATCCAGCAAGTAGATGTGATCTACGGGCCGTATTCCGCGCTCTATCCCGGCAACTCGCTCGGCGCCACCGTGCTCATCACCACGCGCATGCCGAAGGCGTTCGAAGCGAACGCGGACGTGAAGGCGTTCACCCAGCATTTCAGCCTCTACGGCGTGAACCAGAACTTCAACGGCAGCGAGATGAGTGCGTCGATCGGCGACCGCATCGGCAAGTTCTCGTATCTGCTTGGCGTGAACCACCTGGAGAACACGAGCCAGCCGCTGCAGTTCGCCACGCTTGCGCAGTCGACGAAACCCGCGCAGCCGGGCGACGTGCCCGTGCGTGGCGCCTACTTCTACAACAACCACACCAACACGCCCACGGTCGTGCTCGGCGTGAACGGCGAAGGCATGCAGCACACGGTGCAAGACCAGTTCAAGCTGCGCATGCAGTACGACTTCACGCCCACCGTGCAAGGCGGCGTGACGCTCGGCTACTGGCATCAGACTTATAACAACGCCACCTCGACCTTCCTTTACGATGCGAACGGCAACCCCGTGTACAGCGGCAAGGTGTCGATCAATGGCTACGAGTACACCATTCCCGCCGCCGCGTTCGCACCGAGCCGCGGCTGGAGCGAAAACTGGCTCTACGGTGCCACACTGCGCACGCATCAGGCCACCGGCTGGAATGCGGAAGCCGTTGCTTCGTACTACGACGTAAGCAACAGCGTGGGGCGCACGGCGAATGCCGGGGGACCCGGCAACGGCCCCGGCGTCATGACGCTCGGCGACGGCGCCGGCTGGAAGACGCTCGATCTCAAGACGACGTGGACGCCCGCCACCCCCGACGCCGGGCTCGCCGCCCACTGGCTGACGTTCGGCTATCACTACGACGACTACGCGCTCGACAACCGCACCTACAACACGCTCGCGTGGCGCGACGGCGGCGCGGACAGTTTCGCCAACGCCTTCGCGGGCAAGACCGAAACCCAGGCGCTCTACGCACAGGACGCCTGGCGCTTCCTGCCGCGCTGGAAGCTCGTGTACGGCGTGCGCTACGAGAACTGGCGCGCCTTCGACGGCTATCAGGCGCTCGGCAGCGTGAACGTGCCTTATGCGAACGTGGGCGACCATCACTTCTCGCCGAAGGCTTCGCTCTCGTTCGACGTGACCGACGACCTCACGCTGCGTGCATCGATTGCGCGCGCCTACCGCTTCCCGACTGTGAGCGAGCTGTTCCAGGGGCAGGTGAACGGCTCGTCCATCGTCAACAACAATCCGAATCTGCGCCCCGAGGACGATCTCTCGAAGGAACTGAGCGCCGAATGGGCGCACTGGAACGGCCTGTTCCGCCTGACGCTCTTTCAGGACGACGTAAAAAACACGATCTTCAGCCAGACCGATACGACGGTCATTCCGAACGTCACGAACTTCCAGAACATCGGCAAGGTGCGCTCGCGCGGCGTGGAAACGAGCTATCAGGGGGAAGACGTCATCCTGCGCGGGCTCGATCTCGCGGCGAGCGTGGCGTATACGCAGTCGAAGATTCTGGAGAACGCGCAGAATCCGGCAAGCGTCGGCAAGTACTTCTACCGCATTCCGCTGTGGCGCGCGAATCTCGTCGCGACCTACCGCTTCGATGCACGCTCCGCGCTCACGCTCGCCGCACGCTACTCGGGGCGCCAGTACAACACGCTCACGAACACGGACACGAATCCGAACGTATTCGGCGGCACGAGCACCTACACGGTCGCCGACGTGAAGTACACCTTCCGGCCGACGAAGAAGAGCGAGATAGGCGTGGGCATCGACAACCTGTTCGACGCGCGCTACTTCGTCTATCACCCGTATCCCGGCCGCACGTACTACGTCGAAGCGAAGCTCGGCATTTGAGCGGCGCGCTCGCGGCCTTCGCTTCCGTGCGCGTTTCCGTGCGCATTTTCGTCTGAATCATCCATGCATTCGAGCCTTGCCGGCTCGACAAGGAGTCCCCGATGTCCACCATCTCCGACCCGGTGAGCGCGCCGCCTGCCCGCGCGGTGCAGCCCGGCTACCGCACGCTGTGGCGCTGGCATTTTTACGCAGGCCTCTTCGTCATGCCCCTGCTGCTCGTGCTCGCCATTACGGGCACGATTTACTGCTTCCAGCCGCAGATCGAACCGCTGCTTTACCCGCATCGGCTGGTGGTCGCGCCGGCGGCTACACCGCGCCTGCCCGTGGACGCGCTGCTGGCCCGCGCGCGAACCGCGCTGCCGCCGGGCGCGCGTGCGCTGCGCGCGCACGTCGAGTCGAATCCCGCGCGCAGCGCCGAATTCGTTTTCGCTCTGCCCGGTGGGACCAAAGAGAGCGTCTACGTGAATCCTTACGATGGCGCGGTGCTCGGCACGCTCGACGTCGATCGACGCTTCATGCAGGTCGACCGCATGCTGCATCGCAAGCTTCTGCTCGGCAAGCCCGGCGAACTGCTCATGGAACTGGCCGCCTGCTGGACGCTCGTAATGCTCGCCACCGGCATCGCGCTCTGGTGGCCGGGCGCGGGCGCGTCGTGGCGCGCCGCGCTGCTGCCTCGCTTCGGCGCGCGCGGACGGCCGTTCTGGAAGAGCGTGCACGCGAGCGTCGGCATCTGGCTCGCCCTGGGCGCGCTCGCGTTCGTGCTGAGCGGCTTGCCGTGGACGGGCTCGTGGGGCAAGCAGTTCAAGGCGCTCGCCACGCGCGCGAGCCTCGGCGCGCCGCGCGGCGCGTGGGGCGGCGGCCTCGCGCTGAAGTCGGCCTTGCCGGGTGCGCCGGCCGCTGCCGCGGCAGCAGCAGCCAGCGGCGCAGCGGCGAACCCTCCCGCAGGCCACGCCGACCGACAGGAACACGGCGGAGAGCACGCGGGCCACGACATGGCGTCGATGCCGGGCATGGTGATGGACGACATGCCGCTACCGCTCGTGCCCTGGGCGGTCGGCGCGGTTCCCGTGCCGCACTCGCCCGACGCGTCCAGCGCACCGCAACACTGGACGCTCGCTCAGGTCGTCGCCCAGATGCGCGATCTCGGCGTGCGCGACGGCTACGACATCGTGCTGCCCGCCACGCCCGATGGCGTCTACACAGTCTCGTACTTTCCGCCCGATCCGAAAGCGGAGCGCACGGTGTATATCGACCAGTACAGCGGCGCCGTGCTCCGGGACATTCGCTATGAGGATTACGGCGCAGTTTCGCAAGCCATCTCCTATGGCACGTCGCTGCACATGGGCCGCTACTTCGGCCTCGCGAACCAGCTGATCTGTGCGGCGATCTCGCTGGGCCTCGGCGCGCTAGCGGTCACCGGCTTCGTGATGTGGTGGATGCGCCGTCCCGCGCGCGCGAAGGGCGCATCCAGCGCACCGGGCATGCTGGCCGCGCCGCCACGCGAGCGCGCCGCGCCCCCGCTGCGCGCCTGGAAGACCGGTCTCGTGCTCCTCGGCATCGTGTTTCCGCTGATGGGCGCGACGCTCGTGGCGGTCTGGCTGTTCGACCGCGCAGCCTTCCGACGCGCCTAGAAGCTGTCCTCTTGCCGGCATCGGCGGCCGCAGCGGCCCTGCGGTAATCTGTGGACACAATTGCGTCTGAACCTGGCTGCGCCAAACGGTTTCAAACGTAGATATGTGGAGATTATCGTGTTGCGGCTAATTTCAGCGCTAGGCGCGGCCGCGGTGCTCGCGGGCTGCGCGGTCGCGCCCTATCCCGGTTACCCGGGATACTACGGCTATGACTACGGCTACCCCTATTACTCGGGCTATCCGTACGCCTACGGTTACGACTACTACCCCGGCTATTTCGGCGGCGGCTATGGCGGCGTCGCCATCTGGGGCGGTGGCGGCGGATGCTGCTATCACCACGGCTGGCATGGCTGGCACGGCGGCGGCCATGGTGGCGGCTGGCACGGCGGCGGTGGGCACGGCGGCGGCGGGGGCTGGCATGGAGGCGGAGGCGGCACGTGGCAAGGCGGCGGCGGTGGCATGGGAGCCGGCGGCGGCCACGGCCACTAACGGACCGCCGCGCGATCACGGCGGGATCACAGCGGGACCGCTCTGCTGAAACGGCCGCCGCACCGTGTGCGCAGGCGCGGCGCCCCGCTTACACGCGCCCGTTCACGGGAATCAGCGCTCCGGTAATCGCCTGCGCGTCCGCGCCCAGCAAAAACGCGATCACCGTGGCGATCTCGCGCGGCTGCACCCAGCGCGTGAAATCGGCGTCCGGCATGTCGGCGCGGTTTGGCGGCGTGTCGATGATGCTCGGCAAAATCGCATTCACCGTCACACCCTTGTCCTTCAACTCTTCCGCGAGCGCTTCCGTCAAGCGCGCCACGCCCGCCTTCGACGCCGAATACGCGCCCATGCCGAGCCCCGCCTTGAGTCCCGCGCCCGCGCCGATGTTGACCACACGCCCCGCGCCGCTCTGCACGAGATAAGGCAGCGCAGCCTTCGAGGCATTGAGCGCCGTCTTCACGTTCAGATCGAACATCAAATCCCACGTGCGCGCGTCGCCGTCGTCGATGGTCTCCCACCGGAACGCGCCCGCCACGTTGACGACCGCATCGAGCCCGCCCAGCTTCCCGTGCAACGCGCCGAACGCAGTCTGGGCTGCGTTCGCGTCGACGAGATCGATGCCGCCCATGCACAGCGCGCCCGCGAGCGCGGCGGGCAGCGCCGCCGTTTCGGGGGCCGCGCCGCGGCCGATCAGCGCCACGCGCGCGCCGCGTTCGGCCAGCAATTGCGCGCTCGCCAAGCCCAGGCTGCCGAATCCGCCCGTCACCGCGACCACTTTGCCGTTCAAACCGTTTTCCATGCGCCTATTCCTCTCGTTGCTTCACTAACCTCAATTCGATGCGGCCCGCGCGACCGATGCTGGCGCCGCTGGCGCCACGTTACGCGAGACGCGACCTTCCATCAACCCGCGCTCGGGCGTCCGCGCCGGGCATCCGTGCGTACCGTGGCGAGCGCGTGCTGCTTGCGCAGGTTCTCCGTGGTGTCGCCGCCGCCGTCCGCGCGCCAGCCCGGCGGCAGGAAAACGTAGCGCACGGCGGTCCAGAGATTCTTCGCCATAAAGACGTCGCGTGCGAGCGTCGCCCAGTGCTCCAGTTCGACGACGAACGGATTGCGCGAGCGCACGGGCGTCACGAGCCCGTAGCGGCAAGGCTCATCGGCACGTTCCTGCACATAGGTGCCGAACAGGCGGTCGAAGATGATCAGGACTCCGCCATAGTTTGCATCGAGATAGTCGACGTTCGAGGCATGGTGCACGCGGTGGTTGGACGGCGTGTTGAACACGTACTCGAGCCAGCCGAGCTTCGGGATCCACGTGTTGTGCAGCCAGAACTGGTAGAGCAGGTTGAGCGAGAGGATGGCGAGCACGACTTCGGGCCGCACGCCGAGCCACACGAGCGGCGCGAAGAACATGGCCGGGCCGGTGAGCTTGCCGGTCCACCCCAACCGGTAGGCAGACGAAAGCGTCAACTGGTTCGGCGAATGGTGCACGGCATGCGTGGCCCAGAAGAAGCGGATGCGGTGCGACGCGCGGTGATACCAGTAATAGCAGAACTCCTGACCGATGAAGACCAGCAGCACGAGCGCAACCGTGTCGATATTCAGCGTGAAGAGCCGATGCTCCCACGCGAAATCCAGGATCGGCGCGGCGAGCGAAAGCGGCAGGAGCGCGAGGAGCTTGCGGCCCGCGAGGTCGGCGAGCGAAAGCCAAACCTCAGACCAATCGAAAGCCGCCTCGCCCGCTGCATCGCGGCGCTTCCTGAAGGTGAGCACGCACGCCTCGATCAGCGAGACGGCAACGACGAACAGCGTGACATACAACGCGAGTTTTCCTGTGGTGAGCATGATGGATCGTGTGCAATAGGCGCGTCTTGCGCGGTGAAGAAAGACGCGTGTTGCACGCAGGAGTCGCGGCGGCGCGTCGGATGAAGGGCACTGTAGTGGCGCGCAGCGGGAAAAACCACGCGCAAAGTATGTCGGGGTATGTCACGCGCCCGGCGCGCGAAACACGCCAATACGCCTGCCGCGCCGCGCGCGCGGGGAGGTCGCGCCAGAGGCCTCGCGGCATGTAACACGGCGACATGGTTTATGACGCGACTTGCGCAGGGCCCAGCCCTATAGTTCGTTCCGCTGACACGCCGCAGCGTGCCCCCCGAAACGAACCGCAAGGACCTCTGATGAAAACGCTCCCCCTCGTCGTCGCCGCGCTCATCGGCTTCGCCAGTGCCCCCGCCTTCGCCGGCTGGTCCGGCCACGGCACAGCGTACACGCCGCACGGCACATACAACGGCGCGCATTACGGTTCCTGCAGCGGCGGCACCTGCTCGCATGCGGGCGGCGTGGCCGGTCCCTGGGGCGGCGTCGCCACCAACAGCGGCTCCGTCACGCGCACCGCGCCGGGCCAGTTCAGCAACAGCGGCACGGCCTACGGCCCGAACGGCCGCTCGGTCCAGCATTCGGGCGATACGAGCTGCGCGGGCGGCACCTGCTCGCACACCGGTTCGCTCAACGGCTCGGATGGCCACAGCGCGAGCACCTCGGGCAGCGTGACGCGCACGGCGCCGGGCCAGTACTCGTCGACGGGCACGGTCACGACCGGCAACGGCAACACCTACGGGCACTCGGCGTCCACGGCCTGCGCGGGCAACACGTGCAATCGTTCGGGCACCGTCACCGGCACCCAGGGCGGCAGCGTCTACCACTCGGGCAGCGCCACGGGCGTCGGAACCGGCGTGGTGACCACGGGCGGCGGCACGACCGTCGTCCACGGCGGCACGGTGTCGACCGCCGGCACGGTCACGACCACGGGCACGACGGTCGCCGTCGTGGGAGTCCCGGCCCCCGCGCCCGCACCGGTCGTCGTCACGCCGCCGCCCAGCACCACGGTGTATGTCGCCCCGCCGCCGCCCGCCCCGAAGACGGTGGTCGTCGCGCCGGCGCCTGCACCGCAGACGGTGTATGTCGCGCCCGCCGCACCGAAGACCGTCTATGTCGCGCCAGCCGCACCGAAGGTCGTCTACGTAGCGCCGCCGGCGCCCAAAGTCGTCTACGTGGGCCAGCCGCTGCCGCGCGCCGTGTACATCGCGCCGCGCCCCGCCGTGTGGATTCCCGGCCACTGGGTCGGCCGCGTATGGGTGCCCGCCCACTGGGCCTGACCCCTCGCCGGCGGCTGCGGTTTCGCTTGATCCGCAGCCGCCCGCCACTTTCGTTTTATCAACCGGCCGGCAAGCTACGTCGGCCACCTCACGGAGAACACCATGAAGAAGATGATCGCTGCCCTCGTTTTGTGTATCGTTTCAGCAGCGGTTTGCGTGCCGGCATCGGCTCAGGCCTTGCCAGGCGGCTCAGGCGACAGCGCCCGCGTCGAACGCATGATGGCGCAGCTGCAAGGGCGTTTCGCCGCCGCTAACACGACGCACGACGGCAAGCTCACGCGCGAACAGGCGCAGGCGGGCATGCCGAAGGTCGCGCAGCACTTCGACGAAATCGACACGCAAAAGGCCGGCTTCGTCACCCTCGCGCAGATCGAGGACTTCATGCGAGCGCGCGCAGCAGCCCGATGAACGCCGGAGGCGTCACATGGAGCAGGCAAACAGGATCATCGTGCTCGACGACGAAGCCGAACTGCGCAACATGCTGCAGCGCTTTCTCACGAGCCAGGGTTTCGAGGTGCGCGCCGTCGCCGACGGCAAGCGCCTCGACCGCCTGCTCCAGCGCGAGCCCTATGACCTGCTCGTGCTCGATCTCATGATGGAGCCCGAAGACGGCCTCACGGTATGCCGCCGCCTGCGCGCCGAAGGCCAGACGCTGCCGATCCTCATGCTCACCGCGAAGGGTGACGCCGCCGACAAGGTGATCGGCCTCGAAACCGGCGCCGACGACTACCTCGCCAAACCGTTTCTGCCCGACGAGCTGGTCGCGCGCATCCGCGCCCTGCTGCGCCGCCAGAAGATGGCCTCGGGCGAGCCCACGGTCACCTCGCAACTGCTGCGCTTCGGCGACTTTCAGTTCGACGTTGGCAAACAAACGCTCTACCGCGACGGCGCGCCCATCGAGGTCCACTCGGCGCAGATGCTGCTGCTCCATGCGCTCGGCTCCTCGCCGAACCGCGCCGTGAGCCGCGAGAATCTGCTCGCCCGCGCACGCGGGCGCGACCACAGCGCGCTCGACCGCAGCGTGGACGTGCAGATCCTGCGGCTGCGCCAGATCGTCGAGGACGATCCCGCCAAGCCGCGCTTCATCAAGACTGTCTGGGGCATCGGCTACATGCTGGTGGCCGGCGTCGAAGCGTAATGCGCCTGCGCCTGCCGCGCTCGCTGCTCTCGCGCAACATCGCGCTGCTGGTGGCGCTCGTCGCGCTCTCGCAGATCTGCTCGCTCGCGGTCCTGCTGCACTACGTGCAGCGCCCTCGCATCGAGCGCGCCTCGATCATCTTCGCCGATTACGTCAAGCTGCTCGATACCACGCTCGCCGCCATGCCGGCCGACGAAGGGCGCGCGGCGGCCGCGCGGTTCGATGCGCGCAGTGCGGCGCCGCCACAAGCGCCTGCCGAAACCCACCCGAGCCTCGTCGACTTTTTCCGCACCTGGCAACGCGACGTGTTCGTCGAAGCGCTGCAAAGCCATCTGCCGCCCGAGCTGCTGGTGCGCTGGGACGCGAGCCACGACGAGACCGAACCCGCAGCGGATGGCGAAGCCGCGCAGGAGCGCCTCTGGATCCGCCTTCACGCAGCGGGCGAACCGATCTGGATCGCCCTGCCGGTGACCGCCGACGCGCGTGCGAGCGGCATCACCACGGCGTTGATCCTCTCCGCCGCGCTCGCGCTGCTCGCCGCGTTCACCGGCTACCTGTTGCAGCGCCACATCAACCGGCCGCTGCGCAAACTCGCGCGCGCGGCGCGGCGCGTGAGTGCCGGCGAAACGCCGCCGCCGCTGCCGACCAATGGCCCGACCGAAATCGCGCAGGTGAGCCGCGCCTTCAACCAGATGACCGAAGCGCTGAAGCAGGCCGAGGCCACGCGCGCGCTGATGCTGGCCGGCGTCTCGCATGACATCCGCACGCCGCTCACGAAACTGCGCCTCGCGATCGCCATGGCGCTGCCGCGCGGCAGCAACGACGCGCTCGTGGCCTCGTCCGAGAGCTATCTGGACCAGATCGACACGATTCTTCAGCAGTTCATGGACTACGCCGGCAGCGGCGAGCGCGAAGCACCGCAAGCGGGCGACCTCAACGCGCTCGCAGGTCAGCTCGTCGCCGACTTCGCGGGGCTCGGCCATGAATTCGACTTCGACGAAGGCGAGTTGCCGGTGTTCGCGTTCCGGCCCATCGCCGTTATGCGTCTGCTGATGAATCTCATGCAGAACGCCGTGAACTATGGACGCACGGGTCTGACGATTCGCACCTGGCGCGACGGCGATACCGCCTGCGTGATCGTTGCCGACCGCGGCAACGGCATCCGCGCCGAGGAGCTGGAGCGCCTCAAATCGCCCTTCAGCCGCGGCGCGAACGCCCGTACGCATTCGGGCGGCTCGGGCCTCGGGCTTGCCATCGTCGAGCGGATCGCGCGGCTGCACGGCGGCTCGCTCACCTTCCGCGACCGCGAAGGCGGCGGCCTCGAAGCCGTCGTGCGCCTGCCGCTGAACCGTCCCTCATCGAGTCAGAACGGCGCGCCGCCGGCCGCGCGCGCATGACATGACTCGACATAATTTGCGCGTGGATTTCGCGCGCCCTTCCCCCCATACTTGCGCCTGAGCCTGAGCAACGGAGCGGAACAAACCGGAGCCCAGACGCCGAAGCACCATAGTCGATAGTTCGCCATCCTGAATAAATTGCGAGTATCGGCAGACACGAGACACTCTTTCAGGCAAAAGGACATCGACATGCAAACGATCATCAACTTCCTCGTCAACAAGGCCAAGCGCATCGCGGGCACCACGTTCCTCGCCGGCGCGCTGTTCGCGAGCGGCTGCGCGTCGGCAGCGCCGGTCGTGCAGACGAACGGGCCGCTCCCGCAACTGCACGCCGACGTCGTCTACGTCTACACGTTCGACGCCGCCGCCGACCAGGTGAAGCTCGACAGCACCGGCATGCTGCACAAGCTCAAGACGATGACGAGCGGCGAGTCGTCGGCGCAGCAGCAACAGCAGGCCGCGCTGCAAACGCGCGAGCATCTCGCCGATCAACTCGTGAGCGAACTTCAGAAAATGGGCCTGCCCGCCGTGCGCATGGACGGTCCCGCGCCGGCCGGCCGCAACGCGCTGATCGTGGAGGGCCGCATCGACACGATGGACGCAGGCAGCAGCCGCCGCCGCATGCTGATCGGCCTGGGCGCGGGCAAGAGCGAAGTGGGCGCGACGATCGCGGTGCTGTTCCAGCCCGCCAACGGCGGCGAACCGCAACCGCTCCTGAGCTTCGAAACGAAGGCCGATAGCGGCCATATGCCTGGCATGGCCGAGACGGCGGGCGTGGGAGCGGCGGCTGGCCATGTGGCGACGGCGGCGGTGGTGGGCGGCGGTCTGCACGGCGCCTCGGAGGCGAAGCGCGACACGCTCTCGTCGGATGCCGGCAAGCTGGCCCGCTCGATCGCGAAAGAAGTCACGCAGATCAGCACGCAGAACGGCTGGATGACAACGACGACGAAGAGCTGATACGGGGGAAGCGCGCAGCGCCGCGCAGCGCGAGGTTGGTGCCCTTTGCGGCGACGGTTCGATACCGCCGCCGTCTTTTTGTTTACTGGGCCTGCGGCTCGCGCTGCATCTGCGGCTCGCGATAGCGCGCGAACTTCGAGGTATGGCCGATACCCGGGTTGAAGCAGTTGCACGGATCGAGCGTTTCGTAGAACGACTTCAGCGCAGGCTTCGCATCGTAGAGATGGCCGACATTGTGCTCGGCGGGATATTCGGCACCGCGCGCGTCGAGCAGCTTCCACATCTCGTGTTCCAGCGCGAGGCAGTCATTGCCCTTGCGGACGATGTAGTCCTGATGAAACACATGGCAAAAGAAGTGCCCGTAATAGAGCTTGATTGCGATGGGCTTTTCCACCGCTTCGGGCAGTTGCTCGAACCAGTCGCGATCGTTGCGGCGCAGTGCGATATCGAGCGCAACGATATCCTCCACTTCGTCGCCATGCACGGCGCGATAGCGCACCGCCGCGCCCGCCGCCGCGAAACGATGGAGAAACGCTTTGCTGCCCTCTTCGTCGGTGCATTCGAAAAAGTCGCCGCTCGCGACGCCGAAAAACGTGTTCAGGTAAGCACGCGTTTCGTCCACCATATCGGCCGATACCTTCAGCATCAGATGATGTTCGTAGCGCTGCCGGTAGTCCTTGAGCCGCGCGGGCAGATGGCCTGGAAAGCACCGGCTCACGGCCTGCGCCACGCGGTCGGTGAAATGCGCGGGGAAGAACGGCAGCCGCTCGAAAATCGCGTCGCAGCGGCTCTTGAAGGCGAACAGCGCGGGCAGGCGCTGCGTGCCGAGATGCTGGATCAGGAGGAACATGTCCTTGCCGTAGCGCTCGGCAATATCGAAAGCGTCCCGATGCAGGTATTCGCCCGCGATCGGCAGTTTCGAGAACTTGCCGAGTATGTCGCGGCGCAGGTCGGTCAGTTCAGCCGTCTCGTTCGTGCCGAGGTAGAACACCTTCGCGCCCCGCTCGATGGGAAACGTGTCGAGCCGCACCGCGAAAACCATGACCTTGCCCGCAGAACCGGCCGCTTCGTGCAAACGAAGCGGGTCAGCGTTGTAGCGCGCAGGCGTGTCCGCTTCGATGTCGCGCACGTGATCCGCGTAACCCTGGTCGGAAGCCGCGCCCGCGTCGTGGAGGATATCGGCTTCGGGCAGTTCGCCGCGATCGAGGCGGCCAAGCACCGCTTCGGGCGTCTCGCCAAGCCGGATGCCGAGATGATTCACGAGCGCAAGGCGCCCCGCTGCATCGACCTGTGCGAACACGCTCATTTCCGTATAGGCCGGGCCGCGCCGCACGAGCGAGCCGCCCGAGTTGTTGCACACGCCGCCCACGACCGAAGCGCCCAGGCATGAGGAGCCGATGACCGAATGCGGCTCGCGCCCGAGCGGCTTGAGCGTCTGCTCCAGCTGATCGAGCGTCGAACCCGGCAGGCAGACCACCTGCTTGCCGCCGTCGATCACATAGACCTTGCGCATGCGCGTCATGCTCACGATCACGACCTCGCGGTCGTAGTCGTCGCCGTCGGGCGTGGAGCCGCCCGTGAGGCCCGTGTTCGAAGCCTGCGAGATGACGATCGCGTTCGCGGCCACGCAAGCCTGCAGTACCCGCCACTGCTCGACGAGCGTGCCGGGCCGCACGACCGCCGCCACCTTCCCTTCGCCGAAGCGGAAACCCTTGCGGTAGCGCCGCGTGGCTTCGTCGCCGGTCAGCACGTGCTGGCGGCCAACGACGGCGCGCAACGACGCGACAAGCGGCTCGCGAGCGGCGCTCGGGTTCGTGGTGGACATGCGAACGGCTCCTGCAGAAAACGATGATCGCGGAAGGATAGAACCCGCGATCCATTACGTCCAATATCGCAACCACGCACAATCAAGACGAAAAAGATATGGATCGGCTTTTGAACCCGCAGAATCAGCCCTGCGACGCATGCCGCGCCGCATCGCGCACGATGCGCACGAAGTTCTGCACCGTGGGCGCCGTTTCGCGCGGACGGTGCACGAGCGCGATGGTCGTGTGCAGCGTGCCGCCTTTGAGATCGTGGTACGTCACGCCCTTGGCCTGGATCTGGCGCATCGACGAAGGAATGAGCGTGACGCCGAAACCCGCCGCCGCCATGTTGACGGTCGAGGAAATCTGCGGCGACTCCATGCTGATCACGGGATTGAAGCCCGCCGCGTGGCACGCGCTGATGATCGAGTCGTAGAGATCGGGGCCGATCGGGCGCGGAAACAGGATCAGCGGGTCGCCCGCGAGATCGCCGAGATCGAGGCTGCGGCGGCGCGCGAGGCGATGGCGCGGCGGCAGCACGGCGAGGACGTCCTCTTGCACGAGCGCCTGCGTGGCGAGGCCGCGGCAATCGAGCGGCAGGCGCACGAAGGCAGCGTCCACCTTCGCTTCGCTCACGCGTTCCAGCAGCACCGAGCTGTTGCTCTCCTCGCACCCGATCACGACACCGGGATATGCGCTGCGAAAGCGCTGCAGCACGGTCGCAACGAGCGGATGAAACACCGTGGAACCCGCGAAACCGAGCACGAGCCTCCCGCTCTCGCCACGCCCCGCGTTTTGCGCCTCCGCGAGCGCCAGATCCGCGTCGTCGATGAGGCGTTGTGCGCGCTCGCGAAAGAGCCGCCCGGCCTCGGTCAGCTCCACGCGCCGCGAGTGGCGGATGAAGAGACGCGTGCCGATTTCCTTTTCGAGCTTGAGGATCTGCTGGCTGAGCGGCGGCTGCGCAATGCCGAGAAAGGCTGCCGCCTCGCTGAAATGCAGATACTCCGCGACGGCGAGAAAGTAGCGTAGTTGCCGGAATTCCATATCTTTTTCGTCTTGATGCAACCGGTGGATTGTGAACCCGCAACGCGCGCGCGTCCAACCCCGACGTTCGGCCTCGACGGCAGGACGCGTGCGCAACCGGTATGCATCGTGACGGCGCAGGCCGGACAATCAGCCGAGCCCCATGCGCGTCTCGTCGACGAACTTCTCCGTGGCGTCGTCGATCTTGCGGCCCTTGCGACCGGAGGGACCATGAATGTAGACGGTTTTCATATCGACCTGCGGCGCGCCACTCGTGCCGGGCGGCGGCGTCATCTCGTAGTGGACTTCACGCGCGTGATCGGCCATCTGCAGGCGCGGATCGAACACCGAGTTGAAGCGCCACAGCATGCGCACGAAATTGGTCTGGCCGTGCAACAGCAGGTGCGTGGCCTGCCCCGCCGCGCCACGCAGCGCAGTCCAGCCCATGTGCTTGCGATTGAGCACCTGCTGCGTGCGTACGAGTTCCGCGTAGAACTCGGGCAACGGAAGCTTCGTCGGCACGACGGCGTGCTGGATGTCATATAGACGATAGTCGAGGCTCGTGAGGCGCCGCGCCTCGCGCTGCCAGTTCTCCGTGCCCGGGTACGGCGTATTCACGCTGATATTGACGATCTCGGGAATCTCCAGGCACCACTGGCGGATCGTCTCGAAGCGTTCGCGGTCCCAGTCCGGATCGGCAATCAGATTGATCGCAACCGTAATCCCCAACGAACGCGCGAACTCGAGCGCCTCGAAATTCCGGTCGAGACTGATCCGTTTGCGAAACGCCTTGAGCCCCTCCTCGTCGATCGCCTCCAGACCGAGGAACATGTACTTCAGGCCAATGGACTTCCACAGGCGGAACACGTCCTTGTTGCGCAGAAGCACGTCGCCACGCGTTTCCAGGTAGTAGTGCTTGTCGATGCCGCGTCGCTTGATCGCCTCGCCGATCGCCATGCCGTGTTCGGCGTGCACGAATGCCACATCGTCGACGATGAACACGCCCGGCTCGCGCAGCGCCGCCAGTTCGTCCACGACGACTTCGGGACTGCGCGTGCGGTAGCTGCGTCCATAGAACGTCCACGCGCTGCAGAACGTGCAGTCCCACGGGCAGCCGCGCGCGAATTCGATGGAGGCGCAAGGATCGAGCGTGCCGATGAAATACTTGCGGCGATGGCGCAGCAGGTCGCGCGCGGGCCGCACCGGATCGAGATTCTCGACGAAGCGTGGCGGCGGCCCCGATCCGTGGCTCGTCACGACGCCCGGCACCGCGAGCAGGTCGGCGCCGCGCGACACCGCTTCGAGCAGTTCGTTGACCGAAGCTTCGCCCTCGCCGCGCAGCACGCAATCGATCGCGCCTTCCGCATGGCGCAGCAGATCGTGCGCGGTGAACGACACGCTGTGGCCCCCCACGAAGACGAAACACGAGGGCAGCGCGGCCTTCACGGCCTTCGACAGGTCGATGATCTCGGGAATGTTGGCCAGATAGTTGCCCGAAATGCAGAGCGCCTCGGGCTGCCAGTCGCGCACCATGCGCATGAGGTCGCGGTGTGTCTCGACCTGCAGATCGAGCAGGCGCACCTCATGGCCCGCCTCGCGCGCCGTGCCAGCTACGGATTCGAGACCCAGCGGCTCGAGCCGCAGGAACACGCGCGTGTACATCAGTCCGCTCGGGTGGACAGCAAGCAATTTCATGAAGCCTCCTTGCGAAGGGCCGCTGCTTCGCGAGAGTCTACGCGCGTTGGCGGATCGCTGCCCCGCGGCGTGTCTCGCGCAGGAACGACGTTCAGAAACTGCCGAACAGCGACCCGAGCACGATCACCACGGCGAGCGCGATGAGCGCGCCGACGATGCTCACCACCACGAGGTCGCGGTAGCTTTCGCGATGCGTCGAGCCGCACACGGCCAGCAGCGTGACGACGGCGCCGTTGTGCGGCAGGCTGTCGAGCGTGCCCGACGACATCACGGCCACGCGGTGCAGCAACGCGGGATTGATGCCATGCTGGGCGGCGAGCTGCATGTAGGTGCCGCCGAGCGCGTCGAGCGCGATGGTCAACCCGCCCGACGCCGAGCCCGTGAGCCCGGCAAGCAGGTTCGTAGCGACGGCGAGCGAGACGAGCGGGCCGCCGCCGATGCCGAGCACCCAGTCGCGCACGGCCTCGAACGCGGGCAATGCGGCGATCACGGCGCCGTAGCCCACGAGGCTGCCCACGCTCAGCACCGGCAACACCGACGCGTTGGCGCCCGCATCGACGCTTTCGCGCAGCGCGACGAGCCGCCCGCGATTGAGCGCCACCAGCACGATAATGCCGAGCGCGAGCGCAACCGAGACACCCCACACGCCCGCCACCGCCGAAAGCGTGGTCGAACCCCAGCGCGGTTCGGCGAGATACGAGGCGTCGATGCGCGGGAACACCACGACGTTCATCACGAAGTTCATCGCCACGACGACCACGAGCGGCGCGAGCGCGGCGAAGGGCGACGGCGGTCCGGCATGGTCCGATGCCGCCGCGCCGTTGCCGATCTCGGCGGGATCGAAGGCTTGCGCGAGGCTCGCGCGCTCGCGCACGAGCGAGGACTTGGCGCGATCTTCGTCATCGGCGCCGCCGTTGTCAGGCTCGACGAAACCCTCGCCGTTGCGCCGCGCCGCTGCCGCCGCGCGCCCGAGCCACCAGAGTCCGAAGCCCGCCATCACGAGGCTTGCGATCACGCCGAGGCCCGGCGCCGCGAACGGCGTCGTGCCGAAGAACGGCATGGGAATGGCGTTTTGCAGCGCGGGCGTGCCGGGCAGCGCCGACATCGTGAAGGTCGCCGTGCCGAGCATGATCGTAGCGGGCATCAGGCGGCGCGGGAGATCGGCGGAGCGAAACAGCGCCTGCGCCATGGGGGCGAGCACGAAGAACGCGACGAACAGGCTCACGCCGCCATAGGTGACGAGCGCGCCGCCCAGCACCACGGCCACGAGCGCGTGGCGCGTACCGAGTTTGTCGATCATGAGGCGCGCCACGGCATCCACCGAGCCGCTATCTTCCATCAGCTTGCCGAACAGCGAGCCGAGCAGAAAGAGCGGAAAGAACTGGGCGAGAAAACGACCCGTGCTCGACATGAATGTTTGCGTCCAATGCGCGAGCACCGGCTCGCCGGAAATGAGCGCGGCCAGCATGGCGCACAGCGGCGCGAGCAGCAGCACGCTCCAGCCGCGATACGCGAGCCAGATCAGGAGCGCGAGACTCGCGAGCATGCCTCCGAGGCCGATAACGAGTGTGCCCGCGCTCATTGCAATACCCCTTCGAGCAGCGCTTCGAAATTGAACGTGGACGCCTCGCCGAGTTGCGCGCCGTGCTGCGCGAGGAATTCGTCGGCGGCGCGGCGGCCTTCGTCGCGCAGCATCGTGATGAACGACCATTCGGCGTTGAGCTTCGACGACGAGCCCAGCGTGACGAGCTTCGCGCTATGCACGCGATGCAGGCGCATATGCGCCCAGCGGCGGCCCTCCTCGCTGCCCGCGTCGGCGACTTTGTGCAGCAGCGCCATCATGCGCAGTTCCTTGATGAGCGGCGAATTGAACGCGATCTCGTTCACGCGGTTGATGATGTCGCGCGCCGAGCGCGGCGTGCCCGCGCGCTCCACGGGATTCACCTGCACGAGGATCGTATCGATCGAATCGGTCTCGCGAATCAGCGGCGTAATGGTGGGATTGCCCGCGTAACCGCCGTCCCAGTAGGCTTCGCCGTCTATCTCGACGGCCTGAAAGAGCGTCGGCAGGCAGGCCGAGGCGAGCAGCGCGTCGGGTGTGAGGTCGGCGTTGCGGAACACGCGCGCCTGGCCGTTGGAGACGCGCGTGGCCGTGACGAAGAGCTTGATGCGCGAGCGGCGCAACGCGTCGAAGTCGATGGTGTCGGCGAGGATCGTGCCCAATGGGTTCACGCGGCCCGGATTCAGATCGTACGGGGAGACGACACGCGCCATCATGTCGAGCGCGACGAACAAGGGCGAATGGTCGAGCGTCCAGCGGCCGAGCAGGATGTCCACGGGGCCGCGCCGGAACGGGCTGAAGCGCGCGGCGTCGGACACGCGGCGCCAGAAGCGCTCGAGCGCCTCGCGCGCGCCGGCCGCGCCATCGCGCGCATGGCCGCTCGCGAGCACAGCGGCGTTCATCGCGCCCGCCGACGTGCCCGAAATGCCTTCGATCTGCAGCCATGGCTCTTCGAGCAGGCGGTCCAGCACGCCCCACGTGTATGCGCCATGGGAGCCGCCGCCTTGCAGTGCGAGATCGACGAGCAAGGGCTCGGTGGGGGTCGTGCGGGTTGACGTCTCGGCTTCGGCAGGCATTGCGGCTCCGTTCCAGACAGACCACGGGCGAGATTACAGGAAAAGCGTAAATGACCGCGCGAGAATGACGCAGCGCGCAATTATGGTTCAACCGCGCTGGAATCACGCCTGAATCGCCCATCAATCGCCCTTCGACCGGCACGCCGCGGGCCGGTCGCAGCAGCGCACCAGGGCGTTTGGTAGACTGGATCTCCCGTCACGCTTTCCCGCCTTGCCGTGTCGAACGTCCATCCGCTGCGGGGGCCGCTTTCGCTCTCGGGCCCGCTTCCCGCGCTGCTCGCCGAAATCCGCGCCTGCCATGCCTGCGCCGACGCGCTGCCGCTCGGGCCGCGCCCCGTGCTGCAGGCGAGCGATACGGCAAGCCTGCTGATCGTCGGCCAGGCGCCGGGCGCCAAGGTCCACGCCTCGGGCGTGCCGTGGGACGACGCGAGCGGCAAACGGCTGCGCGCGTGGCTCGGCATCGACAGCGAAACGTTCTACGACGCCGCCCAGGTCGCGCTCGTGCCGATGGGCTTTTGCTACCCCGGCCGCGGCGGCGGCGGAGACAACCCGCCGCGCCCGGAATGTGCCCCGCTGTGGCACGCGCGGCTCGTCAAGCAGTTGCGCGGCGTGCGCCTGACCTTGCTCGTCGGCCAGTATGCCCAGCGCTATTTTCTGGGCAGCGAGCGCCGTGGCTCGCTCACCGAAACGGTGGCGGCCTGGCGCGACTATGCACCCAATTTCGTGCCGCTGCCGCATCCGTCGCCACGCAACCAGGCATGGTTCAAGCGCCACCCGTGGTTCGAACTCGACGTCCTGCCCGCGCTGCAGGAGCGCGTGCAGGCATTGCTGGCACCCGGGGGCCGCCACGCGCAAACCACAAAAAAGGAGCCGACGATGACGAAACCGGCAATCGACATCCAGCGTGTCTACGAACCGCTGCCTGAAAGCGGACACCACTGCTATCTGGTGGACCGGCTGTGGCCGCGCGGCCTGAGCAAGGAAAAGCTCGCGAACGTGGAGTGGCTGAAGGAGGTGGCACCGAGCACCGAACTGCGCCAATGGTTCCACAAGGACCCGGAGCAGTGGAGCGAATTCAGGAAGCGCTATCTGGCCGAACTGAATGCCAATCCCGACGCCTGGCGGCCGCTCGTCGAAGCGGCCGCGAACGGGCACATCACCCTGCTCTATGGCTCCCACGACACAGAGCGCAATCACGCAATCGTGCTGCGCGACTATCTGGCAAAACACGCCAAGGACAAGTGAGCGGACGGCGCTCGGACGCCGCCCGTTTCAAGCTCAGAAGAGATACATCCCCGCGACGAATACCACGCCCGAGAACAGCAGCGTGGTCACGCAGTAACCCATGATGTCGCGCACGCCGAGGCCGGCGATCGCGAGTGCGGGCAGCGCCCAGAACGGCTGCGCCATGTTGGTCCACGCCTCGCCGTAAGCGATCGCCATCGCCGACTTGCCGAGATCCGCGCCGAGCGCCTGCGCCGCCGGCATCACGAACGGCCCCTGCACGACCCAGTGGCCGCCGCCCGAAGGCACCGCGAAGTTGATCACCGCCGAGCTGAGAAAGACGAGCAGCGGAAACGTGTGCACGTTCGCGATATCGACGAACCACTTCGTGATGACGCCCGCCAGACCCGAGTGGTCCATGAGCGCCTGAATGCCCGCGTAGAACGGGAACTGGATCATGATGCCCGAGGCGCCCCTCGCGGCGCCGGCCACGGCGCGCGCGTAGGCCATCGGCGTCTTGTGCAGCACGAGGCCTGCGGCGAGGAACACGAGGTTCACGGTGTCGATGTCGAGCGCGAAGCCCTTGGTGTGAAACCGGAAGCCGAGGAACACGAAGCACAGCGCCGCCACCAGCAACGAGAGCGCGCGGCTTTCCTCGATGCGCTCGGCGAAGGTCGCGTCGGGCCCGAGCTTGCGCTCGACGCTCGGCGGATCTTCGAGCAGCGCGGGGTCGACCGAGACGACATCTTCGGGCTTCGGCATCATGAGACGCACGAGAATCGGCAGCAGCACGATCAGTCCGAGCGTGATGAACGCGTTATAGCCCGTGAAGATGGTTTGCGAGACCGGGATCAGGCCGACGGCCTTTTCCATGGGGTTGCCCTTCGTGGCCGCGACGAGCGGCACCGAGCCGGAAAGGCCGCCGTGCCACGTGAGAAAGCCCATGTACGCGGCGGCGACGAGCAGCCGGTAGTCCGCGCCGCGCACGCGCCGCGCCACTTCGCGCGAGAACATCGCGCCGAGCACGAGGCCGAAGCCCCAGTTGATCGCGCATGCAATCGCACCCACGAATGCCACCAGCATCACGCCCTGGCCCGGCGTACGCGCGCAACTCGCCAGCGCGACCAGCATGCGCTTGACCGGGCCGGAGCTGGCGAGCGCGTGGCCGGTCACGAGAATCAGGACCATCTGCATCGCAAACGCGAGCAGGTTCCAGAAGCCCGAACCCCACATCAAGACGAGCGCTTCGGGCGGCTGCGGCGTGAGCGCGAACGCCAGCACGAAGGTCACGACGGTGAGGAGAATGGCGAAGATGAGCGGGTCCGGCAGGATCCGATGCACTACGCCGGTAAAGAAATGGGAAATACGCTGAATCACGGTGGTCTGCTCCTCGTCTGCTGATACGGAATCGGCCGCCTGTTTTCTTCTTTGCGAACCGAGGCCGCGATTTTTGCACAGCGCGGCACAATGCGTGCGCCGCGCCGGCAATTTGCCGAATGCGCGCCGAACGCGAGCTGAACGCCGCGCCTGACCGGTGATTGTGCGCCCGCACGAAGTAAGCCGTTACATGCCTGGACGCGCCCTAAAAGGCTTATCTGCTACCGTTATGGTTGCTATCTCAATAAATATCCGGGTGGCTCCACCCAGCGGGAGGCAGCAATGCGCAAGCAGTTTCTCGGTGTCGTGCTCGCCGCGCTAGCCGGCATATTCGTGGCGTCGCCGCCCGCACACGCCCAGTCGCAGGCATTCACGAATCAGACCGTCAACATCTACGCAGGACCCGCGGCCGACTTTCCGATCGTCGCCCAGATTCCGGGTGGCGTGGCAGTGACGGTATGGGGCTGCGTCGCCGGCTTCAGCTGGTGCGACATCGGTTTTCCGGGCCTGCGCGGCTGGGTCTACGGCACCTTCATCAGCTATCCGTGGCAAGGACAGCGCGTGCCGGTGATGGGCTATGGCCCGCGCATCGGTCTGCCGATCGTGACATTCTCGCTCGGCGCGTACTGGGGCCTGCACTATCGCGACCGGCCGTGGTACTCCAATCAATCGCGCTGGGCGCGCCATCCAGGGCCGCGGCCCATGCCGCCGCCGCCCGTGCGGCCGCGTCCGCCCGTCGCCCGTCCGCCCAGCGGCGCACGGCCGCCTAATCAGGGCGGCGGGAATCGTCCGCCCAACAACAACGCCGGACAGGGAAACCGGCCACCGGGCGCGGGCTCTGGCAACAACAACGCGCGGCCGCCAGGTCAAGGGAATGCGCGGCCGCCCGGACAAGGGAATGCCCGTCCGCCTGGCCAAGGGAATGCCCGTCCGCCTGGACAAGGCAGCGGCCGGCCGCAGGGGCAAGGCGGTGGGCGGCCGTCCGGCGGCGGGAGTAATCGACCGCAGGGCGGTGGCGGTGGTGGTGGCGGGCCTGGTGGCGGTGGCGGTGGGTCTGGTGGCGGCGGTGGTGGCGGCGGCGGGTCTGGCGGTGGTGGTGGTGGGCCTGGTGGCGGCGGTGGGCCTGGCGGCGGCGGTGGTCGTCCGCCTCAGGGTAGTTAACGTCGCGACGAGCGCGCGGGCAAGTCATGCCAAACCACGGCATGCCCGCGCTGGCTACGTCACCATCGCTCAGAACCGGTAGCCGATACCACCCAGGATCACGTCCGTATCGCGGCTATAGCGCGTGACCACGCGGTTCCACGTGACGCGCGCAGCCCAGTGCTGCGTCAAGCGATAGGAAGCCGAGACGGAGATCAGCCCCGAGAGAATCCCGTCGCCGGTATCACGCTCGTCGGGATGCTCGCCGTGATGGATTGCCGCGTAGAGACCCGCGCCGAACCCGAGCGTGAGACGTTCGTCGAAGAACGCGCGCGTGAGCCAGAGCTGTGCGGTCGCGCCATCGCGCCGCGCCGAAATGCCATTGCCCTCGTGCAGATACCCCACCGTAGCGTCGACAAAGGAATTGATGCCGCGCCGGTACTCGATTGCCTCGGCCGCCGAAGTCTGCGACTCGAGGCTGTTGAGGATCGTCTCGCCCGCCATCAGCGTGATTTCGTTGTTCGTCACTTTCTGCGTGCGCGGCAACGCGAAATCGCGCGGGCCTGGCGTGTCGGGCGCGTCGAGCTGGTAGCCCACGCCCAGCATGAGCGATGTCGTCGATGGCCCACGCGACACCTGCACGCGGTTGAGCTGCAGGTTCGCCGTCCAGCGATGCGTGGAGTACCACGTGGCGCGCGCACTGTAGAGCACGCCCCAGCCGTGTGTATCGGACCAGCCCTGGCCCTGTGACGCGGCCTCGGTATCGAAATAGCGATACGGCCCGACACCCAGCGCGAACACGAAGCGGCGCTGCGCGAGCGGCAAACGCGCCCACGCCTGGATGGCCTGGCCGTCACGGTGATGATCCGGAATATGGCCTTCGTTCAACCACGCAATGCTGCCGGCAAAATACTGGCCGAAACCCTCCGTGTAATCCATTTGCCACGAATAGGTATGGTCGGCGCCGCTTTTGAGCGGCCCCGTGTAGAGCGTGAATTCCTGCGCGCAAACCGACCCCGAAGCCATGGCGAGCGCGCTGCCGACAACACCGGCTGCGGCTAGCGACGTGATGTTTTTCATTGCGTGCGTTGGCCTTGCGGTTGGGATGACGTGACTCGCTGCAAGGAAAATGTATGCAACGGAACGCGGAGCATACCGTGCCGCGACATTTTTTGTGTAAACCCACTCTTTCAATTAATTACGATATGACGCAGCACAAACTTCTGATACTTATTTCGCTATCCTAATTACTCGATAGCAAAAGAAACGCCGCACAAAAAGTGCGGCGTTTCCCTGCAGTCAGCTTCGCAATCGGCGCAATCTCAGTGCACGTGATGGCAGACGCGCTCAGCGTGATGGTGAACGTGCTCGATGTGGCACACCTCGTGGTGATACGGTGCGGCGACAGCAGCGAGCGGCGCGAAAAGTGCGGCGCAGGAAATCAGGGCGAACAGGCGGACAGCGGGCTTGATAACGGCGTTCATGACTCGGCTCTTGCGTGTGAAAACAGCGTGGGTAGGAATCAAAAGCCAGCACTGTATCGCAGAGTGTTCCGCGGCGTATTACACGGATGTAACGGGCGTAGCGCTCGATGAAACGCTCTTGACACGCCTTCCTGCGCAAGACCGGGTCGCGGCGGCCGCTCAAATAGTGGGCTCGCCACCCTCGTCGTGTGTGAGACGCCGCAGCAGTTCGCGACCTCGGGTGGTGAGGCGCAGCGTGGGGTCGCCGCCCGCCTCGTCCATTTCGACAAGACGGTAGTGCTGAAGCGCCAGGAAATCGGAATCGAGCGTCTGAATCGGCGCGTCCGCATCACGGATCAGCAGCAAGGTCGCTAGTTCGTGGTGGCTGAGCATCGGGTCTCTCCAGTTGTTGGCCGGAGTCAAGGCGTAAGCGCCGATTCCAGCCACATGCCCGAAAAGCAATCGACCGGACGGCCGTGGGCTTGAGTCTCCCCAGCATAGCGAGTCAATCGTACAGTTTCGCTACAGTCGTGTTTCGCTGTGTTACGCGTCGGTGTCTGAAGCAAGAAAGCGGCGCGCAGCTGCACGATATGCAGTCTGCGCGCCGCCCGCTCGACGCCTTTTCCGCCTTAGTTGATTTCGAGGCGCTTACTGGCGCTTGCGGCCCGCTTCGGTAGCGTCAGCGTCAGCACGCCATCCTTGTATTGCGCGCTCGCCTTTTCATCGTCGATTTCCGCGGCGAGCGTGAACGCGCGGCTCACGCTGCCCGCATAACGCTCGCGACGCACGACGCGCTCGCCTTCCTTCAGTTCGCTGCCGCGCTCGACTTTCGCGGCAATCGAAACGAGATTGCCATCGATTTTCACGTCGATGTCTTTGCGCTCGACGCCGGGCATTTCGGCCTTCACCGTGAAGCCGGCCTCGTCTTCCGTCACGTCGATCCGGATACTGGCCCCCTGCCCCTCCACGCCGCTCGTAGCACGCAACGGCCGGAACAGGCCGTGAAACAGATCGGGCACACCTTCCATCGAAAACGGATCGTAACGCGAGATAGTGCTCATTGATGCCTCCATAGGCCGAACGATTTTCGTGTCGACGCAACGACGATGTTGCATCGGATTCCTGAATTTCCCCGTTAGTTGGCGCAGATGCATGACGCCTCTGCGGCCAACGATGGAGAATCGCCTGCACCGAAGCGCGCCGCTCGCGCGGCGCGGTCGCTGCCGCTTACCGTTCCAACATGAAGGCGCCTTGCGCGTTTGCAAGACCCTTTTTTTGCCGCACGCGAAATTTTTGCATCGCAGCGCGGCGCGTCATTGCATGTGCATGCCGCCGTTGATCGCGATATCGGCGCCGGTGATGAACGCCGCGTCGTCCGAGCAGAGGAACGCCACCAATGCCGCGACCTCGTTCGGCTGGCCGAGACGGCCGACCGGAATCTGCGGGAGGATGCGCGTGTCCAGCACGTCTTTCGGCACGGCTTCCACCATTTGCGTGGCGAGATAGCCCGGCGACACGGTGTTCACCGTCACGCCTTTCTTCGCCACTTCCAGTGCGAGCGCCTTCGTAAAGCCATGCATGCCCGCTTTGGCCGCCGAATAGTTGGTCTGGCCGAAAGCGCCGCGCGAGCCGTTGACCGAGCCGATATTGATGATGCGCCCGAAGCCGCGCGCGATCATGCCGGGCAAGAACGGCTTCGTCACGTTGAAGAGCGCGTCGAGATCGGTGCGCAGCACGGAGTCCCAGTCGCCTTTCGACATCTTCACGAAGCTGCGGTCGCACGTAATGCCCGCGTTGTTGATGAGCACGTCCACCTGGCCGAGATTGTCGAGCGCTTGCTGCGCCGCGCGCTCGCAGGCCTCGCAGTCGGCGACGTTCATCTGGTGGCAACCGAAGTCGCGGCCCGCCGCGCGTTCGGCGGCAAGCCAGGCATCGGCGCGCGTGTTCGCCGCCGAGCACGAGACGGCGACGGTCATCCCCGCGTCGTGCAGGCGCCGGCTGATCGCCTCGCCGAGTCCGCCCATGCCGCCCGTGACGAAAGCAACGCGCTTAGTGGCCATGCTGGCCTCCGCCCGCGCTCGCGCCCTGCGCACGGCCCGCGCCCGCCGGCTTGCCCGGCTGCGCGGCGCCATTGGCGGCGCTGCTCATCGCACGCTCGAAGGCGTTCATCCACTCGCGCATCGGCAGTGCACCCGGCACCCTGGACGCGCTGGCTTGCGCGCCCGCGCAGGCCTCCTGCCACTGCTGCGTGAAGTCGCGCGCACTGTCGGACCACGTGCTCGCGCCCTGCATCGCCGCCGCGACGCCCTCTTGCCAGAGCGTGGTGCTCGCGCCGAGATAGTCGCGCCAGACCGATTGCGTGGCGACCGCGAAATCGGTCCAGTCGCGCGCGGTGCGCAACGATTCGAGCAGGCCTTCGACCGCCTCGCGGTCGCGCGCGATGCGGCGCTGCTCCAGCTTCAACAACTGCTCGCGCCATTGCTGCTGCCCGACGAGCAAGCGCAGCGCGGCCGACGTGTTGGCACGGTACGTGTCGAATGAGGCGCCCATCGCGTTGCCGAGCGAGGCGGCGTCGAATGAGGGATGGGAAGCGGTTGCCATGGTCAATCTCCTCCTTATGTAGCTTTCGCCCGGCGCGGCCGGATGCGTTTGCTGCCAAGGGACCGCGGTGGACCGCGACGGGACGCGGGCTGCGGCGAGCGAAATGAAAGCGCTTCACGCGCGACGATGGGGAACGGGATGCTTCGGAGTGCCGTGTGTTCGCAAGACAGCCGGCTCAAGCCAACATCATAGGCAGTAAGACGGGCTCCCGCGCGACGAATGGGCGATTTGTCGCTTGAGCGACGTCTCATTTCGAGATAGTTGATGCGCAGCGAGTCAAAACCAGGCTTGCTAATGCGGGTATTTCGCGACGGATTGTAAGGGCGGAAACGCTGCCCGGCCGATCGCGCCCTCGCCGCGAACCGGCCGGTGGAACCGGGCGCCCCAGTCAGGCGGCCGGCGCCTCTTCGTCGCGCACCAGCATCACCGGCCGGTCCGCCATGCGCAGGAACGATTCGGCCACGCTGCCGAGCAACAGGCGCTTCATGCCCGACAAGCCGCGCGTGCCCATCACGACGAGGTCCGCGCCGTCCTCGGCGGCGATGCGCGAGATCACCGCGGCGATCTCCTCGCCGCTCGCATCGGCTGCGCGCGTGGAGCCCGGCACCTGAGCCTGGGCGAACACCAGTTTTGCTTCTTCGAGCGCCGCCGTTGCCGCGTCGTTTTCCGCCGAGTGGCGCGCCTGTTCCTCGGCGAAGCCGGAACTCACGTCCACGAGCCGCGCCGGATGCCGCACGACACATAGCGCCTGAACGGCCCCGCCCGTCGCCTTCGCGATCTTCACGGCCTCCTCGAGCGCGCGCCGGCCGCTGCGGCTACCATCGACCGCTACCAGAATCTGCTTGTACATCGTGGACCTCCCGGGCCTTGCCCATGTTGCGCGGCATGCTCGCCGCGCGCCATCTAGATAAAATCGTTGTAGCGCATTTGGGTACGGATGCGCGCCCCGGCCAGTGCGACCCGTTGTCTCTACTGCGTCAGCCTCGTGATCCACTTGACCCGCTCAGCGCATCGTCAACACCGCCGCGCCCGTAAGCCGTCCCTCGCGCAAATCGGCCAGCGCCTCGTTCGCGCGCGCGAGCGGGTACGGCGTGGTCTCGATTTCGAGCTTGTGCCGCGCGGCGATCGCCATGAAGGTCGCACCGTCCTCGCGCGTGAGATTCGCCACCGAGACGATGCGCCGCTCTTCCCACAGCCAGGCGTAAGGAAACGAGGGAATGTCGCTCATGTGAATGCCGCCGCACACGACCGTGCCGCCCTTCGTCAGCGCCCGCAGCGCGGCGGGCACGAGTGCGCCGACCGGCGCGAACAGCAGCGCCGCGTCGAACTCCTCGGGCGCGCGCTCGTCGCTGCCGCCGGCCCACGTTGCACCGAGGCGCCGCGCGAACTGCTGCGCCGCGGCATCGCCCGGACGCGTGAACGCATAGACGGTGCGTCCCTGGTGGCGAGCAACCTGCGCGACGATATGCGCGGCCGCGCCGAAGCCGTAGATGCCGATGCGCCGTGCATCGCCCGCCATCGCGAGCGAGCGATAGCCGATGAGTCCCGCACAGAGGAGCGGCGCGGCCTCGACGTCGCTGTACTGGCGCGGCAGATGGAAGCAATAGCGGGCGTCGGCGACGGTGCGCGTCGCATAGCCACCGTCGATCGTGTAGCCGGTGAAGCCGGGCGCGTCGCAGAGGTTCTCGCGCCCGTCGGCGCAGAAACGGCAATGGCCGCAGGTGTGGCCGAGCCACGGCACGCCCACGCGGTCGCCGGGCGCGAACCCCGTCACGCCTGCCCCGAACGCCGCGACCGTGCCGACGATCTCGTGGCCGGGAATGACGGGCCTTTTCGGGTGTGCGAGATCGCCGTCCACGACGTGCAGGTCAGTGCGGCACACGCCGCACGCGCGCACATCGATCAGCAGTTCGCCCGCGCCCGGCGCCGGGTCGGGTAGATCGGCTTCGCGCAACCGCTGATTCTCGCCGTCGAACAGCATTGCCCGCATCGCCATCCTCCTCGCCAGATCGCGGCAGACGCGCCGCATCGATCACCATAAAACCATGTTATGCAATCGGGCCGCGCGCTGTCGTGCATTGCGCGCTGCGCCGCAGCTACACGCCCGATGCGACTCGCCGCCACAGGACATCCACGCGTGGCGCGCCGCGCGATCGTGGCACCATAAGACGAATCCCACAGGACCACGAGGGCCGCCGCCCGGCCTCGCGCGCGGAGTCCGTCCGCCGTGCGGGCCGCTGGCTCGCGCCACGCGCGCCGCCGCGCCGCGCACGCAGTCCGCCTCGGTCCGCCTTCCGCCGCCGCGCAACCGGAGTCCCGCATGAACGCCACCGACACCCCTGCCTACCCGCCGCTGTCCGACGACCTGCTGCGCCGCATGGACGCCTGGTGGCGCGCCGCCAACTATCTCTCGGTCGGCCAGATCTATCTGCTTGCCAATCCACTGTTGCGCGAGCCGCTGCAACTCGCGCACGTGAAGCCGCGCCTGCTCGGCCACTGGGGCACCACGCCGGGCCTGAACTTCCTCTACACGCACCTGAACCGCATCATCAACGCGCGCGATCTCGACGTGCTGTTTCTCGCGGGGCCGGGCCACGGCGGCCCCGCCGTCGTCGCGAACACCTGGCTCGAAGGCACCTACAGCGAGACTTGGCCGAACGTGCCGCTGGACGTCGAGGGCATGGCCGTGCTCTTCAAGCAGTTCAGTTTTCCGGGCGGCATTCCGAGCCACGTCGCGCCGCAAACACCGGGGTCGATCCACGAAGGCGGCGAACTCGGCTACGCGCTCTCGCACGCCTACGGCGCGGTGTTCGACAACCCGGATCTGGTCGTCGCCTGCGTGGTGGGCGACGGCGAAGCCGAAACGGGGCCACTCGCCACCGCCTGGCACTCGAACAAGTTCCTCAACCCCGCCACCGACGGCGCGGTGCTGCCCATCCTCCATCTGAACGGCTACAAGATCGCGGGGCCGACCGTGCTCGCGCGCATAGGCGACGACGAACTCGCCTCGCTCATGAAGGGCTATGGCCACGAGCCGATCTTCGTGGAAGCCGAGGAGCCCGACGTCGCGCATCGCCTGATGGCCACCGCGTTCGACACGGCGTTCGACGACATCGCGCGCATCCAGAAAACTGCGCGCGAACTCGCGGACGAACACGGCAACCTGCCGCCCGGCTACGTGCGCCCGCGCTGGCCGATGATCGTCATGCGCACGCCCAAGGGCTGGACGGGCCCGAAGAGCGTGGATGGCCAGAAGACCGAAGGCTCGTGGCGCTCGCACCAGGTGCCGCTCGCCAACATTTCGAAGCCGGGGCATCTCGCGCTGCTGGAAAGCTGGATGCGCAGCTACAAGCCCGAGGAACTCTTTGACGCGCAAGGCCGCCTCGTGCCCGACATCGCCGCGCTCGCGCCGCAAGGCGAAAAGCGCATGAGCGCGAACCCGCGTTCGAACGGCGGCGGCCGCGTGCGCGAACTGCGCGTGCCGCCCTTCGAGCACCACGCCGTGGATGTGCCCGCGCCCGGCCAGGTGGACGCCGAAGCCACGCGCGTGATGGGCGCGTTCCTGCGCGAAGTGATGCGCGTAAACGACGCCACACGCAACTTCCGCATCTTCGGGCCCGACGAGACTGCGTCGAACCGCTGGAGCGACGTATTCGACGTGACGTCGCGCACCTGGCTCGCCGAGGTCACGCCCGACGACGTCCAGCTCGCGACCAACGGCCGCGTGATGGAGATCCTCTCCGAGCACACCTGCCAGGGCTGGCTGGAAGGCTATCTGCTCACGGGCCGCCACGGCTTCATGTCGTGCTACGAGGCGTTCATCCACATCATCGACTCGATGTTCAACCAGCACGCGAAGTGGCTGAAGGTGATCCGCGAGATTCCGTGGCGGCGGCCGCTGCCGTCGCTCAACTATCTGCTCACCTCGCACGTATGGCGCCAGGACCATAACGGCTTCAGCCATCAGGACCCGGGCTTCATCGACTATGCGGTGAACAAGAAGTCGGACACCGTGCGCGTGTATCTGCCGCCCGACGCCAATACGCTGCTCGCCGTGACCGACCACGTGCTGCGCACCTGGAACCGCATCAACATCATCGTGGCGGGCAAGCAGCCGCAGGCGCAATGGCTCGACATGGACGCCGCCATTCGCCACTGCGCGGACGGCATCGGCATCTGGCAATGGGCGAGCAACGATGATGGCGGCGAGCCCGACGTGGTCATGGCCTGTGCCGGCGACGTCCCGACCATGGAGACGCTAGCCGCCGTGGACCTGCTGCGCACCTGCCTGCCCGACCTGAAGATCCGCGTGGTGAACGTGGTGGACCTGATGACGCTCGAACCCGCCGACCGCCATCCGCATGGCCTGCCGGACGCCGACTTCAACGCGCTCTTCACGACCGACAAGCCCGTCATCTTCGCGCACCACAGCTATCCTTCGCTGATCCACCGGCTCACGTACCGGCGCGCCAATCACGCGAACATTCACGTGCACGGCTTCATCGAGGAAGGCACGACAACCACGCCGTTCGACATGACGGTGCTCAACCGGCTCGATCGCTACCACCTGTGCGAAGCCGTGATCGACCGCGTGGACGGACTCGCGCAGCGCGCAGCGCACCTGCGCCAGACACTGCACGACAAGCTGGCCGCGCACCGCCGCTACGTGGACGAGTACGGCGACGACATGCCCGAAATCCGCAACTGGCGCTGGCCGGCGGCGCGCGCGGCGCACGGCCCAGGCGAAACGGCTTAGTTGCGCCTTGCGCCGCTCAGGCCGAAGCCGGCTTCCCGCGCCCGAACACGCGTGCGAACGCGGTGACGAACGCGTCGAGCCGGGTCGATTCGAGACAGTCGATGCCCGCCGCGCCTACCCGGCCGTTTCCGCCAGGGAACGCGCGGCAGAGGTCATCCGCGCCGCGCGGTTCCGTGAGCGGCGCGCGCACGCTCACCGCGTAGTTGCCGTCCGCGTTCACGCTCAGCACCGCGTGCGCGCGCGAGGGTTCCTCGTTCGCGAGCACGTTGGCGAACACGCCGCGCACGCGGCGCGCCCACGGCTCGTCGGGCAACACGCAAACGCTGCCGTACTGGAGCGCGATGAGCGGCGCAATGGCCTGGGCCAGTTCGAGATCGTCGTGACGGCAACGGGCGAGCTGTCCGACGATGGGCTCCGAGGCGATGAAATCGAACGGGTCGGCATAGGGCTTCATCGCCGCGTACAGGTCGAGCGGCGCGATCACGAGATCTTCGACGCAGTCGCCGTAAGCGTTGTAGTTGATCGACTCGCCCAGCTCGCGCAGCTGTTCGGCCTGCGCGGCGTCGAGCCCGGCCTGCTGGGCAAGCGCCTGCGCAGTGGCGGGCAGGTTGTCACCCCAGGCCGCCGCGATCGCCCACAGCCGGTATCGGCCGGCGAGATGCCGGTCGACGAGCACGCTCGTGCAGACCTGTGCCGTCGTGTCGATGTGCGCGACGAGATTCCTGTTCACAGGCAGGTCGCCCGCGTGGTGATGGTCGAAATATTCGACCGCGACGTCCTTCGCGAGCAGCGCGGTGAGCGCCTTGCGATTCACGTCGAACGAAATGTCAAGCACCGTGAGCGAATCGCCCGGCTGAGCGGGCACGCGCTCGACGAGTGCGATGTCGCGCTTCGCGCCCGTGATGAGCGTCGCCTCGCGCGGCCTTGCGAGCCGCAGCTGATGCAGCGCGCAGATGCCGTCTGCGTCGCCGTTGAATACGTCGAAATGCGCCATGTCTCCGAGATTCCGTTGGGTTGAGCTTCACAGTATCGCGCAGCCTCGTCGGATTGCACAAAACGTCCAATCCGGCGATGCCATGCAGGCCGTTTCGATCAAGGCCTTGACATGCCGCGCAACGGCCTTCCAGCGCTGGCTCGCGCTATGCTGGTTCCGACGCGGATCGCCCCGTAGCCCTCTATTCCCACGATAGCCACGCCGATGTCCGACACACCGATCTCACACCATGTCCTCAACCGTCAGCGCACGGCGCGCCGCCACCGTCGCCTCGTGGACGCCGCGCTCTCGCGCGCTTCCACGTATGCGCACCCGGCCGGGCGCATCGTGCGCATCGAAACGCATATTTCCGTGGTGTATCTCTGCGGGCGGTACGCGTACAAGACCATGAAGCCCGTCGATTTCGGCTTCGTCAATTTTGTGCGGCTCGATGCCCGACTCCGCTGCTGCGAAGCTGAGATTCGTCTGAACGCGCCCTTCGCGGGACCGATTTATCGCGACACAGGCGAGCTATTTTTTGACGGTCGGCGTTGCCGGCTCAAGCCCAGGCGCGGTGCTCGCGGCAATGTAAAAGTCGTCGACTATGCGGTGCGTATGCGCCGTTTCGACCAGCGCCTGCTGTTTTCGAACCTGCTCGCGCACGGCGAACTGGGCACGGCCGATCTCGATGCGGCCGCAACCAGCCTCGCCGCGAGCCATCGGCATGCGCGCCGGGCCGGACACGGGCCGATGGCGCCCGCGGCGCGCCTTGGCTCGGCAGCCCTGCTGCGCGACCAGGTGCTCGCGGCGCTCGCGCCCCTCGAAGCGGATCCGCGCACAGCGCACGCGTTGGCAAGCGCCGCGTTGCGCGCGACTTGCGAAAGCGAACTCGCACGCCTCGCCCGGCACCTCGACGCACGCCGCGCGAACGGATTCGTGCGCGCCTGCCACGGCGACCTGCATCTCGACAACATCGTGCGGTACGGGCGGCACGCGCTGATGTTCGATTGCATCGAGTTCAGCGACGAACTGCGCTGGATCGACGTGACCTGCGATCTTGCGTTCCTGCTGATGGATCTGCGCGCGCACGGCCACGCGGCCTATGCCCACTGTCTGCTCAATCGCTACCTCGAAGCGACGGGCGATTTCGCGGGGCTCGCCGCGTTGCGGCTTTATATCGTTTATCGCTCGCTGGTGCGGGCATTGGTCGCAATGCTCAAAGCGGGATCGCCCGCGCGCCCCGACGCGCAAGCGAGCGCAGGCGCCGCCTCGCGCTACCTGGCGCTCGCGGCCGGCGAAGCGCGCGCCATGCGCGAGCCCGCGCCCTGGCTCCTGCTCTGCCACGGCTTTTCGGGGTCGGGAAAGTCGGTGGCGAGCCGCGCGCTCGCCGAATTGAGCGGGGCGATCCGCGTGTCGAGCGACCTCGAACGCAAGCGGCTCGAACCCTTCGCGCCGCCCTCGCTCGACGCGCTGCCGGCAAGCGCCTACACGCAAGCCGCGCTCGACGCGCATTACGAACGCCTCGTCGCCCATGTGCGCGACGTGCTGAACGCGGGCTACACGGCGCTAGTCGATGCGACGTTTCTCAAGGCAACGCATCGCGCGCGCTTCGCAGCGCTCGCGCGTGAGCTGAACCGGCCAATGCTGATCCTGAACTTCCACGCGCCGCAAGCGCGGCTCGCCGAGCGTGTGAACGCCCGCGCGCGCGGGCCGCGCGACGCTTCCGACGCCGGCGCCGACGTGCTCGCCGCGCAGGTCGCGCAAGCGGATCCACTCGATGCGCGCGAGCGGCAGCGCACGGTTGATCTCGACACCGACGTGGAAATCGGGGCATTCTCGCGCGAGCCGTGGTGGACGCCGCTGTTCTCACGCATGCGTGCGGAGAGTGGGGAGATTTGAAGCGGCGGCGGACTCATGATCCGCCGCCGCAGCCCTGCTGGCTCAGCGTTCCACGAAAGGCCGCGCGAGCGGCCAGCGCAGCGAGGACGCCACCGGAAAGCGCGGCTTGCGGCCGGCCGGTGCGCGCCATGGCTGCATACGTGCGGCCATGGCCGCGCACAGGGCGATGCCTTCCTCGCCGTGCAAACGCTCCATGGCGTGATGCACGAGACCGGCGTCGAACCACAGCTTGAAGCGGCGATGGCAGGTGCGGAAATCGGGATACTGCTCGGGCAACTTCGACCAGACCGAGCCGGTGGCCAGTACCCAAAGGATGCCCGCGAAAACGTGACGAGGATTGTGCGCCGGGCGCCCGCGACGACGACCGTCAACGCGGATTTCGTGAAACATGGGCGCGATGCTGCGCCACTGCGCATCGGTAAGTTCCGGAGAAATGCGGGAAGACATCTGATGGTCCCTGTAAAGTTATCTGACACAACAGGACTAAAGTAGCCTCACAGAGGACAAGAAAATATCGGACTATGCCTAAAAATCGAGATGAACTCGCCGGTTCCGGGTCGGCACACTAACCAGCGGCCGTGGCCATGGCTGCGCTACACTGCGCCATCCCGGCTTCGATGACGGACTTCCCATGGCGCCTTCATCCCCTTCAAAAGCCCGGCACGGCCGGATTCGCGTCGGCGTGGGCGGCTGGATTTATGCGCCGTGGCGCGGCGCGTTCTATCCCGACGGCCTTGCGCAGCGCCGCGAACTGGAATATGCGAGCCGGCATCTCTCGACGCTCGAAATCAACAGCACGTATTACGGCGCGCAGCGCCCGGAAAGCTTCACGCGCTGGCACGACGAAACCCCCGAAGACTTCGTGTTCTCGCTGAAGGCCCCGCGCTTTGCGATGAATCGCCGTGTGCTGGCCGAAGCCGGGGCCACGATCGAGCGCTTCCTGGGCGGCGGCGTGCTGAACCTGCGCGACAAGCTCGGGCCGATCAACTGGCAGATCACGCCGGGCAAGCGCTTCGATCCCGAGGACTACGCACGATTTCTCGAACTGCTGCCGGGCGAGGCCGAAGGCCGCCCGCTGCGCCACGCGCTCGAAGTGCGCGACGAGAGCTTTTGCACGCCGGAATTCATCGCGCTCGCGCGCAAGCACAAGGCGGCGATCGTCATCAGCGGCGATTCCAGCTACCCGCTGATCGGCGATACGAGCGCGCCGTTCGTCTATGCCCGCATCATGGGAACCGCGCAGGATCACCCGCAGGGCTATGCTCCCGCCGACCTCGACCTCTGGGCGTCGCGCGCGCTCGCCTGGGCGCGCGGCGAAACACCCGACGACCTCGCCACCTACGCGAAGCCGCTCGCCGCGAAGGCCGGCCGGGACGTGTATCTCTACGTCATCAGCGGCTTCAAGGAGCGCAACCCGGCGGCAGCCATGGCGCTGATCGAGCGCCTCGGCGCGAGCTAGCCGCGCACGGCGAGTCTCATCCGACACGTAAAAGACCGTAATGCCGCCGTAATGACTTGGTCAGCAGCGAGTTGATATGGGTCAACATGCAAACTTGCAACGCAGCGAGATACTGAATCGATGCGTTGCGGGCACAGTCGCTCCCGCCGCCCAACCGCACCACGGAGTGTCCTGCCTTTGCAAACCGCAATCGAATTCACCGTCCGCACCGGTGTCCTGCTACTCCTCATCGCGCTCTGCCATGCCGCTGCGCAGCGATTTCGCCTCTCCGATTCGTTCGGCCTGACCAGCGCCGGCGTGCTGCTCGGCGCCGGCTACCTCGCCTTGCTCAACCTCGCGCCCGGCTTCACCGCTTCGAGCGTCGTACCCTTGCTGACGCCTTCGCTTCCGCCCGAGGCTTATCTCTGGATCTTCCTGCCGCCCATCCTCTTCGAAGCGGCATTGCAGGTCGATACGCGCGGTCTTCTCGCCGATCTCGCGCCCATCCTGTTGCTCGCGATCGGCGCGGTGGTGGCCGCGGCGGCAGGCGTCGGCCTCGCCACGTGGATCAGCAGCGGCGAGAGCCTGATCGTGTGCCTGCTGCTCGGCGCCATCGTCAGCACGACGGATCCTTCCACCGTGATCGCGCTCTTTCGCAACAGCGGCGCGCCCGAACGCCTGATCCGGCTGGTCGAGGGCGAGAGCCTGCTCAACGATGCCGCCGCCATCAGCATCTCCACGCTCCTCACCAGCGCGCTGGTGCTCACGCCGCCCGCCGCGCACACGCACAGCTACCCGCTCGCCGCGTTCCTCGTTTCGCTCGTCGGCGGCTGTGCGTTCGGGGCGCTCGCGGGAGCACTTTTCGTCGCGACGTCGAGCGCGCTGCGCAGCCTGCCTTTTTCCGAGTACGCGCTCTCGCTCGCGCTGCCCACGCTGCTCTATCCGGCCGCGGAACACGGGCTTCACGTGTCTGGTGTCGCCGCAGTGGTGTGCGCGGGTCTCGCGGCCAGCCAGCTCATGCGAACACGCCGGGCCGCCGCGAGCCAGGGGCTGTTTCGCCAGCTATGGGCGTACCAGGCTGGCATCGCCTCCGCCGCTGTCTTTCTGCTCGCGTCGGCGCGCGTGCCCGGTCTGGTGCACAAGCTGCATCTGCGCGACGCCCTCCCGCTCGGGCTCGCGCTGCTGGCCGCCACTCTGAGCCGCTTCGGCATCCTCACGATCTTCGTGCCGCTGCTGAGCCGCTTTGGCATCTGCAAGCCGCTGCCGCGCGCGCATCAATGGCTGATCGCATGGGGCGGCGTGCGCGGGCCCGTCACGCTCACGCTCGCGATCTGCGTCGCGCGCAACGACGCGCTCTCGCCCGACACCCGCGCGTTCGCGGCGGCGATGGCCGCTGCCTTCGTGCTGCTGAACCTGCTCTGCAACGGCCTCACGTTGGGGCGTGTGGCGCGATGGCTCGGCATCGCGCCACACACTTCCGGCTAACGCGCGGCGTTTCGCCCCGACCGTGGACGCAGGCAGGCCAGGCCGCGGACGCTACTCGCCGCGCTCGGTGCGCCACAAATAGCCGATCACCGCGCGCGTGACGCGCGCCTCCAGCGCCTGAGCATCAGTTTCGCCGCGCGCGCCCGCCGCGTCGACCATGCCGCGCACGATGGCGATCACGTCGAGCGCGGCGGTCTGCAGGTCGTCGATGGCAGGCGCGTCGGCGAGTCCGAACGCGCCAACGAGCGCCGCGTGGAGGCGCTCGCCCACGCGCGCGTCGCGCTCGTCGAGCGGCAGGCGCCGCTCCTCGAAATCGAGCAGTCGCGCCAGCTCCGGGCGTCGCATCTGATGTGCGACCGCCGCGCGAATCAGCCTGAACAACGCCGCCTCGCAGCTCGACGCCGCAGCGGCGGCCTCGACCTCGGCAAGCAGCGGCGCGCTCTCGCGCTCGATCAAGGCGGCGGTCAGCGCGTCGCGGTTCGGGAAATATTGATAGAGCGAGCCGACGCTCACGCCCGCGCGCGCCGCGATGGCGTTGGTGGTGTAGCCAGCGAGGCCCGCGCTTTCGAGGATGCGGGCAGCGGCTTCGAGTATCGCGTCAACCGTGGCGGCGGAACGGCGCTGCACGGGCCGCTTGCGCGCGTCTAGCGGCGCGGGGCGGCTGCGGGGCGTCTGGGTCATGGCGGGCATTGCGCAGCAGGCATCGAATGTGAGCAATGGCTCGTATTTTATCCGCCCCCGGCGCGCCCGCCGGAAATCGCCTTGAAGTGTTGCATTGAAGCGGCGCGCGTAACGCAACGTGCAGCCCTTACATCTCCACCCGTTGCGTTACGCCGGTCACACGCCGCTGACCTCCCCCCGTCTTCTGGCACGGAACAGAAACACCGCGCCTCAAATCTGCCGGCGCATTTCCGCCGCCGGCAGCTTCATCATCTGCCGATACTTCGTGACCGTGCGGCGCGCCACCTGCACGCCCTGCTTTTCGAGTTCCTGCGTGAGGATGACATCGGAAAGCGGGTCGCGCGGATCTTCGGCGTCGATCATTTCCTTGATGAGCGCACGCACCGCAGCCGCCGAGCACGTGCCGCCCGTGCGCGTCTCCAGCTCGCGCGGGAAGAAGCGCTTGAACTCGAAGATGCCGCGCGGCGTGGCCATGTACTTGTTGCCCGTGGCGCGCGAGACGGTCGACTCGTGCAGGCCCAGTTCGTCGGCGACGTCGCGCAGCAGCATGGGCCGCAGGGCGATTTCGCCGTACTGGAAAAACGCCTTCTGACGCGCGACGATGCACTCGCCCACGCGCAGGATCGTCTCGCAGCGCTTGTGCGCGTTGCGGATCAGCCAGCGCGCTTCCTGCAGCTGCTGGGCGAGCGGCGAGCGGCTCGTCTGATCCGAGCGCGCGAACATCTCCGCATAGAGTTTATGAATGCGCGCCCGCGGCTCGATAGCCGGGTTCACGCTCACCACCCATTTGCCGCGCACCTGCCGCACGATCACGTCCGGAATGACATAGCCGCCGTCCGCACGGCCATAGTGGTTGCCCGGCTTCGGATCGAGGCGGCGCACGAGCGCACTCGCGGCCTGCAGCGAGGCGGCGTCGCAGCCGAGCTGGCGCTGCAGCTCCCCGTGCTCGCGGCGCGCGAGGCGTTCGAGATGATGCGAGACGATCTGCATGGCCAGTTCGCGATGCGGGGTGTCGTCAGGCATCGCATTGAGCTGAAGCGCGAGGCATTCGGAGAGCGAACGCGCACCGATGCCAGGGCGATCGAGCGTCTGCACCACGCGCAGCGCCACACGCAGACGGTCCTCGTCGAGCGTGTCGCCCGCACCGTCTACGTCGGCGAGATCGGCGAGGTCCTGGCGCAGGTAGCCGTCGTCGTCGAGCGCCTCGATCACGATCTGCGTCGCAATCCGGTCAAGGTCGTCGAGCGGCGCGAGACGCAGCGCGTCATGCAACTGCTCGCGCAGCGTGAGCGGCACGCGCACCCAGTCGGAGGCCTCGGAATCGCCGTCCTCGCCGCCGCGATAGCTCGATGTGCGCAACGCGCCAGGCGTTGGCATCTCGGCGGTGTAGCCCGAACCTTCGTCGCTATAGCTGGCCTCGGCGTACGAGGTCTCGGCGTAGGGGGACGTTTCCTGCGCCATGCCGGCATCGAGGCCAGACTCGCCCGCGCCTTCCGTCGCCATGGCGGCGGCTTCGGCGGCGGGCGCCGCCGCGGAGCCGATGCCCGCCGCGCCGTCGGCCGCTTCGGCGGCCTCGCCGGTCTCCGAGGCCGGCGCAACATATTCGAGGAACGGATTGGTGTCGAGCGCCTCGCGCAGCTCCTGCTGGAATTCGAGCGACGACAGTTGCAGCAGCCTCACCGCCTGCTGAAGACGCGGCGTGAGCGCCAGATGCTGGCGCGCGTGTAACGCGATGGAAGGCATGGCAATCCCGTTTTGTTGAATTGAGTGGTAGCCCCCTCATGCAACAGCCATGCCAGTTTTTACAACGTCCTGTTTTGAAACGGGATCGGCGCTTGCAACATAGGCTATGCGAGTCTCTTTTCCGACCCCGCCGTGGAGATTTTTACAAAGGTGCGGAAAAATTGTTGCGCGGGCCGGTTGGGAAAACCGTGGCTGCGCGAAGCGGCCGCGATCCCGCATAGTGGGCGGTTACCGCCGCTTCCAGCAGGCTTTCAACGGCGCGCGAAGCGAGCACGGACGCGGCGAGGCACACACCTTGCGGAAGGAAGCGGCGACCACAACCAGAAAGGGAGTAGCCATGAAGCGCATGCTGATCCTCAAGACCGCGGCTGGTGCCGCCTGCATGACATTCGCACTGATGGCCGGTGCGCAGACCACGACGAACAGCTCCGCGCCCGCGGGCAGTTCGGAATCCATGGGCCAGCACGTTGACGACGCAACCATCACGACCAAGGTCAAGGCCGAACTGCTCGGCGCGAAGAACGTGAAGTCCGGGCACATCCACGTGAAGACGCGCAATGGCGTGGTCTCGCTCACCGGCTCCGTGCCGAGCGCCGAGGACCGCGACAACGCGAAGCAGGTCGTGGAAGGCGTTTCGGGCGTGAGCTCGGTGAAGAACCATCTGAAGGTCTCGGCGGCGAGCTGATCGATCCGCCGGGCCACCGGATCGAGCCAGTTTCGAGCCGGACCGCGCCGGCGGCTTCCACCGCCGGCGCTTCTCCTGCCAGCCTCATCCCTGCCTCATTCCTCTTCCTGCCGCGCCTGCCTGAGCTGCGCGCGCCGCTGCTCGCCCTGACGCGCGAGCATCCAGCCCGGATACTCCGCGGGCAACCCGCTCGCCTCGCCCAGTACGCCTAGCTCTTCGATACTGAGCTTCACTTTCGTCGCCGCGATGTTGTCGTCGAGCTGATCCACGCGTTTCGCGCCGATGATCACCGATGTCACCGCCTTCTGATGCAACAGCCACGCGAGCGCGATCTGCGCGACCGACACGCCTTTGGCCTGCGCGATCGGCCGCATCGCGTCCACGCAGTCCCATGCGCGCTCGCGGTTCACGGGCGGAAAATCGAAAGTCGTGCGGCGGCTGCCCGCCTCGCCTTGCTGGTCGCGCCCGTACTTGCCGCTCAGGAGCCCGCCCGCGAGCGGACTCCAGACCATCAGTCCGAGCCCCTCGCTTTCCAGCATCGGCACGAGTTCGCGTTCGAGATCGCGCCCTGCGATCGTGTAGTAGGCCTGCAGCGACTCGAAGCGTGCGAGCCCTTCGCGCTGCGCAATGCCGAGCGCCTTCACGATCTGCCAGGCCGCCCAGTTCGAAACGCCGGCGTAGCGCACGTGGCCCTGCTGCACGAGCGTATCGAGCGCGCGCACCGTTTCCTCGATCGGGGTGACGGGGTCGAAGGCGTGCATCTGATAGAGGTCGATGTGGTCGAGCTGCAGGCGCTTCAAGCTCGCCTTCACGCCGTCCATGATGTGATAGCGCGTGGCGCCGCGCTCGTTCGGCGACGAGCCCATTTCGCCGAACACCTTGGTCGCGATCACCACCTGCTCGCGCGGGATCTTGAGGTTCTTGAGCGCCTGCCCGGTGATCTGCTCGGAAACGCCTTGCGAGTAGACGTCGGCGGTATCGATGAAATTGACGCCTGCGTCCAGCGCGCGGCCAACGAGCCGTTCGGCGTCGGACTGCTGGAGATCGCCGATCTGGTTCCAGATGCCGGCGCCGCCGCCGAAGGTCATCGTGCCGAGGCAGAGTTCCGAAACGAACAGGCCGGTGCGGCCCAGAGGGTTGTAACGCATGGTGTGACTCCGTCGTGGTTCGAGGGAAAGTCCAACGCGGCGAGGATACTGCGTTCGCGCCGGGCCTGCCGAACGGCCGCCACGGCTTGAAACGCGGCAAGGCGGCCGTACATCGATGCTTACGCACTGCAACACCCGCAGCCCGCCCGCCCCGCGCCAGGCAGACGCGCACGAAAGCTGCGAGACTGGCAGGCGTGCAATGCCGCCTTCTCCGCTGCTTTTTCCGCCGCACACCGCCCGCATGACTACGCCTTCGCCCGTATCCGATCCGCACGCCCCGGAAGCCGCCGCCAATCAGGACGGCGAGCAAAGCGACGTGCTCGCGCGCTTCCATCCGGCCGTGGCCAGCTGGTTCCGGCGCAGCTTCGACGCACCCACTGCCGCGCAACGCGCCGCATGGCCGCTCATCGCGAGCCGGCGCGCGACCCTGGTGGCCGCCCCGACCGGCTCGGGCAAGACGCTCACCGCGTTTCTCGCCGCGCTCGACGAACTGGTGCGCGAAGGCCTCGCGAGGGGCGGCGCGTTGCCCGACACGACGCTCGTCGTCTACGTGTCGCCGCTCAAGGCGCTCTCCAACGACATCCGGCTCAATCTCGAACGGCCGCTCGAAGGCATCGGCGAGGAACTCGCGCGGCTTGGCTTGCCGCCGGTCGAAATCCGTACCGCGGTGCGCACCGGCGACACGCCGCAGCCCGAGCGCGCCGCGCTGCGAAAACGCGCACCGCACATTCTCGTCACGACGCCCGAATCGCTCTACGTGCTGCTCGGCTCCGAATCGGGCCGCCGCATGCTGGCGAGCGCACGCAGCGTGATCGTCGACGAGATTCACGCGCTCGCGGGCAACAAGCGCGGCGGCCATCTCGCGCTGAGCCTCGAGCGGCTCGACGCATTGTGCGGCTCGCGCCTGCTGCGCATCGGGCTGTCGGCCACGCAAAAACCGATCGAACGCGTCGCGCGCTTTCTGGTGGGCATGGGCGACGCCGTGCAGGATCCGAACGCCAGGCCGCCCGCGTGCGAGATCGTCGATGTGGGCCATGCGCGCACGCGCGACCTTGCGATAGAAATGCCGCCCGTGCCGCTCGAAGCCGTGATGGCGAACGACGTGTGGGAGCGCGTGTACGACCGCATGGCCGAACTCGTCGCCATGCACCGCACGACGCTCGTGTTCGTCAACACGCGCCGCATGGCCGAGCGCGTGGCGCGCCACCTCACCGACCGTCTGGGCACCGAAGCCGTGGCCGCGCACCATGGCAGCCTCGCGCGCGAGCATCGTTTTCTCGCCGAGCAGCGGCTCAAGAGCGGCGATCTGCGCGTGCTCGTGGCGACGGCGTCGCTCGAACTGGGCATCGATATCGGCGACGTCGATCTCGTGTGCCAGATCGGCTCGCCGCGCTCGATTGCGGCCTTCCTGCAGCGCGTCGGGCGCTCGGGCCACCAGGTCGGCGGCGTGCCAAAGGGACGGCTCTTCCCCACGTCGCGGGACGACCTGATCGAATGTGCGGCGCTGCTCGATAGCGTGCGGCGCGGCGAACTCGATCGCCTCGCACTGCCGCAAGCGCCGCTCGATGTGCTCGCACAGCAGATCGTTGCGGAAGTGGCCTGCGAGGCCTGGGAAGAAGACGCGCTCTACGCGCTCGTGCGGCGCGCCACGCCATGGGCGGCGCTCGAGCGCGCGCAGTTCGATGCTGTGCTGCGCATGCTCGCCGAGGGCTACACGAGCCGCCACGGGCCGCGCGCCGCCTACCTTCATCGCGACGTGGTGAGCCATACGCTGCGCGCGCGGCGCGGCGCGCGGCTCGTCGCGCTCACGTCGGGCGGCACGATTCCCGACAACGCCGACTACTCGGTGCTGCTCGAACCGCAGGGCGTGCAGATCGGCACCGTCAACGAGGACTTCGCTGTCGAAAGCCTCGCGGGCGATGTGTTCCAGCTCGGCAACGCCTCGTACCGGATCCTGCGCATCGAGGCGGGACGCGTGCGCGTGGAAGACGCCCAGGGGCAGCCGCCCAATATTCCGTTCTGGCTGGGCGAGGCGCCGGGCCGCAGCGACGAGCTTTCGTTCGCGATTTCGCGGCTGCGCAAGCAGGTGGAAGCCGCGCTGATCGACGCGAGCGCGAATGCTGGCGCAACGGATGACGCCACATCGCCCGCCGTGGTCGATCGGGCCACGGCGGCGCTCGCCGCTTCGCTCGAGATCGACGATGCCGCCGCGCGCCAGATCGTCGAATATCTCGCGCGCGCCCGCGCCGCGCTCACGGTGCTGCCCACCCAGGACACGCTCGTCATGGAGCGTTTTTTCGACGAGGCGGGCGGCACGCAGCTCGTGATCCACACGCCGTTCGGCAGCCGCCTGAACCGTGCGTGGGGTCTCGCGCTGCGCAAGCGTTTTTGCCGCCAGTTCAACTTCGAGTTGCAGGCCGCCGCGACCGAGGACGCCATCATCCTCTCGCTCACCGGTGCGCACAGCTTCGCGCTGGACGAGGTGTGGCGCTATCTCCATTCGAATTCCGCAGAGCATCTGCTCGTGCAGGCGCTGCTCGACGCACCGCTGTTCGGCGTGCGCTGGCGCTGGAATGCGACCACGTCGCTCGCGCTGCCGCGTCAGACCAGCGGACGCAAAACGCCGCCGCAGATCCAGCGCATGCGCAGCGAAGACCTGCTCGCAGCCGTGTTTCCCGACCAGGTGGCGTGCGTCGAAAACATCGCGGGCGAGCGAGAAGTGCCGCGCCATCCGCTCGTCGATCAGACGCTCGACGACTGCCTGCACGATGCTATGGATACCGAAGCATGGATTGCGCTGCTGCGGCGCATCGAGGCGGGCGACCTGAAGCTCGTGGTGCGCGAGTTGCCCGCGCCCTCGCCGCTCGCGGCCGAAATCCTCACCGCGCGCCCGTATGCGTTCCTCGACGATGCCCCGATCGAAGAACGCCGCACCCAGGCCGTGCTGTCGCGGCGCTGGAGCGACCCCGAATCCACCGACGATCTCGGCGCGCTGGACCCCGAAGCGATTGCGAGCGTGCGCGAAGAAGCCTGGCCGCAAGTGCGCGACGCCGACGAAATGCACGACGCGCTCACGAGCCTCGGCGCACTGGCCGAAAGCGAGGCGCAGCAGGCGCCGCAGTGGCTCGCATGGCTCGCCGGTCTGGCGGCGGCGGGCCGCGCAACGCGGCTGCCGGTCGCCGACCACGACGCGCTGTGGGTGGGCATCGAGCGGCTTGCGTGCGTCCAGGCCATCTACCCCCAGGCGCGATGCGAGCCGCCGCTCACGCCGCCGGCTGAATACGCGGAGACGTGGACCGAGGACGCGGCGCTCGTCGAGATCGTGCGCGCGCGCCTGTCGGGCTTCGGACCGCTCACGGTCGCGCAGGTGGCGCGGCCGCTCGCGCTGGAGGCGAGCGTGGCGGCGCTCGCGCTCACGCGCCTCGAAACCGAAGGCACCGTGATGCGCGGACGCTTTACGCCGCAAGCGATGAACGGCGGCCAGGAGGAATGGTGCGAACGCCATCTGCTCGCGCGCATCCACCGCTACACGGTGCGCAAGCTGCGGCGCGAAATCGAGCCGGTCGAGCGTCACGACTTCATGCGCTTCCTGTTCGAATGGCAACGCGTGGCGCCCGGCACGGGCGGCTCGGGCCGCGACGCGCTGGCCGCCGTGCTCGACCAGCTCGAAGGCTGGGAAGCCTCGGCGCTCGCGTGGGAGGACGACATCCTGCCGGCGCGCATCGACGATTACACGCCCATGCTGCTCGACGAGCTGTGCCGCTCGGGGCGCCTCGCCTGGGCACGGCTGCCCGCGCGCGCGGCGGCCGCTTCGACGGTACGCAGCACGCCGGTCGTGCTGCTCGCGCGCCGCGAACTGGCGCGCTGGATGGCGCTCGTCGAAACGACCGCCACGGCCTGCCTTTCAGCGCGCGCGCAGCGCGTCTACGAGGCGCTGCTGCGGCACGGCGCGATGTTCTTCGACGAAGTGGCCGCCGACGCGCACTTGCTCGGCGTCGAGCTGGAGAATGCGCTTGGCGAACTGGTCGCGGCGGGCCTCGTCAACGCAGACAGCTTTGCCGGGCTGCGTGCGCTCGTGAAGCCAGCGGCGCAGCGTAGCGCGCATCACGGCAGACGCCGCCCGCGCGGCTTCGGGCCGCTCGCGGGCGGCATGGCCGACGCGGGACGCTGGGCGACGCTGCGACGCGTTGAGCTGGCCAATGCGTTGGCCGATGCGTCGATCACTCCGCTTGCGGATCTGGACTCTGAAGCGGCGCTCGTCGCGACGGAATCGGCTGTATCAAATTCAGGCGCGGCAGCGGGCTCGCGCTCGCAGGCGCTTGCGCGTGCCAGGCAAACGACCGCCAGCGCCGCACGCCGCCCACCCGCCGACCCGAATCTGCTGGAGCACGTCGCCAACGTGCTGCTGCGCCGTTACGGCGTGGTCAGTTGGCATCTGCTCGGACGCGAGGCCGCGTGGCTGCCGCCCTCGCGCGATCTGCTGCGCGTGCTGCATCGCATGGAGGCGCGCGGTGAGGTGCGAGGCGGACGTTTCGTCACCGGGATTTCGGGCGAACAGTTCGCGCTGCCCGAAGCGGTGGCGCTGCTGCGCGACGTGCGGCGGCGCGCTGCGGCACAAGGCGAAGGCGGCGCGCTCGTTTGCGTGAGCGCCGCCGATCCGCTCAATCTCGTCGGCACGCTGCTGCCCGGCGAGAAAGTGCCCGCGCTCGCCGGCAACCGCATCGTGTTCCGCGACGGCGTGCCGGCCGCCACCCTGATTGCCGGCCGCTTCGGTTTTCTCGGCGAGTTCAACGAGAGCACGCGCGCCGAACTCCGCGCGCGGCTCGCCAAACCCTGGTGAGGCGCGCTGGGCGCGCGCGGGCGGGACTGGCTGTTAGTTGCGTTCTGCTGCGTGCGCGGAAGGCCTCGTCACGCTACGCGTGCCGTCGAAATGCCGGCGCACGCGCAGACCGTTCGCCACGACGAGCAGGCTCGCGCCCACGTCGGCGAACACGGCCATCCAGAGCGTGGCCTCGCCCGCCATCGCGAGTACGAGAAACACGGCCTTGATGCCGAGCGCAAGCGCGATGTTCTGCTTGAGCACACCCGCGGTCTTGCGCGAGAGGCCGATGAACGCGGCGACCTTGCGAGGATCGTCGTCCATGATCGCAACGTCGGCGGTTTCGAGCGCGGTCGCGGTGCCCGCCGCGCCCATCGCGAAGCCGATGTCGGCGCGCGCGAGCGCGGGCGCGTCGTTCACGCCGTCGCCGACCATTGCCGCCATGCCGTACTGCTTCGAGAGCGCGGCGATCGCGTCCTGCTTGTCCTGCGGCAACAGATTGCCGCGCGCGTCGTCGATGCCGAGTTGATCGGCGATCGCACGCGCGGTCGACGCGTTGTCGCCGGTCAGCATGACGGGCGTCACGCCGAGCGCGCGCAAGGCCCGCACGGCCGGTGCGCTTTCCGTACGCAGCGCGTCGGCCACGGCGAACACGGCGACGGCCTCCTGCGGCGCGCACAGCACGATCGCGGTCTTGCCGGCCCGTTCCAGCGCTGCCAGTTGCGCTTCGAGTTCGGACGAGCACAAACCGAGCTCCTCCACGAGACGATGATTGCCGAGGCTCCAGAGCGTGCCGTCGATACTGCCTTGCACGCCGCGACCGTTCAGCACCGCGAACTGATCGACCGCGAGCAGGCGCGCATCCGGCTGACGCGCCCGCCAGCCTTCAACCACCGCACGGGCGACGGGGTGCGTGCTTGCATCGTCCAGGCTCGCGGCGATGCGCAGTGCTTCTTGCGTCGAAAGCGGCGCTTCGCTGGACTCCCCTACGGTGGCGAGCGCCCGAACCGGCGCCGCGAGCGCATCGGTCAGGACAGGCTCGCCGCGCGTGAGCGTGCCGGTCTTGTCGAGCGCGACGGCCTTGAGCAGCCGGCCGCGTTCGAGCCACACGCCGCCCTTCACGAGCATGCCGTGGCGCGCGGCGGCGGCGAGGCCGCTCACGACCGTCACCGGCGTCGAGACGACCAGCGCGCACGGGCAGGCGATCACGAGCAGCACGAGCGCCTTGTAGAGCCACGCACTCCACGCGCCACCCAACACGAGCGGCCCGGCTAGCGCCAACACCACAGCGAGCACGACCACGGCCGGCGTGTAGTAGCGCGCGAACTGGTCGACGAAGCGCTGCGTGGGCGCGCGTTGCGCCTGCGCCTCCTGCACCGCCGCGGCGATGCGCGCGAGCGTGCTGTCCTTCGCGGCCGCGGTGACAAGCGCCTCGACCACGCCATCGACTACGATGCTGCCCGCGTAAAGCGCCGCGCCGGTCTCCTTGTCGACAGGCAGGCTTTCGCCCGTGATCGGCGCCTGATCGAGTGCGGCCCGGCCGGCGATCACGCGCGCGTCGAGCGGCACGCGCTGGCCGGTACGCACGCGAATCCGGCTGCCGACGGCCACTTCGCCCACCGCGCACTCGCGCCATTCGCCTTGCCCGGGTGCGCCGTCGCCGCCTTGCCAGACTTCGGCGGTTTCAGGCGCGAGCGCGGTGAGCGCGCGGATGGCCTGACGGGCGCGTTCGAGCGAAAGCGCCTCGATTTCCTCCGCGAGCGCGAACAGGAAGACCACCATTGCCGCTTCGGGCCACTTGCCGATCGCAACGGCGCCGATCAACGCAAGCGACATCAGGAAATAGATGTTGATCGTGAAATTGCGCAGTGCGATCCAGCCCTTGCGCAGCGTGGGCAAACCCGCGCACGCAATCGAGATGACTGCGCAGGCGAGCACCAGCAGGCTGGTTTCCCGGCCGGTGCTCCAGGCGAGCACCTCGGCGCCCGCGGCTGCCACGCCGCTCACCGCCAGCAGCAGTTTCTGGCCCAGCGCGAGACCGACAGACGCAGGCGGGACGGCTTGCGCGGACGCGCTGTCGTCTAGCGCACGCGGCGCCATGTCGAGTGCGCGCAGCGCGGCGACGACAGGCTGCGTATCGTCGAGCCGGTGATGCACGGTCAACTCGCGCGCGAGCAGGTCGAAGTCGAGGCGCACGACGCCCGGCATGGGCTCGAGCCGGTTGCGGATCAGGCGCTCCTCAGTCGGGCAATCCATGTTTTCGATGCGCCAGCGCGCGCGGAGCGTGCCTTCGGGCGCCGGGGCCGAGTTGCGCTGACTTTGCGGCGGCGTGCTGTGCGCCGCGCCGCCGTGACAGCAACTGTGAGCGTGCTCGTGGCTTTTCGACCCGGCTTGTCCATGGTCGTGATCGTGATCATGCTCGTGACCGTGGTCATGCTCGTGACCGTGGTCATGCTCGTGACCGAGGGCAGGATCATGGTCGTGTCCTTGTTCCAGGCCACGATCGTGCTCATGCTCGTGACCGCCGCACGCGCCACCCACGCCGCCAGACCCGTGAGCGCCGCCCATCTTCCGTTCCTCATCACGCGCGCGCAGGCGCTGCGCAATGCCGAGCCGCGACACGTAGCTCTGGTTCATAGCCGGTTTCTCCCAAAAGTGACACAATCATTGAACAGCCTGTAGCCACTACAGGGTCAAGTCATTTAGGAGAGCCGCGACTATGCGAATCGGTGAACTGGCGCGCTGCGCGCACTGCGATGTCGAAACGGTGCGCTTTTACGAGCGCGAAGGCCTGCTGGACGAGCCCGCGCGCGAAACCAACGGTTACCGCAGCTACACGGCCGTGCACGCCGCGCAGCTCAACTTCATCCGCCATTGCCGGTCGCTGGGTATCGGGCTCACCGACATCCGCATGCTGCGCCGCTTCCAGGCCGACCCGAGCCAGCCCTGCGACGAAGTGAACGATCTGATCGACAGCCAGATCGAGCGCATTCATCAGCAGATCGAAGCGATGCGCGTACTCGAGCAGCAATTACGCACGCTGCGCGAGAGCTGCCATGCCCATCAGAGCAGCAGCGCGGAGTGCGGGATCATGAAGAGCCTTGAACAGCCCATCGACGACGAAAGCTGCTCATGCCATGGCGACGGGCACGCCGCACAGGACGCGCCGCCCGCAGACGGCGCGCCCGTCCCTCACCGCCACTAGCCACTCAAGGACAACTCAAGGCGCGGCGGCGATCACTTCGGCCACCGTGGCCGTGAGCTTCTTCGCATAGGGAACATGCAGGAACTCGTTCGGGCCGTGCGCGTTGGACTTCGGGCCGAGCACGCCGCACACCATGAACTGCGACTTGGGAAACCCTGCCTGCAGCACGTTCATGAGCGGGATTGTGCCGCCCTGGCCGAGATAAGCGCAGTCCGCGCCGAAATGCGTGCGCGAGGCGGCGTTGAGCGCTTCGGTGAGCCACGGCGCGAGTTCCGGCGCGCTCCACCCGTTGGCCGCGCCGGCGTCCGGCTTGAAGGTGACCTTCGCGTTATACGGCGGATCGAGTTCGAGCAGCGCCTTCAGTTCGGCTACGGCCTTCGAACCCTCGACTAGCGGCGGCAAGCGCAACGAGAGCTTGAACGCCGTGCGCGGCCGCAGCACGTTACCGGCGTCGGCGAGTGCGGGCAGGCCCGCCGCGCCCGTGACCGAAAGCGAGGGCCGCCATGTGGAATCGAGCAGCGCCTGCTGCGGATCCGTGGTGGTGGGCAGCACGCGCCGGCCGTCCTGGCCACATGCCCAAGGCATGCTCTTCCAGACGTTTTCGCCAAGGATCTTCGCCGTGGCCTCGGCTTCGCTCAGGCGCTGCGAGGGAATCGCGCAATGGAAACCCTTGGGCAGCAGCGTGCCGCTCGCGGCGTCTTCGAGACGCTCGAAGAGCTGCCGCATCACGCGGAAGCTGGACGGCGCAATGCCTCCATAAGAGCCCGAGTGAATGCCCTCCTCGAGCACTTCGACTTCGAGGTCGCCCGCCACGAGCCCGCGCAGCGACGTGGTCAGCCACAGCTGGTCGTAATTGCCCGCACCCGAGTCGAGGCAAACGACGAGACCGACGTTGCCGAGCCGCTCGCGCAGCGCATCGACATAAGGCAGCAGGTCGTAGCTGCCCGACTCCTCGCAGGTTTCGATGAGACCCACGCAGCGCGGACGCTCGATGCCTTGCGCGTCGAGCGCGGCGAGCGCCGTGACGCTCGCGTAGATCGCGTAGCCGTCGTCAGCGCCGCCGCGACCGTAGAGGCGGCCGTCTTCGAGCTTCGGCGTCCAGGGGCCGAGGTCGTTGCGCCAGCCCGCGAATTCCGGCTGCTTGTCGAGGTGGCCGTAGAGCACGACCGTCTCACTGCTACCCGAGCGCGTGGCGGGCACCTCGAAGAAAATCACCGGCGTGCGATTGGGCAGGCGCACGATCTCCAGCTTCAGGCCACGCACCGGCTGCTGCTCCGCCCACTTCGCGGCGTCCTGCACGACGCGCTCGAGATAGCCGTGCTGCGCCCACTGCGGGTCGAATGCCGGACTCTTGGCGGGCACCGCGATGTAGTCGGTCAACGCAGGCACGATCTCGTCATGCCATTTACGTTCGACGAAGGCGCGCAATTCGTCATGGTCGAGTTGGCGGGTGGCCTCGGACGGGTCGGAGATCATGGTGTGGGTTCCCAGCGATGAAAAACCCGATGATAGACCCGAACCCCCGCCCGCCGACACCCCTCACGCCCGTTGCTGGCCGTTCGGCCAGGGCGTGGCGTGCGCTCTGGGCCAATCCGCGCGACAATGATGGATCGGGCATATCCGCCCTTTTTTCTGGAGAATGGAAATATGGTGAGCCGTTCCGTCTTCGAGATCGTCGTTCTCGCAGCGGTGGTCGCGCTCTACTTTCTCCCAGCGCTGATCGCCGACAGGCGCCAGCGTCACGACCTGCTGGTCATCGCGCTCTTCAATGCCGTGCTCGGCTGGACGCTGCTCGGCTGGCTGCTGGCGTTCTTCTGGGCGCTGCAACCGAATCCGCCGAAGGATCTCGGCGGCCAGACCCGGGTCCGCAACCGCCGGCTGGGTATGCTGCTCTTCTCGCGACGGCTCGACGATCGGGTCCAGGCGCGCGAAACCCGCGCCGCGGAGAGCAAGCGCTCCCCGCATTGAGGCCGTCGCAGCTTATCCGTTTGGCCAACGTTGCAGGCCATGGCGCGCACGCGCGGCCCTCGCATGAAATAATCGCCGGGAATCAAGCTGCGTTGGCCGCGCCGTTTTGATCGCGCAGTATGAGGCGCATGCGTACAGGTCTGCGCCCACCGCCCAGGTCACCCTCACACCTAAACAGCAACCCTTCAACACGGAGCCTCGTCATGCCACACGCCGCCCCGCTGCTCGCCTTTGCCGCCGTTGCACTCGGCATGGCGCTCACGCCCGGACCCAACATGATCTATCTGATCTCGCGCTCGATCTGCCAGGGCCGCAAGGCGGGTCTGATTTCCCTGGGCGGGGTCGCGCTCGGCTTCGTGTTCTACATGCTGTGCGCCGCCTTCGGCATTACCGCGTTGCTCATGGCCGTACCGTTCGCCTACGACGCGCTGCGCCTGGGCGGCGCGCTCTACCTGTTCTGGCTCGCATGGCAAGCGCTGAAGCCCGGCGGCCGCTCGCCGTTCCAGGTGCGCGAGTTGCCCGCCGACCGCCCGCGCAAGCTCTTTCTGATGGGGTTCGTCACGAACCTGCTGAATCCGAAAATCGCCATTCTGTATTTGTCGCTGCTGCCGCAGTTCATCGACCCGCATCACGGCAGCGTGCTCGCGCAGTCCGTCGTGCTCGGCAGCGTGCAGATCGCGCTTTCGATCAGCGTGAATGCCGCCGTTGCGATGACGGCGGGCACGATCGCCACGTTTCTCGGCGACCGGCCGGGCTGGCTCAAGCTTCAGCGCTGGCTCATGGGTACGGTACTGGCCGGACTCGCCGTGCGTATCGCCGCCGAAGGCCAGCGATAAAGCAGACGGCCGGGCGCATCTGGCCCGGCCGCTAGTTCGTTCGATCTTCGTCCTTGTCTGGCACGCCTGCGACGCGTGTGCGCGTGCGCAGGTCTGTCCGGCTCTACTTCAGAACCCGCGGATGGCCCTTCCGCCAGCCGGGCTACGCATCTTGACGAATGCCGCGGGAATCGAGCGCGGTTCGATCTGCACCATGTCCTGAGCGAACATGTCCTGGCGCAGTTCGCCGTGCTCGTCGAACCACTGGCAGATCAGCCAGTGACCGCTGGCAAAGCCAACCGGGCCGGCATACATGACGGTCATGCGCGGACCGCCCGATTTCAGGGTGACAACGTCGCCAATTCCGGCCATGGCAGCGAGCGGCTTTTCGGCTACGTCGATGGTCGTATCAAGCATGATGTTCCCCGTTAAAAAAGTCGCACAGAGAAAAAAACCGGGCGGGTTAGCACCCCCGGCTCCCTACCGCCCTTTCGATAATGAGAATGGGGCGGTCATTAATAAGTTTGGCAAGACTAACAACTCGAATTAATGCGTGCAAGTGGTTTCCATTAAACCTGCTGAAAACCCTGTTATTCGACGCACGGCGAAAGCACCGTTTAATCCCGTCCCGCACAATTTACGCGGAAAGCCGTACATGGCTGGCAAAAGCTACCGGGCAAGGTTTCTCCACGAAACAGTCATATTATTTCGAATCCGCGACCAGAAAATACCGCAATGCAGCGTCAATAAACATGGCACACGGCGACTGCATTAACGATTTGATCCGGAAACCGTAAGCCCAGCCAGAGCGAGTGGAAACGTTTTCCGCACCAATAAACCGTCCGTTCGATTAATTCGCTCGCGCCGTACGTGAACTTTTCGTCTGCGGGCAAATCCTCATGTTTTACCGGATGGCCTCAAAATTTATGCAGTTGAAATACGGCTGTCACTTAATTGGAATTGCAGTGCGGTGCAAAAAAAACCCCATCCGGCAAGACCGGATGGGGCGGCGCGTGTGCAGGGCGCGGTCAGGCCGCGCTTATTCGGCAAACGGCAAGGTCGTCTGGCCTTCGGCACGCATGCCGAAGACGTTGAGCGTCATTGCGACGAGCGCGTAGTAGCCAAGCAACCCGACCAGGTTGATCGTGGTTTCGTGGCCAAAGCGCTCGACGGCACGCGCGTAGGTCGCATCGGAAACACGCTTCGTGTCGTACAGTTCGGCCGTGAATGCGTAGATCAGCGCGTCGTCAGGCTCGTCAAACTGGGGCGTGGCGCCCGTGCGGATCTGCTCGGCCAGCGCCTCGGGCACGCCCGCCTTCAGCGCGATGGGATAGTGGATGTACCACTCGGCCTGCGCCTGCCAGCGCGCGGCCGTGACGAGGATCGCCAGTTCGGAGAGGCGCAGCGACAGGCCCGTCTGGTAGCGGCAAAACGCGCCAAGGCGCTGCGCATGCTGCGCCAGTTCCGGGCTGTGGATCCAGCCGAGGAACGGGCCGTTGAGGTTGCCGCGCGGACCGGAAAGGATCTCGTCCAGCACCGCCTTCTGTTCCGGCGAAGCCTGGGCGGCGTCGAATGCGGGAAGCCGCGAGGTCGGGTTTTGCGTCATCGATGGACTCCGTTGGAGGTCATGGCCGGTCGCGTGCGACCGCTTGCGGTCGCCGCGATTTCGGCCGCCGCTAGCGGCGGACAGTTAGTTGCACTTCAATCCGTACGGCGAAGCTTACGCCGGGCGCGCCACGCCCGTTGCGTCGAGCGCCCCGTCGACCGCGGCGGCAAGCCGCTCGACGATCGTGTCGATGTTCTGCTCCGTGCAAATGAAAGGCGGCGCGAGCAACACATGATCGCCGTTGCGCCCGTCCACAGTGCCGCCCATCGGATAGACCATCAGGCCGCGCGCGAACGCCTCGCGCTTGATCGCCGCGTGCAGCTTGAGCGCCGGGTCGAAGGTCGCCTTCGTGGCGCAGTCCTTCACCAGTTCGACGCCCACGAACAGGCCGCGGCCGCGCACGTCGCCCACGTACGGATGGTCCGCATACCGCTCGCGCAGACGCGCGCGCAGTTGTTCGCCGCGGGCGAGCACGTTGTCGAGCAGCTTCTCTTCGGCGATCACGCGCTGCACTTCGAGCGCCGCCGCGCAGGCCGTGGCGTGGCCGATATAAGTGTGGCCGTGCTGGAAGTAGCCGCTGCCGCCCACGATCGTCTCGTAGATGCGCTGGCTCACGAGCGTCGCGCCGATCGGCTGGTAGCCCGCGCCGAGGCCCTTCGCGATCGTCAGCAGGTCCGGCGCAACGCCGTCCTCCTCGCAGGCGAACAGATACCCGGTACGGCCCATGCCCGACATGATCTCGTCGAGGATCAGCAGCACGCCGTAGCGGTCGCACACCGCGCGGATCTTGCGGAAGTACTCGCGCACGGGCGGCACGGCGCCGGCCGTTGCGCCCACCACGGTCTCGGCGACGAAAGCCGCGACCGTCTGCGGGCCGAGTTCGAGAATCTTCTGCTCGAGTTCGTCGGCAAGGCGCTGCGCGTAGGCCTCGTCGGTTTCGCCCTCGTGGCGCTCGCGGTACGCGTAGCACGGGCTCACATGATGCGATTCGATCAGGATCGGCAGGAACGGCTCGCGGCGCCACGCGTTGCCGCCGATCGCGAGCGCGCCGAGCGTGTTGCCGTGATAGCTCTGGCGGCGCGCGATGAAGTGGCGGCGCGCAAGTTCGCCCTTCTCCACGAAGTACTGGCGCGTGAGCTTGAGCGCGGCTTCGATCGCCTCCGAACCGCCCGACACGAAGTACACATGGTCGAGCCCCTTGGGCGCAGCGGCGATGAGGTGATCGGCCAGTTGCTCCGAGGCCTCGGTCGTGAAGAACGAGGTATGCGCGTACGGCAGTTGTTGCGCCTGACGCTTGATCGCGTCGATCACGCGCTGGTTGCTGTGGCCGATGCATGAGACAGCGGCGCCGCCGCTTGCGTCGATATAGCGCTTGCCGGTGGAATCGATGATTTCGATGCCTTCGCCTGCCACCGCGACGGGCAAGGTTTGCTTCGGCATCCGGTGAAACACCTTGGTCATATGTGTCCTCGATGAAGTCCGTGAATGATTAGCGGGTCGCGCCGTTTGCATGGCGCGCGTTCGAATCGATAAAGCGGCCGAGCACGCGCTCGCCGCCCTGCCAGACGTCGAACGCCACGCCGCGCGGCTCGACGCGCATGCAGGCGGTGGCGAGTGTGTTCTCGTCGTCGGGGTCGTGCGGGTCGTCGCGGAAGATCGGCAGGCCGGCGCCCGCGCGATCCTGCAGCACCTGCACGAAGGCCGCGCCGTCGAGCTGCGCGCCAAGCGCGGGCAACAGTTCGGCGAGACGGGTCTGGCGATCGCGCGACGAATCGGTGACGATCTGCGCCTCACGCTCGCAGCCCGTGTGGATGAGGTGATTCGCGTGGCCCGAGGGCGCGCTCACTTCGCGCGCCGAAGCGCGCTGCGCGGTCGCTTCGACGCTAACCACACGCACCTCGCCCGCCTCGTCGGTCCCGCCGATCGTGTGGTGGAAGCCGCTCGCGCGCGGCGTGTCGCGCAGCAGCGCGAGGGCTTCTCCCAGCGTCGCGCAATCGAGCACGGCGCGCGCCAGAATCATGCGCGGCACACCCACGCGCGGCTCGCGGATGCGCACGTTGTTGATCGCTTGCGCAACTCCCGCGCGCGTGGCCGCGAAGGTATGCCCCGGCAGCGAGCCCGGATAGTAGAAGCTCACGAAACCGGGCCTTCCTTCGGGTTCGACCTCGACCACGCTGCAGCGGCCATGCAGCCAGGGGTCGCCGTCTTCGTTGTGCGCAATGAGGCCTGCGCCAGCCGTACGCACCGCGAGCGTCGTACAGCCGTCCGGCGCGTTGTGGATCAGTTCGCCGCGGCAATTCCAGAGGAACAGGTCGTCCGCGGACCAGTCGAGTGCCTGCGCCATGGCGTCGATTTCCGCGACATAGGCCGGGAAGTGCTGCACGGCTGCGGCGCGCAACTGCTGCGCGAACGCACTGCCGCGCCAGCGGCTCACCGCCTGCCAAGCGCTGCTTTGCGCCATGTAGTCGGCAAAGATCGGCTTCACGTGTGTGCCTAGCTGCCTGCCGATCGCCTCGGGCGAGCCGGCTACACGGATAGTCTTGAGTTCCTGCATCTGTTTTCTCGCTTCGCTACCGGTATGGGTCTACCTCTTCCTATAGTGCGCTTTATACGCCTCAACAACATCTGTTGTCAATTGCAATATCGATTACAACAAATGAGATAGGTACGGATGATGCAAAACCCGATGCCGCCTCACAACGGCATCCGGCTGCGGAAAAACAAGCGGGAAATGGCGCGGAAAGGCCGGGGCGGCGCTCAGGGCATGTAAGCGCCGCGTGCGTTCAGGGACCGCTCGGCCTGTTCGAGCTGCGCGATCGCGCCCGAGCCTTCGAGCGCCAGCAGATGGGCGACGAGCGACTCGGCCAAGGCCGTCGCGGCGACGAGCGAAGGGAAAAACGACGGGCTTTCGTGCGTGAAGATCAGCGCCTTGTCGGCGTTCAGTGCGATGGGCGAGACGGCGCTGTCGGTAATGGCGATCAGGTGGCTGCCTTTGGCGAGCGCGGCCTCGGCCACGCGCACCGCCTCGACCGAATACGGTGCGAAGCTGACAACAATCGTTGCGCTGTCGCGCTCGATGCCGAGCAACTGCATCTCCAGCGTCCCCGCCTCGCCGCCCAGCAAGGAAACCGAAGGCCGGAACAGCCGGTAACCGTAGACGAGCCCGAACGCCACCGCATAGCACGAGCGAAAGCCCGCCACGTGCACATGCTTCGCGCGGCGCAAAACGCGCGCCGCCTCGACCATCGAACGTGTGTTGTGCGCGGCGCTCGCCTCCAGATTGTGCTGTTGCGCCACGAGCAGGTCGCGCGCAAGGCCGTCCTTCGCATTGCCGGCCACGAGTGAGCGAGCGCGCGAGGAAAGCGGCTCCGGCCGTGTGCGCACACGCGCGACGAACAGGTCCCGCAGCTCGTTCCAGCCCGGAAAGCCCAGTTGCTGGGAAAGCCGCACGAGCGAAGCGGGCTGCACGCGGGCGCGCTCCGCCACTTTGCGCATGGACGAGACGGCCACTTCGTCGGGATGGTCGAGCAGGAAGGCAGCGCCGGTCTGGAACTGCGGGCTCAAGTCGGAGAAACGCGCGCGGATCAGCGCGGCGAGGTGGTCGAAACTGTCTGGCATGCGTCGCTCGGGCAGTGGGTGACAACAAATGTTACCACCGGTGTTGCCGGATGTTGCAAGTCGGGACAGATTGTTGGTGATTGGCAAACGAAACCTGTTCTGTGGCAAAAACGAGATTTACGTAGCGTGCCAACTGTCCAGATGCTCGCCGATTGATTTCAGCCTGGCCCGGTCCACTTTGCCTAACGAATTGCGCGACAACTTGTCGACGACGATGAGCCGCTCCGGCATCTTGTAGCTCGCAACCCGGGTGGACAGGTCGAGCAATACTTCCTCGACCTGCGTCGCGGCTTCGGTCAGTTCAACAAAACCGATTACGCGCTGACCGAGGACGGCATCCGGCACACCGACTATCGCTGCCTCGCGCACGCCGCGATGGACAAGCAGCGCGTCCTCGACTTCGACTGGCGAGATATTCGACCCGCCACGGACGATCAGGTTTTTCTTTCTGGCGACGTACCAGAAATCGCCGGCTTCGTCCTGCCTCAGCACATCGCCCGTGGCCCACCAGCCATCCTTGCGTGTGTCGTCGATGTGTCCGGGCCCATGCCAGTAGCCGACGAACATGTTCGGACCGCGCAGCAACAGCTCGCCCGCTTCGCCGCGTTTGACGGTGTTGCCTTCTGGGTCGACGAGGCGGACCCGGTTCATGTCGACCGCACGGCACACGGGCCCGATATCGAATCCGTAGGTGAACGTGCCCACGCTTTCGCTCATCGCAAGCACGTTGCGCATCCTGACGCCGAACACCCGCAAGAACTCTTCCTGCAGATTTCGCGGCGTCGTGTCGCCTGCGACGAGGCAGGTGCCCAGTGACGTGACGTTGCGTGGCTGCGCAATCTGCACGGCGATCGCCGCCGCATACATGAACGGCAACCATATCAGCAGCGTGCAACGGTGCCGCTCTATCAGGTCAAGCGCGGCCGCCGGATCGAATCGGTCCAACAGGACGCAGATGCCATTTATGGCTAGCGTCGCCAGCACAGTAACGAGCCCCGCCCCATGCATCATGGGCGTGGCAATCAGCGCGACGTCGTACGGCCTCGACGCAACGGCCTGGCATGCTTGCGTGATCGCGCACACTGTGCGCTGGGTGTGGGTGACGAACTTCGGTTCCCCTGTAGTGCCGGACGTTGACAACAGAAGCGCAGGTTCATCGACGTGCGCCGGCGCACGTCGCACCTCGTCTTCCTGGTGCTCAATCAACTCGCTCCATGCCTTTGCGCCCGTGCCCTGGGACAAGCCGTCGACAAGAAAGCGCCTGCCGGCATCGAGAATCGAACCATCCACGCCGGCAATTGCGCCGTACAGATCACTCTGGCCCAGATACAACGAAACCTGCAGCCGTCGCAATTGCGGCTCGAGTTCCGCGCGTGTGAGCCGGTTATTCAGCGGCACCGCAATTACGCCTGTCAACATGCACGCGTAATACGCGATGACGGTTTCCGGTTTGTTCGTCAAGTGCAGTGCGATGCGATCGCCTGGTTTCAGACCCTGCGCGCGCGGGCCTTGTGAAAGCCTTCTGACGTGCCGTGCCAGACGACCGTAGGTCCATATGTCATCGCCGGCGATCAGCGCAACCGCATCAGGGCGGGCTTCCGCGGACTCGAACAGGCGCTCGTGCAACGTAATGAGTCGCTGCGTCTGCACGGGATGGGGGCGTGTTTCGGGACAAGACATGGCGGTTGCTCCAAAGGGGCGTTTGGCCCTCGATGACAGGGCTATCCTGACAACACTCGACGCTCGCTATCTATTCCGGCGCTTGCGCTGCGGCCGCGTCGCGAACGAGATCATCTGCGGGGGTCGGACAGTTTGATAATCTTGAGGATTACTGAGCAGTTCGGTGAACGCGCTCACTGTGCGACTGGCTGCTCAACCCTGGACAAGGGGCTTGTCATCTGACTGCTCCTGTAAGGGCGTCATCATAGGCATCACGCGGCCCGTGAAAAAGCTGGGAGCGGAATGGCATGGAGGACGCCTCTCGAGTCGAAGCGGGTTTTGATCCGGGACAGCCTCAACGCATTGGGGCCGTAGGCGTGGGCTATCCGGTCCGATGCGCGGTCGGGCAGGAGGTTGGCGTATCCCCCCGGCAACGAGGTGGGCGCGAGTTCCGCGTCCAGGGACGCCGCCCAGATCCGATGCAGCTCCGCGTCGGCCAGCGGAGGCTCCCACGCTGCATAGATCAGCGCAGTGAAGTGCGGATCTCTCATGCCAAACACGGTCGCGTCGGCCGCAACCTGTGTAGCGGCCCCATGGCAATGGTGGACGATGATCGAGGCCAAGGGCGACGTGCGTGCCTCGAACGCGGCAAGGAGGACGTCGATCGTCGCGCCCGTGAGGGCGCTGAACCACCGCGTCGCGACCTCGTAGCCGAGACCTTCGGCGAGCTTTCCGTCGGTCAGGGAGAGAAGGCCGCTCGCAACCGTCGGTTCGGCCCTGACGACAATGGGATGACCGGCTGCCGCCACTTCGCCGATGATTGACTCGCCGGCGGCCTGCTCTCCTGTCCAGACAAGCGAGATCACGATCGCAGGCTTACCGCCTGGTCCGGTTGCCAGGACGGCGGCGCCGAACAGCTCGTCCGGCGCCCGGAGCATCAACCCGGCAAAGTGCGCAAGGGCAGCACGCCCGTCAGTCCAGGGGAACACGATGGTACCGACCAGCGCGTCATCCAGCGTGTGGAGACGCAGGCTCATCGACGTGACGACCCCGAAGTTCCCACCGCCGCCGCGCAGCGCCCAGAACAGATCAGGCTCGCGTTCTCCGTCGCAGGTCACGATGCTTCCATCGAGCAGCACGACCTCGGCCGACAGGAGGTTATCGCACGCCAATCCGAAGCGAGTCATGAGCGGTCCATAGCCGCCGCCGAGCGTGAGGCCGGCCATGCTCACCGCGCCGTCGTTGCCGATCACCGCGGCAAGACCTCGCTCGCCCGCAGCGCGATTGAGCTGGGCGCTCGTCACGCCCGCGCCGATCGTCGCTTCGCTGCGCCCGGTGTCGATCTCAATGGTCCGCAAGTCGCAAAGGTCTAGCAGCAGACTGCCGTCGCGCATAGACCGGCCGGTCCAGTCCTGCCCGCCGTTGTAGACGGCGAGCGGAGCGTCAAAGCCGCTCGCGGCGCGCATCACACTTGAGACCTGAGCAACGGTGCTGCATCGGACCAGCATTTTCGGACGGGGATCCAATGCGCCGTTTCAATGCGCAATTTTCCCGCCAGCTGCGGGCATCATCAGCACCTGGCAGCCGGCCTCGATGAGCCTGCCCTTCAACGCCGCCCAGTCAGTGTGATCGATGTTTGCGACTACGTTTTCGCCGTCCATTCCACTCACTCCATCCGTACGAGACCGCGTTGTATTCGGGATCAACGCAGGCCGCCGCTGGCAACAATGTGTTCGCCCGTCAAGCGTCGTGCGTCGTCCGATGCAAGAAAGACTGCAATCGACGCGATGTCATCCGGTTGGCCCAGACCGCCGAGCGGCGTCTGGCTAACGACCAACTGTTCAACCTCAGGCGTGACCCACCCTGCTGTGCGCAAACCCTCGGTCATCACCACGCCTGGATTGATGGCGTTCACGCGAATCTTGCGTGGACCAAGTTCGCGCGCAAGCACGCCCGTGATTGCATCGACGGCACTTTTCGTACCGGTATAAACGGCCGTCATCGGCGGCGTGATGCGGCTCACGTACGAACCGATGTTGATGGAGATGGCAGTCGTGCCCCTCAGGCGTTTGTGCCGCCGTCGACGGTGAGGCTTGCGCCAGTGATGTAGCCGGCCTCGGGGCCGGCTACGAACGCCACCATCGCGGCAACGTCGTCGACGTGGCCGAACCGCTTCAGCGCCGTGATCGCGATCTGTGGCGGCGCCCAGTCGCCGGCCGCGGGGTTGTTATCGGTGTCGATCGGCCCCGGCTGGATGTTGTTGACCGTGATGCCGCGGGAGGCGACCTCGCGAGACAGGCTCTGGGTGAACATCTTCACAGCGCCCTTGGTCGCGGCGTAGGTCGTCAGGACCGGCATCATGTTCCGCTCGCCGACGCAGGAGCCGACCGTGATGATGCGGCCGCCCGCCTTAAGGTGCTTGAGCGCGGCCTGGGTGGCGACGAACACGCCACGTAGATTGGTGCCGATCACGCGGTCCATCTCCTCCAGCGTGGTCTCCTCGAATGGCTTGGGGATGAGTATGCCGGCGTTGTTCACCAGGATGTCGAGCCGGCCGAACGTGGAGACGGTCTGTTCGACCGCGGTCGTGACGGCCTTCGCGTCGGCCGCGTCCGCCTGGATCGCGATCGCCTCGCCTCCGGCGCTTTCGATCTCCTTCACCACTCGGGCGGCGGCGTCCGCTCCGCTGATGTAGGTGATCGCCACCCTGGCGCCGTCGGCGGCCAGCCGCCTGGCGATCGCGGCGCCGATGCCGCGCGAACCGCCGGTGACGAGGGGAGTCTTGTTGGTCAGTTTTGCCATGGGACACTCTCCTAAAAATATAGCTTCCGTGACTCTATGCACGTGTGCGTCCATGCCCTGAGACCTCGTACATAACCGGTCTCTAACGGAGAACAGTCGGATTGGACAATCTATTCCGGATTTGCCGCGATCAGGACGAGGGTTACTGTCCCTGACTATCTGGCACCGTATTATGTTGAAGCTAGTCGAGTTTTTTCTGGCATTCCATAGATGCTCAGCGTTTCACGCTACGACGCGTCAAAATAAGATAAATCATTTGGATTCCTGATCATATCGGGTCGACTCAAGGTAAAAATCAAACCGGTTATTAACGCCTGACACTGCCCTGCAGGATCGGATTTCGTCAGCTGGCGTAGATCCAAACGCAAGCTGGAAACTTCCGTCTGCTGATGAATGACGGATGTAGAGTATTGGCTGCCTGCGGGGATGATAATCAGCAGGTCTTTCATAAGGCTCATTCACGAAGAGAATCGATCGCTGGATAGAAGTGACCGAACTACACGTTGAGCTCGAAGATTGGCTTACGTGGCTGGGTCGGAGCTTCGACCGTCGAGCGGCGAATGAACGGCTGTGGATGTTTGCGTTCGCGACATGACTCACGGCAATCAGGTATTGCCCCGGGCGCTATTCCGCTACGGTTTGAAGTGGTCCAATCGCTTGCTCTTGAAGGCGCTAACGACGAAATCGACAAAAACACGTGTCTTGGCCGAAATGAGCGTTCGCGATGCGTAGTAAAGCGAAATTGTGCCAGCGTCCGCGTACCAGTCCGGCAGCAGCCGAATCAGATCTCCGCGCTCCAGGTCGGGCAGCACATCGACCAACGCGATCAACGACATGCCCAGGCCAAGACGCGCGGCCTCGCGCATCGCCGCGGGATCATTCACGACGATGGTTTCCGTGAACGTTCCCGGCACCTCAATACCGTTCGCATTCCGGAACATCTAGCGGCGAATTCGCCCCGTTTGCGGCGAGCGCATGGCGATGCCGTTGTAAGCAGCGAGGCCCGACGGATCGGCCGGCAGCGACCGGCCGGACATATAGGCCGGCGAGGCCACGGCGACGATATGCACCGGGGCCAGCGCGCGTGATACGAGACCGGGGGCGATATTGAAGGCACCGCCGATGGCGGCGTCGTAGTTCTCGGCGATCAGGTCCACGGGCCGGTTCTCGAAGTGCCATTCCGGCTTGATTCGCGGGTACCTTGCAAGGAAAGGCGGCAGCAAAGGCAGGATATGCGTGACGCCAAACGTTGGACTCAAGCTGACTTTCAAGACGCCTGACGGCTCGCTGCTGTGGGCTGCGGCCTCGGCAATGGCGGCCTGGAGCGCATCAAGATTACCGTCGATCGAAACCAGGAACCGCTCGCCGGCTTCCGTGAGCGTGAGTTTGCGGGTCGAGCGTTGAAACAACCGTACGCCCAGGTTGCGTTCGAGCATCGCCACGTTTCGGCTGACCGCCGCAGCGGTCAGCCCCAGCCTGCGCCCCGCCTCTGAAAAGCTGCCGCCTTCCGCCGCCCGTACGAAGGATTCGAGGTTTGCCAACGTTTCCATATGGGTCGACGATCTTCAACGGTTGCTTGAAGCGGAAACAAAAGAATACCCACTAATCGCGGCGCAACAAAGGGCCTATCTTCGCTCCACACCCTCTCAACCTGGAGTGAAAGCATGAAAGGCATCGTTCTCACCGCGTTCGGCGACCCAGCGAAAGTCCTCGAACTGAGGACCCTTCCCGATCCGACGCCGCCGGGACCCGGTGAGGTCGTGGTCCGCGTGACCAGGCGCAGCATCCATCCCGGCAACCTGGCGATGGTCCGCGGGCGCTTCAACATCCCGCTTCCGGCAGACGGCTTCGTGGTGCCGGGAGGCGATGGCGTAGGCGTCGTCGAAGCCGTGGGCGAAGCTGTGGGCCCCGCACAGGGCGTGGAGCCGGGTGCACGAGTGATCTTCTATCCCAGCCCGGGCGCCTGGGCAGAGCGTCTCAAGACGCGCGTCGAACTGGTGACGCCCATCCCGGACGACCTGTCGGACGCCATCGCTGCCCAGTTGCTCCCGAACACGGTGATCGCCCTCATGCTGCTGCGTGCCGCAAAACAGGCAGTGCCGGACGCAGGGTGCGAGACGCCGATCTTGCTGACCGCTGCCGGGTCCTCCGTGGCGCGCATCCTCGCGGTTGCCGCCCGCCGGCGTGGCTTGAAGGTCGTAAGCGCGGTACGCAGCAGAAACGGCGCGAACGCCCTGTCCGAGCGGTTTCCGGATTTGACCGTGGTTTCGACGGCCGATACGGACTGGGCCGACCAGGTCCGCCGGGCCGCAGGTGGGCGGCCGCTTCAGGTCGTCATGGATCCGATAGGAGGCGCGATGGTGAGCGATCTTGTCCGGCTGCTCGGCGACGGCGGGGCCCTGCTGTTTTACGGCGGACTCGTGCCCGAGCCCATTGCACTCCCGTCCGTCCAGCTGGCGCATCACGAGATCATGTTCAAGGGCGTTTCGAGCTCGCGATGGCTGCAGACCACGTCGGCCGGGCAGCGCCGCGAGGATGTGGCAGAGGCGATCGAGATCGGCCGCGCGTCGCCCGAACAATTCGAGCTGGAGGCCGACTACGATCTGTCCCGGTTCATCGAGGCGATCGCGCACATCGAGCGGGCGGATCGCAGTGGAGCGGTCCTGATCAGCTCGGATTCGTGAGGTGGAATTGCTGGAATCGACGGACTGAGCACAAGCATCCCTGAGCACGACCACCGCACCCAAGGCGATCGCCGCGTTACCGGCCTGGACTCCGGCCACAAACAAATGGCTTTGTGCGCAAGACATCCTCGAAGGCAGCAAGTGCGGCAGCAGCGTTCCCTGAGTCGATGGATGACAGCTCTGAGCGCTTCTGTGTTTGTCCGTTCCCCCTGCAAAGAACACCCACACGCCGGGCTATATCGCCGCTATACAATCGTCTATATCGGTGCTATATTGGCGGTATGGATACACGGACCACCCTGCTTGCTGCGGCGCTGAAAGTTCTCGAAGAAGAAGGCGAGGCGCAGTTTTCGACTCGCGCGGTCTGCTCCCTGGCGGGAGTCACCGCGCCGACGCTTTATCACCACTACGGCAGCGCCGACGGTCTGCTAAGCGCCGCGATGGCGGAGGCGTTCGCGCAGTTTCTGGAAAGCAAAAATGCAGCCGCGCAATCGCCCGATCCCGTGACCGTCCTGCGCGATGGCTGGGACGATTACGTGCGCTTCGCGGCCGCACGGCCCAGACTCTACGCGGCGATGTTGGGACGTGTTCTGCAGGGGGCGCAGATACCGGCCGCCCAGCAAGCTTTCGCACTCCTCATCGAGCGCGTTTCTGCCATCGCCGCCGAGGGGCGGCTTGCGCTCGCGGTGGAAGTGGCGGCGGATGTGATGTGGGCGTCGGCTAACGCAGCTTCTCTGCTCTATGTCACGGCGCAACTGCGCCATGCGGCGGCACCCACGTCCGCCGTTCTCGAGGACATCCGCGAGAACGCCATGCGCGCCATTCTGACAACAGACACAACGGATACGAAAGGCTGAACGACCATGAAAATCCTTGTCACTGGAGGCTCCGGCCTGCTCGGCAGCCGCTTGCTCCCCGCACTCGCAGCGGCAGGCCATCAGGTCTTTGCGCTTGCGCGCTCGGCGTCGTCCCGTGAAAGGGTGCAGGAACTGGGCGCTCAGCCTGTCGATGGCGATCTGGAAAACCGCGCGCCTCTGGTACTGCCCGCGCTTGATGCCGTAGTTCACGCGGCGGCCATGTTTCGCTTCTCCGGACCGCGCGCGCCGTTCTTTCACGCCAATGTGGATGGCACCGCGACACTGCTGGCAGCGGCAGAGCAAGCTGGCGTGGCGAGTTTCGTTCATATCAGCGCGGCAGGCGTCATCATGGACGAATCCGGTTCGCCCATCCGTCATGCAGACGAGAGCGCGCCTACTTTTGCGCAGCACTTTTCGGCCTATCTGGCGAGCAAGGCGCAGGCCGAGCAGATCGTGCTGGCTGCCAACAAGCCGGGTTTTCGCACCATCGCATTGCGCCCGCCGGCACTCTGGGGGCCGGGTGATCCGTTCAGCCGCGAACTCCCCCGTGCGATCAAGTCAGGCCAGTTCGCTTTCATCGACGGTGGTGACTATGCGTTCTCCACTTGCCACGTGGATAACGTCGTCGAAGCCGTCCAGTGCGCGCTGACACGCGGCGAAGGTGGTCGCGCCTTTTTCATCACTGATCAGCAGACGCAAACGTTCCGCGAGTTCATCGCTTTAATTGCAGGCGTGCAGGGTCTTTCCGTCAGGCAACTGCGTTCGATGCCCTACTGGCTGGCCTCAGCCTCAGGGCGGTTGATGGATGCCGTCTGGGCCATTCTGCGGAAAAACAGCGACCCGCCCCTGTCGCGTTCAATGGTGCGCATGATCGGGCAGGAATTCAGTGTGAGCGATGCTGCGGCACGTCGCGAACTGGGCTATGTCGGAATGACCTCGCGTGACGATGGCTTGCGCAGCTATGAGGTCGCGCATTCTCCTGGAGCGTGATCCTCGGAAACACGCTCGCTGGAAATCCCACACCGTCTCTGTTATCCGACTCGTCCCTTGACTTGCATTTACAGGTCGTTCGCGGCAGTTCCTGTGATGGTGTAACGGCAGGCATACGGGGCGGCTACGGAAGTCCGGCATTGGCGCGGGTTCGCCCGGTTGAAGGCGCAACATTCGTCGCGGCCCCTTCGACCAGGAATGGTTCTTCGACTCTACGCGGATAGTCACTCGAACGTCGCTTCCTCATCCCGTAGCAGACTTTCAGGTGATCCGTTAGTTGTGCTAATTGATGCCATTCGTCGAGCTCAACGTGTAGTTCGGTCACTTCTATCCAGCGATCGATTCTCTTCGGGAATGAGCCTTATGAAAGACCTGCTGATTATCATTCCCGCAGGCAGCCAATACTCTACATCCGTCATTCATCAGCAGACGGAAGTCTCCAGCCTGCGTTTGGGTCTACGCCAGCTGAGGTAACGTGCGCCAAACCGAGGTTGACCAATGACGCTCTGGAGCGTCACTGTCGCAGCCGCGGTAAGGGCTGCAAGTGCGATCGGTTTAATAGTGAGCAGCCATCGTCGTGATCGCAGCAAAAAAATGGAACAAATTGTCCGATCCGGCTGTTCTTCGTTGGAGACCCGCTATGCACGAAGTTTTCGGACATAGATGCACACGTGCATAGAGTCACGGAATCCATATTTTTAGGAGAGTGAATATGAAAGCCGGTGCAAAAGTGGCCCTCGTCACCGGAGGGAACCGTGGAATCGGGTTCGAAACTGTAAGGCAACTCGCGGAAAAGGGTCTAACGGTGCTGCTCGCAGCCCGAAATCTGGAGGAGGCGGAACAGGCTGCAGCAATCCTCGAAGACGAAGGCTTGACGACGGTCTCTCCGGTCAAGCTGGACATCACGAACTCTGCGGACCGCGTTGCGGTGTCGCAGCTCATTGCGCACCGGTTCGGTCAACTTGACGTTCTTGTCAACAACGCCGGAGTGGCAACACCGGAGGGCACCGGGACCGCGTTTGATCCTCTCACGAGTGGCGCTTCGCTGGAGGAGTTCAGGCTCGTGTTTGAAACCAATGTCTTTGCAGTGCTCCTGCTCACCGGCCAACTGCTTCCCCTCCTTCGCAAGAGTCCTGGTGCACGGATCGTGAACGTGTCCAGCCACCTCGGTTCGTTGACGCTACACGCGCGAAACGATCAGACCGTCGCTTACACCAAACGCTACGCTTACAACGCCTCTAAGGCTGCTTTAAACCTTTTTTCGATTCAACTTGCCCAGGAACTTGAGGGAACGAACATCAAGGTGAATTCGATTCATCCTGGATGGGTCAAAACCCGCCTGGGTTCTGACGCTGCGCCACTGCAACTTTCTCAAGGAGCACAGACAAGTGTGAAAGCGGCGCTCTTGGGCGAAGACGGTCCCACAGGCGCCTTCTTTCATCTTGATCAGACCGTCCCCTGGTAACCGCCGCATCGGTTGAGTTCGCAGTCGCTTCGTTTCCCGATCGTTGTTCTTCACCTTGCGATCCCGGACATCCAGACTGCACGGCCTCGCGATGATGGCGCTCGGCCCCGGCCTGGTGCTGGAGCTGTACCGCTACGAACGCCCGCTGATGCCGCGGCAAAACCGCCGCGCAACCGCGACGCGGGCGCAAACCATAGCAGACGCAGTCACGCAGACAATGTGGGGGCAGACATGCAGGACAAGGCAGACGTTATTGTCGTGGGCAGCGGGATAAACTCGCTCGTATGCGCGGCGGTGCTGGCGCGGCGCGGCCAACGCGTGTTCGTGATCGAGCGCAACGACGAGCTGGGCGGGTGCATTCGCAGCGAAACGCTGTTTTCGGGCTACACGCACGACATCATGTCATCGTGGTATCCGCTCTTCGTTGGCAGTCCTGCGTACGCGGAAATGAAGAACGATCTGCACGCGGCCGGTCTTGAATTCGTGCAGACCGGCTACACCACGGGCGTGGTCACGCCGAATGGCCGCTCGCTCGCGTTTCGCCAGGATATCGCTGACACCGCCGTGCGTCTTGACACCATCAGCCCAGGCGATGGCGCCGCCTTCGCGGCCGCCGCCGGGCACCTGTTCGGCGCTGATGCGGCGCTCACGTTCGGCCTGCTCGGCGAGAATCCGTACGGCTGGAACATGGTCAAGCTGCTGTGGGACGAATGGCGCAAGCGCGGCCTCGACGGTCTCGTGGAGTTCGGCGGCGCCTCACTGGAAAGCTTCAGGCGCTGGAGCACGCGGACCTTTTCCTCCGACCTCGTACGTGCGGCGATCGCGCCGTGGGTGCTGCACACGGGCCTCGGTCCCGACGACGCCGGCTCGGCCATGTTCGGCAAGCTGGCTTTCGCGGCCGTGGTGGCCGGTGGCATGCCGCTCGTCAAGGGCGGCAGCAGCAATATCGTCAAAGCGTTTCGCAGCGTGATCGAACGGCATGGGGGCCGCTTCGCGACCGGCGTCGATGTCCAGCGGGTTCTGGTGAAGGATGGCCGCGCGGTCGGTGTGGAAGCGAATGGCCAGTGCTGGCAGGCCGATCGCGCCGTGGTGTGCAACGTCACGCCGCGCCAGCTGTATGAGCGCCTGCTGCCGGACGTACCCCCACCCTGGCATGAGCGCGCACGCACTTATCACTTCGGACGCGGCGACATGCAGATTCACTTTGCGCTATCGTCGCCACCTGCGTGGTGCGACCCCGAACTCGCGAAAGTGCCGCTCGTGCATCTGACCGAGAGCCTGGAAGCGGTGTGCATGGCCGTCGCACAGGCGAACAATGGCCTGATTCCCGCCTGCCCGACGATCGCAATCGGGCAGCCCACTGCCGTTGATCCGAGCCGCGCCCCAGACGGCGCAGCGATCCTGTGGCTGCAGATGCAGGACATGCCGTCACGCCTCTCGGGGGACGCCGCGGGCGAGATTGAGGTCCCGCAGGACGGCCGCTGGACCGAGGCCGTGCGCGAGCAGGTGGCCGACCGCATCCAGCGGCGCCTCGAAACGGTGATGCCGGGGCTCGCCACCAGGATCGTCGGCCGGCGCGCCTATTCACCCGCGGACCTCGAACGCCTGAACTGCAATCTCGTGGGCGGCGACCCCTATTCGGGGGTATGCTCGCCGGACCAGTTCTTCTGGCTGCGCCCGTTCGCGGGCGTCTCAGGGAAGCGCGGGCATAGCGCGCCGTATGCGAACCTGTACCACATCGGCGCATCGACCCATCCTGGTCCCGGGCTCGGCGGCGGTTCGGGTTGGATGGTAGCGAACCAGCTCAGTTGACGAGGCATCGACATGGTTACGGACCTTGCACGCTCGTGGTTGACCTGCAGCGCTCCTGTGGCTGCCGCACAGGCCGCCGGCCGGCCGCTCGTGGCGCTGGAATCGAGCATCATTGCCCACGGCATGCCCTATCCGGAGAACATTCGCACTGCTCATGAAGTGGAGTCCTTGATCCGAGACGCGGGCGCTGAGCCCGCGACTATCGCGCTGATCGGTGGGCGAATCCACATCGGCCTGACGGACGTCGAACTGGAACTGATCGGCCGCTCGGACCGGGTACATAAGGTCAGCCGCCGTGACCTGCCGGCCACACTGGCCGGCGGCGGGCTCGGCGCCACGACGGTGGCTGGCACGATGATATGTGCCGCGTTGGCCGGCATTGAGGTCTTCGTCACCGGAGGCATTGGCGGCGTACACCGGGGTGCGCAGGAGACCTTTGACATCTCGGCCGACCTGCAGGAACTGGCGAAGACCTCGGTGGCGGTAATCTGTGCCGGTGCGAAGTCCATCCTGGACATCGGGCTCACACTGGAATACCTGGAAACCCATGGCGTGCCGGTACTCAGTTGCGAACAGGACAATTTCGCGGCGTACTACACGCGTGACAGCGGCTTTCGCGCGGACTTCAGGCTGGACGAGCCGACGGAGCAGGCGCGCTTCATCCGCACCAAGTGGGACCTCGGCCTCAAGGGCGGTGTGGTGTTGAGCACTCCGGTCCCGGTCGCGTCAGCGATGACGTTCGAAGAGATTGACGCGCTGACTCAGCAGGCGCTCGACGAGGCCGCTGCGAAAGGAATCATCGGTAAGGCCGTGACCCCCTTCCTGCTGGCGCGCATCACGGCGTTGACAGGTGGACGCAGCCTCGCGACAAACATCGCGATCGTGAAACACAATGCCGAGGTCGGGGTACGGCTGGCGCTGGCGTTGGCACACGTAGAGCGCGGGACAAGCGCGGCGTAGCCACCGGAACGTCGGGTTGCGACCAGACTTCGCGGCAGCTTCCAACGACAGCCCCTGGCGTGCGCCGTGCAAAGGCGGCGCTTTGCGGTATGCAAGTCCCGCCCGGCAACCGCCAACAGTTTGCTAGCCAATTGATTCCGTTCCGCATGCGACGGCTCATAGCCTGATGGCATTCAGCGCGTATCTCGCGCCCAATTCGTTTCGTTTCGACAGCACACCTGGGTCGTCGAACAGCCTATCGCGCGCGCCCGGGCGTTCGCACGCAGCGAACCCCGCACGGATCCCCCCGTGCGTAAAGGCGGCTACCTGGAACCGGGCGCGCCGGTTCGGTGCACGAGCGACAGCCCGTGCCGGCTCGCCTCCCTAACCCTCTGCCTTTGAAAGCGCATTCATCTCCGCTCTCCATCATTTGATGGAGGCAAATCACAACCCGAGACAATATAGTTGACATGCGGCGGCAGTGACTGTTGCCTCTCCTTTGTGGTAATCGGAAACCCTCTCGCCGATGCCCATAAATAGAACGATTTTGGTAAAACGACAATCACGCTTTGCTCACGCGGTATCTCGTCGCACCATCGGCCGCGAATCAGCTTAATAATAAGAAACGCACTGATTTCAGCGTTTATATGAATAGACATCCGGTATCAAGTCGGCGTCCCGTTCGCTTTGTCATCTGTTATTTCGCTTCTGCAGTTCCGCATCTCCTCCCGGGAAAACATAACACCTTCCTTTATCCTACGTAGTCCTTGAAAATGGAGGATTCACATGCTTACCATCACCTATATACTCGCGCACTGGAGATTGCCTTTCCGAAAACTGTCGGCAATGCACCACTACCTGGCCTGCCCTATCCTGATTGCAATACTGTTTGGGTTAGGTGCAGTAACGACCAGCCCGCCCTTGAATGCGCAGGAGCTTTTCATCGGTGATGCTGGCAACAACACCATCCAGGAGTTCAATGGCTCGAGTGGTGCTTATCGTGGCACCTTTGTGACGACGGGAGCCGCAGGGCTGACCGGTCCCGCCGGCATGATTTATACGAATGGCGAACTCGTGGTTGTCAACCAGAACGTGAACCTTCCGCTATCGGGGGAGATTTTTCGGTTTGACGGAAAGACCGGGTTGTTTCTCGGAAAACTCGTCTCAGCAAGTGACGTCAACGCCCCTTACGCACCTCGCGGCATCGTGCGCGGAGGGCCGGACAACGTCTTCTATGTCGCCGACGTCGGTAGCGATTGCTCCAGCCAAGGCGACATCAAGCTATACAACGACGCAGGAGCATTTCTTGGTAATCTCAACCGGTCCAGATTTACTGGCGGGTTTTTCCCACGTGGTCTGGTGTTCGGACCAGATGGTCTGCTGTACGTTTCCGTATTTGGATGCCCCTACACGGAGAGCCCGAATACACTTGTCGGCTACGTTTTGCGATTCAATCCAACCACGAAAGCTTTTGTTGATGTATTCGCATCCAATCAAACCGTTCCTGACTTGCACCGTCCAGAAGGACTGGTCTTTGACAAGGAAGGCAACCTTTGGGTTACAGGCTTCCGCGCGACTACCAGCGACAACGACAAGGTTCTGAAACTTAACGGCAAAACCGGCGCTCTTCTCGATGAACTTGTGCTGTCTACACCGCCCGCACCACGAGCCTATGCGCAGGCAATACTCTTTGGGCCGGGGGACAGACTATACATCCCGATTACCGGTGGGGACGCAACGACGGCGGGGGAACTGCGCCGCTGCAACGTCAAGACAAAGGTCTGTGACATTGCAGCACCGGCCGGCAATCCGCTTCAGAGCCCCTTCTACTTAATCTTCAAAAATTCCAATCCAGCAACGCTCAGCTATGGTGACGGCAACTGAACAAAGCTAGCTTTGCCGAGTAACGAGTTCGATGTCAAATAGGAACGGTATACGTGCAGGACGCCCCGTGGTAGGGCCGCGGACCAAGCATGTCTGGTCGTGCTGCGGGGCTGAGCGCCTGCGCCGTCCTGGAAATCGCACCGTAGACTTCCAGCTTCTCGGCATGCACAAAGGTCTCCTCCAAAGTCATGGGCACCTTAGTATCCCTTACCGCAGTTGAACGGCCATCAGGTCATTGGCGAACGCGGTCCTCTCAAGGACCGATTGGGAGAGTACGTAGCGTCGCTTATATCAATCTTAAACAGCGCAACCAGAACGAAACTTTTGTCCGGGCGGCGATTCAGAAGCGCGCGCTGCTGCGACGACCGCTGTATTCATGTGGGGTGTATACCCGGGAACGGGAGACGATAAATAGGCCAACCTACACGCAGCGAAAGCCTGCAGTCCCACAAGGTATACCCGACGCGACGCCCTAAGCATTTGACCATTACGTAGGTCTCAGCTATCGTCAAACACCCATCAAGTTAGGTGACAATCGTGCCGACAGCAGAGTACGAGACAACGCATCCCGTGAGCCTTGAAATTGATGGCCATCGCCACGAAGGGAAGTATCGAGTTATGACCGGAACCGTCATTGTCTATTTCGATGGCGACATAAAGTTTGCATCGCATGGAAATGACAGACCGGAAGTTGTCGCGCGGTGGCTGTTGAAAGACCTTTGCCTTAAGCACGGAAAGAACAGCAGCAACGCCCGAAAAGAAAAAGCCCGCAATCGCACGGGCTGAATACAAATCCAGGGCGAATGGCGGAACCGCGGCTCACTCCCCCGAATCTTCGCGCGATCTTATGGTCGGAACCGACGAAGTGCTGCGGCTAATCTGGTCCAGATATGTTTCTCCTGCAGCGCCGCTCCACGCTTTGGTTCTACGTTTTGCCAAAGCGCTCTCGCCGGCACCATTGGCATCCGCAAACCTTGCCATCGCGCGCTGCAGGCGCTACATGGCATAGGCCCTTCGTTGCTGGGTTGTGACGGCGGCACAGTTGACTAACGATTCAAGCAGCAGTCCCACCTGACCGTCGAAGTTCGATACTGCTGTGCGCCTGTGAGTCAGCAAATTTCAGACACGGAAGCCCCAAGGTGCCCCGGGGCGGGTAGCCGAACCGCCGCCTTCTTCCTGTCCGAAGCAGGCGGGCAAACGCTCCACGCACCATCGTCGTGCAGAAAGAAGAACAGTGCTCGGGCCCCGTCTGCGGTCGCAACGTACACATAGCGACTACCGCCCCATCGTGTACGACCGAACTCAATCACGTGAACCGGTAGTGCTGGTACCGGAGCTAGCCATTTTTCGACCTGACAGCGTAGAGATTTTTCATCCGTACTTTTCATGTTCCCCTCCGGCAAGTCCGAGGGCCGACGACGCTGGGGAGAGCGTATCCACTCCCCCCAGTTCGTGCCTTGTCTAACGTCGGCGAAGGCGTTACTGGCCGATTTGCCGGCTTACGTGATTCTCCTGCTGGTTTAGCACGTAGTCCTCTCGCCGGGCGATATGGCCGCTGTTCTGGGTTGCCATGTCGCGCTCCTCCTGCCGAATCTGACGGTCATCGCTATGGAGTCTCGCCGCCTCGGCGTGCGACATTTCCCCTTCGCGCACCTCCTGGTGAATGCGTCGGTCCTGATTCGCCAGGCGGTGATTCACCTCTGCGCGACGTGGGTGCGTTGCATCCCAGCTGGTCTGCGCTGACGCGGTGCCTGCGAATGACAGAGCAAGTACAGCAACAGCCGCGATTCTGAAAGTAACGTTGTGCATGTTCGTCTCCGATTCCGTTGAGGGGACGGCATCTCGCCGTTCACCTCCTCAACGTCACGGACGACCACGATGTTGACTGACGAGTTGTGAGTTCTGAAACCGATTATTTCGCGTGAGACGGGATGTCCGAACTGGTTCGCGGACCGGTCAGATGTTTCAAATTACACGTCTCGTTACACACAAACACATCAGTAATTTGCGCTCCAAATATATTGCCTTCACTACCGACAAGTGAGGAACGTATGAAGCGAATTTTTGCCCTGGTGCTGATGGCTGTTTGTCTCGCAACCGCGTTGAGCGGCTGCATCGTCGTGCCTGCAGGTGGCTACTACCACCGCTATTAACTTGTCCAACTTTCTGCAACGTGCATGAAGGAGGAGGACGTCGCTCCTCGCCCCGCTCACCTGGGGAAAAAGTAACGAGATGCGATGCGTGGCGAGAGAGGAGCCCGTTCGGCCCCCTCCTCCGCGCGCTAGACGTCGTACTGCCTTTGCCACGCCAGCTTTCGCTTCTTTTGTCAGTGCTTCACCGGCTGAGGTGGGTCACAGTTATCGGATGTCGCGACTGCGGCACCTACTATGCCATTGGCGGCTAGTGCGGATGCCACAAAGCCGTTCTGTAGCGCATCCACCACGAAATTAGCGGTTGCAATGCTCACCGGAGCGACGACTCTCGCGGTGCCATTCATCTCAAGTCTCGCTGGCCTGCTCGCTGCGTTCTCAGTCGCGCTTGCCGGGATTGTCGCCCGCTTAGATGCATCCGAAACGGCGCATCAAGTTTTCACCTTCAACTTCAACGGACTTCTCGTGATAGTACCTGCGATTCTTGTTCTCAAGGCGCTGTGCAAACCCAACGCAACCCTATTTGAGTACTTGTTTCGCCCCGCCTCGGACACTTTCGATTGCAAGCCACCAGATGACGATGTAGCGCATGCCGATCGAAGCGGGCTCCAACGAGGAGCCCGCGTGCCTCATGAATCGAGGAGCCGGCTCAAGTCTGTTTGCCCCACAGATCGTCGATCGCGCGGATCGCCAGCAGGTATCCGTTTGCCCCCGCCCCGCAAATTACCGCCGTGGCGGCCACCGAAATCGTCGAGTGACGATATTCCTCCGAGCGTTGGTGGATGTTGGTGATATGCAATTCCACCACCGGCCGGCGGATGAGCTTGACTGCGTCGAGCACCGGAATCCGACCGAATGAAAAGCCGGCCGGATTGATGATCAGCGCGGCGTCCTGCAGGAACGCTTCCTGAATCCAGTCGACCAACTCGCTTTCGCTGTTCGTTTGACGAAATACGCAGTCGAACTTGAGAGCATCGGCCAGCGTGAGGCAATTCTGTTCGATGTCCTTCAGCGTAGTGCTGCCATAAAGATGAGGCTCCCTCGCGCCCAGCATGTTCAGGTTGGAACCATTGAGGATGTAGAGTTTGCGAGTCATAGTGTCAATGTGTTGAAGAGCGTTCCAGGGCCGTGCCCCTGGTTTCGCGGGATATTGCGATCGTCAGGAAGGAGATCAGGTTCAGCGAGCCGCAAACCGCTACGATGGCCCACGGGGAGCCGTTAAAGGCATTGAGCAGCGCCACGGCGACAATGGGCATCGGGCCGCCGGTGAGCAGGTTGGCTCCCGAGTACGACAGCGCGGACCCGGTGTAGCGCGCCTCGGTCGGGAATGACTCGGCGAACCAGACCGGCTGGATGCCGCTCTGGAACTGCGTGAAGCCGAGGAAGGCGCCCATCACTGCCATCGTCATGGCGATCGAGTTGTGGTTGAGGATCGGGAAGTAAATCAGGCAGCAGATCAGTGTGCAGGACGAACCGATCATCAGCGCACGTTTGCGTCCGATCCGATCGCTCAGATAGCCGCCCGCCAGCGCGCCCACGATGGCGCAGACATTCGCCACCATCAGCAGCATGAAGCCGGTCTGCCTCGGTACGCCGAGGTGTTTCGTCAGGTAGCTGAGCGAGAAGACCACGATCAGATAAAACAGCGCGGCCGGGCCGCAGAAGAACAGCGTCAGGCGGAGCGCGGTGCGCCAGTGATATTTGAAGACGGTGCCGAGCGGATTGGCGGCGCGTGTGGATGCGCCAGTCCTCTTGAGCGCCTCGAAGGCCGGTGTCTCGCTAACCTTCCTGCGGATATAGATGCCCAGCAGCACCAGAACAAAGCTCGCGAGAAACGGGACTCGCCAGCCCCAACTATCGAAGTCGTCCGACGAAAGCAACGCGGCCAGCGTAAAGAGCGAGAAATTGGCGAGAATCTGGCTGAGCGGCGAACAAATGCCAAGCAGACCTGAATACCAGCCACGGCGGTTAGCAGACGCATGCTCCACCGCCATCAGTTGCGCACCCGTCGATTCGCCGCCAAGCGCGAAACCCTGAATGATGCGAAGCGACACCAGCAACGTCGGCGCGAGGATGCCAACCTGGTGGTAAGTGGGCAGCAAGCCCATCAGGAACGACGACGCGCCCATCACCGACACGGTGATCAGCATCAGTTTGCGGCGTCCCCAACGGTCCCCGAGCATCCCGCAAATCACCGCGCCAAGCGGGCGTGCGGCCAACCCTGCCCAGAAACTTGCGAGAGACGCGAGCAGCGAGGCGGTCGGGTCGAGCGACGGGAAAAACAGCTTGGGAAAGATCGTGGCCGCGACCACGCCATAGAGCGCGAAGTCGAACCATTCGAGCGCGGTACCGACAGTTGCCCCTGCTACTGCCCGACGCGCCATCAAGTGAGCCTGCGCAGACCGTCCTTCCGCGGCAAGGTCCGAATCAGCAAAAAAAGACATGTTGTCTCCTGAATTCTCGATATGTCGATGCGTTCGTTTCTGGCGACGAACAGGTGCTATTGTTTGCGCTGGACAGGCGGGGCGTTCCGTACCGGAACTGCATCTCATAATATGGAAACCAGCGAAAGATGTCGCTTAGAAACGGCCTAAGAATTCTCGATCTGCTGGCGTCGCAGGGCGAAGGTGCAGGCCTCGTGGCCATTGCCGATGCCTTGTCTCTGCCGCGCAGCACCTGCCACCGCCTGCTCGCCGAACTCGTTGAAGGCGGGTATGTCAGGCAACGGGTCGATCACAGCCGCTACATCCTGACAATGCGCATGACGTCGAACGGACTCGAATTCCTGAGTCTCACGGGCATCGCAGATATCGCCCAGCCGATCATCGAACGCGTCGCTGCGCAGACTGGCGAACTCGCGCGACTGTCGCTGGTGGATGGCGAAGCGATCATCTGGGTCGGGAAGGCGGACGGACACCGCACCGGCTTCCGCTACGACCCCGACATGGGCCAGGCCGCACGACTTTCATGCACGTCGACCGGACACGCATGGCTCATGACGATGACCGACGAACAGGCGGCCTTGCTAGTCTTGAAACAAGGCTTCGGACAGCCGAATGAGTTCGGACCCAATGCGCCGACGACACTAAAAGCGCTGCTCGGTTTCGTGCATGCGGCGCGCGTGCGTGGCTACGCGATGATCGACGAGGTGTTTGCCCCGCGCATGTCGGCAGTGGCGACGCCCGTGGTGAGCGGCTCACGCTGCGTCGGCGTCATCAGCCTGGCGGGTCCTCGGGTGCGACTAACGACCGAGAAGATTCACGAGTACTCGGGACTGCTACGCGAGGCGGCCAATGAGCTGGCCCAGTTGAGCAATATGGCGGGATTCTCACATCGGCCGCCGCTCGGAAAGGGATGAGGGCGCAGAATTCAGTCAATATTTAAAAAATGCGAACGGAAATCTGGATCTAGCTGCCGCCGACAACTTCCTTAGCGCCGGTGCGGCAGCAGCGACGGCTTTCTGGAAAAACCTCAGTCGATGAATTGGCGTTTGCCGCAGTAGCGTCGCGAGCGCCGCCTCAGGCACCCGATCCTGCATTTGCCGGAAAAGTCCTGAAGCAATGGCGGCTCGGAAATGGAAAGCGTAGGCATCCCGTGCCGAGGCCGGTCAAGTCGCCGAGTAAGCCCGAAGCTCCTTCTCGGTTCGGGCTGAATCAGGATCGTCGATAGAGTCAACCGCCTCGATAGCTCGCACGTAGTCTTCAGGCAAATTCGCCTCCCTCGCGCCCACCAATACGTGCTGCTTGTACCAGTGGTAGGGCTGAAGACCAGGCTGCTTCTTCGTAGCGACGTAGGTCAGCGCATACACTCCGCCAGTCGCGGTCTCAACCCGGACACTCAAAGGCGCGTAACCCTTACCCGCTCCTTCGAATGTGTCGAGCGCCTCCCGTTCGCCAGGCACGACCGAAAAAATGACGCCATAGACTCTGTCACCGACGTTTCCCGTGTGCTCACAATCGCATTTTCCCGAGCCGTCCTTCTTGCTCAATTTGTCGAACGCGAGTTTGTAGCCAGTCACGAACCCTGTGGTGACAACCCTCGCTGACGGCAGCCTCGCGATGAGGCGTCGTATCGACATGTTGGAGCCGTACGCGAAATAGGTAAATTCGCTGCTCGAGTGCATAGCTGTGATTGCCCTCGTGACAACTGCAGTGGGACATAACGCGCGGCAAGCCACCTGCAACACCTTCCCACACGGCGGCACGGTATTAGCGTCAATACGTGTTCAAGGAAAGTGGAATCGGAACATGAATGTAGCCACCTTCCACGTCGCCGTAAGCATATGTGCGCCCTTCAACCAGGTATCTCGCGGTCAGCGCACACAGCGCGCCATCGAAGTCGTCAATCGATTTCAAGCCAGAGGCGTCGATCATAGCGCTTTCCAGCACTTCAGGCCGTTGCCGGCGCTTCTCCTTCGCAGACGTCCCCTCCTTGCCGCGCAGAGCACAGGTCACGGCATGGGGAAACGTTTCGAAGCTAACACGCCCACCCTGGAAATCGCGAGATGACAGCAGCGGATAGTCGGAAGAAAAGACCTGGTAAATGACTTCTCCGTTGAACATCCACCGGTAGAAGCGCCCCGGGTTCTCATCGGCACGCTTTCGGGTTGGCGTGGCGAAGGAAAAGATGCGTTGACGCGCAAGTTCCCTTTCCGCACGCCGGCCTTCGCCTTCGACACCCCATTGGCAAGGCGCGTCGATCCCAACGGCCTGGACGCCGTACTCAAGGCACGCTTGCAGCATCTCCTGCGGGGTTTTCGTATCGGCAGGCCGGAAAGCACGGCTGCCTTCCAGAATGACCAGATGGCAGCCCTTCTTGTCACCGCCCACGTCGATGCCAGCAACCGTCCGTGTATTCACGCGGTCCCCGCCACGAGTAACAAGCGCTGAACCGGGCTGGAAGCAGGCTTCCGGAGCCCGGTGTGTGCCACTCAGGCCGCAGCGGCCGTGCTCACAACTTCAGTGGCCGCCGCAGGCGCGGCAACCTCGACGGGCGCCGTCGATTTCACCACAAGCTTCGGCGCACGGGCTTTTCGGACGACAGGTGATTTCGCCGCTGCGCCGTTCTTCGGTGCAGCTTTGCGTGCCGGCGATGCCGCCGCCTTCACAGATACCTTCTTGACAGCAGCCTTTTTCGTTGCCGCGTTCTTTTTGACAGCAGCCCTTTTCGTTGCAGCGTTCTTTTTTACAGCAGCCTTCTTCGCTGCCGGCGCCTTGGCCGTCTTCGCTGCAGGCTCAGCCTTTTCAATCAAAAACTTCGACCGGTCCTTCGCGCCTGCGAGCCATGCCGGTGCGATGCCACGACCGGACCACGTCGCGCCGGTTTTCGGGTCACGATATTTCGGCGGCTGCGGTCCGCGCACGTAGTTACCTGCCTTAGGCGCTTTCACAGCAGCGGCCGATTTCGGCGCCGCGCCTGCAATCAGGAACTTGCTTCGGTCCTTTGCATTTGCAATCCACGCGGGAGCACGGCCATGGCCGGTCCAGGTCGCGCCGGTTTTGGGATCGCGATATTTCGCTGCCGACGAAGCCTGCTTCGCAGCAACGGTCGCGCCCGGCTTGCGGCCGCGCCGCTTGCCGACAAATGCCTCAATGTCAGCAACCGTCACGGCATGCTTGTCCATCAGGCCGCGAATCTTCTCGAGTACCACCGACGATTTCGTTGTCGCCAGCGATTCTGCTTGAGCCTGCAGCTTTGCGATTCTTGCCTGAATCGATTGGAGCGTAGCCATTCGTGGTTTTCCTTTGAAAAGTTAATTTTTTCCACTATGCCACATCGGACGACGAATACAACATTTGGTGTCGAATTAGTTTGCGCCAGGCAGTGAGAAACATTACTTACTATTTCCAGATCGACAAGTCGTCTGACTATCGGTGCGGAAGTGCCGCCGCGCTTTTCGCCCGTTCACTTCAATTCAGCGTGCTGTTACTCGTTATGCGAAGGCTGGTGGGTACACGAATTGACCATAGGAATACCAATAGGCTCTCGCGCGAGACCTCATACTCCTGGCGAACCACCGAAGATTGATCGGGCAACCCGTTTCGTGCCGCGGACGACGCAAATCCCGTTGGCACGACACAGCAGGTCCTTTCTACGCCGAAGGAAGTTAGCGGAACAGCCGCGAGCATGCGGCAGGACCCTGTGCAAGCATACAGTGCTTTGAGTGACGTCAAGTCCGCGTAGAATTGCTTACGCTTTCTGATAGCGAGGGGCCCGCTTCGTCTTCACGCCAATCAAACCTCATCGTCAGGCAGCTGGCAAACCTGATGGTAAAAGGTCTGGATATCGGCGAAGTAAAATGGCCGGAACGCCCCGTAGACGTTTTTCCAGTCCGGCATGTAGCTCAAGAGATGTTCCCGAAATGTTGTCGCGAGGTCCGCACTGAGATCCTTGCGCACGATCAGGACGGCGGGTACGCAAGTATCATATTCGCCGATGACCTTCGTCGCCTCTACGTTCGCGGGTGTCATCTTCCATACGTCTTCCAGAATCATCGTTGCGCGAATGGACTTCGCGACAACAGCGTCGACCCGGTCCTGCCATCCCGCAACCTGCTTGAGTTCGAAGAAGGTTTCAAGCTTCTTTCCTTTCTCATTCAACATGATGGCAGGCGGAAAGAAACTGGAAGAACAGGACCTGTTCAGGTATCCGTACGTCGATCCTTCAAGGTCGTCGAGCGTATTTGCCTGATCGTCGTGACGAACCACAAGGAGCGTGCGTTGGGCGGGTTGCCCGGAGAACTTCGATGTTGCGATGACAAGTCCGCGATAGTACGGATTACCCTTTCGCATCATCACGCAGAATCCCGCCCCTGGAACATATGCCATATTCGGACTGCCCGCCTCGAGCAGCCGGTTCATCTCCGGAATGTCCGTCGTCACCTCGGCGTTCACGCCTGCCTCTGACAGCAGGCTTGTCCAGGGTTCAGCGGTGACGGGAAAATCCAGATTCCTGTTCAGAAGAAACGTCAGATTCTGCTTTGCCATGGCTACCACCTTTCCTATGCGAAGACATGAGGCCGAAGTCATTCTATGTGGATCGGCAAAGTAGCGATGACCAAAACACTATGCTTTTTATCGAAATGCACGTTTCCCAGCTATCTGGAAACGTACGCATTGAAAGCGCTTACGAGGTTGCGGATTGCCTGCCCGAGGTCGTCTTCGGTGATTCCGGCCGGTTGAGCCGCCGGTAACTGCCAGGTGGTCCGGGAGGCCAGCCCGTGCAGTAGCTGTACGGTCATCGCATCGTAGCCGTCTGCCCTTTGGCGATCAAATGCGCCGGGCTCTCCTTCCCGCAGGACCTCGAGCACCGCGGCAGCACCGCAAACCGAGCGCAGGGCCACGATGACGTCCCGCAGGTGCTCGAGCCACGCTGATCGCCAACGCCCCTCCAGCAGCATGCGCTCCCGTGCAGCTTCCAGACGAGTGCTCGAGAGTCCGGCATCTCGTTGCAGGTTATCAAGCGTGGTTGCCGAGCCGGCGTCGAGGCGAAGCGCGGCTGACGCGAAGCGCATGTTGGCAGAAATCGCCGTGGAAACTGCTGCGGCAAGCGTGTCGCTGCTCCGCTCGGGCCACAGGAGGAAGCTGGCCGCCACGCCCACGAAGGCGCCAATGATTTCATTGAAAAAGCGTGCAGCAATCAAACCGCCAGTCGGGTGAATGAAGTTGGAAACCAGCATGAACATGGGACAGAGAAAGACCACGAACAAGCCGTAGCTCACCAGCCTGGAGGCAATGGCCGCAGCGGCAAGCGGCAGGATGGCGAGGAGCACGGCACCCGGACTCGGCAACGTCGCCAGAAGTGCCGCGGCAATCAGTCCGCCAATGAGGCTGCCGATCGCTCTCTCCAGAACGCGCAGCCAGGTGTTGGAGGAAATCGGTTGTGTCACGATGATTGCCGCGAGCGCGCCCCAATAGGCGAGCGCGACGTTTAGCCAGGTGCCGATGACAAAGGCGACCACGGTTGCCATCGCAACTCTCAGGGCGTGGCGCCAAACCAGCGAGTCCACGATCTGGCGGGAACGCGCTTCGGCGACCGGGGACGCCTTGCTGCCGGCGACTGAGGCGAAGCCGCCCTCGGCGAGGCGGACAATGGCACTCGCCGCAAACGTCACGGAACGTGCTGCCATATCGTCCTGACCGCCAACCTGGCGCACAAGCGCGTTCGACTGCATGACCAGCGCATCGGGCAGAGGACGATCCAGCAGGGCATGGGCGCTCAACCCCTGTAGTACCTCCTGCAGTCCTTGCAGCAGGTGCCGCGATTTCGCGCTGAGGGGCGCCTGGGAAATGCGCCGGGAATGACCAATGGCAATCAGCGCAGAAAATATTCTGGCTGCCGTATCGATATAGGCGCCGAGCCGCGACCCATTGCTGGTGTCGAGCGCCGCCAATGCCCTCCCCCGTTCGATCGACATGCGTACGCCCCGGCGGTGCACGGTATCGAACTCCTCCCAACCGGTGACATTCGTACCTGTGAGGGGGTCCAGCGCCAGCAAAAAGCCGGCCATGAGCTCCAGTCTTCCGAAAATCGTCGACAGCATCAGATTGGCGGATTGCCGGAATGGAATCGGCCAGAGGAAGACGCAGAACAGCATGGTCCAGACGGAACCAAGAAAGAAATATCCGGCCAGCTCGAGCGCGCCGGCCAAAGGTCTGCCCAACGCAACCCCAATGACGACAGCGAGAGAGGCAACGAGGCCTGCCTGCGTGGGCATCGGGCCAAGAGCCGGCTTGTAGGATCGCGCCAGTCCGCACAGGAAGACCAGGACGAACAAGGTGACGAGGCTCGCGATATAGCCCCAGCTCGCCGCGTAGGCAGCGAGCGGCAGGACGATGCCCCCCAGGATGGTGAACGTGCCCATCGCTTTGAGGCGTGCAGCTTTCTCACCCTGGGGATCGCACAGGCAATTCCAGAAAGCCGCGACGGCGCCCAGCGCAACCTCGGGTCGTGCCAGCAGCATTGCCGCGGCCAGCATCGGCGCCATCGCGAGAGCGGCACGCACGCCCTCAGCAATCGCGACTCGCTCGGGCGTGACGGCAAAGACATGGCCTTCCGCCCTGAAAGTCCGGCGACTGACTATCGACACCAGCCTGGCAAGGTTGTCCATGACGCCTTCGCTTTATGCAGACGTTGAACTGGATGGCACAACACCTTCGAAGCGAAGCGCAGACTTTGCGCGCATCGTCGCCAGCGTAGCACGGAAAGACGGGCGATCCGCGTGCGCTGGCAGTGCCAGGCGGCGCGTGGATCCTGCAGACTTTACCCGCCACAGGAGTCTATTGATGCGCAACGTACGGCTTGACCATTTTCCTGGGATCGACAATCTGGTCGAATTGCGCTTCAGTCACATAGCCGAGTTTCAAGGCTGCCTGCTTGAGCGTGAGATCGTTATCGTATGCATAGTGTGCGATCTTCGACGATTTGTCATAGCCGATAACCGGCGAAAGCGCCGTCACGAGCATCAGCGAGCGGTCGACATCTTCCTGGATCTTCGTCAGGTTCGGCTTCGTCCCTTCCACCAGGAACTTCCGGAAGTTCGTGCATGAATCGCTCACGATAGCGATGGAATGCATGATGTCGAAGATGATCAGCGGCTTGTAGACGTTCATCTCGAGATAGCCGCTTGCGCCCCCGATCCCCGTTGCCACATCGTCGCCGATCACTTGCGTGGCGACCATCGCGAGCGCCTCGGCCTGCGTAGGGTTGACCTTGCCCGGCATGATCGACGAGCCCGGCTCGTTTTCGGGAATGATCAGTTCTGCGAATCCGGCGCGCGGCCCGCACGACATCAGCCGGATATCGTTGGCGATCTTGTAGAGGGAGCACGCGAGCGTGCGCATCGTGCCCGACAGATGGATGAGCGCATCGTGCGCGCCTTGCACGGTGAACTTGTTCGGGGCCGTGACGAACGGAAGATTCGTCAGGCGGGCAATCTCGGCAGCGGCTGCGCCCGCGAATTCCGGCGTGGAATTCAGGCCCGTGCCAACCGCCGTGCCGCCGAGCGCAAGGCGATAGACGCCCTTTAGCGCATCGTCGAGCCGCTCCAGGTTGTCGGTGAGCATGCCCTCGTAGCCCGACCACTCCTGACCCAGCGTGATCGGAGTCGCGTCCTGCATATGAGTCCGCCCAATCTTGACGATGTCCTTCCAGGCAACCGCATCGAAAAGCATCCAGCATGCGCTGCCGCGATCAGCTCTTCAGGATTCGTGCCGATGCCATTTTCAAAGCGCGTCGAGAACGAATACTGTGTGTCCTTGAGTACGCCGCTATCCGTGGAGATCGAGCCATTTCCGTCTCTCAGCCCTCCCTCCCAGACCGCCGATGCCTTGCGCTTCATTCTGTCCTCCTGTCATGTCGGCTTCGAAACGATTTCGCCGGCCAACGTTAATTCAATTCGGCTGATCCGTGCCGCGACGCGTGCGTGTACGTAAACCGTTCGATAGCGATATCGACGGATCGGAACCGTCCCCACCACGCGCGGACACGTTCTGGATAACTACGCTACACTGAGGTGTCCGCCGCGCCTGAACCTTCGCCATGATGTCGTCGGTTGCCCATCTTGTTTCATGGTCCACCCGTCACCGGATCAGCGTGATCGCGCTATCGCTCGTCCTCGTGCTGCTGAGCGGTTATTACGTCTCCCATCACTTCAAGATCAACACGGCCACAGACCGGCTATTGACTGTCGACAAGCGGTGGGACGCCTTGTCCAGGTCGCTGGATCGCGCCTTTCCGCAACGAGGGGGCTCCATTCTCGTCGTAGTGGAATCGAATGCGCCGGAATTCGCCGACACCGCCGCCAGCGAGCTTGCCAGTGCACTGCGAAAGGACACGCACCGGTTCGTTGCGGTGACGCAGCCGGGTGCCGGTCCTTTCTTCGAACACAATGGGTTGCTTTTTCTCTCGTTGCGCGACGTACAGTCAACGACGTCGCAGTTGACGCAAGCGCGCCCGTTGCTCAATGCGCTCGCCCATGACCCCAGTCTGACCGGTCTCGCCAACCTGTTGACGACGACCTTGCTTTTGCCGCTGCAATTCGGGCAAATCAAGCTCGGTCAGATCGCTCCCCTTCTCGATCAAAGCGCGGACGTCATGGACCGCGTGCTAGCGAACCAGGACGCCGCGTTTTCATGGCGTTCGTTGACCGACTCCCATGCGAAGTCGCCTGCGCGCGCATTCGTACTCGTGCAGCCCGTGCTGAATTACGCATCGCTGAGGGCAGGCGGCAACGCAACGGCATTGATACGCGACACGGCGGCCTCGTTGCATCTCGATACGAGATTTGGCGCACACGTGCGCCTTACCGGCGAACAGCCGCTCGCCGACGACGAATTCGCATCGGTTCAGGACGGTGCGGCATTCAACGGCGCCGTGACACTTCTCGTCGTACTTGGCATTCTCTGGGTTGCGCTGCGGTCCGCCAAACTGGTACTTGCCGTTTCCATCTGCCTCGTCGTCGGGTTGCTCACCACTGCAGCATTGGGGCTGGTGATGGTGAACGCATTCAACATGATCTCAGTCGCGTTCATGGTGCTATTCGTCGGCTTGGGCGTCGACTTCGGCGTGCAGTTCACCGTGAGGTATCGGGAAGAGCACTACAAGGACGATCGTATCCCCGCCTCATTGGCGAGTACGGCAAATGCGCTAGGCAGCCGCCTGTCCCTCGCCGCGATTGCAGTCGCCGTTAGCTTCTTTTCGTTTATTCCGACTGCTTATCGCGGCGTGTCGGAACTGGGCAAGATCGCCGGGGTGGGAATGATCGTCGCCTGGCTCACCAGTGTGACGCTCTTGCCCGCGCTCATCAGCGTGTTGCAGCCAGGAGACGAAAAAGCGTCGCCGGGCTTCAGGCAGCTTGCCGGAGCCGACGACTTCCTCGACAGGCATCGCAAAGCCATGTTGGCCGTGGCAGCAGTTGTCATTCTCGGCGCGTCGCCCTTGTTGCTACATCTGCGCTTCGATTTCAATCCATTGCATCTCAAGGATCCACGCACGGAATCGATGGCAACCCTGCTCGCACTGAAAGACTCGCCCGAAATCGGCATCAACAATGTGCGCGTCATGGCGAATTCCTTGACCGAAGCCGATGCGATCGCCGCTCACTTGTCAAAGCTGCCTCAGGTGGGTAGAACGGTCACGCTAACCACTTTCATCCCGGCAGACCAGGCAGAAAAACTCGCCGTGATTGCAGACGCTGCCCGGGTATTGCACCCCGTCCTGGCGCAGCCGCCCGCGCAGCCGGCAAGCGACGCCGTTCGCGTCGACGCCTTGCGTCGGGCGGCGAACCAGCTGTCGCTTGCGGCAGAGGATCATCCCGGGCCCGGCGCCGCCGAGGCGAAGCGACTCTCACGCACGCTGACCCGCCTCGCCGACGCCTCGAGCACGACACGCGATCGCGCCGACCATGCGATGACGGCACCGTTGAAGATCGCGCTCGCGCAGTTGGTCGCGCTTCTCGATCCTGCCGGGATAACCCGCGCCAATTTGCCCACCGGGATCGCAAGAGACTGGGTCGCCGCGGACGGCAAGGCAATCGTGGAAATCTCTCCCCGCGTCCCAAGCGGTATCGACCCAAATAATGACGCGATGTTGAGAAGCTTCGCTAACGCAGTGAGCGCTGCAGAGCCAGATGCGATCGGCGGTCCGATCTCGATCCTGTACTCGGCTAATCTCGTCATCAAGGCATTCCTTCAGGCGAGCGGATACGCCCTGGTAGCGATCGTCGCCATCTTGTGGATTGCGTTGCGCCGGGTCGACGATATCCTTCGAACGGTTGTGCCGTTGCTCGTTTCCGCGCTTTTGACGCTCGAATTAACCGTAGCGCTGGGTCTGCAACTGAACTTCGCGAACATCATCGCGCTGCCGCTCATGCTTGGCGTCGGCGTCGCGTTCAAGATCTACTATGTGATCGCGTGGCGAGGCGGCGCAACACGGCTACTGGAATCCAGTCTGACTTATGCGGTTGTATTCAGCGCAGCGACAACGGGCGCAGCGTTCGGTAGCTTGTGGTTTTCACACCATCCCGGAACATCGAGTCTGGGCGCGTTGCTTGCGCTCTCGCTGGTGTCTACGCTGATTGGCGCGGTGGTATTTCAGCCCGTGTTGATGGGACGGCCTCGCGCCGCACAGTTCAAAACGATGGCGTCAGCTGACTGATGAGGAATGTGTAAAACCGGACAGCGCTACGATCACTAGCGTTTCGCTGCATCCCGCAAAGCTTCGAGCAAGCTTCGGGCGTCGTGTTCTCCGCCGTAGAGATGGCCATTGATAAACAGTGTGGGAGTTCCGTGCACCCCACTCCGTATGCCACTCGCGAAATCGCTCTGAATGCGCTCGTCGTAACGGCCGCTGAACGCAGCGGTCAAACTGTGAGGAGGGAGACCCAGCTCGGCGGCGTACTGCGCGAGGCTCTGATCCCCCAGGGACCGCTGGTTCTCGTACAACATAGTGTGTGCTTCCCAAAACTTGCCGACGGCTGCAGCGGCTTCCGAAAACTGCGCCGCATGCAGGGCATGGGCGTGCATTTCGGTCAAAGGGAAGTGCCGGAAGACAAATCGCAAATTTTCTCCCATCGCGTGCTGGACTGCCGTGATGACACCGTGCATTGCCCCGCAATACGGGCATTCGAAATCACTGTACTCGACGAGCGTGACGGGCGCGTCGATCGCGCCTTGCGAGTGGTCGAGCGGTCCAACGGATGGCGAAAGCTTGCTCATGGACGGTCCTGTTGCGGGCTGCAATCGGCTGCTTCGCGCCAGTCAGTGCTGGCGGCACCTCGTTCAGGTAGCTTAGGTCGATTCACGCTACCCGAACAGCTATCTGCTCGGTTAATCGAAGCGCTCACGAGACGCTGCGGACTAAACCTTTGTATAGTGAGACCAGGCTCCCCGGTCAAACATAGAGCATGGCAAGCGTGGTCCGGGTTGCAACGGCGCGATTGATCGCATCGCCCAGCAAATGGCGCAGCACCCGCCGCCCGCACATTCGCCCCGAAACCTGCCAGACAGATCCCGCCATCGCGCGCGCAATTCAATACGTATGTTCAGCAACCACACGGGCCACCGTCTCCAGCGACCGCTCGAGCGTGGCCAGATCGACGGAACCGATTGCGAGGCGAATGGCGTGAGGCACATGGGGCGAAGTCGAAAACGGCAGCGCGGTCGTCACGGAAATCCGTTCGCGCATCAACGCCATCGCGATCGCGTCGGCGCGGACCTCGGGTTCGAGTGGCATCCAGATGAAGTACGACGCTGGGTGCCCTATTCTCTTGAGCGGCCCCAGAACCTCGGCGGCGAGGCGCTGACGTATCGCGGCATCGCGCCGCTTCTCGTCTTCGAGCCTCGCCGCCGTGCCGTCTTCCATCCAGCCGCAGGCGATGGCCGTCATGGTCGCCGGCGTGTTCCACGTCGTCGCCCGGATCGCCCGCTCGAGCCTCGGCACCCAATCGCGCGGTGCGTGGATGAAACCGATGCGCAGACCCGTCGCAACACTCTTCGACAAGCTCGACACATAGACCGTCGTCTCCGGCGCGAGCGATGCCAACGGCGGCGGCGCATCGCCGGCCAGGAACGCATAGGCGGCGTCCTCGATCAGAATCAGCCCATGTCGTCGTGCGATGGCGACAAGCTCGCGGCGCCGCGTCGCGCTCATCACCCAGCCGAGCGGATTGTGCAGGGTCGGCATCGTGTAGACGGCACGCACTTTTCGTCGCTTGCACAGGGCCGCCAATGCGTCCAGATCCGGGCCGCGTCCAGCGGCCGGGATCGGTGCGAGTTCCAGTCGGCTGGCCTCGGCGGCCAGCTTGAACCCCGGGTAGGTCAGCGCGTCCACCGCCACCACGTCGCCGGGTTCGAATAGCGCCATCGCCGTCGTCGTCAGTCCATGCTGCGCGCCGCTCACGAACAGCGTGGTTTCGGCGCTGGCTTCCAGGCCCCGGCGGGCCAGGTGTCGCGCCGCCGTCGCCCTTTCGTGTTCGCGCCCGCCGTGGGGCTGGTAGCGGAGCAGCGACTCCAGGTCGCCGGCCGCCGCGAGCTGGCGCAGCGCTGCCCTGAGCAGGTCGGTCTGATCGGGCGACGACGGATAGTTGAAGCTCAGGTCCACGGCGTCCGCGCTCCACGCATGCAGATCGACGCCTTGTCCGCGGGGCAGCGGCTCCTTGACGAACGTGCCGCGGCCGGTTTCGCCGCTGACGAGCCCCATCGCCTGCAGCTCCGCATAGACACGCGTTGCCGTGACCAGTGCCAGGCCCTCGCGCGCAGCCAGTTCGCGGTGCGTGGGCAGACGCGTGCCGGGACGCAGACGGCCCGCACGGATTTCGGCGGCGATCCGATCGACCAGCGGTTTGTAGCGGGGTTCCGGCATGGCCCAATGTATCCATGACAATAATTTGATTGTATTGATTGTCGGCCCTACCATGGCTCGACACAACCTCTTCTACCGTATGAGGGCGCCATGCACATCGCCATCCTGACCTTCGAAGGCTTCAACGAACTCGACTCGCTGATCGCATTCAACCTCCTCAACCGGGTCCGGCAACCCGACTGGCGAGTTTCGATTGCCAGCCCGGCGTCCACTGTGCGTTCAATGAATGGCCTCGTGCTGGAGGCGCAAGTGTCGCTGAACGACGCATGCGAAGCCGACGCGGTGTTGGTCGGCAGTGGAATACGCACGCGCGACGTCGCCGCCGATCCCGCGCTGATGTCGCAACTCAGGCTCGACCCAACGCGCCAGTTGCTTGGTGCGCAGTGCTCCGGCACGCTGATACTTGCGAAGCTGGGCCTGCTGCAGGGCGTTCCCGCATGCACGGACCTGACCACCACGCCGTGGGTCGAAGAGGCGGGTGTGCCCGTGCTCGATCAGCCGTTCGTGGCCAGTGGGAATGTCGCGACGGCGGGCGGGTGTCTCGCATCGCACTATCTCGCGGCCTGGATGATCGCGCGCCTCGCCGGCATCGAGGCTGCGCGCAGCGTGATTCACCATGCAGCGCCAGTGGGAGAGAAGGAAACTTACGTGACGCGCGCGATCGAGAACATTTCGCCATTCCTTTAACCGGAAGCCGCTGAACGTCTACGCTCCCCTTCGAAAGGGTCGATCAGCGCATGATATAATTCGCACGCGAACTAAATCGCACAATTTTATCTGCGCGGATATGAAACATCGCCTCGTCTATCTATTGAATGTCGGACAGCGCCGGCTGCAACGGTGGTCGCAAACACGCGCAGCCGGCGGCGGCGTCACGGCTGCCCAGGCGGGGCTGCTGTTTTTTTTGGGTGATCGCAACGGCGCACTCATGAGCGAAGCCGCTGCTGCGCTGGATTTGGGCGCACCAGGCATGAGCGGTCTCGCTGACCGGACAGAAAAGGCGGGGTTAATCGAACGTCGGGCTGACGAGACCGATGGCCGGGTGTCGCGTCTGTGGTTGACGGAGGCAGGACGTACCGCGCGCCAAAAGGCGAAGCTTCGCATGAAAGACCTGAACACCAGATTGACCGAAGGATTCACGGAAGCGGAGATCGACGTCGTGGCGCGGTGGCTGACCAGCCTGCAGACCAGGTTTCCGCTCGCCGAAGACGGCGACGCGTAACCTCGACCGTAGCCGGTCAGCAAGGCACTGGCTAGTGCTGGGCAACCCTCGCGAAGTCCGGCTTGCGTTTCTCGGCAAAGGCCGCGAATGCCTCCCTCGCCTCGGCGCTCGTCAGCCGCTCCTGAAACTTCGCGCTCTCGCTGTCCATTTGCGCAACCAGCGTTTCGGCTTCGCGCATCAGCTTTTTCATGGCGCTCAGTGAACCGGCCGGCTTGGCAGCGATTCTTTCGGCCATCCTGCGCGCATCGTCGCGTAGTTGATCCTTTGCGCAGACCTTGTTGGCAAGGCCCCACGCGACAGCGGTTTGCGCGTCGAGCGGCTCGCCCAGCGCAAACATCTCGAAGGCCCGCACGTGGCCGACGCGCAGTGGAAGCAGGTAGCTGGACGCCGCCTCGGGGACGAGCGCGAGATTGACGAACGGAGTGATCAGTTCTGCGTCTGGCGCGAGCAGAACGTAGTCGCAGTGCAGTAGAAGCGTGGTGCCGATACCGACCGCCTTGCCCTGGACCGCCGCGATGATGGGCACGCTCGACTTCGCCAGGGCATGCAAAAAGCGATGCACATGTCGCTCACTGGGCCCCTTACCCGATGCAATGGCTGCGAACTCGCCCACATCGTTGCCCGCGGTAAACATGTCTCCGTCCCCTTGCATCAGCAATACGCGGACATGGCTGTCGTGCTCCGCGTTCTCGATGATGTCTGCCAGCGTGCCATACATCTCGTTCGTCAGTGCATTCTTCTTGTCCGGTCGGGCAAGCGTAATCGTCAGAATGCCGTCGGCTTGATCGACGTGAATTTCCGCGCTCATGGTGCTCTCCTGAAATTTAGTTTGCATGCGAAGTATATAGGTAGTTCGCATGCAAAGTAAACCTGAGGGTCGATGCCATGCGATTCGCGGCCTGCTCGCGAACCCTCGCCCCTGATGACGTCTGAAGCCTGAATTTGGTAGCGAACCGGAATTCGACCAGGTACTCCATTCGCGACGTCGCGCCACTCCTCGCGCGCACGCATGCTCCGTAGCATTGAGGCATTACGAAACAGGCAAGCAACCGGAGGACTGAACATGCTTATTCTCACGGCCGTTATCGTGATCGCCGCCGTGGCGATCTGGAGCGTCTACCGGCGTTATCAACCGCGCCAGGACTGACATCATGAGAGGCTGTTTCAAGGCCTCGTCGCAGCAGCCCGCCACACCGGCGGGCTTTTTTTTGGATTCCGCAGTCAGAGCGGCGGCGTCCGCGGAAGAGACGTTTGCGAACCCTCGCACTCAAAAAATATCTCCGAATCAGATGCAGCATCCTGACAAAGTTACTGTATAAATGTACAGTTCCAGGAATATCCGTAAAACGCAATGTGTCGTTGCCCCGCTGCTCCTCCCGGAATACCGCTGACGAGTAGCGTGTCGGTCGTGCGGAGTCATCGAACGCTATTTTTGAGTACCAAGGCATGCCAGATGATCGGCGCATAGCCCACATCGACATGGACGCATTCTTTGCGTCGTGTGAACTTTCGCAGTATCCCGAACTACGAGGCGAGGCCATGGTGGTTGCCGGTCGTCGCTCGGATGCGCCACGAACGAAGCCGGACGGCACACGCGAGTTCTCTCGGCTACGCGACTATGTGGGCAGAGGTGTCCTCACGACCGCGACCTACGAGGCTCGCGCACTCGGCGTTCATTCCGGAATGCCCGCCATGAAGGCCGCCCGGTTAGCGCCGGATGCAATTCTCCTTCCAGTGAATTTTGATCTCTACCGAACGTACTCGCGACTGTTCAAGGATGCCGTCCGGTCAATCAGTTCGAGCATGGAAGACGTCGGCATCGACGAGGTCTACGCAGATGTTTCACTCACGGATGGCGATTCAGAGGTCATCGCGCGCAAGTTGAAGTCCGCCGTCTTCGAAGCCACCAATCTCACATGCTCCGTCGGCATCGCGCCAAACAAGCTGCTTGCGAAGCTGTGCTCCGATATGCAAAAGCCGGACGGCATCACAATCGTGACGCTAGCGGACGTGCAATCGAGGATTTGGCCAATGGCCGCGAACAAGATCAACGGTGTCGGCCCCAAGGCGGCCGCCAAGCTTGCGTCTTTTGGCATAACGACCATCGGTGAGATCGCTGCGCGCGACGAGCGCTGGCTCGTCGAGCACTTTGGACGAAGCTACGGGGCGTGGCTTCGCAGAGTCTCAAATGGACTGGATGACAGGCCGGTGGTGACGTATAGCGAGCCCGTCTCGATGAGTCGCGAGACCACATTCGAGCGCGATCTACACGCGGTACGGCACCGACAGGAACTGGGCGCAGCGTTTACCCGCCTATGCGAACAGGTGGCGCTCGACCTCCAGCGCAAGGGTTATTTGGCCAGGAAGATCGGCATCAAGCTGCGCTTCAACGACTTCAAGACAGTCACGCGTGACGTCACGCTTCCTGAGCCTATTGATGACGCGAAAGCGTTGCGGCGCGCGGCGACTGAGTGCCTGAAAAGAGTCGAACTTGTCAAATCCATCCGGCTGCTAGGAGTCAAGGCCGGCAACCTCCAACATGCCGGAGAAGCCTCCAGTAACGAGTCGCCTCAATTCACGCTCGATTTTTAGTCCGTGAGCCATTGACCGCGCTCCTTGTCGCAGCGATTGGACGCCAGGCGCGTTCCCGGGAGACTCATCGACCGCGAAAGTCCGGTGAACGTCGCTGCGCGAATGCCTCCAGCCCTTCCCTCATGTCGTCGCCGGCGCACGCCGCCCTGCGAAGCTCCGCGATTCTCTCCATCGCATCGACAGGCACCGGCACGACGTCTTCGAGAATTCGCAATTGCTCCTTGACCGCAGCAATTGCCAACGGCGCTTTGGTCGCAATCTCCCTCGCCATCTGCAGGGCAACCGCCTCGACGTCGGCTGGCTGAACCAAGCGATTGAGCACGCCGTGGCGCTCGGCTTCCTCGGCTTCGAGCGGTCGTGCGCAGAAGAACATCTCCTTGAGGATATGGATCGGCAGGTTGTTGATGAAACGGAGCAAACCGCTCGTGCTGTACGGCAGACCGATGTTCGCCGGCGTCATGGCAAAGCGCACCGTCGTGTCGGCGACGACGAGGTCGCAGCTCATCACGAGGTCGACTGCCCCGCCCCATACCGAACCCGACACCATTGCCATGACCACGCCCGGATACGCGCGCACCTGCCGTAGCACGCGCTCCAGCGGCTTACCCCAGGCAATCGGGTCGTGGTCTGCCTCGAGTTCACCGAGGTCGTGACCCGCGCTCCAGACCTTCTCGCCCACGCCGCTCGTCAAGATCACTACGGGCACGCCCTTCGATGTCAGGTCCGTCAGTTGATCCTCGAGTGCGCCCAGCAATTCCGCATTCAAGGCATGGTGTCTGGAAGCGTTGCGGAAAATCACCTTTCCAATACGCCCTTCAATGATTTCAGTGGTGACCTTCACGCATTCTTCCGGCGCAATCGCACTCATTTCGTTACTCCACATGTTGCGTCAGACCGCGCTGTGACTCTTGCGCCGGCACGCGGGGAATTTGATAAAGCACACCCGCGGAGAGTAGCTCATAGAGTTCCGATTCGCTAAAGCCACTCTCGCGCAAGACTTCTACCGAGTGCTCACCCAGCGCAGGCGGCGCATGGCGTGTCGCTTCGCGAGCAGCCGGCTCGCCCTCCTTCGATGCATTGAACAAGGGAGTGGGGACCTGGCGCACTTCTCCGAGGATTCGATGTTGCACCGCTTCAACCAGACCACAGTGCTGGACCTGTGCATCGGCGAACACTTCCTCGAGCGTGTTGATGGGCCCGGCTGGCAATCCGGCATCGACAAATAACGCCGTCCACTCGCGTTTTCCCCTCGTCTTCAGTCGGCGCTCGATGATTTCCTTCAACTCGCCACGATTGGCCACGCGCGCTTCGTTGGTCGCAAAACGCGGATCGCCCGGCAATTGCGGGAGGTCGAGAAGCTGGCACAGCCGACGCCACATCTCCGTCGTGATCGGAGCGATATTGAGCGGGCCGTCCGCGGTCTCGAACACCCCGTACGGGGCGATGACCGAGTGCGCATTGCCCGTGCGCGCCGGAACGTCGCCGAGGCTCAGATAGCGTTGCGCATGCACGCTCAGCAGCCCGACCAGACTGGCGAGCAACGAGGTGCTGACATGCTGGCCCTGCCCCGTCCGCTCGCGTTCGAAGAGCGCGGAAATCACCGCAATGGTCAGCCAAAGGCCGGAACTCAGGTCGCCGATGGCCGTGCCCGTACGTGTCGGCTCGCCTTCCGGGAATCCCGTGAGACTCATGAGACCCGAATAGCCTTGCGCAATCTGGTCGAAACCCGGCCAATCCTTGAGCGGGCCGGAGTCGCCAAATCCGCTGATGCTCGCCATGACGAGGCCCGGATTGCGCTCACGCAACACGTCGTACCCCAAGCCCATTTTCTCCATGGTGCCAGGCTTGAAGTTCTCGAGCACAACGTCGGCCTCTTCGATCAGGCGTTTTACTGCGTCCAGTCCACGCGGATCGCGCATGTCGATGCATAGTGCCCGCTTGTTCCGGTTGCACGACAAGTAGTACGTACTAATGCCGCGATCGAACGGTCCCCAGGCGCGGCTCATGTCGCCGTCAGGACCGGATTCGACCTTGACGACGTCAGCACCAAGGTCGGCCAGCACCATCGCGCAAAACGGGCCCGAGAGCGCGCGCGTCAAATCGACGACCCTGATTTTCTCCAACGCTTTCATACGATGTCTCCAGTTGCCACTTTTGTGTTCCAGCCAAGATTACTCCGGAAGGCGCGCGTGGTGCGTCTCGGTAGCAAAAGGCAGGATGAGAATGCCTAACCCGAAAGCCGCCGCCGTCCAGGCGACCGGCGTACCCAGCGAGCCCTGCCAGTTAATCGCGGCGGCGAGGACGAAATTGACCCCTGCGCCAATGAATCGGCCTACCGATGCATTGAACGCAAATGCCGTCGCGCGGATGCGCGTCGGGTACTGTTCCGGCAGCCACAGCGAGAAAATCGCGAAGTTTCCGCCGAAGAATCCCAACAACGCGAGCGATGCCATGAATAGACGCAGCCCGTCTGGCAGATAGAACGCCCATCCGAACGCCAGCACGATAGCGCCCGCCATCCCCACGAAATACAGACCGAGAGCCGTTCTGCGCCCCACTTTTTCCGCGAGATACGGCGCGACCAGACAGCCGATAATCGTGCCAACGGACAGAATGGCCGCTCCCACCGACGCAAGGTGAATCGCGTCGACTTTGCTCAGTCCGGCACGGGTCGCGAGGCTCACGACGGCACTCGCCTCATAGACGGAGCCGGCCCACAGCCCCACGATTGCCACACCGACGAGCGCGGCGCTGGTGATGGTGCGCCGCCGAAACTCGGGAGCGAATATCAGCCGCAGTGGCGACACCGCGTGTCGAGCAGTTGAAGAATGGCGCGCGGATTCCCGGTCCCACTTCCCGGGTTCCTTTACCTTGAATACGGTGAAGATGGCGAGGAACGCCGGCGCCAGACCGCAAAGGAACATGGCGCGCCAGCCGTATTGGGCGCCGACGGTGTAGTTGAGCCACGCGGCGATGAAAAACCCCAGGTAGTAGCCGGTCTGCAGGTAGCCCGCGCCCATCTTCCGGCGGTCCTCGGGCCAACTCTCTGCGATGTACGTGCCGGCTAGCGCCCACTCACCGCCAACGCCGATGCCTGCAATCAGACGAAACACCCCAAGTTCCCACACGTTATGCGCGAAGGCCGCGGCGCCCGTGAAAATCGAGTAAATCAGAATACTGGCCGCGAGCGTTCGCACACGCCCGTAGCGGTCGGCGAGCGGCCCCCAGATGAACGACATGCCCCAGCCGATAAGGAACAAGGCGAACAGAATCGAGCCGTACATGCCGAGATTGCCGGGCGTTGGCTCGATGCCGGAAAGGGGAAGCAGTTCTGTGAGCGCGGGAACAAGCACCAGTGCGTAGATCACGGAGTCCACGCCGTCGAGAACCCAACCGAGGTAAACCGCCCAGAAGCCGCCTATCTGCTCCCGCGAAAGCGGCGTGCGCCGCGCCCTCACTTCGTTTGAGGCTGTCACAAGGGTTTTCTGCATGCTCGTCTCCGTTTGTATCGACCGTCCGGGCTTGAAAGTGCGTCGTTCGGCAGCGGTTATGTGAGGCGAGTATAAGAAGCGACACCATCCATGAAAAATATGATATTCCTCTCGCGCGAGAACAATTTCTTATGGCGAGACAGGAGGATCGGCGTGGACCTGAGACAATTGCGGTACTTCGTGAAGGTCGTGGAATACGGCAATGTGACGCGCGCCAGCGAGGCGCTTCACGTTGCGCAGCCTGCCGTCAGCCAGCAGATACGCAATCTGGAAAGCGAACTCGGCACCCAGCTGCTCGAGCGAAGCACCCAGGGCGTTGCGCCAACGGCGTCCGGAAAAACGCTGCATCGCCATGCACTGGAACTGTTGCGGCAGGCCGACCGCACTGGCGAACTCTTGCGGCAAGACGCCGAATCTCCCGAGGGCAAGGTTTCCGTCGGGCTGCCTTCGAGCACCTCCCGAGTGCTCGCCATCCCGCTCGCGCAGGCTGTGCGAGCGCGCTATCCGGGAATCGTGATCGAACTCATCGAGGCACCCACCGCCGATTTGCACAACCTGATTGCAGGTGGACGCGTGGACCTGGCAATCGTCGCAGATGCCGTTGAAACCCACGGCATCCAGGCCGAACACCTGCTGTCCGAGGCCTTGTATCTGATTGCCTGGCCCGAGTTCGAGCTTCCTCGAGAGCCGATTGCCTTGAGCGCGCTCGCGACGATGCCGATGGTGCTGCCAAGTGCGCCAAACACCATTCGCAGCCGCGTCGAGTGGGCACTGCGCGAAAAGGGCCTGGCATGCAAGATCCTTTTCGAGGCCAGTTCGACGGCATTGTTATTCGCGGCGGTGATGGCAAAGCTCGGCGTGACCGTTCTGCCGTGGACTGCGGCTCACGTCGAACTGGACGAGGGCAAATTGAAGCTGGCACAACTCAATCACAGCCTGTTTCGGCGCGATCTCTCGCTCTGCTGGAAAGACACGCCGCTCGTGAGCAACGCCGTTCTCAAGGTCAAGGATACGATGCGTGAGCTCGTGGCAACGCTGAGCGCGCGTCCTGAATGGGCGGCCGGCAACGCGCAACGCCCGCGGCGTGCGACGCGTGCGCGGTGACTGCGCAGCCAATGCGCAGTCACTGAAGCGATTGCATCAGTTGGCCGGATCCGATGCCAGGGCAATGCGCGCCTTCTCCTCCGGACTATTCGCCTTGTAATACTTGTCGGCCCACTTGCGGTCGGGCTGCAGCAACAGCCGCTGCACGGTTCTATGCTGCTGCTCCTCGATGCCAACGGCGCGAGCACGATAGTGCTCGTATAACCGCATGAATTCAGCGAGGTAAATGCCGGCAATTCGCGTGTCTTTTATTTCGAGCAGATTCTCGTCGTTGAAATGCTCGGAGTTATTGCTCATGTTCGCCGAGCCCGTGTAGACAATCGGATTGTCTCCCTCGGCGTCGATCACAATGAACTTGTGGTGGATGATGACCGGGGCGTAACTGGGCGCGACTTCGCCAGGAAAGAGCCGTAGTTCGGGTTCGAATCCTTCGGGCACGGTTGCCGGAGAAAAATACGATGCGTCGATGACGTCGCGGTTTTCCTTGCTTCTATGATAGAGCGCGAGATTTGCCAGCGCAGTCGTACTCACCGCTTCTCCGGCTTTTTGCGCCTCTTGTGCATTCTCAGCGGACTTTTCGCTAATGTTGTTGACGAGGCCGAACATCATTAGCCCCTTGTCACCGGCGGCAAAGCAGGCGTCGCGAAGCGGTTCGTCTGTCGGCATGAAGAGGCAAAACAGGACGGAATGCTGCGCCTTTCCTATCGCTTCGACGATGGTATCGATCTGGGTACGTCTGGTTTTCGTTTCCGGAGAGAAGCAAACACGCACAGCTGCGCTTCCCACCGTCACAGAATCAGACCAGCCATTCGTGAGTTCCGCGGTCTGGTTGATCGGCGGATTGCTCGCGATGGCTTTCGTTCTGTCGTCGTACAGTTTCGCGAGATCAACCGAATCGAACAGGTGAAGCACGTTGGCCTGTTCCGTAATGCCTTCCGTCGTGAAGTTCGCAGACCCCGCCACGACGAATGCCGGGTTGCCTTGTCGATCGCCCCTATCCGTCACGATAAGCTTGTCGTGCATGATATGCGTCTTGTCACGCGGGCAGAACGTCACGACGCTGCCTAGTTCATCGACTGCGGGTTGATTGGGCGATGGTGCGGGAGCTTTACCTTTTTCGCGAACCAGGTGGGAATCGTATACGACGGCAACATTCGCTTTGCCGTGAGCGGTCCCAAATTCCTTGAACGCCGGGATCGCCCAAAGCGGATCAGTCAGGTGATAGATGGCTGCTGCAGCGCGCGACGCGTCCAGAAATATTTCCTTGAACACAAGCTGCATGTCGTTCGCGAGCCACGTACGAAGTTCAAGCGCCTCTGCGGCCGGCGGCGCGGTATGCGGATCGATTCCCATGGCCTTCACCTGTCGTGCAAAAGCCTGTGAGCTCACCACTGCACGGTTGAACCAGGTACCGACGCCGTCTTCGATATGCGCCGGAAGCGTGACCTCAACCGAACTCGCCTCTGCGTTCAGCACATTCACATTGTCCGGCGTACCGACTACCGGATAGACGGTGTACTTGAACTGCTTGCCTCTGTCGGCCTCCTCGATACGCGCGTCCCACCACATGAATTTTTGAATCGGCGCGATGTTCGAAGGCGCATCGGGCTTCCCATCCGGCACCGGCCCGTTGAACGTGATTCGATTAGGGAGCCAGCTGCTCGCCTCATGGGATCTTCCGTCCGGGCTCGTGAAACCCGGGGCGCGCTCTATGGCAAAACCCAGGAAGTCGGCACGTGTCGCCCCTTCTGGCCAGTCGAGCGCGAGTAAAACCAGCGTCGGGGAGAGATAGCTACGGACCTTCGTCGACATCGTTCACCTCTGCTGTGTTAGCCAAAAGCCCCAGTTTCAACCAACAGTTTGTTGAAACAGTGAACGAACCATGTTGCCTGGATGTCGTTTCGATGACGCTGCCGACAGCCGCGACAAACACATTTACTGCGGCGTGATATCTCTTTGCACCCGATGAATATGCTGCTCGACATAGAACGCCGCCGCATCGGCGTCTCCGCAGACAATGGCTTCGTAAATCAGCCGATGCTCCGCAACGTACAGTCGAATGCGAGCCGGGTCATAAATCCCGTCGTCCTTGAGCCGCTTCCACAGCGACTGGTCCATGGTCGATGCAATTTCTTCCGCGAGCTTCGCCAGCAACGCATCCCCTGTCATCACCGCCAGTTGACGATGAAAGAGCCTGTCGCTGTTGTTCCACAGCGCTCGCTCTTCGGGCGTCGCCACGTCCGTCAACGTCTCCATCTGGTCCAGATAGTGCTCGGCCAGCCGGTCTCGCTGTTTGCGTGCTGCCGCTCGCCTTGCAATGGCGGGCTCGAGAATCAGACGCACGTCGAGCGTAGCCGACGGGCTGAAGTCCGATGCCGATTCCCCCGTCTGCGTTTCCACGCTCGGCGCTGCGGCAAGAATCTGGTTGGCCATGGATGCCACGTAAGTGCCCGAGTTGCGCTTCGTGACAACGAGGCCCTCGTTTTGCAATTGCCCGATGGCTTCGCGCACGGCAGGCCGCCCAACGCCAAAGAGCGTGGCCAGTTCGCGCTCCGAAGGCAGCCGGGCGTCCGGCAGGAATCGGCCGCTGCGGACCTCGGCCCGGATCTTTTCCGACACCTGCTCGTAAATCTGCAGTGGCCGAAAGTTGCCTTCAAGTTCGAAGCGAGCGGATGCCATCGTGTGTTCTCGGTGCGTCGTGAGGTGGTTCTAAAATATACCACTTTCGTGACTCCGTCCTGAAGCCCGCGGTGGCGTATCCCCGCGATAAATCGGGAAAACTCGAACCACTTTTCTCTATTCGACCAGTCCTTGCGATCCAGTTTGGTCCAATAAAAGTCCACAGCGACACCATATCGACACAAATTGGCTTGCCAGTCATCCACCAGTGGTATAGATTCGTTCCACACCGAGCCCAAGGAATTGGCCGGACTGAAGCCAGAAACCCACCTGGCCGCATGCTTCCGCTTTTCGACCGCCAGAACCCAAGGCTTCCGAATGACCTCACGCGACATCCGAAACTTCGACGCGGCCGCGACGGCTTCGCTGCTCGACTACCGCCTTCTCGTACGCGTGCTGGCCGAGACCGTCGTCGAATACAGCGCGGGCAAGGTCGTCAGCCCCGAGCGTCTGGCCATCCCCATCCAGGAAGGCGGCTTGATGCTGTCCATGCCGGCGAGCGCGCCGGACATCGCCATTCACAAGCTGGTCAACGTCTGCCCGACCAACACCAGTCGACAACTGCCGACCATTCACGGCCAGGTCATCGCATGCGATGCGTTCACGGGCGAAATGCTTTTCATGCTCGACGGACCGACCGTAACGGGACGCCGCACGGCGGCCGTGACGGCACTCGGCATCCAGACCCTGCACCAGGCGCCGCCGCGGGAAATCATCATCATCGGGACCGGCAAACAGGCTGCCAATCACGCGGAAGCCCTCGCGGCCATCTTCCCGGAGGCGCAGTTGCGGGCAAAGGGCCGTTCGCAGGCCGATGCGGACGCATTCGTTGCACGCAATCGCGCGGCAGCGCCGAATCTCGCCGCGCTCGAAAGCGACGCCATTCCGGAGACCGCAGACGTCGTCATCACGCTGACGACCAGCAAAACGCCCGTGTATACGGAGTCCGCACGCACGGGCCGCCTGGTCGTGGGCGTCGGCGCGTTCACGCCCGACGCGGCCGAAATCTCCCGCCAAACCGTTGACGGCAGTGCTTTGGTGGTCGATGACCCCGTCGGCGCGAAACACGAAGCCGGAGACCTCATCCAGGCCAACGTGGACTGGCACGCCGTTTCCCCACTGGCCAAAGCCCTCGCCGGGGAATTTCACGCGACGAAACCCATTCTATTCAAGAGCGTAGGCTGTGCAGCATGGGACCTGGCGGCATGCCGGGTCGCACGCGACGCCCTGCGCTAAGCGTCGACGTTCATGACGGCGCTGCGCCGTCACAGCAGCAGTTCAAATTCGCATTCGACTGGCAGTCCAATAATCTGGAGACATCATGCGCCACCTTGCCACCACCCTCGCCGTCCTCACGGCCGCCGGCTTCTGCCTCACCGCCCATGCTCAAACTGTCGTCACCATCGGTCACTCGGCGCCGCTGACGGGCCCGCAGGCACCGAACGGCAAGGACAACGAAAATGGCGCCCGCCTCGCCATCGACGAACTGAACAAGAGCGGCGTGACGGTCGACGGCAAGAAGGTGACCTTCAAACTGGACTCGGAAGACGACCAGGCGGACCCGAAGGTCGGCGTCCAGATCGCGCAAAAGCTTGCCGACAGCGGCGTGGTCGCCGTCATGGGTCCGTACAACTCCGGCGTGGCGATTCCGGCATCGCGTGTCTACAACACCGCCGGTATTCCGATGCTCCCCGTTGCTTCGAATCCGGCGCTGACGAAACAAGGCTTCAAGAACATCTTCCGGATCGGCGCAAGCGACGAGCAGTTGGGCGGCACGATGGGCCAGTTCGCAGCAAAAACGTTGAAGGCGAAAACCGCCGCGGTGATCGACGACCGCACGGCCTATGGGCAAGGGGTGGCGGAGCAGTTCATCAAAGAGGCGAAGGCGAACGGCATCCAGATCGTCGACCGGGAGTTCACCAACTCGGCGGCGACCGACTTCCTGGGCATCCTTACCACCATCAAGGCGAAGAACCCCGACGTCATCTTCTTCGGCGGATACGCGGCTCAGGGCGCCCCCATGGCCAAGCAGATGCGCGCGCGCGGACTGCGCGCGAAGTTGCTGGGCGGCGATGGCATCTGCTCGGCCGACATGGGCAAGGTGGCGGGCGAAGCCGCGTCGATCGTGTATTGCGCGCAGGGTGGCGTCGCGCTGGACAAGACTGCAGCGGGCCGTGACTTCCTGAAGAAGTACAAGGACACCTACCACACCGACACGCAGGTCTATGCCGTCAACTACTACGACGGCGTGAAACTGCTCGCCGACGCGATGGTCAAGGCGGGCACCACCACCGATAAGGCAAAGCTTGTCGCCCAGTTGGCGAAGACCGACTACAAGGGCGTCGCGGGCACTTACTCTTTCGATGCAAACGGCGACCTCGTGGGCGCGCCCACAACCGTCTACATCATCAAGGACGGCCTGCCAGTTCCGTACGGTCAGTAAGCCAATAGCGCAAAGACATCATGAAGACTACTCGTACCATAACGACCGTCGAAGTTCATACCGGCGGCGAAGCATTCCGTATCGTCACCAGCGGATTGCCTCGCCTGCCCGGCGACACGATCGTGAAGCGTCGTGCGTGGCTGAAGGAAAACGCTGACGAAATCCGCACCGCGTTGATGTTCGAGCCGCGCGGTCACGCCGACATGTACGGTGGCTATCTGACCGAACCGGTCAGCCCCACCGCCGACTTCGGCATCATCTTCCTCCACAACGAGGGCTATAGCGACCACTGCGGACACGGCGTGATCGCGCTGTCCACCGCAGCGGTCGAGCTTGGCTGGGTCCAACGCAGTGTTCCGGAAACGCGTGTCGGCATCGACGCGCCCTGTGGCTTTATCGAAGCGTTCGTTCAGTGGGATGGCGAACACGCCGGCAATGTGCGATTCGTGAATGTCCCATCGTTCATCTGGAAGCGGGATGTGACTGTCGAGACGCCGTCCTTTGGCACGGTGAAGGGCGACATCGCGTTCGGCGGTGCGTTTTATTTCTATACCGACGGTCAGCCGCATGGCCTCGCCGTGCGCGAGTCGTCGGTCGAGGAACTCATCCGCTTCGGGGCAGAGGTGAAGGAAGCCGCGAACAAGGCCTACCCTGTCGAGCATCCCGATATCCCCGAAATCAACCACATTTACGGGACCATCATCGCCAATGCAGCGCGACACGAAGGCTCGACGCAAGCCAACTGCTGCGTGTTCGCGGACCGCGAAGTGGACCGCTCACCGACCGGCTCCGGCACGGGTGGACGCGTCGCCCAGTTGTACCTGCGTGGCGAACTCGGCAAAGGCGAGACCCTCGTGAACGAATCCATTATCGGCACGGTTTTCAAAGGACGCGTACTCAGCGAGACGACCGTCGGCGACTTCAAGGCAGTGATCCCAGAAGTCGAAGGTAATGCGTTCGTGTGCGGTTTCGCGACCTGGATTGTGGACGAGCGCGACCCGCTGACTTACGGGTTCCTTGTCCGCTAGACTCTTCCTCCTCGTGGTACCCGTTAGCGCGGAACGCTGTGAATGAGCGTCCGCGCTTTTTTACGTATCGGAACACGCGAAATAACGCGCCGTTACGAAACTCGCACCGCCGTTGCACCTGTGTCCGGGCCCGCCGCCTACACTCCGAACCGTGCTTACCAGAAACGCACGACACGTGCGGAGGAGTAGTGAAATGAAAAGGACGATTCTCGGCGTGGTACTGGGCGCGGCCGCACTGGCCGCTTCGAGCGCGGCGTTTGCGCATGTCGATCTGGCCGTGGGTGTCAACCTGCCGGGAGCCGCCTACGCCCCGGCTGAACCGGTGTACGTTGCTCCGCCGCCCGCTGCCTATGCGCCTGCTCCGGTCGCGGTGGCCTGGCGCGGCGACGATGACTGGCGCGCCCGTCAGTGGCGGGAACACGAATGGCGGGAACACGAGCGGCGCGAACACCAATGGCGTGAGCGTGACTGGCACGACAATGGGCGCCGGGGCTATTGAGCCGGTCCGAAGCTAATATTTCACACAAGTGTTTATCATGAACGTCAATAATCGAATCAGGATGCTTGCCGCGGCTGCCACTTTAGGACTGGCGGCAGCCGGAACCGCACATGCCGCCGGCTGCCTCAAAGGCGCTGTCGTGGGGGGCGTAGCCGGACATTATGCGGGCCACCACGCCGTTGCTGGAGCCGTTGGCGGCTGCATCGTGGGACATCACGTTGCGAAAAAGCATGCGGAGGAACGGGCCGCAGAACATGAAGCCGAGCGCGCCCAGAAGCTCAACACCTGATTCCCGCCAGGCCTTTCGCGACCGCCGCCAGGGACGCCCGTTCAAGCTGTGATATCCTGGCGGCACGCGACTTGCGCTATATTCTGCTCAAGAGTTGCATTCAGAGCAAAGCACAACTAGAAATGGACGAACGAAAACGCGAAAGCATCGTGGCCTATCTGCGGCGTCGGATGGCCGAATTTGGTATTGAACCGGATGATATTGCTGCGTCAATTGCCGCAGACGCCGCGCAATTGCGCGCCGCCCGTTACCGGGATGCGGCTGGCCACACGTGGGACGGCAATGGCGACGCCCCGCGGTGGGTGGTGCAGGCGACAAGCGCGGGGCAGTCGCTCGAGCATTTTGCAATCGGCGAGATAACCGAGCAGCAGCCCGTGAAAACCCCAAGCGTGGACTGGCGGCAGGACCCGTTTGCCGGCAGCCGCCTGGCAACAGTCAGCACCGAGCAGCCCAGCGCCGGCTGAAAGCACCACCGTTAGGTGCCACCCCGGCGTCAAAGAGAAACTTCAGTCGAATTCAACGTCACTGTTATTGCGCAGTGCGTCCAGTTGTCGAATTTGTTCCGGCAGAATCCGGCCTTGCGACAAGTCTGGAAGGTTATCGATATCGAAGAACTGAACGGCGTCGGTTTCGGCTCCGGATATTTTCCCCGCGCGCACGATTTCCCCAAGGAAAACCAGCTTCCAGATGTGAAACACGGAAGGCGGATGTCCGTGCTTGAGCATGTCCCACACGGCCAGCAGCCGAACGATCTTCACCGTGTAGCCGCTTTCTTCACGAGCCTCTCTTGCCGCGTTCTCCGCGGGCGAAACGCCTATGTCGGCCCAGCCGCCAGGCAGGGACCACAAACCATCCACGGCCTCTCGCACGAGAAGGATCTGACCGGACGGATTGAAGACGGCGCATCTGACATCGAGTTTAGGATTCGCGTATCCCGTTTCGAAAGCAAAGAGCGCGGCGACATCGCTCGATTGCATGGACGCCATTTCCGCGAGTTGCTGATGCGCGATGCTGGCGATTTCCGTGTACCGTTCCTGGTCGAACGGGCTCGTCGCGTAGTGCAAGCCCGATTGCGCAAGCGCCAGTAGCCGGCGCGCCTGCGCAAGGCGTGCTCTCGGCGATTCTTGTTCGTCAGGCGTGGGCATCCATACCGCCTTACTTTTTCGCCGCGGCGTCCTGATGCGCCTTCGCAAGGTCCGCCATGCTGTTGAAGCGAAAGGCGACGTTCGGCTGCCAGCCGGGATTCATGGTCGCGCCAAAGCCCGGTTGCGAATGACGGCGGTAAATCCAGCACGACGCCAGACCAAACTCACTGGCAGGCTTGTGGTCGTGGAAAAGACTTTCGGCAGTGTGAAGGATTTTTTCCTTCTTGATGCCACGCTCACCCAGCTTCTCGAGCATGTATTCGAAGTTTCGCGGCGCTGGCTTGTACGAGCCGATATCTTCCGCCGTAAAAATCGCGTCGAACGCTACCTGCAACCTTGCGTTGCTGTAGCTGAACGTCTCGTTGTCGACGTTGGAGAGTATGGCCAGCTTGTAGTGCTTTTTCAGATACTGCAGCGCGGCCACGGTGTCCTCGAATGCCGGCCAGTTCCGCACTGACCGACCGTACGCCATGCACTCCTCGTGCGTGAACGACAGTCCCCATTCCTCGGCCAGTCGCTTGTAGACGATGGGCAGCAGTTCCTGGTATCGCCTGGCCGGCGTGTATTTCTGCTGCGACGACTCGTGGCGCGCGTGGGCCTCCAGAATCTGGTCTCTCGACAGCGGCGTCCTGGCCCGTTCGATCAGGGGCTTGAGTCCAGCGAAGATGCCGCTTTCCCAGTCGATCAACGTGCCGTAGCAGTCAAAAGTCAGTGTGTCGAAGTCGGTCAAATCCATGGTTACTCCTTTTGGAAGTGCATGGTGGCGATCCCGTTTCCCAAGGCCCCGCTTCGACGCAGCGAATCACACAATGGCGATCGATTCCGTCATGTTCTGGCGCATGTAATCGAGGAACCGTTTCTGGAAGAGCATCGTGTGTTCGTGTGCGAGCTTCTCGGCCAGATCGGCGTCCTTACGCGCAATGGCGTCGATGATCTCGCTATGGTCATTGCCCAGCCTGGTCGCGTGAGGCGAGGTCACCGTGTAGTCGAAGTGCAGATGCGTCAGACGTTGCCCCTCGCCCAGCAGCCGTTCGTAATACCCCACGAAATAGGGATTGTTTGCCGCATGTGCGATGGCCATGTGCAGCTGCTTGTTCCGCTCGGTCAACACCTCGGCATCGCCGCTCTCGACCGCCTTCATATACGCGGCGTCGGCCTTCTTGAGGATCGCGAGGTCCTCTTGCGTACGATGTAGCGCGGCGAGCCGGGTCACCGCGCGCTGAATGAGATCGAGCGCCGATACGTACTTCGGAAATTCTTCGATTTCCAGCGGCGTCACGAGCGTCGTGCGATTCGGCAGGATCGTGACGAGCCCCTCGCTAATGAGCCGGGCGAGCGCATCACGAACGGGCGAACGCGAAAGGCCGAATTGCTCTGCGAGCGATACCTCGTCCAGCGGCGCGCCAGGCTTGAGTTGCAGCGTCAGGATCTGTCTGCGCAGCTCTTCGTAGATGTATCGCCCGCCATGGCGGCGGACACCCGCCTCTGCCTCGTTGGTCGCTTTGCTCATGGTCTTCCCGCCGTCGTCGTAGGCCCGGTAAAGCGGGCGTGCTTTGGAGTTTAACATTGCCCGCCCCTCGCCTCAGACCTTCGGAAATCCCGCGCCCCACGTGTCGCTGAGCATGAATCCCGCCGCCAGCGGGTCGTCGGGGTCAACCCCGATCTGCTGGATGCCGTACACCCACGCGCGGCCCTGCACACGCGGCAAAACGGCGGGCCGGCCGCCGACTTCCGTCTTGCCGAGCAACTCCACGGAGAATTCGCCCCCAATTGTCGAGCGCGACTTCAATTTCGTGCCGACGTCTGCCAGACCGCGGGCGGCGAGCGTCGCGAGATTCGCCGAGCTTCCGGTGCCGCACGGCGAGCGGTCGACGCGGCCGGGAGGCAAAGTCGTGCAGGTCTGATACAGCTCGTCGCTCACGCGATTGCGGAACATGACATAGGCAACTTCGTTGATTTGCGGGTATAGCGGGTGCTCAATCTCGATCTGCTGGTTGATCACGTCCTTGAGCGACACGCCCAGCTCGGCCAGCGCGCGTGCGTTCTCCGGGGCGATCGTCAGCCCGACCTGCCCGACGTCGATGAGCGCGTAATAGACGCCGCCAAATGCGATATCGGCGCGAATCGTCCCGAACTGCGCAGTGTCGATGCCGAAGTCGAGCCGTTCGACGAACGACGGCACCATGTCGAGCGCGACGCCCATGCAGCGGCCGTCCCGGCACGTTGCGCGAGCCGTGACGAGACCGGCAGGCGTGTCGAGCACGACGGTCGTTTCGGGCTCCTGCATTTCAACCATGCCGAGTTCGAGCAAGGCCGTCACGACGCAGATGGCATTGCTGCCGGACATCGGGTGGGCCTTGTCCGCCTGCAGCACAATAAAGCCCGCGTGGGCCTCGGGCCGCGTGGGCGGCAGCAGCAGATTGACAGACATCTGCAGGCAGCCTCGCGGTTCGAGCACGACGAGCCTGCGCAGGCTGTCGTCCACCTCGTTGAGGTAATTCATCTTGTCGAGCATGGTCTCACCGGGGATGCCCACGACGCCCCCGGTGATGACTTTGCCGATCTCGCCTTCGCAGTGCACATCCACGAGTTGAAGTGTCTTTTTCCAGCGCATGTTCGATCTGCCTTACTTGATGTACCAGCCCCACGGCTTGTCGCTGCCGTACCGCGTGATCTGCTTGGTTTCGAGGTAGTTGTTCAACCCCCACTCTCCCAGTTCGCGCCCGATGCCGCTCTGCTTGTAGCCGCCCCACGGCGCCTCCGTGAAGGTCGGCTGCGAGCAGTTGATCCAGACGATACCTGCCCGCAGTTTGCGCGCCACGCGCTCGCAGCGCTCGCTGTCGCGCGACATCACGGCCGCGCCCAGGCCGAAGCGTGAATCGTTGGCAGAACGTACGGCTTCCGTCTCGTCTTCAAAGGGTCGGACACAAACGACCGGGCCAAAAATCTCTTCATTCCAGACCCAGCTGGTCTCCGGCACGTCGGCGAAAACAACCGGCTCCATGAAATAGCCCTTCTCGAGATGTTTGGGCCGCCCGCCGCCGGTCACGAGCCGCGCCCCCTCTTCCACGCCACGCTCGACCGCATGCCGCACCTTGTCGTACTGGCCCTTGCTGACAAGCGGCCCGAGCAGCGTGCCATCCTGCAAACCGCTGCCGATGGTGATCTTCTGCGTCTCCTCTTTCAGGCGATCGAGCAGCTTTGCATAGATGCCGCGCTGCACCAGCACGCGCGACGTGGCCGAGCACACCTCCCCCTGATTCCAGAATATGCCGAACATGATCCATTCGACAGCCGCGTCGATATCGCTGTCGTCGAAGACGATGAACGGCGACTTGCCGCCCAGTTCGAGACTGATGTTCTTGATGTCGCGCGCCGCGGCCTGCATGATGCGGCTGCCGGTCGGCACGCTGCCGGTAAAGGCGAGCTTGTCGACTCCGGGATGCTCGCTCAGCGGCGCGCCGGCGTCCTGGCCCAACCCAGTGATGACGTTCAGTACGCCCGGCGGCAGGTCCGCCGCTGCCGCGATATCCGCAAGCTCGAGCGCCGTAAGCGGCGTCAACTCCGAGGGCTTGAGCACCATCGTGCAACCCGCGGCCAGCGCGGGCGCCACTTTCCACGCGGCCATCAGCAGCGGAAAGTTCCACGGAATGATGGCGCCCGCCACCCCGACGGGTTCCTTGCGCGCAACCGAACTGAAGCGGTCATCGGGGAGCGCGATAGTCGTTTCGGCATGCTCGTCGAGTTTTTCCGCGAGGCCCGCGTAGAAGTCGAAGCAGCCCGCCGCATCGCCCAGATCCCACAGCGCCTCCGGCAGCGGCTTGCCGTTGTCGCGCACTTCGATTTCGGCCAACGCCTGCAGGCGATCGCGAATGCCTTTGCCGATGCGGCGCAGGACAGCCGCACGCTCGGCGCCGCTCATGCGCGGCCATGGGCCTTCGTCGAACGCCTTGCGCGCGGCCTTGACGGCAAGATCGACGTCTTCAGCCGTTGCGGCCGCAACTTTCGCAATGACTTGCTCGGTGCACGGATCGACCGTTTCGAAGCTGCCGTTGTGCACCGGCGCGACCCAGCGGCCATCGATGAAGAGCTTTTCGTACGATTTCATATTCAACCCGATATTGGTTTGCGCAATGTGATGAGCATGGCGTCGAACGCTGCCTGCTAGAACCGGTAGGCGCTGAACGGCGCGAGATCCTGCCTGGTGGGGCGGCCCGCAGCCATGTCGGCGATCAGCCTTCCCGTCGTCGCGCCGAGGGTGAGGCCGAGTTGCCCATGGCCGAAAGCCATCAAGACGTTGTCGAGCCTGCGCGAGCGGTCGATAACCGGCTTCGTGTCCGGCAGGAAAGGACGATAGCCCACGCCATATTCGACGTTCGCAGTGCGCAGTTCAGGCAGCACGCGTTTCGCCTTCTCGAGAATGATGTCGGCCCGTTTGAAATTGGGCGCGGCGCCCTGCCCGGCGAATTCGATGGTCCCGCCAATCTGCAGGCCGCGCGTCATCGGCGTGAAGCAAAATCCGCCGTCGGCGTAGATGGTCGAGTGGCGCATCTCGACGCCGGGGTCGGCAACCACCACCTGGTACCCTGCGATGCCCTCGAGCGGCACGCTCACACCGAGAGCACCGAAAAAGCGCCGCGCGCCCGTGCCGGCGGCAACCACCACGTGCCGGGCTGCCACGCGCTCGCCGTTCGCGAGCGTGACGCCGGTCGCCCTGCCGTTCGCCTCGTCGATACGGGTCGCTTCCGTTCTGATCCGGCGGCCGCCTCGTGCAATGAAGCTGTCGGTGAGCGCGGCGATGAATCCCATGGTGTCGCGCACGGAACGCCAGTCCGCGAAGAGCAGCCCATGAGAAAACTTGCCTGCGAGCGCCGGCTCGAGGTCGCCGATTTCTTTGGCGTTCAACCGTTGCGCCTTGAAGCCGAGTGACTCGCGCAACGCCAGATGCGGCTGCTCGTGCTCGATGCCTTTCGGGCCGTCGAATACTTCCAGAATGGGGCGCTCGCCCATGAGCGCCTTGTCTTCGCAGGCGTCGAGCAGCGGCGCGTAATCCGCGTAGACTTCGTGCGTGAGTGTCGCCATGGCGTTGGCGATATCGACGATCTTCGCGTGTCGCGCGCACATGAGAAAACGGACGAACCAGGGGATGATGCCGGGCAACGCGCCCGGCCGCAGCGCCAACGGCCCCTTCTGGTCCATGAGCCAGCCGGGAATCTTCATGAGAATGCCGGGCTTGGACAGCGGAATGACTTCGCTCACCGCCATCTGCCCGCAGCTCCATTTTGCGGTGCTGTTACCCGGCGCTTCGGGATCGATGAGCGTGACCGCGTAGCCGCTGCGCTGCAGATACAGCGCGCAGCACACGCCAACGATACCGCCGCCAATGACGACGGCCGACTCGCGCGGCGCGGCGTTGCGTTCAATCACTGCGGATTCGAGAGGTACGGCGCTCACCTGGCGAACTCCTGAAGGTCGAAGCCCAATGCATAGGGTTGATCGTCGTCCACGTAGTGTTCGGAGCGACCGGTGATCCACGCGCGCCCTTCGACGCTGGGGCGGACGGCGTCGATGCCGCTGTCGAGCCGCGTCGTCGATTCGACGCGCCCGATGAAACAACTGCCGATCAGACTTTGATGCCTGAAAGCCTGCCCTGCTTCGAGCAACCCACGCGCATACCGTTGTGCAACGCGCGCAGAGGTGCCGGTCCCGCAGGGCGAACGGTCGATCAGACTCTCGCCGGCAATCACCACGGCGCGCGCGTGGGCGTCGCCCGAAAGCGGTGCACCCGTCCACATGCAGTGCTTCACGCCGCGAATGAGCGGATTGTCCGGATGAACGACTTGCATGGTTTCGTTCAACAGCGCCTGCATGTCACGGCCCCATTCGAGCAACTGCTGCGGATTGAAATGCTCGCATCCCGGGAAATTCTGCTGGACTTCCACGATCGGATAGAAGTTGCCGCCGTAGGCAATGTCGAGCACGAGCTTGCCCAACTTCGGATGCACGACTTCCACGTCGCGATGGAGCAGGAAACTGGGCACATTCGTAAAACGCACCGACGTCACGCGATTTCCGTCCTGTTCGTAGCGCGCGCTCAGTTGCCCGGCGGGCACGTCGACAACCACCGTACCCGGCGCTTTCGGCTTCACCAAACCGGCTTCCAGCGCGAACGAGATCGAGCCGATGGACGCATGTCCGCACATCGGCAGGCACCCCGAGGTTTCGATGAAGAGCAAGCTCATATCGGCATTGGCGGACACCGGGGGATACAGCAGCGTGCCCGACATGTGCGAATGGCCGCGCGGCTCCAGCATGAGCGCACGGCGAATCCAGTCGTATCGCCCGACGAAGTCCTCGCGCCGCTCGGCCATCGTGCGCCCCGCGAGCGACGGCGCGCCCTCGATGACCATCCGTACCGGCATGCCTTCCGTGTGACCTTCGATGCACTTGAAGCTATGTCGCGTCATTGTCGGTTTTCCACCGGAACGTGTGAGCCGGCGCCGCCCAGGCGCCGGCGTGCGGATTAGGCCTGAGCGGCTTCGAATACCGCGCGGAATGCGGCCTTTTCTGCGTCGGTCAGCGGCATCAGCGGCATGCGCGCGGCGCCCACCATGAAGCCTGCCAGTTCGCAGCCGTACTTCACCTTCTGCACGAACTTGCCGGCTTCCATCGTGGCCATGACCGGGAAGAGCGAGCGCATGACGTTTTGCGCACCGCGAATATCGCCGGCCTCGAACTTATTGTAGAAGTCGACGACCGGCTTGACGAAACAATTCGCCGGCCCGCAAATCCAGCTCGTGGCGCCCCACAGGAAGAAGTCGAGCGCCTGATCGTCCGAACCGCATGAGAGCTGGTAGTGATCCTTGTACTTCTCGCCGATTTCGATGGCGCGCAGCAGGTTGCCACTGCTCTCCTTGATCCCGACGACGCGCGGGTGATCCTTGAAGGCATCGAGAACGCCGAAACCGACTTCCACATTCGTGCGGACCGGATAGTTATAAAGAATCACGTTGACGTCCGGCACGGCTTCGAGAATCGCGGCGTAATGCCCAATCAATTCTTCCTGCGACGGCAGCGCATAGTACGGCGGCGCAATAAGAACGTTCGTGTAGCCGGCGTCGCGGACGAGTCGCGTCTGCTCGATGACTTCACGCGTGGACGAGCCGTTCGCGCCGCCGATGAGCGTCCCGCGTTCGCCCACGACTTCGCGCACCGTCTTGAGGATGGCGCGGCGCTCGTCGTGCGTCAGGGCGTAATATTCGCCCGTCGAACCGAGCGGCACGAAGCCGTTGACGCCGGCCTTCAGCTGAAACTCGAGGATGTTCGCGAGGGTGTCGTGGTCGACGGCACCGGACGCATTGAACGGCGTAACGAGCGCCGGCAGGATACCTTTCATCTGCATTTGAATCTCCGCTTCACGAAACAATGGTTGGGTTTAGTAGGCAAAGCGCCTGAGAAACTTTGTCTCGACCAAGCCGACCAGACGGGTCAGCGGGAACGCGACAAGGAAATAGATCATGGCGACCGTGGTCAGGAATTCGACTGGCCGTGCCGTGCTGGTCGAAATGTTCTGCCCGACGAACATCAGATCGGCGACACCCACGGACGAGATGAGCGCACTCTCCTTGAACAGGCTCACGACGTTCGAGAGCAACGGCGGAACGGCGCGCAACAGCGCTTGCGGAAAGATCACATAGAGAATCTTCGCTTGCGGCGTGAGACTGAGCGCAATGCACGCGTCATGCTGCTCCGAGGAAATCGACTTCAGCGCCCCGCGAAACGTCTCGCTCGTGATGGCCGCCATATACAACGTCAGCGAAATCACGACCGAGAGGTAAGGCGGAATCGGAATCCTGAAAACGACCGGGAAACAGAAGAACACCCAGAAGAGCTGAATCAGCAGCGGCGTTCCACGAAAGAATTCGACATAGAGCGTCGTTGCCGCTTTCATCCACCGCGACGAGGACATGCGCAGCAGGCTCAACACGAAACCGGCAAGGCTGCCGATCACGGCGCAACTGCTCGTGAACGCGAGCGTCAGCCCCAATCCTTTGAGCAGGACCAGCCAGTACGGCAGCACGGAGGCGAAATCGAGGTTCATGGTCTTCTCCTTAGCGCTGATGGGCCAGTTCCTGACGTCGCTCGATCACGTGGACGAGCCGCGCGATCGGCAGCGAAAGCGCAAAGTAGATGAGCGCCACGACCGTGTAGGTCTCGAGCGGACGATAGGCTTGCGTCGCCAGGCTCTTGCCCACGTACATGAGATCCGCGACCGCCACGATTGCGACGAGCGCGCTTTGCTGCAGGCTCCCAATGCCGTTGGTCATGAGAACGGGCATCGAGCTACGAAGCGCTTGCGGCAGGACCACGTAGAAGGTACGTTGCCACGGCTTCAGGCCGAGCGCGACGCACGCGTCGAGGTGTTCCTTCGGCACCGCCTGAACGCCTGCGCGATAGGCTTCCGCATTGAATGCCGTCAGGTTCAGGCCCAATGCCAGGATGCCCATCACGATGGGGTCGATGAACACATCGACCATCATCGGGATGCAGTAGAAGAACCACACGATTTGCAGCAGCGCGGGCGTGCAACGAAAGAATTCGATGAAGAGTTGCGCCGGCCAGCGCACGATTGCCCAACGGCTCATGACCAGCAGGCACAGGAAAAAGCCGAGCACGAGCCCCATGATGTTGGACGCGAGGGCAAGCTCGACCGTCACCCGCAGTCCGTCAAGCAGGGACCCGAGGCTCCCTTGCAGGAAGTGGAAATCAAACTGGTAGTTCATGGCCACCCTCAGTCGAGATGCAGAACTTTCTCGAGAAACTCGCGCGTGCGCGCTTCCTTCGGACACTTGAACATCTCATCCGGTGCGCCCTGCTCCACGATCTTCCCGCCCGCGCAGAACACGACGCGCGTGGCGATATCGCGGGCGAAGTGCATGTCGTGTGTCACGATGATCATCGCCATTTTCTGTTCTGCGAGCTGGAGCATCACGTTCTGCACTTCAATGACCATTTCCGGGTCGAGCGCCGAGGTCACTTCGTCGAACAGCATCAGCTTCGGCTCCAGCATGAGCGCCCGCGCAATGGCGACGCGCTGTTTCTGGCCACCGGAGAGCTGGCTCGGATAGGCGTGGAGTTTGCTCTCCAGGCCCAGACGCGCCAGATACATGCGGGCGCGCTCAGTGGCCTGGGCTTTCGAGAGGCCGCCGACTTTCACCGGCGCGAGAATGAGGTTGCCGAGCACGGAGAGATGCGGAAACAGCGTGTAATGCTGAAAAACCATGCCGATCTGCTTCTGCAGCTTTGCATCGATACGCTTCGATCGTCCAGAATCCTCGCCGTAGATGTACGGCTTGCCCTGAAAGCCGATCTGTCCGCCCTGAATGCCTTCGAGGCCCATCATCACGCGCAGAAGCGAACTCTTGCCGCTGCCGCTCGGGCCGATGATCACGAGCCTGTCGTCTGCGCGCATGTCGAGGCTCATGCGGTCCATGACGACGAGGTTTTCGCCGTAGCGCTTATAGACGTTCTCGAATTGGACGAACTCGCCCGTCGCCGACGGCGAGAAGTTCAGGACAGTCGGGGCAATGTTGGGTTGGGCAGCCATGGTTCGCATTGACAACATGAAATCTCTCCAGCGGGGCGCGTGCCGAAGCGCGCGATATGTGAATCGAATCTGCTTTGTCGATCGGTCCAGTGCGGCTGGCGCCGTCACCTCCTCGCCTGGAGCACACAATCTTGCGCATCTACTTGTGTGCAACGTTGTACACATATTAGAAGCCCAAAATTCGACCGTCAATGAGAGATGCGGGATTTCCAGGGAAAACACCGGGACCGTGCAGACGGGGGCATGCGGCGGGCATCGAAATGCAAAAAAGGCCGCGGCGCGCACACGCGCGCGGCGGCCTTCCAGCAGCGGAATGTTTCGGAACGTGTGCCGGATGCCGCACGTCGCGGGCAAGCACCGCGGCACCAAACCAGTGTGATTACTTGTTGGTCACGAGCATCGACTGGACGGAAGTCTTGATGAGACGGTTGACCGCCCCCGACTTGACCTGCGCGTTCAGAAAGTCGTTGAGCACGGCGAGATCGGCTTTCGACGTTTCCTTGCGCACGCCGAACGAGACCGCTTGCTGCGCCAGCGGCGGATTGGGCTGAATCGCAACCGCCCACTCCGGGTGCTCCTCGGTCAGCAGCATGTTGGTGATGTTCGCGTCCGCGAGCAGATCGGCGCGCTTCGACATCAACGCGAGACGCGTCTCGTCGTTGCCCGGCAGACGCATGATTTGCGCTTGCTTGATGGCAGCGGAGATCGCCTTGTCCTGGGACGTGCCCGACATGACCGCAATCGTCATCCCGGGTTTGTCGATATCGGCGACGCTGTGCGCCCCCTTCGGAATCTTCGGGTTGTTCTTGTTGTAGACCAGCGAGACGTTGTAGTCGGTGGCGGGCACCGAGAACGAGATCGCTTTCTCGCGCTCAGGCGTGTCGTTCAGCGCGAGCGAGAGGTCCCATTTGTCGGATTGCAGACCCGCGACGATGTTGTCCCACGACGTGTCGACGAATTCGACCTTGACCTTGAGAACGTTCTGCCCGAAGTCGCGGCACAGGTCCGAAAAAAAGCCGCTGTACTGGCCAGTTTTCGCGTCGCGCATCACGTACGGGGGCGCAACCGCGGCGCCGCAGCGCAGAACACCTGCTTTCTTCACGCTTTGCCACGCGCTCGCGTCCTCCGCGCGAGACGACGCGCTCGCGAGCACGCAACTCACTGCAACCAGGCCGACGAAAGCTTGACGGGTAATGCGAGACAGCCGAACCATGATGACCTCTCCAATAAGGGTAATCCCGTAGATGCACGATTCCTACGCCACACAATTTTGCATATCTCTTTGTGTGCAACGTTGTATGCATAATAGGAAGCCAATATTTGGACTGTCAACCAGGCGATTGCCCTGGCGCTCCGCGCGCGTCGCTCCGTGCGGCGGCGCGCTCCGGCCGCCAGAACGCGAACGCGAGCAACCCGCCTAGCGACTGAGCGCCCACGACGAACGCCACGCACCCCGCCCAACACAGCGCAAGCGATGCCATGCGGGAATCGGCAACAAGGAGCCGAGGCTGCCGCCGAAGTCATAGCAGGAGAGGTAGATTCCGATCGCCGTGACCGCCACCGCGAGCCAGCATCGGCCGGTCGTCGAGGGCGCACTCGATATCGGCTTTGGCTGGTCGGCAGCGAACGCGCAGGAAGACGGGTTGTGATCGCTCGTGATCGCGCGCGAGCCGCTCGTCGCCGCCGTGCCGAGCGGCAGCGTGCATGCGCGCAAGAAGGCGCTCGATCAGACTGTCTCGTGGATCGAGCCGTTCACCTCGACGTGCGTGGAGCGCTACGTCGAGCTTGCGCAGTTGGTTGCGCAACGAGAAACGCGCGGAACTTGAACCGCGCGAATTTCAAACAGGTGCCGACGTCACGTCCGCCGTTTGCGTGGCATGCGCGGCCCGCTTCAAACGCGCCACGCCTTCGCGAATCTCATCCACGTTCGGCGCGGCGAACGAAAGGCGCAGCGACGCCGTGTCGGGCTCGTCGGCGAAAAACGCCTTGCCCGGAACAAAAATCACCTTGTTCGCAATTGCATTCGGCAAGAGCGCATCGATCGCCACACCCGGAATACGCGCCCACACGAACATGCCGCCTTCCGGTTGATGAAACGCGATTTCATCGCCGAATTGCGCGCGCAAGCCATCGCAAAGCGCTTCGCATTTGCGCCGATACGCTTGCGTGATGTGCGGAAGATGCCGTTCGAGCGAGCCCGCCGCCAGGTAGTGCGCGGCGATTGCCTGGGTCCACGGCGTACTGCACAGGTCGACGGTCTGCTTGGCAATCACGCAGCGCCGCGCGATTTCGGCGGGCGCGACGGTCCAGCCTACGCGCAAGCCGGGCGCGACAACTTTCGAAAGACTCGAGAAGTGCACGACCCAGTCGCGCGCGCCAGGCACTACGCTTGCCAGCGCCAGCATCGATGGCACCGCGTTGCCTGCGAAACGCAGATCGCCGTACGGATCGTCCTCGACGATCACGAAGCGGTACTGAACGGCGAGACGCAAGAGCGCAAGGCGCCGCTCGCGCGTGAGCGTGGCCCCGGTGGGATTCGCGAAGGTCGGCACCGTGTAGAGCAGCTTAGGCCGGACGATCGCGCCCGAAGCGAGCCGCGCGGCGAGTTCGTCCACGTCGAGACCGTCGCCGTCTACCGGCACCGTCACGACATGCGCCTGCTGGAGCCTGAGCGCCTGCAGCGTGGCCGGATAGGCCGGCTGCTCGGTCAAGGCCGTGTCGCCCGGATTGAGCAGCACGCGCAACAAGAGGTCGAGGCCTTGCTGCGACCCTGTGGTGACGACCATCTCCTCAGGCGCGCAGGTCACACCGCGGCGCGCCATCAGCGCGAGCAGCTGCGTTTTCAATTCGGGCAAACCGTCGGTCGGGCCATACTGAAGGCAGCGCGTGGAAGCCTGCCATGCCTGAGCCGCTGCCGCTTGCAGTCCATCGGCATCGAACAGGTCGCTGGCAGGATAGCCGCCAGCGAAGGAAATCATGCCTGGCTCTCCCAGGTACTTGAAAAGCTCGCGAATGGGCGAACCGGCGGGATGCTCAAAGGGCGCGGTGAAATCGTACATGGCGGACATGGAGTCGATGGCGGTTAAGCGCGGCAACGGACAAGCTTCGATTGTGGTCAGCCCTCACGGACGTATCAAACGAAATCTAATCACCATGTCATGCGGTTTGCTCATCAAGCGGTCGCGCAATAAAAAAGCCCGTGAAATCACGGGCTCTTTTTTGCGCGGCCTGACTACCCACCGTCACACGACGTTCTTTTCGACGATCGGCCGGTTTTCCAGTACGCGCGACCAGTCGAGCGAAGCAAGATCGAGCGTCGTGTACCTGCCGTTGAGGATCAGCTCGCTCACGCCGCGCCCGGTTGCTGGCCCCTGCTGCAGACCGTGCCCGCTAAAACCATTGGCGAACACGCAGTTGTCGATAGCCGGGTGATAACCAATGATCGCGTTCTGGTCGAGCACGTTGTACTCGTAATAGCCGGACCAGCAGTTCTCCACGCGCAGCGCCTCGAATCCCGGCACGCGGTGCGCAAGCGTGGGCCAGATCACGTCGTCGAAGATGGCGTGATCGACTTCGTCGAGCGGCAGGTCGTTGGGGTCGTTGTCCGCGCTCGGCGACGTTCCGGTGATGTACGTGTTGCCCTCAGGGCGGAAATACACGCCGGACGGATCGATCAGCAACGGGCACGCGGCGAGCCGCGCCGGCGACGACACGTTGAAAATGCTGCGGCGGCGCGCATAGACCGGAATGTCGATATCCATCATTTCCGCGAGCTTGCGCGCCCACGCGCCGGCTGCGTTCACGAGCGTGTCGCACGCATGGCGTTCGCCGTCGCTCGCGATCACGTGCGTGACCTTGCGGCCACTACGCACGACGCCGGTCACATCGGCCGTCACATAGCGCGCGCCGAGCGACTGCGCCTTCTTGCGCAACGCCTGCACGAGGCCGTAGCCGTCGAACCAGCCCTCGCCGCTGCGGCCATACGCGCCGCTTGCGAGATCCTCGACGTTGAGCCAGGGAAACTTCGCGTGCAACGCGTCGCGCGACATGAGTTCGATGTCCGCGCCAAGACGCGTTTGCAGCGCGTGATTCTCGCGCAGCGTCGCATCGCCCGCTTCCGTCGCGAGGAAGAGATAACCGCCCTCGTGCAGCTCGATCGACGGGCGGCTGCCGTTCACTTCGAGCCGCTCGCCAATGCCGCGCAGAAACTCGATGCCGAACAGCGACATCTGGATCGACAACGGCGTGGAAAACTGCTGCCGGATCGACGCGGCCGAAAGCGCCGATGACGAGCGCGCATAACTCGGGTCGCGCTCGAACACGGTGACGGAAACCGTTGGGTCGGCTGCGCGCAGAAAGTAAGCAATAGAACTACCGATTACCCCGCCGCCAACGATAACGACTTGAGAACTCACGACTTGCTCCAGATTGCGGATAACTGCGGCGCGCATGGATTGGGTTTGCGCGAATCGATCCATCGACCGGGTGCACCGTGCGCCCGGTCATGTCTGCTCAACTACGCCAAACGCGCTTATTCGACGTTGAAATCGATGCCCTGTGCGAGCGGCAGCGCCGACGAATAGTTGACCGTATTGGTCGCGCGGCGCATGTAAGCCTTCCACGCGTCGGAGCCCGACTCGCGCCCGCCGCCCGTTTCCTTCTCGCCGCCGAACGCGCCGCCGATCTCCGCGCCGCTCGGCCCGATGTTCACGTTCGCAATGCCGCAGTCGCTGCCCGCGGCCGACGTGAAGCGCTCGCTCTCGCGCAGGTCCGTCGTGAATACGCACGACGACAGGCCATGGTGGGCGGCGTTGTTCGCATCGATGGCGTCGCCGAAGTCGCTGTACTTGAGCACGTAGAGAATCGGTGCGAAGGTTTCCTTAAGAACCACTTCGGTTTGCGACGGCATCTCGACGATCGCCGGGCGCACGTAAAAGCCCTTCTCGTTGCCCGCCACCGCCTGGCGCTCGCCGCCGAACACCTTGCCGCCCTCGCGCTTTGCCTGCTCGAGCGCCGACTGCATGCGGGCGAACGACTGCTCGTCGATGAGCGGCCCCATCAGCGTGCCCTGTTCCAGCGGATTGCCGATCACCACCTTGCCGTAGAGCGTCTTCAGGCGCTCGACTGCCTTGTCGTACACGCTCTCGTGCACGAACAGGCGGCGCAGCGACGTGCAGCGCTGGCCGGCCGTGCCGACCGCCGAGAACAGGATGCCGCGCAGTGCGAGTTCGAGATCGGCAGTCGCGGAGACGATGCCTGCGTTGTTGCCGCCCAGTTCGAGCAGCGAGCGGCCGAAGCGGCGCGCGACCTCGACGCCGACGGTGCGGCCCATTTCGGTGCTGCCCGTTGCGCTCACGATGTTCGAGCGCGGATCCGCCACGAGCTTCGCCCCCACTTCACGGCCACCGACCACGAGGCTCGTGAGGCCTTCGGGCGCATCGCCGAATTCCTTCAACACGTCCTGCATGATCTTGTTGACGGCAACCGCGGTGAGCGGCGTTTTTTCCGAAGGCTTCCAGACCACGGCGTTGCCGCACACGAGCGCGAGCGCCGCGTTCCACGACCACACGGCGACCGGGAAATTGAACGCGGAAATGACAGTACACACGCCCATCGGATGCCACGATTCGGCCATGCGGTGGCCGGGACGCTCCGAAGCAATGGTCAGACCGTAAAGCTGACGCGAGAGGCCGACCGCAAAGTCGCAGATGTCGATCATTTCCTGCACTTCGCCGAGGCCTTCCTGGAAAATCTTGCCGGTTTCCAGCGAGACGAGGCTGCCGAGCGCGCGCTTCTGCTCGCGCAGCTTGTTGCCGAGCAGCCGCACGAGTTCGCCGCGGCGCGGCGCGGGCACGTTGCGCCAGCTCTTGAACGCCTCCTGTGCCTTCGCCAGCGCGGCGTCGACGTCGGCTGCCGACTGGCTCGCGACGCGGCCGATCAGTTCGCCGTTGATCGGCGAATGCACGGCGATGTCGCCCGCTTCCGCGAGCTGGGAAATACCGAGATCCGAGAGGATGGAGGAGGCTTTCATAGGTAGAATCCCTTAAAAATTTCCGATACGAAACATTGCTACTTTAGGAAACTATACACGCGCAATTTGGCGGCGACAACACGAAAATCCACGGGATTTTCGCCATGCCGCGTGTATCGCTCCCGCCCGGCTTTCCGCCATTGAAATGGCATGAGGCCGCCCTGCGGGCGGACCCTCGATTTCCTATTGGAAACAATGCATTGGGCGCCGGCAGTGCCGGCGCCCTTCAAGGTAGCAGAGGCGAGTGATCTCAGTCCGCGGTTCGCGTCGTGACCGGCACCCACGCCACATTCTTGACCTGATACAGCGTAGAACTCGGGCTCTTCAGGTCGCCCTGGGCATTGAAGGCGATCTTGCCCGTAATGCCGTCGTAGTTCGTGGCCTTCAGCGCGGCGTTGTACTGCGCCGGCGTCGCCGAGCCGGCCTTCTCCATCGCCGTGATCGCGACCCACGCCGCGTCATAGGCGAACGGCGCGTAGGCGAGCATGTCGATGCCGTACTTCTGCTTGAACTTCGCTTCGAAGCCTCGACCCTTGGGCAGCGTGCCGAGCGGCTGGCCGTATTCCCACACCGAAGCGCCATCGGCGGAATCGCCGGCGAGCTTGATGAAGTTCGCGTCCATGACGCCGCCGCCCGCGAGGAATTGCGCCTTCAGGCCAAGCTGGCGCATGCGCTTGACGATCATGGCGGCCTGCGCGTCGAGGCCGCCGAAGAATACGAGATCCGGACTCGTGCGCTTGATGCTCGTGAGCTGGGCGCTGAAATCCACCGCCTTGTCGTTCGTGAACTCGCGCGCGACGATCGTGCCGCCGCTCGCCTTCACGGCCTTCTCGAACTCGTCGGCTTCGCCCTGGCCGAAGGCCGTGCGGTCGTCGATGATGGCAATGCGCTTCGCCTTCGTCACCGTCGCCGCATAGTTGCCCGCGTTGCCGGCGTTTTGCGAGTCGGTGGCGATCACGCGGTAGATGGTCGGCGCGCCGCTTTGGGTGATGGCCGGATTGGTGGCGGCCGGCGTGATCATCGGAATGCCCGCCTTTGCGTAGATCTTCGAGGCCGGCAGCGTCGTGCCCGAATTGAAATGGCCGATCACGACGGCCACGTTGTCGTCCACGAGTTGCTGCGCGACCTGCACGCCAATGCGCGGATCGCTCTGGTCATCCTGCGAGTCGATTACGAACTTGACCGGCTTGCCGCCGATGGTGGGATGCGCGGCGTTGGCTTCGTCCACGGCCATACGCACACCGTTCTCGATGTCCTTGCCATACGCTGCGCCGCCGCCCGTGAGCGGGCTGGCCACGCCGATCTTCACGACCATTTCCTGCGCGCTCACCGCGCCGGCAACCAACATCAACGACGCTGCGATCGCGCAGCCACGACGAGAAGCGAGGAAACGAGGAGACATGCGATATTCCTTCGGAATCTGGATGGAGCCGGCACGTGATGCGTCCGAACGGTCGCGCGGACCTTCGACGCACAGGATTCGTCCAGCACCGCAGCACGGCGGGGACGTGAACGGATTGTCGGCAGCGGTTCCGGCGGCATCAAACGAAATCTAATCACCACGTAATGCGCTTTTCTCATCAAGCCCGTCCACGCGGGGAATACGGCAACGCGTGACGCGGCCTCGCAGGCATTGGGAAATACCCGATAACGCCGAGATGCCCGCTTGTGCGTGGATGTCATGCGAGCGCGGCTTGTGCGCGCGCCATGCCTTGCGCCGTCTGGGTTTGCGTCAGAAATCATCAACTTCCGGGTGGACAATTTACTTAGCCATGCTTGTTAAACGCGGCATGACGCAACAAGCGTCACGCGATACGCCAATGTTATGATCGGAAACATAGAGTACGATACGAACACCCGCGAACCATCAGCGAGCACCCCGAGTTCCCGAATGGAAACCCCGTCCCTCAAGCCCGCCGAGAACGCTTCGGCGGAGCTGGGCAAGCGCGTCAAGGCGGCCCGGCTGAAGCAGGATTACACGCTCGAGGCCGCCAGCCGCGTGTGCGGCGTGTCGCGCTCCACGCTCTCGAAGGTGGAAAACGGCGTCATGTCGCCAACGTTCGACGTGCTGCAGAAGATCGTTCACGGCCTGAAGATCGACCTCGGCGAGCTGTTCGGCTCGGCGCCCAGACCGCGCGCGAGCGGACGCCGCGCACTCACCCGCAAGGGCGGCGGGCAGCAGCATGCGGCCGGCTGCTATCAGATGGAGTTGCTGGCAACGGAGCTCGCCCACAAGGCGATGCACCCGTTTCGCATTCGCGTGACGGCGCACTCGCTCGACGAGTTCACGGAATGGGGCCGGCATGAAGGCGAAGAATTTATCTTCATACTGAGCGGCTCGGTTTGCCTCTACTCCGAGCTTTACGCGCCGACGCATCTCGAAGCCGGCGACAGCCTCTATTTCGACAGCCGCACGGGGCATGCGGCCGTCTCCACGAGCGAAGAGGACGCGGAAGTCCTCTGGCTCATCAACGAACCGCACCCGGACACGCAGGACGGCGCGCCGGGCGTTTGAACCTTCAAGCTTACGCAGCGTTCGCGGTCATTTTGAAGATGCCGGTGGCGTTACCCGCGTCGAAGCGCAAATCGGTCTGCCAGCGCCGCGTGACCTGATCGAACGTACGCTTGCGCGTGATGAACTCGTAGAACGAGCCCGGCACCTCGCGCGTCACGCGCTGGCCGTCCGCCGCGCGGAACTCGCGCTTCACGGTGTCGGCGCGATACGCCGTCTGGAACACGCGGCCCGAGCGCGAGGTCTCGACGCTGGGCTTCATCGGACGCCCCTTGGCCTTCTCGTCGTCCGAAAGCTGGAAGACGTCTTCCACGCGGTCGGTCGCGTGATTGAAGGCGTTGCCTTCCGTTGCGATCCACGCCATTTCCGCGGATTCCTGCAGCAATGTCTCGTAGTCCGAAATAGCCGGCACATCGTGCTGCCGCGCGAATGCCCCGACGATCACGGGCAGCAGCTGCAGCGCTGCATCGAGCGGCAGCGAGCCGTCGCGTTCGAGTTCTGAGAGCTGTGCCATGGCAAGCGGCGTGAGCGGATCTTTCGACGCGCCCACCACGTTCGTCACGGCTTGCTGGAACGCCGCCGAAAAGCGCTCGGGGTACAGTTCGCTCACGAAGAACTGCGCGATCTCGTCGGGCGCGTCTTCGTGAGCATAGGCGCGTCCCGTCATGCCGAGCTTGTCTAGCGGATAGCGGCCATTCAGGCGAAAGCCGAGCGGACGCAGAATACGCGTGAACGCCGCTTCGCCGGGCGGCAGCGCGCCGTTCTGCGCCCAGCGCACCGTGCGCAGCGCGCCATGGTCGAAGTACACCGCGCCGCCCTGCGCCACCGTATCGTTCGTGTACGTGCGGCCGTTGGGCGAGCGCTCCAGCAGGTCTTCGAACAGCGCCATGTTCATCGCCTGGGCGAGTTCGGCGCGCGTGACGGTGCCGCTTTCCCAGTCGCCGAGCATCGACGGAAAGTTCAGCGTTGCAAAGAGGGTTTCGGTTTTCTCGCGGCCCAGCAGCGCGGACAACAAGCGTTCTACGTTCGAATTGCGCATCACCAATCTCACAGGAAACGACCGCCTCGCAGCGGCCATCAAACGGGCCTCTGGCCATTGGCTTCGGCCGACTATACGTAAAACGCATTATTCAAATGGTTGCGCACTGCGTAAAGCGAGATTAAATTGTCACTTGATGAGTTTCTGGAATTACCATGCGCAAGTTCAAGATCCCGAACATCGGCGCGCTGACGGCTTTCGAAGCCGCGGCGCGGCACGAGAGCTTCACTCACGCCGCCAAGGAGCTGTTCCTCACCGAAAGCGCAGTCTCGCGCCAGATCGCCACGCTCGAATCGAATCTCGGCGTGCGCCTTTTCGTGCGCGCCAAACAGCGGGTCGTGCTCACACGCGCGGGCCGGCTCTATAGCACCCAGGTGCGCCGTGCGCTCGAAAACCTGGATCGCGACACGCTCTCCATCATTGCGCACGGCAGCGGCGGCGGTTATCTGGAACTCGCCGTGCTGCCGACCTTCGCGTCCGAGTGGCTGATTCCGCGCCTCAAGGACTTCTACGACCGCACGCCCGATGTGCGCGTGAACATGGGCGTGCGCACCGAGACGTTTTCGTTCGAGGAGTCGCATTTCGAAGCCGCGATCCACTATGGCAAGCCCACCTGGCCCGGCACGTCGTCCGACTTTCTGTTCGGCGAGGAAGTGGTGCCCGTCTGTTCGCCGTCGCTGCTCGCGCGCCCCATCAAGAAGGCGCATGAACTGCTCGCCTACCCGCTGCTGCACTCCACCACGCGCCCCGACGCATGGACGCGCTGGTTCTCCGACCTCGGCGTGGAAGACAACGCCACCATGCACGGCGTGCGCTACGAGCTGCACACGATGCTGATCGCAGCGGCCGCCGCCGGCCTCGGCGTGGCGCTCGTGCCGAAGTTCTTCGTGGAAGGCCAGCTCGAGCGGTTTGGCGTCGTCATACCGTTCGAAGCCCCCGCGATTGCCGATGGCGGCTACTACTTCGTCTATCCCACCGAACTCAGCCACGGCAAGCCACTGGAACGCTTCCGCGCGTGGCTGCTCGAGCAGGCGGGCGCCTACAACGCCTTGCAAGGGCAAGGCTGATCGGCGGTCGGGCACGCGAGAGATACGATCAGAAAAAAGTTTCCTATAGGAAATAGTTGGGTTAGCATCGAAGGAAATCACTTCTTCGTCGCGAGACTGACATGGAAGACGTCGTCGTCATCGGTGCGGGTATCGTCGGGGCCTGCGCCGCGCTCAACCTGGCGCAGCGCGGCGTGCGGGTGCATATCGTCGATAGCGCCCCGCCCGGCTCGGGCTGTTCGTTCGGCAACGCGGGGCTGATCGCGGTCGACCATGTCGCCCCACTCGCGAGCCCCGAGACGATGGCCGGCCTGCCCCGCATGCTGCTGCGCCGCGACAGCCCGCTGCGCCTGCACAAGCGCAGCCTGCCGCGCATGGCGCCGTGGGTGCTGGAGTTCGCCGCGCAGGCGCAGCGCCCGCGCTTCCGGCGCAATACGCGCGCGCTCGCGAGCCTCGTGACCGGTGCGGCGCAGGCCTGGCGTCGTTTGCTGGATCGGCACATCGCCGCCGACCTCTTTCGCGACATCGGCTCGCTCTACGTGTTCGAGCAACCCGTTGCGCACGCAACGGAACGCGCGCAACTCGATCTGCTCGACCGGCACGGCGTGCGCTACGAAAATCTCACGGCCGAGCAGGTGCGGCGCGACTATCTGTCGTCGCTCACGCCGCATATCAGCCATGCGCGCTACTTTCCCGGCATGGCTTCGGTCACGAATCCGCAGCAGGTCGTCGAGCGTATTTTCGAGGCGGCGCTCGCAGCGGGCGCGAGATTCACGCGCGCTGCCGTCGATGCCTTGCGCGCCCTGCCCGACGGCCGTATCGGCGTCACGCTGAACGGCGCAACGCACCCGGCCGCCAGGGTGCTGATCGCGGCCGGCTCGCGCAGCGCCGAACTCGCGCAGCAACTGGGAGCCAGGATTCCGCTGACCAACGAGCGCGGTTATCACGTCCAGCTCGGCGCACCCTCGCAAGACACGCTGAGCGTGCCCGTGAGCTTCGTCGAGCGCGGCTTCACCTGTAACCCGATGGCGCAAGGCATCCGGCTTGCCGGCACCGTCGAGCTCGGCGCGCGCGACGCGCCCGACTGGCGGCGCGCCGATCTGCTCGCCACGCAATTCCAGGCGCTCTTTCCCGGCGCGCCCGCCGTGCAGGTCGCAAGCCGCTGGTACGGCGAGCGCCCCACGCTGCCCGACTATCTGCCGATGATCGGCGAGATGCCCGGCGCACGGAATGTGTTCGTCGCGACCGGTCATCAGCATCTGGGCCTCACGCTCGGCCCGCTCAGCGGCGAACTCGTCGCACAATTGATGACGCGCGAGACGCCCGCCGTCGATCTCGCGCCGTTTCGCATCGACCGCTTTTGAGGCGGCCGGAACGCACGCCGCCACACCCACGCATCATTCATCAGGAGAGAAGACTCGATGGAGCCCATCGCGATTTACGACGCAGCCGCCACGGCGCGCCTGCTCGACTTCGGCGTGCTGCTCGACGCCCTCGCCACGGCCGCGCAGGACCACGACGCGGGCCGCATTCACGCGCCCGTGCGCACGGGCGTGCCGCTCAAGGGCAACGGCGTCATGCTCTCGATGCCCGCCAGCGCCGAGGACATCGCCATCCACAAGCTCGTGAGCGTGTGCCCGGCCAACACGGCGCTCGGTATGCCGACCATCTTCGGCGCGGTGACGGTGTGCCATGGCGCGACGGGGCAGCCGGAGTTCATCCTCGACGGCCCGACCGTGACCGGGCGGCGCACCGCGGCGCTGTCCATGCTGGGTGTGCGGCTCTTTCACCCCGGCGCGCCGCGCGCGTTTCTGGTAATCGGCACCGGACAGCAGGCGCGTTTTCATGCCGAGGCGATCGGCCAGCTTTATCCGGCGGCGACGCTCTACGTGAAAGGCCGGACCGAAGCGTCCGAAGCGGCATTGCGCGCCCACTTCGCGCAGTCCGGCGTGGACGTGACGCCCGCGCACGGTGCGGTACCACAAGAAGTCGATGTGGTCATCGCCGCGACGACGAGCAAGACGCCCGTGTACGACGACGCCGCGAGCCAGGACCGGCTCGTGATCGGCGTGGGCGCCTTCACGCCCGACGCGGCCGAAATCGCCCAGGATACGGTGCGTGCAAGCCGCGTGTTCGTCGACGATCTCGCAGCCGCGCGCGAAGAAGCCGGCGACCTGCTGCAGGCCGGCGTCGACTGGGCGAACGTGCGCACGATCGGCTCCGCCGTGGCAAACGGCGCGGCGCATGACGGCAGTCCTGTGCTGCTGAAGACGGTCGGCAGCGGCGCGTGGGATCTCGCAGCGTGCCGAGTGGCGCGCAAAATGCGCTAACCCGCCAAGGCAGCGTCCACCATCCGAACGTGCGGATTAGAATCGCACATCGACCGCGCAGCAAGATCCCATCCGAGACCCAAGGCAGACGCACCATGACGACGAGCGCCCCCCAACCCGCCGTGAAAGTCCTGCGCGGCGGTGTCATCGAAACCACGCATATCGCCCACATTGCCGTGGTCGACGCCCAGGGCCGCCTGCTCTACGCATTCGGCGACCCGCATCGCATGACGCTCGTGCGCTCGGCGGCCAAGCCCGCACAAGCGCTCGCCGTAGTCGAAACAGGCGCGCTCGAACGCTTTCACTTCGACGACGCCGATCTCGCGCTCATGTGCGCCTCGCATAGCAGCGAGGACCGCCATATCGAGCGGACGCGCGCGATGCTCGCCAAGGTGTCCGCTGCGGAATCGGACCTGCGTTGCGGCGGCCATGCGCCACTCTCCGACGCTGTCTACAAGGCGTGGATCAAGCGCGACTTCACGCCGGGCGCGGTGTGCAGCAACTGCTCGGGCAAGCACGCGGGCATGCTTGCGGGCGCGCGCGCGATCGGCGCGGCGCTGGCCGATTACCATCTGCCTTCGCACCCCTTGCAGCAACATGTGAAGCGCGTCGTGGCCGAGGTTTGCGATCTTCCCGAGACGGGCGTCGAGTGGGGCATCGACGGCTGCAATCTGCCCACCCCGGCCTTCCCGCTCGACCGGCTCGCCCGCCTGTTCGTGAAGCTCGCCGATGCGCAGGACCGCGCGGCTTTGCCAGGAGCGGCCGCGACCGACTCGCGCTCGCAGGCGCTCGCCCATATCTATCGCGCGATGACGTCGTATCCGGAACTCGTGGCCGGCGAAGGCCGCTTCTGCACGGCGCTCATGCGCGCGTTCGAAGGTGCGCTCGTCGGCAAGCTCGGCGCGGCGGGCAGTTATGCGATTGGCGTGCGCGCCAGCGCGGCGACCGCACCGCACACGGGCGGCCCGGCATTGGGTATCGCGGTGAAGATCGAGGACGGCGATTTGACCGCGCTCCATGCCACCGTCGTGGAAGTACTCAGGCAACTGGGCATCGGCACGCCGGAACAGCTGGCACAACTAAGGAAATTCGACGCCCCGCGCATCGTCAACACGATGGGCATCGAGACGGGTTACGTCGCGCCGCAGTTCACGCTGGAGCGCGTCGATCACCCGCCCGGAAAGTAAGGAAAAGATGAGCCAGACGCGGGCTTTGAATGCCCGCGCCCAGACTCACAGCAACGCGACGACCTTCACGTCGCTGCGATCGGCCGATGCCACGACCTTGCCGTCCACACGGCGGAACATCAGCGTCACCGTATGCTTGCCCACGCGCAGGTCGCCCACTTCGAGCCAGTCGATGCCTTCGGGCAGCATGGGCTGCTCGACCCGCACTTCGTTGCGCGCCGCGTCGATCGTCACGCCAAGACACGCTTCGAGCATCATGAACGGCGAGCCCGCGGCCCAGGCTTGCGGCAGGCAGGCCACCGGATACGCCGTGGGCGGCTCGCCGCGCCTGCGCGGGAACCCGCAGAAGAGTTCGGGCAGACGCATGTCGAACGTCACCGCGGCCTCGAACAGCGCCTGCAGGAGGCGCACCGCTGCCGCCTTGCGGCCATAGCGCGCGAGACCGCGTGCACACAGCGCGTTGTCGTGCGGCCAGACCGAGCCGTTGTGGTACGCCATGGGGTTGAAACGCGCCTGGCCCGCCGCGAGCGTCCGCACGCCCCAGCCCGTATGAAACAGCGCCGATTCGAGCACTTCCGCCACGGCACGGCCGCGCTCCTCCTGGGGCAGCCCGAAGGCGAGCAGATGTCCCGCGTTCGACGCGAGCACGCGGCAAAGATCGCCGTGGCCATCGAGCGCAATACCGTAGAACTCCGACTCCGGCATCCAGAACTTCTCTTCCACGCAGCGGCGGATTTTGGCGGCGCGCGCGGCGTAGCGCGCCGCGTCTTCCACCTGGCCGCGATGCGTGGCGAAACGCGACATCGTTTCGAACGCCGCGCTCGCGTACGCCTGCACTTCGACGAGCGCGATCGGGCCGTCGGGGAAACGGCCATCCGCATGGAAGACGGAGTCGTGACTGTCCTTCCAGCCCTGGTTCGCGAGCCCGCCTTCCGATTCGCGCCGGTAGTCGAGCAGACCGAGTTTGTTGCGGTCGCATACACCTGCGACCCAGGCCGCCGCGCGTTCCAGCGCCGGCCACAACTCGTCGATCAGCGAGACATCGCCCGTGCGTTCGACATAAGCGCCCGCCAGCACGACGAACAGCGGCGTGGTGTCCACCCCGCCGTAGTAGAGCGCGAACGGCACTTCGCCCGTGGCGGCCATCTCGCTCTTGCGCATTTCGTGCATGATCTTGCCGACCGCCGCGTCGCGGAACGCCGAATCCTCACGCGCCTGATGCTCCGCGAGAAAGCGCAGCACGCCGCGCGCGAGTGCGGGCGTGAGCCACAGCGTTTGCAGCGAGGTGATGACCGCGTCGCGGCCGAACGGCGTGGAGAACCACGGAATGCCCGCATACGGATACGGGCCGGTCGGCAGGTCGGTCGTCAAGAGACCGAGATCGGCGATCGAGCGGTTGATCCACGCATTGAAGAGCGGATTGCTCGAACGCAAGGCCGCCGCCGCGCGACGCCGTTCGCGCATCACGATATGTGAGTCGACCAGCGCGGCGCGCACAGCGGCGCGGCCCACGCGCTGCTCCTGCGAGTTCGCGAGGCAATGGGGCGGCTGGAAGATGCCCGCGCTCTGCGTGCCGGGCGCGGCGTCGGGCATGGCCTCGACTTCGATCGCCACCGTGAGATAGATCGAGACGCAGGCCTGCGCGGGCAGGTCGACCGTGAAGTCGGCGCGATCGGCGAGGAGTTTGTTCGGCGTGGGCGAGAACTCGATACGCACGCGCCGCGCCACCTTGTCGAGGCCGATGTACTCGAGCCGCACTTCGCCATCTTCGACGCGCGGCGGCTTGAGCGTGCCGCGTTTTTCGCGCTTCAGACCGCGCACTTCGAACATGTCGCGGAAGTCGCTCGCGAACGAGATGGAAAGCGGCACCACGGCGTCTTCGGTGCCGTAGTTCGTGAGTTCGATGGCCTCGGTCATCATCGTGCCGGAGAGCACGCGCTCGCGCTGCACGTGAATCACGCCTTCGGGCGTGGTGGTGCCGCCGAGCGGCGGCAGCGGACGATTGGTCAGGTGGGCCGTGAACACGGCGTTGTCGCTGCTCACGCTGCCCGAGAGCAGCGAGGGCACGCGTCCGCCGAACGTGAGGCGCAGCGACGAGAGCACACGCGTGTCGTTGACGAAGAGGCCGTCGTCGATGCCGGTGATGTCGCCGAGCGGATCGTTGACGATGAAGGTGCCGCCCGACTTCAGCACATGCTGGTCGGCGCTTGCGACCTCGGGCGTTTCGGGCGCGATGAACGCGCCGTCGGTTTCCCGCGTGTCCTGGCCGGGATGATCCACGCCGCTTGAGCGCGTGACGCCACCGAGTGTTTCAGGATCCTGCATTGCTTGCCTCCTGGGTCCCATGCAAAGGGTTACGGTACGGTTCGCTTGCGATTGATTGTAGTGGCTTCGGCGCACGCGTTGGCGGCGAATGCGCGAAGAATACGCGAGTGTTACGCGCGAAATCGGTGGCAAATCGCGGCGCGAGCAAGGAACGTGCGCGGAAAAAATTGCGGGCGCCGGCACGATGTAACGTGCGGGCGCCCGTGCAGGCAATGCGCTCGCGCGCCAGAAGCGGCGCGCGCTGGGGGCATCAGCGTTGCGAAATCGGCAACGCCACGCGCGACGTTTCGCCGATGAAGAGCTGGCGCGGACGGCCGATCTTCTGCTCGGGGTCGGCGATCATCTCGTTCCACTGCGCTATCCAGCCCACCGTACGCGCCATCGCGAAGATACACGTGAACATCGAGGTCGGGATGCCCAGCGCGCGCTGCACGATGCCCGAGTAGAAGTCGACGTTCGGATACAGCTTGCGCGACACGAAGTAATCGTCTTCCAGCGCGATCTTTTCGAGCTGCATGGCGAGCTTGAAGAGCGGATCGTCGTGCAGACCCAGTTCGTTGAGCACTTCGTAGCACGTCTCGCGCATGAGCTTCGCACGCGGGTCGTAGTTCTTGTACACGCGGTGGCCGAAGCCCATCAGCTTCACGCCCGAGTTCTTGTCCTTCACCTGCTCGATGAACTTCGGGATGTTATCGACCGAGCCGATTTCTTCGAGCATGTTCAGCGCGGCTTCGTTCGCGCCGCCGTGCGCCGGGCCCCACAGGCAAGCGATACCGGCCGCGATACACGCGAACGGATTCGCACCCGACGAACCGGCCAGACGCACGGTAGACGTCGAAGCGTTCTGCTCGTGGTCGGCGTGCAGGATGAGGATACGGTCGAGCGCGCGCACGAGCACGTCGTTGACCTTGTACTCCTCGCTCGGCGCAGAGAACATCATGCGCATGAAGTTCGCGCTGTACGAGAGGTCGTTCTGCGGATACACGAACGGCTGGCCGATCGAGTACTTGTACGCCATGGCGACCAGCGTCGGCAGCTTCGCGATCATACGGATCGCCGACACCTCGCGATGCTTCGGGTTGTTGATGTCGAGCGAGTCGTGATAGAACGCGGACAGCGCGCCGACCGCCGCCACCAGAATCGCCATCGGATGTGCGTCACGGCGGAACCCCCGGAAAAAGAAGTGCATCTGCTCGTGAACCATCGTGTGGTTCGTCACCGAGGCCACGAATTCGTCCTTCTGCTCCTGCGTAGGCAGCTCGCCCTTGAGCAGGAGGTAGCAGCTTTCGAGGAAGTCGGCGTTTTGCGCGAGGTTGTCGATCGGGTAGCCGCGATAGAGCAGCTCGCCCTTGTCGCCGTCGATATAGGTGATCGCCGAGTTGCACGCCGCCGTGGACATGAAGCCCGGGTCATACGTGAACATGCCGGTCTGGCCGTACAGCTTGCGGATGTCGATCACGTCCGGGCCTGTGGTGCCCTTGTAGACCGGCAACTGAACGCCTTCAGCGTGGCCGGGGATCGTGAGCGTGGCGTGTGTCTTCGAATCGATCATTTCGTGTCCTTGAATTGCTGCTACATCGCAATACTTCGCGCAAAACTCGCGCAACAGGACGCAGCCGCCGGAAAGGCCGGCATCGCTGCGACCGCTTGCCGCATTCTACGGCGCGGTGCAGCATCGATTGATAGCGCAGCCAGCAACAATCCCTCTTCAAGCTCGCAACACTGCCAAGCTTGCGGGTTCCTTAACGCCGATTCCTGCAACAATATTTTGCTCTTGCAGCGCAACATGTCGCACCCCATCTTTGCGATACTGCTTGACATGCAAGGGTTTTCCATTACTTGCATTTTGTAATCTAGCCCGCTGTCATCGGCGGGCTTTTTTCACCGCCACACGCGCTTAAAGCAAAACGTAAGGAAGCAACAGATGAACATCTCGGTCGACACCCTGTTCGCAGAAGACGAACAAGCAGAGGGCGCCGTTGTCACGGCACTCAATCACCAGGACATCGTGGTCGCACTTTCGGCCGCGCTCGCCAGCGAACGCGTGGCCGTGCTGCACATGCTGTATCCGCGCACCGACGCGCGCACGCACCGCAGCCTGGATCACCTCGTGGACGCGCTCAACGGCCACGGCCTGCACCAGGTCGCCCGCCTCGTTTCGCAGGAAGCGCACTATCTCGTGTTCAAGGATCCGGTGAAGGCATGGAAGGCCTTCCACGAAATCCGCAACGATTCGCTCGCGATCGGCGTGCACCTCTATTACGCGGGCCTCGTCGGCGAGGCGGCCGAGCACAAGCTCGACGCCCACGCGCACGGCCGCGACTAAGCGAGCGTCGTTCGGACTGCGATATTTCTCGCAGCAATTAAAAGGGCGGCCGCGGGTTCAGTTCTCTCGCACGGCCGCCCTTTTTGCATCGGCGCGCTTCAGCGCCCGTAGCCGCTCACGAAGCGATCGATCAACTCGTTGAACGCCCCGGGCCGCGCCAGATTCATCCCATGCGATGCGCCCGCCACACTCGCGCGGCGCGCATCGGGCAGCCATGCTTCGAGCGCGGCCACGGCCCGGTGAAACACTTCCGGACTCAGCTCACCGTCGATCAGCAGCACGGGGCATCGCACCTCGGCGGCCTGCTCGCGCGTGTACGCAGGCAGCGGATCCTGAAACTGCGGTCCAAGCGTGTGCGCGTTGTCGGTGGCCATGCGGCGAAACGCATGCGTGCTCCTTGCCCAGAAGCCGGGGCGGCTCACCGAATCGACGAACAACTCCAGCCCCGCGTCCACCTGGCCCGACTCGATCAGCGCCACGACGTGGGCGCGCAGCGCGTTGACGGTCTCGGGCAGCGTGGCGAGCGTCTGGCCCGGCTGCTGGACCGGCCCGCCCGGATCGGCAAGCGTGAGCGTGCGCACGTGCTGCGGATGGCGCCGCGCGAACTGGAATGACACGAGGCCGCCGCGCGAATGCCCGATCACGTGCGCCGGGCCGGCGCCCAGCGCTTCGACGAATGCCGCGAGCTCATCCGCATGCTGCCGCCAGCTGAAAGGCTGGCCGCGCGCAGCGTCCCCGGCGGGCCAGTAGTGCGTGAGACTCACCGATACACAGCGATATTGCTGCGCGAGGCCGGCCAGTTGCGGCTGCCAGTAGCGGAAATCGCACAGCGAGCCGTGCACGAAGAGAAGGAGTTCGCCCGCGCCCCGTTCGACATAGGGCATGGACAGGCCACCGGGCAGTTCGATGAACGTACCGGGGACCGGAAAAGCGGCTGGATTCACGGCTGGACGATGTGGAGACAACAGGACAGCGGCGCGTTGCAACGGACAACGGCCTGCGGGCAGTCCATCGCGGCACACGCCGGCAAAGTGGCGTATTGTCCCACGCCCGCGGCGCGAACACCCGGCACGCCAGCGCCCTGGCGAAGCGGCGTTGCCTCGAGCACCGGCTGGCGCCGTTATTCGACCATTTCGAACGCGTGCTCGCTCATGAGCGAGGCCGCCGCGCCCGCGCCGCGCACCGCGCAGGTGAGCGGCTCGTCGGCCACCCGCACGACCACGCCGAGCTCGGCGGCGAGGCACTGGTCGAGCCTGCCGAGCAGCGAGCCGCCGCCCGTGAGGACGATGCCGCTATCGGCGATATCGGTGACGAGTTCGGCGGGCGCCGTCTCGAGCACCTGCCGCACCGCGTTGATCACCACGCGCAACGGCGCGGCCAGCGCGTCCACCACGTCGTGGCTCGTGATCTCGACCGTGCGCGGCAGACCGTCTTCCATGCTGCGCCCGGTCGCGCGGATGCGTTCGATGGGTTCGCCGTACAGCGCGCAGCCAATCGTCTTTTTCACGTGTTCGGCGGTCTGGTCGCCCAGCACGACGCCATAGAGCGTGCGCACGTGATCGACGATGGCGCGGTCGAACTGGTCGCCGCCCACGCGCACCGAGCCGCTGCACGCCACGCCGCCCAGCGCGACGATGCCCACTTCCGTCGTGCCGCCGCCGATATCCACGACCATCGAGCCGGTTGCCGCATGCACCGGCAAACCCGCACCGAGCGCCGAAGCCAGCGACTCGCCGATCAGGTTCACGCTCGCCGCGCCTGCCGCGAAGGCCGCCTCGCGAATCGCGCGGCGCTCGACGCGCGTCGCGCCCGCCGGCACGCACACCGTGAATGCCGCACGGCGCCCGAGCAGACGGCGCGGCTGCGCCATCGCCACGAAGCGGCGCATCATGTGTTCGGCAGCGGAAAAATTGGCGATCACGCCGTGCGAGAGCGGCCGCACCGTCTCCAGGTTGGCCGGTGCGCGGCCAAGCAGATCCTTCGCCTCGCGGCCCACCGCGGCCACCGTTGTCTCGCTCGCCCCCGCGCGCCGCTCGAAGCAGACCACGGAGGGCTGGTTCAGCACGATGCCCTTGTCGGCGGTGTAGATGAGCGTATTGGCCGTACCGAGATCGAGCGCCACGTCCTGGCGGAACAGCCTCTTGGAAAAAATGGAATGCGGCTTGGCTCGGGCCATATTGGTCTGAAGTTCGGTTCTTTTTGGCGACCCGGCAGACGACGCGCCGCCGGATGGCATTCCCGATGGCGGCCTCGTCCAGGCAGCGCGAACTAGCCGCGCGCCGGGCGGAACGGGCCTACGCGGCCCATAAGGTCGCGGCGACTCCCCGTATTAACGGCCGCGACCGGCGCGAACTTTAGCCGGTCCAAAAACAACTGCAAAGCTTATCCGGAAAATATGGCCGAAATACGACACTGCGGGCTTATGCGACTGCCAATTTGTACCGATTTGGCCCGCCGATGCATGTCGATGCATGCCGATTAACGGGGACTGAACTCGCCCCACCGCCAGCGATCGGATCAATCCGGCGATCAGCCGCGCGCGAGCGCGCGCACCAGCGCGTCGCGCCCGAGCATGACGCCCTGCGGCGTGATCGTATGGCCCACGCCCGGCAGCGCGAAAGCGGTGACCGCGAAGCCCGCGTCGCTGAACGCGGCGGCTGCGCGCTCCAGTTCGGTCGCCGGAATCACTTCGTCGTCCTCGCCGTGCACGAGCGTGAGCACCGTGCGGCTTTTCGCGACCACGGGCGTGACGAGCCGGCCCGCATAGGCGACCACGGCCGCCGCGCCCGCCGGCTGCGTGGCCGTGTGGTAGAGCGACATGATCGAGCCTTGCGAGAAGCCCACCAGCGCGAGCGCGTCGTGGCCGAGCCCCCAGTGGGCGAGTTCGGCGTCGAGCCGCCGCTCGAGCGCCTGCGAGGCGGCAACGACGCGCGCCTCGCGGTTGCTCTCGCTGATGTCGCGCAGGCTGAACCACTGGCGTCCGCCAAAGCCGCCGTCGAACGGTTCGCTGCCATCGAGCGACGTGAACGCGACGCCCGGCAGCGCATCGCGCCACACGTCGGCGAGCGGCGTGAGGTCCTGTGCGTTGCTGCCTACGCCGTGCAGCAGCACGACGAGCGCGCGAGCGGCGCCGTCGGCCGGCGCCAGACGCCAGCCCCCTTCGAATGCTTCCCAGCTCATGATCGGACCTCCCCTGTACTGACATTCGTATTGTGTGTCCAGCGCACGCTTTTTGCGCGGCGCACGGCAGGCGCAAGGATACGCTCGCCGCGCACCGCGTGTACGAAAGACTCCATTTCCCGGCGTTACCTAAAGGCGCGTCAGCAGCCCGATCGCGCGCGAAAGCCATTCGCAAGCCCCATGACCCTGCGCCACATGGGGATGCTCCGCGGCTGGCGATGACAAAAGGCGATTGCAGGTATCCTGTGCCGCAAACCGAATACGCGGAGAACATGCTTGAACCAGCCCGCCGCATCATCGGCGCCGCCTGCGCCGCCGCCGCCGCTCCAGGGAGGCCGTCTGGTCCTCGGCACCATCGCGGTCTCGCTCGCGACCTTCATGAACGTGCTCGACACGTCGATCGCCAACGTCGCCATTCCGACCATCTCCGGCGACATGGGCGTTTCCGTGGACGAAGGCACGTGGGTCATCACCGTGTTCGCGGCGGCCAACGCCGTTTCCATTCCGCTCACCGGCTGGCTCACGCAGCGCTTTGGTCAGGTGCGCCTGTTCATCACCTCGATACTTTCGTTCGTGCTGGCGTCGTGGCTGTGCGGCATCGCACCGACCCTGCCTTTCCTGCTGATTGCGCGCGTGCTGCAAGGCGCCGTGGCCGGCCCGCTCATTCCGCTCTCGCAGGCCATCCTGCTCGGCTCCTGGCCCAAGGACAAATCCGCGAGCGCGCTAGCGTTCTGGGCGATGACGACGACCGTCGGCCCGATCGCGGGACCGGCGCTCGGCGGCTGGATCACGGATAGCTACAACTGGGCGTGGATCTTCTACATCAACATCCCGGTGGGTTTTTTCGCGGCTTTCGTGACGTGGTCGATCTACCGTAACCGCGAATCTGCCACGCGCAAACCGCCTATCGACGTGGTGGGCCTCGGCCTGCTGATCGCCTGGGTCGCCTCGCTCCAGATCATGCTGGATAAAGGCAAGGATCTCGACTGGTTCAACTCGCCCGTGATCGTCACGCTCGGCCTCGTCGCGCTCATCAGCTTTGCGTTCTTTCTCGTCTGGGAGCTGACCGAGGAACATCCGATCGTCGATTTGCGTTTATTCGGACAACGGAACTTTCTCGGCGGCACGATTGCGATTTCCGTGGCCTATGCCGTGTTCTTCGGCAATCTCGTGCTATTGCCGCAATGGATGCAGGAGTATCTGAATTACCGCTCGGTGGACGCGGGCCTCGTGACCGCGCCGCTAGGCATCTTCGCACTGCTGCTCTCGCCTGTTGTGGGGCGCCTGTTGCCGCGCTCCGACGCGCGCATCATCGCGACGATCGCGTTCGTGATGTTCGCGGGAGTGTTCTACATGCGTTCGCAGTACGTGATCGAAATCGACACCTTCCATCTCGTGCTGCCCACGCTGCTGCAAGGCATCCCCATGGCGCTCTTCTTCGTGCCGCTCACGGCGATCATTCTCGCGGGGCAGCCGCCGAGCCGCGTGCCCGCGGCGGCGGGCCTCTCGAACTTCGTGCGCGTGTTCTGCGGCGCGGTGGGCACCTCGATCGCGACCAACGCATGGAACAACCGCACGATCCTGCATCACGCGCGGCTCACGGAGCAGGCCTCGGTCAACAACCCGACCTTCGTGCAGGCGATGGACCAGACCCAGAAGGTGCTGAATCTGAGCGAGCCCTCCGCACGCGCGCTGTTCGACTTTCAGCTCACCACGCAGGCCGCCATGATGGGGCTGAACGACATTTTCTATATCTCGGCGATCATCTTTCTCGTGATCATTCCGCTCATCTGGATCACGAAGTCGACGAAGGGCGGTGGTGGCGGCGGCGCGGCGGGAGCGCATTGACCGGCGAGGTTCGGTCAAGACGCGCAATGAAGCCGTGGCGCCAAGCGCGAGCCGCTACAATCGCGGGGACCGCGGCGGGCGCCCCGCCGCGACTGCCCGGCTCCCTCCCATGAATCACACGTTCGACTACACGCCCATCCTCGACGCCATCCATCGCGACCTGCAGCCGTATATCGGCACGGGCCGCATCGCCGACTACATTCCCGAACTCGCCACAGTGCGCCCCGATCACTTCGGCATGGCTATCGTGACGGTGGACGGCCAGGTGTACCGCACCGGCGACGCCGACGTGCGCTTTTCCATCCAGAGTATTTCGAAGCTGTTCGCCTGCACGCTCGCGTTCCAGCTGCTCGGCGACGCGCTCTGGCAGCGCGTGGGCCGCGAGCCTTCCGGCACGGCATTCAACTCGCTCGTGCAGCTCGAATTCGAGGCGGGCAAGCCGCGCAACCCGTTCATCAACGCGGGCGCGCTGGTCGTGACCGACGTGCTGTGCCGCCGCTTCGTGCAGGCGGAAACCGCGCTCGTCGATTTCGTGCGGCGGCTTTCGGGCGAGCCCGGCATCGGCTACGACCTGCGCGTCGCGCAGTCGGAACTCGCGCACGCCGAGCGCAATCGGGCAATGGCGCATTTCATCGCGAGCTTCGGCAACCTGGAGATGCCCGCCGATACCGTGATCGACGCGTATTGCCGGCAGTGCGCGATCTCGATGAGCTGCGTGGAACTGGCGCGCGCGGCGCTCTTTCTGGCCAACGGCGGCGTGTCGCCCGCGAGCGGCGAGCCTGTGCTCGACGCGAGTTCGGCCAAACGCCTTTCTGCGCTGATGCTGACCTGCGGCACCTACGACGCGGCCGGCGATTTCGTCTACCGCGTGGGCTTGCCTGCGAAGAGCGGTGTGGGTGGCGGGATCGTGGCCGTGCTGCCGGGGGAGTTCGCGGTGTGCGTCTGGTCGCCGGGGCTCGACGCGAACGGAAACTCACTGGCTGGCGTCCAGTCGCTCGAACTGCTGACCACGCTTACCGGGCGGTCGATTTTCTGAGGCTACCCAGGCAGGGTCACTCGGTTTATTGTGACCGATCGTGAGGTCGCTGGCGCTGGAGTGGTTGACGACGCGCACCGGCCGCTCGATTTTCTGAGCTTGGGTGAACGCCATCCGGTCAGCATCCGCGCCCCCTGCGCGACGACGCAGCGTCAGAGCGGCGGCCGCTCGAGCGTGAGCCAGCGCTGCACGGCAGGCCTCTGCCACTGCGAGAGGGCGTACTGCGCCAGCCGATGCGGCACCGGATCGCCGTTCAGCACCAGACGGTTCAGCATCAACGCCAGGTCCACGTCGGCGATCGACCAGGCGCCGAAGAGATGCTTTTCGCCTTGCGCGAGCAGCGCGTCGGCCATCGCGAAGAGCTTCTCTGCCGCGAGTTGCGCCGCGCCGGAAAGCGGCGCCGTGGTCGGGCCGTAAAACACGACCTCGGTCGAGCGCTCCTGGCGGATCGGCATGAGATCGCTGCGCAGCCACGCCTGCACCTGGCGCGCGCGGGCGCGCTGTTGGCTATCCGCCGGATACAGCGCCACGCCGGGGAAGGTTTCGTCCAGATACTCCGTGATCGCCGAGGACTCCGAGAGCGCGAAGCCGTCGTGGATCAAGGTCGGCACGCGCCGCGTGAGCGACATCGCCGCGAATTCCGGCTGCTGGTTTTCGCTCTTTGCGAGATCGACGGTCGAAAGCTCGAACGCGAGCGCCTTCTCGTGCAGGGCGACGAAGACGGACATCGCATAGGGACTGGCGTACTGGGCGTCGGCGTAGAGGTGGAGAGTTGGGTTGGTCACAGTCGGCTCCGTTATTGGCGCCGACGATAGTAGCAAGCAGGGCCGCCGTTGCGCTCGACCACTGACGGGCTGACCGAATCACGCCGCCCCGCTCCGCTCACGCCGTCGTGGAGACCAGCCCCGTGGTCTTGCCGCTCGCGACCATCAACTGCGCCAGCGAACTCTGTACGCTCGCCAGTTGCGACGCGATCTGGCTGACCTGGCTCGCGTCCGATTGCGACGCCGAGCTCAACGCGCTTTGCGCACTCTGGATCTGCGCCTTGATCTGGCTGATCTCGCCCGAATTCGACCCTTGCGCCGCGGCGCCCGAGGTCTGCGACGACACCTGCGCGAGCTGCGCCTGAAGCGACGCGATGAGCGAATTCAATTCGTCGAGTTCGCTCGATGACGAACTGCTGGAGGATGCCGCGCCGCCTCCCCCGCCGCCGCGCGCCTTCGAAGAGGCCGAAGTGCTTTGCGTCGAAGTCGAAGTCGACGTGGTGCCGCTGCTGGACGCGCTCGTCGACGAACTCGTCGTGCTGTTGTCATTCGAATTCGACGATGCCGCGCCCGAGGAAGCGCCGTTGCCTGCGCCGCTCGTCGAAGCCTGCGCACCGCTGCCGTAGGCAGTCGTCGTAGTCGTCGTCGCGGTAATGGGTTGAATCTGCATGGAATCTCTCTCGCCGTAGTCAGGGGCAGCGCAGCCGCCGAATAACGCCCTATCCGTGTGTTATCGGCAAGCCTGAAGGTTTCTTTAGAGACGCCCGTACCGCTTCTATTCAACGCCGTGTGGTCCGTCTACACCATGATGTATCCGTGCCGCATACCGAGCATTACCGCTTCGGTGCGATTGGTCGCGCCGAGTTTGCCGAAGATGGACGAGAGGTGGGATTTCACCGTGTTGTCCGAGATGTCGAGTTGCCGGGCGATCTCCTTGTTGCCGAGTCCATCGGCGAGCATCGCCAGCACTTCGATCTCCCGTAGCGACAAGGCTTCGAACGGTCCGCCGGATGCCGTCTGGCGCAACGGTTTTCGTCCCGCCAGCAGCCTTGCGAGGATGTCGGGCGACAGCACGCACAGGCCGGCGGCGGCGGCTTCGATGGCCGCGACGATTTCGGCGGGCGTCACGTCGCGCGACAGGATCGCCGTCGCCTCGGCGGGCAGTTCGTCGAGGAACCCATCGCTATCCGGGTCGTCGAGCAACAGGACCAGCGCCGGTGGCGCGCGGCCAGGGTCGAACAGCGTCTTGAGCGCGTCGCCCGCCTCCGGCTCGATGTCGGCCACGACGACATCCGGCACCGAACCGGCCAGGTCAGCGGCGAGCGTTTCGGCGTCGGCGGCGCTACCCAGCAACGCGAGTGCCGGGTCCGCCTCGACAATCGTTTGCAGGCTTGCACGCACCTGAGGCGATGCCGCAATGAGCGCAACCCGCACCGGCCCCATGTATTCCATCTTTCCGTCCGACATATCGCCGCGTCCCGGACCTCACCTGCATGCATGCCGTTGAGGCCGTTCGCCCACGGTTACCGTGCACGCGTGGCGCTCGCCGCCCCGGATCAACGTCACTGGCAACGGCTGTCCGATGCCCGTCGAGCCCAGCGCGGCGTGCAGGTCGCCCATGTCGCGGCAAGGCTGACCGTCCAGTTCGATCAGCACATCGCCGATGAGCACGCCTGCCTGCTCGGCGGGACCGCCCGTCGCAAGCGAACTGATCAGCAATCCGCTATTGAACGACAGGTTCATTTTGTCCACCCATGCGTTCGGCAGGCTGACCTGCTGTGTGCCGACGCCAAGATAGCCCCGTGAGACGCGCCCCTTCGCCAGCAGTTCATCGGCGACGCGCTCCACCGTCATCGCGGGAATCACCATGCCGGCGCCCCGCATCAGTCCCGACGTGCAGATGCCCACAACCTGGCCGCGCATATCGGCGAGGGCCGCGCCCGAGAAACCCGGGCGCAAACCGCCGTCCAGTCGCACGAATGCGTCGAGTTGCCCGCCTCTCCAGGTGCGCCAGGGACCACCCGTGCTGCCGATCACGCCAAAATCGGCGCTGACGCCGAGTTCGTCCGCACGCGCAACGGCGAGCGCCAGATGACCCGGCTTCAGTGAGCGGGCATCGCCGGACTCCACTGGGTCCTGGTCCACGCCGTCCAGCTTCAGCACGGCGAGGTCGGTGCCCGGATCCTGGCCTGCGAGGACTGCGGCGACCGTACGACCGTCGGCCAGGGTGATGTCGATGCCCTCCTCACGCCGGATCGTGTGGGCAGCCGTCACGACGACGCCATGGCGCCAGATTACCCCACTCGACGGCATGCGATGCCGGCCATGGATTGCCACGACGCTCTGCCCGACTCGCGCGACAATGTCGGCCAGACCGTCCGAGAGAACTATTAGAGGATTTGCGCTCGAGGATGTCGTTTCCATTTCAGGTCTCCTGCTGATCGTGGGTTCACAATGACAGAAGGACAGGCGGCGCACACCACCCAAATGGGTAGTCGGATCGATGCAGCTCACACTGAGTCAAAGCGGGAGGAAGGCCATGAGGACGCTTGCCAGATTCACATCAGGCATCCGGCGCACGCGCCAGTGGTGGATGGCCGTGATGACCGCGGCGCTCTGTTTGCTGGGCCAGGGCGCTTTCGCGCAAGCGGACGCCAGGGCGACGAGCCTGCGCGAAAAGTACCAGAGTCTCACGCAGCCACTCGCGGAAAACCAGTTTCAGCGGCCGCTGTACCTCGAATCCCAGGAGTTGCCATCGGCACTCAAAGGCGATATTTACGGGGTGGTCAACTTCCCTTTCGCGACGGTCAACGACACGCTCAACCACCCGACTCAAGGGCCTGCCAACTGGTGCGACGTGCTGATCCTGCACCTGAACATCAAGTACTGCCATGCCTCGACCAGCGCGAGCGGGACGGTTCTCGCGGTGAATATCGGCAAGAAAACCGAGGAATCGCTTTCCTCATCCTACCGCGTGCAATTCACCTGGCACCAGGCCGTGAGTAGCCCTGATTATTTTCGCGTGGAGCTTACCGCCGCCACGGGTCCGCTGAGCACGAAGGACTACCGGATCGTGCTGGAGGCCATACCCGTGGGTGACGATCGCACCTTTATTCATCTAACTTACGCCTACGGTTACGGCACAGCGGGCCGGCTTGCCATGAAAGCCTATCTGGCGACGATAGGCAGCGATAAAGTCGGCTTTTCCACGACCCACGATCCGTCGACGAACGAGACGCGATACATCGGCGGCGTGCGCGGTCTGGTCGAACGCAATACGATGCGTTATTACCTCGCCATTCAGGCGTATCTCGATGCGCTTGCCAGCCCGCCCGCCACCCGTCTCGACAAACGCCTCACCGAGTGGTTCGACGCGACCGAGCAGTATCCGCGGCAACTGCACGAGGTCAGCCGCGCCGACTACATGCAAATGAAGCACGACGAATATCAGCGTCAGCAGATCGCGCAGTAGCCCGCGCAGCGCACGGGCGTCACCGGCCCGTTTGCGAACATCTCGACCTAGCGACCGGGCGATGCAGCTTCTGGCGCGCGGCGTTTGAAAGACGGCGCAGCAACACCCTCGATCATGATGTTCACGCACGTTGGCAGCTTCGCGTTCTGCGCAGCCTGCGCCCGTTCGATCGCGTCTTTCATGTCGTCCGCATGTTCGACGAACGCGCCAGCGCCACCGAAAGCCTCGGTCACGCGATCGTAGCGTGCGGGCAGCAGCTCGCAGCCGATCAGCCGCTCAGGGCCATAACTGCGCAACTGGATCTGATACTCGGCGTTCCAGCGCGCATCATTGCCAACCACGGCCACGAAGGGTAATCCGTAGCGCACGGCGGTATCCATTTCCGCCGCATGAAAGCCGAACGTGCCATCCCCCATCACGGCAACGATGGGCGCATCGGGGTGCGCAACGCGCGCGGCCAGCGCGAACGGCAGCGCGGCGCCGATCGCCCCGGCGACGCCGTTGATCACGCGATGCGGTGCGCGCAGGCAGGCTTGCGCCCACTGCCCGAATTCGCCGCCATCGGAGACGAAAACCGCGTCGGGATGGCTGTCGAGAAACGCCTGGAACGGCGCGAGCGCCTGAACAGGATGAACACGTTTTTCGAGCGACGACGACGCCGTGCGCCATTGCTCGGGCCGCCATGCAATCGCGCCCCGCACGTCGCGCGTCCAACTTTCATCGCGCTTGTGCGCATTGCGGCAAACGGTAGCCAGCATGTCGAGCGCGGGGAAACTATCCGCCACCGCCGTGCCGATCAAGCGCTCACCCACCGCGCGACGCGTGCGTGCAATCTCTTGCGGCTCCGGGTCGACCTGAAGAAACGTGCAACCCGGCGCAAACGCGGGCGATTTCCCAAACGCCAGCGTGAAATCCATCCGCTTGCCTACCAGCATCACGCGGTCAGCCTGCGCCAGAACCTCGGCGAACGCCCCCAGAGCCGGATCGTTGATGCCGCGCGGGCTCTCCATGCCGATGACCGGAATGCCGACCGCCGCCGCAAGCGTGTCCGTCCGCTCGCGGCCAGCGCGGGTCATGCACGCCGGCCCCACGAGGATCAGCGGGCGCGCCGCATCGGCGAGGCTCGATACCAGGCGCCTTGCCGTTGTGTCGTCAAGCATCTGCCTTGCCGGCATAAAGCTTTCGGCATGCATTTCGCCGGGCACGTGCGCCGCGCCCTCCAATACGTCCACTGGAAGGCTCAGGTGGACGGGCCCGGGCCGCCCCGACTGCGCGGCGCGCATCGCGTGGGCCAGTTCATCGACCAGAGTGTCTGGATGCTGTGCGGTGGCGGCCATCTTCACGAGCGGCGCCGCGACATCCGCCTGCCGCATCTCCTGAAATGCGCCCATGCCCAACTGGTCGTGCGGTGCATGCCCAGAGAGAAGCAGAACGGGCGATTCCGCCATCTGAGCCGTATAGAGTGCCGATACCGCGTTGGCGTGACCGGGACCGCCGGTCACCAGCGCCACGCCGACCTTGCCGGTCAAGCGCGCGTAGGCATCCGCCATGTGCACGGCCGCGGCCTCATGGCGCGTGTGGAACAACTCGATACCCGCGCCAATGCAAGCGTCGAACACCGGCATGATGTGGTTGCCCGACAAGGTGAAGACATGCTTCACCCCTGCTTTGGACAACGCCTTTACCAGCGCGTCAGCGCCGCGGCATGCAATCGACATTGCGATATCTCCTGTTCAAGACGTGTGGATTCCCGCATTAAATGGGTGTCGAGTGGATTATTCGCGTCATCCATCAACGCGAAAAGTCAGTAATTCTTGAAGTCGACGAAAGAATTGCTTCGTCTCGCGCACGATGCGCCGACACCCATGTTTTCCCTGATGGCAATCCGAAGGCTAACACATTACATTGCGACTCATACATATGAGTTGTATGACTGTGTCGGACAGGCGACGCTCCCTGCGGGCCCGCGCCGGCTACACAGCAAACTTCAATTCGTAGTGCTACCTTCTGCCCGGCCGCACATGGGCCGGGCAACCTTGCCGGACCTCGCTCTCCAGACTTCATGCGCCGGGCTGCGCTGCGGATGTCAATCGCTCAGGCGGCGGAGGTATGCGTTGAACCTCAGAGTTTCTTTCAGCAAGGATTACTACGCCGGCGCACTGATGGTCGTGATCGGCGTAAGCGCCGCGTACGCCGGCATGTCCTATGAAGTGGGATCGCTGACGAGCATGGGGGCGGGTTTCTTTCCCGTCGCCGTGGGCACGCTTCTGGCTGTCGTCGGCATTCTGATCGCGCTCTCGGCGAAGGATCTGCCCAAACCCGCTTCGAACACGGCGGATGCGCATGCGCGGCTGCCCGACCTGCGTGGCGCCGTTTGCATTATCACGGGCACGCTCGCCTTCATCCTGCTCGGCAAGTACGGCGGCCTGATTCCCGCCACCTTCGCGATCGTCTTCATTTCCGCGCTCGGAGACCGAACCAATACCCTGTTTCGCGCAGCCGCGTTGTCGATCGTCATGTGCGCGATCGCCCTCGTTGTCTTCTCATGGGCGCTAAAACTTCAGCTGGCGCCATTCGCCTGGGGATAGTGAGCAACATGATCGAACAATCCTTGCACGACCTCTTTTACGGCTTCTCGGTTGCGCTTCAAGGCACCAACCTGATGTGGTCGTTCTTTGGCGTTCTAGTGGGCAACATGGTGGGCGTGTTGCCGGGCATGGGCGCGCTGTCGGCAATCTCCATCCTGTTGCCGCTGACCTATGTCATGCACCCTGTACCGGCGATCCTGATGCTCGCCGGTATTTTCTACGGCTCGCAATACGGCGGCGCGATCGGCGCCATTCTGCTCAATCTGCCTTCTCACCCTCCGCATGCGATCACCTGTCTCGACGGGTATCCCATGGCAAAGGCCGGCAGAGGCGGCGCGGCGCTCGGCATCACGATGTTGAGTTCGTTCTTCGCGGCGTCGACCGGCATCATCCTGATGATTTTTGCTTCGCCATTGCTCACGGCAATGGCCTTCAAGTTCGGCCCCTCGGAGATCTTCTCCGTCATGCTGCTGGGCCTGCTCGCCGGCTCGACGATGTCGAGAGGCTCGGCGCTCAAAGGCATCGCCATGACGCTTTTCGGCCTGCTTTGCGGCATGGTCGGCACCGATGTCAATACGGGCACGTTCCGCTTCACGTTTGGCCTGACCGACATGAACGACGGGCTCGAACTGGTTGCGATCGCGATGGGGCTCTTTGGCGTGGCCGACTTCCTGTGCAACGTCAACAGAATGCAGGTATCGAGCAAGTCGCTCAGCGTGCGCTTCAAGGACATGCGTCCCACGCGCGAGGAACTCAAAGCCACCTTCTGGCCCATGACGCGAGGGACGGCCGTGGGCGCGCTGTTCGGCGCCATGCCGGGAACCGGCCCGACGATCACGACGTTCGTGGCCTATGCGCTCGAGCGCAAGCTCTCAAAGAATCCCCAGGCGTTCGGCACGGGCGTGATTGCCGGCGTCGCGGCGCCCGAAGCGTCGTCGCACTCGAAAACGCAGGTCGATTTCATTCCGACGATGAGCCTCGGCATACCCGGCGATCCGGTGATGGCGCTGATTCTCGGTGCGCTCATCATTCAGGGCATTACGCCTGGCCCGCAGTTGATCTCCGAGCACCCCGATATCTTCTGGGGCCTCATTGCGAGCTTCTGGATCGGCAATATTCTTCTCGTGCTGCTCAATGTGCCGATGATCGGCGTGTGGGTCAAATTGCTCAGACTGCCTTATCGGTATCTGTTTCCCTCTGCGATGTTCTTTATTGCCGTTGGCGTGTTCAGCACCCAGAACAGCCTTTTCGAAGTGTGGCAAGTTCTGGCGTTCGGCCTGATCGGCACCGTGTTCAACTACCTTGGCTTTTCAGTCGCGCCTATCCTGCTTGGCTTCGTCCTCGGACCGATGATCGAGGAGAACTTTCGCCGCGCGCTGCTCATTTCGCACGGCAATATGTCCATTTTCGTCGAGCGGCCCATCAGCTGCGGATTCCTCATTGCATCGCTGTTGCTCGTCGTGATGGTCACGCTGTCGGCACAACGAAACCGCCGCCGCGCGAACAAAAAAGAACGCGTGCGCCAGGGTGGAGCGCGCGCCGAAATGCCCCGGGCAAGCAGCGATTAAACGGGGCAGTAGAAAGACCGCCCGGCTGCAAACTGCGCGGGCGGTAAAGTCGATCCAGTTGGCGTACTACCGACCAGGATGCTGTTGTAAGCAGGCCATAGCATCGGTCATGTGCGATCACCTGTTCGCTTCAACGCTAGTACAATACGGGTTACTACCTAACTGAAAACCCGGTTGCTCGTGAATACCCCCTCCTCGCCCGTTCGCACTTCCCCTGATACCTTCCAACGCATTCAACGCCAGATCGCTGCTGCCGCACGGTGGATGCTCGAGTTGCACGACGACATCAGCGATCTGAAAGCGGCCGTCAATCGTCGCCCGATTCAGTCCTGACCTCGGCTCGGCCGCCGCGCTTGCGATACGGGGCCGATAATCAGCCAAGCAAATGAAAAAGCCCGCCGGGACATCGCATCCGACGGGCTTCGCAACAACGGCAATCAACGATCAAGTTCAATTCGCGCCGATATGGCTCGCGCTGACGACCTTTTGCCATTTCGCCGATTCCGTGGCGATCCTGGCCTGTAGTTGGGCAGGCGTGTCGCCTACCGGGTCCATACCGAGCACGGCCAGGTGCTGGCGTGTGTCGGGCTGTGCGAGCACCTTCACGGTATCCTGCTGAATCTTGTTGATGACGCTCGCGGGCGTGCCGGCCGGCGCCACGAGTGCGAACCAGCCCGTCACATTGAAACCGGGCAAGCCGGCTTCGCTCACGGTCGGAATATCGGGCCACGCGGCTGAACGGTGATCGCCGGTCACCGCGAGCACCTTGATCGTCTTGCCCTTCATGAAGGGCATGGCCGCGGCGATGTTGGGCAGCACGACCTGCACGCGGTCCGCCATCAGATCGTTCAGCGCAAGCACCTCGCCCTTATAGGGCACGTGAACCATCGGAATGCCCGCCGCGCCCGAGAACGCTTCGTCGGCCATGTGAACCTGGCTGCCGATACCGGCTGAACCAAAGTTCAGCTTGGGATGTTGCGTTTTCCCGTACGCGATCAGCTCCTTCACATTCGAAATGGGCAGCGAGGGCGCCACGGCAACGACCATCGGATTACTGGCCACCGTCGTGATATAGCTGAAGTCCTTGGCCGTGTACGGGAGTTTTTTGTAGATGTACTGATTGACGGTGAACATGCTCCCCGACGCCAGCATCAATGTGTAACCGTCAGGCGAAGACTTCGCTTCGACTTCGGCGGCGATCATGCCGCCCGCGCCAGGGCGATTGTCGATCACCACCGACTGCTTCCAGAGCGTCCCCAATCCCTGGCCGATCGTTCGGGCCAGCACATCGGTCGACCCGCCGGCAGAGAAGGGAACGATGATCCGGATCGGCTGGGACGGCCACGCGTCTTCTGCATGAGCGGCCGACTGCACTTGCAGGGCAGCGGAAAGTGCGGCAGCGAGCACGAGCCCGCGCCGAAGCGTGCGAACGAATTTGGGGGGCATTGCGTTGTCTCCGTTTGAAATAGTGTGGATCGGCCGTGGCTCGATTCAAGGCGGACAGCGAAGCAGTTTCCGGAAATGCGCTTGCCACGCGGCACCCCTCATTGCGCCATCTGCTCGCAAAGAATCGTTTCTCCCGGCCGTACCCGGCTAAATGTCACTGGCTCCTGTTTGATCTCGACCTCTCCTCCACTTTTGCGAATCGTCGTGTAGGCGGACCTCTCCAGATCGCCGGCTTCCGGATAATCCTCACGGAAATGCGCGCCCCGCGAATTCTCGCGGGATAGGGCCGCCTCGGTGATGATCTGGCTGACTGCGATCAGATTCTTCAGGTTCAGCCAGTCGTGCCACTGTGCGTTGAATGCGCGATCGCCGTCCACGACGCCGGTGAGCATCAACCGCTCATGAAGTTCGGCCAGGACCTGGCGTGCCCGCAAGAGCCCGTCGCGATCGCGAATGATGCCGACATGCGTCCACATGCATTCGTAGAGCGCTTCCCGGATGCTCTCGAGCCCTTTTCCGTTCTTGGAGAAGGGGACTTCGGCTTCCTTGATGGCAGCTTCGATGGCGAGCGAATCGGGTTCGCGATATTCACCTTGCGCTTTGACCCACTTCGCCATGTTGTCGCCTGCGATGCCGCCGAACACCGTGGAGTTCGCCACGCCGTTGCCACCGAGCCGGTTCGCTCCGTGCACGCCACCCGTGTCCTCTCCCGCCGCGAAGAGTCCACTCAACTCAGTGCCGCAGTCGGTGTGGAACGTCACGCCGCCCATCATGTAATGCGCGGTCGGCACCACTTCGACGAGCCCGCCCGCGAGATCGAATCCGCAGTCCGCGCAACGTTCCACCATGCCCTTGAACTGCTTGCGCACCTTGTCCGGGCCCAGGTGGCTCATCTGGATGTACACGCCGCCATTGGGCGAAGTGCGCCCCGCACGCATTTCCGAATAGATGCCGCGCGAAACGATGTCGCGCGTGGCGCGTTCGCCGCGCTTGTCATAGCGATCCATGAACCGCTCTTTCGTGCCGTTCAGCAAGTACCCCCCTGCCCCGCGGAGTCCTTCTTCGAGCACGGTTCCGGTCATCCGCGTGTGACTGCCGGCAAGCAGACCCGTAGGATGAAACTGCACCATTTCCATATCGCGCAGCGTGAGGCCCGCGCGCAGCGCCATCGCGAGCCCGTCGCAGCTCTTGTCCCCCGACGGCGTATGGAACTTGTACATCGTCGGCCCGCCGCCCGTTGCGAGCAGCACCGCCCTCGCCTGCACGAATACGAAGCGGCCCGTGCGCATGTCGATCATCAATACGCCCGCGACATGCTTGCCGTCGCGCGTCTTGATCAATTCGATGGCCCGATGCTCTTCGAGGCGATGGATGCCGCGGCTCCACACCTGCTCGGCCAGGCGGTTGATGATCTCGATGCCGGTCAGGTCGCCCTTGTGGACCGTTCTGTCGAACGTCTGGCCCGCGAACGCCTTCTGGTGAATCGACCCGTCGGGGTTACGGTCGAAAAAGCAGCCGAGTTCGTTTTCGAGCTCGCGCACGCGCTCGACCGCCGTGCTCACCAACGCCCAGGCGAGGTCCTGGTTGGACAACCATTTGCTCCCCTCAATCGTGTCCATGAAGTGACGCTCGACCGAATCGCCGGGCGCCAGCGCGACGTTATAGCCGCCCTGCACCATGCGCGTGCAGCCGCATTTCCCGAGCAGCCCTTTCACGGCAACCGTGATCGAGAGGTCCGGCGCCTGCTTGTGCGCGTGCAGCGCCGCAAAGAGACCGGCGCCGCCCGAGCCGAGAATCAGGATATCCGTCTTGACGCGCTCGATATTCATTTTGTCGGTACTCCCAGGCTTTCGAGAACTTCGGCCCGTCTCGAGGCGGTGTCGCCCCTGACTTCGTCGTACAGGCTGCCGCCGTGGCTGTCCATAGCCACGAGCAGCGGACCGAAACCCTTGATCCTGAATTTCCAGAGCGACTCCGGATTGAGGTCGTCCAGATCGACGGCTTCGATCTTCTCGATCCATGTCGTTTCGAGCGCCGCCGTGCCGCCGATAATGGCCAGGTAGACGCCGCCCAAGTCCTGGAACGCCGACTTCGATCCTTCGCGCAAGCCGCCCTTTCCAACGATCATGCGTACGCCGTACTGCTCCATCAGCGGACGCGTGAAGCGTTCCATGCGGTCCGACGTGGTCGTGCCGATGCAGACCGGTTGATATCCCGCCGGGAATTCGCTGCTTGGCGCGACCTTGCGCACGTTGGGCGCCGTGTGAATGACCGCGTGCCCGCGCAGGTCGAATTCCGTCGTGCGCCCCTTGTCGAACAGATGGATCTGCGTGGCGTCGCGGATGCCGAATAGCGTCTGATGCAAGGTCACGGTATCGTTCACGCGCAGCTTGCGGATCTGCGACTCGTCGACAGGCGTATAGAGGTCGTAGTGAGCCATTTCAGAATCCGTAAGTGAGACCGTCTGTGGTAAGCAAGGCCTTCGCGCGCCGCGCCGAGTGACACTGCATGTTGACCGCAATGGGATTCATCGTGATGTGCGTCGACGCCAGCTCGATATGCACCGCAAACGCCGTGCTATCGCCCCCGAGACCCTGCGGGCCGACACCGAGACGGTTCACGGCCTGCGTCAGTTCGCGTTCGAGTGCGGCGCCTTCGGGGTCGGCGCACGTGGTGCCCAACGCGCGCGTCGCGGCACGTTTGGCTAGCGCAATGGATAGATCGGACGTGCCGCCGAGACCCACGCCCACGATCGTCGGCGGACACGTCTTGCCGCCTGCCGAGATCACACAGTCGACGACGAACATCTTGATCGCATCGATCCCCTCGGCGGGCACGGCCATCTTCAGGAAAGAATTGTTCTCCGAGCCGCTGCCTTTCGGCACCATCTCGATGGTTGCAGTCTCGTTCTCGTCCGTGAAGTCGACGTGAATGACCGGCACCTCGATGCCGCACGACGTGTGATTGTTCTTGCGCGTGAGCGGATGCACGACCGACGAACGCAGCGGGTGCTCTCGCGTGGCGCGCTCGCACCCTTTGCGAATCGCCGCCTTCAATGCGAAGCCGTCGAACTCGACGTTGCGGCCAAGCGCGACGTTGTAAATCGGGATGCCCGTGTCCTGGCAAAGCAGGTTCTCCGTATCTTCGGCGACACGGATATTGGTCCGCATCGTTTCGAGAACCCGCTGCGCGACCGGCGACGTTTCGCTGGCGGAAAGCCTTTCAATGCCCTCTTTCACGTCGGGCGGGAGCAACTTGAGGGCGCGGATATACAGTTCCTTCGAGGCTTCCTCGACGACGTCGAGATCGAGTTTCATGGCCGTCTCTTCCGGATTGGTAATAAGTTGTGGGGCTGTCGTGCAGCTTGGATTTTCGCTATACGGGGCTAATGCACGAGCGCGAGCAGGAAAGCCAGGCCCGTACAGGTGCTTGCCCCCAAACCGAAGGCGAGCCAGTTCTTTCTCAAGCCGGTCCACGGCAGAAATTCAATCAGCAAGAGGCGAATCCCCCCCATCATGTGAAGCGAGAGCAGGACCACGAGTCCCCATTCGCCAAACTTGAAAAGCGGCTGGTCGGTCACACGAAGAAAGCCGTCGAGAGAAGCCTCGCCCGTAATGGCATGGCCGAGCGCCCAGAAGTGAACCGGCAGGAACAAGGCCAGCGCCAGACCGGAAAGACGATGCACGAAAAAGGCCCACCAGGCAGGATGCGTGCGGGCGCGATAGTCGTTCTTTCGCATCACGATACGACTCCATAAACGGCGCGCAACCCCATCAGCGCGAGGCCAGCGGAACATGCGAAACAGGCGACCTGTGCAGCCTTTCCGCGCCAGTGCAGCCACTCCTCCGAGATTCTGAGCAGACCGATAGGCACGTGGACCGCACACGCGATCGCGAATACCGTATAGAACGCGCCGAACCACAGATTTCCGCGCGTGCGGCCGAGAATGGCCGACGCGCTCAAGCCGCTATGGACGGCGTAGATGATGACGCCGAGATGGACGAACACGCAGAGTGCGAGCACCGTCGCGCTCATACGCTGCCAGTACCAAAGACGAGCCTGGGTGCGAAGAGAGAGGCCTTGCATTACAGGTCTCCTTCGCGCGCGGCCTTCATTGTCATCCGCTTGAGGCCGGCAATGCCCGCTGTCGGCGAGAGATGCTTGGGGCAACGCTCCGTACACGTGGCCTGGGTATGACACGAGTGACAGCCCGCGTCGCCAGCGACGGCGCGCAGACGTTCTAGCGTTTGCGTGTCGCGTTCGTCGTTGACGAGCGTCCACGCACGGTTCAGCGCGGCGGGCCCGAGATAGTCCGGGCGCCACGTCACGACGTCGCAGGACGAATAGCACACGCCACAACCGATGCACTCGATCCCGGCGTCCGCCGCCTTTCGTTGCGCGCTCTCGGGACTCACTCTGGCGAAATCGTCGTGGCGCGAGCGGCTACCCGAAAACTGCCCCTTGGCCCGGCTCCACTTGTCGAAGAAGTCACTCATGTCGGTCACGAGGTCCTTGATGACGGGCAGATTGGAGAGCGGCGCGATCTCCAGTTCGTCGTTCACCGCGACTTTCGACACGTGCGTGCGGCAGGTCCAGCGCGCCTTGCCGTTGACGTTCATCGCACAGGATCCGCACATGCCCACGCGGCACGCGAACCGGTATGCGAGGTCGGGCTGCAGTTGCCGCTGAATGAACGTCACGACGTCCAGGACCGTTTGACTTTCGTAACGCGGTACATCGTAAGTGACGAGCCCACGCGTAACACTTCTCCAGACTCTGACTCGAAGTTTGTCGGTATTCACGATGCCTCTCGAATAGCTGCTGACGCAGTACGATTGAACGGATTTCGTACATCGATTGTTCAGCAATTCTTCGCCAGGAAAAATCGAATAATTCTGGCGTTCAGCTAAAGGTTTCCTATGCCTCGCCGCGCACGCGCCGCAGCTTCAGCACGGTGGCCATTTGCGCGTTGTCGCGTTCCTTTTCGAGTCCGGACACCACGAGCGTGGCGACGGCGTTCCCGATCATGTTGGTGACGGCCCGCACTTCGGAAATGAAGCGGTCCACGCCGAGAATGAGCGCCGCGCCTTCAATGGGAATCTGCTTGAACGCCGTGAGCGTCGCGAGCAGCGTGACGAAACCTGCGCCCGATACGCCAGCTGCGCCTTTCGAGCTGATCATCGAGAGCACCATCAGTCCGATCTGGTCTGTCCATGACAGCGGCACGTTATAGGCCTGCGCGATGAACATCGCGCAAATCACCTGCGCCACGCAGGTCCCGTCGAGGTTGAATGAATAGCCCATCGGCATCACGATACCGACGACCTGTTTCGGGCACCCCATGCCTTCGAGCTTGCGGATCAATTGCGGGAACACCGATTCAGACGACGTCGTGGCAAGCACGAGCAGAATCTCTCCCTTCAAATAATTGACCAGCCGAAGGAGGCTGAAACCGCTCATCCGGCAGATGGTGCCCAGCACGACCACGAGGAAAAAGATCGTCGCCACGTAGATCGTGATGAGCAGCATGCCGAGCGAATTCAATGCCGACAGTCCGTATTTCCCGACTGCAAAGCCCATCGCCCCCAACGCGCCGAGCGGTGCGAGCTTCATGATGAAGCCCACAATCCTGAAGAGCACCGCCGACACCGCGTCGAAGAACGTCAGGACCGGCTGCCCCTTCTCGCCGATATACGACAAGCCCACCGCGAACAAGCAGGCAATCACGACGATCTGCAGCATGTCGCCCGAAGCAAACGGACTCAGGAAACTCGAAGGAATGATGTTGAGGAAAAAGCCCGTGAGGCCGCCGCCGTGATGCACTTCCGTTTGAAATTGCGCCAGCACGTGCACATCGGCGGTGCCTGGCGTGATATTCATGCCGACACCGGGCCCGATCAGGTTCACCATCAACATGCCGATCAGCAACGCCAGCGTGGTCACCACCTCGAAATAAATAATGGTCTTGCCCGCGATCCGGCCCAGCGTGCGCATCTCGCCGATCTGCGAGGCGCCGCATACGATCGTGGTGAAGATCAACGGCGGCGTAATCATCTTGATCAACCGGATGAACGCATCCGATAACGGCTTCAGGGACTGGGCAAACGTCGGGAAGAAATGTCCGACGGCGATCCCGATCAGGATGGCGATCAGGACCTGGACATAGATGTGCCTGCAAAAACGACGCAACATGGTGTCTCCTTGATCTCGCCTCACGCCGCGTGCACGCGACGTTGACGAGAAAGTTGCCGGGCCGCGCAGACCCGGCACTCTGACCAGTTGTGGCAACGAGCTGGAGATCGCCTCTGCTGGGCGAATGTTTCCAGGCCGTCTCATGCATTCAATCTTGATTGCCGCTTTTACCAGCGCTTCGTCTTGATGTTGTGAACGTGAGCGTGCTCGCCCGCCTTGATGGGCGCCACGACCTTGCCGATATCGACGCCGTACTTGTAGACGGTGTCGCCCACGGCCATGTCCTTGAGCGCCACCTTGTGACCGATCGGAATGTCCTGCTGGGCGACGATCGCGACGATCTCGTCGTCATCCATGATCCAGGCGTTCAACGCCAGGCCCGCCTTGATGCCCTCGACCACGGCAACGCCAACCGTGTCTTCGCGCTCATGCAACACCGCGTGAATCATCGTCTACTCCTTGTTCAAGTGGAATCGGGTGTGAACCGGCATGGGTAACGAAGTGGCCTAGCCGAACAACGCCGGTACGGAACGAATGATCAAATTGACTGCCGCGACGATAAGAACGATCCAGAGAAGCGTGAGGACGCGTTGCGCCGAAATGGCGCCGCGCAGCCTCGCACCGGCGAACAATCCCACCGCGCCGCAAGGCAACAGAAAGCTGGCGAGCGGGAGGACGGCCGGGTTTCGATAGAGTCCGGAAACCGAGAAGAGAATGAGCCGGGCGACCGCCGTGGCGGTAATGAGTGTGCTGATCGTTGCACGTCGCTGGTCGGGATCGCGCAGACGGCCGGCCAGATAAATCGTGTAAACCGGGCCGCCGGTACCGAATACTGCTGTGAGGCATCCGCCAAAGAAGCCCAATGGCAGGGCCCAGCGTCCGCCGATCTCACGAAATTCGCCACGGGACATGACCTTCCAGAGCGAGTAGGTCAACAGGCACACGCCAAGAATGAGTTCGAGCGGCTTTTCCGGCACGGAAACCAGCACGCTCACGCCCAGCAGAAGCCCGATGCACAACCATGGCCCGAGCCTTTTGAGTTCCTGAGTCTGAACAAACTGAAGGTTGCGCATGCCCACGAGCATCCCGGCAACGAGATCCAGCACCAGCATCACGGGTGTTGCCGTGCGCAGGGGCACCAGTTGCGTGAGCAACGGTATGGCAACGATCGACGAACCAAAACCCGTCAGCCCGTAGACCAGATACGCGATCGCCACGACCCCTCCCGCCACTGCGATCGAACTGACACCGATTCCGATGGCGCCAGCGGCGATTTGCGCATTCAACCAGGCTGTCATTGATGAAGGATCCCGGAGCGACGTTCAGTGTTGTGGGGCATGCGGGGGATGCATTGGCTGCGCCGCCCCAGAAAATCCGGCCGCGCTGCTGCGTCCATTGTCGCTTGCGGCTTGCTAAAGATAAACGCAGTAATGGTTTTCCTGAGACCAGGAAATACTTTACGTTGCGTAAAATTTCGGGGATCGAAGCGAGCATGTCTTCTCCGCGAAACGCGAGCAATGCCATCCATTCGCACCCTCAAAATATTTCTCTCCGTCGCGCGATGTGGCACCTTTGCCGCCGCCGGCAACAAGGTTGGCCTCACCGCTGCCGCTATCGGCCTGCAGATTCGCGCGCTCGAAAGCGATCTCAATGTTCAGCTTTTTGACCGCAACGCGCGCGCTGCCGTGCTGAATCCCGTTGGCCGCGCACTCATTCCCGAGATCGAAGAAATCGTTCGCCGCTACGAGCTTCTCGAGGTCGCCGCCGGCGGCGACGAAATGTCGGGAACGGTCGTGATCGGCGCACTCGTCTCCGCGCTGATGGGCGCGTTCGCCGATGCCTTATGGTCAATACGTCAACACCATCCCCGCCTCGATGTGCATCTGCTCGCCGGTATGTCCAGCGATTTCGCGCACCAGGTCGAAATCGGCGAACTCGATGCGGCGGTCGTCACGCAGTCTCCGCATCCCCTCGCGTCCACACTCCTTTGGACACCTCTGTATTCGGAACCGATGATTCTCATCATGCCGACGGCCCCGCACTTCGATTTGCCGCCGCAGCAGGACGACATCCTCCGTCATGCGCCGTTCATGCGCTTCGACCGCAGCACATGGACCGGACACCTCGTGCAGAATGTGCTCGATCAGTGCAAGGTCGAAGTCAACGAAGCGATGGAGCTGAACTCCGTCGAAGCGATCGTCGCGCTGGTGCGCCAGGGCTTCGGCATTTCGATCGTTCCTGAACTCGCCAACGTCGACTTCGCCAACGATCGCGCCATCCGCGTCATGTCGCTCGACGGCGTCGACGTGCGGCGCCACGTTGGCTTGCTCGAACGCGCGAGGCACAGCCGTACCGCATTCACCGACGCGATCAAGAGTTACTTCACGGCGGCCTGACCCATCCGGCGATCGCTGCACGCGCTCACGCCGCCAACGCTCGCAACTGATTGAACAGGGCGTCGGGAATGTCGATGCCGTCGTGTGCAGCGGTATCGGCGAGGCCGGCCCGCCGTTGCCCCGGCAGCCGTACATCGGCGTCCTGCAGCATCACCTCTATCAGCGCCTCGACGCGCGCAAGATAGGTGGCATTGCCCGCCAGCGCACCCGGATCGATCGCCCAGAACAGGTGGCCCACGCGCGACTTCTCGCCCTCTTCAGTCAGGAACGACCCCGCCTCGTAGCCGAAGTTCGCCCCAGCCAGCGCGGCGGCGAGCAATTCGACCATGAGCGCGAGCATCGCCCCTTTCGCCCCGCCGAACGGCAGCATCATGCCTTCCAGCGCGGCCTTCGCATCGGTTGTCGGCCGGCCGTCGCGCGAGGTCGCCCAGCCCTCGGGAATCGGCTTGCCTTCGCGGGCGGCCACCATGATCTTGCCGCGCGCGACATTGGACAACGACAGATCGATCATCAGCGGCTTGCCGTCGCGGCGCGGAAACACGGCCGCCACGGGATTGGTGCCGAACACGGCGTGCCGCCCTCCCCACGCCGGCATCGCAGCGGGCGTGTTGCTGAACGCGAGCCCCACCATGCCGGCCGCGCCGACCGGCTCCAGATGCCAGGCGCCCGCGCCGAGGTGGTGGCTGCGCTTCACGCTCACGACCGCACTGCCGTGCTCCCGCGCGCGCTTCACGAGCGTTTCGACGGCCAGTTCGCAAGCCGGAAACGCCATGCCGTCCGCAGCATCGATCAACACCGCTGCATTGCGCGATTCGACGACTGACGGGCTGGCCTTCGCATCGACACGGCCGTTGCGCAACTGCGCGACATACATCGGCAAACGCGCCACGCCGTGCGAAGACAGGCCGCGTTCGTCGGCGTAGACGAGCGCGCGCGCGGTTGCCTCTGCCGTGCGCGACGTGGCACCTGCGGCAAGCATCGTGCGCGTGGCGAGGTCGTGAAGATCACCGGACGAGATCCGCGTCATATCAGAGTTCCTTCGTTTTCGTTGAGTCATGCTCGCCCGCGAGCAACGCATCCATCACGCGCGACGCGACCAGCGTACTGACGCGCTCGTTCGACTGCACGGTCAAGCCCGCAATATGCGGCGTGAGGATCAGGTTGGGCACGTCCGCAAGCGGCGAACCCGCCTTGAGCGGTTCGTCGGCGAACACATCGAGCGCGGCGCCGCCCAGGCGGCCTTGCGTCAGCGCTTCGGCCAGCGCGCTTTCGTCGATCACGCCGCCGCGCGACGTATTGATCAGGACGGCATGCGGTTTGAGCAACTGCAGTTGCGCCGGGCCGAGCAGATTGTGCGTGCTCTCGACGAGCGGCACGTGAACGGTCACGACGTCGGCAGCGCGCAGCGCGTCGTCGAACGACATGCCCCGGGTGCCCGTCTCCTGCCAGCAGGCCGCATCCGCCGGAAGCTGCGGATCGAAGCCCACGACCTGCATGCCGATGCCGCGCGCCAGCTGCGCGACGAGCCGCCCGATGCCGCCAAAACCGATCACGGCCATCGTGCCGCCCGCCGCCTCGCGGCCGTTCGAGAGCGCGGTGCGCGGCCACTGTCCCTGCGCGACGGCCGCGCTCGACAGGTACGCGCCGCGCAGCAGCATCAGTGACGTGGCGATCACATACTCGGCCACGGCTGCCGCGTTGGCGCCCGTTGCCGGAAACACCTGCACGCCGCGTTCCCTGCATACGCCGAGTGCGATATTGTCCAGCCCGACGCCGAGCCGCCCGACCACCGACAAGCGCGGCGCGTCGTCCAGCAGCGCGGCGGTGACCTGTGTGCGGTTGCGCACGATCAGCGCGTCGGCGTCCGCCAGCAGACTGCGCAGCCGCTCGGGTTCGTCGACGAGCGATGCGTGTGCGTGCACGTCGAAATGACGCCGCAGCGAATCCACCGCCGACGCATCCATGAACTCGCTGATGACGATTTTCTTGCGATCGCTTTTCAATTTGGGCGTCCCTGTGCGTAAGCGCGTGGCTTGCTTTCGTTGACGCTGCCGCCCGTTTCGGACTCCGCATCACTCACGCCTTGAGCGGCGCGCGGCGCGGCCAGCACCTTGCGCGCCGCTTCGGCGTCGAACACACCCTCCCAGCGCGCGACCACGATCGTCGCCACCGCGTTGCCAATCATGTTGACGATCGCGCGAATCTCGTTGAGCACGCGGTCGATGCCGATGATCAGCGTGATGCCGGCAACCGGAATGATGTTGTGGGTGGAGAGCGTGGCCGTGAGCGCCACCAGCGCCGCACCCGCAACGCCCGCGCCGCCCTTGGACGTCAGCAGCAGGATGGCGAGCAGGCCGAGCTGCTGCAGCAGTGACAGATGCGTGTTGGTGGCCTGGGCGATGAAAAGCGACGTCATCGTGAGATAGATGGCCGCGCCGTCGAGATTGAACGAGTAGCCTGTCGGCAGCACGAGACCGACGATGGGCTTCGGGCAGCCCAGGCGCTCGAGTTTGTCCATCAGGCGCGGCAGCACCGATTCCGTGGTCGAGGTGCCGAGCACGATCAGCAGTTCCTCGCGCAGATAGTTGAGCAGCGGCCACAAGCCGACGCCGGCCCAACGGCAGATCGTGCCGAGCACCAGGACGATGAACAGGATGCTGGTGAGATAGAAACAGACGATCAGCAGACCGAGTTGCTGCAGCGTACCGATGCCGTACTTACCGACCGTGAACGCCATGGCGCCGAACGCACCGAGCGGCGCAAGCCGCATGATCATCTCGACGATACGCATGAGCGCTTCGCCGCTCTGCTCGATCACGCGCGACAGGAACCGGCTGTTGCGCGACATGATCGACAACGCCACGCCGAACAGCACCGAGAACAGCAGCACCTGCAACAGGTTGCCGTGCGCGAACGCACCGACTACCGAGTTCGGCACGATCTCTTCGAGGATGCTTTGCGACGCCGCGGCATGCGCTTCGCTCACGTAGTGGCTCACGGCCTGCGTGTCGAGCGTAGCCGGATCGATATTGAGGCCTTCGCCCGGATGCAGCACGTTCGCCACCACCAGACCGATGACCAGCGCGAGCGTCGTCACGGCTTCGAAATAGACGATCGTCTTGACGCCCACTCGCCCGACATGCTTGAGGTTTTCCATCCGTGCGATACCGAGCGACACGGTGCAGAAAATCACCAGCGTAATGAGCATCTTGATCAGGCGAATGAACGTGTCGCCCAATGGTTTCATTTCAACGCCGAAGTGCGGCCAGAAATAGCCGACGAGAATACCGGCCGCCAGTCCGATCAGGACCTGGGCATAGAGATGTCTGAGCACGCGCAAGGTGGTGTCTCCTCCACTCGCTGCTGCCTGGTGATACAGCTTCGCGCACCGTGGGCGGACTTCCGTGGCCCGGTTTTGCGGCCGTGTCTGCACGGCGCTTTGCGCCGCGGTGCGCGCAACTGTGATGGAACTGCGGGGAAACTGCGTTCGCAAAGCCCGCCGGACAGGCGGGCTTGCTGGGTGTTGCCTGCGCGGATCAGGCGCTTTCGAACAGACGCGTGAGCACGAACTCGCGATGGCCCAGCGTTTCCGCCGCGGTCCAGCGGCCGTTCGCCGTTGCGAGCATCGATTCGAGCAGCTTGTCGCCGGCCTGATCGAGGTTCTGCTCGCGCTGCAGCAAGCCCGACACATCGACGTCGACGTGCTCGCTCATCGTGCGCACCGTGCGCGGATTCGCGCAGATCTTGATGACCGGCACGATCGGATTGCCGATCACGTTGCCCTGCCCTGTCGGGAAAAAGTGCACGGCGAAACCCGAGGCCGCGCACAGCGTCACCATCTCCGCCGCCGCCGACGACGAGTCCATGAACCACAGGCCCGCATGCGTCGGCTCCTCGGCCTTGTCGAGCACGCCGTCCACGCGGCACTTCTTGCCGATCTTCTGGATGTTGCCGAGCGCCTTTTCCTCGATCGTGGTCAGGCCGCCTGCGATGTTGCCCTTCGTCGGCTGCGACTCGGAGAGATCGTCGGTCTTCCAGCGGTTGATCATGTCCTGATAGCGGTCGAACATGAACTGGAAGCGCTCGCGCACCTGATCGTTCGCGCAGCGCGCCGCGACGATCTGCTCGCCGCCCGTCAGCTCCGAGGTCTCGCCGAACACGAGCGTCGTGCCGAGTCCGTAGAGCTTGTCGAACGCATTGCCGACCGTGGGGTTCGCGCCGCAGCCCGACGTCGTATCCGACTCGCCGCACTTGGTCGACACCCACAGATCGGAAATCGGGCACTCCTCGCGCTCGAGCGTCGTCGCCCACTGCACCATTTCCTTGGCGGCCTTCGAGGCGCGCATGATCGTGTCATGGTCGCCGTGCAGTTCGATGCCGAAGCCCATCACCGGCTTGCCCGACTTCGCGATGCCGTCCACCACGCGCTTGGTCCAGCCTTCCTCGATACCGATGACGATCACGCCGGCGACGTTCGGGTTGCAGCCCGCGCCGATCAGCGTACGGAAATGCAGGTCGAGGTCTGCGCCGAACTGGAGGCGGCCGTACGGATGCGGCAGCGCCATGGTGCCCTTGATGTTGTGCTCGACCGCTTGCGCGGCGGCGTTCGACAGGTCGTCGACGGGCAGGATGATGACGTGGTTGCGCACGCCGACGCGGCCGTTCGAGCGGCGATAGCCGCGGAAAATGGTGTTCTGGTCAATCACGCTCATGGTGTCTCTCTCTGAATGGGAGGGGTTCGACTGGCTGGCTCGCCTGCGCCTTACCAGCGCTTCGTCTTGATGTTGTGAACGTGAGCGTGCTCNCCCGCCTTGATGGGCGCCACGACCTTGCCGATATCGACGCCGTACTTGTAGACGGTGTCGCCCACGGCCATGTCCTTGAGCGCCACCTTGTGACCGATCGGAATGTCCTGCTTCGCCGGGACCGTGACGATTTCGTCCTCGTCCATGATCCACGCGTTCAGCTGCGTGCCCGCCTTGATGCCCTCGACGACCGCGACACCAACCGTGTCCTTCGCCTCGTGCAGCACGATATGAATCGTCCTGCGCGCCGGATCGGCATGGGCCGCCGTTGAATCAGCCTGCTGTGCTGCTTGAGCTGCCTGGCTCATCTGAGTGTCTCCAGTTTTGTTCACGGGGGGTCTGGCGCGTGGCCATGCTGCGCATCATAGACAGCTCATTCATCCATGTCAACCATATCATCTATATGTGTTAGATAAGCCAGATGAAGTAAAATCGCGTCAAAGTCCGGAACGTACAAGGAAGGGGGAACACCACCATGAACACGCTGAAGAACGGCGCAGCCCACGCGGCGGGCGCGGCAAGCACTCCCGTCATCGGGGGAACGCGGTACAAGGAAGTGAAAAACGGGATCCTCGCCGCGCTGTCGGCGAAGGAATGGAAAGGCGGCGAAGCGATCCCTTCAGAGAAGCGCCTGTCCGAGCGCTTTGGCGTGTCGATCGGGACGCTGCGCAAGGCGATCGACGAACTCGTGGCGGACAACATTCTCGTGCGTCATCAGGGACTCGGCACGTTCGTCGCGCAACACCAGCGCGATCGCTATTTCTTCCGATTTTTCCGGGTCGTGCGCCAGGACGGCGAGAAGAGCTATCCCACGGTGAGCCTCGTGTCGTTCACGAAGGCCAAGGCGACGCGCGAAGTCGCCGCGATTCTCGGCATCGAACCGAACACGCGGGTCTTCTCGTTCGTGAACCGCCTGGCGCTGCATGGCGAGACGGTCATGATCGACAGCATCACCGTGGCCGAGGAGCGTTTCGCGGGGCTGACCGAAGCCGCGTTGCGCGAGCGGCCCAGCACGCTTTACAACTTCTACCAGGACGCGTTCCACATCAACGTGGTCGGGACCGAAGAGCGGTTGCGCGTCGCGACGGCCAACGAGATCGAGAGTGACCTCCTCGAGGTGGCGCCCGGTACACCGTTACTCGAAGTGCGGCGCATTGCGTACTCGTATCACCAGGAGCCTGTCGAGCTTCGCATCTCGCACGTGAACACCGCGCGCTACGAATACGTCGGTCCTTCCGCTTCACACGAAGAACCGCTCTAGGGGCCTGGGTTTTTCACGCTCCCGCTGCGCTCGCCCGCTGAACGAGCGCAGCGGTGTCATCGCTCAGGCGGCGAGGTGAAACACGCTCACCGTCCTTTCGAGCAGCCGCGCCTGATCCTGCATGGATTGCGCCGCCGCCGACGCCTGCTCGACGAGCGCCGCGTTTTGTTGCGTCGCTTCGTCGATCTGGGTGATCGCGCGGTTGACCTGTTCGATACCCTCCGTCTGCTCATGGGTGGCCGCTGAAATCTCGGCCATGATGCCGGTCACGCGCCCCACGCTCTCGACGATTTCCGACATCGTCGAACCGGCGCGCGCCACCAGTGCGCTACCTGTGTCGACTCTCGAGACCGAGTCGTCGATCAGCGCCTTGATTTCCTTGGCGGCAGCCGCCGAGCGCTGCGCGAGACTGCGAACCTCGGAGGCCACCACAGCGAAGCCGCGTCCCTGCTCGCCGGCGCGCGCCGCCTCGACGGCGGCGTTGAGCGCAAGAATATTGGTCTGGAAGGCGATACCGTCGATCACGCCGATGATGTCGACGATCTTGCGCGACGACTCGTTGATGGATTTCATCGTGTCCACCACCTCGGAGACCACCGCGCCGCCCCTGCCCGCCGCTTCCGACGCCGACGCCGCGAGGTCGTTCGCATGCTGTGCGTTCGAGGCGCTCTGCTGCACCGTCGACGTGAGTTCTTCCATGGACGCGGCCGTCTCCTGCAGCGACGCGGCCTGCTGCTCCGTGCGCGACGACAGGTCGAGATTGCCCGCGGCGATCTGCTTCGAAGCCGTGCTGACCGAGGCGGTCGACGACAGCACGGTGCCGATCACGCCGACGAGGCTTTCCTGCATGCGCTTCGCAGCCGAGGCAAGCATGCCGATTTCGTTGTGGCCGTGTTCGCCGATGCGCGCGGTCAGGTCACCCTGGGCGACGCGGTCCAGATGCTCGCCCAGGGCTTGCAGCGGTTTCTGAACGACGCGGGACAGCGCCCGGCGCGCGGCCACCGCGACCACCACGGTGATAACGAGGCACACCGCAATCATGATCTGGAGGAACGACGTCGTGTCATTCGCGGCCTCTTTTGCTGCGTGGCCTCGTTTGGTGGCGCGTTTGACGAACTTGTCCATCTCGTCGTTGAACGCGCGCGAAGCCGCGATGCTTTCGATCGCGCTGATGTGATTGAAGGTGGCCATGTCGTTGGCCGCGAGCGCCTTCTGTTCGTTGCGCACGCAATCGTTCAGCGCGTTGTAGGTCTCGACGATACGGCGGGCGAGTTCCTGGTCGTCCGGATCGGAGCGCGGAATCTTCGCGAACGCCTCGATGCGCGCCTGGCCCTGCGCCAGCCGGGCGTCGACGGTCTCCGTCAAGTTCTTTGCCGCCGCGGTTTGACCGATCTGGGCCGCGCTCTGTGCGGCCGAGATCGACACGCGGGCGCGCTGCGTGGCGGCAAACGCCTCGGTTACGTCGGTCACCTCGACGGTCGCCTGGCTCATCGCCTCGACAGAGGCCGCAGTCTCACGCACCCCCTTGAGGGCCATGAGATTGCTGACGCCAATCAAGACGACCAGCAGCGTCAGCACTGCGGTCAGGATAGTACTGATCCGGAATTTGCCCACTTCTGTCCCCAAATGTCAGCTCTTTTGTGACTGCGGGTAGTCGCGCGGTGGGTGATACCGCTGCGACTACGACCGGCATATCGGCACGGAGCTCACAACACTTGAGGATCTTTTGCGGACCTGACAGAAGTGAAAACTGGCACCTGTTCAAGAAAGCTTTCTGTTAGCTTGCGTAACATCGCTCCTCGGACAAGCCACGGTTTGGCGCTCGTCAACTGTCCTGCTCGACGCCAGCGAGATAGTCAGGACACCTTCAGGTATGCAACAGCCGCCAGAATCAGTAGCGCGCCAGCTGGCTGCCGTTGACCTGCACGCGGTCGCCGGGGCGCAGGTCGCCGGGCGTCGGCACGTTGAACGCGCGGGTCGAGCCGTCGCCCAGCTGTACGTCGATCTGGAATCCTGCGGGCTGGCCCATCTGCTGGCCGATCTGGTTGCCTGCATAAGCGCCGCCGAGCGCGCCGATGACGGTCGCGGCGTCGCGACCGTGGCCACCGCCCACCTGATTCCCGAGCACGCCGCCAACCAGCGCGCCGACCACGGTTCCGGCGATGCCCGAAGCCCCCGTGGCGTTGCTCAACGGCCGGATGCTCGAGATCGTGCCGTACTGCGTGCCATATTGGTTGCCGTATTGCGAGTTGTACTGCGCACCGTACTGACCGTTGCTTTGCGTGTCATACGGCTGTTGCGGCGCGGGCGGCGGCGCATAGGCGGGTTGCTGCACGGTGCCCGGTTGTGCGTAAGCGGGCTGGCTGTACGCAGGCGCCGCAGGCGCTGCATATTGGCCCTGGTAGCCTTGCTGCGCGCCGTACGGCGAGTAGCCTGGGGCAACGCATGCGGACAACGACAGACTGGCTGCCGCGACAAGCGCGGCGGTGAGGGCGGACCTGGTAGAGAGCATGAACGTCACGGTGGATTCGCATTGCCGCCGCTGTGGGCACGACAAGCATGAGGAGGAGTGGCAATTGCGCGGCAGTATAAGCAAAGCCCGCCCGGACGTCCGCTGCGCGAGGGTAACAACATGTAAAGTCCGTTGCCAGGTGATTGGCGGCGCGCCGAGCGCGGCGCCAATCACCCGCTGGAATCAAGCAGGCGCCGGATTCCCCGATATTCTCAATGCAGGGTTTGGACGCTGCCGGCCTCATCATCGGATGCGGCCTGATCGAGGATTGCGCAGCGGAAGTCGAACTTGACGCGAAGGATTGCTGATTCGACACGTGCGTCGCCGCGATGGCCCTTCAGGCGAGTATCGATCGCCTCCTCGACCGCGAGAATCGCCTGCTCGATACTCTCCGGATCCTCGCTGTCGAATCCGACCTCGACCTCGATGCTCTCCAGCAGGTTCAACGCGGTTGCAATGTCTTCGGAAGCGACGAATAGCGTCTCGGCGTGATCTCTCATCTACCCTCCCCGTTGGGTTGTCCAGCTCTTCAGACAGCTGCGAGTTGCACGCCTATCGTTGCACATCCGGAACAAATCTGCCGGCGACGAAGGCCGGTGTTGGGTTCGAAACAACGGAGGGGTTGCCGTCCATCGTGAAGCGAATAGAATCGAAGGTTCCAGCTGATAGCGTAAAGGCAATCGGCCCGCCGTCGGGCGCGGTTTCGACCTGCTAGACTGGAAGTTCCCCCGCGAACCATGGAGGGAATCATGACGACTGTGTACGTGGTGAAGACTGGTGAGCAGTACCTCTGCTGCGCAGAGGACGGCGATATTGGCATGGCGCCGGAGATTGGCGGGGCCAAGTCCTTCGTCTCATACGAGGAAGCCGAAAAGGCGGCGTCCGAGCACGCCGACCCCGGATACGAAATCGTCGCCGTCAGCGTTGCCACACACTGACGCGCAAGGCTGTTCCGCCTCGACTTACTGGAACTTGCCAGCCGGTGCTTTCGGCTGGCTTTCGGCTGCACCGCCGGCCAGCGCGTGAACCGTTCCGGCAAGGAAGCTCAGGATAAACTCGTTCACCTCGTCCGGTCGCTCTTGCTGCACCCAGTGACCCGCCTTCGCAATCAGATGCTTCTTCCAGAGATTGGGAACGTTGATCTCCAGCGCGTCGTAATCCTTCGCGGCCATCTTCACGACGCCGTCTAGCTCTCCCGCGAGAAAGAGCGTGGGCTGCATGATCCGGGCGCCGTCGAGGAAGCTGGTCAGCGTCCAGTTTCGATCGATATTCCGATACCAGTTGATTGGCCCACGAAACCCGCTCCGCTCGAACTGAGCGACGAAATATTGCAGATCCGTCTCGGTCAACCACGGCGGAAGCTGGTCGGGCAGCGTGAGGTTGTCCACGAATCGAGTCGACTTCGGAAAGGTCGCGAAATTGGCCGGCTGCCCGTTTACCACCGGGTCTCCCGACGCCGTGTACAGAATGCCGAGCATCGAACGGCGGACATCTTCTTCCAGTTCGCGCTCGACGCGTCCCGGCAACTGAAAATAGTCCTGATAGAATTGACACTCCTGCGTGATCTGCGCGAAGCGCACTGATGGACGCACGGGACGTCGAGGCATGTAAGGCACGCTCAGCAGGCCGAGAACGGGAAACAGGTCGGGGCGCAGCAGCGCAGCGTAAGCGGCGACAGCAGCCCCCCAGTCATGCCCGATCAGAACCGCCCGCTCTTCGCCGAGAGCCTTGACGAGGCCGACCAGGTCGCCGACCAGGTTCAGAATATCGTAAGCCTCGATGGTTTCCGGGGCCTCGGTGAGCCCGTATCCGCGCTGGTCCGGCGCAACCGCGCGATAGCCCGCGGCCGCCAGCGCATCGATCTGCCAGCGCCACACGTACCAGGACTCCGGCCAGCCGTGGCAGAGCAGCACGAGCGGGCCCGTGCCCTTTTCGACGTAGTGCATACGGATGCCGTTGACGTACGCGAACTTCTCTTGCAGCCCGTTCATCATGGAGTCGACCTCGTCTCACGCGGTGGGAAAACGCCTGGCGACCATTGTGAATGCAGCGCCACAATGCTTCAACCACACCAGTCGTTTCGAGCGTGAGCCGGGATATCAAGGATCGACGCGTGCCGTGCGGCCCTCCACTCGCGCAATGACGCTCAGGTAATCGGCGGGGGTATCCATGTCGACGCAAAAGCGATCGTGCGCCGCCTCGTGGAGAAACACCTCGCCGCTGTGTTCGGCGATCAGCTTGCGGCAGCCCGGATTCACGCGGCCGCCCACGACCTCGGGACAATAGCTCGACGCAAACACGACTGGATTGCCGCGTGCGCCGTCGAACATCGGCACCAGGATCGAACCGTACGGCATCGACGCGTAGGCCTCGATCAGCTCACGATAGTCGGCCGTTTCAAGGAGCACCTGGTCGGCGAGGCAGATCATCACCGCATCGCACGGCGCCTGCAGCGCGGCAACGCCGCTCGCGACCGACGTCATCTGTCCTTCCCGGTAGCGCGGGTTGCCCTGGAAGCGCACGTCGAGGCCGTCGAGCGCTTCGAAGACGGCCCGGGCGTTGAACCCGGTCACGACGACGACCTCCTCGGGTCGTGCCGCAATGATCGCGCGCACGACGCGCCGCACGGCAGGCTCGCCGCCCACAGGCAGCAACAGCTTGTGGCGCCCCTCCATGCGCGCGGACAGGCCCGCCGCGAGCACGACCGCCGAAAACGTCGCGCCGCTCATCGCGCCACCGTGGGAGGATCGTCCGGGCGACCGGCAGCGCCAGAGGCGACGTCCAGATAGCGCTCGGGCGCGCGCTCGAACTCGGACTTGCAGCCGTCGCAGCAGAAGTACACCTTGCGTCCGCCATAGTCGACGACGTGTTTCGCCTTCGCGATCTCGATGCTCATCCCGCACACGGGGTTCACGTAGCACCCCGCCTCCGGCTCTGCCACTTGCACGCCGAGCGCCTCGCACGGCGGCAAGGGCGGGACGGCTTCCGTGGCGATCGCGGCGCGCGGCGCCGCGGCCTCGGCCGCCTCCTGCATTTCGTGCCGCACGGCGACGAGTCCCGCCACGGCGCCCAGTGCAATCTCCTGCGGCGTGTGCGCATGGATCGCCGGCCCCGCCGGTGCGTGCAGCGCCGCGAGCCGGGCCTCGTCGATGCCACGCAGGCGCATGATTGCGCGCAACCGCTCGGCCTTTCTGTGACTCGCGATCAGGAGCACCGCCACGGCGGCGCTGCGCAACGCGGCTTCGAGCGCATCCTCGTCGCGCTCGCCTTGCGTCGCGATCAGCACAAACGATGTGCCGGCGCGATCCAGCGCGGCGGCGTCAACGCCCGGCTGCCCGGCTCGCGCCACGTCGGCCGCCAGGCTCGCGCGAAACCCGACGCGCCGTGCGAGCACACACGCTTCCTGCGCCGCGGGCGTGGCGCCGAGCACGGCCACGAGCGGCGCGGGCACGGTGGGCTGGATGAAAAGCTCCAGTGCGCCGTTGCTCGCGCACGGCATGGCATGCGCCTCGACTTCGGCCTCGGCTGCCACCGGCTCGTTGCTGATCCGCACGCGCCGTGGCTGCCCCGTGCGGATCGACTCTCGCGCGGCCTCGATGACGATCGTCCGTGAACAGCCTCCGCCGACCCAGCCATGCAGCGCGCCGTCGGCCTCCACCAGCGCCTGGGCGCCGACGTGTGTCGAGGTTGGCGGCGCGGCACGGATCACGGTGACGACCGCGAACGGTGCGCCCGCATCGATCAGCCGCTGCTCGAGCTGCAGCAGATCCGCGGCGTCCGGGAGGGTTTCGCTCGATTCGGCATGGACATTCATTGCAGCGCCTCGAGAATTTGAGGAAAGATCCGTTCGAGACCCGCGAGGTCGCGGGCCCCGGCGAACAGGTCGAGATGCGGCAGCGCGGCCTGCATGCCCGCGCTGACCGGCGCGAATCCGGGACGATCGGCGAGCGGATTGATCCAGACGAGCGAATGGCAGCGCCGCCGGATCGCGCCGAGCGACTCGCCGAGCTGGGCCACGTCGCCGGCGTCGTAGCCGTCGCTGACGATCACGACCGCGGTACGCGCATGCAGCAGGCGCGGTGCGTAGTGCGCATTGAAGCCGGCGAGACTCTCGCCGATCCGCGTCCCGCCGGCCCAGCCCTCCGAGATGAGGTGCAGGCGCTCCTGGGCGCGGCGCGGATCGGGGTCGCGCAGTGCTTCGTCGACGCAGACGAGCCGCGTATGGAAGATGAAGCTGTGGACGTCGGGCAAGCGCCCGCTCAGCACGCGCGCGAGCCGCAGGAAAAAGAAGCTGTAGAGGCTCATCGAGCGGCTCACGTCGAGCAGCATGACGATGCGCGGGCGCTGCCGGCGCTTGCGCCGCCAGCCGAGCTCGACCGGCAGCCCGCCGCGCGAGACGCTGCGCCGCAGGGTCCAGTGCAGATCGAGCGTGCGCCCGAGACTCGCGCGCTGCTCGCGGCGCATCTGGATGCCGCGCAGGCGCTGGGCGAAGCGGCGGATCGCGGCGTCGATGGCGAAGAGTTCGTCGCGATCGTTCAGGTGGCGCAAATCCGCGTGGGCCAGCGACTCTCTCGGCGTGGCGCCTTCGTTCGCGGCGGCGCCTTCCTGCGCCGCGCCGTTGCCGCGTCCCGCGAGCGAAACCGGCGTACCCTCGCTCGCATCGGGCGGCCCGCAGGCCGTGTCGTCGCGCGCAAGCGGCCCGGCGCCGCCAGCGCGGGTTTCGGCGAGCTTGCGCCGGTTCGGCGCGAGGAAGTACGCGTCGAACAATTCGTCGAAGCGCCGCCACTCCTGCGCGCGCGAGCACAGCAGCGCACGCAGGCTCCAGCGCAGCACGTCGCGCTCTGTCTGGCCCATGCGTTGCACCACCTCGAGCATTGCGGCAACGTCCGCGTTCGTCACGCCGAACGCGTTCGCGCGCAGCCAGCCCGCGAAGCCCGCATAGCGCGTAACGAGGCGATCGGCAAGATCGCGCGGCGTCGCGCCGGGCAGCGTGCTGTCGATGCCGGTCAGCATGACGCCACCAGTTTTTCGACCACGGGCCGCGTGAGGCTGGCTTGATCCTCGCGCGTTTTCACGAGCGCGGCGAGCGAATCCATCACGCGGTCCACGCCGTTTTCGTCGAGCGCGCTCACGCCGAGGCGCAGCAGCGCGGCCACCCAGTCGAGCGTTTCCGCGAGGCCGGGCTTGCGGCGCAGCGCCATCTCGCGCACTGCATGCACGAATTCGACGATCTGGGCCGCGAGCGCCTCCGGTACCTCGGGCACCTGGGTCCGCACGATCATGAGTTCGCGCTGGAACGACGGGTAGTCGACGTACTGGTAGAGGCAGCGGCGGCGCAGCGCGTCGGAGATCTCGCGCGTGCCGTTCGAGGTCAGGATCACATAGGGCCGCTCGGTCGCGCGGATCACGCCAAGCTCGGGAATCGAAAGCTGGAAATCCGACAGCAGCTCGAGCAGGTAGGCCTCGAACGCCTCGTCGGTGCGGTCGATTTCGTCGATCAGCAGCACCGGCGCGGGCGTGGTCGTAATGGCTTCGAGCAGCGGACGCTTGAGCAGATAGCGCTCGGAGAAGATGTCCTGCTCCTTGTCGCGCAGCGGCCGCGTGTCCTGCTCGAAGAGCTTGATCGCGAGGAGCTGGTGGACGTAGTTCCACTCGTAGAGCGCCGCGTGCGCGTCGAGCCCTTCATAGCATTGCAGGCGGATCAGCGGCGCGTCGAGCAGTCGCGAGAGCGCCTTCGCGACCTCGGTCTTGCCTACGCCCGCCTCGCCCTCCAGCAGCAGCGGACGGCGCATTTCCATCGTGAGCAGCAGCGCCGCCGCGAAGCTGCGCTCCACGATGAACCGGTGGGCCGCCAGCTTCGCCTGCAGCGCGAGGACATCCGGCATGCGGTCGGTCGACGTCATGACGGCCCTTAGCGGCCTTGCGCCTTGTGCGTGAAGCGCCCGCGCAGCCAGTCGCGAATGATGGCCCAGACAAACGCAATGCCATTGAGCTCGGTGGCTTGCGCAGGCGCCCCAGCCGCCCGGGAAACCGGCGGCGATTCCAGATCGTCGGCCGCACCTGCGGCAGCGCCGGGCGCGGTTTGCGGCGGCGCCATCGCACTCAGACGCGCCGAGAAGTTCGCGACGAACTGCTTGAGCAACTGCTCCGACACCGGCCCCATGAGTCGCCCACCGAGCGCGGCGGCCTTGCCGCTCATCGTCACCTCGCTCTTGCCGGCCAGCGTGCAGGTCTCGCCCGTGGGCTGCACGCTGGCCGTGAGGTCCATCGTCGCCGCCGAGCTGCCGGTCGAATCCGTGCCCTTGCCGAGCAGATGCAGGCTGCGCGCCGCGGCGTCGAGCGCGAGCACCTCGATGTCGCCCTTGAACGCCATCGTCGCCGGCCCGAGCCGCACCGTGATGGTTCCTTTGTAGTGCGTATCGTCGACGCGCTCGGTGATCTTCGCGCCCGGCATGCAGCCGGCCACCGCCTCGATGTCCTGCATCAGCGCCCAGGCGCGCTCCGCGCTCGCGTCGAGCGGAAATGCCTTGTCGAGTACGACTTTCATTCCGAACTCCTCATTCGTTCGCGCTTCGGCTCAGACGGGCCGCGTCAAGCCGAGCTCGCGGCACTGCTGCCACACGCGATACGCGTTGTGCGGCATGTTCATGTGCGTGACGCCGAGATGCGCGAAGGCATCGACCACGGCCGACGTGAAGCACGGAATCGAGCCCACGTGCGGCGATTCGGCCACGCCCTTGGCGCCGATCGGGTGATGCGGCGAAGGCGTCACCGTGAAGTCCGTTTCCCAATGCGGCGTTTCCACGGCTGTCGGCACGAAGTAGTCGAGCAGCGTCGCGCCGAGCAGATTGCCCGCTTCGTCATACGGCAGTTCCTGTCCGAGCGCGACGGCGAAGCCTTCGGTCAGGCCGCCATGAATCTGCCCCTCGATGATCATCGGGTTGATCCGCGTGCCGCAGTCGTCCAGCGCGTAAAAGCGGCGCACACGGATCTCGCCGGTATAGCGGTTGATGTCGAGCACACAGACGTAGGCGCCGAACGGGAACGTGAAGTTGGGCGGATCGTAATAGTCGACGGCCTCGAGGCCCATCTCCAGCCCTTCGGGAACATTGTGATAGGCCGCCCACGCCACCTCCTTCACGGTCTTGAACTGGTCGGGCGAGCCCTTCAGCACGAAGCGGTCCAGATCGAACTCGACGTCGTCCGGGCTCGCTTCAAGCAGATGAGCGGCGATCCGGCGCGCCTTCTCGCGAATCTTGCGCGAGGCGCGCGCCACCGCGGCGCCCGCAACGGGCGTAGAACGCGAGCCATAGGTGCCGAGGCCATATGGCGCCGTGGCGGTATCGCCCTCTTCCACCGTGATTTTCGAGGCCGGAATGCCGGCTTCCGATGCAATGATCTGCGCGTAGGTGGTCTGGTGCCCCTGGCCCTGCGTGATCGTGCCCATGCGTGCGATGGCCGAGCCGTCCGGATGCACGCGGATCTCGCATGAATCGAACATGCCCACGCCGAGGATGTCGCACATTTTCGACGGCCCGGCGCCGACGATCTCGGTGAAATTCACGACGCCGATGCCCATGAGCCACTCCGCATCGGGGTCGGCGCGGCGTTGCGCCTGCTCCTTGCGCAGCGCGTTGTAGTCGACGGCGGCCAGCACCTTTTTCAGCGCCGTTTCGTAGTCGCCCGAATCGTATTCGAGGCCAAGCGGCGTGGTGTACGGGAACTGGTCGCGGCCGATGAAGTTGCGCAAGCGGATCTCCGCCTTGTCGATGCCGAGCTTCTGCGCGAGCACATCCACCATCCGCTCGATCAGGTAGACGGCCTCGGTCACGCGGAACGAACAACGGTAGGCGACGCCGCCCGGAAACTTGTTCGTGTACACGCCGTCTACGCTGACGAACGCATTGGGGATCGCATACGAGCCCGTGCACACATGGAACATGCCGGCAGGCCACTTGGTCGGATCGGCGCACGCGTCGAACGCGCCGTGGTCGGCCACCACATTCACGCGCAGCGCCTTGATGCGGCCGTCCTTGTCGGCGGCCAGCTCGCCGGTCATGTGATAGTCGCGTGCGAACGCGGTGGTGGAGAGGTTCTCGTTGCGCGACTCGATCCACTTGACCGGACGCCCGAGCACAATGGACGCCACGATCGACGTCACGTAGCCCGGATACACGCCGACCTTGTTGCCGAAGCCGCCGCCGATGTCGGGCGAAATGATGCGGATATTCGACTCCGGAATCGACGACAGCAGCCCGACCACGGTGCGCACGACGTGAGGCGCCTGCGAGGTGATGTAAACCGTGAGATCGCCGCGCACCTTGTCGAACGACGCGACGCAGCCGCAGGTTTCGAGCGGACACGGATGCACGCGCGGATACACGATATCCTGCTTGACCGTGACTTCCGCATTCTCGAACATGCGGTCCGTCTTGTCGCGGTCGCCCATCGTCCACGTGAAAATATGATTAGGATGCCTGCGCGCGCCGTGCGCGCCGCTGTCCTTGTCGCGGATGTCCTCGCGAATCACTGGCGCGTCGGGTTCCAGCGCCGTCATCGGATCGACGAGCGCGGGCAGCTCCTCGTACTCGACTTCGACGAGTTCGGCCGCATCGGCGGCGACGTAGCGGTCGTCGGCCACCACAAAGGCGACTTCCTGGTTCTGGAAGCAGACTTTTTCGTCGGCGAGCACCGCCTGCACGTCGCCTGCGAGCGTCGGCATCCAGTGCAGTTTGAGGGGTTTGAGGTCATCCGCCGTGAGCACGGCGTGCACGCCGGGATGCGCGAGCGCGCGCGACTTGTCGATGCGCTTCACGCGCGCATGGGCGTAGGGACTGCGCACCATTACGCCGAACAGCATGCCCGGCATCTTGATGTCGTCCACGTAGTTGCCCTTGCCCTGGATGAAGCGCGGGTCCTCGCGGCGCTTGCGCGAGCAGCCCATGCCTTCGAGCGCGGCGAGACGTTCGAGATTGGCGTCGGGATGGTTCATGACGAGTCTCCCGGCGCTCAGTGCGCGTGTACCGCGCCCGCTTCGATGAGCGGATGCGAGGTTTCGACCGCTTCGCCGCGCAGCTTGCGCGCCGCGTATTGCACGGCCTTCACGATGTTCTGATAGCCCGTGCAGCGGCACAGGTTCCCCGCCATCCAGTAGCGGATTTCCGCTTCCGTGGGATCGGGATTCTCCTGGAGCAGGCGGTACGCACGCATCAGCATGCCCGGCGTGCAGAATCCGCATTGCAGCCCGTGCTCCTGCATGAAGCCTTCCTGCAGCGCATGCAGCGCGCCGCCTTCGGCGAGCCCTTCGACCGTGCGGACTTCAGCGCCTTGCGCCTGCACGGTGAGCAGCGTGCACGACTTCACGGACATGCCGTTGAAATCGACGGTGCAGGCGCCGCAATGCGACGTCTCGCAACCGATATGCGGTCCCGTGTGCTGGCACTTTTCGCGCAGCGTGTGAATCAGCAGCTCGCGCGGCTCGACGACGACATCGACCTCGCTGCCGTTGAGGCTGAACGACACCATGGTTTTGCTGGCCATTTCGCGTTCTCCGTGAGTCAGGGGCGTGCTGCGTTCGCGGCCCGCTCGTAGGCGGTCTGGAGCGCCCTGCGGGTCATCTCGCCCGTCATCGCGCGCTTGTAGTCGGCGTCGCCGCGCAGATCCTCCACCGGATTGCACGCCGCCATCGCGAGCCGCGCCGCTTCGTCGAGCGCGCGTGCGTCGAACGGCTTGCCGACGAGGGCCTGCTCGGCGTCCAGCGCGCGAATCACCGTGTCGCCGACATTCGTCAGAGCAATGCGCGCGTGCTCGACGTTACCGCCGCCGAGGCGCAACGTGACGGCCGCCGCCGCGGTCGCGAAGTCGCCGGTCTTGCGCTTGAGCTTCGCGTAGCAATAGCCGGTGCCGGGCGGCGGCACGGGAATGCGGATGGCGGTCATGATCTCGCCGGGCTCTAGCAGCGTCGTATAGGTGCCGACGAAAAAGCCGTCCGCGGGCACCACGCGCTCGCCCGCCGCGCCTTGCAGCACGAACGACGCATCGAGCGCGATCACCAGCGCGGGATGGTCATTGCCAGGATCGCCGTGCGAAAGATCACCGCCCAGCGTGCCGCGATAGCGAACCTGCGGGTCGGCGATCTGCCGCGCGCCCTCGACGATGAGCGGACAGCGCGCTTGCAGCAGCGTGGACCAGATCAGCTCGTTCTCGGTCGTCATCGCGCCGATCCACAGCGTGCCGTTTTCCTCGCGGATGCCCTTGAGTTCGGCCAGCCGGCCGAGATCGATCAGATGATCGGGCTGCGCGAAGCGCAGTTTCATCATCGGCAGCAGGCTATGGCCGCCCGCGAGCAGCTTCGCCGTTTCGCCGAGTGTGCCGAGCAGCGCGAACGCCTCGGACAAGGTTTGTGGAGCGTGGTATTCGAATGGGCGGGGAATCACACTAGTCTCCTTGTTGTCATCCTTCTGAAGTTCAGGATTTCACAATGCAACGCAGCAATTCAACGGGTTTTCTCGAACGGCGGCGTGGCTGCGCCGGGTGCCGGAAAACTTGCGTGAAAAGGGGAAAGGACATAAAACGGAGGCAGCGTCCCGCCGCCGCAGACGCCGCGCACAACGCCGCGGCAGCATCGGGGAGAACCCTGGATGAAACCGTTCGAGCAGGCCATGCCGACCACCGACGCGCGCCGCGCCGAGACTTTTCAGCACCGCCTCGAGCAGTTCAATCCCGGCGTGGTGTGGCTCGACGCGCAGGGGCGCGTCAGCGCGTTCAACGACGTCGCACTGCAGATTCTCGGACCGGCGGGCGAGCAGTCGCTGGGCGTGGCCCAGGACAAGCTGTTCGGCATCGACGTCGTGCAACTGCACCCGGCAAAGAGCCGCGACAAGCTGCGCTTCCTGCTGCAGTCGCGCGACGCCGGCGGCTGCCCCGTGAAGTCGCCCCCGCCGGTCGCGATGATGATCAACATTCCCGACCGCATTCTCATGCTCAAGGTGTCCCGCATGTCGGACATGAACGGCACCTGCGGCACCTGCATGATTTTTTACGACCTCACCGACCTCACGACGGAGCCGTCGGCTGAGCCCACGGCGGAGTCGCTCGCCGGCGCGCCCACGCCGCCGCGGCGGCTCTTCAAGATTCCGGTGTACCGCAAGAACCGCGTGATCCTGATCGACCTGAAGGACGTCGTGCGTTTTCAGGGCGACGGCCACTACACGACGATCGTCACGAAGGACGACCGTTACCTCTCCAACCTGTCGCTCGCGGACCTAGAGTTGCGGCTCGACAGCAATACGTTTCTGCGCGTGCATCGCAGCCACATCGTCAACCTGCCGTACGCGGTCGAACTCGTCAAAGCCGACGACAGCGTGAACCTCGTGATGGACGACGGCGAACGCAGCGTCGTGCCGGTGAGCCGCTCACGCGCCGCACAACTGAAAGAGTGGCTCGGCGTGGTCTGAAGGCAGGCGCCGATCGCTTTACCTCTGCCGGCCAGTCTGCTTCGTCCTAGAATTCCTTTCAGGGGGCGAGGCGACATGAAACGCGAAGTGGTCACTGGGCTGCTGTGCGGCGCACTACTCGCCGGCTGCGTGACGGCCGGCGTCGAGGTCAGGCCCGAACAGATGGCAAACTTCAGGCACGGCGTCACGACGCTGCAGGATGTGATCGTCGCGCTCGGGCCGGCGTCGGTCGAAACCGCGCTGGACGACGGCTCGACACTGCTCGTCTACACCTACGTGACGTCGCGCCCGCACCCGGAAAGCTATATCCCGTTCATCGGTTCGCTGATCGCCGGTGCCGACACCCACTCGTCCGCAGCCGTGTTCCTGTTCGATTCGCACGGTCTCCTCAAGAGCGCGAACAGTACGGGCTCGAACGTCGGCACGGGCATGACCGGCGCCCATAGCGCGCAGCCCATAGCGCCCGCACCCGTCTCCGAGGCGCCCGTCGTGATCAGAAGCGTCCCGCCGCCCGCCGTTCAAACCGCCAAGCCGACGCCGGAAGAAGACGTCGCGCCCGCGTCGCAAATGCCCGGCGAACCTCTGGAAATCAACGTTCAGCCGGCTCCCGTCGAATAGCCGTCGTGCTTCGCGCGGGAACGCGTATCCGATCGTGCGCGTGCGTGCGCTACAGCACACTTGGGAAGCCGCAGCGAGAATACGCTAGGACTCCAAAATTAGAAGCAGCGAACGCCGAAGCAGTCCCGCAGCGGAGCACGAAATGTCAAACTTGCCCTGGCTTTCGCAATATCCCGCTGGCGTGGCGGCGGACATCGACCTGGACGACTACCCCTCGATGGCCGCCCTGCTGGAACAGGCCGTCGCGCGCTTCGGCGACCGGATCGCCTTTCATCAGTTCGGCGTGAATCTCACTTATCGCGAGCTGGACGAGTACTCCGCGCGCCTCGCCGCCTATTTCCAGAATGACCTTCAGCTGAAACCCGGCGACCGCATCGCGCTGATGTTGCCAAACTCCCTGCAACAGCCCATCGCGATGTTCGCCGCACTCCGGGCCGGGCTCACCGTGGTCAACGTCAACCCGCTCTACACTGCGCCGGAACTGGCGAATCTGATCAAGGATGCCGGTGCGCGGGCGATCGTGGTCATGGAAGTTTGCGCAGCCACCCTCGAGAAGGCACTCACCCATGTCGCCATCGAGCACGTGATCGTCGCGCGCGTGGCGGAGATGCAGAGCTTCCCGAAATCCATCCTTGTCGACTACGTCGTTCGAAAGAAGAAAAAGCTCGTGCCGGACTGGACGATTGCCGGGGCGATCGCCTTCAGGACCGCCATGACCGCGCGCCCGGCCGCGGACTTCACGAGGACGGCGCTGAACCACGAGACAAGAGCCTTCCTGCAATACACGGGTGGCACGACCGGCGATCCCAAAGGGGCCGTGTTGACGCATGGCAACGTAGTCGCGGACGTGCTGATATTTGCCGCGTGGGTCAAGCCGGTGTTCCGGGCGAGCGGCGAAGTCACGCTCGTCGCGCTGCCCCTGTACCACGTGGCGGCGCTCGTGTGCCAGTGCCTCGTCTCGTTCCATCTGGGAACGCGCTGCGTTCTGGTGATGAACCCGCGCGACATTCCCGCCCTCGTGAAGGACTTTGCCACGCACCGGCCAACCGTGTTCGGCGGCCTCAACACGCTATTTACCGCGCTGATGAACAACGAGGCCTTTGGCGCGCTCGACTTCTCCGCGCTGCGCAGCACCTTCGGAGGCGGTACCGCGACCCAGCCCGCAGTCGCCGAGCGCTGGCAGAAACTCACCGGCACGCCGGTGGTGGAAGCCTATGGGCTTTCGGAAGCCGCTGGCGCGGTGACGGCCAATCCCGTCACGCAGACGGCCTTCGAAGGCACGATCGGCGTGCCGCTACCTTCCATGCGCATTGAAATCCGCGACGAAAACGGCGCGGCTGTACGCGCCGGTATGCCGGGCGAAATCTTTGTGGCGGGGCCCGTCGTCATGCAAGGCTATTTCAACCGGCCGGAGGAAACGGCGCAGGCGATCGGCACCGATGGATTTTTCGCGACCGGCGACATCGGGATCATGGACGAGCGCGGCGTCATCAGGATTGTCGACCGCAAGCGGGACATGATTCTGGTCTCCGGTTTCAACGTCTATCCAAACGAGCTGGAGGGCGTGCTCTTCCGGCATCCCGGCATTCTGGAGGTCGCGGTCGTCGGTGTGGCGGATTCACAGTCTGGCGAGACGCCGGTCGCCTTCGTGGTGAAAAAGGAACCGGGGCTGACCGAGTCGGAAGTCATCGAATTTGCGCGCACGAGCCTCACCGCCTACAAGGTGCCCAAGCAAGTGGTCTTCGTGAACGATCTGCCGAAAACGCCGGTCGGAAAAGTGCTGCGGCGGCAATTGCGAGACCGGCTGGTGAGCCAAATCTGACTTTTCCGCCGCCGAAAAAACCATTCGAAAAGCGACGTCGTTTTGCCATCCCGCGACAGCACATTCTGATGTCGCTTCCAGCGCGTCATCATGTCGGCTTCGTTCTAGGAACGACATTTCTGGTCGCGTTAACTGTGCAAATCATCACCGTGCGACTTCATCGTAAAACCGCTCGCCTCTGATGGCTTTCGCCATTCAGGGTGATACGCACGCCTTATTCAACGCACAAGGGACGGCCAGAGAATGAAAGCGTATCAGCCCAAAGTGGACCCCAAGACGCTTCGCAAGGTGATCGTTGCCGCTGCGGTAGGCAATTTCGTCGAATGGTTCGATTTCGCCGTGTACGGATTTCTGGCAACCCTGCTGACTCGCCAGTTCTTTCCGAATGGCGATCCGGCGATCGCGTTGATGAAGACTTTCGCGGTGTTCGCCGTCGCCTTTGCATTCAGGCCGCTCGGCGGCGTCTTCTTCGGCGTGGTGGGAGACAGGGTGGGCCGCAAGAAAACGCTCGCGCTGACCATCTTGATCATGGCAGGTGCCACAACCGTCATCGGCTTCCTGCCGACCTACGCATCGGTCGGCATGCTCGCCCCCTTGCTGCTCGCGATCGTCCGCTGCGTGCAAGGGTTTTCCGCCGGCGGAGAATACGCCGGCGCCTGCGCGTATCTGATGGAACATGCGCCGATGCACCAGCGCGCGCGATACGGAAGCTTTCTGCCGGTCTCCACGTTCCTGTCGTTTGCGAGCGCCGCCGTGGTGGCATCCGGACTGGACGCCATGCTGTCGCCAGAGGCGATGAGCAGTTGGGGCTGGAGAATCCCGTTCATCGCCGCGGCGCCTATTGGCCTGGTCGGTCTGTATCTGCGCACTCGCCTTGGCGAGACACCATCGTTTGCCGCAGTCGAACACGATCACGACCTGGCGCACGCCCCCCTGCGTGAAACGCTCAAGACCCAGGCAAGCGCGATCGTGCGCCTGGGTGCCTTCGTGTCCGTGACTGCGCTCTCCTTCTATACGTTCACGACCTACTTCGCCACGTATCTGCAGGTCGTCGGTCATCTGAGCCGGGCCAGCGCCTTATTGGTGACGGTCATCGCACTCGTATTCGCCGCGGCCATCTGCCCGCTCGCCGGCCTCTACTCGGACGCAGTCGGAAGACGAAAAACCGTCTTCACGGCATGCGCCATCCTGATCGCCGCCGTTTACCCTTCTTTCGCGCTGGGAGGGTCAGGGGATTTTCGTTCCGCGATCGCCGGTGCATGCTTGCTTGCGCTCGGCGCGGTCTTGTCGGGTGTGGTCACGGCGGCACTGCTCTCCGAAATCTTTCCGACCCGGACCCGTTATACGGCTTCAGCGATCACCTACAACCTCGCCTATACCATCTTCGGCGGCACGGCGCCGCTGGTCGCCACGTGGCTGATCGAGTCGACCGGCAACAACATCTCGCCCGCTTTCTACCTGATCGCCGTCTCGCTGCTGGCACTGGTTGGCGGGATGTCCTTGCCGGAAACGTCGCGGATATCACTCGACGATCACCCGCATGAAGGTGTGACGGAGCGCGTTGCGGCGCGAGGTCTGCAAGACGCGCCGCACAATTCAGTCTGACGCGAGCCCTCCTCCACCGCTCAGTAGGCCGCGCGCAGGGCCTCGGTGGCCAAGGCGAGGCGCGACGCAATGACCTTCACCAGAAAGCGATGAAACTGCTGGGCGGCTGCGGGGTCGTCCTGCTCGAGCGCAACGAGCGCGGCCAGCGACAGTCTGCGCACCCGTGTCGGCGCCTCGGCGAACACGTCTGCGCTGCGCGGCTGCTGCGTGTATACGGCCATTTCCCCGATGACCGTGCCCGGCAGGCAAACGCGCACGCGCACCGACCGCCCGTTTCCGAGCGGCAGTGAAACGGCAACCCGCCCGCGCTCGATGAGGTACAGCGCGTCGCCCGGGTCCCCGCGATGAAACAGCGCGTCGCCCGCCTGCAGATCCTGCACTTCCAGCCGCGTGGAGAGCGTGTTCAGCGCGCTGGCCGTGAAATGCGGCGCGAGCAGCGCGTGAAGGTCGTCACCGGGCTTCGGCGCGAGCGCGCTCGACGCGAGCACTTGGTCCTCCACCCACTCCAGGCCCGCATCGAGCGTGTCGAATTCGCGAATCCGCAGATTGAGCGTACCGGTTTTCGTCAGCAGATCGCGCGAGCGCGGCGGCAGCGCGGTCAGGATCAGGTCCGCGTCCATCGTCGCGCAGAGCTGCCGCAGCTTGACGAAGCTGATCGATACCGACGCGTCGATGCCCTGGGTCGACGCGAAATCAAGTACGACGAATCGAACCCGCACCGGATCGCGCGCGGCGAGGCGCTCGCGTATGCGCTGGAGGATCGAATTGGCCGTGCCGAAAAAGAGAAACCCTTGCAGGCACATGCCGCACACCTGTGCGCCGAGCCCGCGCAACGCTTCGGTCTCCTCGATATTGCGCTCGACATTCGAGGTCCGGGTGCGAAGGTCGAACTCCATGCGTATGCAGCTCACGCGGCCGTAGAGCAGCGTGAACATCACGCACGCCGCAATCACGCCTGCGCCCACGCCGATGAGCACACCCCAGGCGGCGATCGTGCCGAGTATCACGGGCACGAGCAGGTACTCGTACCAGGCGAGCTTCGCCCAGGCGCCGACAACCCACTGCATGATGAGGCGCAGCCCCATGAAAAGCTGGAGGCCGACGAGCACGGGCACGGGAAAGAGCGCGACGAAACCGGGTGACGCAGCCAGCACGACGAGGCACGCGAGCGAGGCGAACACGCCCGCCATCCGGCTCGTCGCGCCCACGCGCGCGTTGAGCATCGACCGATTGAACGACTGATAGCCGACCATGCCGCCCAACAGCCCGCTCGCGAGATTGGCGAGACCCGCGGCCCGCATCTCGCGATTGAGATCGACTTCCTCGCCCGTCGCCGCGCCGATCGCCGTCGAATTCATCAGGATCGTGACGGCCGAAACCGACGTGACCACGAGGCTCTCCGGTAGGTGTGCGGCGATCGCCGTCCAGTCGATGCCGCCCTGCCCGAGCTGCGCGCGCAGGTGCAGCTCCGGTAGCCCGGTGAGCCGCAGCGCCGCGCGCGGCAGCAGCAGCCCCATGGCACGCGCTTCGTCGATCGACAGGCCCGCGGCGCGCAGCAGAACGTAAAACAGAACAATGCCGAAAGCCAGCGTGAGCGGCAGCGCGGCAACGTGCTTCCAGCTGCGCATCAGGATCGTGGCCAGCACACCGACGACAAGCGCAGGCAGCCACGCGAGCCAGTGAAGATGCGTCAGCAGCGCGAGCGTGCGCCATTGCATTGACTCGCCCGTCATGACGCGAAACGCGCCGGCGAGGAGCAGATAGCCCGTGCCGGCGAGGAAACCGCCGAGGACCGGATAAGGCAGGAACTGCAGCGAGCGGCTGCGCTTCGAGGAACCGATCGCGTAGAGCACGATGCCGGTCACCAGCGAACAAAGCGCGATGGCGATCAGCACGGTGAGCAGCAGCGTCTGCGGGGAACCGCCGTCCGCACGCACGCTGCTCGCGACGCCTGCCGCCACACCCGCGAGAAACGCCGCCGCATTGCTGTCCGGGCCGCCGATGTTCAGGCGCATCGAACTCGTCAAGGCAATCACGAGCGCCGTGACGACACAGCTGACGAGCGCGGTGGGCACGCCGAGCATGGCGTAACGGGCCAGATCGGCGCTGAAGATCATCGTGCCGAGGCTCATCGCGTAGCACAGCATGACGAGCGCCGACACCGCGCCCGCCGCGAGATCGCCGGGCAGCGCCGCGACGCGCGAGCGCGGCGGGACGTCGGCGACGGTAACGGTCTTGCCCGGCTTCACGTGAATTCCCGGTGGAATGCGCGAGGCGCGATGGGGAGCGATCCAGTATCCGTCCGCGCCGGAAAGCCTGTCAAACGCCGTACGCGGCCCGTGGCGCGCGCCTACACTGGATATTCACCGGCACGATCCCCGACGGGCTCGGGGCAGTTCGCATCAGGCAACCGGCAGGGGATCCAGGCGGCGAACATGGATATTGAGCAATGGCTGCGCGCCCTGGGACTCGAGCAGTACGCGCACGCGTTCGCGGCAAACGATATCGATCTCTCGCTGCTCGCGCAGCTGACCGACGCGGATCTGCGGGAGCTCGGCGTGCAGTCGCTCGGCCACCGCAAACGGATCCTCGCTGCCGCCGCGCCGAACCCGCCGGCAGAGGCTCTGCCCGTGGCACAAGTGCCGAACGCACCCAACGCGCTGGAGATCCCCGCGGACGAACGCAGGCAGGTGACCGTCCTGTTTGCCGACCTCTGCGGCTTCACCGCGCTCTCGCGTACGCTCGATCCGGAGGAGGTGCGCGCGCTGATCGGACGCTTCACGGCGCTCGTCGACGGCATCGTGCTCGCCTGGGGCGGCACGACCGACAGGCATATCGGCGACGCGGTGATGGCGCTGTTCGGCGCGCCCCGCGCGCACGAGACAGATACGCTGCGCGCGGCGCGCGCGGCGCTCGACATCCACGAGGCGCTGACGCAACTGAGCGCGCAGGCGGCGCGCACGCTGCAGGCCCATATCGGCATCGCGAGCGGCGAGGTCGTCGCCGGCGCGCTCGGCTGCGTCGACGCGCGGGACTACACCGTGACCGGCAGTCCGGTGAACCTGGCCGCGCGGCTCCAGGTCGCCGCCGCGGCCGGCGAGACCTGGCTGTCCGATGACGTCGCGCGCGCGCTCGGCGACGCCGCCGTCTGCGACGCGCTCGGCGAACAGCGCTTCAAGGGCATCGACACGCCGGTGCGCGCGTGGCGGCTGCGCGCGATTTCGAGCGACCCGGCGGGCGAATCGGCGAAGACGGGTCAGAGCTTTTTCGTCGGACGAGAGGCCGAGCTCGAGCAGTTTCACGGGATCGTCCGCGCGTGCATTGCGAGGCGGGCCGGCCACATCGTCCATGTGCGCGGCGAAGCGGGCATCGGCAAGACGCGTCTCGTCGACGAGATGCGCCGCTACGCGCAGACGCAGGGCTTCGAGATCCATCGGGGCCTCGTGCTCGATTTCGGCGTAGGCAAGGGGCAGGATCCCGTGCACACGATCGCCGGCAGCCTGCTCGGCCTGCCGGCCGGCGCACCGAGCGACGCGCGGCGCGCCGCCGCCGCGCGGCTCGCCGCCGAAGGCATCGTCAAAGCCGAACAGCTCGCGTTTCTCCACGACCTCATCGACCTGCCGCTCGCAGACGAATGGCGAACCGTCTACGACGCCATGGACCACGGCGCGCGCAAGCGTGGCAAGCAGGCGCTCGCCGCGAGACTGACCGGCGACGCCTGCAGGCGGGCTGCCACGCTGATCGTCGTCGAAGACCTGCATTGGGCCGAGCCCGAAGTGCTCGACTATCTCTCGGCCTTCGGCTCGGGCATCGCGAACGGCCCCGGCCTGCTCGTGATGACCTCGCGCGTGGAAGGCGATCCGATCGATGCGGCGTGGCGCGCCCGCTGCCGCGACACCCCGTTCGCGACGATCGACCTCGGGCCCTTGCGCCAGGACGAAGCGCTGAGCCTCGCAGGCAACTTCATCGACGCGACGCAGCGGGTCGCGCTCGCCTGCATCGAGCGCGCGGGCGGCAACCCGCTGTTCCTCGTGCAGCTCTTGCGCAACGCCGAGGAAGGCAGCGGCAACGCGGTGCCTGGCTCGATCCGCAGCCTCGTGCTCGCGCGGATGGACCGGCTGGCGCCGCGCGACCGCCTGGCGTTCCAGGCGGCTGCCGTGATCGGACAGCGTTTCGGCATCGCGTTGTTGCGGCGGCTCATCGACGACCCTGGCTACGTCTGCGACGGCCTGCTCGCGAATGCGCTCGTGCTGCCGGAGGGCGAAGAGTTCCTGTTCGCCCATGCGCTGATCCAGGAGAGCGCCTATTCGACACTGCTGCGCGCGCGCCGGCGCGAGCTGCACCGCAGCGCGGCCGACTGGTTCGCGCACGGCGACCCCACGCTGCACGCCCAGCATCTCGACCGCGCCGAGGACGAACGCGCGCCGCAGGCCTACCTGGCCGCCGCGCTCGCGCAGCGCACGGCCCACCTGCTCGAGGCCGCGCTGCGCCTCGCCGAGCGGGGCCTCGAGATCGCGCAGACGGAAACGGACCGCCACGCCCTGAGCTGTTGCAAGGGCGAACTCCAGCGCGACCTTGGCGACATCGCGGGATCGATCGCGACCTGGCGCGCGGCGCTCGAGGCCGCCCCCGACGACGCCAGTCTGTGCCGCTGCCAGCTCGGGCTCGCGGAAGGCCTGCGGGTGAGCGAAGGACTCGACGAAGCGCTGGATCTGCTCGAGGCTGCGCAGCGGATCGCGGAACGCGACGACCGGGTGGCCGAGCTCGCGAGCCTTCACTATCTGCGCGGCAATATCTACTTTCCGCTCGGCAAGATCGATGCCTGCAGCACCGAGCACGAACGCGGGCTCGAGTACGCGCGGCGCCTCGGCCTGCCGGAGGCCGAGGCCCGGGCGCTCGGCGGCCTGGCCGATGCCGCCTACGCGCAAGGCCGGATGCGGACCGCGTTCCGCCATTTCAGCGATTGCGTGGCGTTGAGCCGCGAGCACGGGTGCGGCCGGATCGAAGTCGCCAATCTTTCGATGCAGGGCTTCAGCCGCATTTATCTGAACGAGCCGCGGCAGGCGCGCGAAGACGCCGTTGCTGCCGTGCGCGCCGCCGCGCTGATCGGGCAGCCGCGCGCGCAATTGCTGGGCGAGACGCTCGGCGTGTTCGCCTGCTACGAGCTAGGCGATATGCCGGCGACGCAGGTCCATCTGGAGCAGGAAAGGCGCGTGATCCTGCAATTGGGCGCGCGCCGGTTCGAAGCGCAGAACCTGGAAATGCAGGGACGTGTCTGGCTCGCCGATGGACGCCGCGGCGAAGCCATCAAGGCGCTGCGCGAGGCGCTTGCGATCTCGCGCGAGGTGGGCACGCAGTTCTCCGCGCCGAAGAATCTGAGCGCCCTCGCCCGCGCGGTCGACGAGCATGACGAGCGCACGCGCCTGCTGGCCGAAGGCGCGGACCTCCTGCGCCTCGGCGCGGTCGGCCACAACCATCTCTGGTTCTACCGCGACGCGATCGAAGCGATGCTGGCGGCCCGCGATCCGGCCGGCGTGCTGCGCTATGCGAACGCACTGGAGGACTACACGCGGCGCGAACCGCTGCCCTGGGCCGAGCTGTTCGCGGCGCGCGGACGCGTGCTCGCGCGCGTCCTCCAGGCCCCCGCGGACGAAGCCGCGCGAGGCGAGCTCGCGCGCGTGCGAACCGTGCTGCAGCAGGCAGGGTTCGAGCAGTACCTGGCCGCGGTCGATGCAGCGCTCGCCGCTTGAGGCATACGTCCGGCCGAACAGGTTTCGCTCAAGGCGTTCCGTTCGTGTCCTGCTTGCGGAACGCGGCCTCGCCTGCGTCCGACACCTCGACCCACTTCTTGTCGGGCGGCGCGTCTGCGGTGTAGCTGTCGTGCCAGTTCCACCACTTGTAGGTCGGGGTCTGGGGATAGCCCTCGGGCGAGTCCTCCCAAACCTCCTGGCGACCCAGCGGCGTGATGTCGAGGTAGTTCCAGGTGCCCCCCATTTGCTCATCGCCGCGATTGTTGATGAAGTAGGTGCGCAATACGCGCTCGCCGTCGCGGTAGAACACGTTCGTGCCGTGCCACTCGTCCACGCCGAAGTCGGCATCGAAGCTGTCCGTGATGGTGAACCACGGTATCTCCCAGCCCATGCGCGCCTTCAGCCGCGCGATGTCGGCCTGAGGCGCACGCGAGACGAAGACGAGCGTGGTGTCGCGGACGTTCAGGTGGGCGACGTGGGCGACCTGGTCGGCCACCATGGAGCAGCCCCGGCAGGCATGGTCGGGCCAGCCGAACACGCCCGGTTCGAAGAATGCACGGTAGACGATCAGCTGACGCCGGCCGTCGAACAGATCCAGCAGGCTGACTTTGCCCGCAGGCCCTTCGAATGCGTATGCCTTCTCCACCGCCATCCAGGGCATTCGGCGGCGCTCGGCGGCCAGGGCGTCTCGAGCCCGGGTGAGTTCCTTTTCTTTCACAAGCAACTGCTGACGCGCTTCTTCCCAAGCCAGCGATGAGACGACCGGTGGAGTGAGCATGGCGGGATGTCCGCCTTTCCTTCCGTTTTCGGATGATGAACTCATGGCTTTTGCGACCTCCTGAATGGGGCAAATTCCTGCGGCGCGATTACGTCCGCTACGCGTCGCTCGTTGGGTGACGTGGGTAGTTTGCTACCGGGAATCGGAGGTTGGGAGTAACAAGTGTGGCGGTATTTCGAGGGAGTGCTGAGTGGAGTCGCGGGGCTGGGCCCAGCACCAGCAAGGCGGTCAGCGCCCGCGCCTTGACCACACCATAACGGTCCGCCAATTCCGGCAAGCGTGCCCCGCTTTGCCCTTCCCCGACATCGCGAGCATTGTCAGCATGAGCTGGCGCTTCAAGCCGGTCGTCTCTCTCCGAGGGCGTGCCACGACGGGGCGTGACCAATGCGCTGCAGAAAGACTTCGAGGTCTCGCCTCGACAACGCGATCGTCGCAGTGCTATCGAGTGGATGAAACAGAAAGACCCGTTCGTGCTCAAGGTCGTTGTCGATCACGAGGCGAACATGATGAGCGCCGTCATTGACCAGGGCCAGTGGGCTCAACGAGCCAGGCCTAACCCCAAGCAGATCGAAAAGACGATCGGCCGAAGCAAACGACAGCCGCTTGCTGTTCAGCGTCTTCGCAACTGCGGACAGATCCAGCGATTTATGTGCAGTCGTCACCACGAGGTATAAACCGCCCTGCTTGTCCTGCAGCAGAAGATTCTTGCAGCGTGCGCCGTCAAGCGACAGCTTGAGCGCCCCGGATTCCGCCATGTTGAGTACCTGCTCGTGGAACTCACATTCAAACGGCACGTCCTGCTGCTCCAGGAGTTCCAGCAATTCGTCCCTTTCCATCATTTCCCGTTCAATCCAGAGTGTTGCACATGCCGGCCGCCACCTTGCGCGGCCAGCCAGCAGCCGATCACCTCGGCTCAAATACCGGGTACGAGGCCGCATCGATCAGCGACAGGGTATCGTCGCGCGACAGCAGCCCGGATTCGTCGAGAATCTGCACCAGTGGCCGACCCTCCGCAACCGACTGTCGCGCCAGTTTGCTGACACGAGCATATCCAAGCTTTGGCACGAGCGCTGTGGCCACAGCCATCGAGTCCATCAGGTGTCGCGCATTGCATCCAACGTCGGCGGTGATGCCGGCGACACACTTCTGCGCAAACCGCTCGATGCCGTTGGTCAGCAGCATGATGCTGTCGAACACACGGGAGGCCACGACGGGCTCGAAGTGATTGATTTCCAGTTCGCCGTACTGGACCGCCTGAGCCACCGCGACATCATTGCCGATAACCGCAAAACTCAACTGGATCATGGCCATCGGCAGCACAGGATTCACCTTGCCCGGCATGATCGACGAGCCGGCCTGCGCCTCCGGCAGGCGTAGCTCCCCAATTCCGCCTACAGGGCCGGAGGAGAGCACCGTCAGGTCCGATGCAATTTTCGCAATCGCCGCCGCACAGGTGCGAAGCTCGCCCGAAACGCGCGAGAACACGTCCATATTCTGCATCGCGTCGAACGAGTTTGCCGGCGCGACGTAGCCAACGCCTACGATTTCCGAGAGGTGTTGATAGACACCGGATCGATACCCAGCCGGCGCACCAAAGCCCGTACCGATTGCCGTACCACCCAGCGGCAGCGTACGCAGTTTGTCGCGAACCGCCATCAGTTCTTCCGCGAGACGTCGCGTAAGCGACGCATATCCGCCGAAAAGCTGACCGAGACGCATCGGCTGCGCATCCTGGAGACACGTACGGCCGAGATGAAGGACGTCGGCAAACTCGATCGTCTTGCGATCGAACTGTTCAGCCAGTTTCTCTACTTCCGCAATGAGCGGTCCGAGCATCGCGTACGTCGCAATCTTCAGCGCGGCTGGATACACGTCGTTCGTGGACTGCGAGCGGTTGACATGGTCGTTCGGATGGATCACGTCGTACGAGCCTGGCTCGTGACCCAAAAGCTGTTGCGCCCGATTGGCGATCACCTCGTTGAAGTTCATGTTCGTCGACGTGCCACCCGAGCCCTCGAGCAAATCGACGATCAGTGAGTCACGAAACTTGCCTTCGATGATTTCCTGGCACGCACGGCTGATTGCATCGCATTGTTCCGGCGTGATGACATCGGTGTCCCGGTTCGCGAGCGCGGCCGCCCATTTGCACTGCGCGAAAGCCACCGCAAACGCCGGATAGTGGGCAATGCTGAGAGGAGAAACCGTCAGATTGTCGACGCCCCTCACCGAGTTGACGCCATACAACTTCTCGACCGGAATATCGACTGCACCAACGTAATCGCGTTCGATGCGCGTTTCAGCTTTGGCTTGACTGTTCATTTGAGTTCCTGTTTCCAACATCAATCAGTTGTTCAATTTCCTGACCGAGAGCCTTTTTCACTCGCGGGAGAAACGATGTTTCGATCACTTCGGACGCCGTATCGCATGCATCTTCGAAAAAGGCGCTGTATTCGTCGCGCCTCGCCACCAGATACAGCGACCGTTCGAGGCCCAGCCTGTCGACGACGTGGCGAGTCACCCCGTCCGCGTAGGCTGCACCCTGTAGCAGACACATCGGCGAGGTCACGGCCCAGCCGATGCCTTCGGCCACCATCGAAGTCAGCGCATCAGCGTTGTCGAGCTCCAGCCTGGTCGGCGTGCGCACCTCAATTCGACGCAGATAGCGCTCGATCTGCATGCCGACCTGTGATTTCCGGTTAAAGCGCACGATGGGCAATGCGTCGGCCAGGGCCCGGATGTCCTCCACGGTTCGAACTGACTTGCGGAAATCCCGTGGCGTGATGACAAAGTATTTCTCGGACAGGAGCCGGAACCGCACTACGTCATTGGCGTCGATCAGCGCGTCGCTCGTGACGATGAGGTCCAGATCGCGCCGCAGCAGCGCCTCGCCTTGCTGCGGGCTCAATCCCGTACGGATAGACAGTTGCGATACCTTCTCCAGCAGCCGCTTCGTAAAAGCTGAGCCACAGGTGGCCGCGAACGAGTCAACAAATCCGATGCGCAGATCGGGTTTGATTCCCCGCCCCGCTTCGACGACCTGCGCCTTCAGATTGGCGATCTCCTCGCTGAGTACCGCTCCGCGGTTCCTCAATGCGATGCCGTATGGCGTCAACGCGAGGGGACGGGTCGTGCGATTGACCAGCACGACCCCCAGTTCGTCTTCCAGCTGGCGGACGATCTGCGAGACACCCGATTGGGAGATGCCCATGCGTGCGGCCGCCCCGGACATGCTGCCTTCCTCCGCCACGGCGACGAAGACCTGCACCGCATACATATCAATTGGCTTGTTGAGCGACACGATGGGCTCTCCCATAGTTACGGTCAGCAGACATTGCCATGAGTGCGCCAACGTGGGAGCGCCGGACGCCAGGGTTTCAGTGGCGATGTCCCACTGTGTGCAGGCTCACGTTCTGGGCACCGTCCACCGCCGGCTCGTGGCCGCCCTGGCCAGAACCCATATCCGAAAGACTTTCCTTGCCCGTTTCCGGTGCGAACAAATGACAGAACACGCCACCGAACACCAATACGGCCACGCACACGCCGAGCGCAGCGTGAATGCCAACCTGTTGCACGGCCACGGGCAGGAGAAACGTGCTGATCGCGGAACCGAACCGGCTGGAGGCAACGGCCAGCCCGACGCCTGACGCGCGCAGGTGGGTCGGGAAAAGCTCGGGCGGATAGACGAACTCGAGGTTCGCCGCCGCCGAGAGAATGCAGGCGAAAATGCCGAACGCGAGTATCGTGCCGAGCGGACCGAACCCGGCGTACGCGAGCACCGCCAGTCCGATCGCTGCGAGATAGAAGCTGCCAATGAGGAACGCGCGACGCGAGAGCCTGTCAACGATCAGCAGTCCAAATATTGATCCGGCGAACAGCAGTCCGTTATAGACAAGTCCACCGACAAAGCCGTCCTTGACCTGCAAGGCTTGCAGTACCTTCGGAGAGAAGGTACCGAGCGCAAAGTATGGAATGACCTGGCACGTGTAGAACACGCAGCCGACCAGCGTGTTTCTTCTCCAGCGGGCCGAGAACAGTTCTGACCAGGCACCACGACGTCGCTGGGGCGCGGCTGCCGGTGCAGGCAGGATGGTTTCCGGACCGAACTTTGCGCGGATGATTTCCAGTGCCTCGTCCTTCCGGCCGCGTTTCATCAGCCACATGGGCGACTCGGGTACGCCGAGACGGAACGGCAGGATCAGCAGTGCCGGCAGTCCACTGGCGGCCAGCATGATCCGCCATGCGTCGGGGCCGATATCGCGAAGGGCAAAGCCAGCCAGGTACGCGCAGACGTAACCCGCCGCCCAGGCTGCCGCGAGCACACTCAGGAGACGGCCACGATAGCGGCGTGGTGAGAACTCCGTGACGAGCGATTTGCTCACGACATAGTCGGCGCCGAGAATGAGACCAAGCAGCACGCGCAACACCAGCAACTGGGTCGGCGACGTCACAAAAAATTGCGCTGCGGAAATCGCCGCAAAGAGCAGCATGTCGAAGGCGAAAATGGTGCGCCGGCCATATCTGTCCGCCAAGGGCCCGGCAAACATGCTGCCAAAAAACAGGCCGGCAAGGGACGCCGCACCGAGTGCTCCCATCCAGAGGGCGTTCAGGTGAAGAGCCCCTGCAGCCATGCTCACCGCGATGCCGATGATGCCCAGCACGAAACCGTCGCTGAACTGTCCGCCTGTACCGCTGAACGCCACGCGCAAGTGGAAACCGCGCAGCGGGACGTCCTCCATCAATATCTGCTTGCTCACTTTCGTCTCCTGGACTCTGGTTATCAGCGAGGCGCCTGCCTGCGCCTTCTGAAACCAGTGTAGGGACTCGGATTCAAGAAAACAGCATGTCCGGTGTCAGTATCAATAACTCTAATACTATGTCACGCGGGACTTGAAGTGGAGCACCCCAACGTACGCCAACCGGTTGAGGCTCGAACCGGGGCCGGCTCCGGGGTCTCCTGGAACGGCACGCGGCGCGGCGGTGCTTTAACAGCACCGTCGCGCCTGAACGAATCATCTTCACCGGCCCTCAGCCGGCGAAAGCGATTCAAAACTCGTGAAGCATTGCCTGGATGCTCGAGGGCTCTTTGGTCGCCGTGAGCGCGAGCATCAGGAGAATGCGGGCCTTTTGGGGGTTCAGATCGTCACCGAGTAGACCCACATAGGCCGGATCTTCCGGTATGAATCCGCCCCCTGTCCGGGAAGAGCGGACCACAATCACCCCTTGGGCGATCGCCTTCCTGATTGACGGAAGTGTGAGGAGTGATTCGCTGCCTGCTCCAACGCCTGCGACGACAATGCCCTTTGCTCCGTGCGCGACTGCGGCGTCGTACATGTAGCCGCCGTCATTCTGATAGCCGTAGACAATATCGACTTCCGGCAGAGAATCGAGCTTCGAGACGTCAAACGGCGTTGCAGTGGTGTTGCGCTTCAACACGGACGTCTCGAAGTGAGGAACCTCATCAACCAGCGTGCCCAGGTAGCCAGCGTCGTTTCCCTTGAACGTATCCAGCGTCGTGCCATTGGTCTTCGTGGTGTAGCGAGCCGAGCCGATCCGGTCATTCAGCACGATCATGACGCCGTGGCCGCGGGCCTCCGGTGAGGCGGCAACCGTGACTGCCTGCAGGAGGTTGCTCGGACCATCGGCACTGATCGCAGTCGACGGCCGCATCGATCCCGTGACCACCACGGGCTTGTCACTCTTGACGACAAGATCAAGAAAATAGGCCGTTTCCTCGAGGGTATCCGTGCCGTGGGTCACCACGACACCCGCGATGTCCGGTTGAGCAAGAAGCTGATTCACGCGCTTCGCCAGTTTCAGGAGGATATCGTTGGTGATGTTCTCGCTTCCGACATTCGAAATCTGTTCACCGGACACCTGTGCAATCTTGCCCAGTGACGGGACCGATTTGAGAAGCGCGTCAGCCGTGAGTACACCTGGTTTGTAGCCCGTTGTCTGCGTCTCACTGCCCGCGGTACCTGCGATCGTGCCGCCGGTTGCCAGCACCGCTACGTGGGGCAGTTTATCGGGGGATGTGGATTGTGCCATGGCCGGCGCCACTGAGAACAGGCAGAGCGCAAGACCGGCGAAAAGCCGGCCTAAGTAGTTATTCATATGAGCGTGGTTGTCTCTCACAGTACGTCTCCAGTCTGGGAAAAATAGAACTCTGGATAGCCATCCAAGTTGGCGTATCGCTGAAGACGAGTGTAGTGACACAATCAGGAAATCAAATTAGGCGCGGGGCATCATTAGAGAAACTGATAATGCGGTGTACGGAAGATGAAGATGTGCGCATTGCCGGCGCTCAGCCGGACACCCGCTTATTCAGCCAAAGAAAATCACCCGCTGGATAAGCGCGATATCCATTCATCAATACCGCTTAGCGCGCGAGCAGCGTTCGTGCGAGCCGGCCCAGGCGGCGGACGCCGTGTTCCATGTCGTCGTTCCACACATGCCCGGCGCTCAAGCGCAGGCAATTGCGAAAGCGCCGGCTCGCGGAAAAGACGTCGCCGGGCGCAAAGCAAATGCCTTGCTCGAGTGCCTCGTCGAAGAGCGCGCGCGAATCGAAGCGTCTCGGCAGTTCGAGCCACAGTACGAAGCCGCCCGCCGGCCGGCTGACTTTCGTCTCGGCGGGGAAGCTAGCCTCGATCGTGCGAGTCATGTGCGCGAGGTTTGCTTCGAAGATGCGGCGGATGCTGCGCAGGTGTGAATCGTATGCCCCGGTTTCCAGGAAGTCTGCGAGTGCCACCTGAGGCAAGACTGGGCTGCAGAGGCTGAACGCGAGCTTGCGCTCCATCATTTGCTGCATATAGGCACCCGCAGCAACCCATCCGACCCGGTATCCGGGCGCAAGGGATTTCGAAAACGAGTTGCAGTAGATCGTATTGGCTCCGCCGTCGAGCGCGATGAAGGGCTTCGGCCGCTCGCGGCCGAAGTGAATGTCGCCGTAGACGTCGTCTTCGATGAGCGGCACGGCATGCCGTGCAAGCACCGCTAGAAGTGCCCGTTTGTCGGCTTCAGACATCGCCGAGCCGAGTGGATTGTTGAAGCTCGACGACAGCAGGCAGGCTGCCACCGGCTCCGTATCGAGCAAGCGTGCGACTGCGCCGACGTCGATGCCGCGCGCCGGATGAGTCGGCAGTTCGAAAGCCTTCAGGCCGAGCATCTCAATGGTGTGAAGGAACCCGAAATATGTCGGCGATTCGATCGCAATCGTATCCCCGCGCCTGGCGACAGCCGTCAGCGCGAGCGTCAGCGCCTCGGTGCAGCCACATGTCACGAGCACGTCGTCGGGCGACAGCGCGTGCCCGACGCGCATCGCACGCTTTGCGATTTCGCGGCGCAGGCGCGGTTCGCCATGAGGTGCGCAATAGGTGTTGTAGCGCGTGCCGTGTTGCCGTGCGGCGCGCGCGAGCGCAAGGTCAAGCCGCTTCGATTGCAGCAGCGCCGCATCGGGTACCGCGCAGCCCAGGGGCACGAGGGCCGAATTCGACGCATGCTCGAGCAGCGCCGCGACGGCTGAGCTGATCGACACGCTCGACGCCCGCGCGCGTGGCCGCGATGCCGACGGCAACGCGAGTGCGCCGCGGCGCGTAGTTGCGACGTAAAAGCCCGACTGCGGACGCGCGACGAGGACGCCGCGATCCTCGAGCATGCGGTACGCCTGTAACGCGGTGGAGATGCTGATGCGGTGCTGCTCGCTGACTGCGCGCACGGATGGGAGCCGCATGCCCGGTGCGAGCGCTCCCTTGTCGATCATGCCGACGATGAGTTCGGCTAATTGCTCGTAACGGTACGGCGAGGGCGTGTCCATGGAAGCGCTCATAACGGAATATTCGCTGATTATCGAGTCTGCGCCCCAGCGCGCCAAGAGAAACTGTGTCGGTCCATTCTGCGGAAAATTGTGACTGTTATGGTTTCCCGGAGAACGCTACGATGCAGGCGTTGCGATCGCGTCCGAAGGCGCCAGGATGCTGTACCGCAGCAAGGCCCTGCGCACGGCTGTGATTTCCATCAGGGCTGTGCGGGAACGTCCGGCGAAGAATCCACCGCAACAGGAAGGCAAAAGCATGAACGGTTTTCAGCAGCATTTCGATGAAGGACAGCGGCCTCGTCTCAACAAACCGAATTCCCTGGAGTGGCATGGGAGATTTCCTCGTAACGAGATCATTTCACTGCTCGACGTGAATCGCCCGTTCAACCTGGCGGAGAGCACTTCGCAAGACTTGACGGTCGGCGAACTGCTGGACATGGCGGGTCTCGACCGAATTCGCGATTTGAAACTCGGTTATGGAACCTCTGCTGGGTCGTTAGCGCTGCGCGAAGCTATCGCAGAGGGCTGCGGTGTGCCAGCCGGGCAGATCATCACAACACAGGGCACCGCGCTCGGGCTCTTTCTTCTCGCTTTCGAAATCTGCCGGTCCGGCGACGAGGCCGTCCTCGCGACACCCTGCTTTCCGCCGAGCCGTGACTGCCTTCTCGGAGCCGGTGTCAACGTCCGCGAGGTCAAGCTCTCGTTCGAGAATGGCTATCGGCTTGACCTGGACCAGTTCGACGCAAGCCTGTCGTCGAAGACCAAGCTGGTTAGCCTCGCATCGCCGCAAAATCCCTCGGGCGTTCAGGTGTCTCGTGCCGACATTGAGAAGCTCCTTGTCTTGATGGAAAGGCGCTCTCCAGAAGCGATACTTTTCATCGACGAGACCTATCGGGAAGCCGCCTATGGCGACGATGCAGTGGTCGACAGCTTCGCGGCACTTGACGCGCGGATTGTCACGGGCGCTTCGGTATCCAAAGCACTTGGTGCGCCGGGATTGCGTACAGGCTGGCTCACAGTGGCGGACGCTGATCTTCGGGCGCGTCTGGCCATCGCCAAAATGAACACCGTGATCTCGGGTTCGGTGCTCGACGAGACGCTCGCCACCGTGCTTCTGCGTCACAGGGAGGGAGTGCTCGCCTCGCGACGCCGGTTGCTCGCCGGCGCGCTCCAGGAACTCGCGCTCTGGTGCGAGAGCGAGCGCAAACGCGTCGAGTGGGTCCGACCCGACGCCGGTGCGCTGTGCTGCGCGCGCCTGCGCCTGGACGCATTCGACGAGGCAGCCGTCTCGCGCTTCTGGGATCTGCTACCGGGTCATGACTTGCAGCTGGCGTCCGGAACATGGTTTGGGGAAACGAGCCGCGCATTCAGGCTGGGCTTTGGCTATCTGCCGCGCGAGCGCCTGGGACCCGCATTATCCGCGCTGTCGTCGGTGCTGGACGCTGCGATTGCATGACGCGTCGTAACCCTTGAACATATGGAGCACAGCAATGAAAGTCAGAATCGCGTATCTCGAGGAACCGCCCTTCTACTGGACGGCTGAAGATCGTTGCGCAACGGGCGCCGACATCGAACTGGCCGACGTTACGCTTCGAGCGATCGGCGTGTCCTCGATCGAACATCATTTGACCTCGTTCGAAGCGCTTCTGCCTGGCCTGCAAGAAGGCCACTGGGACATGAACGTGCCCATTTTCGTGACGGCCGAACGGGCGGAGCGCGTTGCCTTCAGCGTGCCGGTCTGGTCGCTGGGCGATGGCTTTTTGCTTCGTCATGGCAATCCGAAAGCGCTGACGAACTACGGGTCCATCGCGGCGCGCAACGACGCGCAGCTCGGGGTCGTCGCCGGGACGATTCAGTTCGATGCAGCAAAGTCGGCAGGCGTGAGCGATAACCAGGTCGTGACGTTCAAGGACCAGCCCCACGCGATCGACGCCCTGCTCGCAGGAAAGATCGACGCCTATGCGAGCACGGCAGTTGGGAGCCGCGTCCTGGCTGGCGCCAGTAGTGCACTTGAAGCGGTTTCGCTCGAACAGGGCAAGGAACGCCGGGCACCTGTCGGCGCCTTCTCGTTCAACCGGAGCAATCCCGATCTTCTGCACGCGGTGAACGAGCAGCTCCGGAAGTACCTCGGTTCCGCGGATCACCGTGCTCGCATGGCGAAGTACGGACTCACGGAGACGGAGCTCGACGGCGTGAGTGCTGCTTGACCGGCACGAGTCCGCGGGAATCAGACGAGGCGAACATGAAGCGATCCTATAAAGTTGTCGACGTCTTCACCCTCCGGCCGCTTCTCGGCAATCCGGTGGCCGTGGTATTGGACGCGGAGGACCTGACCACCGACACGATGCAGGCTGTCGCGAGGTGGACCAACCTTTCGGAAACGACGTTTGTTCTTCCACCCACGACAGCCGAGGCCGACTATCGGTTGAGGATTTTCACGCCGCGTAGCGAGCTTCAGTTCGCTGGACATCCCACCCTTGGCAGCGCCCACGCGGTCCTGGAAGCCGGGCGTGTGACACCTCGCGGAAGCGGTCGATTGATTCAGGAATGCGCCATCGGGCTCGTCGAATTGACGATCGGGAAGCGAGGCGAAGACCGCGAGCTCACCTTCCGGCTGCCACCTGCGAAGCTGGAGCCGCTGCACACGACAGACGTGGCCGAACTGGAGCGCACTCTCGGGTGCAAAGTCGACCTCGAGACTGCGCCGGGTATCGTGAACGTTGGCGCCATCTGGATCGTGGCGCAACTGAGCGATGCGGCGTCCGTACTGGATCTTCGGCCGGATTTCGCGAGACTGGCCGAACTCGAACGCCGCCTCGGCGTGACAGGTCTGACCGTATTTGGCGCCCGCGAGCCCGGCGACGACGCGGCAATCGAAGTGCGTACCTTCGCGCCGTCCTGTGGCGTCGAGGAGGACCCGGTCTGCGGAAGCGGCAATGGCAGCGTGGCTGCATTCCGATGGCAGCGCGGCCTGTTGCCGCCTGGCGGAGCCGGTTACGTGGCGGCTCAGGGGCGCTGCGTCGGTCGAGATGGACGAGTCAGGGTAAGCGTGGATGCGGACGGCAACGTATCTGTTGGCGGCGCTTGCGTGACATCCGTGGAAGGCTCGCTTGTGCTCCAGGTGGAGAAATGAACAACGCATTCCCCATTAGTGTATCGTGCGGCTTCATCTCGATCACCAACCCCTTCGATGGCGGCGAAGTGGGCACCGTCGTGAACATGCCGCCGGAAGGCGCGCAGATACTGATTCAGACCGCGAAGGATGGCGCGCGCGTTTGCCGCAACTTGTCCCGTCACGAACGCTCCCGCGTGCTCGAGGCCTGCGCATCGCTCGTGGAGCGGGACAAGGACGCGTTTGCGGATCTGATCGTCGCCGAAGCGGGCAAAACGATCCGGCAGGCCAGCAAGGAAGTGCTGCGATGCGTGAATACGCTCAAGTTGTCTGCCGACGAGGCGCGCCGCAACGCGGGCGAAGTCGTACCGTTCGACGCGTATGGCGGATCAGAAAACCGTCAAGGATGGTTCACCCGGGAACCGCTCGGCATCATCGTTGCCATCACGCCATACAACGACCCGCTGAACCTGGTTGCGCATAAGCTTGGGCCAGCGATTGCCGGCGGCAATGCCGTGGTGCTGAAGCCGTCCGAACTCACGCCGCTCTCGGCGATCAAGCTCGTCGGATATCTGGTGGCAGCGGGATTGCCATCGAACGTCGTTTCGGTCGCAACGGGTGGTGCAGCGCTCGGCGAAGCACTCGTCTCATCGCGAGACGTCAGAATGGTTTCCTTTACGGGTGGCTTCGCTACCGGAGAGAAAATCGCGCGGTCTTCAGGCCTGAAAAAACTCACGATGGATCTGGGAGGTAACGCACCCGTCATCGTCCTGGACGACTGCAATCTCGCGGACGCCGTCGCGTCGTGCGTGTCGGGAGCGTACTGGGCAGCCGGCCAGAACTGCATCGGCACGCAACGCATCCTGATCCAGTCTTCCATCTATGACGAGTTCAGGAAGCGCTTCGTTGCCCGTACCCAGGCGCTCAGAACGGGCAATCCCGCGATGCCCGACACGGACGTTGGGCCGATGATCACAGCTCAGTCAGCCGCCCGAACAAAACGTGTGGTGGATGCCGCAATCAATCAGGGAGCCAGGCTACTGTGCGGCAACAGGCAAGACGGTCCGCTTTACACTCCGACGGTACTCGAGGACGTCAGCTTTGAATGCGACCTCTGGAAGCAGGAGATATTCAGCCCGATTGTCGTTCTGCAACGGATAGAGACACTGGATGAGGCACTTTCGCTTGCCAACAGCCCCGAGTACAGCCTGCATGCCGGGATCTTCACAAACGATCTGCATGCCGCGCTCAAGGCGGCCGACGAGTTGGAAGCTGGCGGAGTCATGATCAACGACTCATCGGATTACCGATTCGACGCCATGCCGTTCGGGGGATTCAAGTACGGAAGCCTGGGACGCGAAGGCGTCAGGTTTGCGTATGAGGAAATGACTCAACCGAAAGTCGTGTGCATCAGGAAGACGACCTATGGCAATCAGGAACCTGCAGCAACGGCCCGATAAGAACGAACCGCCAAGCCTCTCTTTCGACAGTCAGGCGGTGCACGCTGGTAACGTCGTTGACGCCACGACGGGCGCGATCCGTACACCGATCGTGATGGCGAACTCATACCGATTGCCGGATGACCCGTCATCGCTCGACTGGTCGGATTCCCAGACGCTCTTCTATACCCGCAATTCTGGCCACAATCAGCTTTGCCTCGAGCGCAAGCTTGCGGCGATGGAGCGCGGCGAGGATGCAGCCGTTTTCAGCACGGGCGTTGCCGCGTTACACGCGATATTCTTCACCTTTCTGAAAAGTGGCGACCATGTCGTCGTCAGCGATGTGACGTATGAGGCCGTCTGGCGCCTCTTCAGTGAGCTGCTCCCGCAGCGGTACGGCATCGAGGCGACGTTCGTGGACATCAGCGACCTCGATGCGGTGCGCCAAGCCGTGCGCCCAAACACGAAGCTGATCCACGCCGAGACCATTGCCAATCCGACGACGAAGGTGGCAGATGTTCATGCGATTGCGCAAATCGCACACGAAGCCGGCGCCATGCTGTCGATCGACGCGACATTCACGCCTCCGCCGATGTTTAGAGCTCTTGAACATGGAGCGGATCTCGTTGTTCATGCCTTGACGAAGTACATCAATGGTCATGGTGATGCAATGGGCGGAGCGGTAATCGGACCCGCGGAACTGATCCGCCGTCTGAAGGGGGATGCACTTGTCGACGTGGGTGGCTCCATCTCGCCTTTCAATGCGTGGCTGATCATGCGAGGTTCAGTGACCTTGCCGCTGCGGCTGACTCAGCACATGTCAACCGCGCAGAAGGTCTCCGAATTCCTCGACAAGGATCCGCGAGTCGCTTTCGTTGTATTCCCGGGGTTGCTGTCCCATCCCCAACATGAGCTTGCGTCGCGCCAATTTGGCGGGATGGGGTATGGCGCTGTCATGGCGTTTGCCGTCAAAGGCGGGCCGGAGATACAAAATCGCTTCGTGGCGAACCTGCGCCTCATTACCTCGGCGGTCTCGCTTGGCCACGACGAGACTCTGATCGTGCACGTGGGCAAGTTGGGACGCGGCGGGTCGGAGTGTTATCCCGGTGTGTTCCAGCAATACGGTCACCTGCGTCTGTCGATCGGTCTCGAAGACCCGGCTGACCTGATCGCGGATATCAAGGAGGCGCTCGACGAGACATTTGCCTGATGAGGCTGCCGATGTCTTCGAACGTTCGCGAACTCGCGATCTTCAATCTCACGATCGACAACAACCTACTGACCAACCCGCTCCGCATCGCCGGTGCAGCCAATGACCTCGTCGAAATGAAGACACCGCAGACGGTCGCGCTCGTAACGATGCCAGACAGGCCGTGTTGCGCTATTCGGATTTCCCGTGTCCATGAAGTCGAGCAGGTACGACTGCATGCGGCTGGACAGTGCATGCGCCTTTACGGTATCGAGGCCCGCGATCATTGGCGCGTCCGGCCAGTGACCGAAATTGCCGAAGAAGAACGGCAACTCGTAGCAGTGACCTGCACCTACGTACGGCTGTGGCGAGGGGAAATCGAACTGGTATGCGAATACCGCCCCGCCGTTTTCGGCGATATGCTCTGCGAGCCGGATCGACGGCTGCCGGAACAGCGCCTCCGACGTAAGGTCGACCAGTGCCGAAAACGGGCTACCCTGCACACGCCGGTTCACCAACTGCTCGTAGCAAATTGCACCGTCCGCGCCGAGCATCTGCTCGAAACGCTTGCGTGCAGCTTCGGCGCTAGCACTGACAAGCGCGGGATTGCTCGCGAAGAAGCTGCCGGTCTCTTCGCGCGTCCAGCCGATCATGAGCGGTTTGGGCGCGAACCTCGCCGCGGCCCGGGTCGGGTTCGCGGGCACCTGCGAGTCGCGGACCGGCATGAAGCCGATGGGCACCGATGCGAACGCAGCCTTCGAAGCAAGCAACTTCGCCTGCACCGCAAGCACGGCATCGATCGGCATGCCCGGCAGTACGCGCGCCGGCGCGTCGATCTCCCCGAGCTTGCAGTAGTCCTCGGCAAGCGAGTGCGCTTCGTCCGGCGAACGCGGCTCGATGCCGGGATAACTGAGCATGATGGCGCTGCGCGGAATCGGCGAAGTCGATTCCATAGCCATCAGGAGTTGCGTGTACCACGCGCCGGCGGATTGCCCGGCGATCACGATCGCAGCAGGATCGCCGCCAAAGTGCGCGATGTTGTCCCTGACCCAGTTGAGGGCCGCAGCGATGTCGCGAACCGAGTGATTGCCTTCCGAGACCCCGGGCAGATAGAGATTACCGAGAATGCCGAGCCGGTAATTGATCGTCACGACCACCGCGCGGCCGCTCCGCGCGAGTTCGGCACCGTTGTAACAGGAGAGCGCGCCGCCGCCAGTCAGGAACCCGCCGCCATGAATCCAGAACAACACAGGCAGGCGCCCGGCGAGCGATGGTGTGAATACATTCACGCGGAACGCGTCTTCAGATGTTTCGGCGCCGCGTGCCGTCGGGCCCATCACGAAGTCGAGACGGCTCGGAAGTTGCGGAAAGACCGGCCCGGGCCGTGTGCCATCGCGTACCCCTGGCCAGGGTACGGGAGGCAGCGCATCGCGAAAGCGCCCGCCGTCGGTGGCGTATGGAATGTCGAAAAAGCTCAGAACGCCCTTTTCGCTTACCCCGGAAAGTTTCCCCTGGTCGCAGCGCGCTTCCTCCACACGCACGCCATTGCCCGAATCGATGCTCATATTAACGCTCTCCCATTCATGCTTACGTTACGTTGCTGCACGTTTCGGCGTTCAGGCTGCCGACCGCGCGGTAAATCCACTCCACGAGTGACGGGAAAACTTCGTCGCCCGCAACAGGTGTCGCCACGCGATGATCAGAAGATATGCATCATGCTGATCCCCACCATCGTCTGCGCTGCCGAACCCGACGGACTCGTGAGCGTCGAGTTGATGCGCGCAAGGGCGTCCTGGCCCGACGCTCGTTGCCATACATAGGTGCCATATAGCGACGTGCGCTTGGACAGGCGGTAGGTCAGCGTCGCGCCGACCTGGTTTGCATGCACGCTGTCGAGCACAACGTTGCCGCCCATGTAGGTATAGGTCGTGGCGACGTTCCAGAAGGGCGAGAAGTCGTAGCTCACCGTCGCGTCGAGCGCGTCGATCTGCGCGCCGGTCCCGGTATTGCGGGAAATCGTGCCCAGCACCGCGAACTGAACGACCTCGACTTTGTACTTCGCGCCCACGCCGATATTGCGAATACCCTCATTGCCGCTCTCGTTCGTCGGCGACTTCGCCATCGTGTACACCGCGGCGACACCGCCCGAGCCGAACTCGTAGTCGAGGCTGAAGCTCTGCGAACTGGAGTTGCCGAAATGACCGGCCACGCCGCCGAAGCCGTACATCGCGCCGAATGTCAGACCGCTAAAGTTCGCGCTCTTGAACTTAACAGCGTTGTTGAGCGCCTCGCCGTTGAGGCGATCGAAGTCGTACGAGCCGCCGATCACGTAAGGCGCACCGAATGTCGGGAACGGCCCCTGGTGAGCGCCCCAGAGCCCCTGATAGTAGTTACCCGAGTACTGATTGACAGTGAGGGTATCGAACATGAAATCGCGCTGTTGCCCCAAGGTCACCTGGCCGTACTGGTTAGCGAGCCCGACATAGGACTCGCGCGAGAACAGGCTGCCGGGCGCGCCGAGGATTGCGCCGTTATTGATCGAGAACAGCGTGCCCAGATAGAAGAGCGCCTTGACGCCGCCACCCAGGTCCTCCTTGCCGATGAATGACAGCGTATTGGGACGAAGAACGCCGGAGTCCTGATAGATGCTGGAGTGTCCGGCCACGTTGCTCGTATAGGCAAGCCCTGCACCGATGAATCCCGAAATATTGACGCTACTTTGCGCATAGGCGCCAGACGAACAGCCCAGCACAATACAGCCTGCACCTCCCCACATCCTTACGTCTTTTCCGATGCCCACACCGATCTCCTTTGCAACATCTAGTCGTTATGTTCGATACGCTGCTATCTGGCGCTACCCAGAGCCGAATCGATGTTGCTATGGATCGGCACAAAACAAAACGGAAAAAAACGATGGCCCCCTTGAAAGAAATTCCACCCTTCATTCGATCCTGCAATTTATATGGATTCCATATCAAGCATCCGAACGTGAACTTCTCAATCGATCATCCCAGCACGAAAAGCCCCGCATAGCGGGGCTTTCCTGTTCGATTGCGGCACACGGGTACGGTTACGCGGCCGCCTCGAACGCTGCCAGACCGAAGAACTTCTGGGCGTTCTCGCCACTCAGCCGCGCCTTGGCACGCGCACTGAAGCCCGGGTGAGCTTCGATCAGGTGGCCGATCCGCTGCTCGCCGAGCGGATACGGATAGTCGGAGCCGAGCAGCACGCGCTCCTCGCCCATGACGCTCACAAGCAGTTGCAATGCGCCCGGATCGAACACCGCGCTGTCGACCGAGAAGCGGTCCACATACGACGAGGGCAGCTGCGGGCAGTTCTCTCGCACGATGTCGCGCTCGCGCCATGCGTTGTCCACGCGGCCAAGCAAGAAGGCGAAGCTGCCGCCACCGTGCGCGAAGCACAGCTTCAGCGAGCGCGGAATGCGTTCGAAGGCGCCCGAGAGAATTAGCGAGAGAATGCTGAGTTGCGTCTCCGCCGGCATCGCGACAAGCCACGGGAGCATCCACTTCTGCATGCGGCCGTCGGTCATCATGTCCCACGGATGCACGAGCACGGGAATGCCTTCGTTCGCACAGTGCGTGAGAAACTGTATCAGGCTCTCGTCGTCGAGATCCTTTGGGCCGACGTGATTGCCGATCTGCACGCCGCGATGGCCGGCCGCAAACGCGCGCGTCGCCTCAGCACAGGCCAGGTCGACGTCCTGCAGCGGCACTTGCGCGAGCGTGACGAGCCTGGTCGGCGCCGTCGCGCACAGTTCGAGCGCCCGGTCGTTCATGCGCTGCGCCCATTGCAGCGCCGTCTGCGCCGGATAGCGATAACCGAACAAGATGGGCGTCGCGCACATCACCTGCACGTCCACGCCAAGTGCGTCCATCTCTTCAATGCGCCTTACGGGATCCCACAGCGGGCGCGTCACGGGCCGGAACGGCCGGTCGCCGCTCATGATCATGCCTGTCTCGCCGCTCGCATCGAGCGCGAGCCACGGTGCGTCTCGCGCGTCGAGGCGCGCGGCTTCCTCCTGCGTGATCGGCGGAAAGAAGTGGGAATGGATGTCGATTCGCAATGTCATTGCCTGAAACTCCGGCTTTCGCCGCTTCCTATGTTGAGGTCTATCCGGTGCTGCTCAACCGTGGCGGCGCGTCGTGAATTCCACCTGGCCGAGACCGCCGATCACGCACTGCACGTGCAGCCCGGGCGTCAGGGCCTGGGCGGCCGTTGCAGCGCCCGCCATGATCAGCGAGCCAGCCGGCAGCACAACTTCAGCGTTGGCAACGAGACGGGAAGCCTGCACGATCGAGCGCAACGGGTCACCGAGAATCGCGCCCGTCGAGCCGATCTGCACGTCCCGGCCGTCAAAGCGCATCAGCACCCCCGCATTGCGCAGCCCGTCGAAGCGCCGCGACCACGGTCCGATGACGAGGCCGGCGCTCGAACAGTTGTCTGCGATCACGTCTTCAAGCGTGAAGCGGAACGCCTCGTAGCGCGAGTCGATGATCTCCATCGCGGGCGCAGCGGCTTCGAGGTACGCATACGCTTCGAGCGCCGTGAGCGGGCGGTCAATGTCGCGCTTCGTCACGAAGCACACCTCGGGCTCCACACGCGGGTGAATGAAGCGGTCGAGATCGACGGGTGCGCCGTCCTCTTCGAGCATCGTGTCGGTCAGCCAGCCCCAGATCAGGCTGTCCACGCCCATCTGGATCATTTTCGCGCGGCTTGTGAAGCCGAGCTTGACACCGATGGTGCGCTCGCCTCGCGCCTCACGGCGTGCGATCGAGGCTCGCTGGATTCGATAGGCGTCTTCGACCGGGAATGGCGTGCTGGTGCTCAGTTGCTCGACGGCACGCGCCTCGCGGGCCGCATCGTCGAGATAACGCGCTGCGTGTTCGATATTCATTGGGCCACCTCCCTCGCCGGCTGCTGTTGCTTCGCCTCCAGCAGATCGAGCGCCACGTCGACGATCATGTCTTCCTGGCCGCCCACCATCCGGCGCTTGCCCAGTTCGACGAGAATATCGACCGTCTTCAGGTCGTACTTCTTCGCGGCCACTTCCGAGTGGCGCAGGAAGCTCGAATACACGCC
>NZ_JAFA01000050.1 GCF_000519185.1 Paraburkholderia nodosa DSM 21604 | reverse complement strand
CAGGCTGCTGACATCACCGGCGCGGGTAGCACCTTCGCAGCACCGATCTATACGAAATGGGCGGATGCCTATCAAAAGTCGGGCGGCGGCAAGGTCAACTACCAGGGCATTGGCTCGTCGGGCGGCATCAAGCAGATTCAAGCCAAGACGGTGGACTTCGCGGGCTCGGACGCTCCGCTGAAGGACGAGGATCTGGCCAAGGAAGGCCTGTTCCAGTTTCCGACGGTGGTCGGCGGCGTCGTGCCGGCGATCAACGTGCCGGGCGTGAAGCCGGGCGAGATCACCCTGTCGGGCCCGGTGCTCGGCGACATCTACCTCGGCAAGATCAAGAAGTGGAACGATCCGGCCATCGTCGCGCTGAACCCGAAGGTCAAGCTGCCTGATCTCGACATCGCCGTGGTCCGCCGCGCCGACGGCTCGGGCACCAGCTTCATCTGGACGAACTACCTCTCGAAGGTCAACCCCGAGTGGAAGAGCAAGGTCGGCGAAGGCACGACCGTGAGCTGGCCGACGGGCACGGGCGGCAAGGGCAACGACGGCGTGGCCGCCTTCGTGCAGCGTCTGCCGGGCGCGATCGGCTACGTCGAGTGGGCGTACGCCAAGCANAANCANATGGTCTACNCNGCNATGAAGAACGANNCGGGCGCNGTGGTTCAGCCGNNCACCGAAACGTTCAAGGCNGCGGCCGCNGGCGCGGACTGGAAGAAGTCGTTCTACCAGATCCTCACGAACGAGCCGGGCAAAGACGCATGGCCGGTGGTCGGCGCGACCTTCGTGCTGCTGCACACGGCACAGGACAAGCCGGACCAGGGCAAGGAAACGCTCAAGTTCTTCGACTGGGCGTTCAAGAATGGCACGCCGGCTGCTGACAGCCTCGATTACATCTCGCTGCCGCAGTCGGTCGTGAGCGAAATCAAGTCGCAGTGGAAGGAGAAGGTCAAGGACGCGAGCGGCAAGCCGATCGCTGAGTAAGCAAGGCGTCAGGCAAGCGTAAAAGAGGCCGCCGCGTGACGCGCGCGGCCTGTTCGCTTGTGGCTTGCCTGAATCCGCGCTGTCCATGAGGTGCCGCCCGCCTCCCGGCTGTCAGTGTTCACGGCCGGAAGCCGGGCGATCTGCAGTCCCACGGCTGCATCAACGTCGTGAGCCCCGCGCTTGCGGCAACTGGAACCCAGGTCACCATGTCCGACGTCCCGCTCGTGTCGAACCCGCCCGGCAACGCCGCGCAGCAAAAAGCGCCCAGCCCGGCAGGGGACATCATTTTTGGCGGCCTCGCACGCCTCGCCGCCATCGTCACGTTGTTGCTGCTCGGCGGCATCATCGTGTCACTGATCGTCGCCTCGTTGCCGACGATCCAGAAATTCGGTTTCGCATTCCTCTGGACTGCCGACTGGGATCCACCCAGCGAGCAGTTCGGCGCGCTCGTGCCCATCTACGGCACGATCGCCACCTCGATCATCGCGCTCGTCATCGCCGTGCCTGTGAGCTTCGGCATCGCGCTGTTCCTCACCGAGCTTTCGCCCGCGTGGCTGCGCCGCCCGCTCGGCATCGCCATCGAACTGCTCGCCGCGATCCCGTCGATCGTCTACGGTATGTGGGGTCTGCTCGTATTCGCGCCGATCTTCGCGCAGTGGTTCGAAAAGCCGCTCGGTTCGCTGCTGGGCGGCATGCCGATCGTCGGCGCGCTGTTCCAGGGCGCGCCCATCGGCATCGGCATTCTGTGCGCTGGCGTGATTCTCGCGATCATGATCATTCCGTACATCGCCTCGGTCATGCGCGACGTGTTCGAAGTCACGCCCGTGCTGCTCAAGGAGTCGGCCTACGGTATTGGCTGCACGACCTGGGAAGTGATGTGGAAGATCGTGCTGCCGTTCACCAAGACCGGCGTGATCGGCGGCGTGATGCTGGGGCTCGGCCGCGCGCTCGGCGAGACGATGGCCGTCACGTTCGTGATCGGTAATACGAACCTGCTCGACAACGTGTCGCTCTTTTCGCCGGGTAACAGCATCACCTCGGCCCTCGCCAACGAGTTCGCGGAAGCGAGCCCGGGCCTGCACACCGCCGCGCTGATGGAACTCGGCCTGATCCTGTTCGTGATCACGTTCATCGTGCTGTCGATCTCGAAGCTCATGTTGCTGCGCCTTGAAAAATCGGAGGGTGCGCGATGAGCGAACCGATGATGAAAATTCCAGGTGCGATTTACGGCACCGAACTGGATCGCATGCGCGACAGGCTGCAGCGCCGCCGCCGCGTGACCAACGCGATCGCGCTCACGCTCTCGCTCGCCGCCATGGCGTTCGGCCTTCTTTGGCTCGTGTGGATTCTCTACACGACGATTTCGCTCGGCATCGGCGGTCTTTCGCTGGATCTGTTCACGCAGTCGACGCCGCCGCCGAACACCGATGGCGGCGGTCTTGCCAACGCCATTGTCGGCAGCCTGCTGCTCGTCGTGATTGCAACGTTCGTCGGCACGCCGATCGGCATTCTCGCGGGTATTTATCTCGCGGAATATGGCCAGAAGGGCTGGCTCGCGAGCGTCACGCGCTTCATCAACGACATTCTGCTGTCGGCGCCTTCGATCGTCGTGGGCCTGTTCGTCTACGCGCTCGTCGTGGCGAAGATGGGCCACTTCAGCGGCTGGGCCGGCGCGATTGCGCTCGCACTGCTGCAGGTTCCGATCGTGATCCGCACGACCGAGAACATGCTCAAGCTCGTGCCGAACGCGCTGCGCGAAGCGGCCTTCGCACTCGGCACGCCGAAGTGGAAGATGGTGCTCTCCATCACGCTCAAGGCGTCGATCGCGGGCATCGTGACGGGCGTGCTGCTCGCAATCGCCCGTATCGCTGGCGAGACCGCGCCGCTGCTCTTCACCGCGCTGTCGAACCAGTTCTTCAGCGCCGACATGAATCAACCGATCGCGAACCTGCCGGTCACGATCTTCAAGTTTGCGATGAGCCCGTTTGCGCAGTGGCAGTCGCTTGCGTGGGCCGGCGTTTTCCTGATCACGCTGGGCGTGCTGGGTCTGAATATCCTCGCGCGCACGGTATTTTCGAAGAAATAAGGGCGGAGTTCCCGATGAACATGGCTGAGAGTCACCTCAACACCGCTGCGCACGGCAATGCGCCCTCCGCTGGGTTTGAACCTGCGGATCCCGCCCAGAACGCACGCCTGCCGGCGCTGGGCAAGCCGAAGATCGAAGTGAAGGACCTGAACTTCTTCTACAACAAGTATCACGCGCTGAAGAACATCAACCTGCAGATTCCCGAAGGCAAGGTGACGGCGTTCATCGGCCCGTCGGGCTGCGGCAAGTCCACGCTGCTGCGCACGTTCAACAAGATGTACGCGCTCTATCCGGAGCAGCGTGCCGAGGGCGAGATCCTCATGGACGGCGAAAACCTGCTCACCACGAAGCGCGACATCTCGCTCTTGCGTGCGCGTATCGGCATGGTGTTCCAGAAGCCGACCCCGTTCCCGATGTCGATTTACGACAACATCGCGTTCGGCGTGAAGATGTTCGAGAAGCTCTCGCGCCCGGAAATGGATGACCGCGTGGAATGGGCGCTCACCAAGGCCGCGCTCTGGAACGAAGTGAAGGACAAGCTCGGCCAGAGCGGCTACGGCCTCTCGGGCGGCCAGCAGCAGCGCCTGTGTATCGCGCGCGGCATTGCGATCCGCCCCGAAGTGCTGCTGCTCGACGAGCCATGCTCGGCGCTCGACCCGATTTCCACGGGCCGTATTGAAGAGCTGATCGCGGAACTCAAGAGCGATTACACGGTGGTGATCGTCACCCATAACATGCAGCAGGCCGCGCGTTGCTCGGACTACACTGCATATATGTACCTTGGTGAACTGATCGAGTTCGGCGACACCGAAAAGATCTTCATCAAGCCGGTCCGCAAGGAAACGGAAGACTACATCACCGGCCGCTTCGGCTAATCGGAGCAGGGAGCAAATCATGTCCGACAAACACTTGTCCAGCCAGTTCGACGCCGATTTGAACCTCATTTCGTCGAAGGTGCTCGAAATGGGCGGCCTCGTCGAATCGCAGATCATCACGGCAATGCAGGCGCTCAACGACTTCGACAGCGAGGCCGCCGCACGCGTGATCGCCGCCGAAGACCGCCTCAACACGATGGAAGTCGAGATCGACGAGGAGTGCAGCAATATCATCGCGCGCCGCCAGCCGGCCGCGCGTGACTTGCGCCTCGTGCTCGCCATTTCGAAGACCATCACGAATCTCGAGCGCGCCGGCGACGAAGCCGAGAAGATCGCCAAGCGCACCAAGCGCCTGATGGAAGACGGCGCTTCGCGCACCGTCAACATCGCCGAAATCAAGGTCTCGGGCGAAATGGCCGTGTCGATCCTGCGCCGCGCGCTCGACGCGTTCGCGCGCCTCGACACCGTGGCCGCCGCGCAGATCGTGCGCGACGACAAGGCGATCGACGAGGAATTCCGCGCGTTCGTGCGCAAGCTCGTGAGCTACATGATGGAAGATCCGCGCACGATTTCGGTGGGCCTCGATTATCTGTTCATCGCCAAGGCGATCGAGCGGATCGGCGACCACGCGAAGAACATCGCGGAATTCATCATCTACATCGTGAAGGGTACCGACGTGCGCCACAAGTCGCGCGACGCCCTCGAACGCGAAGCACTCAGCTAATTCAACAGGTAACAAGGTCAAGAGGTGCCGATGCCTAGCAGCATTCTCGTCATCGAAGACGAGCCCGCCATTTCCGAGCTGATTTCGGTGAACCTGCAGCACGCAGGCCACTGCCCGATCCGCGCCTACAACGCGGAGCAGGCGCAGAACCTGATCAGCGACGTGCTGCCCGATCTCATCCTGCTCGACTGGATGTTGCCGGGCAAGTCGGGTGTGAACTTCGCGCGCGACCTGCGCACCAACGAGCGCACGAAGCATATTCCGATCATCATGCTGACCGCGCGAGGCGACGAGCAGGACAAGGTGCTCGGCCTCGAAATCGGCGCTGACGACTACGTGACGAAGCCGTTCTCGCCCAAGGAGCTGATGGCGCGCATCAAGGCGGTGCTGCGCCGCCGCGCGCCGCAGCTCACGGAAGACGTGGTGGCGATCAACGGTCTGAAGCTCGATCCGGCCACGCACCGCGTGGCGGCCGCCGCCGAAGGCTCGGAAATCAAGCTCGATCTCGGCCCGACCGAGTTCCGCCTGCTGCACTTCTTCATGACGCATCCCGAGCGCGTGCACAGCCGCACGCAGCTACTCGACCAGGTGTGGGGCGATCACGTGTTCGTGGAAGAGCGCACGGTGGACGTGCATATCAAGCGTCTGCGCGCCGCGCTCAAGCCCGCTGGGTGCGATGCTATGATCGAAACGGTGCGCGGCAGCGGCTACCGTCTCGCCAAGAGCGCCTGAGCTGGATCCATGGCCGCGCCGCAGGGTGAATCACCGGGCGGCGCGGCCGTTTCACTGCCGCCGGTACTCGCGCGGTAGTCACTAGATGTCGCGTGCCCGCATCCGACCGTATTTATCTTCGATCGCAGGAACATGAACATCATCTGGGCGCGCTCCCTCGTATCGATCGTGTTGCTCGCGCTCATTTGCGCGGGTGTTGGCGCGATTTTCGGCGTCAAGATCGCGCTGAGCATCGCCGTGCTGGCGCTGCTCGCGCAAATGCTCTTCAGCACGTTTCACAAGCAGCGCCTCTGGCGCCTGCTCGACGCGCCGGTCTACGGCGAAGTGCCGAGCGCTCCCGGCATCTGGGGCGAAATCTACTACCGTCTGCACAAGCTCGCGAAGCGCTGGCACGCTCAGGTGCGCCAGGTGGAGCAGCAGCACTCGCGTTTCATCCAGGCGATCCAGGCTTCGCCCAACGGCGTCGCCATGCTCGACGACCACGACCAGATCGAGTGGTGCAACGCGATCTCGGAAGTCCACTTCGGCCTCGACGCCAAGCGCGACCTGCGCCAGCACATCACGCATCTCGTGCGTCAGCCCGACTTCGTGCGCTACCTCAATTCGCACGATTACAAGGACATGCTGATCATGCGCGGCATGGGCGCGAAGCGTCAGAACGTGATCTCGGTGCAGGTGTTTCCGTACGGCGAGAACCGCAAGCTCATCCTGTCGCAGGACATCACGGAACTCGAGCGCACCGACGCCATGCGGCGCGACTTCGTGGCCAACGTCTCGCACGAGCTGAAAACGCCGATCACGGTGCTCTCGGGCTTCCTCGAGACGATGCGCGAACTGCCGCTTGGCGAAGCCGAGCGCAACCGCTACCTGGAGCTGATGGAGCAACAGGCCTCGCGCATGCGCCACATCGTCACCGATTTGCTCGTGCTCGCCAAGCTCGAAGGCGAGGGGCGTCAGCCCGGCGACCATATGGTCGATATGCGCGCGGTGCTCGGGCACGTGCGCGAGGACGCCGAAAGCCTCTCGGGCGGGCATCACCGCATCACGGCCGATTTCGACGATGGATTGAGCGTCACCGGTTCCGAAACCGAGATCATGAGCGCGCTCGGCAATCTGGCGACCAACGCGGTGCGCTACACGCCGGACGGCGGCACGGTGCATCTGTCCTGGCGCGCGGAACACGGCAACGCGATATTTGCGGTCACCGACAGCGGCCTTGGCATTCCAGCCGCCGATATTCCGCGCCTGACCGAGCGCTTCTATCGCGTGGATCGCAGCCGCTCGCGCGACACGGGCGGCACGGGACTGGGCCTTGCGATCGTCAAGCACGTGCTGCAGCGTCACGACGCGGCGCTCGAAGTGAAGAGCGAGGAAGGGCGGGGCAGCACGTTCACGGTGCGCTTCCCGACCGCGCGCACGACGAGAAGGCAGCCGGCGCCGGTGTAACGAAACGCCCCCGCAATCGAAAAAGCCGCTTCATTCGAAGCGGCTTTTTTTTGCGTTCAGCGTGATCGATCCGTCAAGGCATCACGGACAGAACTTCGCCAGCAAGCTCAACTGTGCATTGCGCACGGCCTTGCCCGCCCGGCGGCGGCGATAGTGGCCGTCGCTTTGCATGAGCCACGCCGATTGATTGTCGCCGAGGAAGGTGGAAAGCCCTTCGGCGATCACGCGGCGCTTGAGCCTGCGGTCGTGAATCGGGAACGCCACTTCGACGCGGCGGAACAGGTTGCGATCCATCCAGTCCGCGCTCGACAGGTAGACGTCTTCCTTGCCGCCCGCATAGAAGTAATAGATGCGGTGGTGCTCGAGGAAGCGCCCGACGATCGAGCGCACCGTGATGTTCTCGGAGAGCCCGGGCACGCCCGGCTGCAGCGAGCACACGCCACGAATGATCAGGTCGATCTTCACGCCGGCCTGCGATGCTTCGTACAACTCGTCGATCACGGTCGGCTCGAGCAGCGCGTTCATCTTCGCGACGATGCGTGCCTTCTTGCCCGCGCGCGCGGCATCGGCTTCGTTGCGGATCGCCTCGATCATCTTCGGATGTAGCGTGAACGGCGACTGCCACAGATCGTGCAGCTGCAGCTCGCCGCCGATGCCCGTGAGCTGCTGGAAGACGTGGTGCACGTCCTCGCACATCTTCGGCTCCGAGGTCATGAGGCCGAAGTCGGTGTAGAGGCGCGCCGTGCGCGGATGGTAGTTGCCCGTGCCCAGGTGGACGTAGCGGCGCAGCACCATGCGCCCGTTCACGGGCACGCGGCGCACGATCAGCATCATCTTGGCGTGGCACTTGTGGCCCACCACGCCGTACACCACGTGCGCGCCCACGGCTTCGAGCTGGGCGGCCCAGTTGATGTTGGTCTCTTCGTCGAAGCGCGCGAGCAGCTCCACCACCACCGTCACTTCCTTGCCGTTGCGCGCGGCCTGCATGAGCGCGTCCATGAGCGGCGAGTCGGTGCCGGTGCGGTAGATCGTCTGCTTGATCGCGAGGACGTTCGGATCGTTGGCGGCCTGCAGCAGCAGTTCGAGCACGGGCTGGAAGCTCTCGTACGGATGATGCAGGAGCACGTCGCCCTGATCGATCACGTCGAACATGTTGCTGTTCGCGGCGATGCGCCGCGGAATGGCGGGCACGTGCGGCACGAACTTGAGGTCGGGGCGATCGACCATCTCGGGCAGCTGCATGAGCCGCACGAGATTCACGGGGCCATCGACGAAATAGCAGTCCTTTTCGTCGAGACCGCTTTCGTCGAGCAGGCGCTTCACGAGATGCGGGGGCGTTTCCGCCGACACTTCGAGCCGCACCGCATTGCCCAGGTGCCGCGCGGGCAGTTCGCCCTGCAGCGCCACGCGCAGGTTGGTGATTTCGTCTTCGTCGACGAAGAGTTCACTGTTGCGCGTGATGCGGAACTGGTTGCAGCTGCGCACGACGAGGCTCGGAAACAGCTCGCCCACGAAGCGCTGCAGGAGCGAGCCGAGCAGCACGAAGCCGTGCTGGAAGCCGGAAAGTTCCTGTGGCATGCGCACGAGGCGCGGCAGTGCGCGGGGCGCCTGCACGATGCCCATGACGGCCTGACGGCCAAAGGCGTCCTTGCCTTCGAGTTCGACCACGAAGTTCAGGCTCTTGTTGAGCACGCGCGGGAACGGGTGCGCGGGATCGAGCCCGATGGGCGTGAGAACGGGCAGCAGTTCGTCGAGGAAGTAGTTGCGCGCCCATGCGGTTTGCGCTTCGTTCCAGGCGTCGGTGCCGTGGAAGTAAATGCCTTCCTGTTCGAGCGCGGGTAGCACGGTGTCGTGCAGCATGCGGTACTGGCGATGCACGAGACGCTGCGCGCGCTCGACCACGAGGTCGTACACGTGCTGCAGCGACATGCCGTCGGGCGAGAGCACGCCCGGGTTGTCGCGCATCTGCTCCTGAAGCCCGGCCATACGGACTTCGAAGAATTCGTCGAGGTTGCTGCTGGTGATACAGATGAAGCGCAAGCGCTCCAGCAAAGGAACAGCGGGATCGGACGCCTGTGCGAGCACACGCTCATTGAATCCCAGAATGCCCAGTTCGCGATTGAGTAGGGGATAGCGGATGGACATCGGCAATGAAAACGGAATGTCAGGAATAGATTCGAACGGACGCTCGGAAATTCTCACAGTAATATGACTTTATTGTGACATTCGAAGTGTCATAAATTTTACGCCGCATTTTCACGAAATCGACAAGACGCGTTGCGAACATGCACCCTGGGTAAAAGTACCCATGGTCATGACCAATGCGAGGAGCGACATGGTGAAGTCGGCTACGCTTAAAATGACGCATTTGGACAGCGCGGCGGCGGAGCAACAAGCCCGCATGGCCGCGCGTTCGTCTCTGTATGCACGCATGGAGCCTGCCCCTTCGATGGTCACCAACCCCCAACTGCTTGCCGCCGTCGATCTCGGTTCGAACAGCTTTCGTCTGATCGTAGGCCGCGTCGAGGAAACCGACGCCGGCAGCCAGATCTACCCGGTGGACGCGCTGCGCGAACCGGTGCGCCTCGCGGCCGGCCTCTCGAGGGACAAACTGCTCGACCGCGCCTCGCAGGTGCGCGGCTGGGATGCGCTCAAGCGCTTCGGCGAGCGCCTGCGCGACTTCCATCCCGATCAGGTGCGCGCGGTGGCGACCAATACGTTGCGTGTCGCCAAGAACTCGCGCGAGTTCCTCACCGAAGCGGAAGCCGCGCTCGGCTTCCCGATCGAAGTGATCGCGGGGCGCGAAGAAGCGCGTCTCATCTATGCGGGCGCCGCGCACTCGGTACCGGCGAGCGCGGGCAAGCGCTTCGTGGTGGACATCGGCGGCGGCTCGACCGAGTTCATCATCGGTGCGCACTACACGCCGATCCGCATGGAAAGCCTCTATATCGGCTGCGTGAGCCATAGCCGGCAGTTCTTCCCCTCGGGCAACGTCGACGAGTACACCATGCGCCAGGCCGAACTCGCGGCCACGCGCGAAATCCAGATCATTTCCGCCGACTACCGCAAGACCGGCTGGGACCAGGCGATCGGCTCGTCGGGCACGGCGCGCGCGCTCGCGGAACTCGTCGAGGCGAACGGCTTCAACGATCCCGGCATCACGCACGGCATTTCGCGCGGCGGCCTCGAGCGCCTGAAGCGCGCGCTCATCAAGGCCGAGAACGTCAACCGGCTCAAGCTCGTCGCGCTCAAGCCCGACCGCATCCCAGTGCTGGCGGGCGGCCTCTCGATCATGATCGCGGTGTTCGAGGAGCTCGGCATCGACTATGTCGATACCACGGACGGCGCGCTGCGCCTGGGCGTGCTCTACGACCTGCTGGGCCGCTCGCAGCACGAGGACATGCGTACGGTCACGGTGGAGGGCTTCATGCGCCGCTACGGCGTGGATCGCGCGCAGGCGGGGCGCATTGGCGAGCTCGCCGTGAAGTTCTACGACCAGTTCGAGGAGCCCGACGAGGAGCGCCGCGAAGAGAACCGCATGTTCCTCACGTGGGCGGCGTCGCTGCACGAAATCGGGCTTTCCATCTCGCACAGTGCGTACCACAAGCATTCGGCCTACATCGCCAGCAACGCGGACATGCCCGGCTTCTCGCGCACCGACCAGGCGCGTCTCGCCGCGCTCGTGCTCGGCCACGTGGGCAAGCTCGGCAAGCTCTCGCAAACGCGCGATGTGGAATGGACGCTGCTGTTCTGTCTGCGCCTCGCCGCGCTGCTGACGCGCCGCCGCGCCGATGTCGGCCTGCCGCACATCACGGTCGAGGAGGAGGGGAACGGCTACGAAGTGCTGTTGCCCAATGCGTGGGTCCAGAACAATCCGCTCACCGATTACAACCTCGTTCAGGAGGCGGCGGAATGGGGCAAGATCGGCATTCCGTATCGCGTGGTCTATACGGAGGAGTGAGCGCCGCGTGCTGCGCGTCTCGCCGATAAAAAAGCCCGGCTCGTTTGTGAGCCGGGCTTTTTTTGTCCGCTGATTTTGCCCACCGATTTTTGCCGACTGAAGGGCGGGCGAGGCCTTAACGCGTGACGGCTTCGCCGAGGAAGTGGCGCGCGTAACGTTCGTTGATTTCCGAGAGCCGGAAGAGGGTGAGGAAGTCGGCGGTGTTGAAGTCGGGGTCCCAGGCGGGCGCACCGCAGATCTTCGCGCCAAGGCGCAGATAGCCCTTGATGAGCGGCGGCGGCACGGCGGGCGTCCCGGTGCGCAGTTCCTCGACGGGCAGCGGCGTGTGCGGGAACGCGCGGTATTCGGGCGCGGTCAGCGCGTCCGCGCCGATCGCGCAGTACAGGTTCGCTGCGTAGTGGCCACCGTCGGCCATGGCGACGCTCGCGCAGCCGAGCATCGTCTCGTAGCCGTTGTGCTGCATATAGCCGCCCAGACCGCCCCACAGCGACATGATGACCGAGCCGCTGCGGTAGTCGGGGTGCACGCACGAGCGGCCCACCTCGACCATTTTCGGGCGCAGATGTGCGAGGCGCGAGACGTCGAATTCGCTTTCGGCATAGAGGCGGCCGATGCGCGCCGCCTGGTGCGGCGGCAGCACGCGGTAGGTGCCGACGACCTTGAGCGTGTCGAGGTCGCGCACGAGCAGGTGGTCGCAGTAGGCGTCGAAGGCGTCGACGTCGAGGCCGGCGGGGCCCGTGAGGCGTGCGCCCATCTCTTCGGCGAAAACGCGGTAGCGCAGGCGCTGGGCTTCGCGCAGCTCCTCGTCGGTGCGAGCCCAGGCCACCTGCAGCCGATGCTGCGCGGTGACCGTTTCTTCGGCACGCGGCAAGCGTCGGTTCGACTCGAACAGCGTCGAGGCGAACGGCAGGGTGGGCGTCGGCATATCTCGCATGGGGCGTCCTGGTCGGAAGTAAGAGAACTTTTCCGGCAATGTAGTAATACGCGGTTACGTTTCCATGAAAACGCAATGACGATTCGATGACGTGGTGTAAGGCAGACGGACGCGCGGCCGAAAGGCCGGGGGCGGCGGGAGCGTTTGAAGCGCGCTTGAAGTGCGCTTGAATCGCGCTTGAATCGCGCTTGAATCGTTGTAGGGGCCGCATGCAGGCGGCCCGGTGAGGCAGGCGTAGGCGGGGGGAAGGCTAGACGAGATCGGGCGTGATGGCCGCGTGCAGGACGGCCTGGTCGCCGCCGTCGCGCTCGCGGCTCGCGAGCCAGAGCACGCCGGCCTTCTTCACGGCCCAGCTGCGCGAATCGGCGCCGCCCGAGAGCAGCCGCGCCGCGACTTCGCCGAGCGTGGGCTGATGGCCGACCACCACGACCGTGGACGCGAGGCCCTCGGGCCAGCCGACGGCGGTCAGCACCTCCTCGACGCTCGCATCGGGCGCGAGTTCGCGCACGACGCGATACTGGTCGGTCAGTGCCTCCGCGGTCTGGATGGTACGTGCGGCGGGGCTGGCGAGGATCACGGCGTCCTCGGGCAGGCGCGCGCGTAGCCAGCGTGCGACGTTCTGCGCCTGCTTGCGCCCGCGCGTGGTGAGCTGGCGGGAGAGGTCGCTGGCGGCGATGTCTTCGGCTTCGGCGTGGCGCCAGAGGATGAGGTGCATGGCGTCTCCTTTTTTTGGGGTATGGGTGCACGTGCTGTGTGTGCTGTCATGGTGCACGCCTCGCTGGTGTGCGGCAAGCACGTGCTGCGGATCTCTTTTTGTCGCTATCGTTCGCGCAGATTTGACGGCATGGCATCAGTGCCGATACAATCGATGATTCGTCGGAGCGTAGCGCAGCCTGGTAGCGCATCTGATTTGGGATCAGAGGGTCGTAGGTTCGAATCCTATCGCTCCGACCAGCAATACCGAGGGGTTACACGCCATTGGCCTGTAGCCCCTTTTTCTTTTTCTCCCATGTTGGCTCATACGCGCTCGCGTTTCGTCGTACGGCTTGCGTTCCATTTGACAAGCCGCCGAGCCTATAAAATACGGATCGGCCACCATTCCCGTGGCGATCGCACCCTGGCAGCCATGTTACGTTTATCCGAAGTCAAACTCCCCCTCGACCACGCCGAAAGCGAACTTGAAGCCGCGATTCGGGGACGCCTCGCGGATCTCGGCGTAGCGGCGGACGCGCTCGAGCGTTACACCGTATTCCGCCGTGCGCACGATGCACGCAAGCGCTCGGATATCAAGCTGACCTATATCGTCGACGTCGAAGTCAAGGACGAAGCGGCCGTGCTCAAGCGGATCGCCGGCCAGCCGCATTGCGGGGTGACGCCGGACATGACCTACCGCTTTGTTGCGAAGGCGCCCGAGCATTCGACGCGTCCGCGTCCGGTGGTGATCGGCATGGGACCGTGCGGCCTGTTCGCGGGACTGATCCTCGCGCAGATGGGCTTTCGTCCCATCATCCTCGAGCGCGGCAAGGCCGTGCGCGAGCGCACCAAGGACACCTTCGGGCTGTGGCGCAAGTCCGTGCTCAACCCCGAATCCAACGTGCAGTTCGGCGAAGGCGGGGCCGGGACGTTTTCCGACGGCAAGCTGTACAGCCAGATCAAGGATCCGCACCACTACGGCCGCAAAGTGCTCGAGGAGTTCGTCAAGGCGGGCGCGCCGGAAGACATCCTGTATCTGAGCCGGCCGCACATCGGCACGTTCCGTCTCGTCAGCATGGTGGAAAAAATGCGCGCCACCATCCACGAGCTGGGCGGTGAAGTGCGCTTCGAAACCCGCGTCGAAGACATCGAAATCGAACAGGGCAAGGTGCGCGCGCTCAAGCTTTCGAACGGCGAGACGCTGCCGTGCGACCACGTCGTGCTGGCCGTCGGCCATAGCGCCCGCGATACCTTCCAGATGCTGCACGAGCGCGGCGTGTTCATGGAAGCCAAGCCGTTTTCGCTGGGCTTTCGCATCGAGCATCCGCAGGGGCTGATCGATCGCAGCCGTTTCGGCAAGTTCGCGGGCCACAAGCAACTCGGCGCGGCCGACTACAAGGTGGTGCATCACGCCAACAATGGACGGGCGGTCTATAGCTTCTGCATGTGCCCGGGCGGCACGGTGGTCGCGGCGACTTCCGAACCCGGCCGCGTGGTCACCAATGGCATGAGCCAGTATTCGCGGGCCGAGCGCAACGCGAACGCGGGCATCGTCGTCGGCATCACGCCGGAGGACTATCCGGGCGGCCCGCTCGCGGGCATCGCCTTCCAGCGCAAGTGGGAAGAACGGGCGTTCGAACTCGGCGGCGGCAATTACCAGGCGCCGGGCCAGCTGGTCGGCGACTTTATCGCCGGCCGTCCGTCGACGTCGCTCGGCTCCGTGGTGCCGTCTTACAAGCCGGGTGTGCACCCGACCGATCTCAGCACCGCGCTGCCCGACTACGTGATTGAAGCCATCCGTGAAGCCCTGCCTCAGATCGACAAGAAGCTCGCAGGCTTCGCGATGCACGATGCGGTCCTCACCGGCGTGGAGACGCGCACCTCTTCGCCGCTGCGGATTCGGCGCAAAGACAATTACCAGAGCATGAACGTCGAAGGTCTGTATCCGGCCGGCGAGGGCGCCGGGTATGCCGGTGGTATCTACTCGGCGGCCATCGACGGCATCGAAGTGGCGCAAGCCGTGGCGCTCGATCTGACGTCAGCGCACGCGTCCTGATAGCAACAAGATCCGCGCCCTTTATCGCCGTCACCCGCATCGGGCTGGCGGTGAGTATCAAGCGGCGTTTGCCCCGGACGTAAGCACGACGTCCGGCGGCCGGTCCATCGCGCAAGAGTATGGATCAGCATTTTGCATTGGATCGCAAAATGACCCATCCCCAATTTCCGCCTCCTCCAATCTCTCAAAATACTGTATAAATATACAGGTGGAGGCGCGCCGCCTCCTTCCTGCCGATGCCCCATTTCTTGCCGGGCAGGGCGGAGCGTTCCCATCAATCAGGCCACGAACCATGGCAGCAGCCGCCCACATCACTGCGCAGACCACCGCGCAACTCGCCGCGCACTTGCCCCCCCGGCTGCAAAGCCGCGTGTGGCAAGGCGATCAGCTCGCGCGCGCCAGCGAGCGCACGGTGCCGAGCGGCCACGCCACGCTCGACGCCCAGCTCCCCGGCGCCGGCTGGCCCGCGGGCAGCCTGACCGAGCTGCTCGTCGAGCAGGGCGGCGTGGGCGAGATGCGGCTCGTCGCGCCGGCGTTGCGCGCGCTCACCGCGCAGGCGGGCCGGCACGTGCTGCTCGTCGCGCCGCCGTGGCGCCCCTACGCCTGCGCGCTCAAGGCATGGGGGGTCGCGCTCGAGCGCGTGATCTGGGTGCGCGCGGCCGAAGACGAATCCGCCTGGGTGGCCGAGCAGGCGCTCAAGCAGGAAGGCATGGGCGCCGTGCTGCTCTGGCAGACGAAGGCGCGCGCCGACGCCGTGCGCCGTCTGCAGGTCGCCGCCCAGGATTCGCAGGCGCTCGCGTTTCTCGTCCGGCCGCTCGCGGCGCGCAACCAGTCGTCGCCGGCGCCGCTGCGCATGACCTGCGCGCCGGTGCCGCCGCCCGACGACACGAACCTGAACCGCCGGCAATGGATGCAGCTCGCCGCGCTCTCCGTCGATATCTTCAAGCGCCGCGGGCCGCCGCCCGCCCAGCCACTTGTCATTACATTGCCGCTGCAGGACGCGGTGCTGCCCCAGCCGGACGCAGCCTCCGTCGTCATGCCGTGGCCCGGGGTCAATCATGCTGTGGATCGCCGTCACCTTGCCGTTGTTGCCGCTGGAGGCCGTCAGACCTCTGATGCCGCCGGCGCCATCAACGCCGCTCCTGCCTGAAAGCGTCGATGCCGATGTCGCCAGTGCGCCGCGCTGCTACGCGCTCGCCGACCACACGCGCATCCTGATCGCCGATCTCGACGCGCTGCGCTCAGGCGTCGAGCCCGGCAACACGCGCTCGCACGCGCTCGCGCTCGCGCCGGGGCTCGTGCTGCTCGAAGCCGATCCGGCGCGCGAGACCCGCGCGTTCGAGGCGCTCGCGCTCGCGTTGCTCGCCTATACGCCCAAGGTGTCGTTCGCGCCGTCGCACACGTTGTTGCTCGAGGTCGGCTCGGGCTTGCGTCTTTTCGGCGGCGTGCGTGCGCTGCTCGCCAGGGTCGCGGCGACAGTGGCCGGCTGCGGGCACGCCGCGCGCATGGCGTGTGCGCCCACGGCGTGGGGGGCGTGGACGCTCGCGCAGGCGCACGTCACGCGCTCGTCGCGCCGCTGGCACGTGCTCAAGGCAACGACGCTCGCGCGCGTGCTCGATTCGCTGCCGGTCACGCTTGCGCCGTTCGCCGCGCAGCACGACCACGCGCTCACGCAGATCGGCTGCGCGACGCTCGGTGACTTGCGGAGGTTGCCGCGCGACGGCATCGTGCGGCGTTTCGGCGACGGCGTGCTCGGCTGGCTCGCGCAGGCGCGCGGCGAGGCGCCCGATCCGCGCGTCTGGTTTGTCGCGCCGCCGTCCTTTCACGCGTCGCTCGAATTGCAGGCGCGCGTGGAGAGCGCCGAGGCGCTGCTCTTTGCCGCGCGCCGGCTCGTGATGCAGCTGGCCGGCTGGCTGGCCGCGCAGCACGCGGCGTTGAGCGGCTTCGAGCTGCGTCTGGAGCACGAGCTGGCTTCGCGTCACGCGCCGCGCACGTCTAGCCTCACGATCGCCTGGGCGTCGCCTTCGCGCGACGCCGAGCATCTGCTATGGCTGCTTCGCGAGCGCCTGAATCAGACCGAGCTTGCCGCGCCCGTGATCGGCCTTGCGCTCGTCGCCTCGCAGGTGAGCGAATACTCGGCGCCCACCGACACGCTCTTTCCGATGGCCGAGGCCGCCGAGGCGTCGCTCGGGCAGCTCTTCGAGCGCATCGGCGCGCGGCTTGGCGAGCAGAACGTGCTGCAGCTTTTCGTCGAGGACGATCATCGGCCCGAACTGGCGATGTCGGCGCGGCCTTACCGCGAGAGCGGCGCGAAGCGTACGCGCAAGCCGCGCAAGGCCGGCAAGCCGCAGCAGGAAGCCCGCGCGAGCGCACCCGTGCAAAGCGCCTTCGACCTGCCCGAGGTGCCGCTGCCGACCCAGCCGCGCCCGGCGTGGCTGCTCGAAAAGCCGCTCAAGCTCGCGACGCGCGGCGACCGGCCCGTTTATCGACGGCCGCTGAAGACGCTCACGCGGACCGAGCGCATCGAGTCCGGCTGGTGGGACGGCGAGGGCGTCGGGCGCGACTACTACGTCGCCGCCGACGACCAGGGCCGCATGTTCTGGCTGTATCGCGAGCGCATTGGCGGCCAGTGGTATCTGCAAGGGCTTTTCGGCTAGCGCTTATTCGTCGTTCTTTCGGATTTCAGGAATCATGTCGATCAGCGGGACGGGCGCGTCGTCGCCTCCACAGTTGCCGGCGCAGTGGGCCGCGCAGCTGCCTGACTACGCCGAGCTGCACTGCCTGACCAATTTCACCTTCCTGCACGGCGCGTCGCGCCCGGGCGAGATGGTCGAGCAGGCGATCCGCCACGGCTACCGCGCGCTCGCGATCACCGACGAATGCTCGTTCGCGGGCGTCGTGCGCGCCTGGAGCGCGCTCAACGAATACGACGAGGCGCGCAAAAAGGCGCATGACGAAGCCGTGCGCGAGGCCCGCGAACGCGGCGGCCATACCGCCGCCGCGGCCTTGGGCCCGTTCGAGCCGTCGCTGCACCTGCTCACCGGCAGCGAGCTGAATCTCGTCGACGAACATGGCGCACCGTTCTGCACGATCGTTGCGCTCGCCATGACCCGCGAAGGCTACGGCAATCTTTGCGAGCTGATCACGCTTGCGCGCTCGCGGGCGGCAAAGGGCAGCTATCGCGTGCATCCCGCCGATTTCACCGAGCCCGGGACAGGTTTCGAGCATCTGAAGCACTTGCGCGAGTGCGTGTTGCTGCTCGTGCCGCAGCGCACGGCCACGCTCGCGCAAACGCTGCGCGCCGCGCACTGGCTCGCGGGCTTCGCGGCCGAGCGCGCCTGGCTCGCGCTCGAACTCTGGCAAACCGGCGGCGACGACACGCAGATCGAAGTGCTGCGCCATGTCTCGCAGGAGAGCGGCCTGCCGCTCGTCGCGGCGGGCGGGGTGCTGATGCACGCGCGTTCGCGCAAGCCGTTGCAGGATACGCTGAGCGCGATCCGTATCGGCAAGCCGCTCGCTTCGTGCGGGCGCGCGCTGGAGGCGAATGCGGAGCGCCATCTGCGCTCGCGCGTGCGGCTTGGCGCGATTTATCCGCGCGAGGCGCTCGACGCGACGCTCGACGTTGCGCGCCGCTGCACGTTTTCGCTCGGCGAGCTGGCCTACGAATATCCCGAGGAACTGGTGCCGCCCGGCGAGACGCCGCAGTCGTGGCTGCGCAAGCTCGTGATGAAGGGCGCACTGGAGCGCTGGCCCGACGGCCTGAACGACAAGCGCCGGGATCAGATCGAACAGGAGCTCGAGCTCATCGACGAGCTGAAGTACGAGAAGTACTTCCTCACGGTGCACGACATCGTCCGCTTCGCGCGCGATCAGAAGATCCTGTGCCAGGGGCGGGGCTCGGCGGCGAACTCGGTGGTCTGCTACTGCCTGAAGATCACGGAGATCGACCCCGTGCGCATGAACATGCTCGTGGCGCGTTTTCTCTCTCGCGCGCGCAACGAGCCGCCCGACATCGATGTCGACTTCGAGCATCAGCGCCGCGAAGAGGTCATTCAGTACATCTATCGCAAGTACGGCACGCGCCGCGCCGCGCTGGCCGCGACGCTCATCACCTATCGCTCGCGCAGCGCGTTGCGCGATGTCGGCAAGGCGCTCGGCCTCGACAGTGCGCTCGTCGAAAAGCTCTCAGGCGCGCATCAGTGGTGGGACGGCCCCGATTCGATCGCGCGCCATCTGGAGGAAGCGGGCTTTTCGCCCGACTCGCACGTCACGCAGCAGCTCATCCGCCTCACGCGCGAGCTGCGCGGTTTTCCGCGCCATCTCTCGCAGCACGTGGGCGGTTTCGTGATCGCGCGCGACAAGCTCTCGCGCCTCGTGCCGATCGAAAACGCGGCGATGAAGGACCGCTACGTGATCGAGTGGGACAAGGACGATATCGACGCGCTGCGGCTGCTGAAAGTGGACGTGCTCGCGCTCGGCATGCTCTCGGCGATCCGCCGCTCGCTTGAATTCGTGGCGCTCAGGCGCGGGCTGCCCGAGATGCGCGTGCAGGACATTCCGGTCGAGGACCCGGCGGTGTATCGCATGTGCGCCAGGGCCGATACGGTCGGCGTGTTCCAGATCGAGTCGCGCGCGCAGCAGAGCATGTTGCCGCGTTTGCGGCCGCGCACGTACTACGACCTCGTGATCCAGGTGGCGATCGTGCGGCCGGGGCCGATCCAGGGCGACATGGTGCATCCGTACCTCAAGCGCCGGCACGGCGACGAGGCGGTGGAATATGCGAAGGAAGAATTGCGCCCGGTGCTCGAACGCACGCTCGGCGTGCCGATCTTCCAGGAGCAGGTGATGCATCTCGCGATGGTCGCCGCCGACTACACCGGCGAGGAAGCCGACAAGCTGCGCCGCGCGATGGCCGCATGGCGGCGCGATGGAGACCTGCGGCCGTATCAGGCCGATCTCACGAAGCGCATGCTCAAGAAGGGCTACTCGCTGGAATTCGCCGAGCGCATCTGCAAGCAGATCGAGGGTTTCGGCGACTACGGCTTTCCGGAAAGCCATGCGGCGAGTTTCGCGCTGCTCGTCTACACGAGCTCGTGGCTCAAGCGTTACGAGCCCGCCGCATTTCTGGCAGGACTGCTGAATAGTCAGCCGCTCGGTTTCTATTCGCCTTCCCAGCTCGTGCAGGATGCGAAGCGTCACGGCGTGCAGGTGCGCGCGCCCGATATCGCGTTGAGCGACTGGGCGTCGGTGCTGGAGCGGCGCGGCGCACCCGGCGAGCGGCTCGATGACGAGGCGGTTCGCGCGCGCAACGCCGAGGGGCTGCGTTATCGCGCGCTGCTGGGCGCGGCCGCGTTGACGCGCAGGGGCACGCTCAAGCGCGGCGGCCGGCGGCACAGGTTCATGGACGGCCTCAAGCGCGTCGTGCGCTCGCGCATTGCGCTTGCGCCGCGGCGCTATGGACGCGGCGGCCCGGCCGTGCGCCTCGGCTTCAGTCTCATCAAGGGCTTTTCCGAAGATGCCGCGCGGCGTGTGATTGAGGCGCGCGATCGTGCGCCGTTCACCGACGTCGACGATCTCGCGCGGCGCGCGACGCTCACGCGGCGCGAGCTGGAGGCGCTGGCGGCGTCGAACGCGCTCGCGAGCATCGCGGGCCATCGGCGCGAGGCGTGGTGGGCCGTGACCGCGCAGCACGCGGTGCCCGCGCTGTTGCGCGACGCGCCCGTGGCCGAGGCGCCGCTGGCGTTGCCGCGCGCTTCCGAAGGCGCGGAAATCGTCGCCGATTACGCGAGCCTGCGTCTCACGCTCAATCGCCATCCGCTCGAGCTGCTGCGCCACGGCCTGACCAGGCAGCGTTTTCGCACGGCGGAGCAACTGGCGCATTGCCGGCACGGCATGCTCGCGCGCGTGTGCGGGATCGTGACGGTGCGGCAGCGGCCGGGTACGGCGAACGGCACGATCTTCGTATCGCTCGAGGACGAGACCGGCAGCGTCAACGTGATCGTGCACGCGTCGCTCGTCGAGTCGCAGCGCAAGGAACTGCTAGGGTCTTCGCTGCTGGCGGTGGCGGGCGTGGTGCAGCGCGAGGGCGAGGTCGTGCACCTCGTGGCGCACCGGCTGGAGGACCACAGCCGGCTGCTCGGGCGCCTCGCAACCGAGAGCCGTAATTTTCACTGAATTTTCGCGGGAAAGCGGCCGGCTCGCCGCTATGCGTTGCGCGGCTCGCCGTCTCTCATGAAAGCGTCGAGCACGGCGCGAATCGCCACGTCGAACGGCGTGCGGCGGCCCATCCCCAGTGTTTCGAGGCGGCTCGAATCGAGATGACAGTCGCGCGGGCGCGGCGTGGCGTCGGTGGGCGTCGGCTGTGCGAGCAGACGCGCCTCTACGCCAAGGGCCTGGGCGATGCGTTGGGCGATGTCGTACTTCGTCATCGGCTCGTCGCCGGACCACTGCGCGACCCCGCGCACGGGCTTGCCGTCTGCGCAGCGCAGCAACAGTTCGCGGATCACGAACGCCACGTCGGGCGTGAAAGTGGGGTAGCGCGTGGCCCACGCGTCCATCGATGCCGCCTGCGCCCCGGGCTTTCCCGAAGCGACGATGGCCGGCACGAGACTCGTGACCGCGGATTCGTTCCAGCCGACGATCGGCCCGTATAGCAAGGGCAGGCGCAGCACGAGGGCGTTGTCGCTGGTTTCGAGCAAGGCCCGCTCGCCTTCGAGCTTGCTGTGGCCGTAGGCGTTGAGCGGATTCGGCGTGTCGTCGACGCGGTAGGGCGGCTGCGTGCCGTCGAACACGTAATCGGTGGAGATCGATAGCACCCACGCGCCGCGCTGCCGCGCCGCCGCGGCGACGCTGCGCACCGCATCGACGTTGAGCGCGCGCGCCGCCGCCGGATCGTGCTCGCACACGTCGGGGCGGCGCTCGGCGGCGGCCAGCACGATCGCGTCGGGCGCCTCGCGCTCGACGAAGGCGTTCACGGCCTGCGCGTCGCGCACGTCGAGCACAGTCTGCTGCGGGCCGCCGTGACGGAACGCGGTCGGCACGACTTGCCAGGTGGTCACGGCGGCGAGTTCGCGCACCACGGCGCGCCCGAGCAGGCCAGACGCGCCGATCACGGCAACCTTGAACATGGCTCGGCCCGTCAGACGCTGGCCGTGCCGACGACGGTGTAGCCGGCTTCGTCGATCGCCGACTTCAGGATTTCGGCGCTCTGGCTCGATTCGACCTTCACGCGGCCGGCAGCCAGATCGATCTCGACCCTGGCTTGCGCGTCGTGTTCGTGGATCGCGCGCGTGACGGCGCCTACGCAGTGCTGGCAGCTCATGCCTTCGACGTTGAACTGGATCATCGTGTGTTCCTTTTTTCAGAGATTGAGGCTTGTTACTACTCGATATGAGGCCGCCGGCGGATTATGCCAGCGGGGACCGCTTGTCGCGCTGGACCTTCCCATCATGGGAAGGTGTACGATCAAACCATCGACCAAACGATTGACCAGACAGCGGGAGAACGGCGTGAACATCGGCGAAGCGGCGCGTGAATCGGGCGTCACGGCAAAAATGATCCGGTACTACGAAAGCGTCGGGCTGCTGGCGCCCAAAGGGCGCACGGAGTCCGGCTACCGGGTCTATGGCACGGAGGAAGTGCATTCGCTGCGCTTCATCCGCCAGGCGCGCCGGCTTGGCTTTCTGGTGGAGGACATCCGGCGCCTGCTGGCGCTCTGGCACGACCGCTCCCGCGCGAGCGCCGAGGTCAAGTCGATCGCGCTCGAACATGTCGCCGAACTCGACCAGCGCATCGCCGAACTCTCTCAGATGCGCGACACGCTCGCCCACCTGGCTTCGCACTGCCAGGGCAATGACCGGCCCGACTGCCCGATCATCGAGCGGCTTGCCGACGTCGCCACGACAGACTGCCACGAGGCGGGCCACGTCCACTGAATGCAGGTGCAACCGCGGCGGGCAAATTGACGCAACCGCATTGGCTGCGTGCACCGTATTAGTGCAATTTGGCGTGATTGCGGCTAAGCGCCCGCGAAGTCGGTGGGAAATGTGTCGATAAAACATGATGTTGCCGATTCGTATTCCAACGTCATTCCAAATTGGAATGCACAGTATTCGGGCAATTCACTAGCAAAGTTCGGTGCAACCGTTATAATGCGGGTTATCCCTAATGAGGGTTATCCCTGATGCGAATTCACCGGGGATCGCCGAACCGAATCCTTGGAGCACACCATCATGTTTGCATTCCTTCTTGAAAAGCTGAGCAACTGGTTTGAAACTGCCGAACGTCGTCGTCGCGAAGCGTATCTCGCATCGTCCGCCGATATGGTGCAGCTCGAGCAGCGCATTCGTACGATCGAATCGAACGGCTACAACTCGCTGTAAGCCAGTTTCAACCGGGCTTCAGTCCGGTTGGAGCAGCACCATCTCAAGCCCCGCATTGGCGGGGCTTTGTCATTTCTGCACCGCCGATGGAACAGAGTCTGAGCCTTCCCACCGGGGTAAGGTAAAGTCTTTTTTGCGACGAGCCGTCATAGCAATGGTGTCGCTTTCTCTCCGGGGGCCGTTCATGGTGCAAGACCGCATTTCCCACCGCACGTCCGTGTTGCCTCGCCGCGCGTTGCGTCGTTTTTCTGTTACGCGTGCGGGCCTGATCGTCGTTGTCATGGCGTGCGCCAGCGCCGGCGCGCATGCCGGGCAGCCGCTCATTCTGGATACACAAAGAGGGATCAGCGACGGCCAACCGGGGCTGGTGCTGCAAAACGCGCCGCTCTCGCACGAGCCGATGGTTCAGGCGGTGCAACCGGCGGGTCTCGCGCCGGATTCGTCGCAGCCCTACGTCGTCGCGCCGTACGTGGAAGTGCAGCAGGGCGGCGGGCGGCCGACTCCGCCACCGCGCCCGCCGCGTCCCCCGCATCGTCCAACGCCGCCGCTTCCCCAGCCGCTACCTTCTGGGCAGTGACGCCGCACGCGCGGAGTTGAGTCAGCGGCTCAGTCGCCGCGCGACTCGATCTTGAATTGCGCGCCGGCGTCCTGCCCGAGCGTTTTCACGAGCCACGGCAGCGCTTCTTTCATCGCCGCTTCGAGCGTGTAGGGCGGGTTCAGGATGAACATGCCGCTGCCGTAAAGGCCGAAGCCGTCTTCGGGCGGGTTGCTTACCGAAAGCGTGAGGTGCAGCCAGTTCTTGTTCTGCAGGCGCTTGAGTTGCTCCGGGAAGCGCTGCGATTCGGGACGCGTGACCTGCGGATACCAGACCGCATAGGTGCCGTTCGCGAAGCGCTTGAGGCTTTCCTCGACGCACGTAAGCGTGCGCGAGTAGTCGCGCTTGTCCTCGAAAGACGGGTCGATCAGCACGAGCGCCCGGCGCGGCGGCGGGGGCAGGAGCGGCTTGATGCCGTCGAAGCCGTCGCCTGCGTAGATCATCACGCGGCGGCCCGCGTCGTGGAAGCGGTGGCGCAGCACGTCGATTTCCGTGCTGTGCAATTCGAACAGCCGCATGCGATCCTGCTCGCGCATGAGACGCCAGGCCAGATAGGGCGAGCCGGGGTAGAAGCGCAACTCACCGTCGGGGTTCAGCGCCGCCACTTCGTCGACGTAGTCGGCGAGCGCCGCAGGCAGGTCGTCGCGGCCCCACAGCTTGCCGATGCCGGTGTCGAACTCGGCGTTTTTCGTCGCGTAGCCTTCGCGCAATGCATAGGCGCCGGCGCCCGCGTGGGTGTCGATGTACCAGTACGCCTTGTCCTTCTTGCTGAGGTAATGCAGCAGTTGCACGACGACGGCGTGTTTCAGGACATCGGCATGATTGCCGGCGTGGAAGGCGTGACGGTAGCTCAGCATGATGGGCGGGACACGAGGTCCGGTGAGAACGGGGAAGACGGCAGCGGCGGCGCGATGACTGCGGCGCCTGCGAGGCCGCGTATTGTACGCCACCGCAATACGTGATCCGCAGTACGCCGCCCGGCCGGCTACGCCGACGCGCGAGCCCACCCCACGGTTTCGGCCGCGCCGCGCCTTCCGGGCATGCGCGCTACGTCAGTCGTAAGCGTCGCCGACGATCGCCTCGATCTGCGCCTTGATGTCCGGCGTGATCTTTTCCGCCACGTCGCGCGCTTTCATGTTTTCGCCGATCTGCTCGATGCGCGAGGCCCCGGTGATGACGGTGCTCACGCGCGGATTCTTCAGGATCCACGCGAGGGCGAGTTGCCCCACCGAACAGTCGAGTTGTTTCGCGAATTCGGCGAGCTTGCCGACGATCTCGTTCTTGTCGGGGTCGGTGACGTTCTTGCGCAGCCAGTCGTAGCCCTGCAGTTCCGCGCGGCTGCCCGACGGCACGCCGCCGCGGTACTTGCCGGTGAGCAGACCCGAGGCGAGCGGGCTCCACGTGGTGAGGCCGAGGCCGATGTCCTCGTAGAGCCGACGGTATTCGTCTTCCACGCGCGTGCGGTGGAACAGGTTGTATTGCGGCTGCTCCATGGCCGGCTTGTGCAGGTGATGGCGCTCGGCGATTTCCCACGCGGCGCGGATTTCGTCGGCGCTCCACTCCGAGGTGCCCCAGTAGAGCGCCTTGCCGCGCGTGATCATGTCGCTCATCGCCCAGACGGTTTCCTCGACCGGCGTGTTCGGGTCGGGGCGGTGGCAGAACACGAGATCGACGTAATCGAGCTGCAGCCGCTTGAGCGAGCCGTCGATGGCGTCCATGAGGTATTTGCGGTTGAGCGTGTGGTACTGGTTGGGCGCTTCGTTCAAGCCCCAGTAGAACTTGGTCGAGACCACATAGCTCACGCGCGGCCACGCGAGCTCCTTGAGCGCCTGGCCCATGAGCTCTTCCGACTTGCCGCCGGCGTAGGCCTCGGCGTTGTCGAAGAAGTTGATGCCCGCGTCGCGCGCCGCCGCGAGCGATTCGCGCGCGAGCCTGGCGTCGACCTGGTTGCCGTAGGTGACCCACGAGCCGATGGACAGTTCGCTTACCTGCAGGCCTGAGCGGCCCAGTCGCCGATAGTTCATTAACGCCTCCTTGTGAGCCGATTAAGCTAGCACGACTTGGCCGTTGCTGCTGAACGGCTTGTGCCGCGCGCGCCGTGCCTTGCAGTGCGGCGAAAATCTCTTTTGCCTGTCGTGCTCGATGCTTCGACGAGGCGCCTTCATGCACAATAGCCTGGTTGGCCGCGACGCAACATCCGGCCGGATGGCATAAGCCATTCGTCAGGTTTGACGGCGCGCGCTCCGAGGTTTCATCCTGTCCCGTTCACTCACCTGGAGGTGCCCGATGTCGTCTCTCTCCCTGAACACGAAACTCGATGGCAAGGTTGCCGTCGTTACCGGCGCGGCCAGCGGCATTGGCAAGCAGATCGCCCTCACGCTCGCGCAGGCGGGCGCCGCTGTCGCCATCGCCGACCTGAACCAGAGCGGCGCGGACGCCGTGGCCGAAGAGATCAAGGGCGCAGGCGGCAAGGCCATCGGCGTCGCCATGGACGTCACCAATGAAGATGCGGTGAATCAGGGCATCGACCGCGTTGGGGCCGAACTCGGCCCGGTGGATATCCTGATCTCGAACGCCGGCATCCAGATCGTGAACCCGATCGAGAACTACGCGTTCTCCGACTGGAAGAAGATGCAGGCCATCCACGTGGACGGCGCGTTCCTCACCACCAAAGCGGTGCTCAAGCACATGTACAAGGACGACCGCGGCGGCGTCGTGATCTACATGGGTTCGGTGCACTCGCACGAAGCGTCGCCGCTCAAGTCGGCCTATGTCGCGGCCAAGCACGCGCTGCTCGGTCTCGCGCGCGTGCTCGCCAAGGAAGGCGGCAAGCACAACGTGCGCTCGCACGTGGTGTGTCCGGGCTTCGTGCGCACGCCGCTCGTGGAAAAGCAGATTCCCGAGCAGGCGAAGGAACTCGGCATCTCCGAGGAAGAAGTGGTCAAGCACGTGATGCTCGGCGGCACGGTGGACGGCATTTTCACGACCGTCGAGGACGTCGCGCAAACCGTGCTGTTCCTCTCGGCGTTCCCGAGCGCAGCGTTTACGGGCCAGTCCTTCGTGGTGAGCCACGGCTGGTTCATGCAATAACGCAGGCATTGGGGCGAGGAGGCGCGGCAATGGCGCAACGCAAGAAGGGGCAGGTCCAGTCGAGCGCAGTCGACGACGAGGTCGGCGCGCATACCGGCGCGCGTGTCGGCGACGCACCGCAGCCGCATATTTCGCACTGCGGCGCGGAAGCCAAAGAGTGGGAAACCGTCGCGCTCACGCTGCAGGGGGGCGGTGCGCTCGGCGCGTATCAGGCGGGCGTGTATGAAGGGCTCGTCGAGGCCGGCGTCGCGCCCAACTGGATCGCGGGTATCTCGATCGGCGCGCTCAATACGGCCATCATCGCGGGCAATGCGCCCGAACATCGCGTGGCGCGGCTGCGCGAGTTCTGGGAGACGATCTGCCAGCCGGCCTTCAGTTTCCCGTTGCCGCCGTTCGTCGAGCATGCGCTTTTCAATTCGAATGCCGCCGTGCGCAAGACCTTCACGACCATGCAGGCGGCAGGCGCGATCGTAGAAGGGCAGAAGGGCTTCTTCGTGCCGCGCTTTCCGCCGCCGCTGCCCCATGGATCGGGTTCGCCCGAAACGGCCAGCTACTACGACACGAAGCCGCTCAAGGCCACGCTGGAACGCTTGTGCGACTTCGAGCGCATCAATTCGGGCGAAACGCGCGTGTCGGTGGGCGCGGTCAACGTGGGCAGCGGCAACTTCGTCTATTTCGACAACAAGACCACAACCTTACGTCCCGAGCATTTCATCGCCTCGGGCGCGCTGCCGCCGGGCTTCGCGGCGGTGGAGATCGACGGCGAGTACTACTGGGACGGCGGCCTGATGTCGAACACGCCGCTCTATGAGGTGATCCAGACCACGCCGCGGCGCGACACGCTCGCGTTTCAGGTCGATCTCTGGAGCGCGCGCGGGCCGGTGCCGGACAACCTCATCGACGTGCAGGGGCGCGTGAAGGACATTCAGTATTCGAGCCGCACGCGCCTTGTGACCGATATCCTGCAGCGCTCGCAGCGTTACCGGCATGTGCTGCGCGAGGTCCTCGATCGCGTCGCGCCCGAGCATCGCAATGACCCGTGGGTCGCGCTGGCGGACGAGCTTTCGTGCTCGAAGAAGTACAACGTGATCCACCTCATCTACCGGCAGAAGGAATACGAGGGCCACTTCAAGGACTACCAGTTCGGCCTCTCGACCATGCACGAGCATTGGACTAGCGGCTTGCAGGACATCCGCGCCTCGCTCGCGCAGCCGGGCTGGCTCGACAAGCCGGACAACGACTCGGGCTTCGTTACGCACGATATCCATCGCGATTCGCGAGGCCACGGCGGCTGACGCTTCTCCGGCAAGTTTTCCGCTGCGTTCGCCAAAGAAAAAGGCGTCCGTTCGAAAGAACGGACGCCTTTTTTTATCGCGCCAGCAAGCCGCTTGGCAGCGGCCTGTCTTGCTGGCGAACGATCTTACTTCAGCACTTGGGCGACTGCGCTCGCCACGACGTCGAGGTTGCGCATGTTCAGCGCGGCTACGCAGATGCGGCCCGTGCTGACGGCATAGATGCCGAACTCATCGCGCAGGCGGTCGACTTGTGCAGCGGTCAGGCCCGAGTACGAGAACATGCCGCGCTGCACGTTGATGAAGTTGAAGTCGCGGTCCACGCCGGCGGCAGTGAGGCGCTCGACGAGGCCCGTGCGCATCGCGCGGATGCGGTTGCGCATTTCGCCGAGTTCCGCTTCCCACATGGCGCGCAGGTCGGCCGAGCCGAGCACGGCTGCGACCACCGAGCCGCCGTGCGTCGGCGGGTTCGAGTAGTTCGTGCGAATCACGCGCTTGAGTTGCGAGAGCACGCGCGACGACTCTTCCTTGCTGCTCGTGAGGATCGACAGCGCGCCCACGCGTTCGCCGTACAGCGAGAACGACTTCGAGAACGACGACGAAACGAACACGTTGAGTTCCGAAGCGGCGAAGAGGCGCACGACTTCGCCGTCTTCCGCGATGCCGTCGCCGAAGCCTTGATAGGCGATGTCGAGGAACGGCACCAGGCCTCGCGCCTTCACGACCTCGATGACCTGCTTCCACTGGTCGATCGTGAGGTCCACGCCGGTCGGGTTGTGGCAGCACGCGTGCAGCACGACGACGGTGCCGGCGGCGTAGCCGTTCAGCGCGCTCAGCATGCCTTCGAAGTTCACGCCGTTGGTCTGCGCGTCGTAGTACGGGTACGCGATGACTTCAAAACCCGCGCTTTCGAACAGGGCGCGGTGGTTTTCCCAGCTCGGGTCGCTGATCGCGACCTTGGCGCTCGGGTTCACGCGCTTGAGGAAGTCGGCGCCGATCTTGAGCGCGCCCGTGCCGCCCAGCGCCTGCGCCGTGACGACGCGGCCCGCGACGATCAGCGGCGAGTCGTCGCCGAGCAGCAGCTTTTGCACCGCGGCGTCATAGGCGCCGAGACCTTCGATCGGCAGGTAGCCACGCGGCAGACCGGCTTCCACGCGGGCCTTTTCTGCTTCGCGCACGGCGCGCAGCAGCGGAATCTTGCCTTCCTCGTTGGTGTACACGCCCACGCCGAGGTTCACCTTGGTCGCGCGCGCATCGGCGTTATAGGCTTCGTTCAGACCCAGGATCGGGTCGCGGGGGGCGAGTTCGACAGCGGAAAAGAGGGACATGATCGTTCGGCAAAAGTGAAGGAAGATCGGTTGGGCCACATGCTGCATCGGCCACGGAACTCGCTATTGTAACGAATCCTCAAGCGGGATTTCCGCGGATTTGCCATTCTCCGCGCCGTTTTCAGGGCTATTTCCGGCACGATTGGGCGATTTCTGGCGTGTCGTTGCGCAGCGTTCACCGCCCGTCGACCGTCGCCGCTGCGGGCGGCCCTTGCAGCACCGCCCGCCGCACCCCATCTGGCATCCAGACCCACCCAGACCCACCCAGGCTCGCCCCTCGGCAAGATCCGGCGAGACGCTAGAATAGTTGTTTGCTCCGCGCACAGGATGCCCCCCATGTCCGACCACACCGTCGCCGACGCGCCCGCGCTCGACGAGTCGAAATTCGTCCAGTACGAAGGCTCGCCGTTCCAGCTCTACCAGCCGTACCTGCCGGCAGGCGACCAGCCTACGGCCATCGAAACGCTCGTGGAAGGCGTGGAAGACGGCCTCTCGTTCCAGACGCTGCTCGGCGTGACGGGCTCGGGCAAGACCTATACGATGGCGAACACCATCGCGCGCCTCGGCCGCCCGACCATCGTGTTCGCGCCGAACAAGACGCTCGCCGCGCAGCTCTACGCCGAATTCCGCGAGTTTTTTCCGCGCAACGCTGTCGAGTACTTCGTCTCGTACTACGACTACTACCAGCCGGAAGCCTATGTGCCGCAGCGCGATCTTTTCATCGAGAAGGATTCGTCGATCAACGAGCACATCGAGCAGATGCGGCTTTCGGCCACCAAGAGCCTGATGGAGCGGCGCGACGTGGTGATCGTCGCGACGGTTTCGGCGATCTACGGTATCGGCAATCCGTCCGAATACCACCAGATGATTCTCACGCTGCGCCACGGCGACAAGCTCGGCCAGCGCGACGTCATCGCGCGCCTGATCGCCATGCAATACACGCGCAACGAGCAGGACTTCCAGCGCGGCACCTTCCGCGTGCGCGGCGACACCATCGACATTTTCCCGGCCGAACACGCCGAAATGGCTGTCCGCGTGGAACTGTTCGACGACGAAGTGGAAACGCTGCAGCTCTTCGATCCGCTCACGGGCCGCGTGCGCCAGAAGATTCCGCGCTTTACGGTGTATCCGTCGTCGCACTACGTCACGCCGCGCGAGACCGTGCTGCGCGCCGTCGAAACCATCAAGTCGGAATTGCGCGACCGCCTCGAGTTCTTCCATACGGAAGGCAAGCTCGTGGAGGCGCAGCGCCTCGAGCAGCGCACGCGCTTCGATCTGGAAATGCTTCAGGAGCTGGGCTTCTGCAAGGGCATCGAGAACTACTCGCGGCACTTTTCGGGCGCGCTGCCCGGCGAGCCGCCGCCCACGCTCGTCGATTACCTGCCGACCGACGCCATGATGTTCCTCGACGAATCGCACGTGCTGATCGGCCAGTTCAACGGCATGTACAACGGCGACCGCGCGCGCAAGGAAAATCTCGTCGATTACGGCTTCCGGCTGCCTTCGGCGCTCGATAACCGGCCGCTCAAGTTCAACGAGTTCGAGCGCAAGATGCGCCAGGTGGTGTTCGTCTCGGCCACGCCGGCCGACTACGAGAAGAAGGTGACGGGCCAGATCGCCGAGCAGGTCGTGCGGCCCACGGGCCTCGTCGACCCGGTGATCGAAGTGCGGCCCGCATCGACGCAGGTCGACGACGTGCTCGGCGAGATCAACGAGCGCGTGGCCGTGGGCGAGCGCGTGCTCGTCACCACGCTCACCAAGCGCATGGCCGAGCAGCTCACCGAGTTCCTCGCCGACCACGGTGTGAAGGTGCGCTATCTGCACAGCGACATCGATACGGTCGAGCGCGTGGAGATCATCCGCGACCTGCGTCTGGGCACGTTCGACGTGCTGGTGGGCATCAACCTGCTGCGCGAGGGCCTCGACATTCCCGAGGTCTCGCTCGTGGCGATTCTCGACGCCGACAAGGAAGGCTTCCTGCGCGCCGAACGCTCGCTCATCCAGACGATCGGCCGCGCTGCGCGCAACGTGAACGGCAAGGCGATCCTCTACGGCGACCGCATCACCGACTCGATGCGCCGCGCCATCGACGAAACCGAGCGCCGCCGCGCCAAGCAGATGATGTTCAACGAAGAGCACGGCATCGTGCCGCGCGGCGTCGTGAAGCGCATCAAGGACATCATCGACGGGGTCTACAACGTCGATGAAGCCCGCGCCGAACTGCGCGAGGAGCAGGAGCGCGCGAAGTTCGAGGATATGTCCGAGAAGCAGATCGCCAAGGAAATCAAGAAGCTCGAAAAGCAGATGATGGACTACGCGAAGAACCTCGAATTCGAGAAGGCCGCGCAGACGCGCGACCAGCTCGCCGTGCTGCGCCGGCGCGTGTTCGGGGCGAACGTGAGCGACCATCCGATCTGACAGGCTTCGAGCCGGCTGTGAGTCCGGGCTGGCAGGGCGGCATGCACGTCGCTCTGCGCCTGCCTCGATCCCGGAATTCCTTCGATTGGCTTTCGGACATTTGCGGCCCCGGAACCTTGCTGTACGGCGCCCTAAGCCTGTGTTAACAAAGCGCTGCTAAAACCCTGTTCCACTGAGGCTTTTCGTGGCGCTGAATTTGTCCCTCCTCTGCATCAGTGTTAAACTCCGCCATTATTGAGAATTGTTCGCATTAACTTTTTCATGTGCATGCGGCAGGCTCAGTGGGTTGTAACCCTCATATAAAAACCAGGAGTTTCGATGCGGATTCACTCTCTCTTGCGCGGCACTGCCGTCATCGCGGCCGCCACGGCGGCATTTGCGGCCAATGCGGCTGAATACCCGATCGGCAAGCAAGCCATCCAGGGCGGCATGGAAATCGGCGCAGTCTATCTGCAGCCGATCACGATGGAGCCGGAAGGCATGATGCGCAAGGCATCGGATTCCGATGTTCACCTCGAATCGGACATCCACGCGGTCAAGAACAACCCGACCGGCTTCGCCGAAGGCGACTGGATGCCGTATCTGCAGGTTCACTACGAACTCACGAAGCCGGGTTCGAGCTATGTGCAAAAGGGCGACCTGATGCCGATGGTCGCGAACGACGGCCCGCACTATGGCGACAACGTGAAGCTGGCCGGTCCCGGCAAGTACCACCTCAAGCTGATCGTGGATGCGCCGATGCAGACGGGGCACATGGCGTTCGGCCGTCACGTCGACAAGGAAACGGGCGTGGGTCCGTGGTTCAAGCCGATCACGCTGGAATACGATTTCCCGTTCGCGGGCATCGGCAAGAAGGGCGGCTACTAAGCCGTCGCGAGGCAGCTCGGGCGGCGGCGCGCATCTTGTGCAGCGCCGCCGCATGAATGGCAGCAAGGAGCAGGTAAAACCAATGACTGGAATGCGGAAGTTTGCGGCGCTCGCGCTCAGCGCGTCTTTTGCGGTGTCGCTGGCGGGCGTGGCCATGACGGCGCACGCCGAAGATCTGCCCACGTTCAAGCTCGAAATGACCGACGGCAAGCTCAACCCCGCGCGCATCGAAGTGCCGGCGGGCAAGCGCATCAAGATCGAGGTGCGCAATACGGGCAAGGGCGCGGCGGAGTTCGAGAGCGTTCAGCTGCGCAAGGAGAAGGTGCTGGCGCCGGGCGCGGACTCGTTCGTCGTGATCGCCCCGCTCGATCCGGGCGAGTACAAGTTTTTCGACGATTTCCATCAGCAGGCGCAGGGCGTGATCGTCGCCAAGTGAGCATTGAGAAGTAAGGCCGCTGGCGCGTAGCGCCGGTAGCAGGAGGTGTTGAATGGGTCAGGTGATGTTCATCGTATGGCGGGAGAGCGTCGAGGCGCTGCTCGTCGTCGGGATTCTTTATGCGTGGCTGAAAAACGGCGACGCGGATGCGCGGCGCGGCGTGCCGTACCTGTGGGGCGGCGTGGCGCTCGGCATTCTTGCCGCCATCGGCCTCGGCGCGGCGCTGGTCGGCTTTACCGAAGTCCTGTCGGGCGACGCGCAGGACTACTTTCAGACCGGCATGGTGCTGGTGGCGTGCGTGCTGATCGTGCAGATGGTGCTGTGGATGAAGCAGCACGGCCGCACGCTCAAGCGCGAGATGGAAGAGTCGCTGGAACAGAGCACGCGCGACGCGAACTGGTGGGGCGTGACGATTCTCGTCGCGCTTGCCATCGCGCGTGAGGGCAGCGAGACGGTGATCTTTCTCTACGGCCTCGGCTTCGGCCAGTCGGGCCATGTGGACGCGAGTCAGTACTTCGCGGTGCTGATCGGCCTCGCGCTTGCGTTTCTCACGTTCTATCTCCTGCAGCTGGGCGGCAAGATCTTTTCGTGGCGGCACTTCTTCCGCGTCACCGAGATCATGCTGCTGTTCCTCGGCGCGGGCCTGTTCCAGACCGGCGTGGACAAGCTGATCGACAAGGAAATCCTGCCGACCATCGTCGACCAGGTGTGGAACTCCTCGGCGCTCCTCGACGACTCGAGCACCTTCGGCTCGCTCGTCGCGACGCTCACGGGCTACCGCGCGCATCCGGCGCTCATGAACCTGATCGCCTATGCCGTCTACTGGCTCGTGGTGTGGTTCCTCGTGCGGCGCGCCACCGGCCGCGCGGGCGCAGTCGCGAAGAGGAAGGCAGCATGAGTTGTGCATCCGCTCGCCCGACGCAGGCAAACGGGCGCCCTGGCAAGCTCGCCCAGGCGGGCCAGTGGATGCAACGTCACGGCGCGGCGATCCGCGCCGTGCAGTGGGTCGTGGTCGCTGTCTACGCGTTCCTGATTCTCGTGCCGGCGGCGATGCCGCTGCCCGGCGACACGGCGCACCTGTGGAACAACCTCACGCTCGCGGCGCAGTTCGTGTTCTGGGGCATCTGGTGGCCGTTCGTGCTGCTCTCGATGGTGATGCTCGGCCGCGTGTGGTGCGGCGTGCTCTGCCCCGAAGGCGCGCTCACCGAGTTCGCCAGCAAGTTCGGCCGGGGTCGCGCCATCCCGCACTGGATGCGCTGGGGCGGCTGGCCGTTCGTTGCCTTCGGTCTCACCACGATCTACGGACAGATGGTGAGCGTCTACCAGTACCCCAAGGCGGTGCTGCTGGTGCTGGGCGGATCGACGCTCGGCGCGATGGTGATCGGCTTTCTGTACGGGCGCGAAAAGCGTGTCTGGTGCAAGTATCTCTGCCCCGTGAACGGGGTTTTTGCGCTTTTGGCGCGTCTCGCGCCGTTTCGCTACAAGGTCGACGAAGACGCCTGGCGCAACTCCTACACACACGGCGAGCACGGCGGGCATCGCGTGATTCCCGTGAACTGCGCGCCGCTCGTGCCGCTGCGCAACATGAAGGGCGCGGCGCAGTGCCACATGTGCGGTCGCTGCAGCGGCCACCGCGACGCCATCGCGCTCGCGTGGCGCTCGCCGGCGGAAGAAGTGGTCGAACTCGGCGACAGCCAGGCCAGCGCGTGGGACACGGCGCTGATTCTCTACGGCCTGCTGGGCGTGGCGATCGGCGCTTTCCACTGGACCGGCTCGCCGTGGTTCATCGGCATCAAGCAGTGGCTCGCGGGCTGGCTCATCGACCGCGACATCACCTGGCCGCTCGACACCAACGCGCCGTGGTTCCTGCTCACGCATTACCCGGCGCAGAACGACGTGTTCTCGTGGCTCGACGGCGCGATGATCGTCGGTTATATCGTCGCGACGGGGCTCGTCTATGGCACGGTGCTGCTCGCGATCCTCGCGGGCTCGACTGCCGTGCTCGGGCGTTTCGAGATGCGGCGTGTGCATCACTTCGCGCAGTCGCTGATCCCGCTGGCGGGGGCGGGCGTGTTCCTCGGCCTGTCGGCCACGACGCTCTCGCTGCTGCGTGCGGAGCACGTGCCGCTCGACTGGGCCGCCGAGGTGCGCATTGCGATTCTGGTCATCACGAATCTCTGGAGCGCCTGGCTCGCGTGGCGCGTAACGGGGCGCTACAGCGCGCGGTTCTGGCAGCGCGCGCTCGCGCTCGCGGGCTTCGCGCTCGCGCTCGCCGTGGTGGACAGCGCGTGGTGGCTCATGTTCTGGGGCTGGGTGCGCTGAGCATGCTGCGGCGTTTCTTCATCTGCCGCTGATATAGGCGACATACGAGGGATCAGTGCGTCGCGGCACAAGTCTGGGTGTTACTCTCAAAACCGGGTTGGCGATTTCGCCAAACCCGGTTTTTGACTTTTCGGAGAGACGCATGCGAACGCGAGCAGTACTGACCGATGAAGACGTGACCCGGGTAGCCGACGCAGCCGTCGCGCACGCCCGCTCGAATGAATGGAACGTGACGATCGCCATCGTCGATGACGGCGGCCATCTGCTGTATTTGCGCCGCCTCGACGGCGCCGCGCCCGTCAGCGCGGAGATCGCCGTGGCCAAGGCCCGCACTGCGTCGCTGGGCCGCCGCGAGAGCAAGATGTACGAGGACGTGATCAAGCAGGGCCGCACGGCGTTCCTGAGTGCGCCGCTCACCGGCATGCTGGAAGGCGGCGTACCCGTGAGCGTGAACGGCGACGTGATTGGCGCGGTCGGGGTCTCGGGCGTGAAGTCCGATCAGGATGCCGCGATTGCGCGTGCGGGCATAGCGGCGCTCGGAGTGGAGTAAGCCCATCCATCGTCGCGCCTGGCGACGCCAGAAAAAACAAAAGCCGCGGACGGATGCCGCGGCGCTTGTCTCGGGCGGCTCACGCTTCGCGCGCCGCCCCGTGCTTTGCATGGGACCAGAGTAAGCGCTAAAGCGCCAACTCCGGATCGAGCTTTGCATGGGACCGGAGTAAGCGCTAAAGCGCCAACTCCGGATCGACAGAGGTATGAGAACAAAAAAATGGCGTGGCTTGCTTCGACGGCCGGCTTGAAGCTTGAAGGATGTCTGCACGAAGGGGTCTAGATCTCGCGTGCAAGCCGTCGTTGCTGGCTAATGCCCCAACGCCTCTCGGTGGAGGCGGTCCCCACAATACCCGGTTGAAAACTGCTTGAAACCTATTTCGTCAGGATCAGCTTGCCGAGCCGGGTGGCCCGCAGCTGATACGTTTCGCCGTTGTGCATGATGCTCACATGGCTGCGGCCTTGCAGCAGCGCCGTGCTATCCAGTTTCCTCTCGTCGCTTGCCGCGGCGACCGCCGGCTCGGCGCTCCTGCGCGGCTTGGGCTCTGCGACGGCAGGCTTCGGCCGCGCGCTGGTCAATGCCGAGCCGCCGTTGCGGCGCAAGCTTAGCGTGGAGGTGCGGTTCAGTTCGGTCATGAACGTGACGTCTTTGTCTCGATTCGATGGATCAATTCTAAATGATAATCGTTCGTATTTTCAACTATGAGATATTCATCGAAATCGAATGCCGATAGCCTGAGTCGAAGCGCGCGGTAGCGTGAATCGGCGCTTGCCGTCCCGCGCAGGGCGGGAGGGCAAGCGCCGGGGGCTTCAGTGCAGCGCGTTCGGCGCGCTGCCGTCGCCCTGCACGAACTGGCGGATGAGACGCACGGTGTCGATGTCCGACTCGCGATAGGCCGACTTCACGATCTCGGAAGTCTGCCGGTCGTCCTCGGTATCGGCGGTCGGCAGCGTCGTGCGGTACTCGAAGCGCAGAAAGAGCTGCAGCGGATCGGGCTGCTCGATCGTCATCGTGAGCGAGCCACCCACGTACTCGGCGGTCGCCATGATGTCGTAGCGCACGCTCTCATTGGGCGTGAGCGTGACGCGATCGCGTACCGTGGCGTGGCCATAGTGCAACTCGCGCTCCAGCGTGCTCTCGGTGCGCGAGAGGATCGTGCAGCTGTCGAGCCCGATCACGAAGAGCTGCGGCTGCTCGGCGCGCAGCACGAGCCCTTCCCAGAGCTGTTCGCGCGTCATGGCCTCGACGAGCGGGTTCAGCGGATCGTTGATCTGGATGAGGTGTTCAAAATTCAAGGCGGCGCCTTCCTGTGTCTGTGTCCGCGCGCCGCCGCTCAAGCGACGACGAGACCCGTGCGGATCGTGATCGTGTTCGTGAGGACCTTGTGGACCGGGCAGGCGTTGGCGATCTGCAGCAGGCGCTCGCGCTGCTCTTCGGTGAGCGCGCCTTCGAGCACGATCTGGCGGTCGATCTTCGTGCCTTCACTGCCTGTTTCCATCGCGAGCTTCACGCGTACGCCTTCGAGCGGCCACTCCTTGCGCTGTGCATACATCTTCAGCGTGATGGAGGTGCAGGCGCCAAGGCTCGAAAGCAAGAGCGAGAAGGGCGACGGTCCGCGGTCGCCGCCGCCGAGCGAGGCGGGTTCGTCGGCGATCCAGGTGTGGGTGCCGTCGTCGAACTGGACCTGGTAGTTCGTCGAGCCAATGTGTGCGGTGACTGCGGGTTCGGCCATGCGCTCCTCGCGGGCGGGACGGTTAAAGAGGGACGGGCGCGCAACCTGTGGTGCGCGCCCCGCAGACCTTATTGTGACGGAAAGCGGGCGGGCCCGTAGCGATGCTTCGGAAACCCGCGTCGCCGTGCAACCCGGTTTCAGTGCGCGATGCGCCCCATGCGCCCGGCCTGATAGTCGAGCACGGCCTGGCGGATCTCCTGCTCCGTGTTCATCACGAACGGGCCGTAGCGCACGACCGGCTCGTTCAGCGGCACGCCGCCGATCAACAGGACGCTGAGCGGCGCGCTCGCGTCGGCCGGGGCGGCGAGCGTGACGGTGTCGCCGTCGCTCGCGAAGGTCACCATCTGCTGGGCATCGATCGCTCGCGCGTCGGGCCCGTACAGACCCGTGCCCGAGAGGCCGTACGCAAACACGCGATAGTTGCTCGGCACCGGTTGCTCCACGCGCGCGCCGGGCGCGAGCGTGAAGTGCTGGTAAAGGATGGGCGTGCGCGTTTCGATTGCGGCCTTCGCGCCCAGCGCTTCGCCGGCAATGACCTTCACCGAGACCTTGCCGTCCTTCGAGCGGCCCACCGGAATCTGCTCCGTGGGCAGTTCCTGGTAGCGCGGCGCCATCATCTTGTCGCGCGCGGGCAGATTCACCCACAACTGCAGGCCATGCATGCGGCCGCCCGTGCGCGTGAATTCGGGGTCGGGCATCTCGCTGTGGATCACGCCCGCGCCGGCCGTCATCCACTGCACGTCGCCGGGGCGCAGCGTGCCCGAATGGCCCGCCGAGTCCTTGTGGCCGAAGCGGCCTTCGACCATATAGGTGACGGTTTCGAAGCCGCGGTGCGGATGATCGGGCGCGCCCTTGGCCTCGCCGGGCGCGTAATCGACGGGGCCCATCTCATCGAGCAGCAGGAACGGATCGAAGTCCATCAGCTGGCGGGTCGGAAACGGCCGATGGACGATGAATCCGCCACCCTCGGTGGTGCGAACCGCGGGATACACGCGTTCGATCGTACGGGACGTGGTCATGGATATCACCTCGAATTGTGGGAATTGCGTTATATGCGAAACAAACCGCTATTATAGGTAGCCAATTTGGCCTGTTTTACGGCCTCATCGCAATGGATTGTCCCATCGCTGGAACGACGACATGAAGATCGATTCGCATAACCTCAACGACCTGATGTACTTTTCGCAGGTGATCGAGCATGGCGGCTTTTCCGCTGCCGAACGCGTGCTCGGCATCTCGAAGTCGCGTCTGTCGCGGCGGGTGAGCGAACTCGAGGCCTCGCTCGGCGTGCGCCTGCTGCAGCGTTCCACGCGCAAGCTCGCGCTCACCGAAGCGGGCGAACTCTTCTACCAGCATTGCCGCTCGATGCTCGCCGAGGCGCAGGCTGCGGTGAACGTCGTTCAGTCGCTGCGCTCGTCGCCGCGCGGCACGGTGCGCGTGAGCGTGCCCGTCACGCTTTCGCAAACCATCTTTTCGCAGATCATTCCGGAATTCATGCATCGCTACCCCGAGGTGCGGGTGGTGATGCGCGTGACGAACCGCGTGATCGACCTGTTCGAAGATTCGGTGGATATCGCGCTGCGCGTGCGCTCGGAGCCGCCGCAGAACGCCAATATCGTGGTGCGTCCGCTGTGGCGCACCGAGCAGATGCTGGTGGGCGCGCCGAGCCTGCTCGCGCAGAACGCGCCGCCGCTCACGCCCGACGACCTCACGCGCTTCGAAACGCTCGATACGCCCACGGGCGACGGCCGCCACGTGTTTCAGCTCATCGCACCCGATGGCACGCGACATTCGCACGAACACGAGCCGCGCCTCATCACCGCGGACCTCACGACGATCCGTGAAGCGGCGCTGGAAGGCCTCGGCATCGCGGCATTGCCGGAGATGATGTACGGTGCCGCGCTGCGCTCGGGCAAGCTTTCACCGGTGATGCCGGGCTGGACGCTGCCGGTGCCGCAGCTCTATGCGGTATTCCTCTCGCGCCAGGGCATGGTTCCGGCCGTGCGTGCCTTCGTCGATTACCTCGTGGAAGTGCTCGATGCCGATAAGGGCTTGCAGCAGGAATGTCCGCTGAGAAGCGAGATCGCCGCGCTTGCAGCGCCTGCAGAAGGGCAGCGTGCACCCAGCAGAGAGGTTGGGCTGTCGCGCACAAAGAGCGCGAGCAGGATCGAAACGGCATGAAGCTTTGCGAACGTGCACGCGCGTGCGCTTGTATGAAACATTGAGTTTTCACGCAGTGCATTTGTGCACAACGTTTAGCGCCATTTGTTTTTAGGCATTCAAGCGTGAGCGGCCATCGCTACATTCAATGGCCTAACTCTTGTAGGCGCGAAGCGAGAGGAATATATTGGAGTTCTTCTCGCCAAGCACCGGTCTTGAGCGGGAATTGATGGCCGCTATCATAGTGGGCCTTCAGGGCCGAAAGCGCAGTCCGTGTTGCCCACGGCAGTCGCATGTGCCGGCGTGAACCGATCGATTGTCGGGGAGTCGTCGCCACCGCCCGAATGCGCCGCGTGCGCACGAAAAAAGGCCTTCATCTGACGATGAAGGCCTTTTACTTTGTACCGCTGAATTAAGCGCGCTGCGCGTAGTGACGCGATCAGTGATGCGCAGGGTCGGTGACGAAGCCGAGCTTCGTGAGGCCGCCGCTTTGCGCGGCGGACATCACCTGGGCAACGCGTTCGTACTGCACCTTGCGGTCCGCGTTCAGATGCAGTTCCGGTTGCGGCGTCGTTTGCGCCGCCGCTGCGATCTTCTGGTTCAGCGCCGCGTCGTCGACCTGCGTGCCGTCCCACAGCACGGTGCCGTCCGCTTCGATCGAGATGTTGATCTGCGCGGGCTTCGCGTCTTCCTTCTGGCTGCTCGCATGCGGCAGGTCGATCTTCACGGCGTGACGGATCACGGGAATCGTCACCATGAAAACGATCAGGAGAACCAACATGACGTCGACGAGCGGCGTCATGTTGATTTCGTTCATCAGGCCATCGTCGTCGTCGCTGGCAAAGGGGCTCATCGCCATGATGCTTGCCTCCGCTCTTTAGTGGCTGCGCGCAGCGACACGCAGGTTGCTCGTGTTGCCTTCCTTCGCGCCGCCACGTGCGGTCGAGGTGAGGCGCGCGCCCGTCACGAAGAAGGCATGCAGGCCGTGCGCGAAGCGGTTGAGCTTCGTGACGATCGCCTTGTTGGCGCGGGTGAGGGCGTTATAGCCGAGCACGGCGGGAATCGCGACGAACAGGCCGAAGGCGGTCATGATGAGCGCTTCGCCCACCGGGCCGGCCACGGCGTCGATCGAGGTTTGACCCGTCGCGCCGATCGTAAGCAGTGCGTGATAGATGCCCCACACCGTGCCGAACAGGCCGACGAACGGTGCCGTGCTGCCGATCGAGGCGAGAATGGCGAGGCCGCTTTGCATCTTCGCGACCGAGTCGTCCATCGTGTCCTTCAGGCAGCGCGTGACCCAGTCCGACACGTCCATGCGGTCGTGCAGATGCGGCTGCGTCTGATGATGGTGATCGGCGGCTTCCTGGCCCGACAGCGCAAGCGCGAGGAACGGGTTGTCTTCGCGCGAGCCGCTGCCGAGCTTCTTCACGCCGTCGGCGAGATCGTCCGAATGCCAGAACTGCTGCTCGGCGTTCTTCGTGAGGCGTTTGAGGCGCGCGACATTCCAGCCCTTCACGACGATCACGCACCACGACAGCACCGACATGATCAACAACGCGAGCGCGATGCCGCGCGTCACGAAATCCCCTTGCGCCCAGACGTGGGCGATACCGTAGTTCTGCATTCCTGATCCTCTTTATTCAATTCATGAAAGCGTGTGGCTTCAGCCGGTCAATTATTCAGGCTGAACTCGAATGGTTGCGTGTAGGCCGCGCGGACGGCTTCGCCGTTTTCCAGGTACGGCTTGCACGAGCTTTGGCGCATCGCGTCGAGCGCGGCGTCGTCGAGGCGGGCGGAGCCGCTCGACTTCTTCAGCTCGATGTTCTCGATCTTGCCCGTGAGACCCACGACGAAGTGCACGAATGCCGTGCCGGTTTCGCCGCGCCGGCGCGAGAGCGTCGGGTAGTCGGGCTGCACGATGCGGCAGTCGAGGTGCGATACGTTCTTCGGTGCCGACAGCGCCATGGTCGGCTTGGCGTCGGTGGCCGCCGCGGCTTGCGGTGCGGGCGCGGGCGGCGTGGGAGCCGGCGGCGTGGGCGCGGTGGGCGCGGCCGACTCGATCGCGTGCTGCGAGGGCGCTTCGGCCACAGGTAGCGGCGTTGGCTTCGGCTTGGGCTGAACCTTCGGCTTGTCGCGCGTCACGTGCGGGACTGGCTTGGGCGGCGGTGGTGTGGGCGTGGACTGTATCGCAGCGGGGGCGGCGACCGGCTCGGGCTTGAGCAGTTCGGCCGTCATCGTCTGCGACTGGAGCGCAACGGGCGTCACGGGTTCGCGCTTCATCAGCACGACGGCGATGAGCGCGGCATGCAGCGCGACCACGATCGCGCTCGCAGTGACGACACGGCGATTGACGCGAACGGAGGGAGACGGCAGCGTGCCAGCGGTGGTTTGGAAAGCCTGCATGTTTAGCGTGGCTGCCATGCGGACGGCGGCGCGCAGGCGAACCGGCGCGTCGTGTCGGGCAGCTTTATTTGCGAAAGATCAACAGCGAGATGCACAACGTCGTTACGAATCCGAGCAGCAATTCCATCACGACCTCCTTTGAGGGTCACGAGCGGTAGCTGGCTGGTCGGGAGACGGGCTTGCTGTCGGCGGCGATTTGAGGTCCGCGGCGCGTGGCGCCTGAGGCGCCTTTGGCTAAACGGGCGGACGGGGCGGGCGCGCATCGGTGGCCGGATGCGCGCCATGGCTTCAGGCAGCCTTGCGCTCGTAAAACGTGAGCGGAACCGCATGGGGGACCACGGCGGGGTGCGCCGGTTGCGTGACCCCGCAGCGGCTCGCACAGACACCGCTTTGCGCCATCACGTCACGAACGGATTCTTCGCACTTGCCGCAGCAGGTCGCGACGCCGAGCTCGAATTGCAGCTCGTCGAAAGAATCCATGCCTTCCTGAATGGAGGCGCGGATCGTCCGGTCGGAGACGGATTTGCAAACGCAGACAATCATGATGGACCGCAATAGAGAGAGTTAATGCGAATTATTATCATTATGTTTGCTGGGTTTGGCAAGCGGCCAGATGGATTTTTTGTAACATAACCGGATGCTTAGCAGGGGTTTTGCTTTGCGTCAGGAAAAGGCTAGCCAGGGTGGGGCGCTCGTCAAGGCATTTGACGGGCCGGCTAGCGGCTATCCGTTGTGTGACTGCTCGCAGGATTGCGCGTTGCCGCCGGAGCCCGCCAGCGGGCTTCTGACAGGAGTCAGACCGAACGAGGCAGGTGAGTCAGATGTGCGGAAACGGGGTTGAAACGCGAACGCCAGGGCGAGACGCGAATCGCCAACCTCGCGTCGCGCGCGGTGTGTGGCGCCGGCGCGTCAGGCCGCGTTCGCTTCCAGCTCCCGCGTGCGGCGCGACGGGATGACCACGCGCTCGACATCGGCGTCGAGACCCAGCAGCGCGGCCGCCAGTTCGCGCAAGTGCGCGCCGTCGCTCGTCGAGCAGAAGCGAATCTTGTCGCCGCCTGCGCCGGCCGGCTCGCCGCTCGCGCGCAGGCCGTGCTGGTCGAGCACGCGTTCGAGCTGCCGTGCGATGGCGACGCTCGTGTCGACGAGCATCATGCGTTCGCCGACGATCGAGCGGATCGCCGCGTCGAGAAACGGGTAGTGCGTGCAGCCGAGCACGAGCGTGTCCGCGCCCGCGTCGAGCATGGGCTCGACGTACGCGCGCAGCAGCGCGAGCAATTCGGCCGAACCGATGTCGCAGCGCTCCACGGCCTCCACGAGGCCATGGCCCGGCTGGCACAGCACGCGCAGGTCGGCCGCGTGGCGCTCCACGAGCGCCTGAAAGCGCGCGCTGCGCAGCGTGACCTGGGTGGCGAGGACGCCCGCCACGCGCGATTTCGAAACCAGCGCCGCCGGTTTGATCCCCGGCTCGACCCCGATGAGCGGAATGGAGAGCCGCTCGCGCACGAGCGCGATCGACTGCGCCGTGGCTGTGTTGCAGGCCACCACCAGCGCCTTCGCGCCCTGCGCCACGAGCCATTCGCCGATCGCGAGCGTGCGGTCGGCGATGAAGTCGTCGTCGCGCTGGCCGTAGGGGGCGTAGCGCGAGTCGGCGGCATACACGAGCCGCTCGGCGGGCAGCAGCGCGCGCACGGCGCGCAGCACCGACAGGCCGCCGAGACCGGAGTCGAAGATGCCGATGGGCGCAGCGCTGGAAGAGGCCGGAAGGTTCACGGGGATGGGCGCAAAAGGGTTGGGGCGCACCCGCAAGGCGGACGGATGCGCGCGGGCGCGAGGCGCGCGATCAGGATTCTACCGAACCCATGGCCGACTGCTGGTAATTCTGAATGCCGACCTTGCCGATGAGGTCGATCTGCGTTTCGAGCCAGTCGATGTGTTCTTCGGTGTCTTCGAGAATCGTCACGAAAATCTCGCGCGAAACGAAGTCGCGTACCGATTCGCAATAAACAATGGCTTCCTTGCAGGTGGACTGGGAAATTTGTTCGAGCTTCAAATCGCACTCGAGAATTTCCTTGGTTTCCTCGCCAATCAGCAGCTTATGCAGGTCCTGGAGGTTCGGCAGACCGTCGAGCATGAAAATACGCTCGATGAGCATATCGGCATGCTTCATTTCTCCGATCGATTCGTCATATTCATGCTTGCCGAGTTTCTCGAGGCCCCAGTGCTTGTACATGCGGGCATGCAGGAAATACTGATTGATAGCCGTGAGCTCGTTCTTGAGCTGCGCGTTCAGATATTCGATGACCTTCTTGTCGCCTTGCATAGTCTTTCCTTTCTTTGTGGGGCGGTGACTGGTTTCCAACAATAAACGCTCAATTCACAAAAGCCAAGGCCGAATCTACATTGAATTGCGGTAAATATCGGCGATTTACTCAGTGCTGAGAATTAATCTCAGTACGCCTGGCGTGACGCAAAAAAAACCGGGGCGCGCGGCCCCGGTTTTTAAACTGGCATCAGGCAGGCATCAAACCGTGGCGACCGGAATCTTGCCGATCTTCGCCTGCCATTCGGCGGGGCCGGTCTTGTGAACCGAGGTGCCCGACGAATCGACTGCGACCGTCACCGGCATGTCCTGCACGTCGAACTCGTAGATGGCTTCCATGCCGAGGTCTTCGAACGCGAGGACCTTCGAGCCGCGGATCGCCTTCGACACGAGGTAAGCCGCGCCGCCCACCGCCATCAGGTAAGCCGCCTTGTGCTTCTTGATCGCCTCGATGGCGACCGGGCCGCGCTCGGCCTTGCCGACCATCGAGATGAGGCCCGTTTGCGAGAGCATCAGCTCCGTGAACTTGTCCATGCGCGTGGCCGTGGTGGGACCCGCCGGGCCAACCACTTCGTCGCGTACCGGATCGACCGGGCCGACGTAGTAGATCACGCGGTTCTTGAAGTCCACCGGCAGCTTCTCGCCCTTCGCGAGCATGTCGGCGATGCGCTTGTGCGCGGCGTCGCGGCCCGTGAGCATCTTGCCCGAGAGCAGCAGCGTCTGGCCCGGCTTCCACGAAGCGACTTCTTCCGGCGTGAGCATGTTGAGGTCGACGCGCTTGCTCGTTTCCGTGTTCGGTTCCCAGTTGACCTTCGGCCATGCGTCGAGCGAAGGCGCTTCGAGCTTGGCCGGGCCCGAGCCGTCGAGCACGAAGTGCGCGTGGCGCGTGGCGGCGCAGTTCGGGATCATCGCGACGGGCTTCGAAGCCGCGTGCGTGGCCGTGGCCATGATCTTGACGTCGAGCACGGTGGCGAGACCGCCCAGACCCTGCGCGCCGATGCCGAGCGCGTTGACCTTCTCGTGCAGTTCGACGCGCAGTTCTTCGACCCAGTCCTTCGGACCGCGCTTGATGATCTCCTGGATGTCGATCGACTCCATGAGCGATTCCTTCGCCATCAGCATCGCCTTTTCAGCGGTGCCGCCGATGCCGATGCCGAGCATGCCCGGCGGGCACCAGCCCGCGCCCATCGTCGGCACGGTCTTGAGCACCCAGTCGACGATCGAGTCGGACGGGTTGAGCATCACGAACTTCGACTTGTTCTCCGAGCCGCCGCCCTTGGCCGCAACCTGCACGTCGACCTTGTCGCCCGGCACGATCTCGTAGTGGATCACGGCCGGCGTGTTGTCCTTCGTGTTCTTGCGGCCGCCTTCGGGCGGGCTCACGATCGAGGCGCGCAGCACGTTGTCCGGGTTCAGGTAACCGCGGCGCACGCCCTCGTTGATCATGTCGGTCACGCCCATCGTGGCGCCGTCCCAACGCACGTCCATGCCGACCTTCACGAAGATCGTGACGATGCCGGTGTCCTGGCAGATGGGGCGCTTGCCCTCGGCGCACATGCGGCTGTTCGTGAGGATCTGCGCGATCGCGTCCTTCGCGGCCGGGCTCTCTTCGAGTTCGTAGGCGCGGCCGAGCGCCTCGATGTAGTCCTGCGGATGGTAGTAGCTGATGTATTGCAGCGAATCCGCAATGCTCTGGATGAGGTCTTCCTGTTTGATGACGGTCATGGCTAGCTTCTGTGGGGACGGGTGTTTTGAATAATGTGTGTCGTGTGCGCGGTTCAGTCGGACTCGGCGTGCTCGGGAACCGCGCGACGCGCAGCGGCGGGCCCGCCCGGCGCCGGATGGCGGGCGGCGAGCTCCTGATAGTGTTCGGGGTGCGTATGCGTGGTGATGCGGTCGATCCACGCCATCACGAGCGCGGAAGCGAGGAACGCCACATGGATGATCACCTGCCACATCACCGTATGCGCCGAAGCGGCGTCGGGATTGATGAAGGTCTTGAGCAGGTGGATCGACGAAATGCTGATGAGCGCCATGGCGAGTTTCACCTTGAGCACGCCGGCGTTCACGTGGTCGAGCCATTCGGGCTCGTCGGGATGGCCTTCGAGATTCAGGCGCGAGACGAAGGTCTCGTAGCCGCCCACGATCACCATGATGAGCAGATTCGAGATCATCACCACGTCGATCAGGCCGAGCACGGCCAGCATGATGCTGGTTTCGTCGAGCGTGGTGGCGTGGCTCACGAGGTGCCAGACCTCCTTGAGGAACAGCACGCAGTACACGGCTTGCGCGACGATCAGGCCCAGATAGAGCGGCACCTGCAGCCAGCGGCTCATGAAGATGATGCTGGGCAGCGGGCGCATGCGGCGACGGGCTTTACCCGGTGCGGCGGCGGAAGGCGGCTGGGGGCGTGCGGCGGACATGGGCAATCACGGTGACGAAATGGGGCGGGGCTGCCTAAGTGGGGCTGCCTGAGCGCAGTCGTCTGGTTAGGGCCAGAAGGCGCGCGCGAGGGGTCGGGCGGGCGCTATTGTACAGCGTCGCACAAAGGGCTCGCCGGGATTCCGGCAGCGCTGCCCGCGCCCAGAAACTTTCAACCCTATTACGGAATGGTCATGAGGCCACCGGCGGTACGCGCCTTATCTTGAGGCTCGCGAGCCCGATGCCGGCCACCACGCAGGCGAGCGCAATGCCGTGCGCGGGCGTGGGGCGCTCGCCGAGAAACGCGATGCCGTACACGGCCGCGGCCACCGGCAGCACGGCCGTGAACACGCCGGCGATGCTGCCCGGCACGTGGCGGATGCCCATCATCCAGAGACAGAACGAGAACACGCTCGCCGAAAGCCCGTACCAGAGCGCGAGCCACCAGATGCCCGCAGGGACGCTCGCGAAATCGAACGACAGTGCGCCGGGCAGCCCGACGGGCAGCATCAGCAGAAGCCCGAACAGGTGTGTGTATGCGCAGATGTCGAGCGGCGCCAGCGTTTGGGTGAGACGGCGCGAAAGGATCACATAGAGCGATTCGCAGCACACCGCGCCGAGCACCATCAGGTTGCCGATCAACGAGCTGGCGCCGCTGTCGCCACTGCCGCCCACGTGGGCGAGATTGATGACCGCGATGCCCGCAATGGCAAGCACGATGGAAGCGAGCGCGCGCGCGTCGGGGCGCTCGCGCAGGAAGAGCCAGGAGAAAAGGGCGACCACGGCGGGGATCGTGCTCGTGATGACGCCGGCCGCGACCGCGCTCGTGCGATGCACGCCGCCGAGCATCAGCAGCGTAAACCCGAATGTCCCAAACAGCGCCTGGAGGAACAGATTGATCCATTCGCCGCGCTTCACCTGTTGCATTTTGGAGCGACGCAGGAGCGGGCCGAGCACCGCGAGGGCGATCACGAAGCGCAGCAGCGCGAAGAGTGGAACGGGAATGAAGGCGACGATGGACTTGCCGATGCCGACGTTGCTGCCCACGAGCAGCATCGAGGCAATGAGAAACAGGGAATAGCGATTCAAGCTGGAATCCGGGTGCGCAGTTCAGTTAGCATTCTAAATGTCTGCTTACTTGTGTGCCATGGCGCGCCGCTTGCATTGTCTGCGTGTGCGCGCGTAAGTGGACGGTAAGTTGCTACGCTTAATCTTGCCGGCATGGGTGGATTGCGAAGATCGCGCACGATCGTGCCTGGATTGCGCGCCCATGCATGCCGGGATGCCACAATGGTGGCTCCCGGCGCAAGCCAATAGCGCCGTGCCCGCGAGCGGGCGGCGGCGCACGGAGACGGCGCGCATGGGCATTGAAGATGCTCATGCGTGTCCACGAGTTTGACGTTTCATCTTCACCAAGGGGTTGTCGATGTCTGCGATTGAATCGGTTCTTCAGGAACGCCGCGTCTTTGCGCCTTCCGAGCAAACGGTGGCTGGCGCCACGGTGTCCGGCATGGACGCATACAAGGCGCTCGTCGCCGAAGCCGAACGCGATTACGAAGGCTTCTGGGCGCGCCTCGCGCGCGAAACCCTGAGCTGGCAAAAGCCCTTCACGAAGGTGCTCGACGAATCGAAGGCGCCGTTCTACACGTGGTTCGAAGACGGCGAACTCAATGCCTCGTACAACAGCCTCGACCGCCACGTCGAAGCGGGCAATGGCGAGCGCGTGGCGATCGTCTTCGAAGCCGACGACGGCACCGTCACGAACGTCACCTACACGGACCTGCTCGCGCGCGTCTCGCGCTTCGCCAATGCGCTGAAGAAACGCGGCGTGAAGAAGGGCGACCGCGTGGTCATCTACATGCCGATGTCGGTCGAAGGCGTGGTCGCCATGCAGGCTTGCGCGCGCATTGGCGCGACGCACTCGGTCGTGTTCGGCGGTTTTTCGTCGAAGTCGCTCAACGAACGCATGGTCGACGTGGGCGCGGTCGCGCTCATCACCGCCGACGAACAGATGCGCGGCGGCAAGGCGCTGCCGCTGAAGAACATTGCCGACGAAGCGCTCGCCATGGGCGGCTGCGAAGCGGTGCACAGCGTGATCGTCTACAAGCGCACGGGCGGCAAGGTCGCATGGCACGAAGGCCGCGACCAGTGGATGCACGAACTTTCGGCGGCCGAGAGCGATACGTGCGCGCCGGTGCCGGTGGGCGCGGAACACCCGCTCTTCATCCTTTACACGTCGGGCTCGACGGGCAAACCGAAGGGCGTGCAGCACAGCACGGGCGGCTACCTGCTGTGGGCCGCGCAAACGATGAAGTGGACCTTCGATCACAAGCCCTCGGACGTGTTCTGGTGCACGGCCGACATCGGCTGGATTACGGGCCACAGCTATATCGCCTATGGCCCGCTCACGATCGGCGCGACCCAGGTCGTGTTCGAAGGCGTGCCCACGTACCCGAACGCCGGCCGCTTCTGGGACATGATCGCCAAACACAAGGTCACGGTGTTCTACACCGCGCCCACGGCGATCCGCTCGCTCATCAAGATGTCCGAAGCCGACGCGAAGGTGCACCCGAAGAGCTATGACCTTTCTTCGCTGCGCATTCTCGGCACGGTCGGCGAGCCGATCAATCCCGAAGCGTGGATGTGGTACTACGAAAACGTGGGCGGCAAGCGCTGCCCGATCGTCGATACCTGGTGGCAGACCGAAACCGGCGGCCACATGATCACGCCGCTGCCGGGCGCGACGCCGCTCGTGCCGGGTTCGTGCACGCTGCCGCTGCCGGGCATCATGGCCGCGATCGTCGACGAAACCGGCCAGGACGTGCCGAACGGGCAGGGTGGCATTCTCGTCGTGAAGCGTCCGTGGCCCGCGATGATCCGCAATGTGTGGGGCAACCCGGATCGCTACAAGTCGGGCTACTTCCCCGAAGAACTGGGCGGCAAGCTGTATCTGGCCGGCGACGGCAGCGTGCGCGACAAGGACACGGGCTACTTCACGATCATGGGCCGTATCGACGACGTGCTGAACGTCTCGGGCCACCGCCTCGGCACGATGGAGATCGAGTCGGCGCTGGTGGCGAACCCGCTCGTGGCCGAAGCCGCCGTGGTGGGCCGCCCCGACGACACCACCGGCGAAGCCGTGGTGGCGTTCGTGGTGCTCAAGGCCACGCGTCCGCAGGGCGACGAGGCCGTGAAGCTCGCCAACGATCTGCGCGCCTGGGTGGGCAAGGAGATCGGGCCGATCGCCAAGCCCCGCGACATCCGCTTCGGCGAGAACCTGCCGAAGACGCGCTCGGGCAAGATCATGCGCCGTCTGCTGCGCTCGCTGGCCAAGGGCGAGGCGATCACGCAGGACGTTTCCACGCTGGAAAACCCGGCGATTCTGGACCAGCTCGGCGAATCGCTCTAAACGCCGAGGTTGGCGCGGCGCCTTGGCTGGCGCCGCGCACCGCATCGATCCCCGCATTGCCCCGGATTGCCGGCCATACGCGTTTTTGCTACACAGGCGCATGGCCGCGCCACACACTACCCCGCAGAACAATCTCAATCCATTGTCTGAGCCACCCCCGGTGAGCGAGGCGATGGCGCGCGCGCATCGGCGCTACTGGCGTTTCAATCTCGCGCTGATCGCCGTGCTGATGACGATCGGCTTCCTCGTCTCGTTCGTCGCGCCGCTCTTTGCGCGGCCGCTCGCCGACCTGCGCTTCGCGGGCTTCAGCCTGCCGTTCTACCTCGGCGCACAGGGCGCGATCCTGCTCTACGTGCTGCTCGTCACGATCTATATCGTGCTGATGCAGCGCGCCGACCGTGTGCTGCAAGCCGCGCTCGAAGCCGACGTCGCCATTCGCGAAGCCAGCAAGGCACAGCAACGATGAGGCTTGCGCACCGGCTGATACGCTCCTACGCGTTGTACACGCTCGGCTTTCTCGCCTTCGTCTACGTGATGTGGCGGATCGAGCTTTCCACCGGCCCCGGCATGTGGATCGGCTATGTGTTCCTGTTCGTGCCGATCGCGGTCTATGCGGTGATCGGGCTGCTTTCGCGCACCTCGGACCTCGTCGAATACTATGTGGCAGGGCGGCGCGTGCCCTCGTTCTTCAACGGCATGGCGACGGCCGCCGACTGGCTTTCCGCCGCGTCGTTCATCGGCCTTGCAGGTTCGCTCTACGCGAGCGGCTACGACGGCCTCGCTTACCTGATGGGCTGGACGGGCGGCTACTGCCTCGTCGCCTTCCTGCTCGCGCCGTATGTGCGCAAGCTCGCGCGCTACACCATTCCCGACTTCCTCGGCACGCGCTTCTCGAGCAACCTCGTGCGTGCGCTCGCCGTGCTCGCGACCATCCTCTGCTCGTTCGTCTATCTCGTCGCGCAGATCCAGGGTGTGGGGCTGATCGCCACGCGCTTCATCGGCGTGGATTTCGCCATTGGCATTTTCTGCGGGCTGGCGGGCATCCTCGTGTGTTCGTTCCTCGGCGGCATGCGCGCCGTGACGTGGACGCAGGTCGCGCAATACATCATTCTCATCGCGGCCATCCTGATTCCGGTCTCGCTGATCGCGCACCGCGACGGCCTGAGCTGGCTGCCGCAAATCGAATACGGCAACGTGATGCAGCGCGTGGAAGCGCTCGAGCACGACGTGCGCGGCGCGAGTGCCGAAGCCACCGTGCGCGACGCCTACCGCGAGCGCGCGGCGCAATGGCAGACGCGCCTCGACACGCTGCCGCAGTCGTATGTCGCGGAGAAGACGCACCTCGTCGAATCGCTCGCGGACCTGCGCCGCCACAACGGCCCGCTGCGCGATATCGATTCACTGGAGCGTGAATTGAACGCCTTCCCGCGCGACGTGGACGCCGCGCGCATGGTGTGGACGCGCCAGCGCGACGACCTGCTCGAGCGCGCCTCACCGCCCGTGCCGATGAACGAACCGTTTCCCGCCGACGACGAAGCCGAGCGGCGCATTCATCAACGCAACTTCCTTTCGCTGCTCCTGTGCCTTTCGCTTGGCACGGCGAGCCTGCCGCACATCCTCACGCGCTACAACACGACGACCTCGGTGGCCTCAGCGCGGCGCTCGGTGGGCTGGACGCTCTTTTTCGTCGCGCTCTTCTATCTGACCGTGCCGGTTCTCGCGGTGCTGATCAAGTTCGAGATCCTCACGCATCTGGTGGGGCAACGCTTCGACGATCTGCCGCATTGGGTCATGCAGTGGCGGCGCGTCGAGCCGTACCTCATCAGCATTGCGGATGTGAACGGCGACGGCGTGGTGCGCTGGAGTGACATCCAGATGCAGCCCGACATGGTCGTGCTCGCCGCCCCGGAAATCGCGGGGCTGCCATACGTGATGTCGGGGCTCATCGCCTCGGGTGCGCTCGCGGCTGCGCTCTCGACTGCGGACGGTCTACTGCTCACGATCTCGAACGTGCTCTCGCACGACGTGTACTACCACATGGTCGATCCGAGCGCGTCGAGCCAGCGGCGCGTGACGATGTCGAAGATCCTGCTGCTCGGCGTGGCGCTGTTCGCCTCTTACGTGGCGTCGCTCAACGCGGGCAATATTCTGTTTCTGGTGGGGGCGGCGTTTTCGCTGGCGGCGTCGAGTCTTTTTCCCGTGCTCGTGCTCGGCGTGTTCTGGAAGCGCACGACGCGATTTGGCGCCGTGGCGGGCATGATTGCGGGGCTGACCGTGTGCGTCTACTACATCGTCTCGACGTACCCGTTCTTCACGCAGCTCACGGGTTTTGCGGGCCCGCGATGGTTCGGCATCGAGCCCATCAGCTCGGGCGTGTTCGGTGTGCCCGCAGGCTTTCTCGTGGCGATCGGCGTGAGTCTGCTCGATCGCAAGCCGGACGCGTATACGCTCGCGCTGGTGGACTATATCCGCCACCCGTGAGGGCAGGGACCTGATTGCGGGTGTGCGGTCGAGCACCTAAAAAACGGGCGGGCGAGGCGATACTGAAGTCCTCTCGTTCCCGCGCCGGTCCTCGAAGCAGTACGCGGGAATTCGACGTCGGGCCACGGCCCGACGTCCTTTTCTGCTGACCGATCTGGTCGATTCGGCGTTCCTTTTAGCGTCGAGTGCTTAACGACTAGCAGCGCTGCGGTTCTCTTTTCGCCCATCAAGTCATCCGTTTTTTGTCCGATAACTAGCGGGAGCGTGCGATGCAGCGCATCCGGCGCATCCGATAGGTCGCCTTGGCGGCTACGGTACAATTTCGCGCGCCGCCGGTCTGGGACTCGCGGTGAATCGAGCCAGAAAAAGGGCGTTTTCTCGGGGAAGTCATTGAAGCGCATTGCACTCAGCCTCATCGTTTTCGGCGCCTTTGCGGCGCCCGCCGCTTTTGCCAAATGCTGGGGCAACGACGCCTTCCAGAACTGCGTCGACGAATCGGGCAATTCGTACACGGTGCAGCGCTTCGGCAACACGTCTACGGTCAACGGGCATCAGCAGAAGCTGCCGGGCGAGGCCTGGGAGCAGACCGGTGCATCCATCGGCGACACGACGTTTATCACGGGGCAGGCCGCCGACGGTTCGACGTGGACCGAGACGATCACGAACTACGGCAATGGCACGCGAACGATCTCGGGGATGGACGGGAAAGGGCTCGTGTACAACAAGTATTGCACTGTGAGTGGGTGTAATTGAGCGTTGGGGTATGCACTCGTTGGCGTTCGCGCGCATGATCGCGAGCGAGATTGAGGCAGTCTATCGCTACCCGATGATGCAAACGTAGGCGGTGCATGTAAGCTCCGGTAGCCCCTGTCCGTAGCCCCTGTCCGTAGCCGCAGTCGTTACGCTGTCTCGACGTCGCGATCCCCAACCTTGATGGCATCTGCATAATACTTTTCCCCATCGCAGTACAGCCCGCGCGGGTCATAAAGGGCACAAGGCCACGAAGTAAAGTGCGCGACCGAATCATGAACGTGCTCGGCCAGAAGTCCGTCCACCGCTGTTGACAAGGCCTCGCGGTTATCCCATGCCTCAAGGATCAGGTCTTCATACGCCGTCCGCTTGCGCGGCTCCGGTGGCGGCCAGTTGCGATTGTTTGCCGCGCGCACGACAGGATTGCGCAAATACGCCACGCGCTGCACCAGCCTGCGCTGCTCCCCCAACAGCTGCCGGGCCTGTTCCTCAGGGTGCTGCGGAACGTCATAAGTCCACTGAGTAGGATGGCACTCGGAATGGTCGGCGTCAGTAGCGGGGGGCACGCTTTCACACGCGGCACTGACTTTTCCGTACAGCCGTCCGAGTACGCGCGTATCAAGGGGCTGGCGCTCTACGGTTGCGCGCCAATGGAAATTTAGGCGGCGGTGGGCGTGGATCAGTGATTCCAGGTCGTCTCCTTCTGCAATAGGCAACGCGTCCATGTACCCCTGATAAAGGCTCACCACTGCATCGTCATCGGCGAGCACGTACTCATTACGCAGCTTGGGATCGAGATTCTTTGGCAGTTGCATCGGCACTCCCGCGCGCAGTGCCTCGGCCAGCATGTGGCGCAAAGGGATGCGCGCGAGCCGGTTGCTGCGCCCCTGTACGTCTGGCTCATATCCGCCGCCTACGTCAGAATGGACACCCGGATACACGACTTCCTCGCAATTGGTTGGATACGCGCGGCCCACGCGTGCAGAGTCCAACGGGAACGCTTCGCGTACCTCGTGTGCCGAAACGAAATGCACGCAGCGCTCGACTTCGGGCGGAATCGCCAGGTCAGTGGCCCAGCCGAGATGCAGTGTCGGGCCGCCAACCGACGCCACCGTGTCGAACAGACCCATGAACTTGATGCGCACCGGTGTGCGTTCCCCGAAGGGGGCCTGCCAGACTAGGCCGTTTTCCGTGCGCTGGCATTTCGTCCGGATCAACCGGCGTACAAAGGCCCGTGCTTGCGTCGCGCCGCGCGAGAACCCGAAAATAGAGACGCTGATGGACTGCATGTTCTTCCACGCCTCTGGCCCCCACTCCCGCTCAAGAATGCGCGAGAATTCGGCCAGTGCGTACTGAATACGCATCTCTCCGCCCTTGCCCAAGCCTAGACCCGCCGCACCGCCTCTGTCATCGACAAGCATGTCGGTATAGCCCATGATTTTAGGTACCTTGAATGGCGTCCCTACGCCCGGAATGTACGTTGGCGTGGCTCCTTTTCCTTTTTGATCGCTGGTTGCGGATCGATAGAGCTTGGCAACATTCGAAAGGCGTTGCAGTGGCTCATCAATATCAAAGTTGTTTCCTGTGCCATCGAAGAAAAATGAAAGCTTCGGATAGAGGCGGCACTTGGCGTCGCGCAGCGAAAGCGGGCCATCCTTGTTGGCGGATGACAGCAATTCGTCTAGGTTTGTCGTCCCCCCGACCCTTGCGGCATCAAAAAGCCCATCGTCCGAAATGGACGCGCCAGCTTGGCGTACTGTCATGGTGTGACGTTCCTTTTGATTACTTGTGCGCACAACCGGACGCAGAGGGCGAAAAAGCGAGGTCTACCGTGTTGAGGTCACGCAGGATCACGCAGACGTAGGCATCGTCCTTCATGGGATCACTGTCGTTGTGCGGACCGCCGGGGGGGAAGCGCGTAACG
>NZ_JAFA01000049.1 GCF_000519185.1 Paraburkholderia nodosa DSM 21604 | reverse complement strand
TGATTCGGAGCGGCGGCACAGAAGTCACGATTGATGATGTTCTCCGGCGCGGGGCTTATTTCTCCGCGATAGGAGCCGTAGCGACGTCGCCTGGTCGTGGCNGCGGCCAGACCTTCCTGTCGCATCAAACGTCGCACGACCTTCTCCGAGATGAAGATCTGCTGCCTGCCCAATGCCGCGCGGATTCGGCGATATCCGTAGCAACGGTGATTGAGTTCGAAGATGTCTGCAATGACGCGACGCGCGCCAGAATGCCTATCAGCAATCAACAGACGTGCACGGTGATAGAAGTAGGAACTGCGGGCAAGGCTTAAGGCGGCTAACAGATCCGGCAACGCATAGGCCTGTTTCAGGGCATCAACCAGCATCGTCTTCTCCCGGTTGCTCAGGAGTTGCAGGTCGATGCCCATTCCTTTTTTTATCAGTTCGGTCGCCTTTTTCAGGATATCGTGCTCAAGCTGCAACTGCCGGATATCGCGTCGAAGCGATTCGACCTGCTGTTCCAGTTCCGCACGCTCATGGTCCGGCGCTGGCTTCTTTTTGCGTTTCATGGATGCTGGAACCTCCCGACCGAGTAGCTGGTTCTTCCAGTTATACAGCGTCGGCCTACTCACGCCTGTTTTCTCGGCAACCACNCGCGCGCTTTGCTCTCTGGTNCACAGCTCNATNACNGCCGCCTGCTTCACTTTTTNTGATTTTGGAACACTACCAGTTNCTCTGCCAACGATACGTTTTCTGATTTCAGGGCNTAGTTCTTCGATCCAGGCTGCAAGCGTCTCGCGACTCGGATAGCCCAAAGCCCTCAAGGTTGCGGCAGCACAGCGGTCATGACTCAAATAATGATCGACGGCCACCTTCTTCTGTTCAGCCGAATACCTCGGTCTAGAACGGACATAGCCAGCCCGTAGATCATGGCACCGTTCGTATTCGCGATGCCAGGCTTTGAGAGAATTCTTTGTTGGGTAGCCCAATTGCCTGATGGTGGCTCCGAGGCGCTTGCCCAGCTTCAAGTAGAGTCGGACCGCTCGAATGCGATCTTCGTATGAGAACATGAACTACCTCCCAGGTAGTCCAGGATTTTGGCCGCACCCCCCACCGATTACATTGGATACTTCCAAGCCGCGTCGAAGCTCATAAGTCTCGCACTCGTCGTAGAAGACGGAAGGCATGTGTACCTCCTGCTGCGCACTGAAGATCACTCGACGTCATGGATGCGGCCTAGGAGTCCCCCTGATGATCGCAATTCGCAACATCGCGGTAGCGCGTATACGGTCGCTCAATTGAGTGATAGAGCTGCAGCTATTGACATTGCTTACGGATGGATGCGCGTTTGGCGCTCGCCAGCCTTCGTTGCGATCTTGTGCCACGGCGTGGGGTCGCAATTGACGGGGAATCGCGCCCTCGGTCTTCGTGTATAAATGAGGCTACCCAAGACAAACGGAGGCCACCGTGGCCGAAACCCCACCGTCCAACTCAAAGCCAGTTACCGAAGGCGCGCGCACTTCGGTCTCGCGTCCTGTCAGGCTTTGGGCCCTCTGCGGCGGCATCGGCCTTTTGCTCGTGAGCCTGTTGGTGGTCTTCGCCCCTGATCGGGAAAAACTGGATGAACGGGCGCTGAGCGGCCTGGGATTTTTCACGGGCGCGTGCGATGACGGTGGCGATTCAACTGCCACACCCGAGTCGGGATGCCTGGCATTGCGGGCAAAACCGACAGTGACAACGTCTCAGCTCGCCGCCGCGGTCACCCATCTAGCCAAGCTTCACCTGAAACTCGAATTGAGTCTGGCGGGCAGCTCTGTTGATAACATTGAGTCGCTGAAAGAGCTGGATGATGTGGAATCGCTCGACCTAACGGGCACTCCGGTCTGGAACATCGACGTGCTGAAGGGAATGCGTTCCCTGAAAAGACTCGTGATACACCGCACCCAAGTCCAGAACATCGATGCGCTTCAGGAATCGACCGGTCTCCAATTGCTCAATCTCTGGGACACCCGCGTTTCGAATCTCGAAGCGCTGAGGGACTTGACTGAGTTGCGCCAACTCGATCTTCGGGATACGCAGGTTCGGGACCTCGAAGCGCTGGCGAAGCTACCTCGCCTGGAAGCACTCAAACTGGGTGGCGCGAGAAATGTCAGGAACATCGAGCCACTCGGTCAATTGACCACGTTGACAACGCTCGATCTCAACGAGACGCAAGTCGAGCGCCTCGATCCCTTGAGGAATCTTCACGATCTTCAGGCGCTCTATCTCGCGAACACGTCTGTTCGTGACATCGATGTGCTGATGGGCGTACCACACCTGAAGACGCTCGTGCTCGACGGCTCCAAAGTCGAGAATATCGAGGCGATGCGGGGATTGCGCGAGTTGGAAACACTCGTTCTTGCCCGCACGCAAGTCACGAACATCGACGCACTGAAAGGCCTGACTGGCCTGCAAAGGCTCAATCTCTCCGACACCCGCATCGAGAACATTGATGCGCTGAGCAATCTTACTGCCCTTCGAACACTCAATCTCTTTCGCACTGACGTTCAAGACATCGACGCGCTGAAGGGACTGAAGGGGCTGCAAGAGCTCTATCTCGCGAACACGCCAGTCAGGGACGTCGACGTACTGAAAGGCCTGACCGGGCTGCGGGAGCTCGTTCTCTATGGCACCAAGGCCCGGAACGTCGATGAACTCAAAGCGGCCTTACCAAACGCTCGAGTTGTATGGTGACCACCCGGTTTGCCCCGCTCGCACGACTGTCTGTCACTAGCGCCTGGCGTAGAGCACATAAAATCTGTCAACGTTGCGGCACTTGATGTGTCAATCAGACATCAGGCCGTATAACAAGGCCCGCGAAGCTTTCAATGGATAAGATTTAGCAACGGGACCCAAACCTGCCGTCGGCGACATCTGGAAGAAGTCCTCCTGCCATGAAGGAGCGCAGCTTGCGTCTGCCGGGGGCAGCGAGCGCCACAGACTTCAGTTCCGCGAATCAACGATCGTGATCTTCATTCTTTCGTACTCCAAAACCCGAGGCCAGTGGGACAAACATGCGTGCTCACAGTCCTAACGTCTGGGTCCTTTCATCCACTCCGACTCCATCGCCGCGTTTTGCTCCTCATTCGCCTCGATGGGGTCTATCTCCTCATCGATCAATCCCGTCGCACGTTCGGCGGCTCCTTTCATTTCGGCCGCTGCCGGATCAACATCACCGTTGTCGTCAACTGGGGGCTGCAGCATATCCCTGAGCATCGCGCGCAGTTCCGCCGTATCCCAGGGCAAACCGTGCTGCGTACGGACCTTGATATAGTGCCGCACTTCCGCGTCCTGCTCTGGCGTAAGCGGTAGTCCTCGGAAAGTGCTTTGGGGGTCAGAATTGATCATCTCCGCCTCCTGTATCCATCGCAAGTTACAGTGTATCCCCTCGCGAGCTCGCGCAGTTATGATGCGTAGCGGAAGTTGTCCGGCATATCACTACCCGTAGAGCACATTAAATCTGTCAACGTTGCGACATTTAATGTGTCAATCAGACATCAAGCCGGATAACAAGGCCCGCGAAGCCTTCAATGGATAGCCGATCCGCACGCGCAATTTGCACAGGGCCATTTGCGCTACATGTAGCCATCGTGCCTGCCTTCGATTGACCGATTGAACAGAGTCGTTCCGGTGTGGAACGGAGACCGAGCATGCGTAAGCACCAATAGCCCAGACCAAAAATCACCATCGCCTTACCCGCGCTCATCGCGCTTTTGAGGTGAGCCATTGCGGTATTAAGCTTGGCGACTGTGTCAGGGCGGAAAGGTCGCCGGTCCATCGCTGTCTCCGTCTTTGCCCGACTCTGACGCCCTGTCCGCTTGCCCTCCAGCTTGCTTTCGTGTTCTTTCGCAAACAGGGCCTGAAGACGACGTCCATCAGGGGCGTACTGAATGGAATGGAATCCTCTTGCATCGCACGATCTCCTTATCAGCCAGGCTGTTCAACCGGCCACGCGCTGATCGTTCAGCAATTGCCGTCGAGCATCTCCATGCAGTTGCGAATGACGGTCCGGCCAGTATCGTCGTGAGTGAAAGGGGTTGCGTCCGCGCGCGCCGCTGCTGCGTTGCTGGTTCTCGCTCCGGCTCGCGCGAGCGTGAGCGAGTTTCGTCATCCGACGCGAAGCGGAAAGTGTCCGGCAAGCCTTTCAAGTCGAGATGTGGCGGGCGCATGATGGTGTCCCTCATCGTCCGAACTGCAGCGACTCCATCCTGCGCGTTCCGGGACTCGCGCAAACCCGGCGATGGCGGGAGAAAAGCGCCTCCAGAAGGCGGCCGTAGAAACGTCCCCCGATTTGAGGGGATAACGACCTGGAGGGTTACGGATAAGATGCAATCGACTGGAGAGGCGCCCATGGACAACCTGTATTTCCGCCACGTACTCCTCGTAGAGGACGAAGGCTTGAAACGAATCGCGATGAAGAGCCAGATTCTGACCTCGGAACCGACGCTCGACATCGACGAGGCCGGCTCATATGCCGCCGCTGTCGAGCGGCTGCAGAACAAGGCTTACGACCTGGTTTTTCTCGACTACCAGATCGGGGGCGATCACACCGGGCTAGACCTGCTGCGCTGGCTGCAGGAAAACGAGCGTGCTGCGCGTGTGGTCATGCTGTCCGCGCAGGACGACCGCGAGACCGTGCTGGAGTGCATCAAGAATGGCGCCGGCGGCTTCATCTCGAAGGCCAGCGAGAAAGGCGGTGCGGTGTTCAGGGAAGCGCTGCAGGCGATCCTGAATGGACGGGTTTTTCTGCCGAACAGCGTGCTCGGCAAAGGCGGCCATACCCCGCAGTCCCCGGGCCCGAGCAAGGGCATTCCGATCGACTCGTTGAACCTGACGCCGCGCCTCGCACAAGCCTTGGGTTTTCTCCTGCAGGGCTTGTCAAACAAGGCAATCGCGCGAAAGATGGATATCACAGAGAACACGGCGAAGGAGTACATCAGCTATCTGCTGAGCCGCTTCAACGTGTCGCGGCGCACTTTCCTGATCGTGGAAATGGCGCGGCGCGGCATTGAGATTCCCACCGTCGCGAACGCTCCAGCGATCTAATTCGCCCGGGTCGATGCCTCCGTCAATTCGAGCATGTGCTCAACCAGTACGTCAGGAGACAATGGCTTGCTGAGCACGCGGCGCTCCGGCAACGCACGCTGCGTGCTTGCCATGGCTTCACCCGTCACCACGAGGCACGGCACCAGACGCGCAATGTGCTCGCCCGTCAGACGGATGACGTCGCGTGCGGTCGACATCTCCGGCGCGGAACGTACCGAATCGCCCCCCATCGCCCAAAGAGCACTTCCATAGACGCGCGCACCAGACTGTCGTCCTCCACCAGCAACACGTATAGACCACGCAGCGACGACGGTGACGGCAACGTTGCTGCAGCGCAGGGTGATATCGCCGCATTCTGGAGCGATAACGGATCCGCCAGGGGCATGCACACCGAGAAGCGCGACGCGCGACCCTCGATCGACTTCAGTTCGAGATGGTGTCCCTCAAGCAATGACATCACCGCATTCACGATCGACAAACCGAGGACAACCCTAGTCCAAGCCCTTTCTTGCGGTCCCGCTCCGGGTTTCCGAGCTGCACGAACGGCTGAAAAGATTGCCTCCCGATGCTCCGGCGCGACTCCTATGCCGTTATCGAGAACGTCTAGCTGCACATAATTCCGCATGCGTAGCAAACCCACAATCACCGCACAGCGACCCGCTATCGCCGGATCGCTCATGTCGATAACGGGGAGAATCGTGTTGACCGCACCCGGATCGTTGTGATCAGCCATGAGTGAACTCCTGGCGTTCGTGTCGATTTCAGGCGCGGGTGGTGAAAACATTCATGCCCGCGCAATAGCCCAACTCGCGATACGCTTCCCACTGGCTATCGGTAAAGAACTGGTCCGCAGTGCTTTGCTGGGGAAAATCTCTGTAGCTGCTTGCATAGGTGCTCACGTCGGTGGGCGCGCCGATGCCAACGCTCGGCTTGACATACAACATCCAGCTTGGGCGGTCGGGCTCGTTGGAATAGGTGATACAGGCGAGCGCGGCGCCACGAGATCCATCGCGCTTCAGCTCGGAAAACGCTCCAATGGCTTCTGGATCAAACGATGCCTTGACCCAGTCTGGCACGTGCGGCTCTTTGGCCCCGCGCTCAAAGGCACTCCATCCGGCATCGCCTGACTGATGACTCGCGCGCACGGGGCGCGGATCGAGCCAGGTGATCGTCGCGCAGAAGTCGTAGCGCACCTGCCTCGTCAGCAGTGCGAGCGATTCACAGCGGTAATCCGGGTCCGCGGCCGCGTCGACAGCGACGATGAAGGGCAGTCTGCGGCGGATCAGCTCGTAGATGCCCGTGTTGTCGAAGTGGCCGCCATCGCTCAGATACCACAGCTTCGCGGAAGGCCCCTCGAAATATGCACGCCATTCGTCAAGCAGCCTGGCCTGCAGTGTGAAGATGATCGAGGGTAGTGACTTGATCACGCGCCAGCCCCCGCGCCGATATTGTCCCGGCCGCCCGCCTGCTGGAATGCCGCTGTTCCACCAGTAACCGATCCGGACATTCAGCAGGCCAAGCAGCAGCGATTCTGCGAGCTTCGTGTTGCGGCCAAGACCGGTCGATGCGGCGGCGCCCGAAATCGCCATCCACTGGCCAAGGCTGAGCCGCTCGACATCGACCTGCGCGCCGCTGGATTTTACGAAGGCGTGAAACGCGTTGGGATCGGGCTCCACTCGCACCGCGGTGACAGGCGCGAAGCGCACGGAAGTCGTCGCGTCGCGCGCGCCCCAGAGGGCGTGAAAGCGCCTGCCCGCGCTGATGCCGGCGGGCCCGACACACATCGGCATGCCCTTGTCGTCGCGCAATTGATTGCCGGAGAGCGGGTCGACCGTGTTATTCAGGCACGAGCAGACCAAATGCAGCGGGCCACCATGTCTTTCCGGATGGTAATCGTCGAACATGACGTCGTCGCCCAGATCGCTCACACCCACCGGAACAGGCTTGCTGGTGCCTGGCGGATTCACGCGGGCATCGTTGGACGCGCCCAGATAGGTCCGCACCAGCTTCTGCGCGTAGCTCTGCTGCAGGGAGGACAAGTTGAGAAAGAGCAGCACGCGGCCCTTCACCGCCGAAATGAGCAACGCGGCAATCACGCAGTAGCGCGCAGTCGTCGGATCGAGGCCGAAGACCAGATAGACGAGCACATCGAGGAACAGGAGCAGCACGAATGCCAGCGCAAAGGCGAAGAGCGCAAGCAGCACCTCTTTCACGAGGCCGCTCCCGAGAGTCTTTCCCGCTTCTGGCGCTGGCGTCGTGGCCGTTTTCGCCTGACGCTTCAACACGCTCGCCGCGATCCCCCGTAGCAGCACCAAAACGGGCGCGACACCAGCAAGGGACCAGGTCATCGCACGAAACCCGCATGCCGGAAGGAATTGCGCGAGCGTATCGACCACCACGAATAGGGTGGTCACGACGAAACCGAACAGCGCCACGCCGAGCAGCCGGGTCAGCCGGTTGCGTATCACGATGGTTCCGCCCTCGGGCTGCGCCGTGCCGGGATCAAGCGGCGGCGCACTCGCGCCGGATGACACGGGTTTGGCGACTAGCAATCCGGCCGCCTGCTGCTCGAACCACGCGAGCAGAAGCACACCGAGCGCGAGGGCGCTCCAGCCTCCGATGTCGGGTAGCGTCAGTCCATAGATCGCGCACCCGATCATCACGAGCCACACTGCGAAGGGCAACCACAAGCGCCAGTCCCGTTTCGGGCGCCGCCTCATGGTAAGCCAGTAGCCGATGGAAGGCGGCAACATGCCGATCACGAGGAACCACAGCGGCAGCCGCCACCAGGCCGACAGCGTAACACCGTACCATTGCGGCGGCGCGCTCTCGCACACAAGCGAAACGACGCTGACCTTCGAACAGTCGAGCGCGAACCAGTGCAGCGTGCCCAGCACGCCAAACAACAGCGCACCGATCCACACATGCACCGCCGCGAGGTTGCGCAGGATGACTACGATGTCGAACAACACGTCGTGACGGCCGCCGCCCACGAGATATTGCGCGTTGTAACGCAGCCACTGGATTGTCGACGAGCCCAGATTCGTGAGCGTGTGTTCGACGCGGTCCGCGGGTATCTGGCGATCCTGGTCCGGCATCTCCGTAAACAGCTTGCCGAGAAATGACGCTATATAGCCGCCCCCCGAAACCGAGGACATGAAGTCGATATCGCGCAGGCGTCGCCGGCTCGCGAGCGCCTGAAGAACGCCTAGACAGAAGGTGGCGCTGCGCACGCCGCCGCCCGACAACGCGAGACCGACCGTGTCCTCTGGCAATCGCGCGCGATCCGCATTGGCCGCCTCCTCCCATGCAGGCAGCGCAGAGCCCCGGCGCTCGCGCACCGCCTTCGCTTCTACGCTCTCGAGCTCGCGTGGGTAGTTCTCCGAGTCGGCCAGCAACACGTCGGCGGCCTTCTCGCTGATCATGAAGGTAGGAGTCACGATGAAGTAGCCCGGAATGGTCGGAAAGACCGATGTGTCGACGATGCGCAGACCCTCCACGCCATGCACGCGGAACTTGCTGTCCACCACGGCATACCGGTCCTGGAGGTCGCGTGGATTCTTGCACCACGGATCGTAGCCAATCCGGCAAGTGCCGCATGCGTGATGCCCCCACGCTTCGTCCTTGATCCACTGACGCAGCGTTGGCGAGCAATCGGGTTTATCGACGCCCGGCTGGACCTCGCAGCTGAACGCGCTAACGTGCCCATTGATCTCGCGGATGCGCTTGATCGCGTCGCACAGGGAATCCACGTCGCTCGTGCAGTCTTGCGCGCCCTCACTCGTGTCGTCGAACGAGTGAAAGTTGATTTCCGGCATCTGGAACGGATCGCCACTGCGCAAGCGAACCGTGCCGTTGTTGTTGTTCGTGTAGGCCTTGAGAATGACCCAGCTCCATAAATTACGCGTCCTTTCGCTCGACGTCATGCTCCGGCACAGCAACTGCTGCGAATAGTCCCAGTAGTAGCCCCGAAACGCGACCGGCAGCCCGAAGATGAACAGATCCGGGTCGCTGCGCAAACAGGCGCCGTTCGCGGACGACATCATCATCGCGAGCGCGCCGCCGTTGGTCGAGTAAAGGCCAGTCTGGTCGGCGAGCCACTGGAGCAGCATGGGGTCTTTGGCGTCGCCCGGGTCGAAGGTCACGCCGTCAAGTGTGGAAAACGGCTCGCTCGCCTCGCTGATTACGCTGACTTCATAGCGGTCCTGAAGATTGCGGCCGACGCCCGGGAGATGCACGACCGGCCCGACAAGCGCTCCATCGCGGTCGCGCGGTCCGTCAACTTTGCCCTTCAAATTCTCCGAGTCGCCAATACCGCTCAGCATGAGCAGTTGCGGCGTGTTGAATGCGCCACCGCATACAATCACTTCGCGCCGGGCGAACACTTGTTGCGTAACGGGCGTCCCGTCCTTGCCGGCGTACTTCGGGCTGGCCGCATAGAGGTAAGGACCGATGCGGACTTCCACGCCAATCGCGCGCGGCACGCCGCTCTCGCTCTTCTCGAACACGATCCGCGTAGCATGCGCGGGGTTCAGGATCACGAGCCGGTCGGGGAATTCGGCCATGACGTTGAGCAGATGGTCGCGCAGACCGCAACGGCGCTTGCCGTCGGTGCCGATCGAGATCAGCGAAACGTGGGCGCGGCTCTGGATGTCCGGCGAGCGGACATTGGGGTCGAGGAACTGCAGAATCTGAAACCGGGCGAGCGCGCGGCCGAACATCGAGGCCGCGTTGCGATTCGCCAGCGAGGCGAACAGCACGTCCTTGAGCACGCCGACAAAGGTGCGGTCACCTCGAACGATGGCGGCGATCACGAACGGGTCGATGAAACTCGTTTTTTGCCAGCCCGCGGAACCGTGGCCGCCGGGATCGAGCTGGCCGCGCGGATCGAGCTTGCGTGCGGTCCATTCCAGAAACCTGAAAAGGAGCCCCAGCGTTTTGCCAGCGAAGGTCCGGTAGACCGAGTAGTAAAGACAGTTCTCGATCTTGGCGAAGTAGCCCTGCATGTTCTGCGAACGCCACGAATCGTCGCCGGTGTATTCGGCAATGCGATCCCAATCGGCATCATTCGGGCGAATGATGATCATTGCGTGGTGCGACGTGCAACCGCCAATGGCCGCCGCGCGCGGATAGAAGATGCCGCCCTGCCCTTGCCCATCCGTTGCCGCGCAAGGGTCCTTCGCGCCGTCATATTTCGGATCGGCTTGCTGTCGCGCCGTACTCGTGTAGTGGCGCACCGAGAATTCCCAGCTCATGTCCGGGTCTTCGGTCGCGCTGGCATGGAAGGCGGGCACCGCGTACACCTGGCGCATCTGCTGCTGCGCGAGATCGGGAGCGCCCCGCGTCATCGGCTGAGCCCGCGCATCGGGCTGCGCGACGGCGGGGTCGTTGCCTGCCTCGATCAGCAGAACGCGGCGCCCGTTGAGCGCAAGCCGTGCGGCGAGCGGGCCGCCGCCCGCGCCCGATCCCACGATCACGTAATCGAAGGGCGTGGTTTGCGGATTCCTGGCTTGCCACAGCGGGTCATCGGGGTTCATCGCAGCTCCCGTGGACAAGATTGACAAGTCAGAGCGTTTCGAGGAAAGCCTTCAATTGCCGCTTTTCGTCGTCGGTAAGCGACTCGCCGAACCAGTGACCCCGGTCCAGCACGAAGTCGGGACACTTGCTCGCTTTGAGCAGCGCCGGGCCGGCCTCCTGCTGGAATTCGTCGAGCGCCCTGAAGCTGCCATCCTTCGGGTCGTCGCGACGCACCCGCAGCACCCCGCGCGAGAGTCCGGCCACCGCACTGAGGAGATCGAACGTGGGTGCGTCGGGGTTGATGTTCATGAGGAGATTCACCGGCGTGCCGCGCGGAATGGGACCGACGTTAATGCCAATCAGGCGGCCGTCGAGGAAGGCCTTCCCCACGCCGCCCATAACGACGAAAACCACGGCGCTAACTGCGAAGAACGCACGCGCCCAACGCCGCGCGTCGGGAAAGCGGAAGAACGCGGCCGCAAGCCCCAACACGACGAGAGGAATGACCCATAGCCATGGGTAGATCGCGGCCACGCCCGAAACGTGCAGCAGCGTCGCGAGCACCGCCACGAGCAAAGCGAGCAGACCGCCTGCGAGGCGCGGTTGCCCCACGAAAATCAGCACGACGGCAATCAGTGCTAGCACCAGCCACACATAGATGAACAGGAAAGGTGTCATGTGTTCGCCCACTATGCCGGTGATGAGCGGCTTGATGAACCTCGGCGCAAAGTCGATATATGAATCCTTCGTCGTCCTGTAGATAAAGCCGATGTCCCGGAAGCCCGGTTGATCGGCTACGCCTGCCGCCGCGAACGACCGGCGAAAGTCCCCGCGCAGCGCGCTGCATTCCAGGCTCTGGTCAGCAGGGTTGTCGCGACAGAACTCCTCCTTTTGCGCGGGATAGAAGTTCACGCGCTGCGCCGCGCCATGCGCGAGCGTGCCAATGACAGCACGCTTGCTATTGTTGAGCAGCTTGTCGATGGCGTCGTCGTACGCCTCGAGCCGGCCCTCCACCGACGGCTTGCGGTTATAGATGCCTAGTGCATTGTTATGTAGCAATGGTGCGGTCGCCCAGACGCTCACGAGCGAGGCCGGCCGGTAGTAGCCCGGGCCGCCGCCAGGCGGCGCATATTCGTCGTTGTTCCCCCACTTGTCGACGGCGCTCGTCTTGCTGAACGGATTGAAGAAGTGAATCAGTCCCACCGCAGGCAGGGACTTGTACGTTTCCGAAGAGAAGTTGTCCCAAACCTGGCCGCGCATGGCATTCGTGCCCACTGCGCGCTGCGAATTGCTGCCGACGAGGGTGATTGGCACACGCACATCCGTCGAGAGATAGTTATTTTTCTCGAAGAAGTCCTGCCCTCCGTCCGGCTGTGCCACGATGTACTTCTGAAGCCGGTCCACATAGGCGAGCCACGGCTTGCTCAGCTTGAACGCTTCCCAGTCGGCAAAGTCCATGGGCAGCGTAATTCCGCCCTGGTTGCCCGCGATTGCGGTGCGCCATTCGCGCGAAAATGTGATTTGCAGATCTGGCGGCTGCCTGCTCGAATGGCAGATCGCGCAATTGCGGATGAACACCTCGCGGCCTTTGCCGCTATCTTCCTTGTTGGCATTGATCCGCGCGAGCCCCTCCTCGGTCGAGGCCAGCTTCATCGGCTGGGTTATCGTGGCGCCAGATTGCGTGACGTAAGTAAAGAGGGCCTCCAGCTCTTGCACGCGAAAGGCTTCAGTCGTATTCCAGTAGACCGACTTGGCCTTGATGGTCGCGATATCGAACGGCCGCTGCGGCTTGAATCCGACGATCGTGTTCTGCACCATGCGCCATTGCTCCGAATAAGCGCCGATGTTGAGATACACCCGCAATAGCGCGCCTTCGATGCCGATGCTGTCGGCGCCATCGAGCAACACGCGTGGCGTGTGGCGCGGGTCGAGCGTGAAAACGGGAGCATCCTCGATACCCCGCAGCATGAGGTTGCTCTTGCCTTGCTCCTCGGGTGGGTTGATGGCGGCGCGCTCAAGGCGCGCGTTCACTTCAAAAATCGCGTTGATCGTGTTCGGATTGTTGATGTGGTCCGTGGCCACGAGCGACGTGTCGATGGTCCCCGGCTGCTGGCTCGCGACGAACTGCCAGAGGAAACTATCCGGCGTCTTCAGGTTTGTGAATGCGTTCGAGGGTAGCCAGTACTGGTTACCAATCATGCTCGACATCTCCCCCCACTCGGGATGCTCCGTACTTTGCGGCGACACGAGCGGATGCGGACCGACATGGCAGAACGAGCACGCCATGCTCACGCGAAATGGCCGTACGAGCAAAGGGTCCGCGTGAAAGTCGGCGTCCTTGGGATCGGTCGAGTAGTATCTCGCGCCATTATCGCTGACGACCTGCTCCTTCCAATGCTCGCGTGCTTTCTCCGCGGCTGGCGACTTGCCGAAGAAGTCCGGATTCGGAAATAGCCGCAGCCCCACGACGCCGGAAGGATAGCCGTAGACGAGCGGGTCGACGCCATCGTCGCCGAGTTGAGCGATTGCCTGGTCATACAGCGCGGGGTCGCCGACCTCGAAGAATGTCTGGTGATCGTGCGCCGCGTCCTTGGGCATGGTCACACGCTCGACAGGTTTTCCGTCCGCGCCGACGTCATTCTCCGGCGCGTGCATTTTGATCTTGTCGCCGTCGGGTCCGTCGATATAGAGACCCAGCCCGGTCATCGGCGTGTCGCGCTCCACCATGCCAGGCTGATTGATCAGCCCGCCGTCCCTGAAACGATGTGTCCTGTTCTTCGAATTCAGCAGGACAAGAAAGTCCGCGATGCCGTACCCGTTCTCCTGGACCCAGCCCCAAAACGCTTCATTGCCCTCGCCCCACAGCATCCAGGTGTTCTGCCCCATGATGGCTGAGCGAGCGCCCTTCGGAACGGTCTGCCCGTCGAACCAGTCCATTGGTCGCGGCTTGGGGTCGTCGCCAACGACGACCTTGTCAACCTCGCTGAAAATGTTTCGCGTCTCCGTCGGAAAGCACTGCTCGTTACGCGGAAACAGGCGTACGCCGCCTGCCGTTTTCGTGGCCCTGGCTTCGTCGGGTGGAGCGCCCTTTTCGACCTCGCCCTCCGGCGGGGCATCCCTATCGAGCGTTGGCGCGATCGACGCAGCCGGATAGCGTTTGATCGCATTCTCCAGCTCGGTCGCATCAGCCTCACACGTTGCGTTAGCCGCCGATGCAACGTGTTTGCACGCCGCCGGCTTTGACGCCGCTGGCGGGCAGCTCGACGCTGCGCACGTCGCCGGAGCCAATGCAGACGTTCCAGCGGCATTCGCCGCTCTCCATGCCAAAAGGCAAGAAGCGACCATTAGCGCACTCACTAGCGCGGGCCGCAAAACTCGGTGCTGCTTCGCCAGCACAGGTCGTTCGCTTCGTGAACTGCATAGTGAACGCATGGACGCGCCTCCTCTGAAGGTGCGAAACCCGAGGCGCGATGGCTTCAGTGTTGCTCCCGCAAAGCGGGGTGCCGTGGCGCGCGCGGCCGGCACCCTCCGGCCGCACTCTCGAAACGCTCAATACCGCAGCCCGATGGCGGGCAGTCTGGCCCGCTCGTGTACTGGCGTCACCTACATACGTTGTCCGATCGTGAGGAGAATATAGGCGACGCCTATCGAATGTCAATTATGTTCCACTGGTTCGGAATCCTTCTCATTGATCGATTCTCACAAAAGCCACGCAGAGGATGCGTCAACGATGCAGACTGACTCGACAATGCGGCTAAGAAGCCTCTGCGTGCATCTCTTGCGCGGCACCCTCCAACTATCCGTAAAACCCCAACATTTACGCCAATGCGCAAAGCATATTCGTTGTTGAGACACCCGGACAACCTGTTCGCCCGGCCAATTGCAGCCGCAGCGATCAGGTACTTCGTGGATTGCCTTGCGAATACGGGAAAATGTGCCACAGTCAGCATTCAATACCTTTCATGGCGAGCTGATCACCCCACATCCGCCAGGCGGCTGCAACATGGGCCCCACCAAAGCGGATGGCGTAGTGAATGCCAGCGGTAAAGTGTTCGGCTACGAATGTCTGTACGTGATGGACGGCGCGGTCATTCCGCGCGCATTAGGGCCGAATCCGTCGCGTACGATCGCCGCGTTGGCTGAGCGTAATGTGCCAACTTCGCAGGCTGCTTGACCGCCGGTGATTCAGCGAGTTCATCCGCGGCGCCTTCTTACGCGTCCACTTACGGCCGCAGCGACTCGGCCGCCTGGTGGATTGCCCTGCGAATCCGGGGAAACGCGCCGCAGCGGCATGCGATGCCCTGCATGGCATCGTTGATTTCGCAGTCGGTCGGATGACGATGACAATAAAGCAACGCCGTTGCGGCAATCAGTTGCGCGCTTTGACAATAGCCGCACTGCACGACATCGCATTCGATCCATGCCTTCTTTAGCGCGCGAGCTTCCGGACTCTCCAGTCCTTCAATCGTGACGACTTCCGCCTTGTCGATGGCGCATATGGGTATCTGGCAAGACTGAAAAGCTACGTTATCGATCAAGACCGTGCAGGCACCGCAAACGCCGATACCGCAGCCGAATTTGGTTCCCGTCAGTTTTGGTTCGATTTCGCATCGGAGTGCCCAGAGCAGGGGAGTTTCGGGGGCAGAATGCATGACAACGGTTTTTCCGTTGATACGGACTGACACCATGTATCACCTCCGGAAGGCGCTGGCGGATCAAGGAGTGGAAGGTGCCGAACCCGGTTCCCTGTGAGTGCGAAAAGCGCATTCGCTACGGCAGGCGCAATGGGCGGCGTACCCGCTTCGCCAACGCCTTGTGGTTCAGTACCACACTGAAGCACTTTTGTGCAGATCTCAGGACAGGTCGACATATTGACGAGTGGAAATTCAGAAAAATACTTCTGCTGAACCTGGCCATTCACGATGCTGATCCGTTGATGCAAGGCGGCGGAAAGCCCGAAAATAATGCCGCTCTCCATTTGTTGCTCGACGAGATTCGGATTGATCGCGACCCCGCAATCGATCACGCAGTGGACTCGCGTAACCCGAAAGGTGTCGCCACGCCGCTCCACCTCAGCAACCTGTGCCACCACGCTGCCAAACGCTTCGTGCATTGCCATGCCTCTGGCCGTTGTTCCATCACCCTTCGGCCGGCTCTGCCACCTGGAAAAATCCATGAGTGTTCGCAGTACATAGGCGTGTCGCTTGTGTTCCGGCTTCGTCAGCATGTCAAGCCGAAACTGAAAGGGATCCTTGTGTGCGGCTACCGCCATCTCGTCGATGAAGCTCTCGACAAAGAACGCATGAAGCGAATGCCCAACCGAGCGCCAGTTACCCACGGGTATCGGCAGCGTCACCGTGTTGTGCGTGACCGAAATGTTCGGGCACTCGTACGGCTGATCGAACGCGCCTTCTGCGTTCGTGGTGTCGGTGAACATCTCTGCGGCCAACGCTGGGATGCCGAACGCTCGAGGCAGCGCTTGTGCACTGATCGACTGGCTGGCCGACTGGTTCTTCCACGCAATCAGTTTGCCGTCTTTATCGAGCGCCCCGGAGAATTGCGACACGCATGCGGGGCGATAGAAATCGTGCGTCGTATCTTGTGCACGTGGCCAGATTGTCTGCACGGGACGTCCGTTGGCATGGCGCGCGATTGCCACCGCTTGCACGATATAGTCAACCTCGAGTCGACGGCCAAATCCGCCGCCGATCAGGCACTGATGCACCTGCACATTGTCTTCTTTCAGACCAAGGAACTTTGCCACAGCCTTGCGCGCCGCCATCGGGATCTGCGTGGATACCCAAATCGACGCTTCGCATTCGTTCACCTGGGCAGTACAGTTGATGGGTTCCAGCGCCGCATGTGCGAGGTACGGGGCCTCATACTGCATTTTCAGCGGCTTTGACTGCTTCAATTTCGTTTCGACGTCCCCGGTCGAATAGAAGTACTGGGGCTGAGCGCCACCTTCGATCGCCTTGACCAAGGCTACGCTGATCTCTGCATCGCTGAGGTTTTTTGACGGACCATGGTCCCACGTGTACGACAACTGGCAGAGCGTGCGCATGGCGATGTACGGGTTGTCGGCAATGACTGCGACTCCGCCGGTACCGCCGTGGTAGGGATCAACTGTGAAGATGTCGTGAATACCCTCGGTGTTCTTCACGTTCGAACTATCGTGTCCGGTTGCGATTCCGCCGAGTGTTGGACACATCTTGACGCTCGCGTATAGCAGGCCTTCTGGCAGCGCGTCGATCCCGAACCGCGCCAATCCGTCGATTTTCGAAGGCGCCTCTATCCGGTTGCGCCGCTGGCCGATAATCGTGAACTTCGATCTATCCTTGAGCGTGACGTGCGTGGGCGGGTGCTCGAGCTTCGCCTTGTCGATAAGCTCGCCAAATGTAGCCGATTTTTTCGAACCCCAGACAATATGGCCCGCTCGTGCTTCGCATTCGTCAACCGGCGCCCCCCACGCCTTCGCCGCCGCGCTGCAAAGCATCGCGCGAGCGGAAGCACCAGCCTCGCGCATCGGTCCCCAGAGATCGGCGACGCTCGTCGAACCGCCCGTCACCATCGTTCCGCCTAAAAGCGTTAGAAGCCGCGCGAGATCCTCTTCGCCCTTCGCCTGCCAGCTGTGATCCTTGGGGCGGCGAGGAAGCGCGCGCGCGAGGCTTACGCGGTTTTTATAAAGCGACTCTATGGAAGCATCGGCGAGCCGGACCTGGGACCAGTCCGCTCCGAGTTCATCTGCCAGCAGCATCGCAGCGCCGGTGTGAATGCCCTGCCCCATCTCGGCCTTGCTCATGATGATCGTGACGTTGTTGGCGCGATCGATCATTAGCCAGCCGTTGAGCTTCACGTTGGTACCGGACGTCCCGATGGTTCTCCCGGTGCATATTTCCTCACGTGCTTGCGATACCGACCATCCGATCGCGAGCACGCTCATCCCCGCCAAACTCGCACCGCCGACAAGAAAGGTTCTTCGCGTCAACATAACATCGTCCACCGAATGTTCTTACCGCGCATTGTGGTCGGCGAAGGCCGAAGCCCGGAATTCTCCCTGCATCTTGCACCGTTATCGGTTGCAATACGAGTTACGAGCAGCTGCATAAAAACGTGCACTTCTCTCCTTCTTGAATCACCTATATTAGTCACTGCCTGTGGCGATTGCGAATCCGAAATACAGTATGAATTTGTAGCGATCGCTGAAAACGGAATACTCAACAGTAGATCAACGGAAGGTATGCAAACAGGAGAAAAACTCCCCTCGCACAGCCTTTAGCAAGCCACTCACTGGGAGGTGGTAAATGCTGATCGATGAAATCCATGCGCTCCTTGCCGGGTTATCATCCCCGTGGAAGAGCGTGCTGCGACAGCATGGTCTCGATCTGTCATCGTTGGACTCGCCTCAGCGCACCGCCGCGTTGCTGAGCGAGATACTCAATATCGACTGGCAAGATTCACGCGTCCAGGATCTTTGCCGAAGCACCGAACGCGCAATAGAACCGGGTGGCCCAGCACGCAGCCTGCTTTATCACCTGCTCGCGCTTTCGGAATGTCCCTCGCCCGATGCTGGCGTCAGTCTGGAAAATATCGAGCTGATCGAAAACTATCTCTACTCGCTCGCACCTTTGCCGTCCGATTAAACGAAACTCGATATAGCCGTACTCGCCTACCCGTATCGACCCGCCAGACGTACCGGGCATCAGCAGCACGCGGACATGGTGTTTTCGCAGCTCGGCATCTCGCGAAATGGCGATACAGAAGCGCTATACGATGCGTCAATTCGCTGCTTCGTGCCGCACGTCAAGCGTAAGGTCGTGAATAAGATCAAAGATAAGACCGAGGAAAGCTTCGAGAACGAGCCAGAACACGTCCGTGTATTGCCCGCGCGCTATGGTGCATTTCTCGTCCGGCGGGTATCGGGACCGGGCGGGCTCACGTTGATCGGAGGCGAGCAACGCGGTGACGCACACCGCGCATTCATTGAGCCGGTGCATAGCAACGGGACGCGTAGCTCGCCAGCTTTCACACCGCCCCTACTCTCGACCTTCTGGGCGTCCGATGCCTGACTACGCTGCAGGCGGGCGGATCACCGCCCTCCCCCGACATGCACGAGACGCGGAGTTGTTCGCCACGCGAATCTTGACACTACAGATCGAATTTTCGAGATTTGAACAGCCGTGCGGGCTGTTTTCCTTCGCATCACGCCGACTGCTTAGTACCCTCGATTTCTCTTTCTGCCTGGGCAATACTTTTTTTGCTTGGCCGTGCTTCCCCTGTACCTCTAATCGTAGCCAACCTATGTTCGAGTGCCAGTAACTGCGCGGTCCTTCTGCTCGCGTCTGTGTCAACCTGAAGGCGTTCGTATTCGATTTGCAGTTCGGCGAACTGGTTGGACAATCGGACGCATTCCTTTTGGTGAGGATCACATTTAAGTCGGCTGTGCAAACCAGTTAGCAGTGCGCCGACGATCGCTACCCAGCCAGCGATCTTTGGATCGACGCCGGCCTTTGTGACGATGGACAGCCCAGCGACCAGGGACATCACGCCACCAACGCCGACGAGCAGGAAATTCACCGGTGTCAGAGTCTCAAGCCAGATTTCATACGCTCTGCGTTCCCGCTTGCAGAGCACGATCCTTTCCGCGATTCGAGTGTCTTGCGAGTCCATGGCGTCGCTTTCCATGTAGTCACGTCTTACCGTTCGTCCACCGCATTGCGATTTCCCTGTGCTCCGCGGGGCTCCATTTTCCGTTATCAGTGATCCGTCGACGGCAATCTGGTCGCATTGGCGGTTCTCACTCGCCATTCGCTATCGCCGCATCGGAACTGCTGCATCCAGACCTGCTTCAGATCGTCCCCATCAACCACATCGGCTGCTACGATGAACCGTCTTTCGTAATTGCCCAAGCAGCTGACGGTGATCCCACGCGAGGAAATGGCGTCATCCTCGGAGCGAAGCGCAGTAATCTCGACGAGCGGCTCATCCTTCTCATTTCCCGCGTAGGCCTTCGAGGCCCCGCGCACTGTCAGATCATCAAACCATCGAATAGCCCAAGTGCGGTCAGCTGCCCTTCGTTCGAGGACCACGCCACGAGACCACCAAGCTGCCTCGTGCGACGGTTTCTGCCCCGACTCTACCGGTTGTTCAGCCAGCGCGAGAGCTGCACTCAAGACTGAGGCGAGCAAAACCGTGCCAACAAGCGATGCCTTCATTTCTTCTCGTTTTCCGTTGGGAGCGCGTTGATTACCCGTGAATCATCTTCCTAGGACCGTGATGTTGCGGCTGAATGGCGGCGAATACGTGCGCCTCCTTCTGTAGCGCCGTCAGGATATCAAGGGTCTGGGCAAACAGGACGAGGCCAGCAACACGCACGAACGTCTCACGCGAGCGCCCGATCGACGCAATCTGCTCTGAGCACACAAATACAGTTTCGCGGGCATCCCCCGCAATGACCGTGTCCTGAAGGATCCGCAACTGGTGGATGATCCGAGCGAGAAATATGAATCGTTCACTCTCTTGCGGAAGAGTCATTGATAAGCGTTCGAGGTCGTCAATAGATTGACGCAGCCGCGATAAAGTCGTTCGATCCATTCTCGCCTTCTCCTTGCACTCTTCCTCATTTCATGCCGACCCTGACAGAGAGACACAAGGGTTAGCCGCGCGTCCACGTCATTTCTTCGCTGTCGACTTTGTCGACGACGGAACTGCGATATGCCATGTGCCCGACAAGGGACTGTCCGCGATTACGCACTTGAAGAAGCGTCGTGACAAACGACAGACTCCGACGATCGTCACTGCTCATGTTGAGTGTCACAAATCCCTCCCAGGTTACACCGCTGGCTTCGAATCCCTGCACGTAGTCTCCCAAATACCCGCCCGGGGACCCAGGTTGTGAGTTCATCTTTGCAATCGTCATTGAGCCTTTCAGGCTATGTGCATTCTGTTTCAGGATCAAGACGTAGTGGTACGTAATGCCACCGCTGAACGTTTTCTGCGCAATCCACTTGCCTCGCAAGTCGACACCCTTATAAATCAAGCCCAAGTACGATGGCAAGACAATCTTTTGAAGCAGCTGGCCGGACAACATCAGTATGGCAGTGGTGAAAATACCAGCCACGACTCCCCAAAGAATTGCGCCGGCAATCGTCGATGGATCATAGTTCACGAGATAGGTGTGCGTGTCTGCCATAAAGGAAAGCATCTCCATGCGAGTACGTGTTTGAAAGCGATGCTGCAGCTATTTCTGGTGGCGCAATCCACATGCTCAGCGCTTCATGGGCACGCTAACACGTTAGGAAAGACCAGGTCGCGTAGTTCGAAATTGCCCCTTTCCTTGCCATTAGTCGTCACATTCACCTGGTGCCGCTGTCACGAATTCACGCCATCAGATAACGCCGCGTACGATCGCCGACAGCCTGACAGGGTTGCCCTCTACCAGATTCTTAACGGCAGTAAGACTCGAAACTCCAATCAACTCTTGAATGAGCTTCAACGAACGGCCATCGCGATGGAGTCGTACAGCAAACGTTCGGCGTGCAGCGCTGGCATTCCCATTCTCGATCCCGGCCTGTTGATGCAGGCGCCGGACGATCTCAGTCAGAGACTCGCAAGAATAGCTGACCGCACCAGTTCCAGTGACTCGTTTCGTGAACGCAAACGGCTCTCCCTCGCCCGTCAGGAACAGCGGGCTGTGCGGATCGAGGCCACGATACGCCGCGCGGCGCGTGGTAATTCCGTGATACGCAGACAGGCGATAGGCTAAGTAGCTATCGATAGCAGCGCACGTCTTGGCGTTTGCCCAAACAAGCGGCCTAGCCTTACCGTTGAAAGCAATCTCCGGCCGTAGCTTCGAATCAACGCGAATCTGCCCATCCTCGATCAGGTAATCCGATACCCGTAACTTGGCAACTTCATTGGGTGTGAGTCCTGTCCCGTAGAACACGGTCAGCAGCGCAACATCGCGGACCGGGTTTCGCCCAGTCACCGCAGCGACTTTGAGCGCGTGGCGAATCTCGTGTGGCGCGATGACTGGCGGCTTTGCCATCCTGTAATGCCCTCGATATTGAACGCATTACGAGGAAGTATGGTCCTGCCTGCTTGCAAACACAACCAGCGGCCGCAGCAAATCGAACTTCCTCGGAAAATCCAAGGACGTTGACCATCGACGCTCAAGACGCCCAGGCCAGCCGGAGGAAAACGGCCGTGCACACCACCTGCCCTGCCGGCTGAAGTAACGCGCCGGGGACCGGCGGTTACGGGGGTTGTGGCGACGGAACTGTTAGTTGCGCATTCAAACGGAAGCCGAGTCTTCGATTGCCGGCGCAACAACCCGCCAGCGCTGCCATGTGCAATGACAATCCGTGCGATTGGGATTCAGGGCTTCCAGCGGAGCCGGACGCTGGCACGGCGCCACGTCCAATCTCCGCGGGCGATGTGCCGTTGCGTCATGAAAGCGCCAGCCGCGCAAGTCAGCAATCGGGTCGGGCCGGGTCGGTCACGGATTCAACGGGTCGATGCAACGATTTGGTTAAATCGCTCAGCCGGCGTGTCGAAGTTTAGTGTTTTTCGGGGACGCCCGTCTTGCGCACCGTCGGCTGCGCGGCCGGCGAGGAGCAGGCTATCGAGTCTCTGCTGCGTGATTTTCGGGCCACGGGTTACATGAGAGGAGAGGTCAAATGACTTGCCCCCGCAACCATGAGGCTGGATTTCAGCCTATAGAACAACTGGTACTAAGGTGAATGACTTCGTCGAATCACAAAAAATTCTCTGGCTCTCGTTCCACTTAAGAATCTCTGCCGGCCAGTGGTCCCATTTTAAGGCGATGTACTCCTCCTCCTCGTATTCATACCCGCCTTTGTCGACGCCTGCTCGTTCCATCCTTCCATCGCGAAGAAGGATGACCAGTTGGCTGGTGCCTCCCCACAGCGGATGCGAGGCGCGAAATACTTTGAAGATTTCTCCCGAGCGCATTGACGCCCACAATGCCTGCGCTTCGACATGGTCCTGGTAGTCCGCATGCCTGGGGTGTTCGTAATTCTCGTATCGGCACCACTCAGGGTGCCACTGGTGCCGAATCCCATCAAACCGTTCCCGCACAATGTCGAGAAGGTTTCCGACCCGCGCTGCGAAGATATCGTCCTCACCACCCCAGCTCAGGAATTCCGGCACTCCGCCCGCGGCATTGAACACGCTGCGGCTCACTCCAGCGACGCCGTAGCCATTGTCAAGCCAGAACCCAGGGGCGCCATCTTCGTTAAGACAACGTATGACAGGAAACCACGCTTGCTGATTGTTATTAACCTCGATCGCACGGCGGAGCGTCGCTGGAGAGACGAGGAGATCGGCGTCGCATAGCAAAAGGAGATCGCTTCTGGCATACGCCACCGCCACATTTAACCCACGGCCTCGCGAGAAGCTCCCTTCCACCGAAACGACCCGCACGGGCATCCTGGCCGCGCAATCCGCAATCCATTCGCCGGGAGGCCAGTCATCTGAGGCAAAGTCCGAAACGACGAGTTCGATGGGCATGTCGGGACGATGACTGGCGGCGAGGCAGGACACGCAACGAGGGAAGAGCCTTAACTCGCGCTCCCCATTCTTGATTCTCGACCGATTCTTCAAGCTGATGCAAACAGAGATCGCCGGCTTCGCATACGTATTGGCACCTCTCGTTTCGTGGACGACCTGACACAACCCGCCATTGCGTTCGCTGACGGTTTCAGATTTGCGAGGATGCGCTGCGACAAGGCGATCGCGAGCGGCACGCAAGACCGGATCGCAAATGGCGGCCGGCGTGATTGGATAATTCCTGGGAGTGGTGTCGAGAGGCTGCTTTCCGCCGCCAATCGACATGTGCTGGTACTGTGACGTGCCTCGCAGGATGCCAAAGCGGTCTTTCGGAGCGAGGGGGTATTTAATGAACGTTTCCCCGAGTTCCCGATGGATGCGCTCAAAGAATTGAGCATCCTCGCCAAGATCTGCGGCCGGATAGCGGCCTACCTTTTCCCACAACGCCTTCCTGAACATGACCCACGCGTGGCCCAACCACCCATGAACGGGTTGGTTGTCCTGAAGATTCTCGCTTCCCCAGTACGCCCAGAACTCAGCGGGCCGATAAAACGGTGTTCCCAGTCGATCCATCTCCGACCACGAAAGTGAAAGCCGCCACGGCAGATAGACATCGTCATCGTCCCAGACGGCGATCACCGATCCGTTAGCCAAGTCAATACATTGATTGCGCTTTTCACCGAGCGACGCAAAACGGGCATTCTGGTTGAAGACGCGAACACTGGGAAATTTGCTCGTGAAATGCTGACCGGCACAATCGTTGATGATGATAAGTTCCTTGTGCGGGTAATCCTGTGCTAGGAACATCGCGACCGATTCATTCACGTAGTCCGGCCGACCGTAGGTCGGCATGATGCAACTGATGAACGGTAGCGCTCCCATTGAAGTCTCCGGTGAGACTACTGCTCAAGCGAGGCAAGACTGGTCCGCTCTTCTCTGCTCGCCCGCGCTTCCAGCGAGCGAAAGAGATCCTCCCAGCATCTCCAGCAGGCGTCCGGATCGCTCAACACCCGCTCGAGATGCGACCGCCCATTTTCCGCGATGCGGCGGTGCTCCGCGGGGTTCATTGCGAGCCAGCTCGCGAAGTAGCTCATTTCCTCAGAGTCGGACGTGAGAAAGCCCGTTTCTCCATGAATCACCAGGTCCGGAAAGGCGAAGTCGTTTTCCACGATGGGAACGACGCCGTGCGCATAGGCCTCCACCAGCACGCGGCAATACGATTCCCGCGAACCGCCGGTCTTGTGGACCATGGTGTCGACAGTGCGAAAAAAGTCGGTCGAGGAGATCTCGTTTCCCGCCCAGGTTCGCCAGTCAAGCGAGGGTGGTGCTGACCCAATTGCCCGCTGTGCATTTGGGCCGAACCCCAGAATGAAGACCTTCTTTTTCAAATGCGCCGGCGTGAGCACGCGATCGAAAATCCGCCACGTGTCCGGCGCGAATTTTGCCCCGTCGTCACGCGAAATGCGCCCGAGTCGGTAGCATCCGTTCCATTCCCGATAGCGCCACTCGACCCGCCCGGAAGCGAAGTACGGTCGGTATTTGACTTCGTGCACTGGAGCGATTCGCTCGAGCTCGGGGAGAAGTCTCTGTCTCTGGTACGCGCTCACGAAAGCGAATCCGTCAATGAGCCCTTTGGCGTGCGCTTTTCTCTCGGCTTCGAAGATCCACGTCATGCAGTTGAACCAGACGGTGAATTGCGGCCGTCCGGCCGCGGCAATGGCCGGCAACCGCTCCAGGAAAGAGCCATTGCAGTAGCTCACTACCAACCGGTCCTTGAAGATGTCGTCTCGATAGTCGTGAACGTGGCAACCGCGGCCGCGGACGCTCTTTAGCATGTCCTCGTCTGCTCCGTACATGGGAACGAGATGAACGTCGACGCCATAAGCGCGCCAGAGATCGATCTGATGGTCCAGTTCCGTATCGGCCCCGCCGTACCTGGACGGAAAGCCTGCAACCCAAAGCTGGCGCGCCATTATGGCCCTCCGAAATTGTCAATCACCACCCAAAGGACGTCCTGTCATTTTCGATGTTGAGGATCGCATCCAGGAACATGGTGTCGCGGATACAGTGGTGATTGAAAAACAAACCCGGACGTGTATCGGGTGTGCTGTTGGCCGGGTTACTATTGCTGGGATTGGGAACTAAAGGCGGCACTTCCACAGGCGGATTCGGAGGATAACTCGTCCAGCTCGAGTCCGGCAACTGAGTGTAGATGGCAGTAGATGTATTTGCGTGGGCGTTCTGCCAATAGGCCCTCAAAGGTTTCCCAAGAGGATTGACCGGCCCCGGTGGCGACGACGCGATATCGCTGTCGAAGTCCCAAACCTCAACGATAGCATTGTTATTGGTTTGATCTGCCGCCGCAGCTGCGTCTGCCAGAAATGGGTTCAGGTAAGCGGAGCCATCGCTGATAGTAGCGACGATCAGCTTCTTCGGCCGGGTGCAGATGTTATTGATCACATTGCTGTTTATATTTTGCAGGATGTCGTGAATGATGTTGAACAAGTCGCTTGTTGATACTGCGGTAGCGCCAGATGCATACGGCGGCGTCTGGAAGAACGGAAAAATAGCCAGCCGATTGGCGGGCGCACCGGCTTGAATTGCCCCCGCCATCTGGGCGCCGAGCCGGTCGATATAGCCGTATAGCTGTTTCCAGTCTGTTCCTGTTGCGCCGGTCTTTCCAAGATAATCGGCATTGCTATAGAGGGCGCCAGATTGAGTGAGCGTCGGATGAAAATAGAGGATCACGTAGACGTCGCCGGAGAGATCGAAGTTGTCCGGATCAGGAATCGCAACGCCGAACCAATTCGGCACGGCATTTAAGGGATTGCCGCTTCCATCCTGCAATTCATAAAGCAGCGCCTGATAGGTGGGTTGGGTCGTGTTAAAACGAAGATCTTCGTTAGGGGTAAAAGTGAGCGCAGTGTTAGACGGCGCTGGCAGGGTTGCGACAACCAGTTTGTGATCGATCAGCTGCGGGCCGGTTCCCAAGGTGTAGTTCAGCGCGGTCGGGTCGAGCGTATAAGGACTCGAGGAAGAAGTAAGCTGGATTGGCACGACGTTGTACGTGCTGGGCTGTCCAATCGTTTCGACGCACGGCGGCGGTGAACTACTGCTGGAACTCGAGGAACTGCTTGAGCTTGACGAACTGCTGCTTGAACTCGACGAACTGCTGCTCGAGCTCGACGAACTGCTTGAGCTGGGCGGACTACTGCTCGAACTCGACGAACTGCTCGAACTGGGCGGACTGCTGCTCGAACTCGACGAACTGCTGGAACTGGGCGGACTACTCGAGCTCGACGAGCTACTGCTCGATGAACTACTTGAACTGGAGCTTGAACCCGGCGGCAGACAGGGCGGGACCGGCTGCGGTCTCGGCCTTGGGGCCTCCATCGAATAGCATTCGTCCCTGACACAGTAACGGCAAAGCAAATAGGCATTTTCGATCTTGCGGACCGTATGCGGGAACCCGATCCTGACCTCGGCATGCTCCCACTTCCCATGCAGAGGTCCGATTGTCAGGCAATCGATGACGCCAAAATAGCTGCGTGGCCAATCATCGGTTTCCACGCAGGTGAACCGCCGCTCCTCCTCGTCGCGGCGCCGCAGAACCAGCTCGTGGTGCGTGCATGCCGGATCGGAACAGCACGGACACTGGCCCGGGCATTCGCAACCGCAATGGCGCGGCCGGTCGAACAGCAGCGCCATGCCCTTGATGAACAGGTAACCGTCGCCCGGTACAAACGGGAACATGCTGCGCCTGAACTGCAGATCTATATAGCGTTCGCGAGGCTCATCCTCGTCGCACGGATGCAGCTTTTCCCACCTTTCCCACGCGTAGGCAAAATCGCGCCGCAGATCGAACAGACACCAGCCGGACCCGGGCAGGTCGCAAATACTGGCTTCTTGCGCCGCGCGGCGGAGCGCCTCGCCGCCTTCGCGCGACGTATAGTGCACGCGCATGACCACATCGGTCAGCAGATCCATGTCGAACGGATTGTTCTCCTGCGGCAACTCGACGCGCCACCGGCTCACTGCCCCGCGAAATTCGAACGGCAAATAGCGATCGTCGCGGAAGCACAGCTCGAAAAGGCCGGCATCGTTGCGCCCACTCGAAGTCGCGATCGCTTCCTGCGCTCCGTTCTCGCTGACCCAGCGGGTGTCATGCGGGCACACCGGATATCCGTTTCGCGACCGGCAACAGTCACAGCAGCGCGTGGCAGGGTCGATCAAGAGCGGGTCGATGCGGGTCCCACTGCGCAACAGCGTCAGCCGGCAGTGCACCTCATCGTATGGACTCCTTACGCAAGGAATGGTCAGGCTAACGCTCCGGATACGTCGCATCCACTGCCCCGGATAATCCGCGTCGAACATGGCTTCGCGGATTTCGATCTCGCAACATCCGGTCAATTTCAGCTGCAAAAACTCAATGGGAAAACACGTCCGCAACGAGATATGTTTTGTCAGCTCATATTCACGGCAGTGATGGTCCAGATAGGCCTTTTCCATGCTCGCCAACTGGACCTGCAGCCGATCGCCGGCGAGCATGCCCTCATGCAGGTTGTCCCATTCGTCGCAGTCGACGAATCTGGCGCTCGTGTGTCCGAGTTCGAAGTTGAACGAGCGTTCCGCCTCGTGCGCCTCGTTCACGGCGAGCTCGTAGACTTGACGGTAACGGTCCGCCGTCTGCTTCTGCAGGAACAGGTAAAACGCGTGATTGGTGAACTTGTCGCGCAGATAGTCGAGAACCTCGGTCGCCTGCTCGATCGACCGCTGCTGGATATTGAGCTCGCGAAGCGCCTGATCGCGCCGGCGTTCCGCTCCCAGGATCTGAAGCTCGACCTGCTCGATCTGGATATTCAGCACCTTGACCTGTTGTTTCCATTCTTGCATACGGCGATCCCAACCCGCCTGGGTCAGGTCGAGCCATGCCTTCGCGAGCGAAATGGCGGCATTCGTGTTCTGGATTCGCGCTTGTGTCTGGTCGACATCAGCGGTCTTGATGCCGCTAGTCATTTTATTCAATGTGAGAACAACCTCGCCCTCGAAGACGTCCGGAATATCCTGATCCGTAGCAGCTGAGTTTTCCGACTGGATCGCCGAGTTTCGAGATTGATTGGAGTCGTTGATGTCCGAGACGAAGGAATTTTCATGGCTGTTGTTGCCTGCGGCTATGAGTCCGTTGTAGTAGTCAAGATTCGAAAGCAGACTGAGCTTCAACTTGCCTAGTGCCTGCACCTGCCAGTCGGCGTCACGCCATACATCCTCTCGCACCCGCATATGTAGATGGACGAGTTCCCGCTCCTGTCGCGCTCGAACGGAGGCCAGGAACGCGGCATCGCCCTTTTCGAACGCGGCGAGCAATTGGCCTCCGAGTTCTCGCGTGAAGATGGCCAGCTCCCTGGCTTTCTGGACCTTCGTGACGAAGCGATAGGGGGTACAGGGCCGACAAGACCCATCGGTGTCGCAACAGCCGCTTTCGTCGTCCCGCCAGCCTTCGTGCACGCGGTCGTCGTCCCAGTACTGCGCATCGATGTGACGCCGCATTTCGCGCAAGCGGCGGCGGCTCAACGTTTCGTGGATCAGCGCCAAACGGTCATCGAGCTGGTCATAGAGCGTCATGAGCCGCGGATTGATGGGTGCCCACAGCGGCGCGAACGTCGCAACCGTCAACACGGGATGATAAGGATTCCGCACCACGCGCGGATGCCGCCCCATGATCTTGCGCATCATGTCGAAGACGACCCGCGCCTGCTCGAATGCCTCTGGCGAGTTGCGTCGCATCAATGCATCGCCCCATTCCCGCAGCGTATCGAGATAGTGCAGCAGCAACGAGCGGTCCCTGGCCTCTCGGCAGGTGATGTCGGTGGTGTCGCAGCAGCAATCGTTTTCTGTGGCGATCTGGCTATCGCCGTCGGGCTGCTGATCTTGCGTTGCGCACAGTGCCCAACGGTTGTCGCGCTGCAGCGGCGTTTCTTCGAGTTCGTACCACTTCAACGCAGCCTCGAACCGGCAATGCGCGCGCAGCGCATGCGCCACGGCAACGGCGGGCGAATACAGTCGCGGCGGAAACAGCGGGGCGCCCGGCTCGTAGTAGGAGAACCAGGGGTAAGCCGGCAGTCCGCCGGGTGGAGGCGGCGGTGGGGGCGACGGCAAGGTGAGCGTGTCGATCGTCACCGCAGCGTCTGGCGCCATGTCGTAACGGAAGCCAGACGTTCCCGGATTCGTGACTTCCAGATAGATCGAGTCGCCAACCCGGCCGAGGAACACCAGATCGGGCTGCGAACCACCAGACTTATAGACGATGCCCCAATCCGATCGCCGGGGCTGCTGAAGTTCGCCATTGTGCACGCGGCACCAGGCAAGCCGCACCATCGGTTCCGAGGGCCATGACAGCAGCTTGGGCAGATTCGCCGGGTCGCGCCAGGGCGTCGAAGCATGCGCATTCTGGTCGTAGTATTCGTTCTGTTCGCCGTCGAAGTTCCCCGTGTAGACCGGCTGGCTTGCAGGATCGAAGTGCTCGGAATCGATCAGCCAGAAATAGTATTCATCCAGATGGGCCGGATGCTCGCAGCCGCATTCGCGGCAACATGTGCCGCAGCATGCCTTGTCCTGCCCGTTCTGCGTGGCCTCGTCTTCGCATTGGTGCCAGGGCTTGAACCCGGTCGAGGCGGGCGGGTAGGTTGCCGCTGCGATACGGACGAAACGAGCGCCGAGGCGAATGGCGCACTCGATCCAGTAGGGCAGTTTGGGCAACGGCGCGACCTGCGACGGAGGGGGCGGCGGAACCGTGGTGATCCATGAAGGTCTTGCGTCGCGTTCCGGCGTCGCCAGCAGATCCAGGCCTTCGCGCGGCTTTGCCAGCAGGTGCATCTCGGCGGGATCGCGATGTTGCAGCAGGCACAGCGCGGGATGCGCGGGCGGGAGGTGGTCGGGCCAGTAGTCGACGCCGCCCGGAACGGCGAGGGTCAGCGTCGCACGCTTGAGCTGTTCATCGAGGAACTTGAACGACTCGATCTTCGACGCCTTTTCCAGCTCGTGCCAGTCGATCCAGTTTTCCTTATAGAGCTCGCGGCGCTTGCAGGATTGCCATACGCGGAAGCTGATGAACCGGCAGTTCCACAGATGGATGAAGGCGCCGCCAATTGGCCAGCCCGGCTCCAACCCCATGCGCGCCCGGCGGATAAAGGTCTGCACCGCGCTGATCGCCTCCTCGATCCGGCTCGCCGTCTCGCGCAGGCCCGCGCGCACGTCTAGCAGCAGGATCCCGCTGAGTTCCTCCGGCGAAGTCGTCAGGCCGTTGGGCCCGCACAGATAGCCGATCAAGGCCTCCCGCGCGCGTTCGCGCAGCCCGTCATTCAATCGCCTGACGTCCTCGTAACGCCGCGGCTCCTTGTTTTCGAAGCAGCCGTCGCAGAGGAATCGCAGCAGATTGGCATTGCCGCTCTCTCCGGCGACCGCTACCGACGGATCGTCCTCGGCCCACAGCCAGGGCTTGGCTGCGCGTATGTCCTTGACCGTGAAATGGCATTCCAGCCGGCGCAGCCACAGGTCGGCGTGCCATGAGCGCTCCGTCCATTGGGCGTCTTCGAGGTCCGCACTCGTCACCGCGTAAATGGGCGCCGCAGGGCTCTGGTAGAAAGTCAGATCGAGCGGCCAGTGCAATGCGTTGGCGCCCATATGGCGTAACAGGATGGTCGGATCGGCTGGCGCCTGATCGCGCGCCTCTTCGAACAACAGCCAGACATGGCGGTCGCAGTGCGCGCGAACCTCTTTGCGCATGCGCGTGTAATCGAAAATTCTCTCCCACCAGTCGAACAGCGCCGATACTCTTTGCGCGGTCGGATAGGCGCGATCGTCTCCAGGCACGGGCGAGATATACGGGTCTCCCACGGGCAGGAAATTGAAGTCGAAATACGCCTGGTGCGTCGTCCATATCCCGGCTCGCAAATAGGTCGACCGGCCGGCGAACTGCTGCGGTTGCGACAGCATGTATCCCAGTTCGGAGCCTTCGTCCTTGCGCGGCCTGGCCGACAATGCAAAGCGATGAACGAACAGCAGCGTCTTGTACGCACGCTGATAAGTCCGGCGCATATCGCGCAGCGAACTGCCATAGCGGGCGTGCAGGAACTCCGCCGCGACCCCGCTCACGCCGGCGACGCTCAATTCATGATCGACATGTGTGCGGAACAGATGCGAGCGTGGCAAGGCGATCCGATGCCCGTCCGTGTCCGGCCCGCAATAGTTGACCTCGAACCCGGAGTGCTGCTTGTGCGCTGGGTCATGCAGGAAATCGGGCGCGTGCTGGACGAGTTCGATTTCGATCTCGTAGGCGCCGCGCCGCAAGTACAGCCGGGCAGCGTCGATGTTCTCCTCGCCTTCCCAATGGTGACGCAGCAGGCGCCACTTCTTCTGGCCACGGCGCAGGACAATCAGCCATGAGCGATGCCGTGCTTCGCGCTCGCCCGACTCCTCGTGCTCCTTGTGCTCCCCCCCTGGAGCTCCGGCGCCAAAGGCATAGTCCCCCGCCTCGTCGACCCACAAAACGCCATGAAACCTCGCCTCGAAGCCTTGTGCGCCGCCGAGCCATGTGTCGGTGACGTCGGCCATCGCCAGACCGTTTCGCACGCTGACATGCGCCTGCTGCTGCGCGGTGAGGGTCAGCCCCAAAGCGGGTATCACCGTCGGCACGGGGCAGTTCTCCCGGTTGCGTACATGCCCGAACACGTTCATCGAATCGCCGATCTCGCGCCAGGCCAGGGCGCCGCCAGACTTGAACGCGCAGTCAAGCCCGGTCCCGACCAGCCCCAGCAAGGCGGCGAACGCGCCGCCATTCGCCGGTGGGTGCCAGGTCACCTGCGGCACGCTGCCGGCGTCGCTCTCCCAGGTTCCTGTGGTCGATGCGTTTTCGTCGGCGAAAAGATGGCGCAGCACGACGAGCGCCGCCTCGCGGCCTTCCGGGTGCCGCTGGGACGTCGCCGCCTCCACATGCTCCGTCAAATGCGCCGCAATGATCCGGCAGCGCAGGCGCGCCTTGCTGAACTGCAGCCGAAACCAGTTCCAGCGCGCTTCAACGCTTCGCTCTTCGATCAGTCGCTGCTGCGCCTCGGTGAAGTCGTCGAACAGCATCGCGAAATGCGCAAGCAGTCTCCGCGGGCGGAAATAAACGTCCTGCACCGCTTGCCGTTCGATGGGGGACAGTTGCGAGATGCGCGAGAGCTGTTCGAGCACTTCATGATCGGAGATGGGCAGATCGGCCCAGAGTTCCGACGTGCCCGGGTCGTAATGGAAAGGACCGGCTGGCGGCGCGTTCCACATCGACGCCGACGTCGGCGCGAGAGGCTGGGCAAAGCGCCGCGCCGCCGGGCTGACAGGCTGGCCCGCTTGTTCCAGCACGTGCGCGAAGCAATGCGCGCCCAGGCGCGTGATGGCGGCGCTTTCAAACCCGAACTCATGCTCCAGCGCCGATGCGATTTCCGGCCAGTTCCAGCGATCGATCTCCTTGTCGCGCGGATGCGCCTTCAGCAGCTTCTGGCGCAACGCCCATAGCGTCTGATGGTGCGCATCCTCCGGCAGTTCCAGCGGTTCGTCGTCCGCCTCGTTGATGTCCTGGAGTGGAAACGGGTCATCGCCATCCAGATGCGTATCTGCCGTGAACAGGTATAACACCTCGCCCACGGAAAAATCGGAGGCGTAGATCTTTGACAGGACTTCCGCAAAACGCAGCGTGTGCGTAGGCTCCGCGTGCCAGGTGTAGATCGCCACCGCAGGATCAAAGCCCGCCAGACGCGACAGCGCGTCGAAATTTTCCTCCAGCAGCCTGACGAATTCCGGCCCCCGGCGACGGCATTCGTGGTGGCATTCGGCATGCTTCTCGATGCCTTCAAGCAAGTGCCGCAACGCCCATCGCCAATGTTTCGCCGCAGGCCCCTTCCACAGCGAAAGCAGGAAGGTGCGATCCGCGCCAGTGGCCCCCGTCGCCGGCATGTCCATGCCGGTCAATGGCAACCGGAACTGGTCGCGCAGCATCTGGAACGCGGCAAGCTGGCGAATGAAGTCGGGGCTGGAGAAGTTGAGCACCGTGCAAATATCGGCAAGCTCGGTGAACGAATAGCCAGCCCCGCAAAGGTGCCGCAGCTTGCGCCACAAGCGCACGAATACGCCGACCTTGTCGAGGCTGACTTCCGGGTCGTCCCCTGAAAAACGCAAACATAGATCGTCGAGGCAGCATGGCTCGCATTCGGGAAAGCATGGCGAGACGCGCGTCCGGCCATTGTCACGACCGCAATCGTTGACGAACGGGACGAAACCGCAACGCGAAAGCTCCAGGAACTCGCAATAGGTCAGGCAGGTGCATTCGAGGAAGCTGGACAAGCGAATCACACCTTGCTGCGACATGGCCTTGCGCAGGCACGCGCCGGGATTGCCGGCGTGAATCGGCGGCGGCTCCTGATCGCGCGCTCCGCAGGGTGACGGCATGACGCCCTTGAACAGCGTCGCAAACTCCTCCGGCGAGAGTCCGAGGTACTCGAGGGCAATGTCGAGCCGCACGGGATAGCGCCAGAGATGGGTCTGGAAGTCCGCAGGCTCATGGACCGGATCAAGCGCGAACTCGGTGATGCAGCGGCGAAAGGTTCGCATCGCCTCGAACCGGCACGTCCGGAAATGCTCCAGGTAGGTCCGGTTGATATCCAGCGGTTGATCGTAGGGCAGGCAACAGGCCGAGAAGTCGGCCTTGAGCGTGTTCCAGACAGCTGGCTCCACGTCGGTGTTCGCCGACGGTGAGGAGTGCTCCGGCAGCGCGGCGAAGATCGCGGCCGGTTTGTGGCATTCGGGCTCGTGACGTTCGTCGTGGCAATCGCAGGGATCCGGCAGGCAGGCGCAATCGTGGCGTAGCTCGTCGTCATCACAATGGTCGTCGCAAAGCGCGTAGGGCCCGAGGTCGTGCTCCGACGTGTTGTAGACCACGCCCGGCGGCACAGGCGGGGACTTCGACGCCACCATCTCAAGACACTCGTTGACGATATCGATCAGCGGCAGCGGTGTTTCGAGGTTGGCGCGCGTGACGTCCAGCGTTTCGACGGGGCCGCGTCGAGCGTCGATGATCGCCTGCAGCGTCGTGCTTCCCGGCGCCGGCGGTGCGAGCGGCTGATCGCAGGTTGAAAGCTGCGAAACATTCAGCATCTCATGCAGATAGGCGACCGGCCCGAGCGGCGAGAACCACGGCGGCGCGATGCAATCAGTCAGACATCCGGGATTGACCGGTCCGAACGGCCCGCCGGGGGGCGTCGGGCCAGGCTGTGGAGTGCCCGCAAGGACGTAAATCGCCGCGGCCTGGTCATAGGCGATCGTTCCTGTGAGCGCCTGCTGAAACTCGTCCTGCGTGAGGTCCAGAACCATCTCTCGGCTGGTGAAACCGCGCGCGAACAGCGCTTCCATCAAGGAGAATTTGAAGCCTGCCGGCTGGTTCTGGATTTGCGACAGGATGTACAGCTCATTGAGCGTCCCGATTGCCTGCACCACCCAGTCTCGAGCCGCTGCGTCGCCTGTAATCGCGGCCGCGGCGGACTCCAGCGTCGCAGGATCGATCACCATGCCGAAGGAGAAGCCGGAGTAGCCCGCGATAGCGCCGGAGATCAGGTCGGAGGAAGGCGCGGCGTATTGGGATGGAACGTTGTTCGGCAGCGCAGGCGCGACGAAGGGCGTGCCCGCGAGTGGGAGGAACTGTTCGATCCGCTGGAGGAACAGCGCGATCTGTTCGGAGACCGTTCCTGTTTGCGTGGGCAGATACGTTGGGTGCGCGTTGAAATACGTCTGCCACTGCGCCGGGGTCGTCGCCATCAGATCGCCGATGCTCTTCAGTTTGAGGTCCGCTGCAATCTTTGAGGCGAGCGGGGTCCCATCGACAATGATGCCGCCTGTCAAGGCCCAAAGAACGACGTCCAGGAACGCAGCGGCCTGATTCTCGGCCAACGGTTGCCAGAACCCGGCGACGTCGTCGCCGGCCTTGTATGAGGTCGCGTCCGCCGGATAACCGAACCAGCCCGGAATTGCCGGGGACCCGGCAAAGCCCGCTTCGAAGATTTGCCACCCTGTTGCGTAGATCGGGGTGCTGGAAGCGGACGCAATGGGCCACGGCAGCCCGGGCAAGGTGACGGGGAGATTGAGCGCTTCGATAATTCGTACGGCCTGCGCCGGGTTGAGTGGGGGTGTGGTTGGTTGCTCAATGACGCCGTTGTTCAGCGAAGCGGTCAGGCGATTCAGATTGGCCTGCTGGTCTGCGCCGAACACGAGCTGCTGGCGATTCAGTTTCGCTTGCTGGCTGTCCTGACCGGGCGTCACCGCCACGTCGTAGTTGAGCGCGTAGAAATACGCCGCCGGCACGTCCAGCCCCAATGTGCCGGCAATGATCACCGGGGCCTCCGAACTCGCCGGCGTCGCCTGCGGCGTCGACGGCGGATTGGGGTTCGTGGGGAAGGCGATCTGCGCCTGCGTGGCTGACTGGGTTTGAGCCTCCATCCAGTACGCGGCCGAAAGGGCGAAGACGTAGTTGGTCAGTGCAAGAACCTGCGTATCCCGGGCGGCATAGTAAGCATGGAGCTGGCCTTCGAATTGTTGCCGTTCCTGCTCGTAAAAGTTGGAGACGGTCCCGTCGTTCGTCGGCGTCGTGTACATGTTCGCCAGGGTATCGGGCGGCGAAGGAAGCGGCGCCGGGCTACTGGCAATGATCTCGTTCGCGATGTTGCGGCATTGGTCGACCGTGAGCCCCGCGATCACGGTGGCGCTGCCGGAACCTGCGCCCGGGTCGCTGTCGAGCACCTTTTTTACCGCCGCGTCGAGATCGCTAAAACTCGACGGCGTCGCGCCGCCTTGAAATGCGAGGAGAGTCGAGGCTGGCGGCAGCGTGATGAAGGCGCTGACGTCGGCGTCGGCGATCGCCGCGATATCAGCCGCTGATGACACCGTGCCCGTGTAAAGCTTGACGTTGTAATAGGCCTCCGGCGCGAAGACCGGGGCGGTCGTGCCGCTGAACTGGAACTTCACCAGCAGGTCTGGGGACTGGTATTCAGGCGAGCCGGACGTGTACGGGAAAACCGCTGTTGCCACCGAATCCCCTGGCGTCTGCACGATGGGCAGCGGCTTGCTGGACGTGGTCGCGGAGCCGAGCGACGGGCCAACGCTCGCTTGCGGATTGGTCGCCCGGGCGTAGGAGATGTCGTAGACCGTGACCGTCAGCCCGGTGAGATAGTTGGCGAAGGTGGCCGGATCGACCGCGGCCGGTGGAGTGAGCCTGAGAACGATGGAGTTTGACATTGTTCTGCACCTCTTCACCCGAAGTCAGCACGCTTCGTACGTTGAACGTCGGGAGGCTAACGGCCTGGTGGTTTACGTGTTCCCGCATGGGTTGCGCTGCGTCGTCGCCCGGGCGTCTCCCCGGTTGCAGAGGCGGGTGGCGGCTCGGTGGGTGCGGCGGTGAGGTAAGCGATCTGCGTGTAGGGCACGAATGTCGTCGCCGGCTCGCCTTTGCCGTCGGCGAGCGCAATCTGCGACAGGCGATCACTTCTTAGCCACAGTCCAGCGAGTTCAAAGCCAACGAGCTGGCAGCGAAACGGCACATCGCTCCCGAATAGCGCAGGAATCGAGACGAGGACATCCTTATTCACATGGTGACGAAGTAAACTAACCATGGCACCGCCCTCTGATTTCGCTCATCCAACCACAAGCTTCAGTGGACCTGTACTCGAATGATAAAAGCGCCCTCGTTGACCAACTTCAAAGGAGAAGACCGACATCAACAAAATCGCTCCAACGGGCACGCTTGCTGCTGCAATCAATTCCGTTTGTCTAGCATTCCTAACGTTTAAGCGACAACGGATAACAAACCTTCGTTAAAGAAAGCAAATCGCCCTCCTCTCCGCGCATGCCAACATGCGCTTTACAGGAAGATCGGTAAGGGAAGTGAACTTACGAAAGAGTAGCTGTCATAGGATCGACATTATTCCCTACATTTTTGCGCTCACAACATCAGTCAACCCGCTCGTCACATACCCCTTCAATCTAGGAAAATAGGTGCTTTTGTCAAGCCAACATAGATGCAGGCAATCTGGCAATGGCACGCCCCGTCGATGCGACTTGCAGCAGTCACTTCGTATGCACGAAGTTTGTGCCTCCCAGGAGTATCTGCCCTAACTTGGGAGTATCGCCTTTCGAATGCAAAGGGGGCCTTGCCCCCTCCTTTCTTGCGTAGTAGCCGGATACTACAGGTCTTTCGCTTTCAGGGCTGATTGGACCATCAGCACAAATTTATCGGCGGCGCGTCTGCCCATCCACCAGACGACAATGCCGTAAACGAACTTTTGAAACCAATTCATGGGTAGCACCTGCCCGAGGCTCTTCATAGTCTTTCTAGCGCGCTTCTTCACATCTTCGTGAATGGAATTCGGGTTGAATGAGCCTTTCGGCGGCCAGACAGGTTCCTTGATGCGGACAGTTGCGCTCCCGCACAGCGGAATAATGGGATATTCCCCGGTGGGCGCGAGGGGGCCATCGTAGGTGCCCGTTGCGGGGCGCGCGCCCACCCGGGTTGCGAGGCTTGGCGTGTTATCGAAGACCTCGTTCGTCGAGGCAAGCGTAAAGGTGCCTTCGAGAAAAGCCTGGCAGTTGAACCGGCCCAGCATGAAATCGTGATGCCGAAATTTCGGGGTCAAGAACCCCATGAACGCCCCAAGGCCTTCTCCGCATTGGCGTTTGCGCCTTCCTCAAACTGTGTGGGCTGTTGAGGATTGGTTCTTTTCGGAGCAACCAGAAACCTGTTGTACACATCCTGATGAAGAAAATCACAGATGTCAGCGGTCGCAAACCGGCTGGTTTGCTTGAACATATCAACGGCTCGGGGCAGCGTGCTGGTCAGGTTCACCGACATTGCATCTGGCGAGTTGTGCGGAATTTCACATAGCGGATCCACGAGAACAATCGCGCGATTGGCCTTATGCTTGCTCCAAGGCTTTGTGGTCTCTGAGTCCACAGACTGCGCAGTACGGTCTGCGCGACGATTTCGTTACCGCGTTCGTTGGCTACCTCGCCGGCCACAACCGCCCCGTTCACGAAGTGCTTTTTGCAACTCCCCATTCGCTGGCGCACGAATACGAGGCGGGTTTTGTTGGGATGACGGTGGACGAGGTCATTCTTGCCCAGCTCGAGGCAGTTCAGGCGCAGCTTCATCATGATCTGCCACGCGCGCTGAGCCAGGATCACCGCGAATTTCTTCTCTCCCTCGTGAGCCTCGATCCGGACTGGGCGCTGATGCCCTACGACCATTTGCAAGGCATGCCCGCGATACGCTGGAAGATCGAGAATCTGCGCAAGCTCAAGACTCGCGACAAACAGCGCTTTGCTACTCAGGAAGCGCTGCTGCGCGAAGCATTTTCGGCACTCGATCGGGAGGATAAACGCGGATAGGAGATCGCGTGCGCCCCCATTTCGTCCGGTAAGGCGCAGACCGGCCCAATTGCTGGCGGTCACGTGAGTCGTGCGGCGCTCGCTCGAACGGCCGGATCACTCGGAAAGCCGCCTACCATTGAATGCGCGCATATCGGCCTTAGCCGACATTGGCGCGCGCCGGGTTCTCCGTCAGCAACGTGGCAGATTGCCGACAGTGGCTGCCACCACAAGCCCAATCCAGTGTTCCCGGCCGGGACCATATTGGCGTTTCGGCGGGAAACGTTCCGATGCGTTCCGATGAATGGTTCCTATCGACGCGTAGTCACTGGAGAATTGTGGCACTCGAAGCAGGTGTAGCCGTCTTCGAGATAGAGCAGATTTGCTCCGATGCAACCGCACACCGTCTGAGAGTCGACGGGCGACAGGCAGATATCCCTGGTCACAAGCTGCGGACATGGAAGAGCGTCCTTGAGCGTCAATATGATGTATCGGAATCAGCGCATCTGGTAGTCGACACAGCGGACGTCTCGGTTGAGCAGGCTGTCGAAACTATCACTCATTACGTGTCGACGTCAGCTCGATAGACCTGGATGCTTTAGCCGTTCGAAAACATTCGTTTTTTCGGAAATTCGTGGATGAGGCGACGATACGTCGCCGCCTGGGTGGCGATCAAGGCGATGCAGCACGCCAACTCATCGAAGCCGTCCGATTACCTGCAAAACTGCGCTTGGCCAAATTCCAGGGATTTGCCCGATAGAACATTCCCCAGCGCATTTGTTCCATTGACGCTACATATCGGCCCTCATAGAGTCGCAACCGTGATGACTTGCACGGTGTTTTTCATGTCTTTGGTCCGTTCTCATTTAATCGCTCGCGTTCAACGCGAGTGATTCGCGCGCGCGGTGTGCGCGCCATTCGCTGCCCGATTTCCGCTGATATGTATTAGTCACCGCCGATGCGTGTTCCGGCACGCGTCGCGGCTGCGCGCACGCGCGCAACGCAAACGGCGGCGACGGCGTTATTCACGCATTTTCCCATCCAGGCGTAAAAGAACATGAATCGAATCTCACGCAACAGGCCAGTCGTGGCAGGTGCCACCGTGCTCTTGGCCACCTGTGCCGCTCCCGCAATGGCCCAGTCGAGCGTGACGCTCTATGGCGTCATTGAATCTGCCATCGTCGTACAAAATCACGCCGACCCATCGGGCCGCAGTGTCGTTTCGATGAACCAGGCCGGCGAAGGCTTTCTCTCCGCGAGCCGCTTTGGTTTGCAGGGTTTCGAAGACCTCGGTGGTGGCGTGAAGACGCACTTCGTGCTCGAAAACGGTTTCAATTCGAACAAGGGAACCTTCGACCAGCAGGGACAGCTATTCGGCCGCCAGGCATTCGTGGGTTTGCAGGGCGCGTGGGGTGAGATCGATATGGGCCGCCAGTACACCGGCGCGGTGGTGGCCATCTCCAATGTCGATCCGATTTTTATCGGCGCGCCGCCCACCAACTCGTGGCTCGTGTTCCTCACCGGTCAGCGCTACGACAACGCGCTCACCTGGACGAAGAAGTTCGGCCCGCTAGGTGTGAATCTCCAGTATGCGTTTGGTGGCGTCGCGGGGCACAACTCCGCGCGCTCGTCGGCTTCAGGCGGCCTCTCGTACGCGCGCGGCGACAACGTCTTCACCGGGCAGCTTCAGCAAACGCGTGATTCGCAAAGCCGCTCGGCAAAAACCTGGTCGCTCGGCGCGAAGGTCTCGCTCGGTGCGCTGAAACTGCACGCGGACTATCTCCAGAGCCAGCGCGATGCCGGTTTCGATGTGACCAACGGCGGCACCGACTACGCCTCGATCACGAACATGAGCACGGCCGCCACGCCCACAACCGTGGCCGCTATGGGCTCGGTCTTCTCGGAGGCGCGGCGCGACCAGTTCTTCACACTCGGCGCGAGCTACACGCCCGCGCCCGCGTGGCAACTGATCGGCGCGTACATGTACAACAACACGACCGCGAGCAACTTCAGCGGCAAGCGGCAGACGCTTTACGGTGTGGTCGACTACTTCCTTTCCAAGCGCACCGATGTCTATTTCGCCACCGCTTATGACCGCGTGGACGGCGGCTGGTCGGGTCTGTTCGGCACCACGACGACGAACTGGACGGGTGGCTCCGGCGTGAAGCTCAACGGCCACGACAACCAGATGAGTTACTACGTCGGCCTGCGCCACCGCTTCTAGGCGCTCGCCTCTTCCGCGAGCGGTACCGCATGACTTGCACCTGCGACGTCATGCGTGCCTTCTGCATGTACAAGGCCATCGTGCAGCGCGCAAGCGGCCGCCGATGGCATTTTTGGATTACGGCAGGGACGTTTAGGGGTTTTCCCCATAGAACATTTCCATGCGCATTTTGTTCCATTGACGGGACAATATGACACTTCGAGAATCGACGCCATGGATATGTCTCTGCCCCTGCCGAAGTATCACCAGATCTACCTCGTCTTGCGTGAACAGCTGCAGGAGGGGCAGTTCGATCGCGACGGCGTGCCCGGTGAGCACCAGTTGGCCGAACAGTTCGGCGTGGGCCGCGTCACGATACGCAAGGCGCTCCAAATGCTCGTCGCGGATCGCCTCATTGTGCGCCGCCCGGGGCTAGGCACCTGGCCGCTCCATGAAGGCCAGCCCACCGGCGGTGGCAAGACGCCCGGTACTTCGCGCGAAAAAGCGCATCTCAGCGGCTTGCTCGGCAATATCCTCACCATGGGTTTGCGCACCCGTGTGCAGGTGATCGACAGCACCGTTGTCAATGCTAGCGAAGCGATTGCTGAAGCGCTCGGCCTTGAAGTGGGCGCACCGGTACACAAGTCCATTCGCGTGCGCAGCGCCCAGGCGGGCCCGATTTCCCATATTACGACCCACGTGCCGCACGGCCTCGCGCCGATCAGCCACAAGGAACTCGAACGCAAGCCGCTGCTCGTGCTACTCGAAGAGGCCGGCGTCAAACTGGGCGCCGCCACACAAACCGTCAGCGCACGGCTTGCCGACGCCAACGTCGCACGGCACCTGGACGTGGCGGTCGGCTCGGCGCTGCTCGCCGTCACGCGTCTTGTGCGCGACATGAACGAACGCCCAGTGCAGTTGTTGCAAGGCCTGTATCGGCCAGACCGCTATCAATACCAGATGCAGCTTTCACGCGTTGGCGACATCGACGCCAAAATTTCAGTGAGCGAATAGCTGTCTGCCCTAACGCTTCCGCGCGCCTTCATTCCCGGATTACCTAAATAGTCCTTTGATATCTGACGTGACTCGATCTTGCATCGCCATCGCGGCACCCCACTGGGGATTTGCCCTATAAGGTATCCCCCAGCCCGTTTGTTCCATTGACCATAGAAACTGGGCCTCACAGATTCGTCTCCATGGCGATTTATGAGGCTCTGTCTAGTCGATCGTCACGCTCCATGGCGTCGCGCGGGCATTCCAGCCTAGTTGTTTTCCCTACAGAACATTTCAATACATTCTTTGTTCCATTGACGAACCAATATGGCACATCGAGAATGATTTTCATAGGACAAGCCTCGCTCCTTTCCACATTTTCCGCATCCGTTGAGACTGGAAATCGTGAACAAGCACTAAACACACGTTATCTTTCTATGTAGTACGAATCAATTAATCCGGCGTTTCGAATCATCTTTTGTTGCTGTGCAGATTTGCTTGACTGGAATCCCCCGCGCACTTGCGTGGACATTAAATAAAACTGCTTTCACTTCTTTCCATCGCGACGATACGCGAGTTGAGGGAAAGAAATTATCGGAGGAAGCTCATGAGCGCAACGCTCCCCACCAACGACGCGCATCCCGGCCTGCAGCAAGGGGAACGAGTGCACACGTCCCGCTGGACTCCGCTCCAGATCCTCGTCGTGGCGATCTGCACGGTCATCAACGCACTGGACGGAATGGACCTGCTCATCATGTCCTATATCGCGCCAGCGATGGCGGCCGACTGGCACGTCGGGTTTGCGACACTCGGCGTCGTGTTCAGCGCGGGGCTGGCCGGCATGTTGGTCGGCTGCGTCGTAGTCGCCCCCTTCGCTGACACCCTGGGAAGGCGGCCTATCGTCCTGCTGGCGTTGATCCTGATGACGATCGGCGCGGTAGGCAGCGGCTTCGCCAACAGCATTGGCGTGTTTTCCGCGCTGCGTGCGCTAACCGGGATCGGACTTGGAACGCTGCTCGCCAGCGTCGCCGCGCTGGTCAGCGAATATGCGCCGGCTGGACGCCGCTCGCTTGCCGTGGGCATCTTTCAGGCCGGCTACCCGATTGGGGCCGTCGCCACGGGGCTGGTCGCAATCGTCACCATCCCGGCTTTTGGCTGGAAAGCGACCCTCATTGGTGCGGGCGCAATCAGTGCCGTGCTGCTGCCGTTCGTCTGGGCGCTGCTGCCGGAATCCGTGGCGTTCCTCGAATCGCGCCAGCCGGCCGGAGCGCTAGCGCTCAGCAATAGCCTGCGCCGGCGTATGGGATGGTCTGAACTCCCGGCGCTGCCGCCGCGCGCCATGGCAGGCAATTTGCCAAAGCCGCGCGACCTGCTCGCGCCGGAATTGCGCCAGGCGACGATCGCGCTCTGGGCCTCCACCTTTCTGAGCTTCGGTGTCCTCTACTTCGTGACGAGCTGGATCCCGAAAATCGCAGTGGTAGCGGGCCTGAGCCAGGCCAACGGGCTGTGGTCGGGCAGCATCTTCAATCTCGGCGGCGTGATCGGCGATCTCGTTATCGGCTGGCTCGCTGTGCGCCGCTCGATCGGCAAGCTGATCGCCCTCTTTTTCACGCTGTGCGCGGTCTTGATGATGGTTTTCGCTCAACACCTGTCGCTCGCTTTCGTCCTCCTCACCGCGTTCGGGCTGGGCTTCACCCTTCAAGGTGGCTTCAGCGCCTTCTACTCGCTCTCGGCGCAGCTTTATCCCGCGCGCGTGCGCAGTTCGGGGATCGGCTGGGCCGTGGGGATTGGCCGCGGCGGTGCGATCATCGGCCCGATGGTCGGTGGCGCGCTGCTCGCCGCGAAGCTGCCGCTGTGGATTACCTTTGCCTGCTTCGCTGTCCCGCTGATCGTAGCCGGCTGGTTCGCCGTGCTCGCCTCTCGCATGCGCCAACTTTCCGTGTCCGATAATTGAATCACACAGGAAAACTTATGATCACCGATACGACTGTGGTCCCGGCAAGCGTACTGCTCGCACAGCCCCGCTCGGGATGGCTCGAGCGCTGGTCCGCCTTTGCCGTCTCGCAGCGAGACCAAGCGTTGCCGCAAGATGTGATCGAACGCGCCCGCCTAGTCTTGCTCGACAGCATCGGCGTCATCGCGGCAGGGATGCAGGAAAGCGATGTTTCGGCGCTGGTCGCCCGTCGCGCCACCGGCGGGAGCGCTTTCGTGCTCGGTAGCGGCAGGCACGCCACACCTGGCGAGGCCGCGTTCCTCTGCGGGCTGGCAGGCACGACCCTCGAACTCGACGAGGGCAATCAATTCGCGCGCGGCCACCCGGCCATCCACGTAGTTCCAGCACTGTTCGCGAGCGCCCGCGACGAGAGCGGCCTCGCGCTGCTGCGAGCACTGGCGCTCGGCTACGAAATCGCCTCGCGCATCGGCATCGCCGCCAAAATGCGAGTCACGATGCATCCGCATGGAACGTGGGGAACCGTAGGCGCTGCCGTTGCCGTGGCAGCGCGCTTCGCAATGCCGACGCGGCAACCTTCGCCAACACGATCAACCTCTCCGCCGGCCTTGGTGTCGCCACCAGCCGTCGCACGATGCTGGAAGGGGCAACGGTACGCAACACCTACGCCGGGCTATCCAATCAACTCGGCCTGCTCGCGTGGGACCTCGCCTGCTCCGGCCTCTCTGGCGAGGCCGATGCCGTCGCAACGGTCTATGGCGGCATCATCGCCGACGAGTTCTCGCCTGACGCCATGTTGGATCGCCTCGGCGAGCGCTGGGAGATTGCGCGCAATTACTTCAAGATGCACGCGGCCTGCCGTTATACGCATGCGTCACTCGATGTGCTGCAAACACTGATGCACGGTGAAGGCGGGCGTATTGCCCCCGAAGCCATTGAATCGATCGATGTCGACACGTATAGCTGGGCGGCGCAACTCGACTCGCCCACGCCCCGCACCATGCTTGCCGGCAAATTCTCGATTCCCTTCGCGCTGGCTACCACGCTCGTGTACGGTGAGGCGTCTCCTCAAGCGTTCCGCCAGGAGGCGCTCGACAACCCCACGATCATCGAGATCGCAGCGAAAGTCCGAATTCGCGAAGACATGGCAATGACGGCCGCGCTGCCCGCCGAGCGACCGGCGCGGCTGACCATCACGCTCAAGCATGGCCGGCGTCTGAGTGGCGAAACACGTGTCAATCGGGGCGATACCGAAACGCCCTATTCGTTCGATGCGATCGTCGCGAAGTTCCGGCGCCTGGCGCACCCGGTTTGGGGAAAAACGCTTTCGGCCGAAATCGAGCGGGCTGTCATGGGGATCGATCGCGCGCCAAGCTGCCGCCCGCTCATCGATCTGCTCTCAACACCGCCGCGCGCAGCACGGTGACGACAAGCCATTGCACGACCCGCGTCGTGGCGCAAGCGCAGGCGTGATGCCAAAGAGCCCTGTGCAGCATCAACGCCGCACCAAGGACGTTTCTTAACGCAGCCACTCAACACCGTTTAAGTGTTTTCCCGATAGAACAATTCACGACGTGGTTTGTTCGGTTGACGGAACAATACGACACTTCGAAAATGCCGTTCATGGATATGTCTCTTCCCCTGCCCAAGTATCACCAGATCTATCTCATCCTGCGTGAGCAGTTGCAGGAAGGACGTTTCGATCGCGACGGCGTACCCGGAGAACATCATCTCGCCGATCAATTCGGCGTGGGCCGCATCACCATTCGCAAGTCGCTCGAAATGCTGGTAGCCGATGGGCTGATCATGCGCCGGCCCGGCCTTGGAACCTGGCCACTGCATCAGGCCCGCAACGCAGGCGATGGCAAGACACCGCAGGATTCTCGCGAAACCGCCCACTTGAACGGCCTGCTTGGCAACATCGTCACGATGGGTCTGCGCACGCGCGTGCACGTGATCGACAGTACCGTTGTGCACGCAACCGACGCGGTCGCGAAAGCGCTTTCACTCGAAGCGGGTGCACTCGTCCATAAAAGCATTCGCGTGCGTAGTGCTCAATCCGGGCCGATCTCGCACATCACCACGCACGTGCCGGCTGGCCTCGCCCCGATCAGCCGAAAGGCGCTCGAACGCAAGCCCCTGCTGGTCTTGCTCGAGGAAGCAGGCGTCGAACTGGGCGCCAGCACGCAAACCATCCGGGCACGTCTGGCCGATGCCGTGATCGCCCGCCATCTCGACGTGGCGGTGGGTTCCGCATTGCTCTCCGTCACGCGCCTCGTGCGCGATAGCCAGGACCGTCCGATTCAACTGCTGCAAGGCCTCTACCGGCCGGATCGCTACCAGTACCAGTTGCAGCTTTCCCGCGTCGGCGACGTCGACGCCAAAGTGTCGGTTAGCGAAGATTTGACCGTCCAAACCTGGTGAATCTTCCGGAGTCACGCTCATGGATTCATGCTGCATTTTCCCGGTCTCTTCCGGAGCGTAATCAATTTTCGACATGCAAACGCTGACTCAAAAACTGCTGGCCGCAGCGTGCGGCCGTGACACGGTGGCCGTGGGAGAAATCGTCACCTGCCGCGTCGACCTCGCGATGTTCCATGATTCGAGTGGCCCACGCCGCCTCCAGCCTATGCTCGACACGCTCGGCGCAACGCTGTGGGACAAATCGAGAGTCGTGCTCGTGCTCGACCACTACGTGCCCGCGCAGGACGACGAATCGCGCCGCATCGTGCGCATTGCGCGAGACTGGGCCGCGCAGCAGTCGCTGCCCAACGTCTATGACTCCGTGGGCATCTGCCACGTCGTGCTGCCCGAGCACGGCCATCTGCGCCCCGGCATGTTCTGCGTGGGCGGCGACTCGCACTCGCCCACCGGCGGCGCGTTCGGCGCGTACATGTTCGGCATCGGCAGCACAGAGATGCTGGGCGTGGCGGTGTCGGGCGAGATCTGGGTGAAGGTGCCCGAAACGATCCGGATGTGCTGGGAAGGCCGGCTGGCCGACGGCGTCACCGCCAAGGACATGATGCTGCACATGATCGGCCGCTTCGGCATGAATGGCGGGCGCTATCAGGCGATGGAGTTCTGCGGCGAGGCGGTGCGCGCGCTCTCGATGCAGGAGCGCATGACGCTCTCGAACATGAGCGCCGAGTTGGGCTCGCAGGTCGGCCTCGTCGCCCCCGATGCAGTGACACTCGATTACCTGCGCTCGGTTGGCGTGACCGACGAGATCGACGTGGTGCGCTGGCAAGGCGACCCAGACGCCGCCGCAGAAGTCCACTGCTTCGACGCGAGCACGCTCGTCCCGCAGATCGCCGCGCCGCATAGCCCCGCGAACACGCAACCCGTGCACGCGTTCGACGGCGTGGCCGTGGACGTTGCGTACCTCGGTGCCTGCACGGGCGCGAAGCTCGAAGACCTGCGCGCCGCGGCCCGCGTGCTTAAGGGCCGCCGCGTGGCCGACGGGCTGCGCTTTGTGGTCGCGCCCGCTTCGGCGCGCGACGAAGCGCAGGCGGCGCGCGAAGGCGTGATGGACGTGCTGCGCGAAGCGGGCGCACAGGTGCTCGCCAATTCGTGCGGAGCGTGCGCCGGCTACGGCGGTTCGATTCCCGAAGGCGCTACCGTGCTCTCGAGCACGGCGCGCAATTTCAAAGGGCGCATGGGCGCCGAAACGGCCCAGGTCTACCTGGGGTCCCCCTACTCCGTCGCCGCGGCCGCGCTCGCCGGTCGTATCGCCGACGCGCGCGACATGCTTGCCTGAGCCAATGAATTTCGCAGTCCATACTTCTTCCGCAGCCTCGGCGCTCGACACGCGTCATCGCGCCTGGTGCGTGGGCGCCGACATCGACACCGATGCGCTCGCGCCCGGCGCCTACATGAAATTCGGCATCGACGAGATCGCGCGCCACTGCCTGCAACGCGTGCGCCCCGAGTTTGCCGCCAACGTGCAGCCAGGTGACGTGCTCGTGGCGGGGCCCGGCTTCGGCATCGGCTCCTCGCGCGAGCAAGCCCCTGCCGCCCTCGTGCAACTCGGCGTGCGCGCGGTCATCGCGCCGTCGTTCAGCGGTCTCTTTTTCCGCAACGCCTTCAACGTGGGGCTCTTGCTGCTCACCTGCGCCGACGCGCCGTGCATTGCCGAGGGCGAAGCCCTCGCGCTCGCACCGCGCGAAGGCTACATCGAACGCGCCGACGGCAGCCGCCTTGCCTGCGAAAGCGTGCCGGGGTTCCTCCTCGACATGGTCGACGCCGGAGGCCTGCTGAATCTGCTCAAGCAGCGCTATCCGAAATCCAACGGAGCTTCATCATGCTAGATCCCGTCACCCTTGCGGTCCTCAAAGGCCGGCTGGAACAGATCGCCGACGAAATGGACGCGACCCTGTACCGCAGCGCCTTCAATCCGATCATCGCCGAGGCTCACGACGCCTGCCACGGCATCTATGACGCCGCGAGCGGCGCGACGCTCGTGCAGGGCAAGTCGGGCCTGCCCGTGTTCGTGGGCGCGATGGCCTTCGCCGTGCAGGCTGCCGCGCGCGCGGCAGCCGAACGCGGCGGCATGCGCGAGGGCGATGTCTGGCTCTTCAACGACCCGTACGAAGGCGGCACGCACGCAAACGACTTCAAACTCGTGCGCCCCGTGTTTCGCGGCGGCAAGCTTTACTGCTACCTCGCTTCGGCCGCGCACTGGCACGATGTGGGCGGCGCGGTGCCGGGCAACTACAATCCGGCCGCCACCGAATGCTGGCAGGAAGCCGTGCAGATCCCCCCCGTGCGCATCGTGCGCGGCGGCACACTCGACCCCGACGTGCTCGCGATTCTCAAGGCCAACACGCGCCTGCCCGATAGCTTGTGGGGCGACCTGAACGGCCAGCTCGCCGCGCTTGAACTCGGCGCGAAACGCCTCGCCGATCTGCTCGACGTATATGGCGACGCCACGGTGCAAGACGCGCTCGGCCTGCTGCGCGAGCGCGCCGTGAAGCTCATGCGCGCGCATATTGCCGCGTTGCCCGACGGTGAATACACCTACCAGGACACGCTCGACAACGACGGCGTACGCGACGAGCCGCTCACCATCGCGCTCACCATGCGCGTGGCCGGCGACACGCTCACGCTCGACTTCGCGGGCACCTCGCCCGCTTGCCTCGGGCCGGTCAACATCTCGCGCGCCACGGCGATTGCGGCGTGCTACGTGGCGCTCAAGCATCTGTTCCCCGACGTGCCAGCGAATGCAGGCGTGCTCGACGCCGTCGACTTCGCACTGTCCGACGACCTGCTGATCTCGGCGCAGCGCCCGCGCCCGGTGGGCGGCTACACCGAAACCATTCTGCGCATGATCGACGTGATCTTCTGCGCAATGGCCAAGGCCGCGCCCGAGCGCGCCATGGCCCAGGCGTACGGGACCATCAATGCGCTGTCGATCGCGGGCTACCGCAGCGACCCGGAACGCAAGGGCCAGCGCTGGGTCATGTTCAGCTTCTTCGGCGGCGGACACGGCGGACACGCCGACGGCGACGGCCTCTCGCACGGCAACGCCCCGATCTCGACGGCGACGATTCCGCCCGTGGAGATCCTCGAAGCCGCGTACCCCGTGCGCTTCACGCAGTGGGCGCTGCGCCCCGACTCAGCGGGCGACGGCGAGCACCGCGGTGGCCTCGGCGCCATCTACGAGATCGAATTGCTCGAAGAGAGCGCACAGGCTTTCGTGTTCGGCGAGCGCGGCCGTTCGGCGCCGCAGGGCATCGCGGGCGGCGAGGCCTCGGTGCCCAATGTGTTTCGCTATCAGCACGAGGGGGAATGGCACAGCCCTCCCATGGCTTCGAAGATGCTGGGCATCAGCCTCACGCGCGGCGAGCGCGTGCGCCTCGAAACGCCGGGCGGCGGCGGCTATGGCAATCCAGCGAAGCGCAGCGCAGCGGCGCGCGGCCATGATCGGGCAATGGGTTACGTGACACAGCCGGCGAACGACGAAAGCGACACGATCGGCATAACCGGCATACAAGGCAGCAAGGAGCGACAGGCATGAGCGCAGCAATCAACGCGGCAGCGCCGCTCGTCGTCGGCGTCGACGTCGGGGGCACTTTCACCGATCTGTTCGTCCTCGACGAAGCCGCCGGCGCGGCGCGCATCGTCAAGGTGCCCTCCACGCGGGGCGAAGAGGCGCGCGGCTTCATGAACGGCATCGAGCGCGTGGGCGACGGTGCAAGCGCCGGCAACGCGCGCGCCATCGCGACCATCGTGCATGGCACCACCGTGGGCACCAATGCGCTGCTCGAGCGCAAGGTGGCGCGCACCGGCATCATCACGACGGCAGGCTTTCGCGACGTGCTCGAAATGCGCCGGCGCGACCGGCCTGCCACCTGGGGCCTGCGCGGCGACTTCGAACCCGTCGTGCCGCGCAACCTGCGACTCGAAGTGAACGAGCGCGTGCTCGCCGACGGCACCGTGCACACCGAAGTCGACCTCGAACAGGTGAAGGCCGCCGCCCAGGCACTCCTCGATGCGGATTGCGAAGCCGTTTGCGTGTTCTTCGTGAACGCCTACGCGAACTCCGTCAACGAACAGCGCGCCGTGGCGGCCGTGCGCGCACTCTGGCCGAACAGCAACGTCACGGCGGCGACCGAAGTCCTACCTGAAATCCGCGAATTCGAGCGCTGCTCGACGGCCACGCTCAACGCCGCGCTGCAACCGGTCGTGGGCGGCTACCTCGGGCGGCTGGAGCGCGACCTCAAGGCGCAAGGATTCGGCGGCGAATTGCTGGTGGTGCAAAGCAATGGCGGGATCATGTCGCGCCAGACGGCGAGCGATGTGCCCGTGCGCACCGCCCTTTCCGGGCCGGCGGCCGGCGTGATCGCCTGCGCGGCCATCGCCCGCGCGGCGGGCTTTCCCAATGTCGTGACAGGCGACATGGGCGGCACGTCATTCGACGTCTCGCTCGTGGCGGGCGGCGAAGCGTCGCTCTCCGCGCAGACTTCGATCGAATTCGGCATGGTGGTGCGCTCGCCGATGATCCAGATCGAAACCATCGGTGCGGGCGGTGGCTCGATCGCCTCCGTAGACGCGGGCGGCCTGCTCCAGGTGGGCCCCGAGTCGGCGGGCAGCATTCCCGGCCCAGTCTGCTACGGCCGCGGCAACACACGCCCCACCGTGACGGATGCCAACGTGCTGCTCGGGCGCATTGCCGCCGACCGCCCGCTTGGCGGCGGCCTGCTCGCGAAGCTCGACAGCGAACGCGCAGCCGAAGCGATCCGCACGCACGTTGCCGCGCCGCTCGGTCTCGACGTACACGCCGCCGCCGAAGCGATTCTTACCGTCGCCAATGCGCGTATGGCGGGCGCCATTCGCCTCGTTTCGATCGAGCGCGGGCACGACCCGCGCCAGTTCGCCTACATGCCCTTTGGCGGCGGCGGCGCGCTGCATGCATGCGCGATGATGCGAGAGGTGGGCACTACCACGGGCATCGTGCCGCGCTACCCGGGCGTGACCTCGGCGCTCGGTTGCGTGATCGCTGACATGCGGCACGACGGCGTCCAGACGCTCAACCAGCCGCTCGCCGCGCTTGATGTCGACGATCTGAACGCGCGCGTCGAGGCCATGGCGCAGGCGTGCCAGCAGCGACTCGACTCGGCCGGCGTGCGCTTCGAGGCGGTGCGCGAGAGCATCGAACTCGACATGCTGTACGTGGGGCAAAGCCACACCGTACGCGTGCCGGTGACGCGCGACACGCTCGATCGCGCGGGCATCGCGCGCGCGTTCGAGACGATCTATCGCGAAGCGTTCGGGCGCGCGCTCGACGGCATTCCCGTGCGCATTCTGAACCTGCGTTATGCGCGGATCGGCGTGCGGCCGAAGTTCGACCTCGCGGTGCTCGCACCGCAGGCAAACGACATGCCCGCGCCGCTCGGCACGCAGCAGGTCTATCACGCGGGCCAGTGGTGGGAAGCCACGCGCTACGAGCGTCTCGCACTGCCCGTGGACGCGGCCGTGAGCGGGCCCGCCATTCTCGAGCAGTCGGACACCACCATCTGGCTGGAGCCCGGCTTTAGCGCCCGGGTGGATGCGCTCGGCAACCTCCTCATCACACGCGAAGCGATCTGACGGACACGCCATGACAGCACACGACACCCGCATCGACGCGCGGCGCACAGCGCTCGTGATCGTCGATCTGCAGCATGACTTCATTGGCGCGGGCGGCGCCTACGATCGCGGCGGCGCGGTGGCGCCCGAGGCTCGCGCGCTGCCTGCACGCGTAGCACCCCTCGCCCGCCAGCTCAAGGCGGCGGGCGGCTACGTCGCGGCGAGCCAGTTCACGCTGTGGCCCGACGCCAACGGCGAGCCCATGATCTCGCCCCACCTGCGGCAGTTGCGCCCGTTCCTCGCGCGCGGCGATTTCGTGGCTGGCTCCGCCAGTCACGCCACCTTGCCCGAACTGGCCCAATACGTCGACGCCAGCGTGTGGAAAGTCGCCTACTCGGCGTTCTTCAACACGCAGCTCGACTGGGTGCTGCGCCGCGCGGGCATCGCCACCGTGGCGGTGTGCGGCATCGTCACCAACGGCGGCGTGGCCAGCACGGCGCGCGACGCACATATGCGCGACTATCGCGTGCTCGTGCTTGCGGACGGCTGTGCGGCGTCGACGCAAACGGCGCACGAGGCGGCGCTAGCCGATCTGCGCACCGTGGCGGACGTCACCACTTGCGAGGCCTTCGCGGGCCGGCTCGCGACATGAGCGCGCCTATCGTCAAACGCGGGCTGCCGGGCACTGCCGACCTGCCCCATGTGAGTGTCGTGATCGTCGGTGCGGGGGCCTGCGGACTCACCGCCGCGCTCGCGCTGCAGGACGCCGGCATCGACTGCGTGCTGCTCGAACGCGACGCCGCGCCAAGAGGGTCAACTGCGCTCTCCTCCGGTTTCATCCCGGCGGCGGCCAGCGCAGTGCAGCGCGACGCGGGCATCGACGACAACCCCGAACGCTTCGCCGCCGACATCCTCGGCAAGACCGAAGGCACGGCCGCGCCGCATCTCGTGCGCGCCTATAGCGAGGCTTCGGGCGCGGCCATCGACGCGCTCGCGCGCCACGGCCTCGAATTCGAGATTCTCGACGGCTTCCTGTATCCGGGCCACACCGCGCGGCGCATGCACAGCCTGCCAGAGCGCACCGGTGCGGCGCTCATGGCGGCGCTGGAGCGCGCCGTTGCCGCCACCGATGCGGCGATCCTCACGCGTACGCTGGTGCGCGAACTCTGGGTGGACGACGACGCGCGCGTCGTGGCGGTTGGCGGCGAGCGGCCCGACGGCACGATGGAATACCTGCTCTGCGACACGGTGCTACTTGCCTGCAACGGCTTTGGCGGTAATGCGGCGTTGCGCGAGGCGCTGTTGCCGGAGATGGCCGAAGCCGTCTACGGCGGCCACGAAGGCAACGACGGCAGTGCGCTGCTGTGGGGCCGCCAGCTCGACGCGGGCGAAGCCGACCTGGGCGGCTACCAGGGCCACGGCTCGTGGGCGAGCCCGCACGGCATTCTGATTTCGTGGGCCGTGATCATGGATGGCGGCGTACAGATCAACCGCGCGGGCCAGCGCTTCCACGACGAGACGCACGGCTATTCCGAAGCGGCCGTTCACGTGCTTGCCCAACCGGGCGGCGTGGCGTGGAACGTGTTCGACGCCCAGACGCTCGCGCTCGCGCGCACGTTTCCAGACTTCTGCGAAGCCGAGGCGGCCGGCGCGCTGAAAACCGCCGAAAACGTGGATGCGCTGGCAGCGATCATCGGATGCGACGCTGCCGCACTGCGCGCCACGTTCGAGAGCATCGTGCCCGGCGTCACGGCGCCGGACGGGCGCCAGTTCACGCGCGCGCTCCAGGCGCCCTGGTACGCCGTGAAAGTAACCGGCGCGCTCTTTCACACACAAGGCGGTCTCGACATCGACGCGCACTGCCGTGTGCTGCGCGAAAACGGCACGCCGTTGCCTAACCTGCTGGCCGCGGGCGGCGCCGCGCGTGGCGTTTCGGGTAATGCCGTCTGGGGTTACCTCTCCGGCAACGGCCTGCTCTCGGCGGTCGCGGGCGGCCATATCGCGGCGCAAACTGTAATCGCGCAACGCTCAATATCCAATGAAAAGGAGTCCACAGCATGACGACATCGCCGTCACTTGAAGCGAGGCTTGGCGAAGGGGTGTTGCTCGCGCCCGGCGTTTATGACGCGCTTTCTGCGTTGATCGCCGCGCAAGCGGGCTTCGAAGCGCTTTATCTCTCGGGCGCCTCGATCGCCTATACGCGGCTCGGCCGCTCGGACGTAGGCCTCACCACTTATCCCGAGGTGGAAGACACACTCGCGCGCATTGCAGATCGCGTCGCGCTGCCTGTGATCGTCGACGCGGACACCGGCTTTGGCAACGCGCTCAACGTGAAGCGCACGGTACGCGGCTTCGAGCGCGCCGGCGCCGCGATGATCCAGCTCGAAGACCAGACCTTCCCGAAACGCTGCGGACATCTGGACGGCAAAGGAGTGGTGAGCGTGCAGGAAATGGCTGGCAAGGTGCGCGCCGCAGTGGACGCACGCCACGACCCGTGCACGCTGATCCTCGCCCGCACGGACGCCGTGGCCGTGGAAGGATTCGAAGCCGCGCTCGAGCGCGCGGAGCACTACCTGGAAGCCGGCGCGGACGCGCTTTTCATCGAAGCGCTACGCACGCAGGAGCAAATGGCAACGGCCTGCACGCGCTTCGCCGGGCGCGTGCCGCTGCTCGCGAACATGGTCGAAGGCGGCAAGACGCCGGTGCAAAGCGTGTCGGCGCTCGCCGAACTCGGCTTTGGCATCGTGATCTTTCCTGGCGGCACGGCGCGCGCGGTGGCGCACACGCTGCAAGGGTATTACGCCACGCTGCGCGCGTCGGGATCGACCGCCGACTGGCGCGCAAGGATGCTCGATTTCGACGGCCTCAATGCAGTGATCGGGACATCTGAATTGCTGCAGGAGGCGAAGCGCTACGCATAGCAGAAACGCAGCGCGGGGCGGTTGTTGGACGGCGGGGATTTGAGTCAATTCCGCCGCACCACCGTGCGCGCCGAAGAACATACCAGTTCAGCCAGATGTTTTTGTCTTTTCGAGCCAACTTTCGCCCATCTCCTCGGCGATCGCGTCCGCGACCCTCCCCATCTGTCCCAGATGTGGCGAACGCAGCAGCAGCACGTTAAAACGCAGCGTTCCGCAGGCGCCAATGATTGGCTCGATGCCGGTCAATTTCGGTGCTCCGAGCGACCGTTCTGGCATCAGCCCGAGGCCGACGCCCTGGCGCACAAGTTCCGTCTGGAGCCCCTGATGCTCGATTTCGGCTGTCACGACCAGCGGTCGGTCGTCTAGCGCGAGACGCCTCGCGAGGCTGCGGCGCCCATCGCACGGTTCGGGGCTCAGAATCCAGCCAAGGCGTTTCCACCTGTCGGGCGCTGCGGCAAGACCGCGCGCGCCGACCGCCACGAGGCTTTCCTGCCCTATCGGCTCCGCGTGATGAACCACGTCTTCGCCGGCGAGGATGATCGCGGCGTCCAGCATTCCCATGCGGTGCTGCTCTGCCAGTTCGTTGCTCCAGCCGGACTTCAGACGAAGCGAGAGACGAGGGAATCGCGCAATGACGGCCGCCACGCGCTCGGCCAGGCTCGCGTCGGCGAGTCCGTTGACGAGACCCAGCCGAAACACGCCTTCCGGCTCGGGCGTAGCGGCCAGGGATTTCAACTGCGCGAAACCATCCAGGATTTCCCGGCAGCGATCTAGAGCCTGTACTCCCATTGGCGTGAGCGACGGCGGCTTCTGAACGACGGCGGGAGCTATTTCAACAGCCTGCCAGACCAGAAAACAGGTAGATGCCCAGGAAAACTGGATGACATTGTCAACGATATCACGCTGCAGACGGGCCCGATGACCGGATAGCAATACGCCGGTGGTGGACAGCCAGCGCTGCCTCGCCGCCGCTCGTGGCGTGAAAGAGTCCAAGCTGCTCGAACTCCTCTTCCTGCAGCGGCGTGATGGCGATATCCGTGTAGGCGTAACGTTCCGGTGCCTTCATGACTTCCCTGAGGGTCGCCTCTGTCCTGAGGTAGAAGCGCAGATATTTTGTCAACTTGACAGCGGTCTCACTCCAGTAGCGCGGATAGAAGCGAAGCGGCGATTCGACCGGTAGCCCCCAACGGCGGTCACGGCGGTGTTTCATTCGCAGGGCTCCCCCTTCGAGCGGATGCACACCCTCGTGTTCGATCATCAGTCTGAACCAGGCGATTGTGCGCATGATCGTCTTCGGTCGGCCGTTCGGGATCTGCGCTGCCCGCTTGACGATAGTGCGGATGTGCTCGTACGAGTAAAACGCGCTCCAGGCGCACCGATACGCTTCTTCCCATTCAGCGTCCGACATTTTCGGGTGGTGCGTGACCCGGTGGTTGGTGTCGTATTTGTTGATGTCCGGGTCCATCCATTCAGCGTTCCTTACCATCGTCTGATGATCCTCGGAGCCCGGAAGCGGGGTAAGCATGAAGAATTCGAGAATGTCGATTGGCAATTCACGCTTGATGATCTCGATGTCGCGCAGGATCGATTCTTTCGTGTCCGCCGGGAATCCGATGATATAGCCAGCGTAGGTAATCGCGCCGTGGGCGCGCCACTTCTGCAGCATGGCGCGGTATTCGGTGATCTTGTTCTGCCGCTTCTTGGCCGCGATCAGATTCTCGGGATTGATATTCTCAAGCCCGATGAACACGCGACGTACGCCCGCGCGCGTTGCCTTCTCGATGAAGTTTGGAATCTTGTGACAGAGCGTGTCGACCTGGATCGTGAAGCCGCAGTGAATGCCTTCCTTTTCCCGAAGTTCGATGATGCGGTCGAGAAGGATTTCCCAGTCGTGGTTGCGAGCGAAATTATCATCCGTGACGAAGAACCGGTCGATGCCCTGCTTTGCGTTCTCGCGGATGATCTTTTCGAGATCGTCAGGGGTGCGAAAGCGACTCTTGTGCCCCTGCACGTTGATGATGGTGCAAAACGAGCACTGATACGGGCAACCACGACCGAGGTCAACCGAGGTATAGGTACCTGCCGTGCGTTCGATATGCCTGCGCGGCAAGAAGGGCTGGGGAGCACCTTCGAGCGACGGTAACGTGTCCATGAAATTATACAAGGGCTTCATTGCACCGTTCCACGCGTCGAGAAGGACCTCATCAAGACGCCGCCCCTCGGTCTCCCCAGCGAAGAGCGCCACACCCATTGCTTGCGCTTCCTTAAGCTCAGCGGGCATCTCCGGCAGCATGGAGATGCAGCCAGAAACGTGGAAGCCACCGATCGCAACCGGCAAGCCTGCGGCACGGAACTGGCGGGCGAGGTCGAGTGCGCGCGGGTACTGGTTCGACTGCACACCGACCAGACCAATCATCGATCTTCCGCCCTTTGCCTTCAGGTCACGAATGATGCGCTCTGGCCACACCCGCTGGTTGGTTTCGTCGCATGTTTCGATCTCAAACTGGACGTCGGGGCCCAGCAGGTTTCTCTTTCGCGCGTCATCAGCGAGCGCATACATACAGGCGAGTGTATTGGAAGGCATGACCGAGCGGAGCCACTGGATCGGGTAGCCGTCGTCGTCGTAATGGGTCGGCTTGATGAGGACGAGAGAGAATCGAAGACTGTCAGAAATCGAGTACATCGTGTCCATGGTCTGCCCTGTAGCCCTGTCTGGGAGTCACAAAACCGTGAAGGTCATCCGTCTTCCGAAAACTGGAGTTGGATGGTGAACTGGCACGCAGTACAACAACGCGCATCCTACCCGCCTGGCCCCCTGCTGTGTTTACAATTCCGCGGCCGCCAGGCGCAAATCGACGAGGAGACGGCATGGGCTCCATCTGAATTGAGTGTAGTGGGCAATGAGTGGTTTTCCGCGGCTTGCTCGACACGTTTTCGTTGTTCCGGCTTACCGAATCCCTTCAATGGGTCAGCGGCGTCAAGTTCAGGATCAGCAGACTCCTCTTCGTCAGGATTGGCAACGGCGAAAGGACGCAGCGTTTGCATGCGATCCTCGAGCAGCTTGAGAACTCGGCGCCTCGCATCATCGGCTTTGGTGTCCGGACCCGCGAGATACATATATTTTGCCTGGCGGACGGAATCGTCCGAACAAGCCCCCCGCTAATCGGACCACGCGAACGGCCGATGTACCTTTTAAAATTGCCGTTGAGGGAACACCGGGTCGACCGGAAGCAACGGGTCGACCCATGCCCTTTGCATGAGACACGCATCCGGGACGCCGGCCGTGCCCGGTCGTGGGACGCAGTGCGGCCACCTCCTGCCGCTCACCAGGAGATTTTGACCGAGATTCAAACGTCGGCTCAGGTCAGACAACGGGCTGTTACGAGACGATCGCATTCATCCCGCTGTCAGCTGATCGGTGCCGCTTCCTCCGGTTGTCACTTCGAATGTTGGCTCGATATTCACGCTGCGCTGCTCCAGCTCTCCGCCGGCATGATTCGCCTTCACCTGGTCAACAACCTGTACAGGCAGATCTAGGTCCGCATGGCATCCTTGTAGATGCGCCCATCCTTCATGATCAGTTTCAGGTTCTTCTCGGGATCGGCGAGCAATGCCACGTTGTCGAGTGGGTTACCGTCGACGACCAGCAAATCGGCCCATGCCCCCCCGCTCCAGCACCCCCAGTTTGGCGGGATAGGGGTTGCGCTCGCCGGAGAGCGCAAGCAACTCCCCGTTTCCCCCCGTCACCATCCGCAAAGTCTCGGAGCCGCTGTACCAGCGGGCCATATTGCCGATCATCAAACCTTGGCGCGCCGTCACGGCCGGTGAGAAGATCAGGTCGGTCCCGAACGCCACCTTGAGTTCGTGCTTGCGTGCGAGCTTGTACAAGTTGTCGGTCCCCACGATGACTTCCCGGAACTTGTCGAGGATCGGTCCCGCTAGCGGCCCGACGTCGTCCTCGTTCACGAATGGTTGTGTACTCAACCATGT
>NZ_JAFA01000048.1 GCF_000519185.1 Paraburkholderia nodosa DSM 21604 | reverse complement strand
CACGGGCCTCCAGCTCACGGATGCGCCGCTGGTCGCTCTGGATTTGCGCCTCGCTGCGGGGCGGTTCAACCTGCTGGGCGCGCCATTGCGCCACCCAGCGTCGCAGCGCGGTATCGCCAACGCCTAGTGCCTCGCAGGCCTTGGCAAATGAATAGCCCTGCGCAACCACCAGTTGTACCGCCTCAGCCTTGAATTCGTCAGTCAGGTTCCGTCTGCTCATCTCTCACCTCAGTTGGGGCAATTATCCCCTTTAGAGGTGTCCACGACTATTGGACCACTACAGTGCCGCCCCGCACAGGGGCAACGCCTGCATACAGACACGAACACAAGAAAGCGCGAGAGCATCCAGGCGCCACAACAAAAAAGCTACCGCGCAAAATACATATCGTGAAGCACCTCCACATCCACATCCTTAGCGCGCGCAGCAAACGTAACCTTCCCGCCCTGCATGAGATAAACCTGATCAGCAAGCCGCAACGCCATATTGGTATTCTGCTCCACCAGCACGATAGTGCGCCCCGCCCCCTTGAGCCGATCGAGAATCGCAAACACTTCCTGCACCATCACAGGCGCAAGCCCAAGCGAAGGCTCATCGATCAGCATGAGCTGCGGCGACGACATGAGCCCGCGCCCCAGCGCCAGCATCTGCGCCTGCCCACCGGACAGCGTGCCAGCAGGCAGCGCGCGCCGCTCCTTGAGCAGCGGAAACAGCGCGTAGACCTCCTCGAGCTGCGCTTTCGCCCCAGCGCGCCGCGTCTTCGCAAACGCGCCCAGCATCAGGTTCTCCTCGATCGACATGTCGCGGAAGATCATGCGCCCTTCGGGCACCATCGCAATGCCGCGCTGCGCCATGTCCCAGGTGGGCACGCCCGCGAGCGGCGCGCCGTCAAAGGTGATCTGACCGCGCTCCAGCGGCACGAGCCCCATGATCGCGCGCAGCAGCGTGGTCTTGCCCGCGCCGTTCGGGCCCACGATGGTCGTGACCTCGCCGCTCGCGATATTGAGCGTAACGTCCCATAACACGTTGATCGCGCCATAGCCGGCGCGGGCGCTGCTGACCTCAAGCATGGGCCGCCTCCCCCGTATAGCTGCGCACGACTTCGGGATCGCGGAACACTTCGGCAGGAGGCCCATCGGCGATCAGCTTGCCAAAGTTGAGCACGCACACGCGCCTGCACAGGTTCATCACGGTCTCGATATCGTGCTCGATGATCAGGATGCCTACGTTGTATCGCTCGTGCACCGCCAGCAGCGTTTGCATGAAGCGGCGCTTGGTGGCCGTCTCGAGGCCCCCCAGCACTTCGTCGAGCAACAGCAGCTTCGGCCCGGTCGCGAGCGCCTTCGCCACCTCCAGCGCCTTGAGTTCGGTGAGCGCGAGTTCCGTGGCCGCGTCGCGCTGCGCCTTGCCTTCGAGTCCCAGGAACGCGAGGATTTCGTCGATGCGCGCCTCGTCCACTCGCCCCGTGCCGAAGCGTTGCGCGACGATCAGATTCTCGCGCACCGTGAGTTCGTGCATGGGCTGCGGCACCTGGAATGTGCGCCCGATGCCAAGGCGCGCGCGCCGGTAGAGCGGTGCTTTCAACAGATCCACGTCGCCGAAACGGATCGAACCGCTCGTGGGCCGCACGAGCCCCGAAATCGCGTTGAACAGCGTCGTCTTGCCCGCGCCGTTCGGGCCGACCAGCCCCACCACGTCGCGCGGGCCGAGCGAGAGCGATACACCGTTGACCGCCGTGATGCCGCCGAAGCGGATCGACACGTCCTGCAGGCGCAGTTCCGCCGGCTGTTCAGCTTGCTGCATACACACCTCGCCGGGTACGTTTGAAGCGCAGCGCGGTCAGACCCGCGGGGCTCACGATGATCATCGCCACGAGCAGGATGCCCAGCACGATCTGGTGCCCCGTCGGCAGCAGGCTCTTGAGTACGAGCTGATCCACCAGATAGACCGTCACCGCACCCACCAGCGGCCCGAGTATGGTGCGATAGCCGCCGCAGATCGCCGCAATGATCGGCACGACGGCCCAGCTCGCGTTGAACGCGTAATCGGGTTCGAGAAAGTTGATGTAGTGCGCGTTAAATGCGCCCACGAGCCCCGTCATCAGCGCCGAAAGCATCAGCATGGCGAGCTTGAGCATCACGCTGTTCACGCCCACCACGCGCGTGGCGTCCTCCGACTCGTGCATCGCCCGCAGCGCGAGTCCCACATGGCTGCCGCGCAGCCGCGCATAAATCGCGGCGAACACGAGCACGAGCGTGAGCACGACGAGATAGCCGCCGCTCTTGCTCCCGAAGTCGAAGCCCGCGATCTTTGGCAGCCCCGGAATGCTGGAAAGGCCGCTCGCGCCGCCCGTGAGATCGGACCATTCGGTTGCGATGATGCGGAAGATCTGCGCATAGGCGAGGATGGCGAGCGCGAAGTACGGCCCCTTCAGGCGCAGCGCGGGCGCCATGGCGAGCGAGGCGACAGCCGCCCCCACGCCGCCCGCGAGCATCGCGGGAAACACGGGCCAACCCGCCTTGAGCGTGAGGAGTGCCGAGATATACGAACCCACGCCAAAAAACGCCGCGTGTCCAAAGCTCACCATGCCGCCGAGGTTGCCGAGCAGCGCCCACGCGAGCGCCACGCCCGCGATCGTGAGCGAGGCCACCACCAGGCTCATCAGATACAGGTTCTGCCCGAACACGAGCGGCACGCCCGCATAAAGCACGGCCAGCGCCACGGCGAGCGCAGCCAGACGCGGGCTGGACCACGCCGTTGTGGTTTTCAATGTCGACATCGATCTCATCCCCTTCGTTTCGACACACCGAACAAGCCGTTCGGCAGCACGTAGAGCACGAGCAGAAACAGCAGCATGCCCGCGAGTTCCTGCAACGCCGAACTGGCGAGCGTGACGGTCAGCGCTTCGGTAATGCCGAGCAGCATCGCGCCTGCCAGCACGCCAGGAATCGATCCCACACCCGCGAGCACCGTGATGATGAACGCCTTGACGGTAAGCGCTTCGCCAACGGAAGGCTGGATCGCGCTCGACGCGTAGATCGACACGCCCGCGCACGAAGCGAGCAGCCCCGCCACGATGAACGAGATCAGTTCGGTCTTGCGCGGGTCGATACCCATCAGGCGCGCCGCATCGCGGTTGCTGGAGATCGCGCGCACGGCGCGGCCATACCACGAACGCGAGAGCCACCACCAGAGTGCGAGCATCAGCACGACGCTGATACCGAACGAGAGCACTTCGCTGCGCATGGAAAGCAGGTTGCCGAGCATCACGCTGTCCTGCAGCCATGCGCTGCCGGTCGAGTGCACGTCGGCGCCCCAGCCCAGCAGCACGCCATTGGTCAGCACGATGCCGATGCCGTAGGTCAGGATCAGCGAGTTCAGCTCGCGGTCGCGTTTGATGCGGCTAACCAGATACCACGCGGCGGCGGCGGCCGCGCAGACCACGGGAATCGCCACCGGAATCGCGAACACGGGGTTCAGGCCGAGCTTCGTCTCGAACGTGTAGGCGATATAGGCGGCAAGCAGCACCAGCTCGCCGTGGGCAAGATTGATGATGCGCATCGAGCCGAACACCAGCGCGAGCCCCAGCGCGACGAGCGCGTAAGCGCCGCCCACGAGCACGCCCGAATACAGCGATTGCAGCAACAGGTCCGTCATCGCGACTCCTCCTTCGTTGCGCGCGCAATTACCACGGCAGCGCGGGGTAGTTCAACTTGCCCGTGGCGCGCTCCTTCGGCCACACGAGCACGATGCGGTTGCCCTGGATCTGCGCCATGTTGTTCAGGAACGCGGGGTTGTCGCCGTTCGGCGCGAAGCTCACCTTGCCGATCAGCGTGTCGTGCGGCTTCGCGCGCAGTTCGGCGCCAATGCCGTCCTGCTTGAGCGTGCCCGCGTCGGCGGCGCGCGCCATGGCGTCGAACAGCAGCCGCGACTGCACGTAGGCGAATTCGGCCAGGTAGTCGGGTTCCTTGTGATACGCGGCCTGGTACGCCTGCACGAAGGCCTTGCCGTCGGCCGTACCGAAGTCCGCGGGGTACGGCAGCATCGCGCAGCCGATCACGTTGTTCACGAGATCGGGATAGTCGGTGGTCATCTTCGGCGTGACGATGGACCACGCGCCCATCACGGCTTTCAGTTGCGGGCGCAGCACCTTGGCGGCGCGCAAAATGCCGATATAGTCGTTCTCGTACGCGATCATCAGCAGAACTTCAGGTTTGTCCTGCAAGCGCACCTTGTTCACGAGCGGCTTGAAGTCCGTCATCGCCGGGTCGAATGCATGCACCGTCACCGTCACGCCCTGCGCGTGCAGTTGCGTCGAGACTTCGTTGCTGAGGTCGGTGGTGGCCTGCTTCGTCGAGGCGAGAATCGAAACCGACTTCACGCCCATGGCGTTCAACTGCCCCACCACGGCCTTCGAGTAGCCCGATGCGGGCCCGATGCGGAAAAAGTGCTTGAGGCCGCGCGTGGTCATCGCGCTGTCCACGGCCCCCGAGGTGATATAGACGATACCCGCCTTGTCCGCCGCTTCCGAAGCCGGGCTCACCGAATTGGAGCCGTAGCCGCCCGTTATGGCGAGCACGCCTTGCGATGCGAGCTTCTCCACCGCCGAAACGGCCTTGGCGGGCTGCGCCTCGTCGTCGACCACGGTGAGCGCGACCTTGTGCTTGCCGCTGCCGTTGTTGAAGAGATCGGCAGCGAGCCGGATGCCTTCGAGCTGCGCGTTGCCGGCGCGCGCCATCGAGCCGGTGAGCGGCAACTCCACACCCACGGGCAGCGTGTCGGCAAATGCGGCGGGCGTATGGGCGAGCAGCGCGCAGGCGCTTGCGGCGCCCGCGCCGATGCGAAAGAGTGCGCGCACGAGGGCGCGCGGCTTGCTGCGAGTCGCGAAGCGGACCATCGAACCTCCAAACCTGAGTCTCGGGAATAGGCAGCGGCGCCGTTCACATGCGGCGCTCGCCCTGTTTCGTTGTTCTATCTTTTTGTTACCACGGCACGCCCGGATACACCGGTTTCGCCGTTGCGTAGTTCGCGGGCCAGACGAGCGCAAGCTTGCCGTCGCGCGCGAACTGGCCCATGTGCGCCACGTAGTTCGCGTTGTCGCCGCGAGCGTCGAACGCCACCTTGCCAATGAACGTGTCGTCGCGCCGCGTGGCGCGCAGCGTGTCGGCCAGACCGCCCTTGTCGAGCGTGCCCGCCTTCTGCGCGTTCGCGATCGCGTCGAACAGCAGTTGCGCGTAGACGAACGACGTCTGCGACTGATAGTTCGAGCCGGTCTTGAAGAGCCGCTGGTACGTATCGGAGAAGTCGCGCTGGTCCGCCGAGTGGTAGTCGGCCGGCGAGGAGAGCACGGTCGCGCCATACACGTTCGGCACGAGATCGGGGAACGACTGCGCCATCTTCGGGCTCGCGAACGCCCATGGCGCCGCAATCGCCTTCAGGTCGGGCTTGAGCACGCGCGAGGCGCGCAGAATGCCCACATAGTCGTTCTCATAGCCGAGCATCGCCATGGCGTCGGGCTTGTCCTGCAGCTTGACCTTGTTGATGAGCGGCTTGAAGTCGCTGATCGAGGGATCGTAGGCATGCAGGAAGGTCTTCACGCCCTGCGCCTTGAGCGCCGTATCGAGCTGCCTCGCGAGGTCGCTCGTCGCGTCCTTCGTCGAGTAGACGATCGCCACCGACTTCACGCCCAGCGAGTTGAAGAGGCCCACCATGCCCTTCGTGTAGCCGGGCGTGTTGCTCACGCGAAAGAAGTTCTTCAGGCCGCGCGTGACCATGTCATCGCTGGTGCCGCCCGACGTCACATAGACGAGTCCCGCCTTGCTCGCGGCTTCCGAAGCCGGGCCGGCGCAGTTCGAATTGGCTGCGCCCGCAATCGCGACCACGTGCTGCGAGGCAAGCTGCTCGACGGCGGCAACGGCCTTGGCCGGGTTCGATTCGTCGTCGACGGCCACCAGCGTGATCTTGTCCTGCGGATGGCGCCGGTTGTAGATGTCGGCCGCCACCTGAATGCCGCGGTACATTTCGGTGCCCGCCTGCGCGAGCGCGCCGGTGAGCGGGAGTTCCACGCCCACGCGCCACTCCGTGGCGTGCGCGAACGACGGCGCGAGTGCGATGGCCAGCGCCGTCGCCAGCGCGCCGCGCAAGTTCGCCGGTGCGGGCCGTCCGCGTCCCGGTTTGCCGATGCCCACGTGCTGCGTCCTGGGTCCCGTCATGTCTCCTCCTTTGCCTTTGGGGGCTTTTGTGTGCTTTGGAGTGTGCTGCGCGGCGGCCGCCTGATTCGCTTGTGCGCGCCACTGGACAGGTGCCAGTGTGGTTCAGGCGCGCAAAGCCAACAATTCGTTTTCGGGAAAGCGGGCGTTCGGCTGGCTGGAAGTCGGCATTTGTCCCAATGCCTGCACGTGTGCAGCCTGCGGATCCATCAAGGAGGGGCGAAAAAAAACCGCTGCACTGAGGCAGCGGTCATGGAGAAACGGCCCGGCGCACCGCATTCGCGATGCGCCATCAAACGGACGGTCTATGGTGCGCTCAGGCCGGCGCGTTTTCGGTGCTCAGCTTCGTCACCATGCCGGTCTTGGCGTCGTAGGAATAGCCCTGCTGCTCGAGATGGGCGCTGACCGCTTCGACGACCACTTGCTGCTGGGACTCCTTGCGCAGCAGTTCATGCTCCGGCACGACCTGGCCCAGCTCGGCGGCGAGGCGGCGGCTCAGCGAGGCTTCGCCGGCGCTGCGGGCCAGACCCACGATCGCCTTTTCGTTGGCCTGGGCCAGTTGCTGCTTCAGTCCGTTCGCGTACTCGGACCAGCGCTTGATGTTCTCGCGCGCATCGGCAATCGCGGCGGCGTGCTTGGCCGTATCGCTGGCAAGCTGGGCCTTCAGCGCTTCGACTTCTTCGGGATCGGCGGCCGCAGGCTGCGCCTCGGCTACGCCCTCGGCGGCTTCGCTCGACGTCGCGGCCTTGGCGAATTCGCCCAGTTCGGCGAGTTCGGTCGCGCGCTGCTGCGCGGCGTCGGCGCGCTCCTGCGCCTCGGTCAAGCTCGCCGAGAGACGCTCGATTTCAGAGGCGTCGGCCGTGCGCTCGTCGCTCAGGCTGGCGAGCTGCTGCTGGGCATTCTGCAGTTCGGTGGCGGCGGCATCGCGCTCGGCCTGGGCACCGGCGACCTGGTCACGCTGGGCCGCGTGCGCTTCCTGCTCGGCCTGCAGCGCCGCGCGAATCGCTTCGAGTTCGCCTTCGAGCTTCGCAACCGCTTCCGAATGCGCCGCTTCCAGCGCGGCGCGCTCAGCTTCGTCGCTTTCGGTCGAAGCTGCCGGCCCGGCCTGCTCGCTCGCCGCGGCCTCTGCCGCTTCGGCTTCGGCTTCGGCGGTCTGGGCTGCGTGCGCTTCGCGCTCGGCGGCCAGTTCGGCGACCGCGCGCTCCAGTTCTGCCTCGAGGGCCGAAACGCGCTCCGCCAGTTCCTCCGCGCGCTTCTCCGCTGCGTCGGCGCGCTCAATCGCGCTCGCGATGTCTTCCTCCAGACCCGACCCGGCATCGGCCTTGGTCTCGTAGGCGCGCGTCATCTTGTCCAGCTGGACTTGCAGGGCGTCGAGTTCCTGGACCGTGGTTTGCAGCTCTTCGAGCGCGTTGTCGCGTTCATTGCACGCGTCCTCGACGCGCTCGCGCATCGACTGCAGGCGGCGCGCCACGGCGCGCTCGGCCTCGTCCTGCGCCGACGTCCACAGACGGTCGAGCGCGTCGCGCATCGTATCCGTCACGGTTTCCGGCAACGCAGGGCGTTCCACGACTTGCTGCACGCGCGGCGCGCGCTCCTCGCGCCACTTGCGCAGGGAGGCAGCCACCGCGACCACCGAGCCGGTATGAACTTCGGACCAGATGGCCATGGGAGAAACCTTCTGGCCCTCGTCGGCCATCCGTTCCGCGATTTCAGCAACCAGGTCGTCCGTGATCGTAATGCTGCTTGACATATCTGCCTCGAGAAAGTGCGAGCCCACCCCGCGTTTCTAGAGATTGTCGGGCAACCACCTCCCGGTTAATCGCTCGAAAAGCCGGGTTTAAGGGGAGGTGTTCACAGGATTGCGGCGCCAGGCGTGGTTGGCTTCAAACTGGTGCCGGAACCCAGGATGACGCCGCCACGGCGTGCGCGGCGCTGCGCGAGCGTGCGCAACAGAACGAGAAAAGTCCAAAGCCAGGCGCGAGCCGCGGGCGCACAACGTGCTCGCGCGTCACTGCACGCCGCAATTCGTGCGCACCGCGCACGCGGCGCGCGCGCTGCCCGCCACTGTGCGTGGCGTGGGCGAGCTGGGCGCGCTCGCCACGGCCGCCATGATGGCGGGCGGCATGCAACGCGTATTCGACATGACGCTCGGCTACGTGAACGACCGCCAGCAATTTGGCCGCTCGCTCGGCAAGTTCCAGGCCGTGCAGCAACAGTTGAGCGTCATGGCCGAGCATGTGGCCGCCACACGCGTCGCGGCGCAGTTGGGCTGCGCGGGATACCACACGTCGGAACAGCGCATCGCGGCGACCATTGCGAAGGCGCGCGCGAGCCGCGCCGCGCCGCTGGTGGCGAACGGCGCGCACGCGCTGGTGGGCGCGATGGGCATCACCGCCGAGTTCGACCTGCAGCTCTACACGCGACGGTTGCACGCGCAACGTCTTCAGTACGGATCGGAGTCTTTCTGGGACGACGTGGTCGGCACGCACGCCATCGATCATTGGAGCAATGTCGCGGCGGGGGTCATCGGCATTTACGATGCGCTCGATGAGGCCGCGGCAGTCGGGACGTAACCGCGCAACGCGCGGGCCTCACGCCGTGCCAACGCGCTCCAGGACCACATCCAGCAGCACGTTCGCGCCGTCGATGAGTTGATCGTCGTCCGTATGCTCGCGCGGATTGTGGCTGATGCCGCCGCGGCTCGGCACGAAGATCATCGCGGCCGGCGCGATACGCGCGATCATCTGGGCGTCATGGCCCGCGCCCGAGGTCATGCGCCGGTTCGAGAACCCCCGGCGTTCGGCGGCGGCTTCGATGGCGCGTGCGAGCGCCGCGTCGAATACCACCGGTTCGAAACGCACGAGACGCTCGGTTTCGATCTTCACGCCTTCCTTGCGCGCCACCTCGACCAAAAATTCCGCGAGGCGGCGCTCGGCGTCCTGCAAACGCGTTTCATCGGGGTCGCGCAGATCGACCGTGAATACAGCCTTGCGGGGAATCACGTTGATGACGTTCGGCTCGATGCTCAGCATGCCGATGGTGGCGAGCGTCGTGCCGCTCTGAACCGCCAGTTCACGCAAGAACGTGGAGACCGCCGCGGCCACCCAGCCCGCGTCGTGACGCAGATGCGTCGGCGTCGTGCCCGCATGATTGGCGTTGCCTTGCACGCTCACGCGCTGCCACGAGATGCCTTGCAGATTCTCGACCACGCCGATGCGAACGTTCTCCGCTTCGAGAATCGGGCCCTGTTCGATATGCAGTTCGAAATATTCGTGCGGCGTGATGACGCCCGGTTCCATCTCACCCGCGTAGCCGATGCGGGCCAGTTCGTCGCCAAGACGCGTCCCGTCGATGCCGCGCGCGTCGAGCGCCGCTTCCACGGTCAGGCCGCCAGCGTAGACCAGCGAGCCCATCATGTCCGGCTGGTAGCGCACGCCTTCCTCGTTCGTGAACGCGCCCACGGTGATGGACCGGCCCGGCTTCACGCCCGCTTCGCGAAACGCGCGCACCACTGCGAGCCCGGCGAGCACGCCGTAGCACCCATCGAGCGCACCCGCGTTGCGCACGGTGTCGATGTGGGAGCCCATCATCAGCGGACGTCGCGAGCCGGCGTCGGAGCCGGCGTGCAGGGTGCCGAACACATTGCCGATACGGTCGATGCGCACGTCGAGATCGAGTTCGCGCATCCACGCGACTACGCGGTCGCGTCCGGCTTTTTCGTCGTCCGTGAGCGCGATGCGCGTGCGCCCGCCCGCTTGCGCATCGGCGCCGATTTCACCCAGTTCGCGCAGTTGGCGAAGCAGCGCTTCGCCGTTCAGTTTCAACGTATTCATGCTTGGTTGGTTCCGACCGGCAGGGCCAGGCGCGCGATTTCCGCGAAGTAGCGTGCGCCGGTCATCAGGATATCGTCGTTGAAATCGTAGCTGGCGTTGTGCAGCGGAATCCCGCCGCGCTCCGGAGCGTCGCCGTTGCCGATGAAGATGAAATTGCCGGGCACGACCTGCAGGAACGCACCGAAATCCTCGGAGATCATCATTGGCTGCACGTTGGCGTCCACGGCGGCGTCTCCCGCCACGTTGCGCGCGGCGTTCACCGCCACATCGACGAACTGCTCCGAATTCACGGTCGGCGCGAACTCGTGCGTGTACTCGAAGCTGCATTCGGCGCCGTGCGTCTGGCAAATGCCGACGCTGACTTCACGCATGCGGGTTTCGAGCAGCGTTTGCACTGCCTTCGAATAGCTGCGCGTATCGCCCTTGATGATCACGTTCGAGGGAATCACATTGCGAATGCCGTCGGTGATGAATTCCGTGCAGGAAATCACGGCTTGCAGGCTCGGGTCGAGATTGCGCGACACGATGGTTTGCAGCGCGAGCACGATCTGCGCGGCGATGACGATAGGATCGGCGCCCATGTGCGGGCGCGCCGCGTGCGTGCCACGGCCCTTGATATGGATAACGAAGTTATCCTCGCTCGCCATGATGCCACCCGCGCGCGTGGCGAACGTGCCGGCCGGCATGCCCGGCATGTTGTGCGCGCCGAAGATCGCATCGACGGGAAACCGTTCGAACAGGCCGTCCGCCATCATCGCCTTGGCGCCGCGGCCGTGCTCCTCGGCTGGCTGGAAGATGAAACGCACCGTGCCGTCGAAGTCGCGCTGCTCGGCCAGCAGCCGCGCCGCGCCAAGCACCATCGACATATGGCCGTCGTGCCCGCATGCGTGCATTTTTCCCGCGTTCAACGAGGCATGCGCGCGGCCCGACGCCTGCTCCGCGATATTGAGCGCGTCCATGTCGGCGCGCAGGCCGATCACGCGCTTGCCGTTGCCCGCTGTGAGGTTCGCCACGAGCCCTGTGCCGCCAATGCCACGATGCACTTCGAGTCCCAGCGTCTCGAGGATGTTGGCCACGTAGTGGGCGGTATGGATCTCCTCGAAGCTGGTTTCGGGACGTTGGTGCAAATACTGTCGCCAGCTTTTGAGTTGGCCTTGCAGTGTGCTTTCCATCTGGGTGTCCTTTTTTCGGTTACTGCGTGACCTGGCTCAGCCAGGCGTCGCGGCGCGCCGCCACGGTTTGCGCAGACGCGCCGACCAGCTCTGCGTACACGCCCGGCGCCGTCGCGCCCTCGGTGCTGATCAGCAGCACGCGTGAGTTAGCGTCGAGCCCGGCTGCGCGCGCAAGAGCGGGATCGCGCATGAGCGTCGCGAGGCCCGCGAGCCCCGCCGCGCCCGATTCGCCCGACACGACGGGGACGTCGCCTGCCACGCCGGTGGCGAGGCTGCGCATCGCTTCCACGGCGTCCTCATCGTCGATCAGCATGAAGTTGTCGACACACGGCTCGAGTATCTGCCACGCGAGCGGCGAGGTCTCCCCGCATGCAAGGCCCGCCATCACGGAATTGACCGAACCCGTGGCTTTCGCGGCGCGACCGGCGATGGCGCTTTGATACAGGCAGTCGGCCTGACGCGGTTCGACCACGATGAAGCGCGGTCGCGCGGCGCCATGTTGCTCCCACAGGTAGCTGGCTACGCCGGCCGCGAGACCGCCCACGCCGCCCTGCAGAAACACGTGCGTCCACGCATCGCCGGACTGTTCGATCACTTCCGCTGCGATGGTGCCGTAGCCTTGCATGACGTCGCGCGGGATCGCCTCGTAGCCGTCATAGGAGGTATCGGAAACGACGTGCCAGCCGTTCGTCTTCGCGAGTTGCGCCGCATGCTCGACCGATTCGTCATAGTTGCCCGCGATGCGAACGATACGCGCGCCGTACGCGGCAATCGCCGCTTCGCGCTCGGCGCTGACGTTCGCATGCAGAACGATCACGCAGTGGCAGCCAATCGATTGCGCCGCTGCGGCAAGCGCCTTGCCGTGGTTGCCATCGGTCGCGCTGATAACGGTGAGGTTCGCGACCATCTCGCCGTAGCGGCCCTCGATCAGCTTGCGAGGATCGATCTCCTGCAGCGGCCACAGGCGCATGATGAGGCGCATCAGCGCGATGGGTGCGCCCAGCGCCTTGAAGCTGCCAAGAGGAGAACGAAACGATTCGTCCTTGAGGCCGATGCGGGCAACGCCCAGACGCGCGGCCGCGCCGCTCAGGTCCCAGAGCGGCGTGGGCTCCGGGCTGATCAACGCCCACCTGGCGAGCCATGCGCGGCTCTCGTCGCCCGACTTCACGTTCAGGATGTTCCCGAGAGTTTCGGGGTAGGCATGGCGCGTGGCGCGCGGGTTGGCGATCAGCATGGGTTGGCTCCGGTGGACTTGCGATGTCGAAATGATATTGCGCAACCCCCGCGAAAAAGTCTCATAATGCCGGCACGTCACGCAAAAAAATATCGACTTTCAGGCTCCAGCGTAAATGGCGACACATCTCGACTCCTTCGACCGCAAACTCCTGATGGAAGTCCAGCGCGACGCCCAGATTCCCCAAAACGAACTCGGCGCGCGCGTGAACCTCTCCACGGCAGCGGTGAACCGGCGTTTGCGCCGTCTCGCTGACGAAGGCGTGATCGACCATTACGCGGCGATCGTCTCGCCCGAGAAGGTCGATCATCCCATCACGATCGTCGCGACCGTCGAGGTGGAAAGCGAGCAGATCGATTTGCTCGACGCCATGAAGCGCACCTTTGAGCGCTGCCCGCAGATTCAGCAGTGCTACTACGTCGCGGGCGAGTGGGATTTCGTGCTCATTTTCGCGGTGCGAAACATGGACCAGTACACGGAACTCACGCGCGAGCTATTCTTCTCGAACAACAACGTGAAGCGGTTCAAGACGCTGGTGAGCATGAGCCGCGTGAAGGTGGGGCTCGAAGTGCCGCTCGCGCTGGACGGCGAATGAGGAACGCGGGTTGCGACGCTAACGCAACGCGGTCATCTGAAGAACAGGAGCCACGACCCATGAGCAACGCAGTGCATCATGCCGGAGCCATTGAAAGCGAGGAGTTGTTCCACCACCCGGAAGTCGCGACGCTGCGCGCAGATCTAGCGCTCGCGCTGCGTGCCGCCGCGCATTTCGGGCTGGGTGAGGGCGTCTGCAATCACTTCAGCGTTGCGCTGCCCGGCGAAGACGGCCTGTTTCTGCTGAACCCGCGCGGCTTGATGTGGAGCGAGGTGATGGCCGACGATATCGTCATCGTCGATACACAGGGGCGCGTGATGGCAGGCCGCCATGCCGTCGAACCGACGGCGATGTTCATTCACGCCGCCATCCACGGGATCGCAAAGAAGGCCTGTGTGCTGCATACCCACATGCCCTACGCCACGGCCCTCACGCTCACGGAGGACTGCGGGCTCGATACGACCTTGTCGCAGAACGCCATGCGCTATCACGGCCGCGTCGCGCTGGACCGCGAATACAACGGGCTCGCGCTCGGCCCAGAGGAAGGCGAGCGCATTGCGCATGCGCTCGACGGCAAAGATATCGGCTTCCTCGGCAACCACGGCGTGGTGGTGTGCGGCCAGCGCATCGACTACGCGCTCGACGACCTCTATTACCTGGAGCGCGCATGCGCCGCCCAGGTGCTCGCGGGTTCTACCGGGCGCGCGTTGCGACCGGTGGCGGCCGATCTCGCGCAGCGCGTGGCCGACCAGATTCAGGGCGAGCGATTGCAGTCGGAGCTGTTCTTTGCGGCGCTGCGAAGAACGCTCACGCACGCCTGACGAAAGGGGCGCACTACCTCCCCTGCCACACCGCCTTGCGCTTCTCTGCAAACGCCGCCGCGCCCTCTCGCGCGTCGGCGGAAACGAACACCGGGTCCGTGATCTCGCGCTGACGTGCAAACATTTCCGCACTGGACCAGTCGCGCGACTCGCGCATCACGCGCTTGCTCGCGGCCACGGCGAGCGGCCCGTTCGCCACGATCTTCTGTGCGAGTTCGAGCGCGCCCGCCAGCGCTTCGCCCGGCGCGGTGAGACGGTTGACGAGGCCGAATTCGAAGGCGCGTTGCGCGCCGAACATGTCGCCCGTGAGCACGAGTTCCATGGCGATGCGCTCCGGCAACTGCTGCTGCAGACGCAACAATCCGCCCGCCGCGGCGCATAGCCCGCGCTTCACTTCGGGCAGACCGAACTGCGCGTTGTTCGCGGCCACGACGAGATCGCTCGCCAGCACGACTTCGAATCCGCCCGCGAGCGCGTAGCCTTCCACCGCCGCAATGAGCGGCTTGCGCGGCGGCGCTTCAGTGAGCCCGGCAAAGCCGCGGGCCGGCCGGCTCGGCCGTTCGCCTTTGAGGAAGCCCTTCAGGTCCATGCCCGCGCAAAACGTGCCGCCCGCGCCGGTGATGATGGCGAGCCGCAGGTCGTCGCGCTGCTCCAGCTCGTCCAGCGCGGCGGCTATCGCTTCGGCCACCGCCTTCGTGCAGGCGTTGCGCGCCTCGGGACGGTTGATCGTGAGGATCTGGATACCGTCGCGGAACTCGATCAGCAATTCGTCGCTCATGGTCGGCCTCGCTCAGCGCGGCTGCATGCGAATCGCGCCGTCAAGGCGGATGGTCTCGCCGTTGAGCATCGGATTCTCGAGAATGTGCAGCGCGAGCGCGGCGAACTCATCGGCTTCACCGAGTCGCGGCGGAAACGGCACCATGCGGCCAAGCGATTCGCGAATCTCCTCGGGCAGGCGCGCAAGCAGCGGCGTGTCGAACAGGCCAGGCGCGATCGTACACACACGAATGCCCTTGCTCGCGAGGTCGCGCGCGGCCACGAGCGTCATGCCCACCACGCCCGCCTTCGACGACGCGTACGGCACCTGCCCGATCTGCCCTTCGTACGCGGCCACCGACGCGGTGAGCACGCAAGCGCCGCGCTCGCCTCCGGCATCGGGCTCGTTGCGTGCCATCGCCGCCGCCGCGAGGCGCAGCGCGTTGAAGGTGCCGAAGAGATTCACGCGCACCACGTTCTCGTAGGCTTCGAGCGAGCCCGGCGAACCGTCCTTCTCGATCAGGCGCACCGCGCCGCCACGGCCCGCGCAATGCACGAGCGAGCGCAGCGTGCCGCGCTTCGTGGCCGCCTCGAACACGGCGTTCATGTCGTCGGCGCTCGTCACGTCGGCGGGCACGAAGCTCGCGTGAGCGCCGAGTTCATCGGCCACGGCCGCGCCGCGCGAGCTGGCGAGATCGGCGATCACGACCTGTGCGCCTTTTGCCAGCAGCCGCTTCGCGCTCGCGAGGCCCAGCCCCGAAGCGCCGCCCGTCACCACCGCCACCGTGCCGGCGAATTTGTTCTGTTCGTCCATGTGTCGTTTCTCCTTCGTTGTTCGTGGTCGCGCTTTAGAGGCGTTCGATGAGCGTCGCGTTGGCCATGCCGCCCGCCTCGCACATCGTCTGCAGGCCGTAGCGGCCGCCGCTCACTTCGAGCGAATTGAGCATCGTGGTCATGAGGCGCGCGCCCGAGGCGCCGAGCGGGTGCCCGAGCGCGATCGCGCCGCCCGCCGGGTTCAGCCGCGCCGCGTCCGCGCCCAGCGCCTTCTGCCAGGCGAGCGGCACGGCGGCAAATGCCTCGTTCACTTCGAAGTGCGAAATATCGTCGATGGTGAGGCCGCGTTTCTTCAGCAGACGTTGCGTGGCGGGAATGGGTGCGGTCAGCATCATCAGCGGATCGTCGCCGCAGACGTCGAACGCCACGATGCGCGCACGCGGCTTCAATCCCAGTTGCGCCGCCTTCTGCTCGCTCATGATGAGCAGCGCCGAGGCGCCATCCGAGATTTGCGAGGCGTTACCGGCCGTCACGTTCCAGCGGATGCCAGGGAAGCGCGCCGCGAGTTCGGCGCTTTCGAACGAGGGTGCGAGGCCCGCGAGCCGCTCGACGGTCGTACCGGCGCGGATGGTTTCGTCGAGGTCCACGCGACGCACGCCTTCGGCGCCCGGCACATCGATCGGCACGATCTCGCGCGCGAACTGCCCCGCGGCGCGCGCGGCATCGGCGCGGCGGTGCGACTGCGCCGAGTAGGCGTCGAGCGCCTTACGCGTGAGCGCCCACTTCTGCGCCACGAGATCGGCGCTCACGCCCTGCCCGACCATGCCTTCGGGATAGCGCGCGTGGTACAGCGCGCCATACGGATCGCGGCCGATGCGCGACGAGCCCATCGGCACGCGGCTCATCGACTCGACGCCACCGGCCACGACGATCTCGTTGACGCCCGCCATGATCGCCTGCGCCGCGAAATGGATCGCCTGCTGGCTCGACCCGCACTTGCGCTCGATGGTGGTGGACGGCACGTGCTGCGGAAAGCCTGCCGCGAGCCACGCGAGGCGGCCCGGCGTGGAGGCCTGCTCGCCCACCTGGCTCACGCAGCCGATCATCACGTCGTCCACGCTGCCGGGGTCGAGGTCGTTGCGCACGATCAGTTGCCCCAGGACCTGCGAGAGCAGATCCACGGGATGCAGGTCGACGAAGGCGCCGCCCGCCTTGGTCCGGCCCATCGGGCTGCGCACTGCGTCGACGATTACCGCGCTGTTGGTCATGGTTCTCTCAACGATTGGAAGTGACATGAAAAATGAATCGCTTGAATCAAAATACACCTTGCTGACTCACTATTTCAATAGTGGTAAACATATTTCGGCACTACTGGATCATTTTTATTGATTTCTGACTCACGATCCGCAACACTGTTTGGGCGGCTTGACCCCGAGAGATCGAAAAAGGAGACATCAACACGCCGTTACGAGCGGCCCGGCAGCGCGAAGGCAAAAAAATGAGCCAGGCGTCTTAAAAAATTGTTCCGGCGTGCAGCGGAAAGCTAGAATCCGGGGGTTGCCGCGAGCCGCACCGGCGCGCCGCGCCCTTACCCCGACGAAGGACCCGACATGAACGATCAGGCCAACTCCCGCACCGAAGACGCCGCCGACTCGCAGCTCGTGAGCGCGCTCGCGCGCGGCATCCGGATCCTGCAGTGCTTTTCGATGGGAGACGCGGAGCTGTCGGCGCGCGATCTGGTCGAGCGCACCGGGCTGCCCAAGCCCACGGCGCTGCGGCTCATCAACACGCTCTCGGAGTTCGGCCTGCTGCGCTATTCGGAACGCATTTCGAAGTATGTGCTCGGCACGGAAATGCTGAGCCTCGCCGCGCCGGCGCTCGGCCGCATGACGATCCGGCAGATCGCGCGGCCGATGATGCAGGAGCTGGCCGACTACTGCCACGGCCAGGTGACGCTCGCGGTGGGCTACCGCCTGAACATGGCGTACGCCGAAGTGATTCAGGGCGAAGGCAGCGCGGTGTATCGCTCGGAAACGGGCACGCGGCTCTCGCTTTCGCGCACGGCGTCGGGCCGCGCGTATCTGTGGACCGTGCCGGGCGCGGAGCGCGAGCAGTACTTGCAGGAAACGCTCGCGCGCGACCCCGCCAAGGGCGAGTTGCTCGCGCAGCGCCTCGCGCTTGCGCAGCAGGAGTTGCGTGCACACGGCTGCACGCTCTCGCACGGCGACATGCAGCGCGAGATCCATTCGGTGGCGATTCCGTTGTCCGCCCCGATCGACGACGAGTATTGGGTTTTTAGCTGTTCGATTGCAGTTTTCAACATCAGCGGCAACCAGCTGACCGACGACATCGCCCCCCGGCTGATGTCGCTTGTCAGGCGCGTGGAGGCAGCGCTCGGCAGCATGACTGGGGCCGCGCATGACATGGAGACGAGACCGTGGAGCGTGTCCGCGAACTAGCTGTAGCAGCACCCACGCGGGAAGCCCTGTGCTTCCCCGCACTCAACCAGATCATCACCTACAAGGAGCTGGACGAACGCGCGGAACGCATCGCGCACTGGCTCCTCGGCCTCGGCCTGCAACCCGGCGACGGCATTGCACTGCTGTTCGAGAATCACCCCGCGCTCGCCGTCATCGCCATCGGCGCCGAGCGCGCCGGCCTCTATTACACCCCCATCAGCATCCAGTTGAAAACACGCGAGGCCGCGCACGTCCTCGAGGACTGCGGCGCGCGCGTGCTGATCGTTTCGCAGGCCATGCACGCACTCGCCGCCACGCTCGTGGCGGAAGGCGCCGCGCAGGGCGTCGCCTGTTTCGTGGCTGGCGCGGGTGAAACGCTGCCCGGCTTCGCCTCGCTCGAAGCGGCACTCGCCGGGGTCGATGCGAGCGCGCCGCTGCCACCGCTTCCGCGCGGACGCGACTTCCTCTATTCATCGGGCACGACCGGCCTGCCCAAAGGCATCCGCAAGCCGCTCGTGCCGTTCGAGCAGCGCGATGCCGACGACACCGAAACCGCAGCATGGCGCAAGACGTTCGGCTTCAACGCCGATTCCGTCTACCTGAGCACCGCGCCGCTCTACCACGCCGCGCCGCTGCGCTACCTCATGCGCATGCTGCACACGGGCGGCCGCGCCATCGTGCTGCAGAAGTTCGACGCCGAGGCTGCGCTCGACGCCATCGCGCGCTACCGTGTCACGCACAGCCAGTGGGTGCCGACGATGTTCATCCGCCTCCTGAATCTGCCCGGGACCACGCGCGTGCAATACGACGTGAGCAGCCTGCGCGTGGCGATCCACGCCGCCGCGCCCTGCCCGCCGCACATCAAGGAGCAGATGATCGCGTGGTTCGGCCCGGTGATCTACGAGTACTACGCGGGCTCGGAAAGCGTGGGCCTCACGGCGATCGACTCCGACGAATGGCTCGCGCATCGCGGCTCGGTGGGACGCTCGAAATACGGACGGATCCATATCATCGATGATGAGGATCACGAACTGCCTGTAGGCGAGATTGGCCGCGTGTTCTTTGAAGGCGGGCCGGCTTTCGAGTACCACAACGATCCGGTGAAGACGCGCAGCGTCTACAACCGCCACGGCTGGGCGACCTATGGCGACATCGGCCATGTCGATGCCGAAGGCTATTTGTACCTGAGCGACCGGCGCGTGGACCTCATCATCAGCGGCGGCGTGAACGTGTATCCGCAGGAGATCGAGAACGTGCTCGCCGAGCATCCCGCGGTGGCCGATGCCGCCGTGATCGGCGTGCCGCATCCCGAGTTCGGCGAGACCGTGAAAGCGGTCGTGCAGCCGCGCGAGCGCGACGCCGCGAGCCCGCAGCTCGCCGAGGAGCTGATCGCGTTCTGCCGAGAGCGCCTTTCGCCTATCAAGGTGCCGCGCTCGGTCGACTTCGAGGAGGCGCTGCCGCGCCACGACAACGGCAAGCTGCTACGTCGCATTCTCAAGGAACGCTACCGCCAGCCCGCGGCTTGATACGGATAACGAAATAGCAAGAGACACTGGAGACACCCCCGATGCGCACTGTATTCCGTGACGATCACGAGATTTTCCGCGAGCAGGCCCAACGCTTCATCGAGCGCGAAATCGTGCCGTTCCATCATCAATGGGAACAAGAAGGCATCGTGCCGAAGTCGGTCTGGCGGCGAGCGGGCGAGGAAGGCCTGCTGTGCTGCACGATTCCCGAAGAGTATGGCGGTGGCGGTGGCGACTTCGGCCACGCGGCCATCATGATCGAGGAGCTGGCGCGCGTGAATGCGAGCGGCATCGGCTTTCCGCTGCATTCGGACATCGTCGCGCCTTATATCTTCGCGTACGGCAGCGAGGCGCAAAAGCGCGAGTGGCTGCCGAAGCTCGCGCGCGGCGAGCATATCGGCGCCATCGCCATGACCGAGCCGGGCACCGGCAGCGATCTCAAGTCGGTGCGCACCACCGCGCGCAAAGATGGAGACCACTACGTCATCAACGGCCAGAAGACCTTCATCACGAACGGACAGAATGCGAGCCTGATAGTCGTGGTGTGCAAGACCGCGCCCGAACTGGGCGGCAAGGGCGTGTCGCTGATCGTGGTCGAAGAAGACACGCCGGGTTTCAGCAAGGGCCGCAAGCTCGACAAGATCGGCCTGCGCGCGCAAGACACGTCCGAGCTGTTTTTCGAGGACGTGCGTGTGCCCGTCGCGCAGCGGCTCGGCGAGGAAAACCAGGGCTTCTCGTACCTCATGCGCGAACTGGCGCAGGAGCGGCTCGTGATCGCGGTGCGCGCCGCCGCCTCGATCGAGGGCATGCTCGAGCGCACGATCCGCTATACGCGCGATCGCAAGGTGTTCGGCCAGGCTATCTTCGATTTCCAGAATGCACGCTTCAAGCTCGCACATGCGCGCGCGAAGGCGGAGATGGTGCGCACCTATGTCGATCACTGCATCGCGCGGCACCTGCGCCGCGAGCTTTCGCCCGTGGACGCCGCCATGGCGAAGCTCAACGCGACCGAACTGCAGAACCAGCTGCTCGACGAATTCCTGCAGCTGCACGGCGGTTACGGCTACATGTCCGAGTATGTGGTCGGCAGCGCGTGGGTGGACGCGCGCGTGATGCGCATCTACGGCGGCACCGACGAGATCATGAAGGAAATCATCGCGCGCACGCTGTGAGGGCGCGTGAATCGACACACCAGCAAGCAGGCAGGAAAGCACACATGATCAAGCCTCTGGAAGGCGTTACCGTCGTGGAATTCGCGGGGCTCGGCCCGGCGCCGTTCTGCGGCATGCTGCTCGCGCAAATGGGCGCGCGCGTGATCTGCATCGGCCGCGAGGGCGCCCCCGCGCCGTCCGGACCGCTAGCGCGCGGGCGCGAATACGTCGCGCTCGACCTGAAGAGCCGCGACGACATTGCACGCGCACTCGATCTGATCGCGAGCGCCGATGCATTGATCGAAGGCTTTCGCCCCGGCGTGATGGAGCGGCTCGGACTCGGCCCGCAAGTGTGCCGCGCGCGGCGCGCCTCGCTCGTCTACGGCCGCATGACCGGCTGGGGGCAAACGGGGCCGCTCGCGCACACGGCGGGCCACGACATCAACTACATCGCGATTTCGGGGGCGCTGCATGCGGTGGGTCTCGCGGGCGGCGAGCCCGTGGTGCCGCTGAACCTGGTCGGCGATTTCGGCGGCGGCGGCATGCTGCTCGCGTTCGGCGTGGTGGCCGCCATTCTGCTCGCGCGTTCGACAGGCGAAGGCTGCGTGGTCGACGCCGCGATGACCGACGGCGCGGCCATGCTGATGAGCATGATGTACGGTTTCTACGCGGCGGGGCACTGGCAGGACGAGCGCGGTGCGAATCTGCTCGACGGCGGCGCGCCTTTCTATCGCACCTATCGTTGCTCGGACGACCGCTATATCGCCGTGGGCTGCATCGAGCCGCAGTTCTACGCGGCGTTCATGAAAGGCATCGGCGCAGAAGACCTGCTCGAACTGCCGCAGCGCGACCGGACGCACTGGCCGCGCGTGCAGGAGCGCATCGCCCAGGCGGTTGCCACGCGCACGCGCGAAGAATGGACCGCCGTGTTCGAAGACAGCGACGCGTGCGTCACGCCCGTGCTGAGTCTTGCGGAAGCACCGCTCGATGCGCACAACACGGCGCGCGGCGCGTTCGCCCAGCGCGACGGCGCGTGGCAGCCGCAGTGCGCGCCGCGTTTCGTGGACTACGGCAGCGAGGGCGGTTAACCTCGAACCGCGCCCAGCGCTTCTTTATCGTCGGCGAGCAGCGAGAGCTGCCCGCTCGCCACGAGATGGCTAAGCGGCGCCGGTCGGCCGAGCAGGAAGCCCTGCACTTCGTCGCAGCCTTCGTCGGCGAGCAGCGTGAGTTGCGCTTCGGTTTCGATGCCTTCGGCCAGCACCGGAATGCCGAGGCTCTTGCCGAGCGCGAGCACCGCGCGAATGATCGCGGTGGCCTGGCGGCTCGATTCGGCCTCGCTGATGAAAGACTGGTCGAGCTTGATCTTGTCGAACGGGAACGAGCGCAGCGTGTCGAGCGACGAGTAACCGGTGCCGAAGTCGTCCAATGCGATACTCACGCCAATCGCCTTGATTCGCTGCAACACGTCGAGCGAGCGCTCGCGGTCAGCGAAAATGGTCGTCTCGGTGAGTTCCAGTTCCAGCCGCCCGGGCGCGAGGCCGGTCTCGACCAGCACGGTCTCGACGAGCTTCGGCAGATCCGCGTGCGAGAACTGCACGGGCGAGAGATTCACGGCCACCTTGTAAGGCGGCGACCACGAAACGGCACGCGTGCACGCCTCGCGCAGCACCCAGGCGCCAATGCCGAGAATGAGGCCATTCTCTTCGGCGAGCGGAATGAATTCGGCGGGCGAGATGAAGCCGAGCCGCGGATGCTCCCAGCGCAGTAGCGCTTCATAGCCGCAAATTTCGCCGCTCGCGATCGAGGTCTGCACCTGGTAGTGCACGCTTAACTGCTCGCGCGCGAGCGCCTCGCGCAAGTCGTGCGTGAGCGAGCGGCGCGCCCGCGCGATTTCGTCCATCGCCGGCTCGTAGAAGCACACCGACTGCGCGAGGTCCGCCTTCGCGCGATACATGGCGAGGTCGGCGTTGTTGATGAGCACGGTCTTGGTGGTGGCGTCGTCGGGGTAGATGGCGACGCCAAGGCTCGCGCCCGAAAGCACTTCGGCGTCGTCGTAGCGCACCGGCCGGTACAGCGCGTTTTCGAGGCGCGAGAGCAGATCGCCGAGTTCCTCGCGCGAGGCGAAGCGCGTGAGCGCCACGAACTCGTCGCCGCCCACGCGCGCCACGAACTCGCCTTCGCGCATCAGGCTCGAAAGACGCCGCGCGAGAATGCGCAGCACTTCGTCGCCGGCATGATGGCCGTGCAGGTCGTTGATTTCCTTGAAGCGGTTCAGGTCGATGCCGATGAGCGCGAGCTTGCGCGTGTCCTGCGTGCGCGCCAGTTCGGCGTCGATGCGTGCGTTGAAGCTCGCGCGATTGGGCAGGCCGGTGAGCATGTCGCTCATCGCCATCGTGCGCAGATGCTCGACGGATTCGGCGCGCACGCTGTCGTCGAGCAGAAAGCTCACGCAGCCCGCGCCCGCGATCACGAGCGCCATGCACGCCACGGCGAGCGCGAGCGCATGCAACGCGGCGGGATTCGAAAACTGCCCGTCGATCGCCAGCGGCACGACCTGGAACGCGGACATGCCGGTGAAGTGCAGCGCAGCGATGGCGAGGGCGAGCACGCCCGCCACGAGGCGCGCGGACGCGTCGGCGCTTGCCCGCGCGCTGGCTGCGTTCTCCTGCGGGCGCCTCGCGGCCACGCCGGCGAGATGCAACGCAAGCGCGCTGATCGAGACCGCAAACACGATCGACAAGGCGATCCCAATGCGATTCCAGATCACGATGCCTTCCACGCGATACGCGAGCATGCCCGCGTAATGCATGAGCGCGACCGCCAGCCCGACGATCGCGCCGCCCAGCGCGGGCGCCGCGCGCGTGAGACGGTTCGCGGCCTGGCTCGTGGCGAGCAGAAATCCCGCGAAGCTGCCCACGAGCGCGATGAGCAGCGACGTGATGGTCAGCACGGGGTCGAAGGCGATCGGCACGCCCGGCTCGAAGCCGAGCATGGCGATGAAGTGCGTACACCAGATATCGGCGGCCGCAACGACGGCCGCGATGAACGACCAGCCCATGCGCTGCAGCGATCGCGTGGCGAACGAGCGCAGGACGAGCCGCGCGGTGACCCACGAGCCCGCGGCGCAGATCAGCAGCGCGACGACGACGAGCCACAGGTTGTGCTTGTAGACGATGCAGCCCATCACGCTCATCATCGGAAGGTCTCCTTGTTCACCACGTGTTCACCCCGGGCGTCGCACGACATTATCACGACAATGCGACGAGGCCGAGCACCTCTCGCAGCTTCACGCTCGTCGCGTGCAGCGACGACGACGCGGCCGCCGCTTCGTTCACCAAAGCGGCGTTGCGGCGCGTGGTGTCGTCCCTCTGCGCGACCATCGCGTTGACCTGCTCGATGCCCTGCGCCTGCTCGTGGCTCGACGCCGTAATCTCGCCCATGATGTCGGCCGCGCGGCCAATGCTGCGCACTTCGCCGGCGACCACGGCGAAGTTGAGCGCCTGTAGCCGGTCGAACGCGAGGTGATGCACCGCGAAGAATTTCGCGGCGAGCACGACCGCCGCGATAGCGGAGAGAACGAGCGTGGAATACATCACCGCGTCGGCGGCGCGTGCGACGTCGTCGAGCGCGCGAATGGCCACGCGCGGTTGCGAGCCGGACGGTCGAAGCGACTGCGCGCGACCCGGCGAATCTGCCAGCATGAACGACACTCGGATGAGGAAATAAAGTTGCAGGTAGGCGTTAATGCGGCGGCAAATGGTGGACCTTGATGCGCCTGATTGAAATCGGCTGCAAAAAGAGCCGCCGTAATGGCGTCGGCGCGACTCATTGGCGGGCTCGACAACAAAATCGGGACCCGCGCACGAGTTTACGGCAGCAAAAGGGGAAACTTCAGGAAACCCTTTGCAGGACAAGTATTTGCAAACGTTTGCAGCGTTTTGATCCTATTTATTTGCCGCTGGCAGAACGAGCCCCGTTTATTTGAGCATGTAATCGCGGAGATAAACCGTGATATCGGTGGGCGGCACATCGACCGCCATTCTGCGCAGGGTCTCGACGATGAAGCCGCGGTGAAACGTATAGTGATTGACGACGTGCAAGAAAATCTGCGCGCGCGACATGACGCCCTCTGCGCCACCGATGTACTGAAAATGGACCTTCTCTTCGGCTTGTGCTTCGCTCAAGCCGTCGATCCACGCCAGGTACCAGGCGTCCAGATCGCGCTGCATGGTTCGCAGCTCAGGCAGGGTCTTGGTATCTGGAACGAGGCGCTCAGTGAAGCCGTGATCGCGCTGCTCCAGGTGCGCCCTGAAAATCGCGCCTACGGCATAGCCATGCCCCAACGCGCGCAGGAGACTTCCGAAGGTCATTTCGCGTGTGGCCACGACCGCTTCTTCCGGCAGGCGGGCGACGACGCCATGAATGACTTCGTTCGCCCATTGGGTATATCGGGCCAGCATGATTTGATTGGATAACGGCATCTACGCCTCCTTGTCGATTGATCTGGATTGATCGGGTTGTGCGCCGCGAGCCGGCGCGCATGCGAGCACCTCCATGCTAAATTTTCGCTTTCCGTCCCGCACTCGCGATCAGGTCAATCGAGCAACATTTCGGGCCATGTCAGCAACCATTCCGGCAAGCTACGAGGAAGTCCCACGCGACGTCATCACGACCGCGCGCGTCTATCCCTCGGGTTTCGTGCACCCTCACCACACGCATGAACGCGGCCAGTTCGCCTATGCGGCGCAAGGGGCGATGTCGGTCTCGACGGCGGCCGGCAACTGGGTCGTGCCATCGCAATGCGCAATCTGGCTGCCTGCCAACGTCCCACACGAAATGCAGATGAACGGCCAGGTGCGCATGCTCAATGCGTTCGTTCACGCTCGCCTGCGAGAGACACGCTCGCTGCGCCAGCATTGCTGCGTGCTCGGCACCACGCAGTTGCTAAGGAACCTGATGTCGGAAGCCGTGCAGCAGCCCGCGCTGTACGCGCCCATGACGCGCGCGGACCGGATCATGGCGCTGCTGGTCGACGAGATCGCCGCCATGACGCCACTCGCGCTCAATGCGCCGTTGCCGGACGAGCCGCGGCTCGCCGCGCTGTGCCGCCAAGTGCTCGAAGCGCCGTCGATGACGCTCAGCCTCGACGAGGCCGCCAGCCGCGTGGGACTGAGCCGCCGCAGCTTTACCCGTATGTTCCGCGAACAGTTGGGAACCAGCTTCGTCGCCTGGCGCGAGCAAGCGTGCCTGATCGAGGCGGTTGCCCGGCTAAACCGGGGCGAGTCGATCACACGCGTCGCGTACGAACTGGGGTACGGCAGCCCCACGGCGTTTTCGACGATGTTCAAGCGTGTCATGGGGGTGTCGCCGCAGCGATACCTTGGCGGCGAGCCGTAAGGCCGCTGGGTCGCTGCGGCGCTGGCGAAACTACCAATAGCACGATCGTTCTATTTTAGGTAGGCTAGGTGCCTTCTCCTCTCAAGATGCGAGACCGTTCCGCCATGTCGCTGATCCTTTCCCGCCGCGATCTGAACTTCCTGCTCTACGAATGGCTCGATGTCGAAAGCCTCACGCGCATTCCGCGCTACGCCGACCATACGCGCGAGACCTTCGACGCCGCGCTCGACACCTGCGAGAAGATCGCCACTGACCTCTTCGCGCCGCACAACAAGAAGAACGATCAGCACGAGCCGCACTTCGACGGCGAAACGGTCACGATCATCCCCGAAGTGAAGACGGCGTTGAAGGCGTTCAGCGACGCAGGCTTGCTGGCCGCGGGCCAGGACTACGAATACGGCGGCATGCAGTTGCCGCTCGTCGTCGAGAAGGCGGGCTTCGCGTGGTTCAAGGGGGCGAACGTCGGCACGAGCGCCTATCCGTTCCTCACCATCGGCAACGCGAACCTGCTGCTTGCGCATGGCAGCGCCAGGCAGATCGATACCTTCGTGCGCCCCGAACTGGAAGGCCGCTACTTCGGCACGATGTGCCTTTCCGAGCCGCAAGCGGGCTCGTCGCTTTCGGATGTCGCCACGCGCGCCGACTTCGAATGCGACTCCCCGCTCGGCGCGCAATATCGTCTGCGTGGCAACAAGATGTGGATCTCGGGCGGCGAGCACGAGCTTGCCGAGAACATCGTGCACCTCGTGCTCGCCAAGATTCCCGGTCCCGACGGCAAGCTCATTGCGGGTGTCAAAGGCATCTCGCTGTTTGTCGTGCCCAAGTACCTCGTGAATGAGGACGGCTCGCGCGGCGAGCGCAACGACGTCGTGCTCGCGGGCCTCAACCACAAGATGGGCTATCGCGGCACGACGAACTGCCTGCTGAATTTCGGCGAAGGCACGCAGCACACGCCGGGCGGCCGCGCGGGCGCGATCGGCTATCTCGTGGGCGAGCGGCATCACGGGCTCGCGTACATGTTCCACATGATGAACGAGGCGCGCATTGGCGTGGGGCTCGGCGCGACGATGCTCGGCTATACCGGCTATCTGCATGCGCTCGATTACGCGCGCAACCGTCCGCAAGGGCGTCCCGTGGGCGCGGCGGGCAAGGATCCGGCTTCGCCGCAGGTGAGGCTCGTGGAGCACGCCGATGTGCGCCGCATGCTGCTCGCACAAAAGAGCTACGTGGAAGGCGCGCTCGCGCTCAACCTCTGGTGCGCCAAACTGGTGGACGAAGCAAACGCCGCCAGCGGCGCGGAGCGCGAGCCGCTCTCGCTGCTGCTGGACCTGCTCACGCCCATCGCGAAGAGCTGGCCTTCGCAATGGTGTCTCGCAGCCAACGATCTCGCCATCCAGGTGCACGGCGGCTATGGCTACACGCGCGAGTACAACGTCGAACAGTTCTATCGCGACAACCGTCTCAATCCGATCCACGAAGGCACGCACGGCATTCAGGGGCTCGACCTGCTCGGCCGCAAGGTCGTCATCAAGGACGGTGCGGCGCTCAAGGTCTTCGTGGCGCGCGTGAGGGCTACGCTCGAACGCGCCCACGCTTCGGGCGCGGCAGACGAGGCCGGCCACGCCAGCGCGCTCGCAGCCGCACTCGAGCGGCTCACGCAAGTCACGCGGCAGTTGTGGGCAGCAGGCGACCCGGCGGTGACACTCGCCAATGCTTCGGTGTACCTGGAAGCGTTCGGCCACGTGGTCCTGGCCTGGGTGTGGCTCGAACAGGCGCTCGTGGCACGCGCGGCGCTCGCCAAAACCCACGGCGAGGAGGCGGCCTTCTATCGCGGCAAGCTCGCGGCCGCCGCCTACTTCTTCGCATGGGAGTTGCCGAAGACAGGCGCGCAGTGCGATCTGCTCGCCTCGCTCGACCGCACCACGCTCGACATGCAGGACGCGTGGTTCTAAAGCCGCGGGCACGGAGCGAAAGCCAAGCGCCCCAAAAGACCGGACTGGCGTCGGCCTTTTGGGGCGCAGCCCGATGCCTCGCCCGCGGCATCGGATCAGTTCACTAGCGTTGGAGCGTCAGTTCGCCGCCTGCTGCTCGAAACGCCTGAGCAGGTCGTTGCCGCGCGAGTTGGCCGAGTCGAGCGCCTGCTGCGGCGTCTTGGCGCCCGTCCACACCTGTTCGAGTTCCTCGTCCACGATCGTGCGGATCTGGGGCATGTTGCCAAGGCGCAGGCCCTTGGTCCACGGCAGCGGCGGCTTGTTGAGCATCTGCTTCGTGGCCGTGTCGGCGCCCGGATGCGACGCGTAGAAACCCTGTTGCTGCGTGAGTTCGTACGCGGCCTTCGTCACCGGCAGATAGCCCGTGTCCTGATGCCACTTCGCGGCAACGGCCGGCGAGCTCAGGTACGCGAGGAACTTCGCCACGCCCTTGTAGACCTCGGGGTTCTTGCCGCCCAGCACCCACAGGCTCGCACCGCCGATGATGGCGTTCTGCGGCGCGCCCTTCACGCTCGGGTCGTACGGCATCATGCCGGTGCCGAACTTGAACTTCGCATATTGCTGCACGTTCGCCAGCGCGCCCGACGAGCCCATCATGATGCCGCAGTCGCCGCTATAGAACTTGGCCGTGGCTTCGTCCTTGCGGCCCACATAGGTGAAGGTGCCCTGCTTCGCCATGTTCTGCAGGAAGGCGATGTGCGCGACCTGCAGCGGCTTGTTGATTTCGAGTTGCGCGTCGAGCCCGTCAAAGCCGTTGTTGCGCGTCGCGATCGGTGCGCCATGCCACGCGCTGTAGTTCTCGATCTGGATCCAGCCCTGCCAGCCGGTGGTAAAGCCGCAGCTCATGCCCGATGCCTTGAGCTTCGCGGCGGCTTCGGCGACTTCGGGCCACGTTCTCGGCGGCGCGTCGGGCAGGCCGGCCTTCTTGAAGGCGTCGCGATTGTAGTAGAGCACCGGGGTCGAACTATTGAACGGCATCGACACCAGATGGCCCGTCTTCGCGTCGCTGTAGTAGCTCGCGATGGTCGGCACGAACGCCTTTTCGTCGAGCGGCACGCCGGCGGTCTTCATCACGTCGGACACGGGCAGCACGGCCTTTTTCGCGTTCATCATCGTGGCGGTGCCGACTTCGTACACCTGCAGGATGGCGGGTGCGTCGCCGCTGCGATAGGCCGCGATGCCGGCGGCGAGCGTCTGGTCGTAGGTGCCCTTGAAGACGGGCACGATCTTGTATTCACTCTGCGACGCGTTGAATTGCTGCGCGATCGCGTTCACGCGCTCGCCGAGTTCGGACTCCATGGCATGCCAGAACTGGATTTCCGTGGCGGCATGCGCGGCTTGCGCGCCGCCCGCCAGCACCACGGCGGCGATCAGCGCGCGCAAGCGGCCGCGCGAACCTGCGCGTTGTATCTCGTGCTTTTTCATCTGGGTCTTCTTCCTGTTATTGGTCGTTGTCCCGGCGCATGCGCGCTAAAAGGCGCGGCTCGGGACTTTGGTTCAGGACTTCGATTTTCGGCTTCGCTTTTCGGCTTCGATACATCGGGCCGTCCGCCGGCGGTCGTTCGCACACGCGCACAGCACCCTCGGCCCAAGGCAGGGCAAGGGTAGCACAGCGAATGGGACGCCCGTGTGATGGCTTGCCGCGCGGTATCAATGGTCCGCGGGATCGTGGCAACAGACGCAGAGCTTGTTGCCCTCGGGGTCGCGAAAGTACGCGCCGTAGTAGTTCGGGTGATAGTGCGGGCGCAAGCCGGGCGCGCCCTCATCGGCGCCGCCGTGCGCGAGCGCGGCAGCATAAGCGGCGTCGACTGCCACGCGCGAAGGCGCGAGCAGCGCGACCATCTGGCCGTTGCCGGGTTGCGCGGCGTTGCCGTCCCACGGCCGGCCGACGAGGAAGAGCGGACGCGGCACGCCCGGCTCCATCCAGCCCGCCCAGGGGTAGTCGGGCTCGCGGAATTTCAGCACGAAGCCCAGCGCCTGCATGATGGGGGAATAGAACGTAAACGCCTGCTCGAAATCGTTCACGCCGATGTACACGTGAGAAATCATCGCCATCGTTTTGCCTCCTCGTTTGCAGCGGCGCGCGGGGTGGTGTCAACCGCGCGGTTGCGCCATGAACAGCACGGAAGCCGGCTTGCCGCTGCGCGGGTCGAGTGGCTCGCGCAGCGCGCGCAAGTCGAGGCCGCTCACGTCGAGCAATGCGATCCAGCTTTCGAGCGTACGAAAGTACCACGGCGGCGCGTCGCGAAACGCACTGCTGAATCCGGCCCACGATCCGGCGCGCCAGCCGTCGACATAAGGTTCGTCGCCGCATGCCATGAGCGGATGCAGCGTCTGCACGACGAGCGTGCCTTGCGGCTCCAGCAACGCGGGCACCGCGCGCAGCAGAGCATCGACGCAGGTCGAACCGATGAGCGAAAAGTTGCACACCACCGCATCGGCGCGGCAGGGTAATGCGCCCTGCGCGACCTGCTCGTAGGTTAGCAGGCGGCAGTCCGCGAGCCCCGCCGCGCGTGCGGCCGCCACGAGTTCGGGCACCGCGTCCACGCCCGTGACAGCGACACCGCGGCGCGCGAGCGCCAGCGCGAGCCAGCCTTCGCCGCAGCCGAGATCGATCACGCTGCGCGGCGCGCTCGCGAGCACGGCGTCGAGCACCGCTGCGTCGGTCACGAGCCGGCGGCTCGCGATCTCGCCGCCGCGCACGGCGGCGATCCAGGGCGTCGCGTTACGCTGCCATGAGGCGAGAACTTCGTCGTCGGTGCGGATCTCGCGGCTCATGGGTCTCCTGGTAGACGTGGATCGTGGCTGTGCCATCCGAACGCGTATTATGCGCGCCGCCGGACTCCCGGAGCGGCGCGCGAACACGGCTGCAGAAGACCGGCCTCGCGAACTATGAACCGAAGAACGGCACGCAGAAGCCGGCCGGCCCGACGCAATCGCCGGGACCGTTGGGCCGCGGATGCAGGTTCGCGCATCCGGAGAAGGCAGCGGCGACCGTAACGCATAGCGCGGCGCGCAACACATAAGAAAGAATGCGTGATTTCATGAATGGGATGGAATGAGCCGACGTTGACTGGCCGCGATGCGAGGTTCCGTCACGGCGCGCGGCCTGGTTCGCCGCGACGGCAACGCTGCACCGGCGCGTCAGTGATGCGCGTACAGCGTGCGATCGAGCGTCTGGAGCTGCCCGTCGCGTTCGGCCTGCACCAGTTCGTGGCGCACCTGTGCGCGCGTGACTGGCGCGTCGGCCTGCGGGACTTGTGCGCTCGCCAGCTGCTGCACGCTCACCTGCGGTGCGCTCGCCGCCTGGGCATGCGCGAGCGCCGATATCGACAGCATGATTGCGGCGCACGCGCCGCTCTTGAATATCCTCACCTCGTTTCTCCTGTGCGGCCTCGCGGGCCGGGGCTATCGGTCATGGCCGGAAGCGTTGCCCGTTCCGGCATCGAATCGGGTTGCGACTCGTGAGGCAAGGATAGAGGTGCGACTTTCGCCAAACATCCGCACGAAAATGAAGAAATGTTTAATCGGTCACGAGTCAATATCGGTCGCGATATTTAGTTAGAGATTCTTATCAACTGCGAAAATGCGCCGCGAAAAAACAACGCCAGCGCTGGTCGTAGCCTTGTGAATCCGCACTGGCGGCGCCTTCGCGCTCATGCGATTTCTGAAACTCAGTCTTTCCGCTTTTCAAATTCGTCCACGGAAGGCGTTACGCATAATCGCCGCTGAATTTCGGGGCCGTCGGCAAAGCCGCGCCTTAGCGTGCCTTCGCGCGCCGCGATTTCACTCTCACCCATGCCACTCATCAACGAAGACCATTCAATGAAAAGAACCGCTCTCGCCGCCGCCTTCGCACTGGCATCGTTTGTCTCCATCGCTCACGCGCAAAGCAGCGTGACGCTCTACGGCTCGCTCGACACCTCGGTTGCCTGGTTCGGCAACCAGCAAGGCAAGAACGGCTCGGGCGGTACGTTCCAGATGATGTCCGGCAATATGTCGCCGAACCTCTGGGGCCTGCGTGGCACCGAGGACCTCGGCAACGGCCTTTCGGCGATCTTCAAGCTCGAAAGCGGCTTCAACGTCGACAACGGCAAGCAGGGCCAGGGCGGCCGCCTGTTCGGCCGCACAGCCATGGTCGGCCTGAATTCGAGCACGGCGGGCACCGTCACGCTCGGCCGCCAGTACGATCCGCTCATCGACCTGTTGCAGCCACTCACCAACGACGGCGCATTCGGCTCCGCGTTCGCCACGCCCGGCGACATGGACAACTACGACAACAGCTACCGCACCAGCAACTCGATCAAGTATGCGAGCCCCAACTTCGGCGGCCTGCAGATGAGCGCGATGTACGCGTTCGGCGGCCAGCCGGGCAGCACCGGCGCGGGCCAGACGTGGGCCGTGGCGGCCGCGTACAACCATGGCCCGTTCGGCTTCGGCGCGGGCTATTTCAAGGCCAACAGTAACGGCGGCACGGCCGCGACGTTCGATGGCCTGAATCCGAACACCGACGTCAACGTGGATTCCGCCGCCATTACGGGCGGCTTCGTCTCCGCAAATTCGCTGCAGATCATTCGCGCGGCCGGCGACTACACGTATGGGCCGGTGACGGCGGGTCTGGCGTACAGCAATGTCGAGTACGCGAACTATCAGAGCGCGTACGGCGCGAACAGCAACACGAAGTTCAACACGGGCCAGGCCTTCATCAACTATCAGGTCACACCGGTGGCGCTCGTGGGCTTCGGCTACAACTACACGAAGGGTCACGGCAACGGCGTGGACGCGAGCTACAACCAGTTCAGCCTGGGCGGCGACTACTTCCTCTCGAAGCGCACCGATATCTACGCGCTCGCGGGCTACCAGAAGGCGTCGGGCAAAACGATCGACGCGGACACGGGCGAGCTCGTCGACGCGGTCGCCTCGTTCGGCGACTTCGGCAACGATGCGACCAACGACAAGCAGGCGATGGTGATGGTCGGGCTGCGTCACAAGTTCTGATTCGCTTCGCGTGAAGCGAGCGCGGCGGGCGCGCCGGAAATCGCTCGCCGCCTTGAACTTCGGCTATAATCGCCCCCTGTCTTAGGGGAGTAGTCTGCAACGCCTGCTTTGGCGTTGCGCCGCCGTCAACATAATTGGTGCCCCTGCACCATGGCGCCGGCAGCCGTATTGCGGATCATTGCAGCGAATCGCTGCAATTGCGCGGCCTGACGAGACCTATGACGTTTTCCCTTTCACCCGGGCCGGGCGAAGGGAAGCGTCATGGTTTCGGTGCCCGGCTCGCACATCACGGCAAAAACAATGACTCGTCTCGCCCCGCAACTCCTCTTCATTTGCGCCACGGAGCGTTCGTCATGATCTTGACGTTCGCCTTGCTCATTGCCGCGGCCGGCATCATCTACTTGTCCTGCGAGACCTTCGTTAATAGCGTCGAATGGCTCGGCCACAAGCTCAAGGTCACGCAAACCGCCACCGGCACGATCCTCGCTGCGTTCGGCACGGCGCTGCCCGAGAGCGTGGTTACTCTCGTTGCCGTCGCTTTCGGCGGCGATCCCGCGCACAAGGAGATTGGCATAGGCGCCGCGATTGGCGGGCCGCTCGCGCTCAGCACGATCGCCTATGCCGTGGTGGGCTTCGCGTTGCTTGCGACAGCGAAGCGCGTGGGCCGCGAGCGCGCGGCCACCGTCGACGTGAATACGCGCCGTCTGCGCCGCGACCAGCTATGGTTCCTCGCAATCTTCGTCGCGAAGATCGCGCTCGGGCTCGTGGTGTTCAGCTTCAAGCCGTTACTGGGGATCGCGTTTCTCGCGGCCTACGCGTTCTACTGCTGGAAGGAGCTTTCCGCTGAAGATAGCGGCGAGGTGGAAGGCGATCTCGAACCACTGAAGCTGCGCCCGCACGACGACAATCCGGCCATGGTGTGGATTGTGCTGCAGACGCTGGGCGCGCTCGCGGTGATCTTCGCGGCCTCGCATCTGTTCGTGCAGCAGATCGGCGCCGTGGGGCCATGGCTCGGCCTGAGCCCGCAGTTGACCGCCGTGTTGTTCAGCCCGATCGCCACCGAGCTGCCCGAGATCATGAACGCGATCATCTGGGTGCGCCAGGGCAAGGAGCGGCTGGCACTGGCGAACATCAGCGGCGCGATGATGATTCAGGCCACCATTCCCACGGCGTTCGGCCTCTTCTTCACGCCGTGGCATCTCGGCACGCCTGCGATTCTCGCGGCCGTGACGACCATGGTCGCCATCCTGATCCTGCAATGGGCGTTTCGCGCGCCGAAGGTGCGCAGCCGTCAGCTCACGCATGTCGGCTGGCTGTATGCGGTGTTCGCGGCGTTGCTGTTCGTGGTGTGACGCGGTTCTGAGCAAACTCAGGCTGCCGCGGCGGCGCCTGCGTGGTGATGGAGCCAGCGGATCATGTCCGAATGCTTGACCACGCCGACCAGCCGCCGCGCATCGTCCATCACCGGAATGTCGTGGTAGGCATGCTCGATGAAGATCGGCACCAGATGCGCGAGCGGCGTGGCCCGATGGACCGCGTGCACGCCGGCTGCCATCACGGCTTCCACCGTTTCTTCCACGCGCGCCGACTCGCGCAGCAGCGCGCGGCGCAGCGTGTTCCACCATCGCTTGAGGCCCGCCGCCGGCGCAAGGTCGCCGAGCGCGTGATGCGTGACGACGCCGACCACGCGGTCCATCGCGTCGACCACGGGCAGCGTCGAAGCACCGTGGCGGCGGAACATTTCATGCGCCGCCCGCGCGCCCATTGTCGCGGGCACGGCGGGACAGCCAATCGACATGATTTCCTCGCAAGTTAGTTGTTCGAACGATTTTTGCGGAAAATCCAGCGGCTCCAGTAGATGGTGCGAGAGCGCGGCAAGCGGCGCGGCAGCGGCCTCTGGCATGGGACGAAACGCAGCGCGCGGATAGCGATGCCCGGTCAGCGCGTGGAAGGCGAGCGCCGCACTGAGCAACGCAACGGACTGGAACGCGATCGGCGCGAGCACGAAATGAAAGCCGAGCGCATGAACAGCCGGGCCGCCGAGCACGGCGGTCAGCGCGACCGCGCCTGAAGGCGGATGCACGCAGCGGCACAGGAACATTGCGCAGATGGCGAGCGCCACCGCCACGGAAGCCGCCGCAACCGGCGACGCGATCCATTGCGCGCACGCCACGCCCACCAGCGCAGAGACGAAGTTGCCGCCGAGAATCGACCACGGCTGGGCAAGCGGGCTGTCCGACGCGCCGAACAGCAGCACAGCAGAAGCGCCCATGGGCGCCACGAGCAGCGGGATATCGCCCGCGGCACCGAACATCAAGTGAGTGGCGAGTCCCGTGAAGGCGATGCCGATCAGCGCACCGCCGCAACGCCGCCCCCGCTCCTGCCATTGTGGCGCGGCCGGGTTGGGCACGAAACTCGTCAACCATTCGATGATCGCGGTGCGGGACATATCCAGGGGCTTGCTGGTCGGTATGTCGGCCAGATTACCGACGCGCGTCAAATATCAACAATTGATATTTCTGTGCGTACATATAATTCATCCTGTATGCATGTTTGGATTCGCCGCGCGCATTTTTCCCGGCAATTCGGAATCGTTTGGTCTAGAATGACGACATGAAATCCGATACCCGTTCTGGCCCCGGCCGTCCACGCGAATTCGACGAGCAGGAAGTCGTGCAGAACGCGCTCGAGGTATTTCGCGCGCGCGGCTATGCCGCAACATCGCTGCCCGACCTGATCGAAGGGACGCAACTCTCGCGCGGCAGCCTCTATAAGGCGTTCGGCGACAAGCATCAGCTCTTTCTCGCGGCGCTCGACTTCTATACCGAGCGCGGTATCGCGCGGCTCACGCGCAACCTCCGGCACGCCTCGGCGCGCACCGCGCTGCGCGAGGCGCTGCGTCATTACGTGCGCCTTTCCGCCGGCCTCGAAGGGCTTGCGGGCTGCCCGGTGACGGCCGCCGCCACCGAGTGCTTGCCCTTCGACGCCGAAGTGAAAGCCCGCGTGACAGACATGTTCACGCGCATGCAGGCGCTGCTCGCCAGCGCGATCCGGCGTGGCCAGGCAACGGGCGAACTGGCCGCCGACCAGAATGCCGACGATCTCGCGCGCTTCCTGCTCTGCACAATCGAAGGCATGCGCGTGCTAGGCAAGACCGACGCCGGCGAGGACGCGATAGATGCAATTGCTGAAATCGCGCTGGGCGCCATCCGCTAGTTTTTTTGGTTAATTGGGAACTGACTGGTTCCATATAGAGGTCGCATGACGAACCTTTCGACTGTGGAATTGCCGCCCACGCGAGTGGGCGCGCGCACCTGGTGGGCATTGACGGTGCTGCTGATGGGCACGCTGTTGCCGCCGCTCGACTTCTTCATCGTCAACGTAGCGCTGCCGTCGATGCAGGCCGATCTGCATGCCAGCGCCGCCATCGCGCAACTGGTGATTTCGGCCTATGCGGCGACCTATGCGATCTTTCTCATTACGGGCGGCCGGCTCGGCGACCTGTACGGGCGGCGGCGCGTCTTTGTCGTGGGCATCCTTGCGTTCGCGGCAGCCTCGGCCGTTTGCGGGTTCGCCAGTTCGCCCGCTGCGCTGGTGACGGGACGCATCCTCCAGGGCGCCGCCGCGGCCATCATGGCGCCCCAGGCGCTAGCGTCGATCCACGCGCTCTTTCCGGCGCATCAGAAGGGGCTTGCGCTCAGCCTTTTTGGAGCGGCTTATGGGATCGCGGCGGTCGCCGGCCAGGCGCTCGGCGGGGTGCTCGTTTCGGCCAACGTATTCGGACTGGGCTGGCGCAGCATTTTTCTCATCAACCTGCCTGTTGTAATGGCGGCCGCGCCTGCGGCGTACTGGCTCGTGCGTGAAAGCCGCTCGGACCACCCCGCGAAGCTCGATCCCGGCGGCATGCTCCTGCTCGCCGCCGCGCTGACTGCGCTCGTCGTGCCGCTGATCGAAGGTCGCGAGCGCGGCTGGCCGGTCTGGACGTGGGTGTTGCTCATAGCCACCGCGCCCCTGTTCGCGATCTTCTGGCGCTACGAGGCGCGCGTCGCGAACGCCGGGCGCGATGCGCTCGTGCCGCCCGTCATCTTCGCCGCCCCTGGTCTCGTGCGCGGGCTCGTTGCCACGCTCTTCTTCTATTCGCTCGCACCGTTCTTCATGATGTTCGCGATCTACGTGCAGCGTGCGCTCGGGCTCGCGCCGCTCGAAGTCGGATTGCGTATTCTCCCCCTGGGCGTCGGCTTTCTGATCGGGCCGCTGCTCAATCCGCTGATCGCGCGCCAGTTCGGGCATCGTGCGGCAGCGGCCGGCATGGCAATCGAAGGTTGCGGATTACTTTGGACTGCCATTCTTGTTCACGATGAACATCTGCACGCACTGAGCGCGTCGCTCTTTCTGATCGGCTTCGGCCAGGGCGTGGCGCTGCCCGCACTCGTCAGGCGCAACGTCGAATGTGTCGATCGACGCTGGTCCGGTCTTGCCGCCGGGCTCGTCAGCTCGGTTTTGCAGGTGAGTGCTGCGCTCGCCGTGGCGCTGCTCGGTGGCTTGTTTTTCGCGCTTGCCGGGCCGGATTCGGGCAGCGCACACGTGGCTCGTGCGTTTGCGACGACCGTTGCGATTATTGGCATTCTGCTTTTCATCGCAGCGTTTCTCGCCGGCGGGCGCAACAATCACGTGGCGCAATTGCGCAAACAGCACGTATAAGTTTAAGCGCTCCCATCGCACTGCATGAAACGATGGCCATCGGTCGGGTTGCGCTATTAACACGGCCTGCGCGCCATGCCGCCGTGACGGGAAAGCGAATCGTCGCTTTCTAAATTTGTTTTCATCTGGAGTGCGCCGCAACTTAAAGCATGCGTTCCGATTGGGCACCGATAATGCCTTCCAGTTTCAGCACTGCGAGGAACGCAATATGCAAAAGCCGATGTCGATCGAACTCGTCAACGAATACGGCCAGCACGCGGTGTGCGTGAAGGTGAGCGGTCAAGCCGCCCTGCTCGACGCGCCCGATGTGGATGGTCTGATCGAAGAACTCAGCAAGCTGCGCGCGCTCATGCAGCCAGCCGTACCCGAGCAGCCTTTGCGCTCGCATCAATACGTGCTCGAGATCGATCCGTGCTGGTACACGGAACGCAATCCGCTCTTCGACGGCACCGTGGTGTTCCTGCGCCATACCGGACTCGGCTGGGCGGGTTTCGCCATTCCCACCGAAAGCATGCATCGGCTCAAGGCCGCCCTCTCGGCGCACGAAGCCGCCGCGCAGCGCGACGCGCATGCCTATGCGCAGGCGCTGCCTAATTAGGCGCGCTGCCGGCCTACTCATTCTTCCCGTCTGACCACGCCCAAAGCGTGGATGAAGCGTCGCCGCCATGCGCGGCGTCGATGTCCGCGCTCGCCCTCGTGGCGGCGCGTCTGCCCAGGACTATCGCCCATGAACCAGCTCCAAGCCATGCGCGTCTTTACGCGCGTCGTCGATCTGAGCAGCTTCAACCTTGCCGGCAAGCAGCTCGGCATGTCGGCCGCGGCCGTCACGCGCAGCGTCGGCATGCTCGAAGCGCATCTGAACATGCGCCTCCTGAACCGCTCCACGCGCAGCCTTTCGCTCACCGAAGCCGGACGCCTCTATCTGGATGGCTGTCGCGCCGTGATCGAGAAGCTCGATGAAGTCGAATCGGAACTCGTGCGCGCCACGCGCGACCCTAGCGGCGTGCTGCGCATCGCCGCGCCCGCCGTGTTTGCAAGCTCGGGACTGCCCGCGGTGCTCGGCGCGTATCGCGCGGTCAACCCGCGCGTGGAATTCGACGTGACGGCGTACGACACGCACATCGACCTGATCGAAGGCGGCTTCGACGTGTGCTTCGCGACCGACCGCCAGAGCGTGAACGCCTCGCTCGTGAGCCGCAAGCTCACTTCGATCAAGGAGATGCTCGTGGCCACGCCCGCCTGGCTCGCGCGCCACGGCATGCCGCGCGATCCCGCCGAACTGGTCGGGCACGGCCTGCTCGCGGTTTCCGATGCGCCGCGCCACTGGGAGTTCTCGAACGCCGAGGGCGTGCAGCGCATCAACGTGAACGGCCCGATGACGGCCAACGGCTACGCAACCGTACGCGCCGCCGCGCTCGCGGACATGGGCATCGCGCTGCTGCCGCTACCTCTCGTCGCCGACGACCTCGCGCGCGGTGCACTCCTGCCCGTGCTCAACGCGTTCGACGTGAACGGCGGCATGCAGCACATCTCGATCGTCTATTCCGGCCGCAATTACCTCACGATGAAGATCCGCAGTTTCATCGACTTCGCCGTTGAGCAGTTCCGCACGAATGCGGCGCAGACGCGGTCCGCGCCGGCACCGCTGCGCGCCGTTGCCTGATGCAGCTTCCCGTTCCTTTCGTCACCACGCGTGCAAAGCCATGCCCAGAATACTAACCATTGAAGACGACGCCGTGACCGAGCGCAGCGTCGTGCCCACGCTCGCCTCGACCGGCTTCACCGTCGACGTTGCCCGCTCGGGCCGCGAAGGCATTGCGATGGTGATGGCGGGCGACTACGACGTCGTCGCGCTCGAGCGGCGCCTGCCCGACCTCGACGGTCTCACGATCGTCACCACCATGCGTGGCGTGGGGATCGAAACACCCGTGATCGTGATGAGTTCGACCACCAGCGTGGAGGAACGCATCCAGGGCCTGCGGGCCGGCTGCGACGACTACCTCACACGGCCGTTTTCGATCGACGAGATGTCCGCCCGTGTCGAAGCGCTAGTGCGCCGACGCACGCGCCCTGCCACGACGGAAACCGTGCTTCGCGTGGGCCCGCTCGAACTCGATCTCGTCAAGCGCCGCCTCAGTTGCCGCGACAAGGTGCTGCGCCTGCGTCCCACCGAGTTGCGCGTGCTCGAATTCATGATGCGCCATGCGGGCCAGGTGCTCACGCGCACCATGATCTTCGAAGGTGTGTGGGGCGGCCGCTTCGACCCCGGCACCAATCTCGTGGACGTGCACGTGGGACGCCTGCGCAACCGCGTGGACACACCCGGCCAACCCTCGCTCATCCGCACGATACGCGGTTCGGGTTATCTGCTCGGTTGACGCAATCCACTTAATTGCTGCCGCGCTCTCTGCTGCGTTTCATTTCGGAATCCTTCGAGATTCACGAAACCGGCGCACGGCTAAATCTTTTTTCATTTGCCTGGCTCCCGCGTGTTAGGACGCGCCCGACACAATACCGGCGTCGGCTGCACCCACGCGTGGCGCGCGGCTTGGCGCCGATGTCCTGAACGGAGCCCCATCTGATGCTGAAAATCGTCCGGCTAGCCTTGAACCGTCCGTATACGTTCATCGTGCTGGCCCTCCTGATCCTGATCGCGGGCCCGCTCGCGGCGTTACGCACGCCTACCGACATCTTTCCCGACATCCGCATTCCCGTGATCAGTGTCGTGTGGAACTACGCTGGCCTGCAGCCCGACGACATGGCGGGCCGCATCGTCAGCTATTACGAGCGCACGCTCGGCACCACCGTCAACGACGTGGCGCATATCGAGTCGCAGTCGTTTCGCGGCTACGGCGTCGTGAAGATCTTCTTCCAGCCGACGGTCGATATCCGCACGGCCACCGCGCAGGTCACCTCGGTTTCGCAAACGGTGCTCAAGCAGATGCCGCCAGGCACCACGCCGCCGCAGATCCTCAACTACAACGCGTCCACGGTGCCGGTGCTGCAGCTCGCGCTCACGAGCAATACGCTCGACGAGCAGAAGCTCGCGGACTACGCGACCAACTTCATCCGTCCGCAACTGCTTTCGGTGGCGGGCGTCGCCATTCCCACGCCTTACGGCGGCAAGGTGCGCGAGGTGCAGATCGACCTCGACCCACAAGCGCTGCAGGCGAAGAAGCTGTCGGCGCAGGACGTGGCGACCGCGCTCGCGCAGCAGAACCAGATCATTCCCGCCGGTACGCAGAAAATCGGCCGCTATGAGTACAACGTACGCCTGAACAACAGTCCGCTCACGATCGATCAGCTCAACGCGCTGCCCATCAAGACCGCGGACGGCACCGTGATCTATATGCGCGACGTGGCCCACGTGCGCGACGGCTATCCGCCGCAAAGCAACATCGTGCGCGTGGACGGCCACCGTGCCGTGCTCATGAGTATCATGAAGAACGGCTCGGCTTCGACACTCGACATCATTGCCTGCGTGAAGGCGAAGCTGCCGCTCATCGAGCAGTCGTTGCCGCCGGGGCTCAAGCTCGTGGCGCTCTCGGACCAGTCGGTGTTCGTGAAGGGCGCGGTCAGCGGCGTGGCGCGCGAAGGCGTGATTGCGGCCGCGCTGACCTCGGCGATGATCCTGCTGTTTCTCGGCAGCTGGCGCTCGACGCTCATCATCGCGGCCTCGATTCCGCTCGCCGTGCTCGCCGCGATCGCAGGGCTCGCCGCGTGCGGCGAAACGCTCAACGTGATGACGCTAGGCGGCCTCGCGCTCGCGGTCGGCATACTCGTGGACGACGCCACGGTCACGATCGAAAACATCAACTGGCACCTCGAGCAGGGCAAGGACGTGCGCAGCGCGATCCTCGACGGCGCGGCGCAAATCGTCATGCCGGCGCTCGTTTCGCTGCTTTGCATCTGCATCGTCTTCGTGCCGATGCTGCTGCTCGACGGCATTGCGCGCTTCCTTTTCGTGCCGATGGCGGAAGCCGTGATCTTCGCGATGATCGCCTCGTTCGTACTCTCGCGCACCTTCGTGCCGATGATGGCGCGCTACCTGCTCAAGCCGCACGCTTCGCAGGGTCACGCCTCGGGCGAACTGGCCGCCGTCATGGCGCCACATGGTGCGCACGACCACGCACCGCGCACGCGTAATCCGCTCGTGCTGTTTCAACGCGCGTTCGAGCGCCGCTTCGAACGCTTGCGCGCGGGCTATCGCGTCGTGCTCGGTCTCGCGCTCACGAACCGGCGGCGCTTTGTCGTGGGTTTTCTCGCTATCGTCGCACTTTCGTTCGCGCTCACGCCGTTCCTTGGCCGCAACTTCTTCCCCGATATCGATTCCGGCGAAATCGCACTGCACGTGCGCGCGCCCATCGGCACCCGCGTGGAGGAAACCGCCGATCTGTTCGACCATATCGAAGACACCGTTCGCGAAGCCATTCCGCCTGACCAGCTCACGAGTGTGATCGACAATATCGGACTGCCAAACAGTGGCATCAACCTGACTTACAACAACAGCGGAACGATTGGGCCACAGGATGGCGACATTCTCATCTCGCTCGCCAAGTCGCACGCGCCCACCGCGCAGTACGTGCGCGAACTGCGTACGGAACTGCCGCGCCGCTTTCCGGGCACGACGTTCTCCTTCCTGCCCGCCGATATCGTGAGCCAGATCCTCAACTTCGGTTCGCCCGCGCCGATCGACGTGCAGGTGAGCGGACCGAACCAGGCCGCGAACAAGGTCTACGCGAATGAACTGCTGCACAGGATCGCGAGGATCCCCGGCATTGCCGACCCGCGCATCCAGCAGGCTTCGACTTATCCGCAACTCACGGTTGCCGTTGACCGCACGCGCGCCGACGAACTCGGCATTACCGAGCAGGACGTGACCAATTCCGTGGTGGCGAGCCTGTCGGGCACGAGCCAGGTGTCGCCCACCTACTGGCTCAATCCGAAGAATGGCGTGTCCTACCCCATCGTCGCGCAAACGCCGCAGTACCGCATGACCACGCTCTCCGACTTGCAGAACCTGCCGGTGACGGGCAAGAGCGGCGGTTCGCAGATTCTCGGCGGCATTGCCACGATCACGCGCGGCGTGAGCGACGCGGTCGTCTCGCACTACAACATCGAGCCGCTCTACGACATCTACGCGACCACGCAGGGCCTCGATCTCGGCGCCGTCTCCGCGCAGATCGACAAGGTGATTCACGCTACCGCGAAGGACCTGCCGAAGGGTTCGACGGTCACCATGCGCGGCCAGGTGCAGACCATGAACAGCGCGTTCACAGGTCTTCTGCTTGGCCTCGCCGGTGCGGTGGGACTCATCTATCTGCTGATCGTCGTGAACTTCCACTCGTGGAGCGACGCGTTCGTGATCGTGAGCGCCCTGCCCGCCGCGCTCGCGGGCATCGTCTGGATGCTCTTCACCACGCACACGCCGCTCTCCGTGCCGGCGCTCACAGGCGCGATTCTCTGCATGGGCGTGGCGACCGCGAACAGCATTCTGGTGGTGTCGTTCGCCCGCGAGCGTCTCGCCATCACGGGCGACGCCCTGCGCGCCGCGCTCGAAGCGGGCTTCACGCGCTTTCGCCCCGTGCTCATGACCGCACTCGCCATGATCATCGGAATGGCGCCGATGGCGTTCGGCATGGGCGACGGCGGCGAGCAGAACGCGCCGCTCGGCCGCGCCGTGATCGGCGGCCTGCTCTGCGCGACCTGCGCGACGCTGCTGTTCGTGCCGGTGGTGTTCAGCCTCGTGCACAAGGGCCAAAGTGGCGAAAGTGGCCGCAATGACGATAGCAAGCATGACGAATCATCCACGGATCAACCTGCCCTCGAATCGGGAGAAGCCCATGTCTACTGAAATCGACATCGCCTCGCTGCAGCCGCTGCGTCACCTGAAATCCACTGCCGCCATCGCGTTGATGGTGGCGGCCGGCATCGTGTCCGGCGGCATCTTCAGCCGTGTTCACGCGCATCAGGAACTCGCCACGTGGACCGACGCGCAGGCCATTCCGACCGTCGCCACCGTGCAGCCGCAGGCGAGCCCGGCATCGGAGCCGCTCGTGCTGCCGGGGCGCCTCGCCGCCTACATCAACGCGCCCATCTATGCGCGTGTGTCCGGCTATCTGCACGCGTGGTACGCCGACATCGGCACGCACGTAAAGGCGGGCCAACTGCTCGGCGTGATCGACACGCCCGACCTCGACCAGCAGCTTCAGCAGGCGCGCGCCGATCTGCAGAACTCCGTCGCCAACGAAAAGCTCGCCGCCACCACGGCGAAGCGCTGGACCGAGATGCTCAAGCAGGACTCGGTCTCGCAGCAGGAGGCCGACGAGAAAACTTCCGACCTGATCGCCAAGCAAGCCACCGTGGAGGCGAACGAGGCCAACGTGCGGCGGCTCGAGGCGCTCGAATCGTTCAAGCGCATCACGGCCCCGTTCGATGGCATCGTCACCGCACGCAAGACCGACGTGGGCGCGCTGATCGACGCCGGCAGCGGCAGCGGCCCCGATCTCTTCACCGTCTCCGATGCGAGCCAGTTGCGCGTGTACGTGAGCGTGCCGCAAAGCGACGCCGCCTCGATCAAGCCGGGCATGCACGCCACGCTCACCGTGCCCGAGCGCCCTGGCGTAAAGTTCGACGCGAAGCTCGTGGACACCGACCAGTCGATCTCGCCCGCTTCGGGCACGATGCTCGTGCAGCTCGCCGTGGACAACAAGCAAGGCCAGCTCTTCCCCGGCGAGTACACCGAAGTCCACCTCGCGATGCCGGGCGACGCGCACGCGCTGTTCGTGCCCGCAAGCGCGCTGATCTTCCGCGCGCACGGCATGCAGGTCGCCGTCGCGGACGCGCATCAGCACGTGCAGTTGCGCGACGTGACGATCGGCACCGATCTCGGTACGCGCGTGGAGATCACCTCCGGACTGCATGCGGGCGAGCGTGTGATCGACAATCCTCCGGATTCGCTGGCGAGCGGCGACCTCGTGCGCCTCGCGTCCGCTAACGCGCCAGGCGCGCAATCGGCGCAAACCGCGGCCATGCACGACCCGGAGCGTGCGCATGGCTAAGCAGTCTGTGCCTGTGCACACGTTGCGCGCCGTTGCGCTTGCGGCGGCCCTGCTGCTCTCGGCGTGCTCGTTCGCGCCCACGTATCACGCGCCCGCCACGGCCATTCCCACGCGCTTCAAGGAAACGGGCGACTGGCAGACGGCGCGCCCGGCCGACGAGCTCCTGCGCGATGGCTGGTGGCGCGCGTTCGACGATCCCGTGTTGAATCAGCTCGAGCCGCAGGTTGCGAAGGCGAATCCCAATGTCGCGGCAGCGCTCGCGCGTCACGACGAAGCCGACGCGCTCGTCGCGCAGGCGCGCTCCGCCCTGCTGCCGACCGTCGGTGCAGAGGCGAACGTGTCGCGCGAGCGCCAGTCGGCGCTGCGCCCGCTGCGCGGCTCGGATCAGCCCAACGTGTACAACTCGAACACGCTCGACGTGGGTATCGGCTACGACCTCGACCTGTGGGGCAAGGTGCGCAACGAGGTGAAGGCAGGCGAAGCCTCGAGCGTCGCCAGCGAGGCCGATATCGCTTCGCTGCAACTGAGCCTGCAGGCGAAGCTCGCCACCACCTGGTTCGACCTGCTCGGACTCGACCAGCAGTCGAAGCTGCTCGACGACACCATCGCCGCCTATCGTCACGCGCTGGAGCTGACCGAGAGCCGCCATCGCGGCGGCATCTCTTCTTCGCTCGACGTCTCGCGCGCGAAAACGCAGCTCGCCTCGGCGCAGGCCGCAGCCGATGACGTGAGCGCGCGCCGCGCGCTCTACGAGCACGCCATCGCCACGCTCATCGGCGTGCCGGCCTCGCAGTTCAATGTCGCGCCGGACACGATGCGCCCGCATTTGCCGAATCTGCCTGTGGGACTACCATCGGCGCTGCTGCAACGGCGGCCCGATATCGCTGCAGCGGAGCGGCGCGTCGCCGCCTCCAATGCGCAGATCGGCGTGGCGAAGGCCGCATTCTTCCCCGATCTTTCACTCGGCCTCGACGGCGGCTTCCAGAGCGACACCTTCTCGCCGTGGATCGTCGCGCCCAACGAGATGTGGTCGATCGGCCCCACGCTCATGATGACGATCTTCGACGGCGGGCGCCGTGCGGCAGTCGTGCGCGGCGCGCAGGCGAAGCTCGCCGAGAACGGCGCGCAGTACAAGGCCACGGTACTCAATGCGTTCCAGCAGGTCGAAGACAACCTCGCGCTGCTGCACCATCTCGGCGACGAAGCACAGCGCGAAGACGAGGCGCTCACGGCGGCGCAGCGCACCCTCACGCTTTCGATGTCGCGCTACCGCGACGGCGTGGTGAGCTACCTCGACGTCGTGACGGCGCAAACGACCGAACTCTCCACGCAGATTGCCTCGCTGGAACTGGACACACGGCGCCTCGAAGCCACCGTGGGCCTCATACAGGCGATAGGCGGCGGCTGGAGCACGCAGGATCTGCTCGAGGACAAAGCGGCTTCCTGAACGCCCCTGAAGCGGCGCCAGCCGCATTGATCGCCACCCGAACCCCGCCTCTGCGCGGGGTTTTTATTTTCACCGAATCCTCTCGCGCCGATAAACATTTCTTCATGGAGCTGCATCGGGTTCGATAGGGTGACCTAACTATTCTACTCACACCGGGATGCGATTTATCGCATTCGCTGACCGGCTAACCGATCTCACTCCTGGAGGAATAGTCACATGAAGGCTCTCATGATCATCGCTGCGCTTGCCGGTGTCGTCACCGCCACGTCCGCTTTTGCACAAACCCCTGCACCGACGGCCGGCTCGCAGGCCGGCCAGCCCGCGGCAGCCACCCAGGTCGCGGCGAACGACACGGCCCCCACGGTTGCGCCCGGCGGATGGGTACCGCCTTATGGGCAGGCGGTCCATGAAAAGACGCGCGCCGAGGTGTATCACGAACTCGTGCAGGCGGAGCAGGACGGTCAGCTTGCGTACCTGAACTCCACGCTCTACGCGCACTGAGCACGACAGACGGGGCTTTTCAGGCACGGGTGAACGGCACGCTCTCAGCGTGCCGTTTGCTTTTTGATGTTAACAAACCCATGCGTCCGCGCCCGGATAGGTAACCGGTTCCCACAAACGGTTACCTCAGCGCTCGCATCAGTCGAACGTCGGCAAGGTCAGTTGATAGCCGTAGCGGTTGATGGTGTCGATGCGCACATCGATGCCCTCGCGCGCGAGCTTGCGCCGCAGCCGCGAAACGACGAGGTTGACGGTCGAGGCGTCGATGTCGTCCTTCTCGGGCCACGCGTAGCGGATCATCTGGTCGCGCGGCACGGGCACGTTGGTTTGACGCAGCAGGCATTCGACGAGCAGGTACTCGCGGCGCGTGAGTTCCGCGCGGCGTGCGCCCTCCACGATCTCGCGCGTACCCGCATCGAGCTGTGGCGCGTTCTGGACGGGCTGTGCGCCGCTTGCGGCCTGCGCGGGCTGCCCACCCTGCACGCCGCCGCCGCACGCCGCCGTGGTGCGCAATAGCGCGTGCATGCGCTCGTGCATTTCGATGAACGAGAACGGGTAGCGAAAGCACGCGTCGGCGCCCGCGCGCAGCACCTTCGAGCGCTCGCTCGCGCTCGCTTCGACGCCGAGCACGGCGATGACCGTCGCGCCGGCTGCGACCCTGGTGAGCCCGGGCAGGATGCCGTGCAACGCAGGCAGCAGCGCGCCGTCGAGCGCCATGACGATCACCGCATCGAACGGCTCCTCTCCCGCGACGAACACGCCGTCGCGCAAGTCTTCCGCGCGCTGCAGGCTATGCGCGCTTTCGTGCAGGGCCTTCTGGAGCCAGGCGCCTTCGGCGTGATTCGGGGAGACGAGGAGTATGCGCATGACGGCGAGTGCCCGACGGCTGGACGGGAGAGGTCAGGCGAACGAGCGCGGCCAGCATTCCACGCTCATGCGCGTACCCGGGCCGCCGGGCTTCTCGCCCGCCAGTTCGCGTGCGTCGTCGATGCGCAGCGTGAAATCGTGCACGCGCATCACGGCGGCCACGACGCAAAGCCCCAGACCCGAGCCGGCGATATGGCGCACCGCCTCGCCACGATAGAAACGCTGCAGGACCGCCGCGCGCTCGCCAGGCGCAATGCCGGGACCGTTGTCGGCCACTTCGAGCAACGGGCCGAGCGGCGTCGTGCGCAGCGTCACGCTCACCACGCCGCCTTGCGGTGCGAACTTGATGGCGTTGTCGATGAGATTGTTGAACGCCTCGAACAGCAGCGCGCGGTCGCCGTGAATCTCGGCGACGGGCTCGGCCGTGATGCGCCATTCGAGTTCGCGGCTCTCGGCGAGCGGCTCGTAGAGGTCGGCGAGTTCCTGCACCAGTTCGTGCAGGTCGACGGTCGCGAAGCCGCCGCGCCGTTGCAGCGTGCCGATCTCGGAGATGCGCAGCATCGCGCGGAAGCGTTCGAGCAGCTGGCCGGTCTCGGTGCGAGCCTGATCGAGCAGCACCGAACCGGCGGCGTCGCCGCGCACGCTGTCGCGCTCGGCCACGCGCGCGAGCAGCGTGTGCAGATGCACGAGCGGCGTGCGCAGGTCGTGCGCGATGCCGTCGCAGGCGCCCTTCACTTCGCCCATCAGCCGCTCCACTTCGTCGAGCATGTGGTTCACGAGATGGGCGAGCATGTCGAGTTCGTCGTCGCCGCCCACGGGCAGACGCCGATCGAGGTCGCCGCGTGCGATGCATTCGGTCACGCGGCGGATTTCGCGCACGCGCCGGATCTGGCGCATGCCGAGCACGAGGCCGCCCGCCGCGGCCGCAAGCAACGCGAGCACGGCGCCCGCCGCGAGCGTGCGCACCATGATCTTGCGAATGCGCAGCACGCTCGTCATGTCGCGCGCGACGACGAGGCGCAAGCCGCTCGGCCGCACCTCGCCCATGGCGCGAACCACGGGCGAAACATCGCGGTCGAGCAGCTTCACCGTATGCGCGTGCGTGCTGCCTTCGCGCGTATAGGTCAAGTTCGGCGGGGGCGCGAGCAGGTCGCCCGCGATATAGCGGCCATCACTCGTAAAGAGTCCACAATAATTGACGTGCATGCGCTCGTGTTCGAGCCGCTGATGGATCGCCTCGGGCAACTGCGCATCGGGAATCGAATCGAAATAGATGAGTTGCCAGCCCATGATGGAATCGGCGTCGCGCTCGATCGTCGTGCTCGCGGTCAACGCAATGAAGCCGACCAGCAGCGTGAGAAAGACGCCGAACAGCGCGGTGTAGGCGCACAGCCAGCGGAACGTCGTGGTGGGCCAGCGCCGGCGCAACGGCGCGGACGCGGCGGGAGAAGAACGACTCGACAAAGCGGTTTATCCGAGAATGTAGCCGGAGCCGCGCACGGTCTGAATCAGCGGCGGCACGCCCGGCGGATCGATTTTCTTGCGCAGGCGGCCCATGTGCACGTCGATCAGGTTGGTGCCCGGATCGAAGTGGTAGCCCCATACGGCTTCGAACAGCATGGTGCGGGTGATGGTCTTGCCTGCATGGCGCATCATGAATTCGAGCACGCGATACTCGGTAGGCAGCAGCACGACTTCTTCGCCGTCGCGGCGCACCTTGCGCGAAATGAGGTCGAGTTCGAGCGGCCCCACGCGCAGCGCGGTCTCGCGCGCGACGCTCGCGGCCTGGCGGCGGCGCAGCAGCACCTCGAGGCGCGCGGTGAGTTCTTCGGGGTCGAAAGGCTTGGTGAGGTAGTCGTCGCCGCCCGCGCGCAGGCCGCGCACGCGTTCGTCGACGTCACCGAGCGCGCTCAGCATCAGCACCGGCGTCTGAATGCCGACCGTGCGCATGGCCGTGAGGATCGAGAGACCGTCCACGCCCGGCAGCATGCGGTCGAGCGTAATGGCGTCGTACTCGTCGCTCATCGCGCGCGCCATGCCGTCCCGGCCGTTGTCGACCCATTCGACCGCAAAACCGCGCTGCGTCAGCTCGCTGACGATCTCGTTGGCTGTGACGGCATCGTCCTCCACCGTCAATACGCGCACCTGACTCATCTTTCTCGCACTCCGTCGTGCCGGCGGCACGACTATTCAAGAGCCTCGAGTTTACCGTCGCGCCTGCGCCGCACCGGGATTCCTTTCATGAAATTAAATTTAAGGTTGCAACGGCAATACGGTCTCGCATGCGGCGTCTGGGTGCTTACGTATCGATTACGCCGATGATTGTCTCCCGCGCGTGCAGATCGAGTTGATAGCCGTAGCGGTTCACCGTCTCGACGTTCGCATGCGTGCCATGCGACGCGAGTTTGCGCCGCAGACGCGACACGACGAGGTTCACACTCGACGGCTCGACGTCGGCTTTGTCGGGCCACGCATAGCGAATCAGCTGCTCGCGCGCGACGGGCGCGCCCGCATGGCGCAGCAGGCATTCGACGAGCAGATACTCGCGCGTGGTGAGCGGCACGCGCCGCATGCCCTCCACGAGGTCGCGCGTGGACGGGTCGAGGCGCACGAGCGGCGCGCTCGCGTGAACGAGCGCGCCGCGGCGCAGCGCGAGCATACGCTCCTGAATCTCGATAATGGACCAGGGCTGCACGAAGCACGCATCGGCACCCGCGCGCAGCAGGCGCGCGCAGTCCGTGGGGGTCGCGCGCGCGAGCGCAACGACGATTGCCGGCGCGTCGGGCAAACGCGTGAAGCCCGCAAGCGCGCTGGCGATGTCATTGTGCGCCTCGGGCGCGGCAGCGCAGAGGAACACCGTATCGAACGGCTCCTGCGACGCGAGATAGACGGCGTACTCGACGTCATCGGCAATCTCGACGCTGTTCAGGCTCTCGCTCAACGCCTTGTACAGGTAACCTCGCTCGGCAGCCGAGGACGAGCACAGCAGGAGTCGCATCGATTACGGGCCCGCGTGGCCGTGGCGCGTTTGAGGCGTCCAGCAGTCGATCGTCACGATCGTCCCCGGATTCGCGGCGCCAATGGCAAGGTGAAAATCGTGCAGCCGCACGATCGCCGAGACGATGCCAAGCCCGAGGCCGGTGCCCGGGAGGTGGCGGGTGCGCTCGCTGCGGTAGAAGCGCCCCAGCACCGCGGCGCGTTCGCCGGGCGCGATGCCGGGTCCATTGTCGGCGATAGCGAGCTGCGGTCCGCGCGAGCCCGCGCGCAACTCGATCTGCACCGCGCCGCCGCGCGGCGCGAACTTGATGGCGTTGTCGAGCAGATTACTCAACGCTTCGAAGAGCAGCGCGCGGTCGGCGTGAATGGGTTCGACCGGCGCGACGGCGGCGTGCATGTCGATGGCTTTTTCCTCGGCAAGCGGGGCGTAGAGTTCACATAGCTCGCGCACGAGGTCGGACAGGGCCACGCTCGCAAAGCCGCGGCGGCGATCGATGGCGCCGATCTCCGAAATGCGCAGGAGTGCAGAGAAACGGTCGAGCACAGCATCGGCCTCCCCGCGCGCGCCAACCAGCACGCCGGCGAGCACCGCCTCGCCGCGCTGCTCCATCGCTTCGGCGGCGTGTGAGAGGCGCAGGCGCAAGCGCGTGAGCGGCGTGCGCAGATCGTGGGCGATACCGTCGCACGCGCTCTTCACCTCGCCCATCAGGCGCTCGACTTCGTCGAGCATGCGGTTCACGAGGTGCGCGAGCATGTCGAGTTCGTCGCGCCCGGCGACCGGCAGCCGCATCGCGAGGTCGCCGTTCGCGATGCGGCGCGTCGCGCGCTTGATCTGGGCGACGCGCCGGATCTGCCGCATGCTCAGCACGAGTCCGGCGCACAGGCTGCCAGTCAGACACAGGAGACCGCCGCCGATCAACGCCTTCATCAGTTCGTCATGAACGTGGCGCACGTCGGAGAGCGTGCGCGCGACGACGAGGCGCGCGCCATCGGGTCGAATCTCGCCCATGGCGCGCAGGGACGATCGCGCGGAGCCGGGGTCGAGCGCGAACGTCTGGCCGCGCGTGTGCTCGTGCGACTGGCCGTAGTGTCCCAGAGGAAGACCCGTGGGGATCGCTCGGATATCGCCGGCGAGCCAGCGGCCGTCCGGCGCGAACAGGCCGTAGAAGTTGTCGCGCCGGTCGGGGCGTCTGAGGCGCGCGTCGATGGCGTCGGCAAGGCTCGCGTCGCTGCGCGAATCGAAGTAGCGCAGTTGCCAGCGCAGGCCGCTGTCGGTCTCGCGCATCATGGCGCGCGTCACTGAGTATTCGATGACGCCGAGCAGCGCCATGAACGCGAGCGAGAAGATCGCTGCGTAAGCGGTGAACCAGCGGAACGTGGTCGTCTGCCAGTGGTCGCGGCCAATATCCCGCACGTCCGGCGCCGCCCGCGACGACGCTGGAACGAACAGGCCACGCCCGAGCGCCACCCAGGCAGGCAGGTTCATCGCGCGCCTCGAATGCGGGGCCCGGCGTCGTGCAAGACCGGCTCACGCGCGGTCGTGCATCGTGAGCACGGTGCTTTCTCGCAGACTGACATGGCTACCCCCGATGGCAATGAATGGTCGGTTCGACGACTCACTGGCGAACCCACGAACGCGGATGCGCTCGTGCCTGGCCATCATAGGGGCGCGCCCTCGACCCAACGGCATCACGGCAATGAAGAGCGCGTCATCTTCTTACTGCCGCGTGACGCGCACCTGTCATTTTGTCAATTCGTGCGAACACGAGGTCTCGTCTCGAGCGCGCGCGAGGCAGATGAACCTTCTTTCATCCGGCTGAGCCGGATCCAGCGTCGGCACCTCCTTATCCTCGAATCCGCTTTTTCGCGCGTTCGCGCTTTGTCATTTCGTTGCGGGTTCATCAACAGGAGGATGCATCATGAAGTCATGGCTGAAGTTCGTATGGGTGCCGTTTGTGGGAGCGGTGAGCGTAAGCGCGGTCGCCGCGCCGCATCTAACGCAGCAGGAATGTCACAGCTACCCGTTCGTCAAACCGGCCCACGAGGTCACGCATGCCGATCTGATACGGGAACTCACGGAACTCGAGGCGGTGGGCTACGAACCGAACTCGGACGACAACAACTATCCCGCCGATATCGAAGCCGCCCAGCAGCGTCTCGCGGACGTATATCGCAGTGATTGTCTGCCGCAGCACACCGCGGCCGCGGTGACCTTTCCCGCGAATTCGGACTGAGATCGGGGCGCGCTCGGCGGCCCGTAGGTCACCAATAGACTTTGTGCAGTGCACCTTGCCCCGCTGCCGCCAGGCTTTCCGTGATCGCTTTGGGTCGCGGCCCATGTGGACCTTCGGCGGCTCCCATATTTGGTGACCTGAGTTGGGTAACCGGAAATGGGAAGAACGGTTGGTCCACATGGGCGTTCTCCAGGTCGCGCGTCTCCGTGACCTGGATTGAGCGGGTGCCCAGGGCAGGCAGAGCGCTTGCGGTCGCGTTCCAATGGGTTTCGTCGTGATGCAGCCTATCCCATAGACAGTTACCTTTAGACGAAGACCTACACCATAGACGGAGACCATCCGGGTGTTTTTTCCAGTAAATCAATAACCTGGTTCGATATCTAAATGTCGATTCTCAAGAAGAGGGGGCTTAGGTCATGATCTATGGTGCCCGCAAAGCGTTGGTAGACGGGCTAGGTAACCAGGAATGGGGCCACGGAGGTTGGTGACCACTCACATGCGATAAGGTCCCCGGTTTTGGGAGACGTCTTTCTCATCGAACGCGTGTTTCAGTGTTTACCTTTTACGCTTTAACAACTTTAGTAAACCTTTAGGTGCCGCAAACCCTTACCAGGCAAGGCTTTGCGGCCGATTTGGTGGCGTGTTATGGGATTTGCGGTCCCGGGTATGGGAGTTTCGGGTTGTGGATATGGGACTTCGGTAGCCGGGCATGGGGTTTACGGGTTGTGGATATGGGGAGAAGGTTGCCCGTTATGGGAAAAGGAGCAGTTTTGCCTTCAGGTCTCCATTTATGGGAGTCAGCGAAGGTCGCCGCTTATGGGATGGGATGCCTTTCCTGACGGCGTTCAAGAGGCCTGCGTGCCTGAATTCAGGTAACCGTATTTGGGAATCTGCTTGGGTAACCCGATATGGTGGCTTGTCGGGAGACGAATTCCGGCGTCAGCGAGCACCGAATCGGCTCCCCCGCATGAATCCTTGCATGCGGAGAAGCTGGCTGGACAAAGGTAACAGCCTATGGGATCCGGTATGGGTCACCTGTTATGGGAGCTAGGGCTGATTCGCAGACCTTCGGCGCCCTATTTTGCCTCCGTATGGGTAGCCATTTGTGGGAGCCAGTTCAGGTCACCATTTATGGGCGTAATGAGCGTGCCGAGGCATGGGCGACCAGATCCGGGCGACAACCCGGATAGCCACGCGAAAGATCCCATGGACGGCTACCTATCGAGGCTAAATTCACAGAGTGAGTACTCACATCCTGCCTAAAGGTCGCTCGCTATGGGATGATTTTCGGGGCACGGCGATACAAAGGTCACCAGTTATGGGTTCATGTGCGGGGTCTGCTCTGCGTGGCCCAGAGGGGTTCCCGGTGGCCACCAGGGCAGAGAATCTCAGGCTGTCAATGCTCTGCGCCCTTGGGTGTCGTGCCGCGTCACGATTGCGTTTGCGGCCTTGAGTCACCTGTTCGGCTGGTATACAGTTACCAACCGAACAGGTTCCCTTTCAACGTGGGTCATATGGCAAGAAAAAAGGCCGAAGCCGGCGACGCCGACAAACAAGGTGCACTCGTATTCCAGCAAGGCCAGCCGCCTGATCTGTTCCGCAAGGCCGTTCCGGCGATTCATATCGCACCGAAGTCCGGATCGATCAGCCTGCAGCAGCGCAAGATGTTCAGCTCGCTGATCAAGAACGCCATTCGCCAGGATTCCCTCGACCGCGGCCGCTCGTCGTTCGAGATCACGATCTCCGCCCTCTCCCAGGACGTCGATCTGAACAGTAACAACACCGAGTACGTCAAGGAAACGATCAACTCGCTGATCAGCACGGTCGTCAACTGGGACTACCTCACGCAGGACAAGCGCAGCATCTGGAAGGCGTCCGGTTTGCTTGCCGGCGCCGAACTCGAGCGATCGGTATTGCGCTACACCTTCTCCGAGCAGATTCGCGGCGAACTGCTTAATCCTGAAATCTACGCGATGATCGACATGCGCATCACGCGTCAATTCAGGAAGGCGCATTCGCTCGCGCTGTGGGAGAACGTCGTTCGTTACGAGGCCGTGGGTGTGACGGCGCGCTTTCCGCTCGCGACGCTGCGCGACCTGATCCTTGGGCAGGATACTTCGGCGCAATCGTACAAACTCTACAAGCAGTTCAAGAGCCGTGTACTGGTGCCCTGCATCAAGGAAGTCAACGAGATTTCGGATCACATGTTCGAGCTCATCGAGCACAAGGTGGGACGCTCGGTCGTCGCCCTGCAGTTCCGTGTGACCCGCAAGCCGGAGACCGATCCGTCCCAGGAACTGCGTGCAAACGAAACGCTGCTGATCGGCGAGATGTCGAAGTTCAGCATCCCGGTTTCCGAGGCGCGGCGCCTGCTCAAGCAGTACGGCGAGGAGAAGATTCGCACGGCGGTGGCCTATACTGCAGCGCGGGTGGCCCAGAAAAACGCAGCGCCGCTCGCCAACGTTGCGGCGTATTTCCGCAAGGCGCTGACGGAGGGCTACGAGTTGCCCGGTGCGAATGCCGCCGCACCCGCCGCAGACGCTGGCCGCGCGCGAGAAAGTCAGGATCAGGTGAAGGACCGCTATATCGCCGCGAAGATCAATGAGGCGCGCGCCTACTTCAATGAGCTCGAGTACGACGACCAGACTGCGCTGATCAAGCGCTACAACGAGACGGTCGGCATGGACAAGCTCAAGGTGTCGACGGCGAAGGTGCCAAGCAAGATGGCATCGACGAACTTCTTCCGTTGGGTGGTGCTGGACACCTGGGGCCAACCGACGGCTGCCGACCTACTTGAATTCCTGCTGAGCGGACAACAGGCGCCGGCTGGGGGCGAAGGCCTGCAGGCGGCGGAAATCGATTTTGCGTTGAAAGCGCGGGACGAGTGAAGGTTATCGAAGAAACAGGACGGCGGCTTCGGCCGCCGTTTTTTTTTGCACGATTTGCTGTGAGTACACGCAGGTTGCGGGCAAGGAAAATTGGCTAAATATAACAACGTAGAAGTCGTAGCTAAATATATATTTCGCAGTTTCTGCGCGTTAGAGGAGCTGGGTTTACTCGTGGTGCGCCAGGGTTCGACCGCCTGAGTGCTACGGAGTGATGTTTGTGCTTTGTCTCGGCTTGCTGCGACTGCTGATGCCGCTTGGTTAGTTCGTGCTGTTCGCGTTAATCTCCTCGTGGAGAGTCACTGCTTCAAGCGATCAAGAATGTGCGCGTTCGGCGACATGCTGGTGATGGTCGGTACCCGCTTGCTGTCACAACCCATCCTGCCATCCTGGATAGCACCTGCTCACGCATCAGTAACCATCCCGAATGTGGGTTGATGAATCTCCACATGGAGATTCAATAGTTGCGCACACAGACCGAATCGTTTCTAGTTCATCCACATCACGCCCACCACACTGAACTGCTTAAGGTCAAGTCGATGAATCTCCACGTGGAGATTTGCTCGATGCTCCTCAACGCCCTCGGCCAGGGCATACCGCTCCAGTGCTTTCGCCTAACTCGATCCTTCTCCCCACCGTCACAAGCGCATTACATGGTTTTGCAAAGATACTACGTCTCATCGACCTGCGAGCAGGCGGGCGCCGCATCTTCGAAGCCATTCTGCGATCTCCACGTGGAGATCGGTTTCCACCGCTGTTGAAACATCGCGATCCAGTCATTGCGCCCGCGCACCGATCTTCTGTGTTGGGTCCAATCCTTATCCGTTCGGCCAATTGGTTGTGAACTGACAACGTCAGAGACGGAAATCCTAGAATTTACTTTAAGTTGCCATTAGACTCTCGAATGACTTGCTGGAGTCTCCACGTGGAGAGTGCGCCTGGAAGGCTCGTCCGCTGTTGAACAATTGCATGGAGAAACGAATGGGTCTCGTGATAGCCGTAGCGAACCAAAAAGGTGGGGTTGGCAAAACCACCACCAGCATGAATCTGGCTGGGGCATTTCAGGCTGAAGGCTATAAGGTCTATGTCGCCGATGCCGATGGTCAGCAATCTTGCATGAGTTGGTGTGCAGCGGCCGGTCCCGAGACGCCCCTGCCGTTCCGCGTCGGCAGCATTCACAAGCTGGAGAAGATGATTGGGCCGGAGATCGCCGCGCTGGCGAACGACTACGACGTCGTTATCGTCGACTGCCCGCCCAATATCAACGACCTGACTACCGCGCGAGTGCTTGCCGTCGCCGACGCCACCGTCATTCCGACAGATGCATCGCCGATCGACATCTGGAGTAGCGAAGGAATGATGGAGTTGGTCGAGCGAACCCGCGTTGCCAATCCGGCCGGAAAATTCGCAATTTTGCTGAATAAATCTAATTCGAAGACGCTGCTGCACACGCAGATGAGCGCCATCCTCGCCGAGAGCAATGTTCGCGTATTTGCGGCAACCATCAAACAGCGCGAACTCTATCGCCAGACGGCAGCGCTCGGCCGCACCGTCTTCGATGTGCGCGGTGTGCGCGGGGCGAAAGTCGCGAAGGACGAGATCAGCGCCGTCTACAACGAGATCATCGCGCTGGTTCAGGAAGAAGAGGTGGTCGATGGCCGCTAAGCTGAATTTCACCAGCAAGGTCCGCGCGGGCATGGCTGCCGAGCGCGTTTCGGCTGGCGAGCGTCTCGCCGAAGCCGATGTCGTCAATATCGCGCAGCGCGACGCGGGCGCACCCAATGCCGTAGACACAGACACGCCGGCTGCTCAGCCTGCCGAAGTCATCGAGGCACCGCTTTCGCTGCATGCGGTCCGGAAGATTTCGGTCGAAGATGTCGTCTCCAATCCGTACAACCCGCGCGCGTTCTACAGCGCCGAGACGATCGACGAGCTGGCCGAAAGCTTTGCGACGCAAGGGCAGATCACGCCGATCCTGGTCACGAAACTCGCGGCGTTTCCCGGCCAATATGTGATCGTCGACGGCGAGCGGCGTATTCGCGCTGCGCGTTCGCGCGGCGATAAATTCATCGACGCCGATGTCCGCGAGGGTCTCGACAACCAGAACCTGTACCTGCGCGCCTATCACGCCAACAAGGAGCGCGAGGAACAGACGGTATTCGACGATGCGCTCGCGTGGAAGAAACTGCTCGACGATCGCGTCTACGTCGACCAGGTCGAGTTGGGCGTGGCCGTCGGCGAAGATCCGAAGCACATCAGCAAGGTGATTGCGCTCACGTCGCTGCCGCCTTATCTGCTGCAGAGGATGGCGCAGAATCGCAAGGATATCGGGCTCGGACACGCCTACAACATCAAGCTGATCTTCGACCGGGCGGGCGCAACGGTCGCCGAGCATTGGCTTCAGCAGGTGATCGAAGGGAAGGCGAGCGTGCGCAAGCTCGAGGCGGCGGCCTCGGCTGAGGCGGGCGCGCGCAGCGTCGGGCCGCGCCGTACGCACTACCAGTCCCGCGTCCAGTTCAACCGGCCGGACGGCGTCGCGCTGGGCGAACTGAAGCTGTTCGGCGACGGGCGCGCGGAGTTGAGCCTCAAGGGCATCGCGCCTTCGGATCAGCAACGTCTGGCCGAGCGCGTCAAGGCGGTCATCGAGCAGTGGGCTTCGGAAATGGATACGACCGGGACGACGACCTGAGCGTCGCGAGCATCGGCCAACCGCGCAGCAGGGGAGGGCGTCGTCAGACGCCCTTTTTTTGTTGTAGCGGCGATGTGAGCCGTACGCGAGCCACCACCGGGGTCGAATCCGTGAAACAGGCGAGAAAAAATACTGGATCAAGCATAATCATTTAGATTCAATGGGTTAGATCCAGTTTTCTAGAATGTTTCACGAAACATGTTAGTTGAGACAGGGTTAAATTGCGTTTTTTGCATTGCGAGCCATGGAGATATCCACGACAAGCGAAAAACGTAGCAAATAATACGTAGTTTGTAATGCATTACAAGCAACAAGGCTGTGAGCAATTGACAACGCCCGCCCCCCAGGTCATGCTTTGTGAGATGAACTGCCGCCTTTTCACGATTGCGCTGATTATTAGCACCATTCAACGAATGGTGGGTTAGCGCACGTCTGGCAGCAGTGACAACAACCCGCCCCAAGAGGCGGGTTTTTTGTTTCCGCCTCCTGGCCAAAACGAAAGTGAGTACAGGAGCCGTCATGCAGGTGCATCAAAGCCACCCCACCGAAGCCACCGAAGTCGCCGAAGCCACTGATTCCGCTCAGTCTCGACGCGACGAAAACGACTATCTCCGGAAGATTCTCACGGCGCGGGTGTACGACGCCGCCCGCGAGACCGAACTCGAGCGCGCCCCGAACCTCTCGGCGCGCCTGCGCAACGCCGTGTTCCTCAAGCGCGAGGACAACCAGCCGGTGTTCTCCTTCAAGCTGCGCGGCGCCTACAACAAGATGGCGCATCTCTCGCCCGCGCANCTCGAGCGCGGCGTGATCACCGCCTCGGCGGGCAATCACGCGCAGGGCGTGGCGCTTTCGGCGNCGAAGCTCGGCGTGAAGGCCGTGATCTGCGTGCCGGTGACCACCCCGCAGGTGAAGGTCGATGCCGTGCGCGCCCACGGCGGCGCGACCGTCGAGGT
>NZ_JAFA01000047.1 GCF_000519185.1 Paraburkholderia nodosa DSM 21604 | reverse complement strand
GCCAGTGCAGCCGCCGTGACGTGCGCGATCATGAAGCCCGAGTTCACGCCGCCGTCCTTCACGAGGAAAGGCGGCAGGCCCGAGAGCGTCGCGTCGATGAGCAGCGCGATGCGGCGCTCGGCCAGTGCGCCGATTTCGGCTGCGGCCAGCGCGAGGTTGTCGGCGGCGAAGGCCACCGGTTCCGCGTGGAAGTTGCCGCCCGAGAGCACTTCGTTCGTTTCCGGGAAGATCAGCGGATTGTCCGACACCGCGTTCGCTTCGATGAGCAGCACCTGCGCCGCGTGACGCATCTGGTCGAGACACGCGCCCATCACCTGCGGCTGGCAGCGCAGCGAATACGGGTCCTGAACCTTGCCGCAATCGCGGTGCGAGAGGTTGATCGCCGAGCCTTCGAGCAGCGTGCGGTAAGCCGCGGCTGCCTCGATCTGGCCGCGATGACCGCGCAGTTCGTGAATGCGCGCGTCGAACGGCTTCACCGATCCTGCCGCCGCATCCACGCAGAGCGCGCCCGAGACGAGCGCCGTGCGGTAGAGGTCTTCAATCGCGAACATGTTGTAGATCGCAAGCGCGGCGGAAGCCTGCGTGCCGTTGAGCAGCGCGAGACCTTCCTTGGCCTGCAGCGCGAGCGGCTTGAGGCCCGCAGCCGCGAGACCTGCCTCGGCGCTGGCGCGTTCGCCGCGGATGAACACCTCGCCAATGCCGAGCAGCACCGCCGACATATGCGCGAGCGGCGCGAGGTCGCCCGAGGCGCCCACCGAGCCCTTCACGGGAATGAGCGGCAGCACGTCGGCATTGAACAGCGTGATGAGCGCGTCCATCACTTCGCGGCGGATGCCCGAATAGCCGCGGCCCAGGCTCGACAGCTTCAGCGCCATGAGCAGACGCACGACGGGACGCGACATCGGCGCGCCCACGCCCACGGCGTGCGAGAGCACCAGATTGCGCTGCAGGAGTTCGAGCTGGTCGTTCGGGATATGCGTGCTCGCCAGACGCCCGAAGCCCGTATTGATGCCGTAGGCGGGCTCGCCCTTCGCCGTGATCTCGGCGACGGCGCGTGCGCCCGCGTCGATGGCCGCGAAGCTGGCCGGATCGAGCTCGAGCCGCACTGCCTCGCGCGCGATCTGGCGCAGTTGGGGCAGGGTCAGATGGCCGGGCGTAAGGCGAAGGGTCGGGAGCATGGTCGAATCCTGTCTATACAAGTCGCGAAAGTGGCCGAAGTCTAGCCTGGCGCGCCTGTCTATACAACTCCCCTTTGCGGCCCTTGTGGCCTGGGACTATCCACGAGAGCGCCGCAAGCGCCCGTCACGCGTCGAGTTGCAGCCTGCCCCCAATAAACGCGAGAAAGCATTGCACGCGCGCCGCAAGGGCCGCGCTGCGGTAGTAGACGGCGTGGATCGGCTGGCGCGATTCGATCAGCGCGTCGTCGAGCACGGTGACGAGGCGGGCCGCCTCGCGGTCGGCCGTGGTGAGGAAGTCGGACAGGCACGCAATACCGCTGCCGGCAAGCGCGAGCTGGCGTATCGTCTCGCCGCTCGACGCCAAAAGCGCCGGCGCGATCGTGTAGCCGGATTCGGTCTCCTGGGTCTTTGCGGCCGCGCGCGTTGCGTCGCCGCCAGCCACCCGCAGCGGCCAGCCGTTCAGATGCGCGGGCGCCGTAAAGCCGATCAGCCGATGCTCGCGCAACGCAGCAACACTGCGCGGCGTGCCGTGCGCCGCGAGATAGCCGGGACTCGCGACAATGCGCAAACGGCTCGTGCCGAGCGAGCGTGCGTGCAGCGTGGAGTCCTGCAGCGTGCCGATGCGAATGGCGATATCCACGCGCTGCTCCAGCAAATCGACGATGCGCTCGTTGTTCGTGAGTTCGAGTTCGATCTCGGGATAGGCGTCGGCGAACGCCGCGACGTGCGGCACGATGCAGTGAAGCATGAACGGCGTGGCCGCATCCACGCGCAACCGCCCGGAGGGGCGCTCGCGGTGGCGCGTCACGGCCTCCTCGGCATCGGCTAACGCCGCGAGAATGGCGCGGGCACGATCGAGGAACAGTTCACCCTCTTCGGTGAGTTGCAGGCGCCGCGTGGTGCGCAGGATCAGCGCGACGCCCAGCTGCTTTTCGAGCCGCGTCAGCGCGCGGCTCACGCCCGATACGGTCTGCTCGAGCTTTTCAGCCGCGGCGGTAATCGACCCCGCGTCGATCACGGTGACGAATACGAGCAGTTCGTCGGTCGACGTCTTCATCGTGGCCATTCTTGATCCGCAGTCAATATTCATTTGAGACTAACACGGTTTTTGCAAAACCCGGATACCCCGATACTGGCTTCCATCGCAATCAAGACAGGACCAGGAGCCACCCATGAAAGTATTCGTGACAGGCGCAGGCGGATTTATCGGCGGCTCGATCGCGGCGCATCTCGTGCGCGCGGGCCACACGGTGCGCGGCCTCGTGCGCCGGCCCGAGCAGTTCGCCGACCTCGAAAAGCTCGGCATCACGCCCGTGCAGGGCGATCTCGACGACCGCGCGACGCTGATGGCAGAAGCGCGCGCCGCCGACGCCGTGATCAACGCGGCGAGCAGCGACCATCGCGACGCAATCGAGGCGCTGATCGACGCGCTCGAAGGCTCCGGCAAGACGCTCTTGCATACGAGCGGCTCGAGCATCGTGGGCGACGCGTCGGGCGGCGAGGCGACCGATCGCATCTATCGCGAAGATGCCCTGCCCGAGCCGACCGCCGACAAGGCGCCGCGCGTGGCCATCGACAATCTCGTGCTCGCGGCCGCGGCGCGCGGCGTGAAGAGCGCCGTGCTCTGCAACACGCTGATCTATGGCGTGGGCGCGGTGCCGGGAGCGGCGAGCGTGCAGCTGCCGCGGCTCATCCGCCAGGCGCAGAAGAGCGGCGTGATGCGTCACGTGGGGCGCGGCCTGAACATCTGGTCGAATGTGCATGTCGACGACGTGGCCGAACTCTATCGCCTCGCGCTCGAAAACACGCCGGCGGGCACGTTCTACTTCGTGGAAAGCGGCGAAGCGAACTTCCGCGACATGACCACGGCGCTCGCCGGGGTGATGGGTTTGGGCGCGCCGCAGGACTGGCCGCTCGAAGCCGCGATCGAGGAATGGGGCTACGAAATGGCGTCGTACGGCCTCGGCTCGAACAGCCGCGTGCGCGGCGAGCGCGCCCGCACACTGCTCGGCTGGCAGCCGCGGCGCACCTCGGTCACGGACTGGATCCGCGCAGAAATGCCGAAAGTGCCGATCGCGCAAAAATAAGTGTTGTAGCGCACGTAATTGTTGCGTATCCGTAAGGTCGCCCCGCTAGAATTCGAGCGTCTTGCACTAGCCGCCGGCGCGTTGCGCGCCGGCACCGGATACGCCGATGCTACTCGCGCTGAACTTCTACTGGCTGACCAATCTGCTGGCCGTCCTGTTCATCGTCGCGTGCCTCTACGACACGCGCTACGATGAATACGGCACGCTGACACTCGCCGCCGGCGCGATGGGACTCATCGTGATGGCCATCGAAGTGCTGCTGCGCCCTGCGTTCGAGATGTCGCTCTAGCGCGCTTGTTTCACGATTCTTTCGCGACCGGCGCAGCTTTCTTTCGTTGCGCTAACAACTGTCCGCCCAACGCAACTACGGGTTCTCGTGCGCACAGCACGACGACGGCGCGGGTGCGTCTTCATAGCGATCGTGGTGGCGCATCCACTCGCGCATGTCCTTCTCTTCGTTGCGTCCCTTTGCGGTCAGCTCGAGCATCGCGTACGTGCCGATCAGCATCTCCCCGCCGCGCGCGTACGTCGAATACGTGTGGTACACGTTGCCCGCTTCATCGCGATAAAACGCGCTGACGCCGGGCAGCTCGTCGCTCATGTAGTCCTGCTCGGCGTAGTTGTAGATCGCCTTGCCGCACGCCTTGTCGGCCTCGCTGAACGACACGTGATAGTCGAAGTTGAAGTCGCTCGCATGTGACGATACCCACGGAAAACGCCAGCCCATGCGCTGCCTGAACGCCTCGATCTTCGCGAGCGGCGCGCGCGAAACGGCCACGTAAGTCACGTCGTGATGCTCCAGATGCGGCAGCATGCCGTCCACGTGGTCGGACAGGAACGAGCAGCCTGGGCACCCCTCTTCCCAATCCGGCCCGAGCATGAAGTGATAAACGATCAGCTGGCTGCGAGGCCCGAATAGCTGCGCAAGCGTGCGCGGGCCTTGCGGTGTCTCGAACGTATAAGTCTTGTCGACCTTCACCCACGGTAGCGCCTGGCGCTTCGCCACCAGCGCGTCCCGTGCGTGCGTGAAAGCGCGCTCTTCGGCGAGAAGCGCCTTGCGGGCCTCCAGCCATTCGGTCTGCGAAACGATATTGTGCGATTCCATCTTTCGATTCCTCCTTGCGTTTGAATGAGCGCCGTTCAGTCGAACAGCGCCACCAGTTGATCGATCGAACTCGTCCAGCCCTCGTTGTGCGAGTCGCGTGCCGCTTCGTCGAAGAAGCGTTCGTGCTTGAGCGTGAGGTCGGTGGCGGCCCCGTCGGCGCGCAGCGTCACCGTGACGAGCGACTCGCGCTCCGGTGTGCTGCGCCACGCCCACGTGAATACGAGCTTTTCGTCGGGCACGACTTCGAGATAGGTGCCGCTCACGTCGTGGTCCTCGCCGTTCGCGGCGCGCATGATCACGCGAAAGCGCCCGCCCACGCGCACGTCGGCTTCGGCGTGAATGCAGGTCGTGTCGAGCGGCTGCATCCAGCGCATCAGTTGCGACGGCTGCGTCCACGCGGCGTAGACCTTCGCGGCAGTGGCGTTGAGGCGTCGCCGGATGGTGAGGCTGGGAGCTTGAGGGGCAGCGCCGGGTCCGGCTGCGGGTTGGGTAGACATGCATCTTCCTCCACGAAAGCAGCGAGTCGATCGAGCGTTTCACTCCAGAAGCGTTGATAGTGCGCGAGCCACTGCATGGCGTCCTCCATCGGCCCCGCGGCGAGCCGGCACGCCACGGTGCGGCCGGTTTTCGCGCGCGTGACGAGGCCCGCCTGTGCGAGAACGTCCAGATGCTTCATGACCGCGGGCAGTGACATCGTGAACGGCTGCGCGAGCGCGCTCACCGAGAGTTCGTCGTGCTGCGCGAGGCGTGCGAGCAGCGCGCGCCGCGTGGGATCGGCGAGCGCCGCGAAGGTGCGGTCGAGGGTAGCGTCTTCATACTTAACCATGTGGTTTAGCATAGGCGACGAGCGAGCGATGTCAAGGCATGCGTGAGTCATTCGCGAGCAGCGGCGCGCATGGCGGCATCGCCGCCACTAGAATGGCGATTTCTGCGCGCCGCGCCCTGCTCTCTCTGCCACGTCACGCCATGCCGTCCAAAATCCGCAATTCGCTGCTCTGGATCTTCGACGCCTTCGAGCGCGAGGCCGGCTATATCCGCAAGCCCATGTTCGGCTGTGACGCCGCGTATCTGGACGGCCTGCTGTGTCTCGTGGCCGCCGACCGCGACCCGCCGTTCAACGGCGTGCTGGTCTGCACGTCGCGGGAGCGCCATGCGTCGCTCATCGAAGCGATGCCGGCATTGCGCGCGCACCCCGTGCTCGGCAAATGGCTCTATGTGCCGCAAGCCGATGCGGCGTTCGAAGATACGTCCGCGCAGTTGAGCGCGCTCGTCCTCGCGCGCGACCCGCGCATCGGCGTGGAGCCCAAGCCACGCAAGCCGCGCCAGGCGGGCAAGGCCCGCAACAGCGTGCTGCCCGGGTAACGCGCCAGAACGTAGCGCGCAAAAGCCACACGGCCCGCGCCGCCGTGAAGCGACGCGGGCCGTGCAGCCGCCCGGGCGGGCCGCCGTGGCCGCCGGGCGAATGACCGGGTCATCCGGTTATCAGATGGCCCAGCCGCCCAGGTAGAACGTGGCCAGCACGCCGGCGATCACCACCGTGCCCACGTTCAGCTTGCGGATCTCGCCGCTCACCACGCGGCCGATCACGAGCGTGCAGAAGCCCAGCATGATGCCCGTGACGATGTTCGCCGTGAGCACGATGAACACGGCGCAGACGAGGCCCGACATCGCGTCGACCATATCGGCCATGTCGAGGCGGCTCACGCTCGAGAGCATCATGAGGCCGACGTACATCAGCGCGGGCGCCGTCGCATACGAGGGCACGAGGCCCGCGAGCGGCGCGAAGAACATCACCGCGAGGAACAGCACGCCCACCGTGGCGGCGGCGAGGCCCGTCTTCGCACCTGCGGCCACCCCCACCGTCGACTCGATATAGGCCGCCGCCGGCGCGCCGCCAAGAAAGCCCGAGAAGATCGAGCTGACCGAGTCGGCCGTGAGCGCCCGCCCGCCGTTGACGATGCGCCCGTTCGCGTCGAGCTGGCCCGCCTGCCCCGCCACGGCGCGGATCGTGCCGGTGGCGTCGAACACGGCCGTCATCACGAGCGCGAGCACGCTCGGCAGCACGGCGAGCGAGAGCGCGCCCTTGATGTCCATCGCGCCGATCAGCGAGGCATGGCCCGGCGCCGACAGCGAAGGCCACGCGAACACGCCATGAAAGCTCACGGCCGGATCGATGGCGAGACCGAGCGCCGAGATCGCGACGATCACGATCAGGATCGAGCCCGGCACGCGGCGGCGCACGAGGCCGAAGATCGCGGCAAGGCCGACCACGGAGAGGATCACGGGCAGCGAGGTGATATGGCCGAGCGAGACCGGCAGGCCCGCGCCCGGATTCTTGACGACGAGGCCCACGTCATTGGCGGCGATCAGCAGCAGGAACAGGCCGATGCCGATGCCCGTCCCATGCGCGATGCCGTGCGGCAGGTTGCGCAGGATCCACGAGCGCACGCCCGTCACCGAAATGCCCGTGAACACGAGGCCCATGAGGAACACCGCGCCGAGCGCCACTTCGGGCTTCAGCCCCTTGCCGAGCACGAGGCCGAAGGCGGTGAACGCCGTCAGTGAAATGGCGCAGCCGATGGCGATCGGCAGACGCGCCCACAGGCCCATGAGCAGCGAGCCGAACGCCGTGGTCAGGCACACGGCCACGAACACGGCGCTGGTGTCGAAGCCCGCCTTGCCGAGCATGCCCGGCACGACGAACACGGAATAGACCATCGCGAGGAAGGTCGTGACGCCCGCAATCGCCTCCTGACGCAGCGAGCTGCCGCGCGCGGCAATGTCGAAATAACGGTCGATGAATCCCGAGGCCGAGCCCAATGAATCTGTGGACTCGACTTCGGCGGCGGTCGCACCGGCGAGCGGCTGCGCGTGGGGTTCGATCATGGTGAGTGCCTCCTTTATCAGCATGCTGAAACGGTTCACGGCTCACCAGCCGATCCGTCATCAGGTTTTCGTCTCGATTGAACTAGTCGTGTCGACGCGTTGCCGGCGCCTTTTTGAACTTCCCGGCGCTCATCGTTTTGACATCTCTTTATGGATGGAGCGAAGGTTAGGCGAACACGATTTGCGCTCCCATCGCACGAGTCGCATTGAGTTCATGCCGCGATGCTTATATGCCCGTGTACAGGGCACGGCGCGCGGGGCGGCCCCGCGTTTACACCTGGCCGCAAAGCGGGCCGTTGCCACGCGGACCGGGGCCGGTTTCGTATGACGAAGCGCGATCGTCCCGGCTCGCGCGGGCAGCCGGTTGCCCGGCGCGGCGCTTGCTGTGCGTCGCCCAAGCTGGTCGCCCACGCTGGTCGCCCACGCCGGTCGCCGACGCTGGTCGCCGACGCCGTCATTAAGCGGATCGGGCCGGTGCGCGGGTTACACTCACGCATCCCGACCTGGTTTCCCCCTGCCGCGCGCGTCGCGCCGGCCGCTCCAAGGAGTTTCAGTAGATGAGACGCGGCTTCTTGCGTTCCACACGTCCTGCTTTTCACTTTCCGTACGCCCTGACGCTGCTGATGCTGCTCACGCTTTCGGGTTGCAGCCTGTTCCGGCCGGCCCCGCCGCCCGAGCCGGAAGCGCCCGTGGCCGCGGAGCCCGAGCCGGCCGCGAGCGAGCCCGAGGCCGCGTCCGCGCCCGAGGCGGCGAGCGAGCCGGAGACGGAGAGTACGACGAAGCCGGCGCCGAAGAAGCCGCGCCCCGCGCCGGTGCACCGCCGCCGTCCAGCGCCGCTGCCGCCCGCGCCCGCGAGCGCCCCGCCGGCGCCGCCCCCGGCGCCCATCGTGCAGGTGCGCACGCTCGAGCGCGGCACATTCCGCACGCTGCTCGACAGCGAAGTGCAAAAGACCGACGGCAAGGTCGTGGGCCGCGCCGTCGACATGGTCACGGGCCCCGGCGGCAAGCCCGTCGACGTCGTGGTGAACCTGCAGGGCTTCATGGGCATTGGCGACCGTAAGGCCAACTTCCCGTGGAGCGGCGTGCGCGTGAATACCCAGGCGAAAACGCCCGCCATCACGCTCGCCCTGCCGGCGAACCAGCTGCAGGTCCCCGACCGACCCAAGGCCGGTGCGCCGCAGCCCGGCAACCCCGAGGCGAGCGCGACGCGCCTGCCCATGCTCGACGCGGACGTGGAACGCGCCAACGGCGGCAAGGTGGGCCGCGTGGTGGACGTGCTGCTCGACGGCAGTGCCGCCCCGCAGGCCGTCGTGCTCGACGTGAGCGGCACGCTCGAGAAACGTCATACGATCGCGGCCGACTGGTCGGCGCTGCACTTCGTCACGAAGAACAACACGCTCGAAGCGCAGCTCGAAATGAGCGATCAGCAGGTGGACGCCTCGCCGCCCTACGCGCCCGACCAGCCGGTGCACGCGGTGACGCCGGCCGCCCCGCCGCCGGCCCCGGCCGCCGCCCCGGCTGCGCAAGCCGCGCCCGCTGCCTCGCCCGTCGCCTCGGCAGCCAATGCCCACGGTGCCAAATGACGGACGGCACCATGCAACAACCCAATCCAGACCAGCGCAGCGTGCGCGCGCTCGACTGGCTGAACTTCTTCGTGGCGAACGTGCAAACGGGCTTCGGGCCGTTCATTGCCTCGTATCTGGCGTCGCACAAGTGGACCCAGGGCGAGATCGGCCTCGCGCTGTCAGTCGGCACGATCAGCGCGATGGTGAGCCAGGTGCCGGGCGGCGCGGCTGTGGACGCCCTGCGCAACAAGAAGGCCGCCGCCGCGTGGGCGATCATCGCGATCATCATCTCGGCCGTGCTGCTCGCCTCGAGCCCGACCGTCGTGGCGGTGATGGCCGCCGAGATTTTCCACGGCTTCGCCAGTTGCATGCTCGTGCCGGCCATGGCGGCGCTCGCGCTCGCGCTGGTGGGTCGCCAGAACCTGGGCGACCGGCTCGGCCGCAACGCGCGCTGGGCCTCGATCGGCAGCGCGGTGGCCGCCGGCCTGATGGGCTTGTGCGGCGAGTACTGGTCGCCGCGCTCCGTGTTCTGGCTGACGGCCGCGCTCGCGTTGCCCGCGCTCGTCGCGCTCGCGATGATCAAATACGACCAGAACGCCGCCTACGCCAAACCCGCGCCCAAGCCCGGCAAGGCCGGCGCGGCCGCGGGCTCAGGCGAATCTCGCGAAACGATCTTCGACCTGCTGCGCGACCGGCGCATGCTGACCTTTGCGGCCTGTGTGGTGCTGTTCCACCTCTCAAACGCCGCGATGCTCAACCTGGCCGCCGGCGAAGTGACGGCTGGCATGGGCGACAACGTTCAGCTCGTGATCGCGGCGTGCATCATCGTGCCTCAAGCGATCGTCGCGTTGATGTCGCCCTGGGTCGGCCGCACCGCGCAGGCCTGGGGACGCCGCCCCGTGCTGATTCTGGGCTTTTGCGCGCTGCCGCTGCGGGCGCTGCTATTCGCCGCCGTCGGCAACCCGTACTTCCTCGTGCCGGTGCAGATGCTCGACGGCCTTTCGGCTGCCGTGTTCGGCGTGATGCTGCCGCTCATCGCCGCCGACGTGGCGGGCGGCAAAGGCCGCTACAACCTCTGTATCGGGCTCTTCGGACTTTCCGCGGGGATCGGGGCGACGCTTTCGACGGCGCTTGCCGGCTTTATCGCCGATCACCTGGGCAATACGGTGAGCTTCCTCGCGCTCGCGAGCGCGGGCGCCGCGGCGGTGCTGATGGTTTGGCTGGCGATGCCCGAGACGCGCGACGCGCTCGAAGAGGAAAACGCCCGCGACGCCACCGTCTGAGGGGTGCGCCGCCGGGGCGGGCGCCGGTTGCGCCTGCGCCGGCGCACGGTGGCGACCCGCCTTTCTCCCTGCCAACGAACAACGGCGCCCCTCGGGGCGCCGTTTTGTTCTTGTGCAGCTTTATGACATGGGAATGACGAGGTGTGACCAGCCGCGCGGCATGTGAGCGGCGGGTGGCCTACCCGCGCGGGCGCCCGGTGCGCCCGGGGACGCCGCTCAGGCGGCCAGCGCCTCGTCCAGACGCGCCGCGACCACGGCGTTGGGCAGATTGTCGAGCTTGCTCGCGAGGATCATCGCGTCGGCATTGGCCGGGCGATGACGGCGATTCGGGCTCGGCCGGAACACCGCGTCGCCGCGGCGGATCTTCTCGCCGGTCAGCGCGCAAACGGCGCTGCGGCGCGCCGTGCAGACCCGCCACAACTGGTCCGAGTAGCGGCCATAGGTGGCGTCGCTCCAGCAAACGGTGATGCTGTCCGGATCATGCCGCCGGATCAAGGTGATGCCCTGCGCATCCCACGAACGGACGGTGGCGCGCCGCCGGTTGGCCGCCTCCGATGCGCCGCGTGTGATGGGTACCGGTTTGCAGCTTCTGCCGCCTTCGAATTCGCTGTCCAGGCTTAGCGGCTCGGAAGCCGCGGACAGAAGGTCAATGGTTTGTTGCCAAACGCTGCCGGTATCTAATTTCGTCATAATGCACCTCGTGCACGTGGAAACGATTCAAATATGCCGGTCGAATAAGCACTCTGCCACGTCCGGATTATAGCGTGTTCAACTCGCAATCCACAGGAAAAACGCAATTTTCACACGATAATGCCAAACGCAAAAAACGAGATGGCAGAGCTTTCAGTTCCGACTGCAAGCCTCCAATGTTGGTTTCTTTACATCCGTGAACTTTTTTGCCGATTTGATGATACTTAACAATCTCACCGCGGAAAAAATAACCGGTTTCCGGCTGGATGTCACTAGTCGCGCGACTTTTCCACATAACTGAATTGTTACAGCGCCCGCTGCGCCCCGCGCATACATAAAGCCCTGAATGCCCGTCCATGGCCGGTCTCGCGGTCTTCAGCGGTATCGCGACGTCTCCACTCTTACATACGGGACGTGACCGATCAATGAAACGCAACGCACCTATTCGACATAGGTGCATCAGACATATCACATACTAAACGTCAGTCTATTGGACGCGCAATTCTCGCACGAAGCTTGCATTGACCACACCCTTGGAATATCGAGGCATTCCACTATTCGAAAAGCAATTAATGGATTCCGGATATTGCTTTAGCGCTTTGGCGCGCGCCAATGCGGCCATTGTGCAACTCGCACGAGACGAATAGCAACAAAACGGTGATGTTACAAGCACTATGATCCGCACCGAAAGTATGCACACTAAACCACTATTGAATCCGCGGATAAAGACAAACGAATGAAGATATCGCGCGGCTCGCGTCTTACGTGCCGCGGCCCTGATCGAGAAATTCGCCGGCGCGTACCTTGAGCATGGCGCCGAAGTCATCGAGCCAGCCAATGGAAAGCCGCCAGCTCTGCCAGTAGAGGTCGACGTCGAGCGCCCGCCCGGGCGTGAGTTCGACGAGTTCGCCCCGCGCGAGATGCGGCGCGATCATGCGCTCGGGGCACATGCCCCAGCCCAGACCGTTCAGGCAACAGCGCAGAAACCCCGCCACATGGGGAATCCAGTGCAGCGGCGCGTCGATCTGCGCGCGCGTGATGCGGCGAATGAAGCGCTTTTGCAATTGATCCTTGGGATTGAACTCGACGCACGGCGCGTGGCGCAGCGTGTCGCGCGTCACGCCTTGCGCGAAATGCCGCTCGAAGAACGCCGGCGAGCACACGGCGAGGTAGCGCATGCGGCCGAGCCGGGTCGAGCGGCAGCCCTGCACGGGCTCGGCCTGCGTCGTGACGGCGCCCTGCACACTGCCGTCGCGCATGCGTTGCGCGGTGTGATCCTGGTCGTCGATCACGAGGTCGAGCAGAATGCCGCGCTCGACGCAGAAGCCCGCCACGGCGTCGATGAACCAGGTGCCCACGCTGTCGTCGTTGACGGCCACCCGCAGCGTCGGCCGCGCCGCGCCCAGCGCGCTCGTGAAGGTCGGCATCGCCCCGCCCAGTTCCGCCTCGAGCAACTGCACGCGCTCCGTGTGACGGCACAGCAGCGCGCCGGAAGCCGTCGCGACGCAAGGCTGGCCGCGCTTCACGAGCACGGTGCCCACGCGCTCCTCCAGCAGCTTCACGCGCTGCGAAACCGCCGACGGCGTGACGTTGAGCGCACCTGCGGCGCGATCGAACGAGCCATGCCGCACGACGGCGGCGAGCGCATCGAGCAAGGCATAGTCGAGCATTAGCGTTCCTTAATCCGGTTAATGAAAATGAGCTTTGCTTATGCGGCTCCTGGCGGCAGACTAGCGCCATTCCCTGTCGATGTCCAATGACCGCAGGCGCCGCGCACCGCGCCGCCCGCGTTCCTACTTTGTCCGCAACCGTCATGAACTGGCTCGCTTTCACTCACGGCGCGGCGCTCTGCGCCTCGCTCATCGTCACGATCGGCGCACAGAATGCGTTCGTGCTGCGTCAGGGCATCCTGCGCTCGCACGTCGGCAAGATCGTCCTGCTCTGCGCGCTGTCCGACTTCGTGCTGATCGGCGCGGGGGTGGGCGGCGCCTCGGCGCTCGTCGAACGCTATCCGACCTTCGTGCACATCGTGCTGTACGTGGGGCTCGCGTGGCTCGTGTGGTTCGGCATCGGCGCGCTGCGCCGTGCGGTGCGTCCTTCGCACGCGGTGCTGGAGAGCCAGGCCGCGGCGGATGCGCCTGAGCAGCGCGCGTGGCCGATCATCCTCATGACGCTCGCGTTCACCTGGCTCAATCCGCACGTGTATCTCGACACCTTCCTGCTGATCGGCACGGCCGGCGCGCGAGAACCGCAGGGCAGCCGCCTCGCCTTCGCGATCGGCGCGATGTCGGTGAGCGCGGTGTGGTTCGTCGCGCTAGGCTACGGCGCGCGTGCGCTCGCGCCGCTGTTCCGGCGTGCGGGTGCATGGCGCGTGCTCGACGGCGCCATCGGCGGCATGGTGCTGTTGATCGCCTTTGCGCAATTGCGCTGAAGTGTGCAGCACACATTCGTCCGGCTCCTCAACGCTCAGGCCCGCCCGTCCGCGCCGCGATTGTTCATCGATTCGATACGGACCGGGTCACTATTGCACCGAACGAGACGTACTGGATATTGAAGTCCTGTTCGTTCAGGCGCGACGTAGGGAGGATAGCTAACGATTCGATGTAACGCCATGCTCGTCGCGTCTGGCGCGAGTTCGAAGTATGCTCTTGCGACCAGGGCGAACGCTCCTGCAGCACGGCGTATCCGCACAGCGACACCGATCGAAGGCGCCTGGCAGGCCCCTTTCGCCACGGCACGCGATCCGTGAAAAAACCGCCTGCGTTAGCCACCAGCAAGCGAACAGCGAGATGGACGATCTGATACTCGACGCCTTCGATGCGTCGCAACTGATTCCCGGCTTCGACGCGCCGGCGTTGCCCGTCGAGCGCCCGGACCGCGAGACGCTCGACGCCGCCGAGCGCAACACTCGCCACTGGACGAGCCGTGTCGCCGGTGCGCTCACGCCCGGCTCCGACGTTCATCGCGACGAGATGTGCCGCATGTTCCGCGAGACCTTCAATCCTTACCGGCCCTCGGTACTCGATTGGCCGCAGCTCGAACCCGCGGCGCTCAAGCGCATTACCGATCTGCCCATCTGGGACATTGCCGTGCAAACGGAAGGCCGCGCGCGCCTGCGCATGGCCGCCTATGCCGCCTCGCTCGACGACGCCGTGATGCGCGATGCGCTCGCATTGAACGCGTGGGAGGAGAACCGCCACAAGGAAGTCCTCTCGCGCATGGTGGCGGCGTACGGCATCAAGCTCGCGAGCGAACCGCCCTACGTGTACCCCAAGGACGCCGAATGGGCTTACCTCGTGACGGGCTACAGCGAATGCGTGGACAGCTTCTTCGCGTTCGGCCTCTTCGAAGTGGCGCATCGCTCGGGCCTCTTTCCGCCCGAACTGATCGACACGTTCGAGCCCGTCATGCAGGAAGAATGCCGCCATATCCTGCTGTTCGCGAACTGGGTGGCCTGGCACCGCGCCCGGCTCAACGGGTGGCAACGCATTCGCTTCGAGCTGAAGGTGGCCGGCGTCTGGGCTTTTCTGGTGTGGGAACGCATTGGACTCGCGCGCGCCATGGATGCCGAGGGCAACCAACACCGGCACGACAACAACTTCACGATGAACGGCGCGCAACAGGTGACGGACGTGGACATCAGCGTGCCGGAACTCATGCGCCTGTGTCTCGCCGAAAACGAGCGGCGCTTTGCGGGCTACGACAAGCGTCTGCTGCGGCCCGAAACCATGCCGCGGCTCGTGCGCTTCGCACTGCGCTTCGCGCGCGACAAGAAGAACTGACCCTCCCCTCCCGCTGGCACGCGCGCCGCTTCGTTCGAACGGACGATTGCGGCGCGCGCCGCATTCGTGCGACGCTTCGCGCCCATGCAGGTTGCGCGGCGCCGCTTTAGCGCGCTCGAAGCGCGCCTTCCGCAAAGCTGAATTCCGCGCAGCCCACGCGTCTGTCACAGTGACGAAGGTCTTCGTCAGCGACGAAAGCATTGCCCCTATCGAGGAGAAAGAGCTTGAAAATTCTGGTGCCCGTCAAGCGCGTGGTCGATTACAACGTGAAGGTCCGGGTGAAGTCGGATGGCACGGGAGTGGATATCGCCAACGTGAAGTTTTCGATGAACCCGTTCGATGAAATTGCCGTTGAAGAAGCAGTGCGTCTGAAGGAAGCCGGCGTGGCGACCGAGGTCATCGCCGTTTCGTGCGGTGTCTCGCAGGCCCAGGAAACGCTGCGCACGGCGCTGGCCATCGGTGCGGATCGCGCCGTGCTGATCGAGTCGAACGACGATCTGCAGCCGCTCGCGGTGGCGAAGCTTTTGAAAGCGCTGGTCGACAAGGAACAGCCGTCGCTGGTCATTCTCGGCAAGCAGGCCATCGACGACGATTCGAATCAGACTGGGCAGATGCTCGCTGCGCTGGCGAATCTGCCGCAAGCCACGTTTGCTTCGAAGGTCGTCGTAGCAGACGGCAAGGCCACGGTTTCGCGCGAAGTGGATGGCGGCGCGGAAACGCTGTCGTTGAAACTGCCCGCCGTTGTGACGACCGATCTGCGCCTGAACGAACCGCGCTACGTCACGCTCCCGAACATCATGAAGGCGAAGAAGAAGCCGCTGGAGACGATCCAGCCTTCTGATCTGGGTGTCGACGTCGCGCCCCGCCTGAAGACGCTGAAAGTTGCCGAGCCGCCGAAGCGTTCGGCAGGCGTGAAGGTGCCGGACGTTGCCGCGCTGATCGAGAAGCTGAAAACCGAAGCCAAGGTGCTGTAAGGGAGCGATTTGAAAATGACGAATCTGGTTATTGCCGAACACGACAATCAGTCGATCAAGGCTGCAACGTTGAACGCGGTCGCCGCAGCACAGAAAATCGGCGGCGGCGTGCACGTGCTGGTCGCGGGCCACAACGCCCAGGCCGCAGCGGATGCAGCCGCGAAGATCGCAGGCGTTGCCAAGGTACTGCTCGCCGACGCGCCCCAACTTGAGCAGGGTCTTGCCGAGAACGTAGAAGCAACGGTGCTGGGCATCGCGAAGCACTACTCGCACATCCTTGCGCCCGCAACGGCAGCGGGCAAGAACGTCGCGCCGCGCGTTGCCGCGAAGCTCGACGTCGCCCAGATCAGCGACATCACCGCCGTGCACAGCGCGGACACTTTCGAGCGTCCGATCTACGCGGGCAATGCGATCGCGACGGTGCAATCTCAAGATGCGATCAAGGTCATCACTGTGCGTACGACGGCGTTCGATGCAGTCGCAGCCGCTGGCGGCAACGCGGCGATCGAGAAGATCGAAGTCGCAGCAGACAGCGGTCTTTCACAATTCGTGAGCCGCGAAGTCACGAAGCTCGACCGTCCGGAACTCACGAGCGCGAAGATCATCGTCTCGGGCGGCCGGGGCCTGGGCAGCGGGGAGAACTATACGAGGGTTCTGGAGCCGCTCGCGGACAAGCTCAACGCCGCACTCGGCGCCTCGCGCGCAGCCGTCGATGCTGGCTATGTGCCGAACGACTATCAGGTCGGTCAGACCGGCAAGATCGTCGCGCCGCAGCTGTACGTGGCGGTCGGCATCTCCGGTGCGATCCAGCACCTTGCGGGCATGAAGGACTCGAAGGTCATCGTCGCGATCAACAAGGACGAAGAAGCGCCGATCTTCAGCGTCGCCGACTACGGCCTCGTGGGCGACCTGTTCACGGCCGTGCCCGAACTCGCTGGCGCAATCGGCTAAGTCCGTCCGCTGGCTAGCAGCAAAAACGAAAGGCGCCTTTGTGAAAACAAAGGCGCCTTTCGTTATCGACTTCATCGCAGCAGTTTCAACGACATCGGCTAGCGTTCAACCACCCAGAATGCGCCGCGCCTTGAGGATCACCGGCATGTCCACCATTTTGCCGTCGAGCGCCACTGCCGCCCCGCCACTCGCCTGCACTGCATCGAGCACGCGCTGCGCCCATGCGCGCTCCGCCTCGGTCCATGCGTAGGCGCGATGCACGGGCTCGATCTGCTTCGGATGAATGCATAGCTTGCCGCCGTAGCCGAAGCGCCGCCCGCGGCGCGCTTCACGCTCGAGCCCGTCGGCATCGTCGAAGACGGTCGAAACGCCGTCCACGGGCGCCGCAATGCCCGCAAGCCGCGAGGCCAGCACGATCTGCGAGCGAAACACGTCGAGTTCCTCGCCGTCGCCGTCGATGCCCATATCGACCTGAAAATCGAGCGTGCCGAACGCCACGCGCAGCACGCCTTGCGCGCCACACAGCGCATTCAGGCCCGCGATGCCGCGCGCGGTTTCCACGATCGGCAACACGTGCAGCGTGCCGTGCGCGCCTGAACGCACCGCCGCGACCTGCTCCGCGCTTTCCGCCTTCGGCAGCATGATGCCGGCCACGCCTGCATGTCCCGCGAGTGCGGCGGCGTCATCGGCGAACCAGGGCGTGTCGGTGCCGTTCACGCGCACCCACACGGGGCGCGCGGCGTCCAGCGCCGCAAGCACAGCGTCGCGCGCCGCGCCCTTTTCGGCCGGCACAACTGCATCCTCCAGATCGACGATCACGGCGTCCGCCCCTGCGCCGCGCGCCTTCTCGAAGCGCTCGGGCCGGTTGCCCGGCACGAAGAGATACGAGCGGGAAAGCGCGGCGCTCATATGCTCGCCCCTTCGCTGAACAGCGTGCTCACGCGCTGCGCCTCGGCAATGCCCCACGCCGCGTCGAGCAAGCGCTGCGCTTCGCTTTCGCTCGCGGCGCCCGAGAATGCCGCGAGTCGCACGAACTTCGCTGCGATCTCCTCGCGCGAGAGCGTATTGCCCGGGTCGCCCTTCGGCTCGTCCACGCGGCCCTGCAACGTGCGGCCGTCGCGCGTCGTCACGCTCACCTTGCCGATCCAGCGCGCGGGATACGCGCGGTCCACTTCTTCGTCGAGCGCCATCGTCACGCGTTCGCGAAACGCGGCGATATCGTCCGCCGAGTAGTCGCGCTCGAATTCGTTCACGCCCGCATAGCCGCGGTATGCGACCAGGCCCAGCACCGTCCCCATGTTGAATTTCGCCTGATGAACGGTGCCCGGCACGACCACGCTGCCAAGCACGTCGATGGCGCCTTGATGCACATGCGCCGTCACGCTCGCGATATCGTCGGGATTCAGGCGGTGCGCGTCGATCACGGACAGCAGCGCGTCGGCGGCCGGATGCGTGTGACGGCACGCCGCGTGATACTTGAACGACGTTTCGACCGTGGCCCAACGCTCGCCCAGGCGATCGACCAGCTTTGCGGGATCGGCGTCGCTCGACATGCCGGCCGCCATGCCCTGTGCGCCTTCGAGAATGCGCTGCGCGCCACGAAAGCCGTCCGCTGCGAGCTGGGCGGCCATCAGGCCGTTCGCAGCCGCCATGGCCGTGTGCAGTTGCTTCGAATCCGCCGCGTCACGCAGGAACTCCCACAAGCCGCTCGCCTGCGTGCCTGCCGATCCGAACGCGTCGAGCATCTGCTCGGGCGTGAGCTTGAGCAGACGGCCCGCCGCGGCCGCAGCCGCGACCGTGCCCACGGTGCCCGTGGTGTGAAATATCTTGTAGTGCGAACGACCCATGAATTCGCCGACGCGGATGCCCACCTCATAACCCGCCACCGAGGCGGCGATGAACTCCTGCCCCGAGGCGCCCAGCGCCTGCGCGAGCGCCAGCGTCACCGGAAACACGACGGTGGCCGGATGCAGCACCGAGCCGTTGTGCACGTCGTCCTGCTCGACGAAATGCGAAGCGGCGCCGTTGGTCATGGCGGCGAAATACACCGTGGTGCGCGTGCGATCGATGATGACGTCGCACCAGCCTTGGGCATCGGGCGCGCCGCGGGCGGTGCGGGCGAAGCGCGCAATGGTTTCGACCGGGCGCGCGCCCTTGCCGCCCAGCGCGGAGCCGAGCCAGTCCACATAGAGATTGACGGTGCGCTCGACCACGTGAGTCGGGATCGAATCGAAGCGCAGTTGCGAGGCAAACGCCGCGAGTGCGCGGCTTGGATGGTCTGTCATGGCAGCGTAGTTCAGTGAAGTCGGTTTGCGAGGCGCCAGGCGCGATCAGATGGCCCCGGCTTCGCGCAGCGCACCGATGCGCGTCGCGTCATAGCCAAGCTCACGCAAGATGGATTCGGTATGCTGACCGAGCGCGGGCACCGCATCCATGCGCGCATCGAATGCGGAAGGTGCGCCCGGCGGCAACAGCGCCGGAACGGTCCCCACCGAGGTCTGCACCTCGCGCCAGCGCTCGCGCGCCTGCAGTTGCGGATGCGCCCACACATCGGCCATCGTGTTCATCTGGGCGTTGGCAATGCCGGCGCGGTCGAGCCGTTCGATGACCTGTGCCGCAGTCAGCTTCGAAAACGCCTCGACGATCAGCTCGCGCAGTTCCGCACGGCGCGCGGAACGCTGGGAGTTCGCCGCAAAGCGTTCATCGGTAGCAAGTTCCGGCTGCAACAGCACGTGTTCGCAAAAGAGCTTCCATTCGCGATCGTTCTGCAAGCCGAGCATCACCGACTTGCCGTCGCCGGCGGGAAACGGCCCATACGGATAGATCGTCGCGTGCGAGGCGCCTGCGAGCGGCGGCGGCGTTTGCCCGTCGATTGCGTAGTAGAGCGGATAGCCCATCCACTCCACCATGCTCTCCAGCATCGAAACGTCGATGCAGCAGCCGCGTCCGGTGCGGCCGCGCATCAGCAACGCACTGAGGATGTTCGAGTAGGCATACATGCCTGCGGCGATGTCGGCGATCGAGCAGCCCGCCTTCGCGGGCTCGCCGGGTGACCCCGTGATGGAGAGAAAGCCAGATTCGCTCTGGATCAGCAGGTCGTAAGCCTTGCGCTCGCGGTAAGGACCGTCGTCGCCGTAGCCGGAGATATCGCACACGATCAGCTTCGGGTAGCGCTCGCTCAGCGCTTCGTAGCTCAGCCCGAGTCGAGCCGCAGCGCCTGGCGCGAGATTCTGCACGAGCACGTCGGCGTCGGCGAGCAGCGCGTCGAGGATCGGCGCGGCCTCGTTGTGCTTGACGTCGAGCGAAAGGCTTTCCTTCGAGCGGTTCGTCCACACGAAGTGCGATGCGAGTCCATGCACGCGTTCGTCATAGCCGCGCGCGAAGTCCCCGACGCCCGGCCGCTCGATCTTGATGACGCGCGCGCCGAGATCGGCAAGCTGGCGCGTGCAGAAGGGCGCGGCGATCGCGTGTTCGAGCGTGACGACCTTGATGCCGTCGAGTGGTCTCATGGCGCGCGCCTCCGGTCAGAACGAACGCGGCAGGCCGAGCACATGCTCCGCCACGTACGACAGGATCAGGTTGGTCGAGATCGGCGCGACCTGGTAGAGGCGCGTCTCGCGGAACTTGCGCTCCACATCGTACTCGCAGGCGAACCCAAAGCCGCCGTGGAATTGCAGGCATGCATTCGCGGCTTCCCAGGAAGCGTCGGCGGCGAGCAACTTCGCCATGTTGGCCTGCGCGCCGCAGGCCTCGTGCGCGTCGAATCGGCGTGCGGCCTCGAAGCGCATCAGGCTCGCGGCTTCGACGTTGACGAACGCGCGCGCAATGGGGAACTGCACGCCCTGGTTCTGGCCGATCGGCCGCCCGAACACGATGCGCTCCTTGGCGTAGGCGCTCACCTTGTCGATGAACCAGTAGCCGTCGCCGATACATTCGGCCGCGATGAGCGTGCGCTCGGCGTTCAGGCCGTCGAGGATGTACTTGAAGCCCATCCCCTCCTCGCCGATCAGGTTTTCCGCCGGAATTTCGAGGTTGTCGAAGAAGAGTTCGTTGGTCTCGTGATTGACCATGTTGAGAATCGGCTGCACGGTGAGGCCGTTGCCGATCGCCTCGCGCAAGTCCACCACGAAAATCGACATGCCTTCGGACTTCTTCTTCACGTCGGCGAGCGGCGTGGTGCGCGCAAGCAGGATCATGAGGTCCGAATGCTGCACGCGCGAAATCCACACCTTTTGGCCGTTGATCACGTAGCGGTCGCCCTTGCGCACCGCGGTGGTCTTGATCTTGGTGGTATCGGTGCCGGTGGTGGGCTCGGTCACGCCCATCGATTGCAAGCGCAGTTCGCCGCTCGCGATCTTCGGCAGGTACTTGCGCTTTTGCTCGGCCGAGCCGTGGCGCAGCAGCGTGCCCATGTTGTACATCTGGCCGTGGCAAACGCCCGAGTTGCCGCCCGAGCGGTTGATCTCTTCCATGATGACCGAGGCCTCGGTCAGGCCCAGACCCGATCCGCCGTACTCCTGAGGAATCAACGCAGCGAGCCAGCCCGCTTTCGTGAGCGCATCGACGAATTCCTCGGGATAGCCGCGCGCCTCGTCGATCTTGCGGAAATATTCACCGGAGAACTGCTGGCACAGATCGCGCACGGCTTCGCGGATGTCCTGAAACGAATCTTGTTGCGTGGTTTGCATGATCGATATGAATTCGCTATGAATAGTCGTGTTGCCGCTCAGGTCAGCGTGGCGGTGGCCTGCATCGTCAGATAGCCGTCGTGGTCTTTCGCCCAGAGTTCGACCGAGCGCGCATCGTCGGCGAGCTTGCCGCACAGCGTGAACGCGTTGCCCGCGAACGTGGGCCGTACCGCGCGAAACGCGAACGTCGCGATCGTCGCGTCGGGCCGCTCACGGTGCACGAGGTCGAGCAGCAGAGTGGCGATGAGTGGGCCGTGCACGACGAGGCCTGGATAGCCCTCTTCCTGCGTGACGTACGGGAAGTCGTAGTGAATGCGATGACCGTTGAAGGTCAGCGCCGAATAGCGGAACAGCATGAGCGCGCTGGCGGTGAGCGTTCGCGACCATGTCTCGCCTTGAGGCGCTGCGACCGGCTTGGGCGCGCTCGCGCCGGGCTGCGGCGCGTCGCGATAGACGATGTCGTGCTCTTCCTCGATGCACAGCGCCCCGCCGCTCTCGTAGCGATGCTGCACGGTCACGAACACGAGGCGGCCACTGCGGCCGGTCTTGTCTTCGATGTTCGCGATGGTGGAAGTGCGCGCGACTTCGCTGCGCGCGCGCAGCGGCGCGTGAAAGGTCAGGCGCCCGCCCGCCCACATGCGGCGCGGCAGCTCGACCGGCGGCAGGAAGCCGCCGCGTTTCGGGTGTCCATCGGGACCTGCTTCCGCGAGCGGCGAGACAGGCAGAAAGTAGAGCCAGTGCCATAGCGGTGGCACGGCGCTATCGGGTGCTTCGCGGTCGAGTGTGGCCGCAAGCGCACGCAGCGGAAACGCGGTGATGTCGTCGGTGAGCGTTTCGGTCTTGTCGAGCCACGCACTGAGCGTTGGCGTTGGCGATTCCGGCATGGCAATTCTCCGTTGCGAGATCAGGGCCATACTATGAACGGCTCACATCGTTTCGCGAAGTTGCCTTTGCCGAATCAGCCCTTTCGCTTTCGTTAATCCCCCGGCCATTGTTGCCCGAGACTTGCACGCAGCTTTCAACCCGGGCCGCGCGCCGGCCTCACACTTCGCCGCGCAGATGGGCGGAGGCTTCGTCTTCCACACGCTGCCACAACTCGAACGACATGGGGCGCTCGCCCTCTTCGAGCAGATGACCCACCAGGCCAATCGCACGCGCCATCACGCCGAAGCCGCGCACGATGCGCCACGGGAAGCCGAATTCGCAGCAGATCGCGCCGATCGCACCCGTCGCATTGATCGGCAGTGCTTTACCCGATGCACGCTCCGCTTCTGCGCCAATGAGTTGCATGAGCTTCACATAGCGCCCCGACATGCCGTTTTGCGCAGCCAGTTCGAAAAGGCGCGGCGTACGGGGATCGATGGGCTTGTGCAGCGGATGACCGAGCCCCGGAATCGGCGTGCCGCGCGCGCGCCATGCGGCGACGGTATCGACTGCGAGTTTCTCCAGGTCGTCGCACTGGCCGTCATAAGGCAGCGTTTCGGACAGCATGCGGCACGCGCCTTCCATGCTGCCGACGAACACCGAGCCGAGCCCGCATAGCCCCGCTGCGACGGCCGCCTGCAGCGACTCGGGTGCGCCCGCATAGGTCATGCGCGCGGCGATGGCGCTCGGCGTCATGCCGTGCTCGACGAGCGTGATGACGATCGCGTTGAACATCGCGGACTGCTGCGGCGTGGCCGCCTTGCCCGTGAGTTGCAGATACGCGAAGTCGCCGAGATTCATGTGGCCGAGCACTTCGTCGGGCAGGCTCTTGCCGCGCACGACGATACGATCGGGCGTGCTGTACGCGATATCGGAGCGCACGAGCGGTTTCGGTTGACGGGCCATAGTCTTGATTCCTTCGTTATACAGAATAGCGTTCAGCGCAATTGCGCGCGGCCATGGTTGAGCACCAGCACGTCGCGTTCCAGCACGCGCGCGCGAAAACTCACCTCGCTGCCGTCTCGCCACATCTCGGTGCGGATCGTCTCGCCCGGATAAACAGGTGCGGTGAAGCGCGCGCGAAAGGCCGCGAGGCGTTGCGGCTCGCTTGCGCACAGCGTCCTGAGCACGGCGTGCGCAGCCACGCCCCACGTGGCGAGCCCGTGCAGGATAGGCCGCTCGAACCCCGCCGCGCGCGCGACCTGCGGGTCGGCATGCAACGCGTTGTCGTCACCACATAGACGATAAATCAGCGCCGTTTCCGGGCGCGTAGGCAGATCGCAATGATGATCGGGCACGCGCTCGGGCATCGGCGGTGGCGGCGCGGGGGCTTCGTCGCTCAAGCCGTTGTTCGCGCTAAAGCCGCCGTCACCACGGCAGAACGTGAGCTGCGTGACGGTGGCATACAGCTCGCCGCTTGCCTTGTCGGTAATGCTACGCTGGATTTCGAGCAGCGCGCCCTTGCCTGCGCCTTTGTCGACCACACGCGTGATGCGCGAGCGGCCGATCACCGTCGCGGCCGGCGGCAGCGGCTTGTGCATCACGAGGCTCTGCTCGCCGTGCAATAGCCGCACCCAGTCGATGCCCGAGCGCGGGTCGCGCGCCCAGAAGCCGGGAAAGCCGAGCACGACGGCAAGCGTCGGCGGCACGCGCAATTCCTTTTCGTAGACGAATGCCAGGTCGTCCGGATCAACGGGATTGGCGCCGTATCCCACGGCGAGGCTGTAGAGCATGGCGTCGCGCGCGGTGTAGGTCTGCTCGACGTCCTTGAACGGCCAGTTGCGCAGGGTGTGATAGTCGATCGTCATGGCAGTGCGTTCAATGTAAGTTCAGGCCTCGGCGGCGGGCCACTTGAAGAGCGGATCGGCCTTCTCGCGAAAGCGCTTCACGGCTTCGCGATGGAATTCGGTCGTGAACGCAATGCCCTGCGCCGCCGACTCGATTTCGAGCATCGCGCGCAGGTCGCTGCCAAGCGACTGATTCAACGCGCGCTTGGCCAGACCGAACGCAATGGGCGATGCCGCCGCGAGACTGGCCGCGACCTGCGCGGCGCGCGCATGAAGCTGTTCGGGCTCGACTACTTCGAGCACCGCGCCGATCTCCTTCGCTTCCGCGGCGCGTATTTCGCGCGCCGTAAAGACGAGATCCTTCGCGCGCGCGAGTCCCACCACGCGCGGCAGCGTATAGAACGCCCCGCAATCGGGCACGAGACCGACTTTCATGAAAGGCATGCAAAAGCGCGCCCGCGTGCTGGCAATCACGAAATCGGCGGCGAGTGCGAAGCTGAAGCCCGCGCCGTAACACACCCCATCCACGGCCGCGATCACCGGGCGGTCGAGGTCGATCAGCATGCTCACCCAGCCATGCAAGTCGTCGATCCGGTCGCGTCCCGCTTCGGCGCTCGTCACGTTCATGCCGCGCACGTCGCCGCCCGAGCAGAAGTCATTGCCCGCGCCGCGCAAAATGACCGCACGCACGCCGCGGTCGGCACGTATGCGCTGCACGGCTTCTAGCAATTCCACTCGCATCTCGCCGTTGAGCGCGTTCTTCGCCTCCGGACGATTGAACGTGAGCGTCGCGACGCCCGCGTCCTGTTCAACCAGCACCGTTTTTGCGCTCATGCGCACACCCCGGCGCTTGCGAGTTCTGCGAGCGCCTTGTCGAGCGCCGTGATGAGATGCACAGGCTCGACGCCTGCGAACTCCACGTCGGGACGTGCGAGAAATGCCTCGATATGCACCGCGCACGCCTCGCGCGTGGCAGCGAGTCCCGTGAAGCCGTCTTCGAGCCAGGCGACCGAAGCCAGTGGGCGCGGGTGCCAGTCGCCATTGACGATCGCTTTGACCACCGTGCCGTCACGCACGAGCAGGCTCAGCCAGATCAGCCCGGCCGGCGCCTTTTCGCGTCCACGCACGATACGGTCGCCCGTCAGGGTGATCGGGCTGTAACGCGTGGCCTCGCTTTTTTCATGGAACCAGCTTTCCTCGTGCAGTTCGCGCTCGTACTGCTGGGCAAAAACGAGTTCTTCGCTGCCCAGTGCGCCGGACTCCAGCGCCATTTCGCCGAACGTGCGGCGAACGCAGGCCGTGACCCAGGCAGTCAACTCATCGGCGTTCACCTTGCGGCCGAGTTCCTGCTCCAGGTACGTGTAGCGCGAACCGAGATCCTTGTGCTTCTTGTCCTTGACCTTCTCGGGCGCCATGGGCATGGCGCGCGCCGCGATCGCCGTGTCGATCGCCTTCACGTTCAGCAGAATGCGGAACGTCAGCACGCCGCCTTCGATCTTGAGCGAGGTGGCCACGAGCTTGCGTCCGTCGATCTCGACGTCGTTCAGCGGTCGGTAGGCGGCCTGCAGGCCGAACACATCGCGTAGCGCTTCGGCGACGTGGCCGAGTATCGTGGGAAACGCCTGCGCCGCCGTTTGCGGCACGCCGGGCAGACCAATCGGCAGATAGAACGCGAGAAATGCCGAACCGCGCCCCGCGTAAATCGCGCCGCCGCCGCTCACGCGCCGCCGCGCGAGCACGTTGTTGTCGCGGCAGAACGGCAGATCGAGCACCTGGTTCGGATCTTCGTTCACGCCTACGGTAATGCTGTCTTCGTTGAAGACGTTCAGATAGACCGTGGGCGGCGCGAGATTCTCGGCCACCGCGCGCTCGACGGCCGGCGACACCGAAATGGAAAAGTCCGCGTAGTTGTGGCTGCCTACGACGAGGCGCCACGGGTCTTGGGTATGCGTTGCGCTTGCATTCATGTCGTCTCTCTCCGTTGATCTTCTACGAGGGCTGCCCCTTCGAGTTTCGCGACCGTCTCGATGGCGTCCGCGTGTATCAGCGTCTGGCGCTTGAAGCGCTCCGCTATGGCCTCGATCGCGCCGCCCTGCACCGCCCCTTCCACCTGCAGCGTGAGATGGTCGCCGCCATGAGCCTTTGTGCCGACCACGAGCCGATACGCCCCCGTCGCGCCCTCTACGCCCAGCAGCACCGTCTTCAACTCGGAGGGGTAGACCTTCACGCCTTTGATCTTCACCATCGAATCGGCGCGGCCGAACACCACGCGCGGCAACGACACCGTGCGGCCATGCACGGGCGCGGTGCGCTCGAGCGCGGTGAGGTCGCCGGTGCGGTAACGCACGAGCGGCTGCAGTTCCTTCTGCAGATGGGTGAGCACGAGTTCGCCACGTTCGCCCTCGGCAACCGGCATGCCGGTGTCCGGGTCGATGACTTCGGCGTACAGCAGTTCATCGAACACATGCACACCCGTACCGCCGGGGAACGTACGCGCCACTGGCAGGCATTCGGAAAGCGAGTAACTGTCGATCAGCAGCGTGCCCGGCATCGCTGCGCGCACGCGTGCGTATAGCGCGGCATTGCCTGTGAACGCTTCGCCGCCCGCGAAGAACACCCGCGGCACGGGGCACCCCGCTTCGATGAGCTTGAGCGCGTGCGACGGATTGCCGGCCAGCACCGTCACGCCACATTGCTGCGCAACGCGCGCCGCGCGCTCGGTCTCGCCGGGACCATGCGGAATGCACGCCACGCCGCGCGCTTCCATCTGGGTCTGGTAGAAAAGCCCCGCAACGAAGAGGTGATAGCCGAACGTCACCATGCCCACGTCGCCGGGACCGATGCCGCACGCGTCGAGATGCTGGCCGCACGCGGCTTCGATCGCGCGCAGGTCGGCCGCGCTCTGCAGGATCGGCACGAGCGAAGCGCCCATCGGCGTGAGGTGCACGCGCACCGGCGGCACGGCCGGCGCAAACGCGCCGTAGCCCGGGCGATTCATCTCGGCCACCAGTTCGGCGCGCGTCATGAGCGGCACGCGCTCGGCGAACTCCGCCGCGCTCGCGACGCTACCCGGCAGGCGTCCCGCATAGAACGGGTGCGTTTGTAGCCGCGAGAGCTGCGCGTTGAGTGCATCGAGCATCGTCTCCTCCTTTTTCTGTTCAGTAGGGCTGCGCAGCGTTTGCCCTCAAGCCGCTCGCTCGAAAATAGCCGCGATGCCCTGCCCGCCACCCACGCACATCGTTTCGAGGCCATAGCGGCCCTTGCGGCGCTGCAGTTCGTAAAGCAGGGTCGTGAGCATGCGCACGCCGGTCGCGCCGATCGGGTGACCGAGCGAAATGCCCGAACCGTTCACGTTCAGCCGCGATTCGTCGTGCCAGCCCCAGCCCTTGAGCACGGCGAGCACCTGGCACGCGAATGCCTCGTTCAGTTCGACGAGGTCGAGTTGATCGAAGCTGAGCCCGGTCTTTTGCAGCAGCTTTTGTACGGCCAGCACCGGGCCGATGCCCATCGTCGCGGGCTCGCATCCCGCGGCCGCCCAGCCGGTCAGGTAGCCAAGCGGCGTGAGGCCCAGTTTGTCGAGCTGATCTTCGGCGACGATCAGGCACGCCGCCGCGGCATCGTTCTGCTGGCTTGCGTTGCCCGCCGTCACCGTGCCGCCTTTCATGAGTGGCTTGAGCTTCGCGAGCGACGCCTCGCTCGCGTCGGAGCGCAAGCCTTCGTCGCGTGCGAACAGCACCGGGTCGCCCTTGCGCTGCGGCACCGAAACCGCCACCACCTCCTCGGCGAAGCGGCCCGACTCCCATGTCGCCGCCGCACGCTGGTGGCTGCGCACAGCGTAAGCGTCCGCTTCCTCGCGAGTGATGCCGTATTGCTTCGCGAGGTTCTCCGCCGTTTCGATCATCCCGGAGATATAGCCGAAGCGCGCTTCGGGCTGCGAGCGTTCGCGGCCGCGCTCGAGACGATCGTGCATCTTCACCGAGCCTGCGCGAGCGCCCCAACGCATGTCGGTCGTGTAGTACTCGATATTGCTCATGCTTTCCACGCCGCCGGCCACGACCACGTCCGCCGCGCCGCTCTGCACCATCATCGCGGCGGTCACGACCGCCTGCAGGCCGCCGCCGCAACGGCGATCGAGCTGCATGCCGGGCACCTGCACGGGCAGCCCCGCTTCGAGCGCGGCCCAGCGGCCGATGCAAGGCGTTTCGCTGTTCGCATACGATTGCGCGAAGACCACGTCTTCGATACGCGCCGGGTCCACGCCGCTGCGCGCGATGGTTTCGCGCAGCACCGTGGCCGCGAGCGTCTCGACGGAAACAGGGCGCAGGCTGCCGCCGAACGTGCCGACCGGCGTGCGTACCGGTGCCACTATCGCTGCTCTTCTCATTTCGGATTCCTTTGCATGTTGTCTGATTGTTGTTCGCGTCATGCGCCCGCGTACCGTCAAACCGCTATCGCATCCCGCCGCGCATGGTGTTGCGCGTCCAGTTGCTCGCGCCACTCCGGCGGCGCGATGGCGAGCATGCGCTCGGCGCGCTGCGCGAGCGTGAGCCCACGCAGGTCCGCCACGCCGTGCTCGGTGACGATCACCGCCGCGTCGCTGCGCGGCGTGCTGACCGGCCCCGAAAGACGCGCGACGATGCGGCTGCCATGCCGCGTGCTCGATGCGAGCGCGACGATCGCGACGCCCCCGTGCGAGCGCGCCGCGCCGCGCATGAAATCGAGCGCCCCACCCACCGCGCCCACATAGCGGCCACCGGCGGCCTCCGCATTGACCTGACCCGTCAAATCGACTTCGAGCGCCGAGTTGATCGCCACGAACCGGTCGAGGCTGCCGAGCACGTCGATGTCGTGCGTATAGGCCGTGGCGCGAAACTGAATCTGCGCATTGCGGTGCGCATGCGCGTAGACCTTGCGCGTGCCCATCATCGTGCCGACCACGCTCACGCCTCGATCGCGCGGCTTGCGGGCATTCGTCACCACCCCCGCTTCGATCAGATCGACCACGGCGTCGCCGATGGTGCCGCTATGCACGCCAAGGTCGCGCCGGTCGCGTAACTGCGCGACGATGGCCTCGGGCAGCGCGCCCAGCCCGAACTGGATCGTCGAGCCGTCTTCGATCAGGGAAGCAGCGTGCTGCGCGATGCGCCGCTCGATGTCGCCGGCCTGCGCGGCCGGCGCTTCCAGCGGCGTGCGGTCGGTATGGATCAGCACGTCGAAATCGTCTGCGCGCAACATGCGCTCGCCGTAAGTCCAGGGCGCCGCCGCATTCACCTCCGCGATGACCACGCGCGCGCTGTCGATCAGCGGCACGAGATACTCATGGGCGATCGAGAGGCTGTAGCGGCCCGCTTCATCCGCGGGGGCAACTTGCAGCAGCAACACGTCGATGCGGTTCGGACCGCTGGTCAACGCGCTGCGAAACTGCGAGTAGTGACACGGGAGAATATCGAGCACGCCCTCGCGTTCGAGGCGCCGGTTCGTTCCCGACGCGCCATAGGCCATGAAGTCCACGCAGTCGGCATACGCGGGCTCGAGCGTTTCCGACCACGACGCGCCCACGAACACGCGAAAGCGCCCGCCTATCGACTTGCGCTGCGCCATCAGCAGCGCGGTGAGCGTGCACGGCTCGGCTCCGCACTGGCCCCACGCGAGCGTGTCGCCCGGGCGCAGGTACTGCGCGAAATCGAGCTGCGCGGCGTCGACGATGCGCGCCGCGCGCGGACCGCGCGTCATCAGACGGGGTCCCAGCTGAAGACATCGGCGGAAACATCGAGCGTATGGAACGACTTGCGCAGCGCCGGCATGGCATGCTCGGCAATCGTCTCCGGTGTCCAGCCCTCGCCGCGATGCACCGAACGCACGGGGCGCGGCTGGCTCATGAGGAAGATTTCGTTGTTGCGGACCGCGAAAATCTGGCCCGTCACGTCGGCGGCCTGCTCACTGGCGAGGTAGACGGCGAGCGGCGCGATCTTCGCGGGCGTCATCTGCTTGATCTTGGCGACGCGCGCTTCCTGTTCCGGCGAATCGATCTTGATCGAGTTGATCATGCGGCTCCAGGCGAACGGTGCGATGCAGTTCGAACGGACACCGAACTTTTCCAGATCGAGCGCGATGGATTTCGACAGGCCCGCAATGCCGAGCTTCGCCGCGCTGTAGTTGGCCTGCGCAAGATTGCCGATCAGCCCGGACGTGGACGTCATATGCACGAACGCCCCGCTGCGCTGCTCCTTGAAGTGGTCGGCGGCGGCGCGCGAGACGTAGTAAGAGCCGTAGAGGTGAACCTTCAGCACGGCGTCCCACTCTTCTTCGCTCATTTTGTGGAAGAAGCGGTCGCGCAGGATGCCCGCGTTGTTCACCACGCAATCGATACGGCCGAACACGTCCAGCGCGTTCTGCACGATGCGGGCGGCGCCGGCGGCGTCGGCCACGCTGTCGGTGTTCGCGGTGGCCTGACCGTCGAACGCCTTGATCTCGTTCACCACGGCCTGCGCGGGGCCGTCGTTATGGCCCTCGCCGGTGAGCGAGGCGCCCACGTCGTTCACCACGACTTTCGCGCCGTGGCGCGCCATCATGAGCGCGATATCGCGGCCAATTCCGCCGCCCGATCCCGTCACCACCACGACCTTACCGTCCAGCATTCGTTGCGTCGTCATCGTTTTCGCTCCTCCAGCCCGCGTTGCGCCGGGCATTGATCCGATTTGATTCGATTGGATTTGTTATGCGGCAAGCTGTGCCGTTCGTGTTGCAGCTTGACGCATCGGCTAGGGCTGCACAATTTGGATATGCCGAACGCCTGTTTCGGCCAGGATTAACCCGTACTATCGCTAATGGCGCGCATTGCGCTGCGGCGCAATAATGGCTGGAGTCTGCTCGTCCCGCATGTTTTTTGCATCCCTCGAACGAACGAGCTGACGGACATTGGAGTCACGGCAAGTCAACCCATGCATTTCGATCTCGTCGACCTGAAGCTCTTCACCCACGTAGCCGAGGCGAGCAGCCTCACGCGCGGCGCGGAACGCGCGCACCTGTCGCTACCCGCGGCGAGCACGCGTATCAAGAATCTCGAAGAACAGGTGGGCGTGAAGCTCCTGAGCCGCACGAGCCAGGGGGTCACGCTAACGGGCCCCGGCGAAACGCTGCTCGCGCACGCGCGCCGCGTGCTCAAGCAGCTCGAGCAACTCACGGGAGACCTGCAGGAATACTCGCAGGGTGTGAAGGGCCATGTGCGCGTGTTTGCGAACACCACGGCGATGAGCGAGTTTCTGCCTGCCGTGCTGCGCACCTACCTCATCAATCATCCCGACGTGTACGTGGACATACACGAGCGCCTTTCGCCCGATATCGTGCGCGCCGTGCAGGACGGCACGATCGACATCGGCATCGTGGCCGGCAATGTGCGCACCGAGGGACTGCAGGTGCTGCCCTACCGGCGCGACCGGCTCGTGCTCGTCACCGCACTGAGCCACCCGCTTTCGCAGGCGAGCGAGATGGCGTTTGCCGATACGCTCGACTACGACTTCATCGGGCCGCCCGACGAAAGCGCGATTTTCTCGTTTCTCAAGCGCGCCTCGTCGGATTTGCAGCGCACGATACGCTGGCGCATCCAGATCGGCAATTTCGAAGCCGCGTGCCGCATGATCGAGGCGAACATCGGTATTGGCGTGCTGCCCGAGGGCACGGCGCGCCGCCACGCGCAAACCATGTCGCTCAAGATCGTGCCGCTCACCGACGAGTGGGCCGTGCGCAAACTGCAGATCTGCATGGCCGACCGCGATGCGCTGCCGCTGTTCGCGCGCAAGCTCGTCGATCTGCTGGTGGCCGACGGCAGCGGCCGCCTCGAATAAACCCATGACGCGGCGCGCGTACTGCGCGCCGCCCCTCTCGCCTAGCGCCCGCCAGCCGCGCGAATCATGTTGCGCGCGATGACGATCTGCTGGATCTGGCTCGTGCCTTCGTAGATGCGGAAGATGCGCACATCGCGGTAGAAGCGCTCGATGCCGTAGTCGGACATATAACCCGCACCGCCGAAAATTTGCACCGCGCGGTCTGCCACCCGCCCGCACATTTCGGATGCGAAGAGCTTCGCACACGCAGCCTCGGTGCTCACGTTCTGGCCGGCATCGCGGCGGCGCGCGGCGTCGAGCACCATGCAGCGCGCCGCGTAGAGTTCGGTCTGGCTATCGGCGAGCATGGCTTGCACGAGCTGGAACTCGGCGATCTTCTCGCCGAACTGCTCACGCTCCATCGCATAGCGCAGCGCGTCGTCGAGCATGCGCTGCGCCACGCCGACGCAGATCGCCGCGATATGGATGCGCCCCTTGTCGAGCACCTTCATCGCGGTCTTGAACCCCACGCCTTCCTTACCGCCGATGATGTTCTCCGCGGGCACCTTCACGTCCTCGAAGATGACGTCGCAGGTATGCGCGCCGCGCTGTCCCATCTTCTTGTCGCGCTTGCCGAAGCTGATGCCGGGCGTCTTCGCGTCGACGATGAACGAGGTGATGCCGCCCGCGCGCGGCTCGTCCGGATTCGTGCGCGCCATCAGCGTGAACATGCCGGCTTGCGGCGCATTCGTGATGAAGCGCTTGGTGCCGTTCACCACATAGTGGTCGCCGCGCCGCTCGGCGCGCGTCTTGATCGAGGCGGCGTCCGATCCCGCGCCCGGTTCCGTAAGCGCAAAGCTCGCGATGATCTCGCCGCTCGCAAGCTTCGGCAGCCACGTCGCCTTTTGCTCATAGGTGCCGTCGATCACGATGCCCTGCGAGCCGATGCCCACCGTCGTGCCGATGATCGAGCGAAACGCGGGCGAGGTCTTGCCGAGTTCGAGCATCACGAGCACCTCTTCTTCCATCGTGAGATCGAGGCCGCCGTACTGCTCCGGGATGGTCAGGCCGAAGAGACCCATGGCCTTCATGTCGTCGACGATATCGGCCGGAATTTCATCGGTTTCGGCCACGCGTTCTTCGTTCGGCACGAGACGCTCGCGCACGAAGCGCGCGACGTTGTCGAGCAGAACGTTCATCGTTTCCTGGTCGCGAATCATGGTGTATGCCCTGCAATCGTTGATCGGGCGGCACGACGCCGCCCGTGAGGAAAGGAAAATCGGGAATGCTCAGCGAGCGCGCACGGCACGTTTGGCCATTTCGCGCAGCGGCTGCTTTTGCAGCTTGCCGCTCGCCGTGGTCGGGATCATGTCGATGGTCACGATCTCCGAGGGGCGCTTGTAGGCCGAGAGCCGCTCGCTCAGGTAGTGGGCAAGGTCGTCTGCGTCGATCGTCGCGCCCTCCTTCGCTTCCACGAAGGCCACGACTTCCTCGTTGCCTTCGGCGTCGCGCCGCCCCACCACGGCGCTCTGGCGCACCGCCGCGTAGGTGTTGATGACCGACTCGACTTCGATCGGATAGACGTTGAAGCCTGAACGGATGATGAGATCCTTCGAGCGGCCGACGATGAAGAGCGCGCCGTCCGCGTCCAGCCGGCCGAGGTCGCCGGTCTTGAGCCAGCCTTCTGCATCGAGCACTTCCGAAGTCAGGCCCGGCTCGCGATAGTAACCGTGCATGACGCCGGGACCGCGCACCCACAACTCGCCCGCTTCGCCGCGCGGCACGTCGTGGCCGTCGGGCCCGACCACGCGCAACTCGGCGCCCTCGACGATCTCGCCCGAGGACACGTCCTTGCGCGGACGGTCCATGCGCGTGATGAAGAGCGAGCCCGCGTACTCGGTCATGCCGTAGCCGTGATGCAGCGGCATGCCGAAGAGTGCTTCGACCTGCTGCTTGAGCGTGGGATCGAGCGGACCGCCGCCCGTATAGAGGTAGCGCAGACGCGGCGCGTGCACCGCGCCGCCGTGCTCGCGCACGTAGGCGACGATGCGCGTGAAGAGCGTCGGCACGCCCTGCAGGATGGAGATTTCGGAGGCGCCGAGCGCTTTCACGACCTCTTCCGCCGAAAAGCGCGCCGCGAGATGCAGGCTCGCGCCCGCTTCGAAAGTGGCGAGCAGCAGCGTGGCGAGGCCGAAGATATGCGACATCGGCATGACCGCGTACGCGCAGTCCGCCTGTGTCATGTCGCGCGACGTCGCCGAGACATGCGCGAAATGCAGCAGGCCGCGATGCGTGGCCATCACGCCCTTGGGCTGGCCCGTCGTGCCCGACGTGTAGATGAGCACCGCGACCTCGTGCGCGAGCGCCTCGGCCTCGCGCGCGGCGTTGAGGTCGGGCGCGGCCATCATCAGCGGGCCGAGCCCGGCGGGCGCGATTTCGCGCGCGCGATAGCGCACGCCGTGACGCAGCGCGTCAGGCGATGCGCCGTGCGTAAACAGCATGAGACGCGGCCCGCAATGCGCGCGGATCGTCTCGATCTCGCGCTCCGAGAGCCGCGCATTGACCACGGCCGGCCACGCGCCGATTTCCGCAAGCGCGAACAGCAGCGTCACCACGGCCGAGCAGTTTTCGGCCACGATCAGCACGCGGTCGCCCACGTCCACGCCCTGCTCGCGCAAAAACCGCTGCGCCTGCCCTACGTCGCTCCAGAGCTGCCCGAAGCTCGTCACCTTTGTTTCTTCGCGTATCGCCACGGCCTCGGGCGACGCCTCCGCCCAGTGCCGCGCGATATCGCTGATCTTGCGCGCCGCTCGCCTCACCACTGTCACCTCCCGTCGTTGCTCTTTGACTGCGTACGGCGCGCCGTGGCACGCCGCATCGCGACAGGTATGAGTGTGGTTCAGGCGCGGCCTGCCAACAATTCGTTTTCGAGAAAGCCGGCATTCGTCTGCCGAGAAGTCGGAAATCACCCCGATGGCCGGGGCTTCGAGGCGATTAGCGTCTCGACCGGGCGCGTGCTCGCGAGGCACTCAGCGCTCGCGGGTGACGCGTGCGAGGCACCGGCGCGGCCCTACGCAGGCGCTGCCGCCAGTCACTCCATCTGCGCCGACGCACGCTCGCCTCCCATCGTGCCCTTAGCGGCGCTATTCGCCCGATGAATCGCCACGATGCCCGCGAGCGACACGCAGGCCGGCGCGGCCGCCGCGAGAAAGAGCGCCGAGGACGACCATTGCAGGTGCAGGAGAGCGCCGCCCAGCACCGGACCGATGACCGAGCCGATCCGCCCCACGCCGAGGCTCCAGCCGATGCCGGTCGAGCGCAGCGAGGTCGGATAGTAGGTCGCGGCGAGCGCGTTGAGCGCGGGCTGGCCGCCGATGATCGTAAAGCCCGTGACGAAGATCGCCACGAACATCGCGGCCACGGAGACCATCACGGCCGGATTGCCGATGGCGGCGGTCGAGACGATGGCGATCAGGAATGTCGTGGCGAGCACGCGCGTGAAGCCCGCGAGGTCGATGATGCGCCCGAGCAGCAGCGTGCCGATCACGCCACCGCCCCACAACGCCGTGCCGGCGAACACGGCGGTCTGGGTCGAATAGCCGGCATCGCGGATCACGGTCGGCAGCCAGTTCGAGAGGAAATACATGGCGAGCAGGTTCGCGAAGTTCACGACCCACAGCAGCACGGTCACCCGCGCGCGCCCTTCTTTGAACAGCTCGACGAACGGCACGCCGCGCGAGCGCGTTTCCACGGTCGTGAACTGCACGCCGGTTGGCAACGCGAGCGCAGGCGCCACGCGGGACAGATTGCGGCGCACGCGCGCCTGAGTGTGCTCGCCGCGACCGCGAAACAGGAGGAACTGAATCGACTCGGGCAACGCGAGCCACATCAGCACGCCGAGCACGAGCGGAATCGCGCCGCCCACGAAGAACACGGCGCGCCATCCGAACGCGGGAATCATCGCCGCGGTGATCAGGCCGCCCACCACGCCGCCCAGCGTAAAGCCGCACGAGACGATCATCATGAGCGTGACGCGCATGCGGCGCGGGCTGTACTCGCCCGCGAGCGCCATTGCGTTCGGCATGATGCAGCCAAGACCCAGCCCCGCGACGAAGCGCCAGGCCACCAGTTCCGCGATCGAATGCGCGAAGCCCGTCGCCACCATGCACGCGGAAAAGAACAGCGTCGCGCCGATCAGCACCGGGCGGCGGCCGATCTTGTCGGCGAGCGTGCTGAACGTGAGCGAGCCCACCAGCATGCCGAACAGGCCCGCGCCAAACACCGGCGAGAGCGTTTCCTTCGCAATACCCCACTCGCGGATCACGACCGGCGCGACATAGCCCATCGCCTGCACATCGAAGCCGTCCATCACGAGGCACAGCGCGCACAACGTGACCACGAGTAGCTGATACGGCCCGAACCGGCTTTCGTCGATGATGCCGGTAACCTCCACCGCCTTGTTCATGCAATGTCTCCAATCATTATTGTGTCGTCTCGATCGCTCTGCGGCGACTAGAGTTCGAGGATCAATCGCCCGCTTTTCGCGCGCGAGCAGCAGGTCATCATGCGGGTTTGCGTGTCGCGCTCGGCGCGTGTGAGCACCACGTCGCGGTGCTCGATCTCGCCCGCCAGCACGCGCACCTCGCACGAGCCGCACAAGCCTTCTTCGCAATCGCTTTGCACGTCGATGTTCGCGCGGCGCAGCGCGTCTAGCACGGTCTGGTCCGCGCCCACGTTGAGCACGAGCCCCGAGTCCTTCAACTCGACTTCGAACGCCCGCTCCCGCGTGGGGTCGAGCTTGCCGCCGGTCGCGGCGAAATGCTCCACGCGCAGCGCATCGTCGGGCCACGCCTCGCTGCAGGCTTCGAGTGCTTCGAGCATGCGCGCGGGGCCGCATGCGTAGACGCGCGTATGTTCGTCGACGTGCAGCGCGGCGAAATCGTTGCGCGTGCCTTCTTCCGAAACGTGCAGATGCAGGCGCTCGCCGTGCAGCTGCGCGAGTTCGTCGACGAGCGCCATCGTCTTGCGCGAGCGCCCGCTATAGTGCAATTCGTAATCGATGCCCAGCTCGCGCGCGCGGCGCGCCATGGCGCTAACCGGCGTGATGCCGATGCCGCCCGCAATGAAGATCGCGCGCCGCCCTGCTTCGTCGAGCCGGAAGTGATTGCGCGGGCCGCGAATCTTCAGGCGCATGCCTGCGCGCAACGCGTCGTGCACCCATGCCGAACCGCCGCGGCTTTGCGTTTCGCGCAGCACGGCGATCTCGAACGCGCCCGTGTCGGCGGGGTCCGAGCACAGCGAGTACTGGCGCGAGATGCCGGTGTCGCCGCACTCCACGTCGATATGCGCGCCCGGCGCCCAGCGCGGCAGCGCGCCGCCGTCCGGCGCGACGAGACGCAAACGGACGATGCCTTCGGCCACGGCGTCCACACGCTCGACCACCACAGGCCGCGAAAGCGCGTGCGCCGATGGCTCGCCGATGCGCACCACCACCTGCGCGCCGAGCAGCGCCGGATTCACGCGCTCCGGATTTTGCGCCGGGTCCCATTCCACCAACACATGCTCGGGACCCCGGAACGACGTGTTCGGTACATAGGTGAACGTCTGCTCGGCCAGACGCATGTGAGGCAAGCGGCGCGTGAACTCTTCGAGGAAGATCTGCATCTCCATGCGTGCGAGGTTCTTGCCCATGCACTGGTGCGAGCCATAGCCGAACGTGACGTGGTCGCTCGCGTTGTCGCGGCGGATGTCGAACAGGTCGGCATCGGCAAAATGACGCTCGTCGTGATTCGCCGACGAAGTCACGATGAGCAGCTTCGAACCCGCCGGAATGTCGATGCCGCCAATCTGCACGTCCTTCGTCGCGAGGCGCCGCCAGGCCGCCACCGAGCCGTTGTGGCGCAGACACTCCTCCACGGCGTTCGGAATCAGGCTCGGGTCCTCGCAGATCTCGCGCCACGCGTGCGGGTGCTGCAGCAGCAGCTTCATTGCGTTCGCCGTGGCGTTGGCCGTGGTCTCGTGTGCGGCCACGATGCCGGCCATCATCATCGAATGCAGATAGGAGTCCGTGACGACTTCGGGATGCGTCTCCTGCTTGCGAATGCCGTATTGCATCCAGCCCGGGCCATCCGGGTTCTGGCGCATCTTGTCGAGCACCTTGCCCGCGAACTGCCAGAAGTTGCCCACCGCGTGTGCGACTTCGACCTGCTCTTCGGGGCGCGGCCGGCCCCATGTATTGACCGTGTGCGCAATCGAGTACTTGCGCAGCAGGTCCATGTCCTCTTCGGGCACGCCCAGAAAATGCAGCGCCACAGTGAGCGGCACTTCCCAGAGCATCTGGTCCACGAGGTCGGCGCGCCCTGCGTCGATGAAGCGGTCCACGTACTCGCGCGTGAGACGCCGCACCATTGGTTCGTGGTGCTTCAGATGTTCGGGCGTGAACGGCTCCATCAGCGCGCGGCGGCGCGGCATGTGGGCCGGCTCGTCCTCGTTCACCAGCGTGCGGTTCATGGCGTAGCCGTACGACTCCAGCACCGCGTTCGCCTCGGGACCGGTGGGCGTGATCTTTTCGAGCGCGATGGAGGGTGAGAACGTGAGGTTGTCGCGAAAGATCGCCTTGATATCGTCGTAGCGCGTGACCACCCAGTAACCAAGCTGCGGGCTATAGAACACGGGCTCCTGCTCGCGCGCCCAGCGCACGTATTCGGGCGGGTCCTGCTGGTAGCCGTCGCTGAACGGGTCGAATGCCGCGGCATTGGCGCTGACCGGACAGCGCGGCGCAGCGTTTGCGGCGTGACTCGCTGCGTGGGGGAACGGGCAGCGGCCCGCCGACGGGGAAGGTGTCTCGCTCATAGGCCTCTCCTGCATGCTGCGTGCATTACGTTTTGCGTAACTCTAGTACGCATTGCGTAATTCTGAGATAGGGGTTAACCTGCAAGCACCGCAGGCACCACGCCGCCCCTACGCGCCCTAAAATCCGCCTGAACCCAACCGATACCCCAGCGTCCCCGCCCAGCATGGAAAGCAGGAAAACCACCCCCCGTCGCCCCGCGGCCAAAGTCGCCGAAGCCTCGACGTCCCCCAAAGTCGCGAGAGAGACCAAGGCCGTAGCCGCACCGCGCGAGCGCCGCCAGCGCGTGCAATCCGCGCAAACGGGCATGGCCGTGCTCAAGGGTCTCGCGCGCCTGGGCGGCCGCGCGAGCCTCTCGGGGCTCGCCGCCTGCGTGGGCGAGAGCCCCGCGAAGGTGCATCGCTATCTCGTGAGCCTGATCGAGGAAGGCCTCGTCGCGCAGGACACCACCACCCAGCAGTATCTGCTCGGCGTCGAGGCCATGATGATCGGCGTGGCCGCCATGCGCCAGGCCGATCCAGTGCGCATTGCGGAACCCGCGCTCGTGCGCCTGCGCGAGACGCTCGAAGTGACGTCGTTCGTCGCGGTGATGGGCAACAAGGGGCCCACGATCATCCGTTTCGAGGAGCCGGGGCTGCCCGTGACCGTCAACGTGCGGGTGGGTTCGGTGATGTCGCTGCTATGGTCGTCCACGGGCCGCGTGTTTCTCGGCCTGCTCGACGACACGCGCGTACTCGCGCAAGCGCAGGAAGAACTCTCGCATGCCGACGCTTCGTTGCGCGCGCAACTGAATGCGAGTGACCCGATCGGCACGCTGCGGCGCGACGTGCAGGCGGCGCGCTGCGCGAGCGTGCGCGACACGAATCTCAAGGGCATCAGCGCCGTGTCGGCGCCGCTCTTCGATCACACCGGCAAGCTCTGCGGCGTGCTCACGGCGCTGGGCGCCACGGGCGGCTTCGACGCCACGCCCGAGGGCCCGAACGGGCGCGCCGTACGCCGCGAAGCGGACGCCGTGAGCGCCCTCCTCGGCTACGTGGCGCGCGGCGCTTAACGCTTCGTCAGCGTGGTCGGCGCGGGGGCGGACGGCTTCGTTGGCGCGGGCAGATAGCCGTCGTTCAACGTCTTCAGGAAGGCGATCACGTCGTCGATATCGCGTGCGTTCCACGCCGGGCGCTCGCCCGCCTTGCGCGTGAGCGGCTCGTCCACGGTGTCGATGTTGGCACGCAGTTCGGGCGGCAGATCGTCGAACTTCACCACACGGCCGTGCGCGTCCTTCGAATACCACTTCGCCGGGTTCGTGTCGCGCTCCACGTAGAAGCGCAGCGCGTCGCGCAGCGTATGGAAGCGCCCGTTGTGGAAGAACACCTGGCGCGTAGCGACGTTGCGCAGCGTCGGCGTCTTGAAGAGCCCGCAGTACAGGCGATTCTTCGCCGCGTCCGTGCGAATCGGGCCGCACAGGCCTTCGTCGTAGTACTTCGGATCGCGGTTCGCGCGCAGTTCCGGATTGCGCGGCACGCCGAGCGCCTCGAACTGGAAGTCGGTAAATAGCGGATGCGCGCCGTTCGCGCCTGGCTGGTCGATGTGGCATGACGCGCAGTTGCCGCTGTTCGGATCGTCGAACAGCTTCTTGCCGCGCATCTCGCTCGCAGTGAGTTGCGCCCGGCCGTCGAGATACGCGTCGAACTTGCTCGTGTAAGGACGGAAGCCCGGGTCCTCGAGTTCGTAGCGCTCGACGGCGGCCATCGCCTGGCGCAGCGCCGTGTCCTTCGAGACAAAAATCGTCTCGCCGAACACCTGTTTGAAACGCGCCGCGTAGGGCGCGCGCTCGAGCTTCGCCACCACGTCGCCCGCATCGCGATTCGCCATTTCGTTCGCGTTGAAAAGCGGGAACAGCGCCTGGTCGTGCAGCGTGTTGAAGCGCCCATCCCAGGCGAAGCCGCCGGACGGCGGGCTATCCGCATCGGTCAGGCGCTCGTAGATGCTCGCGGCCTGCACGTGCGTCCACACCGGCGTGCGGTTGAGCACGTAGGCGAGCGTGGGCACCGCGCGCGTGCCCTGCGAACGCAGGTCGGGCCCGCCGAACTGCGCGGCGAGGCCGTTGGGCGGACCGTAGGCATGCGCGGGACTATGGCAGCTCGCGCACGACATGCGCCCCGAGGCCGAGAGCGCCGGGTCGTTGAAGATCAGCTTGCCGAGCGCCGCGACGTCGCTATAGGGAACGCTCTGGGCAGCTTGCTTGGCAGTGGCCACGGCGACAGGCTGCGCCGCATCCGCCGCATCCGCCGCATCCGCCGCATCCGCCGCGTGCGCCTCTGATACGCCAAACACCGCCACCGCGGCAGCGGTGGCGGCGAGCGCAGCGGTCACGGCGCGGCGCGCCGTGTGGCTTGCGAAAAGAACGGTCATCGGCTTAGAGGCTCGTGAAGATATCCTTGCCGAAGCCCGCGAGACCAGACTGGCCTGCGTAGCCGAGGTAGCCAAGGCCGAAGATGTCTTCGATGCTCTTGAGCATCGAATAGTGGTTGTATTGCACCGTCGAAACCGTGCCCGGCTTGATGTACTTCGAGATCATCACCGCACCCGTGCGGTCGCCGCCGTAGCTTTGCTTGGCAAGCACGAGGTCGATGTTGCCCGTGAGGCCCGTTGCGCTGATGCCGAGGCTCGACAGATACGCCGCGGGCACCGTGCCCATCTTCGCGCTTTGCGGGAACGCACCGAGGTTCGGACCCGGCTGCTGGCTGCAGCAGGTGGTGCCCGAGAACGTGAAGTCCACTTCGCTCGTGTTGGGCATCGTCACCGACGCGTAGCTGCTTTCGTCGAAGTTGATGATGAGCAGACCGTCCTGCTTGAACGCCGGCGACGCCGTGATGATGGGCACCCACTTTTGTAGGAACGCATCCGCCGAAACGAGGCCGCCCGTCGCGCCGTTCGCGCACGGCGAGTCATGGCCGTCGTCGCAGGTGCTCGGCGTAATCAGGTTGAAGTTCGCCGTGGTCGACACTTGCTGCAGGTCGGTCGTGAGCTGGTTCAGATTCACCACGTTCTTCTCGCAGTCCGGCGAGTCGATGATCGAGTGGAAGTACATGAACGGGTTGTGGCGTGTGGCGTACGAGTCGCCAGCCGGCGTCGTCGCGTTCGGCGCTTCCTGGGTGTTCGTCAGGTCCGTGGTGCCCAGCGTCGGGTGGCCGCACGTGGCCGCCTCGCGCGCCGGGTCGTTGCCCATGTCGCCTTCATAGCCCTTCCACGTGAGCCTGGCCGCCGTGAGTTGATCCGCAATCGTTTTCACGCTGGCCGGATACACACAGCCCGTGCCGATCGCCTGGCCGTCCGGGGTCGTGCCCGTGAGCGTGAAATCCTCATAGGTCGTGCAGTCGTTGTCGGTCTGCAGCGTGGGCGCCTGGCCGCTGATCATCGAGATGTAGTTGTCGAGGCTCACGTGACCCGTGCCGTAGTACTGCTGCACCAGCGCGCCCTGTCCGGCGAGCGTGGTCGCGAGATACGGTGCCTTCGTGTTCGCGCCGAACGTCGTCGTGTAGTTTTCGTTTTCGAGCGTGATGATAAAGACGTGCTTGATTGCCTGCACGGTGCCGGCCGTCGACGGGCTACTGACCGACGGGCCGCACGCGCTCACGAAGAGCGAAACGAACAGCGCAGCGAAGATGGAGGCAATCGACGCAGAAAAGCGCGCGCCGATCTTGCCGGTGAAGCGAACAGCCATGGGAGGTCCTCTGTGTGTCGAGTCGTTTTTGGTTTTTTGCCGCTATGGGGCTTGGGAGCGCTTGCGGCTTTTTGTGCCCTGTCGATGTGCAATGTCAGGGCGGCGCAAGCTTACGAAGCCTTTGTGACGCTTACATGAATAAAGGGGGTTTTACGACCGCACGTTCGAAAATCGTTCCAAAGAACCATGCTTGCGCACACAACCAACAGGCGCGCGCGGCGAGGCACCGCCATCGCGATTCCCCGCCCGCCGCGGTGCAACCGGCTATCATGTGAATTCACACGGTAGATGGAACGAATCAATCACATGGCTTCCCCACAGGAAAACGTCAGCATGGCGGTGTTCTGCGACTTCGAGAACGTCGCGCTCGGCGTGCGCGACGCGAAGATCGACCGCTTCGATATCCAGCCCGTGCTGGAGCGGCTCTTGCTCAAGGGCAGCATCGTCGTGAAAAAGGCCTATTGCGACTGGGAGCGCTACAAGGGCTTCAAGGCCGCGATGCACGAGGCGAGCTTCGAGCTGATCGAAATTCCGCACGTGCGCCAGTCGGGCAAGAATTCGGCCGATATCCGTCTCGTCGTGGACGCGCTCGATCTCTGCTACACGAAGTCGCACGTGGACACGTTCGTAATCGTGAGCGGCGACTCCGACTTTTCGCCGCTCGTCTCGAAGCTGCGCGAAAACGCCAAGAAGGTGATCGGCGTGGGCGTGAAGGACTCCACCTCCGACCTGCTCGTCGCCAATTGCGACGAATTCATCTTCTATGACGATCTGGTGCGCGACCTCGTGCGCGATCAGCACGCGCATGGCAAGGGCAAGAGCAAGGACGCCGGCGGCGCGAAACGCCAGGGCGGCGAGGAGCGCCAGCCCAAGCAGGACGGTGACGAGCGCAAGTCGAAAGCCGTTGCCTTTGCGATCGAAACGCTCGACGCGCTCGTGCTGGAGCGTGGCGAAAGCGGCAAGATCTGGGCTTCCGTGCTCAAGAGCGCCATCAAGCGCCGCCGGCCTGACTTCAACGAGACGCGCTACGGCTTCCGCGCGTTCGGCAATCTGCTCGAAGAGGCGCAGTCGCGCGGCCTGCTCGAAGTGGGCCGCGACGACAAGTCGGGGACGTGGGTTTCGCGACTGAACCCGCCCCCGCTCGCGGCTGCCGCCGCCAGCGTGTCAGCGCCGGAAAACACGGGGGCGCGTGCCGAGGAGCCGCGCGGCAGACGCAAGGGCCGTCGCAATGGCCGCGGCGGCGCAGCGGGCACGCGCGAAACGGCAGTGGAGCAACCGGTCGAGGCGCAGGGCGAAATTCCGTTCGAGCCTGACGAGGCGCTCGCGCACGCAGCGCATCGGCACGAAGCCGCGCCGCCCTTCTCCGCCGAGCCATACGACGCGAACGGGAGCACCCACGCGCCGCAAGAGACATACGTGGCACATGCGGCGCCCGAGCCGGCTGCCGATGTCGAGCCCGCCGCGCCCACCCCTGCGCGAGCGCGCAAGACGCCGGCCCGCAAGAGCCCCGCGCGCAAGAAGACCTCGAAGAAAGCCGCCGAAACACCGGCCAGCGCCGCGGACGAACCGCCGAGCGCTGCCGTTGCGCCGGCCGAGCCCGCTGCAAAGAAGGCACCGTCGCGTGCGCGCCGCGCGCGCAGCAAGGCCGCTGCGGAAGAAAGCTGAATATTGCGCCACACGCGCCGCTCGCAGTGGGCGGCGCGCGGCGCATCGGTCAATCGCCGAACGGATTCGCGGGGCGCTTGCCCGTAGCCGGCGGCGCTTCTTCACTCGCGGGCGCGGTATCGCCGAAAGGATCCTGCTTGCCCGACGGCCTAGCCTCGCCAAACGGGTTCGCGGCCTGCGCGGGTTTCGATCCGCCGAACGGATCGTGCGCGTCGGCCGCCTCGCCGGCATCGACCTCCACGGCTTCATCCTGTGCCTGTGGGAGGTTGTACTCGGCCCGCACCTGCTCCAGCACACGCGCCACGCTCGCTTCGAAGCCAGCCGCGTTATGAAAGTGCTGCATCGTCCAGTTGCAGCCGCTGCGGTCGGGCTCCTGCAGCTGAGGGCGCGGCACGCCGATCTTCACGCCGTCGTCGACCACCTCCTGGAGCTTGTGGACGCGCCGGTGCACTTCCTCCTGCAGCCGCGAAGCATTGAGCGTCTTGCGCAACATTGCGAACCTCCTTTCCTGTACGCGTCACGTCGCGCGAGTCTAGCGCAATGGCTCGCTCGCGTCGCTACGTGGCCGGCACGTTCATGTGCGCGAGCGCATCGCGCATCGAATCGCTCGGCACCACGAGTTGCCCCGTGAACGGCGTATCGAGATCGGCGATCACATAGACCGCCGACGAAATCGACACCGCGCCGAGCACGATCAGCACGATCGCCAGCGCGTTACGCGGCGCGACGAGCCCGAAGCTCAGGAAGATCAGGATCAGCCAGAGCGCGAGCATCGTGAAGAACGGCCGCGAAATCGTGCCGTGCGCCTCTTCGATGAGACGCCAGCGCGTATCGGTCACGCGATCGAACATCTGCGAGAGCGGGCTCACGAGCGCCTGGTGGTACGCATCGCCTGGCGCGAGCGTTTCGATTTCGTGCCCGACCGAGTCGAGCAGCGCACCGAGCGGCCGGCTTTCGAGTTCGTCGTTGCCGACGCCCGGATCATGCGGATAGTAGTTGCCCGGCGGCGCCTTTTCCTGCGTCCAGGTCGAGGCGATGGCGCTTGCGGTATAGGCGCGCAGCAAGGTGCGCGCCGCGGCCGCGTCGGGGCCGTATTCGCGCAGGCGTTGATCGAGCTGGATCAGGTCGGCGGCGTAGGCGCGCATGTCGTTGGTCGCCGTATCGAAGCTCGATTTCGCGGACGCGGTGAGCAGGCTCAGCACGAGCGCCGCGAACGTCACCAGCATGCCGATCACGAGTTGCACGAGCTGCACGGTTTCATGCTTGCGATGCTCCTCGGGCAATAACGGCCGCAACAGCACGCCAAGGCCCGTGCCGCCGAGCAGCAGCGCGAACACGAGCAACGCCGACTGGATTTCTGTCATGGCGACGGCCTCTGTGCTTGGGCGGCGGTGTTTTTCACCTGCGCGGCGGTGTCGGTGTGCGCCGCTATGGGTGTTGAGGGCGCCGGTTGCGCTTCGGCGCCGCCAACGCTCAAAGCGTCGATGCGCGTATGAATCTCCTTCGCCTGTGCCTCGCCCGGCACGAGATCCGGATGCGCCCGCGGCACCGCGAGCTTCCACGCGGCGTCCAGCTCGCGCCGGATCGAATCGTAGATCTCCTTCGAAATCGAGCGGTCCTCGTACATGGCCTGCACGCGTTCGCGCCCTTCGCGCAGCGCGTAGAGCAGCAGCATGCGCCGCTCGAGCACGTCCGAAGCGTGGCCGAAGCAACGGCGCACGTCCGCCAGTCCATGCTCGGCCGTCGCGATACGCGCCTTGAGTATCGTCTTGAGCAGCGCCGCGAGACGCTCGCCCAGCAGCGGCGTGAGGCTGCGGTCGTTGAAGACGATCAGCTGATGCAGCACCACCCGGCGACACATCAGGAGTTCGAAGCGATCGGCAAGCGCGTCGCCATACGGCTGCCGCACGCGCAGCCAGCGATAAAGCAGGCGCGCGACCCGCATCTCGATCGTATCCGCGAGTATTTTTGCGGCGGCGCGCTGATAACCGAGGCGCCCGCCCACGCGCGCCTCTTCGATCATGGCGTCGGTGTTGCGCATCATGGCGTCGAGATTGCGGATCGTAATGATGCCGCTGCCATACTGCGGAATGAGATCGCGCTCCTTCGCCGCGAGGGTCACGAGGCCGATGACGAGACGCTCGCGGTCGGACAGCGCCGCTTCGAAATCGAATGCCGTCGCGCTCATGTCGACGCTGCGCCGGAACGTGTGGCAGGCCTGGTCGGCGATCGCATCGGGAATGTGAAAGGTGCGGGCCGCCATATGCACGCGCTCGGAGACACCGATCGACGAAAGTTGCACCGCCTTCTGCTGCAGCGCCTGCTCCTGGGGCGAAAGCAGATCGAGGTGCAGCCGCCGGATCAGCAGCTTGAGCGACGTGCCGTTCACGATCAGGCTCACGAGCACGAAGCCAGTCGCGAGAATCGCGACGAAGCGGCGCGTGGAATCGGGCAGCGCCGTGTCCTGCGCGAGGCCGAGCGCGAGCACGAGCGTCACCGCGCCGCGCAACCCACCCCATGCGATCACGAGCTTGTAGGCGGCGCTCACGGGCTCGGTGAGCCGCATTCGGCTCAGTAGCGGCAGCATGCCGAACACCACGACGACGCGCGCCGCGAACGCCGCCACCACCACGACGGCGAGCGCGATGAGGTCGATCCACTGCGCGTTGCGCAGCGTGGCCGGAATCTGCATCGCCGCGAGCAGAAAGATCGCCGCGCCTGCCATGGCCGCAATCTGTTCCCAGATTAGTTGCAGATGCTTCCAGTTGACAGGCGACAGGCGCGTGCTTCCCAGACCGCTAATGACGAGCCCGGCCGCGACCACGGCCACCACGCCCGAGACGTGCAACATCTGGTCGGCGAGGAGATAGAGCGGATACGGCAGCGCGAAACTGAGCGAGATTTCGGCTTTACCCTCGCCGCCCAGCGCCGGCAGGAGCCACGCGAACGCGCGCCCGGCCAGCGCGCCAACCAGCAGCCCACCGCCGAGCGCGATGCCGAGCGCGCGCAGCGCGGCCGTTGCCGAGACATTGGCGGCGTCTCCCGTGATCGCGGCGATCAGCACGCTGGCAATCGCAATGGCAGCTGCGTCGTTGAGCAGGCTCTCGCCTTCCACGAGGCGCACGAGCCGCTCGGGCGCGCCCACTTCACGAAACACGGCGAGCACGGCGGAAGGGTCGGTCGTCGCGATCATCGCGCCGAGCAGGAGGCCGTCGGCGAGCGGACCGAGACCTGTGAGCCGGACTGCGCCGCCCACCATGCCGGTCGCAACGAACACGGCCACCACGGCAAGCAGCAGAATGGGCGCCGCGTCGCCGAGCATCTCGCGCACGTTCACGCTGAGCGCGGCCTGGAACAGCAGCGGCGGCAGGAAGATCCACAGGTAAGCCTCGGGCGGCAGCCGAGGCGCAAGCGCGGGCATCACGAAGTTAGCGGCGAGCGTGGGCCAGGCCTCGCCGCTCACGAGATAGATGCCGCCCAGCGTGAAACCCCACGCGGCGAGCAAGACCGATTCGGAAATCGCCCAGCGCAGGCTCACCGCCTGGACGAGGGCGATACTCGCCAGCAGAAAGCCGCTCAGGAGAAGGACGTGGATGACCATGGCGTGCAACCGTCACGGTGCCGGTAGCCACACCACCGTCAACGACCTCACCCCTTGTGCCCCCTGGATCAGCACGCCTTCGATATCGGCCGTCGCGGACGGCCCTGTGACGAGCGCAGCGTAGCGCGCGCTGCGAAAATCGTCGCGCCGGTATGCGTCCTGCAGCCCTGCCACCAGTTGCGCGGGATCGAGCAGCACCACGAGATGCTGCACGATATAGCCTAGCGCATTCACCACATACTCGCGCTCGCTCAGCCACAGCGACCCCGTTTCCGCCACGCCGAAGCGCGCGCGCACCACGCCCACGTCGACGTCTTCGAGCGAGGCCGGCTTCGTGGCGGCGCTGATCTCGCGCGTGCCCTGCACCTCCGGCGTGGCCGACGCGATGCGCGCCTCGCTGCCAAAACGGCGCAAGATCATGGCACGCACATCGGCCGCGCTTTGCATCGGCGTCTCGCCGCCGCCCATCAGTTTCAGTGCGGCGCCAAAGCGCTCGCGCAGATCGCCGGCGGGCGCTTCGAACAGCGGCACCTCGGGCAACGGTTCGTGCGCGGGCTGCGCGGCGCGCACGCGCGCGAGGAACGCCTCACGATCCGCCATCGCCACCTCCCTTGCGGTTTTTCCGGTACCACGTGTGGAACGTGGTATGCGGCACGTGCGGCAAATCGCGCTGTTTGCCCCAGATATTGAGCGGGTTGTAGAGCATGAAATTCGGCAAGCGCCGCAACGCGCCCTCGAGCGACTTCACCGTGCCGCGATAAAGCGTCGGACTGCCGAGCAACCGGCCAGCCATCTTCAGCACTTCCTGCTTCACGAACGGCACTTCGTGCTTTGCCGCGATGACCTGCCGCCACTGGTAGATCTGCTCGTGAATATTGATCTTCACGGGGCACACATTCGTGCAACTGCCGTTGAGCGTCGAAGCGAACGGCAACGCGCTGAAGCGTTTGAGGTCGAAGGTCGGATTGATGATCGCGCCGATCGGCCCCGCATAGGTACTGCCGTACGAGAGGCCGCCGCTGCGCCGGTACACGGGACAGGTATTCATGCACGCGCCGCAGCGAATGCATTTGAGCGAATACCAGAACTCGGGCATGGCGAGCCGCTCGGACCGGCCGTTGTCGACGAGCACGAAATGCATTTCCGCACCGGGCCGCGGCGCGCGGAAATGCGAGGTGTATTGCGTGATCGGCGAGCCGAGCGCACTGCGCGAGAGCATACGCACGAATACGCCGAGATCGGACAGGCGCGGAATCAGCTTCTCGATGCCCATCGAGACGATGTGCAGCGGCGGCACGTTAGCGGAAAGGTCCGCGTTGCCCTCGTTGGTGCACACCACCACCGTGCCCGTTTCGGCCACCGCGAAATTGCACCCGGTCATGCCCGCCGTTTTCTCGCGCACGAACCACGGCCGCGTATTCATACGCTGGCTTTCCGCCAGATAGTGAATGTCGTTGTTGTGCGGGTCCGTGCCGATGGTGCGGCCGAACACTTCGGCCACGTCGTCGCGCAGCTTGTGCACGGCGGGCACGACGATATGGCTGGGCGGCTGCTTGTCGAGCTGCTGGATGCGCTCGCCAAGGTCGGTCTCCATCACCGAAATGCCGCGCGACTCCAGGTACGGACGCATTTCGCACTCGTCGGTGAGCATCGACTTGCTCTTCACGAGCGCCGTCATGCCGCGCTCGCTCAGGATGCGATACACGATTTCGTTGTGTTCCTCGGCCGTATCCGCGAAATGGACCTGCACGCCATTGGCTTGCGCCGTGCGCGTGAAATGGTCGAGGTAGTCGGCGAGATGCGAAAGTGTATGCGCCTTGATTTGCGAGGCGAGCGTGCGCAGCATTTCCCATTCGGGAATGGCGTGCGCCTGGGCGTCGCGCTTCGAGCGCAAGTCCCACAGACGCTTGTCGTGGAAGGCGACATGCTCCGGCCGAGAGAGAAACGTGCCAGCGAGCTTCGCGTGTTCGACTCGCTTCATTCGCGCGCTCCGTTGAGCACCTGGGCAATATGGATGAAGCGGATGTCCGCGCTCATGCGCTCGGCGCAGCCCTGCTGGTGCATGAGGCAGGACATGTCGGCAGAAACGATGTATTGCGCGCCCGCGCTCACGTGATCGACCACCTTGTCCTGACCCATGCGCACCGACACGGCTTCTTCGGTCACGGCGAACGTGCCGCCGAAGCCGCAGCATTCGTCGGGGCGCGCCGGCTTCACGAACTCGATGCCCTTCACGTGTTCGAGCAGTGCGAGCGGCTTCGAGAAGGTCGGACCCGCGATTTCCGAAACGGAAGCTTCCTTCAAATGGCGCAGCGCGCTGCAGCTATTGTGCAAACCCACCCGCCACGGAAATTCGGCCCAGGGGAATTCGCGCGCGCCCAGCACGTCATGCAGGAACTCGACGAGCTCATAGGTGCTCTCGCGCACCTTGCGCACGGCGTCGGTCTGCTCGATCGCCGTGAAGTGGTCGCGCACGTGACTCACGCAGCTCGCCGACGGCCCGACGATATAGTCGTAGCCCGCGAAGGCGCGCGCAAACACCCGCTCCGCGCCCGCTGCCTCGGCCTGCGCGCCGCTGTTGGCCATGGGCTGGCCGCAGCAGGTTTGTTCGAGCGGATAGTCGACCTCGCAGCCGAAACGCTCCAGCAGTTCCAGTGTGGCGATTGCGACTTCGGGGTAGAACGCGTCGATGAAGCAAGGGACGAACAAGGCAACTTTCATGCGCGGGCTCACACGAAAAGCGGACCCGAACATTCTACTGCCGAACGGCGCGGGCGTCGCGCGGAGCGTGTACGCGCTGCGGGTTGCCGCGGCGCATCATGCTGCGCCGCGGCTTTTCGCTCAAAAGTTATGGCGAATGCCCGCGATCACGGCAAGCTGCTTGTCGGTATTCGAATTCACGAGGTTCGGAATCTGCGCCAGGTTCTGCGTCGCCCCGCTCGCGGCATCGATCCCGAGACCGGCCCCCGACGACTTCTGGCCGATCGCCACCGCATAGACCGCCGTGCGCTTGGAGAGGCTATAGACCGCGCCCAGGTTGATCTGGTGAAGCCGTGTGGACGAGCCGCCGTCCGGATGCGCGTCGTTGAAGATATAGGCGAAGCCGAACTGCAGCGCGGGCGAGTATTGCCACGACGTGTTCAGCTCGGCAATATCGAACGAGACGTCCGCGCCCTGGGGTCGCGCCGCATCCGCGAAATAAAGACTCTGCGAGAGACGCGTATGCGTATAGCTGAGCGCCACGCTGACCTTGTCGAACGCGTACGAGCCGCCCGCGCCGAAAATACTCACGCGCTGGGCATTTTGAAGTTCGCAGTACGATGCATTCGGATTGCTGCAACTGAAGTCGCCGATATAGCCGGTCTCTCCGCCCAGCGCTGCCTGCAACGGATTGCGCAGCTCGAGGTAACCGGCAGAGAGCGAAAGCGGCCCGTTGGCGTAATTCGCAGCCACCGACCAGCCGCGGTTCTGCGAGAAGTTCCCCGCCACGCCGCCAAAACTGAACAGGCCGCCTAGCGTGAAGCCGCCGAAACTGGGACTCACGTATTTGATCGAGTTATTGAAGTTGAACGCTTCGTTGAGATTGTCCACGTCGCCGAAGTGCGAGCCATAGAGCGTCGCCCAGTTGTTGCTCGACACATAAGCGCCCAGATCGTCGGAAAACGGATCGTACTGGCGGCCCAGCGTGAGCGTGCCGTAGCGGCTGTTCGCAACGCCCACCCAGGCGTTGCGGTTGAAGAGCGTGCCGCCCTGCAATAGCGCGCCGTTTTGCGAGAAGAAGCTGTTTTCGAGCGTGAAGTTGACGCTCGTGCCGCCGCCAATGTCTTCGCTGCCCGTGAGGCCCCAGCGCGACGGCACGAGGTTGCCGCCGCCCAGTTGCCAGTTCGCGTGGCCGCTCGTGCTGCCGTCTGCGTGCGTGGTCTGCTGGTTGGTCGAATAAATGAGGCCCGCGTCCACCGTGCCGTAGAGCGTGACTGAAGATTGCGCGTGTGCACTAATCGCGAGGGCGCACGAAGCCAGCGCCAGCGCCGTGCGCTTGACGTTATTTGCCATGTCGTTGTCTGTTCGAAGAGAGGTGGGCCGCTGCGCTGCATGCACGTGCGCGGCCGGAGCGCGGCGCCGGGGCGCGCCGCACTTGTCAGGGACTGCGTGAATCGGGGGCTTTGCGCGAAGCGCGTCCCGGGCGTCTTGTTATTGGCCGAAGCGCGCGTAGATGTCCGGCCGCGAGCGCTTGAGCACGAAGGCGATCAACACGCCGATCAGCGCCACCGCGAGCACGAGCCACGGGAACGCGCGCACGACGGGGCTATCGGAGCCGGCGAGCGCGTCGAGATTGCCGATCAGCACGATGCCGATGGAGAGCAGACCGCAGCCACCCAGCACCGGCGCGAGGAACGCGTGCCAGACGCGCGTATCCTTCTTCGTGGCGCGGAAAAACGCCGCCACCGAGAAACTCGTGACCGCCTGCAACATGACGATGCCGATGGTGCCGAGCGCCGAGCCCCAACTGAACACGATATTGAACGGATCGCTGCCCGCGACTACGAAAAGGCCCACCGGCACAGCGACCGAAAGCGTCTGCAGATAGCTCGCGAGATACGGCGATCCGAACTTCGGATGCAGGCGGTCGAGCACCGCGGGAAGAATCCCCTCACCCGAGAGCGCGTGGATGTAACGCACGATCGTGTTGTGGAACGATAGCAGGCTCGCGAAGATGCTGGAAAGCAGCAGGAAGCTCATCGTCGTGGTCATCGCGCCGCCCAGGTACTTCGTCGACTGGATGAACCAGAAGTCGCCCGGCTGCTTCGTCGCGACGTCCGTAACGTTGCTGATACCGTAGGCGCAAACAATGGCCCACGTGACGAACGCAAAGAACACGAGAATCAGCGTAACGGAGACATAAGTGGCGCGCGGCACCGTGACCTTCGGGTCGCGGCACTCCTTGCCGTAGATCGCCGTTGCCTCGAAGCCGATGAACGACGCGAGCGCGAACATCACCGCGATGCCGAGGTGGCCGCTGAAGACGTGACGCGGCGAAAACGGCGCGAGCGTGAGGCCATCCGGACCGCCATGATGAATCACGATCGCGAGGCTCAGCAGCAGCAGGATGCCGAGTTCAAGACACATGAGCACGCCGAGCAGGCGGCTGTTCAAGTCGATGCCACGAATGCCGGTGAACTGCACGACCACGAGGCACGCGAATGAATACGCGTACCACGGCAGCGAACCATGCAGCAATGGCCCGAGCACCACCGTGCAGAAGAAGCCGAACAGGCCGTACAGCGCGATCTGGATGCTCGTGTACGAGAGCAGCGCGACGAGTGCGCCGGCCATGCCAACGGGGCGGCCGAACCCCGCCGTGATGTACGCGTAGAACGCGCCGGCGCGCACGATGTGGCGGCTCATCGAAGCGAAGCCCACGCTGAACACGAGCAGCACCACGCCCGCGATCACGAATGCGCCGGGAATGCCCGCGCCGTTGCCAAGGCTGATGGCGGGCGGCACCGCGCCCAGCATGCCGGTGAGCGGCGCCGCTGCGGAAATGACGAGAAAGACGATCTGCCAAAGCCCGAGCAGGCCGCGCTGTGAGTCCACTGCCACGTTGTCTCCAACGAGGTGAGCGGGAGAATACGGTTCGTTCATCGTTGCCTCTGCTGGTGTCTGTTCTGGGTTCGCCATACGACACGATGAAGAACCGCGTGCCTCTGGCGCTCGACGAATCGAATTTCCCGATTCGGATTGAGCGCATGGTAGGCAGCTAATAAACTCGCCGGCTTGGCGCAACGCGCCAATTACTCGATAAAGTGCGCCAGAGCTGGAGCGGGTTTTCACTTAACCGCTTTGAAGCAGTCGATATTACCTTCGGCATCCTGATTAATGCCGTGGATTGGGCATTCGTACTTTATTCAGCCCACAAACTTACTGGAAGCCATCAATTCGCTTTCATGATTTGCGCGCTAACGGGTTCGCTTGGCGCCTGCCCGGCCCCAGTTGCGCGTCGCACGCCATAGCACGGTGGCGTCGGCATAACCCACTGCGCGGGCCACGGCCGCGTTGGTCATGCCCTCCTGCTCGCGCAGCACCGCCACGCTGCGCTCGCGCTCTTCGCGAATGATCTGGCGCACGGAGGTCCCGGCATCGGCGAGATGCCGCTGCAAGGAGCGGTCCGAAAGCCCGAGGTCCTTGGCGATATCGCCGACCACGAGCTTCTCGCGCGCGAGCCGGCGCGTGACGAGATCGCGCACCTGGTCCACGAGGGTATGCGGGATCGTGTCGCGCGAAATAAGGTCGGTGGCGTGGCGCTCCATCATGCGCGCCATCTGCACGTCGGCACTCTTGAGCGGCGTGTCGAGATCGTGCGGATGCATGACCACGCCGTTTGCCGGCTGCTGGAAGCGCACCGGCACGCGAAAGAGGCGCAAATAGGGCTTGAGGTCCTCGGGTGCCGCGTGCTCGAAATGAATCTCACACGGCGTCCACGCCGCGCCCCGCACCTGGCGAATCATGTGGCACATGGCGGATACGCTGTACTCGGCGTCCTGCCGGCGCGGCCAGATCTGCGCATGCGCGATGCGATAGCTCCACATCGGCCATGCGTTGTCGCTCACGAGATCGACGGCCGTCGCGCTTTGCCACGAGCCGAGCGTATCGGTGAATTTACGGATTGCGGCACCGAGCGTGGGCGACGACATGAACACGAGACCAGCCGGCCCCAGTTCCGTGAGCTGCAGTTCGGCGCCTAAACGCAGGCCGAGAAAGGGTTCGTCGAGCACCTGCGCCGCGCGTTCGAACGCGCCCACGTAACGCCCCAGCGCCACGATTTCATAGGGGTTGGAAAGCTGCCGGCGACTCAGACCGAACTCGGCCAGCAATGCATCGCAGTCCGCACCAGCAGCGTCGAGTGCACGCACGATGGGACCCATCACGGCACCGCGAATCATCGGGAAACCGCTATTGACAGGCACTCTTTTCATGTCTCGCTCCATTAGGGCCTGTATGTGCCGACGTTTTAATCATCGATCGTCTCTGGCGCACTCTATCGCCCCTTTGGCGCGTTTTGCAAGCGCGAAAAAAATACGGCGTTTCTACGATTGACCCATCGACATCGCGTGAGACGAATGCGGATTCTTCATACCGTCCCATGCCCTGTTGCGCCCAACGCCATCCTTACGAAATGCTTATGAACACGAATCCGAATGCGCATCCGCTCGACCCGTTGAGCCTCGCCGAAATGCAGCTTGCCTGTGACATCGTGAAAGCCGCGGAGCAGCTCGATGAATATGGGCGCTTTCCTGTCACCGAATTGCGCGAGCCGCCCAAGGCGGAAGTACTCGCGTACAAGCACGGCGATTACTACTCGCGCCGCGCCTTCGTCATCGCAATCGATCGCACCCGCAGCCAGACGCTCGAATTCGTCGTGGACCTGCGCGAGAAGAAAGTGGAATCGCGCAAGGCGCTCGCCTTGCAAAACGCGCCCTATGGCCAGCCGCCCGTGATGATCGAAGACTTCATGAATGCGGAGCGCATCGTCAAGGAAGACGCGGCATGGCGCGAGGCCGTGAAAAAGCGCGGCCTGACCGATGACGAACTCGAGCGCGTGCAGGTCGATCCGTTCTCCGCGGGCGCCTTCGACCGCCCGAACGAGAATGGACGCCGCCTCGTGCGCTGCGTGAGCTACTACCGCGAGTCCCTGACCGACAATGGTTACGCGCATCCCATCGAAGGTGTCGTCGCCGTGGTGGACCTGCTCGCGCACAAGGTGATCGAGCTGATCGACGACGGCCGCATCGTCCCCATTCCGCGCGCAAAGCACAACTACGACACGCCGAGCCTCGGCGAGCCGCGCGCCACCGTCAAGCCGCTCTCCATCAGCCAGCCCGAAGGCCCGAGCTTCACGATAGACGGCTGGCAGGTTAGTTGGCAGAACTGGAAATTCCGCGTGGGCTTCACGCCGCGCGAAGGGCTCGTGCTGCATCAGATCACGTGGGACGACGGCAAGAGCGCGCCGCGCCCGATCGTCTACCGCGCGAGCGTGACCGAGATGTGCGTGCCCTACTCGGACCCCACCACAAACCATTACTGGAAAAGCGCCTTCGATGCGGGCGAATACGGACTCGGCAAGCTCGCGAACCAGCTCGAACTGGGCTGCGATTGCCTCGGCACGATCCGCTATTTCGACATTCCGTCCGCCGACGACTTCGGCAACGGCTTCAACATGAAGAATGCGGTGTGCCTGCATGAAGAAGATTACGGCACGCTCTGGAAACACTACGAGTTCCGCACCGGCGTGTTCGAGATGCGCCGCTCGCGCCGGCTTGTCATCTCGTTCTTCGCGACGGTGGGCAATTACGACTACGGCTTTTACTGGTACTTCTATCAGGACGGCACGATCCAGCTCGAATGCAAGCTCACAGGCATCATCCAGACCTCGGCGGTGGCGGATGGCGACACGTATCCGTGGGGCGGCATGGTCACCGAAAACCTGGGCGGCCCGACGCATCAGCACTTCTTCAACGCGCGCCTGCACATGATGGTGGATGGCGAGAAGAACTCCGTCACCGAGCACGAATTCGTGCCGCGCGCGATGGGTGCGGAGAATCCGTACGGCAACGTGTTCGATACGACCAAGCGCGTGTTCAAGACCGAGCAGGAAGCGGCGCGCAACGCCAACGGTCAGACCGGGCGTTTCTGGAAAGTCGTGAACCCGAACGTGAAGAACCGCGTGGGCGCGAATCCCGGCTACAAGCTCATCATCAACGACTCCCCACTCATGCTCGCCGATCCCAACTCGAAGGTGCGCCAGCGCGGCGGCTTTGCCACACGCCACGTGTGGGTCACGCCGTACGACACGACGCAGCGCTACGCAAGCGGCGACTACCCGAACCAGCACGCAGGCGGCGACGGCCTGCCGCGCTATATCGAGGCGAACCGCAACGTGGAGAACGAGGACATCGTGCTGTGGCACAGCTTCGGCCACACGCACGTGTGCAAGCCCGAGGATTTCCCCGTGATGCCGGTGGAATATGCGGGCTTCATGCTCAAGCCCAACAACTTCTTCTATGGCAATCCCGCGATGGACCTGCCGGGCGGGCGCGATCCGCACAGCGTGCAGGATGGTGCAGACGCGCCAGAAGCAAAATCGTGCTGCCATAGCAAGCAGTGAGCACGCGATGATGCCGTGCGAGCGCCGCCTTGTTGTGATGCACGCAGCACGCCCGCTGTGTGTCTGGGCGTCGATCACGGGCGGCGCGAGCGCGCTTGCGGGCGGCGTCATGATCGCGGCGATGCAGGCCGGCGCGCCGTTTGCCGCATTCGCCGCGAGCGCGCTGGCCCTGCTCGCGATGGCGTTGATCCCTGGCGCGCTGGCTCGCGGTTTCGCCACGCGTGCCACCGTACCGATCGCGAGCGCACTCGTACTCACGATGGCGGCAATGAGCGCCGGGGCACACGCTGGCGAAACGCTTGCGCAGACGCCGCTCATTCTGGGCGGCGTCACCCTGATCGCCGCTGCGTGCATGCACTTGCGGCGCACGCGTGATATCGCGGCAACATCGGTGCATACGCACGCGACGGCGCCCGCATGGCGCGACGGCATGCTGCTCCTCGCACCCGCGCTGCTTGCGGGCCTGTCGAGCGGCGTGCTCGCGCGCTTCCAGTTTTTCGCGCTCTGCGGTGGCGTTGCGATATCCGTGACGCAGGTCGCGATGTCACTCGCCGTGGTGAGTCTCGCAGGCTGGCTCGCCGATCGCGTCGATTACCGCCGCGCGCTGCTCGTGCTCTTCATGTTGCGCGGCGCGCTGCTCGCGGCGCTCACGCTTGATTGCCTCGCGCCGTGGGCCGCGCTCGCCGCCCCCGCATTCGCCGTGCTCGACTACCTGACGCTTCCCACGCTCATACGCGGAGGGCGAGCGTCGCGCACGTCGGGTGCCGGCTGCCCCGGCCTCGCACATCACGCGGGCATGCTGGCAGGCGCGGCGCTCGCCACCACGTCATGGGGCTTTGGACAAGGTTTTTACGCGCTGTTCATCGTTGGGGGCGCGCTCAATCTTGCATGCGCGTATGCATTCGCGACGCCTCGCCGAATCCGTACGCACACGCCCTATCCTGCTTCATCTGCACTCGCTGCGAGCAGCACAATCGACTTACGCTGAATCAATCACCACCGAACAAAACATTCGCATTACTACCGAAATCAGGAGACGGTATGGACCGCCAGGACTTCACGCACACGATCCGCACACAGATGTTCGTCGACGGACGCTTTAGCGAAAGCGGCAACGGCCGCACGTTTGCCGTATTCAACCCCGCCACGGGCGCGGAGATCGCGCAGGTGCCCGACGCCAGCGACGCCGACATCGACGCCGCCGTCACCGCTGCGCGCCGCGCTTTCGAAGCCGACACGTGGCGGCGCATGCCGCCCGCCGCGCGCGAGCGCCTGCTGCTCAAACTCGCCGACCTCGTCGAGCAGCACGGCGAAGAACTCGCGGCGCTCGAAACGCTCAATCAGGGCAAGCTGCTCGGCTTCTCGAAGATGCTCGAAGTGGGCGGCAGCGTGCAATGGCTGCGCTATATGGCTGGCTGGGCGACCAAGATCGAGGGCAGCACCGTGGATCTCTCGCTCGCGTTCCCGCCCGGCGTGCGCTACAACGCCTCCACGCGGCGCGTGCCCGCGGGCGTGGTCGCCGCGATCGTGCCGTGGAATTTCCCGCTGCTGATGGCGGTCTGGAAGATCGCGCCCGCGCTCGCCTGCGGCTGCACCGTGGTGCTCAAGCCCGCCGAGGAAACGCCGCTCACCGCCATCCGCCTCGCCGAACTCGCGCGCGAAGCCGGCTTTCCGCCGGGCGTGTTCAATGTCGTCACGGGCCAGGGCGAAACAGCGGGCGCGGCGCTCGTGCGCCATACGCAGGTGGACAAGGTCACCTTCACGGGCTCGACCGAGGTGGGCCGCATCATCGGCAAGCAATGCGCGAGCGACCTCAAGCGCGTATCGCTGGAACTGGGCGGCAAGAGCCCCGTGATCGTGCTCGACGACTGCGATCCGCAGCGCGCGATCGAAGGCGCGGCCGGCGCGATCTTCTTCAATCACGGCCAGGTCTGTACGGCAGGCTCGCGCCTGTATCTGCCGCGCGCGCGTTTTGATGAGATCGTCGACGGCATTGCACAGGTTGCGCGCGCAACCGTGCTCGGTTCGGGTTTCGATGCGGCCACGCAGATGGGCCCGCTCGTTTCGGCGCGCCATCGCGCCAAGGTCGCCGGCATGATCGCACAGGGACGCGCCGAAGGCGGCGAGATCGTAGCGGGTGGCGGCGACGGCAATCGGCCCGGCTTCTTCATCGAGCCCACGGTGATTTCGAACCGGACCAACAAGCCGCTTACCGTCGTGCGCGAAGAGGTGTTCGGGCCGGTGCTCGTCGCCATGCCGTATGACGATGTCGAGGAAGCCGTCGCGGCGGCGAATGCTTCGGAGTACGGCCTGGGCGCGAGCGTCTGGACCAATCAGCTCGACCGCGCGCTGCGCGTGGTGGACGGCGTGCAGGCGGGCACGGTATGGGTGAACACGCACAACATGGTCGATCCGGCACTGCCCTTCGGCGGCTTCAAGGCCTCGGGCATCGGCCGCGAGCACGGCCGGGCGATCATCGACGCGTACACGGAGACGAAATCCGTCTGCATCGCCTATTGAGCGCCGCCGTGCAGCATTGTTAATCGAAATGGAATGATGAAACCCGGCGGCGCGCAATGATCGCCGTTGTGGTTTCGTCCATGATCGAGCCCGTTCTCACCACTCACGAGAAGGACTCCGATCATGAACGCATCCACGAACTCGCGCGGCGTCGCCATCGTCACGGGCGCCTCGCGCGGCATCGGCGCTGCGATTGCCGAACGTCTCGCACGCGACGGTTACGCCGTCGCCGTCAACTATGCATCGCGCAGCGCCGAAGCCGAGGCGCTCGTCGCGAAGATCGCGGCGGGCAGCGGGCGCGCCATTGCCGCGCAAGCGAACATCGCGAAGGCCGAGGACGTGCGCCGCCTCTTCGAGACCACCGCCGAAACGCTGGGCCAACCCACGCTGCTCGTGAACAACGCAGGCATCATGAAGACGGTCACGGTGGCCGATTCGACCGACGCGATCTACGACGAAACCTTCGACGTCAACGTGCGCGGCACGCTCAACACGCTGCGCGAAGCGGCGACGAAGCTCGCGGACGGTGGCCGCGTGATCAACTTTTCCACCTCCGTGCTCGCGATGAATCTGCCCGGTTACGCGCTCTATACGGCGAGCAAGGCGGCCGTGGAGACGATCACGCGCGTGTTCGCACGCGAGTTGCGCGGACGCTCCATCTGCGTGAACGCGGTTGCGCCAGGGCCGGTGGCGACAGAATTGTTCCTCAGCGGCAAAACCGAAGAGCAGGTCCAGCATTTCGCGAACATGCCGCCGCTGCAGCGCCTCGGGCAACCCGACGACATTGCGAGCGTCGTGTCATTCCTCGCGGGCCCGGACGGCGGCTGGGTCAACGGCCAGGTGCTGCGCGCGAACGGCGGCATCGTCTGACACGCCGCCCGGCGCGGGTTCGCGGCAGAACCCGGGCAGGACGTGGTCTGAGGGCAAGCCGTGGCGTGAAACCGCCGGTCACGGCCGGTGCTACACTCCGTGCTCGAAAACGGTAGAAAGACAGAGCCGGCGACATGGCGCGCCGGCTCATATTGCGCCCTCAACCACTCCAGACCATGTATTTGTCCATCTTCGCCGTCGGCATTGGCGGCGCGCTCGGTTCGCTGCTGCGCTGGGTTCTCGGGATACGCCTGAATGCCCTCTACCCTGAGCTGCCGCTCGGCACGCTTGCGTCGAACATCATCGCGGGCTATGTGATCGGCGTAGCGGTCGCATACTTCGGGCGCATGCCCCAGCTCTCCGCCGAGTGGCGCCTCTTCGTCATTACCGGCCTCATGGGCGGCCTCTCCACGTTCTCGACCTTCTCAGCCGAAGTCGTGTCGCATCTGCAGCACGGACGTTTCGGCTGGGCCGCGGGCGAGATCGCCATTCACGTGTGTGCCTCGGTCGTCATGACGATCCTTGGCATCGCAACGGTCTCGGCACTGATTCGTTGATCTGCAACGAAAACGGCCGCGTTCGCCATTCGCGAAACGCGGCCGCATGGGTGAGGCGACGGAAAGATCAGGCAGGACGCTGATAACCGCCCCGCAAACCGTTCTTCGAAAACACCCACTGCCACAGCTGAATGTCGCGCGCACGGAACGCCCCGGCACACGAAAGCAGGTAGTAGCGCCACATGCGGTAGAACCGCTCGCCCATCTGCGCCTTGAAACGCGGCCACGCGGCCTCGAAATTCGCGTGCCACGCCATGAGCGTGCGGTCGTAGTCGGCGCCGAAGTTATGCAGGTCTTCGGTCACGAAGAGACCGCCCGAAGCGTCGGCGATCTGGCCGATGGTCGGCAACTCGCCGTTCGGGAAGATGTATTTGTCGACCCACGGATCGGGCGTGGTGTCGCGGCGGTTCTTTCCGATGGTATGCAGTACGAACAGACCGTCGTCGACAAGACAGCGCTGAGCGACTTCCATAAAGGTGCGATAGTTCTTCGGGCCCACGTGCTCGAACATGCCCACGCTCGCAATGCGGTCGAACTTCTCGTCGAGCAGCCGATAGTCCTGCAGGTGGAATTCAACCGGCAGATCCTTGCAGCGCTCGGCGCCGAGCGCGGCCTGCTCCTTCGAGATCGTCACGCCTACGCACGACACGCCATAGTGTTCGGCCGCGAACTTCATGAGGCTGCCCCACCCGCACCCGATGTCGAGCAGACGCATGCCGGGCTTCAGGCCCAGCTTGCGGCAGATGAGATCGAGCTTGGCGTCCTGCGCCTCGTCGAGCGTCTTCGCGCCGCCCGACCAGTAGCCGCAGGTATAGGCCATGTTCTTGTCGAGCATCGCCTCGTAGAATTCGTTGCCGATGTCGTAGTGCTGCTGGCCCACCTTCCATGCCCGGCGCACGGTCTGGCGATTCATGAGGCGCGCCTTGAGCGCGTGGAAGACGAGACGGGAGGGATCGATCTGGTCATCTAGATGCGCGCGCAACACATGTGCGAAGAATTCGTCGAGCTGCTCGCAGTCCCACTGGCCGTCCATGTAGGCCTCGCCAAGGCCCAGGTTGCCTAGCGCCAGCACGCGCTCAGGCACCTGCGGATCGTGGATGCGCATGTCCCACGGCCGGGTGCCGTTGAACTTCACGTCAGCGCGCGCCAATAGCTGGGCTGTAAACCGCCAGGCCCCCGAAACGGTGGCCTCACGAACGGGTTGAGCTGCTTCGAGATCAGTCGTTGCCATACGTGCTCCATGCGGCTGGAGTCGGGTCCTTGGTACCTTGCTCCGATGCCATTCAAGAGGTTGCTTTCAAGACATTCGTCGTCGCGCGCGCTGCGAGAAACTCTATGATGCACCTACTTCAAAAAACGTGCAGGAACACGCACAGGCCATATGGGGCGGGCCATAATCGCAAACTCGACCCAAACCCATCGCCCCGGCGCGAGCAAACGGCGCGCCCGAACTGGAGAGACTGACCATGGCCTACGACGACAAAAACATCTTCGCGCGCATCCTGCGCGGCGAAGCACCCTGCATCAAGGTGTACGAGGACGACGCGACGCTCGCGATCATGGACGTCATGCCGCAATCCGAAGGCCACCTGCTGGTGCTGCCGAAGGAAGGCGCCGAGTTCATCTACGACCTTTCGCTGGAAGCCGGCGCCGCCGCGATGGCGACGGTGCAGAAGATGGCGGTTGCGATGCGCAAGGTGCTTGCGCCCGAAGGCCTGTTGATCGCGCAGTTCAACGGCGCCGCCGCCGGGCAGACCGTACCGCACGTGCACTTTCACCTGATTCCGCGCCGCGCGGGCGAAGAACTGCGCCCGCATGCGCGTGAAATGGCCGACATGGCGCAACTCGAAGCGTTGGCCGCGCGCATTCGCGCCGCGCTGTAAGCGATATGTAAATGCTGGCGTGGGCTGCGCTCAAGTTTCAAATGCCGTCGAATTGAACGAATTCGTCGAGCGGTACGCGAGCCGAGCGCCACTGGTTGATGGGCGCGTCCGGGTCTTCGTGACCGATCGCCATGCCGCAGAACACCATGCGTTCGCGCGGCAAGGCGAGAAACTCGCCAACGCTGTGCGCGTAGCGCGCCCAGCTTTCCTGTGCGCAGCTATGCAGGCCGGCTTCGCGCAGGAGCAGCATCACCGTCTGCAGGAACATGCCAAGGTCGGCCCATTGCGGCGGCCCCATCTGACGATCCACGCTGCAAAAGAGTGCGAGCGGCGCGTCGAAAAACGCGTAGTTGCGCGCGAATTGCTGTAGCCTGCCTGGCCGGTCGTCGCGCGCGACGTCGATGCTGCGGTAAAGATCCTCGCCCACCTGATAACGACGCTCGCGATACGGCGAACCCAGTTCGCGCGGATACACGTCGTACTCCATCTGTTCGCCCGCGGGCGCCTGCGCAATACGACCGGCCATGATCGACTTGAGCTTCGCAAGCGATTCGCCGCCCACGATATGAACATGCCACGGCTGCAGATTGCCGCCCGAGGGCGCGCGCGCAGCGGTATCGAGCACGCGGCGAATGACGACGGGGTCCACCGGATCGGGCAGAAACTGACGCACGGACTTGCGGCTGGTGACGGCTTCGCTGACCTTCAAGCAGATTCTCCTCGGGGGATCGACGAAGCATTATCGGCGATCCCCCGCACGGCTGCCGACGCTCGCCGCATAGGTCCGTGCTGGCGATTGCGGTAGGGATGTCCATTACTGAACACCCCCCGCACATACATGGACGCCCCCAGTTTGCCAAGCTTTCAGTCTTTGACGGCTCGAAGGTAGAGATTGCACTCATACATCCGGACTTTCGGTGCGGCGTTGCCGCTGTCCCTGATGGAATCCGCTGGCCAAGTTCTCAATAGATCCGTGTGCTCGAGGCACGCTGTGCGGGTCAGATTTCCGTGGCCACGGTCTTACCAGTTTTGCCATCAATTCATGATCACCTGAGCAATCTAGAGAGCTCCTGTTCTGCGGGGTTACGTTGACTACTTCAAGCCGCGCCGACTACGCGACGGCGATAGCCGTCGCGTAGTCGGCGCGGAATTCGCGGCCATTGGACAGCAATGCCCAGATAATGCGAGCATTCTTGTTGGCTAATGCAACCGCTGCCACGTTCGTGTTGCGACGCTTGAGTAGCCTGCTCAGCCAACCGTCTGGACGCTCCTTTCGCTGCGCCGCGTAGATCACTGAACGCGCTCCCTGAATCAGTAGCGTCCGCAGATACGAATCTCCTCTCTTGCTCATCCCCAGCAGCACGGTCTTGCCGCCAGTGGAGTTTTGCTTGGGCACCAGCCCAAGCCAGGCACTTACCTGTCGACCGCTCTTGAAGCTCTTGGCGTCGCCAATAGAGGCCACCATCGCACTGGCCGTAATCGGCCCTATTCCTGGCAGCTTGGCCAGCTTACGGCTATCGTCGTTCATGCGATGCCACGCGACGATCTGACTCTCGATCTCATGAACCTGACGATCGAACTCCTTCAACTGATCCAGTAGGCGTTGCACCAACAGACGGAACGAGCCCGGCAAATCATTGTCTGCATCCTCAATGAGGTCTGGCACACGCGTGGCAATGTGGGCGATGCCCTGCGGAATGACGAGCCCGAATTCGGCCAGCAGTCCACGGATCTGGTTGGATTGCGCTGTCCGAGCCTTTACAAACCCCTGGCGGACACGATGCAGCGCCAGCACAGCTTGCTGCTCGATATTCTTGATCGGCACGAAACGCATATTTGGCCGGCCAACCGCTTCACAAATAGCCTCGGCGTCAGCCGCGTCGTTCTTATTCGTCTTTACGTACGGTTTGACGAATTGCGGCGCCATCAGCCTCACATCGTGCCCCAGGCCGCGCAGCTTGCGCGCCCAGTGATGGGCGCTTCCGCAGGCCTCCATGCCAATCAGACACTGCGGGAGGTTTGCGAAGAAGACCGCCACCTGGTCGCGCTTGAGCTGTTTCCTCAGCACGGTCTTGCCATGCTCGTTGACACCGTGCACCTGAAATACATTTTTTGCCAAGTCGATACCTACGGTCGTAATCTTCATTGCCGGACGCTCCTCTTGGTATGGTTTGCAACCTTCCGCTCCACTATGACACGTCGCGGCCACCGGTTTGTGGGTGGGGGCGTCCATACCAATAGATCCCGGCGTGCCCAATT
>NZ_JAFA01000046.1 GCF_000519185.1 Paraburkholderia nodosa DSM 21604 | reverse complement strand
GTCGCAAGGCTCGGGATGGTTGTCGGCACTGCGTTGTATGCGCTTCCGAGCCGCCGCAAGCATATCGTCCAGGTGAACTTGCGTCTGTGCTTCCCCGAGAAGACTAGCCGCGAACGTCAGGCGCTCGCAAGAGCTCACTTCCGCCACGTTGTTCGCAGCTATCTCGAGCGAGGCATCCAGTGGTTTGGCAGTGCGCAGTCGATCCGGGATATCGTCCAGATCGAAAGCAAAATTGATCTCCATGACGATACAGCCCCGCCCACCATCTTTATGGGTTTTCACTTTGTGGGCATCGAGGTCGGCTGCATGCTCTACTCGACGCACCTCCCCGTCGCCTCACTGTACACACGTATGTCAAGCACAGCCCTATGCGACCTTGCCAGGCGGCAACGCGGCAGATTCGGCGCAGAGATGATCGAGCGCGCGACAAGTGCCAGAAAGATCGTGCAATTGTTACGTTCCGGCAAACCGGTCATGCTCGCGGCGGATATGGACCAAGGCGTTGAAAACTCTGCCTTTGTCCCTTTCTTTGGCGTTCCCGCCTGCACGCTCACAGCCGTTTCGCGTCTCGCGAGACTGGGGCGCGCGCGGGTTGTTCCCTTTGTGACTGAGGTGCTTCCGAATTGTCAAGGGTATAAGTTGACGATTTTCGAGCCGCTCACGGATTTCCCATCGGGGAGTGATGTAGCCGACGCGCGCCGCATGAATGCGTTCCTTGAGGAACAGGTCGTGAAGTTTCCCGAGCAGTATTACTGGGTGCACCGACGTTTTAAGCACCGACCACCGGGTATGGAATCGGTATATTGAACGGTTCGCTTGGTCATGGCCTGCAGGCAACGTTTGCCGGAAGCAACGCGTTGTGTGTTTTCAAAGTTTCCGTAGCCAGACCTTTTCTTGCTCGCCAATTGAACGGCGGCTTTGCGGTGGACCAGGCGCCCGAACGCCTCAGCAAGGAAGGTGCCGACGACGCCTCATGGCCGACCGCCGCCGGCCGTGGACGGCTCAGCTCGACCCTGAGCGGACCTTCAGTTCTCCCGATAGCGGCCGTTGAACTGTTGCAGCATTGGTATTCGACTATCGAAGCGGCTTTTTGGAGCCCGCTCCAATTGCTCCGCCTATTGCTGCCCCTAGGCTTAACCAGAGACCCATACTTTCAGTTGCTGCACCAACCGCGGCGCCGACCGCTATTCCGATTGCGAGCCATCTTCGCATTCCCTGCCTCTTATACGCGGTTGCCGTACTGACCACATTAACACGGGGTCGCCGCAACCGGCCGTTCCTGGCCGACCCGAGCACTGGCTTTGACGAAGACGTGTTTGATGTTTGCCAGTTCGGGAATTTCGGCCCTCGCGGCCGGATAGCTGCGCAACTGATCGGTGACAATCCTTCTCGGCGCGTCGGGACAGGCGGCCAGCACGCGTTTGAAGAAGCGCTTTGCTGCGGCCTTATCGCGACGTTTCTGCAGCAGGATGTCGAGTTCGGCGCCGTGCTGGTCGACTGCCCGCCAGAGCAGATAAGGCCCACCGCGCAACGTAACGAAGACTTCGTCAAGATGCCATGTGCTGCCAGGTTTGCGGCGAGCAGCTTTGACGCGATGTGCGAAGCCCGCGCCGAATTTGTCGCACCAGCGGCGGATCGACTCGTAACTGACGATGACACCGCGCTCGAACAGCAGTTCTTCAATATCACAGGCTGAGTTGGAACCGGAAGTACCACTGAACCGCGTGACTAATGACCGTCGCCGGGAACCGGTGGCCGTGATAAAGCGATTTTGTCTTCTTCATCGCGACATCATATGTGACCACCTCGCCAACGTGACAGAGCCGCGATTGAAGCTTACGCTCTCATCACGTGACGAGCGCGGCGACTCAGGTCAATTGTCGGTCTGGCCGCCGTCGCGGGGCGGTCCCCCTTGCTGCCGCTGCGCGTGCACCACGCGATCACGCTCTGCTTGCGCGACGGTCGTCGCGTCGACCGGGTCATCACGCTGCCGCATCAGCCAGTAGACGATCCCCAGTGCCACCAGCGTAAATGCAAGCGCCGCGATCTGGGCGGGCGCGCTGGTCGGATCGAGAATGATGAATTTGCGGGCGATAGCCAGCAGCGCAACCAGAAGCACCGTTTTGACCTGCACGATGTGATCGCGCCGCGCCATCACGTGCGTAATCGAATGCTTGAATTCCATCGCGATGAGCAGCGTCATGACCATCCCGAAGATGGTCTGATACACCGCGTGATCCAGCGGGTTCAGCGCGTCCGAAACCAGCAATGCAATCACGGCGTGAATCAACTGCCAGAGCGACACGAGGATAATGACGGAAATCACGACGCTCAGCACATGCGCGACAAGCTGCTCGAATCGTTCATAAAAGGTGAGCATGGCCCACTGCAGACGCAACTCATCCAGATCCTTGCGTAGCCAGCTTCTCTTACTTTCCATGATTAGACTCCCGGAGGGCCATCGCTGCGCCGCGAGCGCACCGCACGTGCATGGATTGCACATGCGCCGTGCACAGTCCATTCGACGGTCGCGTAACGCACATGCTACGGTCCTGCGCGTTTGCGCGGCTTCTTTGTGGATAGCTGCCCAAAGCAGAAACGACATATCCAGTTATTGATAACAGAGGCCGAACTATCTCGCGCTTCTGATACAGGTTCCTGTCATGTATTCGAAGAGGTACTAAGCCTGTAGCAGCAAGTCCATGCACTGTACCCCAACGAGCGCAATATGGAATACGCTATTTTGGCGGCGCCACAGCGATTGCGTCACTACCCGCCCCACCCAGGATGCGCCGACCGGCCGTCAACCGCTTATACGATCTATGCAGGTCTTAGGAGGCCTCGCTTGAGGCACGGTTCAATGCAGCCTCGCGCGTATCACGCGCGGCCGCTTGCGTATCTCGAATAACAAACAACCAGTCTCCGTCGCGGGCCGGTGTCGCCTGCTCCAAGTCCACCCGCACACGCGCTGGCTTGCTGCCGTGCTGCGGTTATTGAGCAACCGGAGCACCAGCGCCTGTACGACTGGCTCAAGCCTGTCCCGCTCGCGTGGGTCTATCAGGTCTAATTTCTTCGTATTTGTCAGCTCGCCAGCAGCTCATCAGCGGCGGACACCGGCTTTAGATACGATACGGGCTGGCTTGGAGAGGATCGGGCCCTTGTGGCCTTTTGCGCATTTTTCCGAAGAGCAGTTTTTCGGCGCGCCTTACCTTGATGCAGTCCGCACACGCAAGCGATTATCCGTACATCCCCGGATTAGCGACTAGACTTAGAGCATCGTCGGTGCATGCTCACGCAAGAGGCACGTATGCGCTATTCAGCCACGATTGGGAAGTGCGATCGAGGGAGGCAGACCGATGCCGAAGACCGTTCAAACCGCTGAGCAGATTCGCGACGAACTGCAGAACCGCATGGCGAAAATCGCCGCTGACGTGCCGGGAGCTTTGCGCGTGCGCATACCGCTACCGGAGCGGCACCCGCCCGACGCATCCGGCCGGAACTGGAACATGGTGCCGCTCAATGACCTCGGCGTAGATTACGCACATCATGTCCAGAAGGTGATCGAAGACATGCGCACCGAGTTCGTGCTTCCAGATTGACGCCTTGATACGAAACCGGAGCCGCTCATGCAAACGCACGTGTTTGAGCATCGAGGCTACGAGATCGCGGTACAGCCGGAGCAGAATGCATACGGCGCGTGGCAGGCGAAGGTGAGTGTGCGCCATGCCGATAGCCCCGTGGCCGAATTCCGTGTGGAGACGATTCAGCCGGAGTGGGTTACGCAGGAGGAGGCGGTCCGCGACGGCATCGAATGGGGCACGCGTTTTGTCGATCGCAAGCTGGAAGAGTCGCACGACCTGATGTGACGGAACCATCAGCGCAAAGCGAACAATACCCGGCAGTTTCGCGAAAGACGCCCCCCTCCGATGCGCTTACGGGGCACGAATACGGCCAACCGCCGTTATCCTGGCGCGGCCGCCTGCTTGTGAAGCACGATAAAACGAAACAAAGTCGTAACGTCCTCAAAGGGGGATAGCTTATTCATGGTCAGGATCTATGGACGCATGCGCAGCGCACATGGCTACGCGATACGCGACTTCCTGCATCGCTGCGACATACCGTTCGAATGGATCGAACTGGGCAGCGATAAGGAAGCGGAGGAACTGGCGCATGTGCAGCACCTTTCCGATTCGCGCTTGCCGGTCTGCGTCTTCCACGACGGAACGCGGCTGGAATGTCCCACCATCCGGCAAATCACCGAGAAGCTCGGCTGGTTTGCGAGTCCATCCCGTGAGGCCTACGATCTGGCGATTTACGGCGCAGGACCGGCGGGATTGAGCGCCGCGGTGTACGGTGCATCTGAGGGACTGCATACCGTACTGGTGGAGCGCTGGGCACTGGGCGGTCAGGCAGGTAGCAGTTCGAAGATCGAGAACTATCTGGGCTTTCCACAGGGCGTGAGCGGCGCGGAGCTCGCTGAACGGGCGCGCGACCAGGCCGTCAAGTTCGGCGCCGAAATCCTGCTGGCGCGCGCAGGCGTGCACGCGGAGTTTCCGCCGGGCCAAGGCATCGTGTATCTGGAAGACGGCACGCGTATCACGGCGCGCACGTCTATCTGCGCGACCGGCGTGGCATATCGCACGCTAGGCCTGGCAGGTGAAGAGCGCTTTCTCGGCGCAGGCCTTTATTACGGCGCTGGCGCCAGTGAGGCCGCGCTGATCCATGGCGAAAACGTGTATGTGGTGGGCGGCGGCAATTCGGCGGGACAGGCCGCCATGCATTTTTCGCAGTCCGCCAACCGCGTCTATATGCTCGTGCGTGACGCATCGCTCAAGAACACGTTGTCCCAATACCTGGTGGATCGCATTACATCGGCGTCGAACATTGAAGTGCGCACGTGCACCGAAGTTACCGCGCTCGCAGGCAGTGACGTCTTGCAGGAGATCACGCTGACCGATACGCGAACCGCCCAGGACCGCACGGTAAGAACGAATTGGCTATTCGTCTGCATTGGCGGCGTGCCGCAGACGGAATGGGCGCAGGAGGTCGGCATCGTTCGCGACGAAGGCGGCTATCTCGTAACCGGTCCCGATCTGCAGGAATATCGGGCGAACCTGAATTGGCCTCTCCAACGCGCGCCGCTCCATCTGGAAACGAGTGTGCCCGGCGTATTCGCAGCGGGCGACGTGCGTCACGCGTCGATCAAGCGCGTGGCGTCGGCAGTCGGCGAGGGGGCAATGGCTGTGACGCTGGTGCATCGCTATTTGAATAGCGCCTGAGCACGAGCGCAATGTTGATCCCCGCACGTCTGCGCATAGGAGCACGATCATGACCCCCGGTTGCACGCACCTGGGCGAGGCCCGCATTCTCCACACGTCCATCAACTATTGCGAGGACTGCGTGAAGCTTGGCCAGCCGTGGGTCCATTTGAGGCTTTGTCTTTCTTGCGGCCATGTCGGCTGCTGCGATTCGTCGCCCAACCGGCATGCAAGCAAGCATTTTCACGCGACCGGTCATCCGCTGGTACGTTCAATCGAACCCGGAGAAACGTGGATCTGGTGCTATCGCGACGGGATCGTGGTAGGTGAGCTTGAATCGTGAGTGCGACGCCCCCGCACGGGCGGGCGGCGTCGCGTTCTCAATCATCCCAGCGTCACGCATGTGCCGGTGCCTGCTTTGACGCCTCGCCGGGCGCTTCTGTGGGCGATGCTCCTTTCTGCACACGCACAGAGCGTGTACCTGAGTCATAGGTCAATGTGACCTTGTCGCCGTCGCGCACGTCGCCTCGCAACAGTGCATCGGCGAGTTGCGATTCCACCTCAAGACGGATCTTGCGTTTGAGCATCCGCGCGCCGAACTCGGGGTCATATCCGATCTGCGCAAGATGATCGCGCAACCCGTCGTCGAACGACAGATCGATGCCCTGGGCCAGTGCCGTACGCCGTACGCGCGCAAGTTGCAGGTCTACGATACTGCGAATCTGCTCCTTTCCGAGCGCATGGAACACGACGACTTCATCGACCCGATTCAGGAACTCGGGCCTGAAATGATGCCGCAGCATTTCCATCAACCGGTCGCGTAGTTCAGGGTAGTCGAGCTGCTTCGAGTCGGCCTTCATGTTGTCCTGGATCAGTTGTGAGCCGATATTGCTGGTCGCGATGATGATCGTGTTGGTGAAATCGACCAGACGTCCCTTGCCGTCGGTGAGACGGCCTTCGTCGAACAGTTGCAGCAGGAGGTTGTGCACCTCCGAGTTCGCCTTTTCGATTTCGTCGAGCAACACAACGCAATATGGCCTGCGCCGCACGCGCTCGGTGAGTTGCCCGCCTTCCTCGTAGCCGACATATCCGGGCGGCGCGCCAACCAGCCGCGCCACCGTATGACGCTCGGAATACTCACTCATGTCGATGCGCACCAGCGCGTTCTCGTCGCCGAACACCGAAGCGGCTAGCGCCTTCGCTAGTTCGGTTTTACCCACACCTGTGGGCCCAAGAAAGAGGAAGCTCGCAGTCGGCTTGCCGGCCTCTGTCAAACCGGCGCGCGAAAGCCGCACCGCTTTGGCGACCGCAGAGATGGCTTCATCCTGGCCGACTACGCGCTCCTTCAGATGGTCTTCCAGTCGCAACAGTTTTTCACGGTCCTCGGCCGTGAGTTCAGATAACGGTACGCCCGTGAGCGACGAAACGATCTGCGCAATGTCTTCCGCCGTCACTTCCTGCGAACTGGTGCCGCGCTCCTTCTTCCACGTTTCAGTGGCTTCGTGCAGGCGCTTTTGTTCCGCGACGAGCTGTTCTTCCAGTTCCTTGGCCTTATCGAATTGCTTTGCAGCGCTGGCCGCGTCCTGTTCCTGCTTGATGCGGCGGATGCTCGCCTCGACATCGTGCAATGGCTGCGGGCGCGAATTCGACGAAATGCGCACGCGTGCGGCGGCCTGATCGAGCAAATCGATTGCCTTGTCTGGCAAAAAGCGGGCGGCGATGTAGCGGTCCGAGAGCTTTGCCGCTGCAGCGATCGCCTCTTCGGTAATTTTCACCTTGTGATGTGCTTCGAGCCGGTCGCGCAAGCCACGCAGAATCTCGATCGTTTCCTCGACGCTAGGCTCAGGCACCATCACGGGCTGAAAGCGCCGCTCCAATGCCGAGTCCTTTTCAATGTACTTCTGGTATTCGTTCAATGTGGTCGCACCCACGAGGTGCAACTCACCGCGAGCGAGCGCAGGCTTGAAGACATTGCCGATATCGAGGCCGCCTTCGCCGCCGCCCTGGCCGGCGCCGACAATCGTATGCAGTTCGTCGATAAATACAACCAGACGGTCCTGGTTCTCGATGATCTCATCCAGTACCTGCTTGACCCGCTCCTCGAACTCGCCACGATACTTCGCGCCAGCCACGACGCTATTGATATTCAGTTCGACCACGCGCTTGCCGCGCAGCACTTCCGGCACCTGATCCTGAGCAATGCGTTGCGCCAGACCTTCGACGATAGCGGTCTTGCCCACACCAGGTTCGCCGATCAGCACCGGATTGTTCTTGCGCCGCCGCGCGAGCACTTCAATGGTGGTTTCGATTTCCTTGTCACGGCCGATCACCGGATCGAGCTTGCCTTGACGCGCAAGCGCGCTGAGATCGCGCGCGTACTTGTCGAGCGTGGGCGTGGTCGAGCGGTCTCCCATCTTGCCGTCTTCGGCACCCTTGCCGACCACCTTGACTGCTTTTTGCCGCAGCGATTGCGACGACAGCCCGAGCTTGCGCAGCAATTCACCTGCAAAGCCGTCTTCTTCCTCGACGAGCCCAATCAGAATGTGCTCTGGTCCGACATAGCTGTGACCCAATTCCAGCGACGCTTTCAACGCGCTTTCCAGCGCACTTTTGGCGCGTGGCGACACGCCAATCTGCTCGTCGTCGCTCGGCTCCTTGCGGGTGCCGCGCGGCGAGGTCTGGTCGATGGTCTTCTTGATCTCTTCGGGATCAAGCTTGAATTCGCGCAGGATTTCCTGCACCACATTGTTATCGGCAAGCGCCAGCAACAGGTGTTCCGTATCGACTTCGTTCTTGCCATATTCGACCGCTGCTTGCGCCGCGGCTTGCAGGCGGTCCAGACCGCTCTGGCTCAGGTACGTCTGCAGGTCCACCGCTTCACGCGCCCGGCGATGCCGGCGTGTCCGGCCGCCTGGGAGTCCGCCCGCTGAATCGCCCATTTGCCCGCTGCCGGCGCCTGTACGCTGATCCGCGCCGCCGGATTGTCCGGGCGAGCGTCCGATGCGTGACCGGCTACCGCGGCCGCTTTCCATCTGCGGCCACATGTCGTTGAACAGACTGTCGAACAGTCCGCCGTGAAAGAGGGACTCGAGCGGCGACAGGCGGCGCTGATTGCGCGCCATAAACTCCATGTAGTGCTCATCGCACAACATCAGCTGACGGCGCCGACCGTTATCGGTGATCGTGATCTGCGAGGTTGCGGGCTTTCCACAAACACTGCACTCGGCCATGATGATCTCCTTTTCGTCCGTGCGGGCATCGCTTCCCGGACGGGTAATGGGTGTGTGGAATATCTATTCCGCTGCTTATTCCGATGTCGCCTTGTTTGCGTGCTGGGCTCGCGCTGCACTCGAAACGATTCAAGCGAATTCCATCGTTCTTCGTCGCGTCGGCCGGCACACTGATTCGTCCTGCAGTACCAACAGCATGACGCGATGCAGCGTGTCCTCTTCAATGGATATGCCGGGATGCTCGTGGACGCGCTGACATGTGCGCGCCAACGTTTTTTCGATCCCGTCAACCAGCGTTGGGTAGTCATGCAAGGTGTGACGCTCCAGCCAGTTGCCGTCCGGGTTCGTCGAACGCAGTTCTGAGCGCGGCCGTCAGTTGTTCGGCTTCTTCCTCGGCGGCTCGCGTGGTAGTGGACCGTACCAACCGCAGCTTGATGCGATAAGCGTCGCCGGTGCGCAGCATGTCGCTTACAACCCGCGCCCGCAAACTGACCAGATCCATCGCTGACGGATGATGTTATTTGATCTCAATGCGCCGCTTCGCTGGCGGTTCTCCGGCCGCTTTGGGGATGCGCAGCGTCAGCACGCCGTTTTCAAATCTGGCCTCTGCCCGATCGAGATCGATGCCCGCGGGCAGCGGGACCACGCGCTGAAAATGTCCAAACGACCGCTCGACCCGATAGCATCCCTGTTCTTCGCTCGTCGATTCGAAGCGCTTGTCGCCGCTCACGATCAGCATGTCGTCTATCACTTCGAGTTCGACGTCGTCGCGGGTCATGCCCGGCAATTCGGCGACGATACGCAGTGCGTCGCCTTCATCGGTGACGTCGATCCGCGGTTGAAACTCACTCGCGCTGAAGTCGCCGAACCAGCTTCCGAGCGGTCCACGACCTCCGAACGGATCGCGGATCAATTCGGCAAACAGATGAATCGGATCAGGCAGCGGCCAGCTGGCAGCCGCAAGTGATACCGGCGCAGCAGCGACTTCCATTTGCGCCCCGTTACCCGTTTGCGTGCCAGTCTGTTGCCCGTTTTGCCGGGCGCTTTGCTGACTGGTGCGCGGCGCACCGGCGCCGCCCGATGCGCTTTTTTGCGCGTGCGAGCGTAAAAACCGGAACGGGTTCCATTTGTCGAGATCCAGAGGCATGTCATTCTCCTTACGTGAGGTACGCCAGTGCCAGACCTGAGGCTGGACCACTGGAGATGACGGGCGGTGCATTCGACCTCCTGATGCCAAGGCACGGCCGGCGCGGCATCGCCCGCGGGTTTGACCTCGTGACCCACGAGTGGCCCGTGAGCGGTGCGTTTACGGATGCAATGGCGCGTGTGGCTCGCCGGTCAGGCCGTCATGATGCCAGGCACGGGCAGTGATGCCGAGTACAAACAGCAGCGCGCCCGTGAACAACGCATACACGCCGATCAGCCAGACGAGCGCCAATGCCCCGGCGCCCGGAAAGAGCAGCACGAGGATGCCGAACAGCACGGACAGCACTCCGGTTAGCACCAGCATCCACGCATTGCGCAGGCGCCTGTGCAGCCGCGTTGCTGCGATCAGATCGAATACGCCAGTGATAATCGCGTTTGCGCCGATTACCGCGACCAGCACGAGGGTGGTAATGCCCGGTACCAGCGCGGCTATCACACCGGCGCCGATGCTGCAGATGCCGAGCAGCAAGGGCACCCACCAGCCGCCGTGCGTCGCGCGGTAGCGGATGGCCGCGACAATCGCGACAACGCCGCCAGCGATTGCGTAGGCACTGAAGAGGATGATAAGCAGTAGAAGAGTGAGACCGGGCCAGAATAACGCCAGAGTGCCGAACAGCAGCGCTACGGTGCCACGCAGAATGAGCATCCACCAAGCGCGCTCAAGCAGTTCATCCATGCGGGACTCCAACTGTACGTCAGGTGATCAACTGCAGTCTAGGCTTCACGCTTCTGCGATTCTTTCGCGTTTCTGCTATGCGTTTCGCAATTCTGCGTTCATTCATGAGGCATGCTGAATGGTGTGCAGATCGGCGTCCCAGATGCACCGAAATCACGCGATCCACCACCTTTCTTTTCAGCGCGGCTCGCCGTGAGGCGTCCTAACATGAACTTACGCGACTCACGGTCCAGCATTAGCCTGTTCACTGCTGGCCCAGTGTCGCACCGTGCAACCACAAAGGGAATCTCATGAAAAAGAATCTGCTTCTATGGCTGCTCGCGTCGTCGCTCGGACTCCCTCTAGAGGCGCACGCCCAGGTGGCCGGTGCCCAGCCGCTTGGTGTCAGCGTGGAAGAGTCGGCCGCGATCGTGGCGGGCTGGAGCGTGAGAAAGTCGGTCATGGACAAGCCGGTCTTCAACGAGAAGGGTGAGCGCGTCGGCGTCATTCATGACATTATCGTGGCACCGGACCGGTCGGTATCGTTTGCGATCGTCGCCGCGAACCAGTTTCTGGGGGTGTCGCATCACGACGTGGCCATTCCGATGGAGCAGCTCGATTTCAACAATGGCAAACTGGTGCTTCCCGGTGCGACGAAAGATGCGATCAAGGCGCTGCCCGAGTTTCAATACGCAAAGGTACGCGCGACGCCTAAGCCGAGGTCCGACTACAGCGAGCATCGGTGACATATGTCTCGCATCGTCCGTCGATGCATTTGACGCGCGGCACATTCGTTCTACGGGCAGTGCGCCGATCAGTGCGCCGCCGCGCTATTCGTCGTGCCGCGTGATTGCCGCCTGCTCTTCGGGCGACTTTCTTAGCCATCGCCGGTGTAACGCACGTTCAATGATGCCGCCGACCGAGAGCAGCAGCAGGAGCAGGGCGGTGGCAATACCCGCAATCTGCCATGCGCCGATGCCGCACACGATGCCGAGCGCGGCGGTGACCCAGATCGAAGCCGCTGTCGTCAAGCCGCTGATCTTGCCGGTGGCTCGGTTTTGCAGGATCACCCCGGCGCCGAGAAAACCGATGCCCGTAATGACGCCTTGAATCGCACGACCGGCGTCGCTGCCGTCAGTAAAACCGTGTAGTTCGAAGGACATGCCGGCCATCGTGACAAGACAGGAGCCGAGCGCAACGAGCCCCAGCGTCTTGACGCCGGTTGGCTTGCCATGCAGGTTTCGATCGAGTCCGACGATACAACCCACCAGCACTGCCGCGACCATGCGCAAGATCGCCTCAAGCAATTGAACGTGCGAAATCATCTGTACTCTGCGAGTTTTCCAGGTAACGTAGCGCTCGGCGAGCACCTCTCACTACAGTCTAGCGTCGAGGGTAGCCAACTGCAGGAGCGTCAAACGCCGCTCTGGAGTCCCTTTTGCCTAAAGCCGCAGTCGTCCTCCTGCGATCGCAGCGATCGGTGCGGCGTAGATGCTGTGTTGCGCGCCCAGATCTGGCGCAGCAACTCGCGCAAGCCGCGCATCGGGTGGATGTGTTGTTGCTTCGAGTTCCGGTTACTCCAAACGGGGGCGCTTCTGCCCATATGACGAATCCGTCTTAAGAACCCTTAACAAAATGAACGAGGGGGCTGTTAACCGTCGATGAATGCTGTTAACCTTTTCGTTGTTTCGACGACGAAAAGGACATGGCCAAGCCGATACTCGACGACGAACTGTGGGCACTCATCGAACCGTTGCTGCCCCCTCCCAAACTACGACGAACCCGTTATCCGGGGCGCAAGCCGCTCGACAATCGTGCGGTGCTCACCGGCATTCTCTTCGTCTTACAGACAGGCCTGCGTTGGGACCTGCTACCTCGCGAGATGGGTTGCGGCAGCGGCATGAGTTGCTGGGTCGCCTACGTGACTGGCAAGCCGCTGGCGTCTGGGAGCAGTTGCACGAGGTTCTGCTTGCGCGATTGCGCGCAGCCGACCAAATCGACTGGTCTCGCGTCATCGTCGATTCCTCTTCAGTCCGTGCTGTGGGCTCAGGTCAAAAACAGGACCGAATCCCACAGACCGCGCGCGACCCGGTTCAAAGCACCATCTCATCACCGAAGCGTAGGGCATCCCGCTCGCGGTGATTCTGACCGGCGCCAACCGCAACGACGTCACTCAACTTCAAGCGCTGGTCGAAGCAATTCCGCCGATCCGCGGCAAGCGTGGCAAACCACTATCTAAGCCTCGGGTCGTTCAGGGCGACAGAGGCTACGACCACGACAAATATCGACGTCCACTGCATGCCGCTGGCATTGCAACCGAAATCGCTCGACGTGGTCAGCCTCATGGCAGTGGGCTAGGCAAGACACGCTGGGTTGTGGAGCGGACCATCTCCTGGCTTCACGACTTCCGCCGACTGCGTATTCGCTTCGAACAGCTCGCTTTCATCCACGAGGCTTTCCTCAGAATCGCCTGCTGCATCATATGCTGGCGACACCTGCAAAAGTCATTCTGTTAACACCTCTAAGCAGCCCCCCTGGACTTGGCCTACGCTTCCGGTACCGACGAGGTGGAAACGAGAGCCTTTCTTATCATGAATCAAGCCACGACCCCGGATCACGGATTACGCTGCCAACCGATGAACGTCGCTTTTACCGACCGGCGGGTGAGTCTACTGCCGGGATTTCAGTTGATTGTACCGACAGGTCCAACTGTCGTGCGTGCCGTGGGCTGCGATGACCGCGGAAAGAGTCACGCCATCCTGATCTGTACACCATTTTCCGCAGTTATTCCGACGAGGGCGACGTTGGCCACGATCGCTGCCAGCGATCCCAGCGGATGGGTTATCGCCCTCAAATCAGACGTACTTGGGCAAGTCTCGCAAGAGGCGTTTCGCGCAGTCCCGATATGGTCTACGTCTTGGGATCCGTTCCTACGGGAGGCCGTAGATACATTGGGTGCTTTGCATGACGCGGATCTCATCGACGCTGCCTGCGCCGACGCTTTTGCCGATGTCATCTCGGTGCACATCGCTCTCCGGTACGGGCACTGTGCTGGTGCGGCCGAGCCGGACACGCTATTTACCCGTCAAATGCTGACTCGCATTCAAGTCTTCGTTCATGAGCACATCGCCGAAAATATTCTTGTCGACCAACTCGCGGTGCTGGTGCACATGAGTGCCTCAAACTTTGCACACGTTTTCAAAGCGACGACAGGTAGTCCGCCCCATCTGTACGTGACACTCGAACGAGTGAAGTTTGCCAGGACGATGTTGTGCGAGGAGACCATTCCCTTGGTTGAGGTTGGGGCGCGCGCGGGGTTCCAGACTCAGCAGCATTTCACCGCCGTGTTTCATCGACATGCCGGTGTGACGCCTCGCGCATTCCGGCTTGCCCACCGAAACGTCGGTAGCTGATTAATTTTGGGAAGTTGCGAGCAAAACCATGACCGCGGGACTTCCCGCTCGCGTATGAATCAGAGTCTTGAAACGCCACGTCGCTTCGGTTTGTGAATCCGGATCGTCGCTCTTGGGGTCGAGGGTGCTGCCGCCTTTGGCGAAGCGAGTGTCATCTTGACGCCAGCCGTCCCATGAACACGTAATAGGGTGCGGCAAGCTCTTCGAGCCAGAATCCGGTTTTCCGGCCCGTAGCGCCGAGCTGGTCGTGTGAAGTCAGTATCACCAGGATTTTCATGACCAACCTTGCGAGCTCTCGGATTCGCGTCGCAAGGAGCCGAAGAACGGTGTCATCGATCCAAGTCGTCCTGGCGGTATAGGGGGCAGTCAAGTGTGCTGAGGGCGTTTGCGGATTTTGGTGCCGTGTCCCTCTTTCCCTCGGCCATCCGCTACGCAAGCGAGCCGCCCGGCCTCCAGTGGCCTGTCAGTATTCGATGGTAATCCGGTTGTCGACCCGCATCACACCGGGGGCAAGCCATGCGATCCGCTCGGCCTCCTCGCGCTCAGCCCATGAGCGGACCGTGCCGCGCAGGACGACCTTATTGCCTTCGGCCTCCACCGTGATGTGCTGTGCGTCAACTTCCGCGTTGCGCTTGAATGCGTCGTCGATCTTGTGCTTGAGGTCCTCGGGTTTGACCTTCGGCTTGATTTCGATCTCGTTCGTCACGCCGGTGACGCCGCTCACCCGCAGCGCCGTGTCGGCCGCGCGGCGGCGCTGGTAGTCCCATTCGACTTCGCCCTTCAGCGTCACGTGTCCGTCCCTGACGACTGCCTTGATATCTTCCGCCGCATAAGGCACCTCGGCCTTCAGTTCGGCAATGATCTCGCGCACGATCTCCGGATCGGGCCGCTTGTTGATCAGAGGCAACCGCACCTCCACATCGTTTGCGACTCCCCTGACGCCACGTACGCGCGTCGCGTCCTCCGCGGCCTTTGTCCTTTGCCGGAAGCTGCGTGCGAAACCAGACAATGTGACCGCGCCGTCCTTGACCGCTACCCCGATATCAGATGGATCGATGTCCGGATCCCACTTCAATTCGTACTCCACATCTCGTTTGATGTCTTCGTCGGTTCTCATTGCTGCTCCTCGTTGGTTTGTTAATGGACTAACACGCGCGCGGGCTACGCCCCGCACCGCACGCATTCGTCCACGGTAGGGCGCGCCGGGCCGATTTTCTTCCCTACGCCTGTGCAGTTTTTGCGTAATGCTGCTGTCCGTTCACATCTGAAAGCCGCACAGCAGAAGCGCAGAGATCCGACACGTCCTGCAGGAATGAGGAAGAAGTGCAGGCCGCAAGAATCTAGTCTTGATGCCATCGTCGTCGCGTCAATGGCCCTGTCAAAGTTCCAGGGTGCGCGCCGGGCGGCATATGCAAGGTTGGCCGGCAACGGAGCTGCTTTGCGGTGCGATCGACCGGCTCGCGCGCGGCGCTGAGCATAAATTCGTCCATCTTCCAGGGGAAGGGTCTCGGATTATTTCCCAGAGAAAAGGAGAAAATCGATGAGCGATCTAGTCGTTGTAAGCTTCAAAGGCGAAGAGACAGCCGACCAGGTGTTGACCAAACTTCAACAGATGCAAAAGGAACATCTGATCGACCTTGAGGATGCCTGCATCGTGGTCCGTAGCGCGAAGGGCAAGGTACACCTCAAGCAAGCCGTCGATCTCGTCAAGATCGGCGCTGTCAGTGGCGCGGCTTGGGGTGGTCTATTTGGTGCGCTGGTTGGGCTCATGTTGCTCAATCCCCTCGTCGGGCTGGCAGCAGGCATGGCCATTGGTGCTGGCACGGGCGCATTGTCGGGCGCGCTCTCGGACTATGGAATCGATGACGATTTCATGCGTTCGACGGGCCAGAACATTGAGCCGGGTTCGTCTGCGCTCTTCATCCTCGTGCGTCGCGTGAATTTCGACAAGGTCCTGCCAGAGTTAAAGCCTTTCGGCGGAAAGGTATTAAAGACGTCTCTCACGAACGATCAGGAGGAGCGCCTGAGGAAGGCGCTAGAGAGCCTGAACAGCAGTGGTACGACGGCATAAGTATCGCTGCGCTGCATCAGGGTTGTGATCTTGAATTCCGTTGAAGTTTGCATTTGGGCCGGATCGGCACCGCGACAATTTATGCGGATTATTCCGTGTGGATGTCGATCACATCGACGCGCAGTTCGACATTGGGGAGTGCTCACGCCTTCGCGAGCAGATTGTCAGGCACGGTTCGGTCGAGCACGCGAGCTCCGTGGTGTCGAGCATCTCCTGCTTTACGCACGCGCCGATCTCTCGCCAACCCGAAGGAAGATCAGTGACGTCGATCCGAATGTCGTCATGACGCGTTCTTGATCTGTGGGATGGAGGTGGCGATCTCCGTCTCCAACGACCGTGATTGCATGTACTCAACGCCGGTGCGACAGCGAGATTCCGCTGTGCCCTATGGAGCGCTATATGACAAAGGAAAGCCACGACGACATCCGGAAGTCGAAAGTCGAGGAGCAGGAAGCGCCGATGACCCTCGACGAACAACTTGACGAGGCGCTCGGAGAGACCTTTCCCGCGAGCGATCCAGTTGCCGTTCACCCCGAGCCCGAACAACCCCCGAAGACGCAAACTTAGTCGTCGTCGGTACTAAGGGGGATCATGTCGATGTGACCTGACGCCGACGCATCGAAGCGTCTAAGGCAGCACGTTTCGGGGCGAATCAAAGACACACGGAGCGAATATGCCTGAGACGGAAATCGCGCCCGGGGACGCCGGGCAGCACGACGAGCAAGTCTCGCTGCGCAAGCTCTTCCAACCCGTAAAGGTCGGACCGTACAACCTGCGTCATCGTGTCGTGATGGCACCCCTGACGCGTTCGCGTGCGAGCCGACCAGGCAACATACCGTCGCAGCTCAACGCCTGCTATTACACGCAGCGCGCAGCGGCCGCGCTCATCATCAGCGAGGCGACGCAGGTGTCGATGCAAGGACAGGGCTATGCATGGACGCCTGGGATCCATAGTCGTGAGCAGGTCGAAGGCTGGCGGCTCGTAGCGGACGCCTTGCACGAGGCGGGCGGGTTGATGTTCATGCAGTTGTGGCACGTCGGACGCATATCGCACCCCTCGTTGCAGCCCGATGAAATGCTGCCCGTTGGGCCCTCTGCTGTTCGGCCGAACGCGGAGGCGTTCATCGAAAACGAGCGCGGCGAAGGTGTCGTCGCGCCCTGCGTCGCGCCTCGCGCGCTGCAGGGCGAAGAGATGCCGTATCTCGTGCGCCAATACTTCAGGGGTGCGCGCAACGCAAAGGCTGCCGGAATGGACGGCGTCGAAGTGCACGCAGCGAACGGGTATCTGCTCGATCAGTTTCTGTTGTCCGGCACGAACCGCCGCACGGACGAATACGGCGGATCGAGCGAGCGTCGGGCCAAGCTGCTATTCGAGGTAATCGAAACGGTTTGCGACGTGTGGGGGCCGGAAAAGGTCGGCGTCCGGCTGTCCCCTCTCGGCACCTTCAACGACATGCATGATGACAATCCCGAGGCGACCTTTTCTTATGTCATCGAGAAGCTTAATCGATACGGGCTGGCTTATTTGCACATCGTCAATCCCGCGCTGGCGGCGACCGGTGAGGATGTCGCTTTCACGGCGCGCGCGAAACGCATGAGCGAGATGATACGCCGCACCTATCGTGGCGTGCTGATGGTCGCGGGCGGGTTCGACGGCGGCAGTGCGGAAAGATGGCTCGAGGACGGCAACGCGGACCTGATCGCATTCGGACGCTTGTTCATCGCCAATCCCGACCTGCCGGAACGCTTGCGGTTGCACGCTCCGCTCAACTCGCCGGATCCGTCCACGTTCTATGGAGGTGGCGAGCGCGGATATACGGATTATCCGTCACTCGCGCAGGAACGAGGGGAGGCCCCACGGTCCGTCATCGATGGGCGTTGGAGATAGAGTGTTGCCGACCCGCGAGCTCGCTAGCGTGACGCGACGATTTGCGATGCCCGCCGAGCCGGCGACCAAACACACTGAGAGGCGCATCATGGCTGTCACTACCTGGGTTGTCGTTGCCGACGGCAGCCGTGCTCGAATCTTCCAGACACTGGGACTTAAACTGGACTTGCGGGAAATCGAAGACCTCGTCAATGTCGTCCCTGGTGTTCGGACGCTGAGCGAGAAGGATCGCGAAAAATTCGCCAGGACCGTCGCCGACTACATCGAACAGGGACGGCTCCATCAGCGGTATCAGCGATTGCGCTTAGCCGTCGAGCCGAAGTTTCTCGGGATGCTGCACGCGCGTCTGAGCGAGGGGACGCGTCACTTGATTTTCGAAGAGATCAACGAAGATCTCTCGGCCCTCGATGCGCGCGAAATTGAAGCGCACCTGCGAAGGCATTAACGACGACCTGCCCGGTGGTAGGTGCTATGTGGGAGGACCGCGGAAGTAAGCCCGACTGGAGTAAAACGGAAATTGCACACTCGTTTTCTCCGAAGGAGCACGCAAATGGATGCGCCTGACACAGCCCTCCATGGGCAGAATACGACTACAGGCGGTCGCCTGTACATGGCTTTAGAATTGGGCGAGAAGAGCTGGAAGCTCTCACTGGGGTGACTGCCAGGGAGCACCCGGCCGTTATACCGTTGCCGCTGGTGATACCACAGCTGTTCTCACAGCTGCCGCCAGGCGCAGGTCCAGGCGGCCTCGGATCCTCCGCGCTCCAGTTGGCGTCGCCATCAATCATGGCTCCTCGTCTGCTATTGATTCCGCTCCTTCGCGCTTGGTATGTCGGGCTGTCCGTTGCTCAGCCATTGCTCGCCTCGCCAGCATGCCCAAGGTGTGCAACTCCTTTTCAACGTCGGGGGTCCAGGGACGGCCATAGTTAAGCCGGATGTGACGGCGGAATTCGCGGCTGCATGAAAATATTGCACCGGGTGCTATCGCGATTTCGTGCGCTTCCGCCATCTCGAACAACTGCACTGCCTCGACTCCTTCTGGAAGTTGCACCCATAGAAAGAATCCGCCCGGTGGCCGGACCACCAGTGTCCCTTTAGGGAAGTACCTGACGACCGCAGCCACCATCCGGGTCTGAAGAGACGCCAGTTCGCGGCGCAGTTTGCGCAGAAGCCGGTCGTAGTCTCCATGCTCAAGGTAGCCGGCAATTGCGCATTGCACGGGCACAGACGCCGGCGCCATCGTCAGCCAACGCGCGTGCTCAATTCTCGCGGCGTATCGCCCCGCCGCTACCCAGCCGAGGCGCAGTCCAGGCGCAAGGCTCTTCGAAAACGAACCGCAGTGCAGCACGAGACCTTCAGAATCAAAGCGCTTCGCCGGATATGCCGGCGTCAAGCCAAAATACAGTTCGCGGAATACGTCGTCCTCGATGAGCGGCACGTCATGTTTTGCCAGCAACCTTACGAGCGCCTCCTTCCGTTCATCGGAGAGCGTCGCGCCGGTAGGCTGGTGCAGCGTCGTCATAAACCAGCAAGCCCGTACCGGATGCTGCCGCAACGCCTCCGCTAATACGCCGAGGTCGAGTCCACGGTGTGGATCGACAGGGATTTCCACGGCCTTCAGATGCAGGCGCCGAACCGCATCTTGCACAGCATGGAAAGCGGGCCGTTCTATTGCGATGGTGTCGCCAGGCCGCGTCAGAACCTGCAGACAGAGTATCAGTGCATCGAGCGCGCCACTCGTCACAACAATCTCTTCGATTGGGACCGTAACACCTGTGACAACGTAGCGCAGGGCGATCTGGCGACGCAGATCTGCTTCCGCCTCTCCCGCCGACAAGGCGCTCCGGGAACTCGCCATCCTCCGAGTTGCTGCAGTCAACGAGCGTGATATCCGGCCAAACGGGAACAGCTGGGCACTTGGCTCCGAAGCGCCAAGCCCCGCATGCGTGCATCGACGTTGAGCCTTCATGAAGCGGATAATCAGGCTGTCACCATCAGCCTCCTCAATACTGCGCTTCGAAACAATCGTTAGTGATTTCGTTGGCGCGGGCCGGCCCGCGACGAAATAACCCGACCGGGGTCTCGCGACGATCAGGCGTCGTCGTTCGAGCGTGTAGTAAGCCTGGAAAACGGTTGAAGGGCTGACGCGGTACGAACTACTCGCCTGGCGCACCGACGGAAGTCGCATACCCGGCTCAAGCGTACCGTTCGCAATCAGGCTTTCGAACTCCGCCGCCAGTTGGAGATAGCGCTTCATTATTGTGTCATGCTAATTAAATGAAGCTGTCCCGACCTGCTACGGTTGCGGGTGGAACGCTTCGCTTAGAAGTTTCGAACCCGCCAGCCGAGCACGGTTGCGGCTCCCGCCGGCTTTGAGGACGGGGCGTTGGCGGTCTCGAGAAATACCTTCAGCCGGCTGGCGCCGAGTGCACGGCTATAGAAGAACCCTTGACCAAACTCGGCACGGCTCGCCCGCGCGACGTTGTGGTGCACCGCGTTCTCTATGCCTTCGACAACGACCACGGCGTCCATATCGTGGCCCATGCTCGTCAATGCACTGATCAGTGTGGAGCGCTCATTGGGATCCATTCCCAGCACGTCCCTGTCAATCTTCATCATCTCAAAGGTCATGTCTGCCGGCAGTTCAGGTCCGACGTCAGTGGGACGCACGGCCGACAGGGCAAAACGCATTCCTTTAGCGCGCGCCTGCGCCATCATCGGGATGAGACGTTTTTTCAACTTCTTCGCGCTGCCTGCCCCGATCTTTAGTATTAGCGGCGGAAGACCGAGGGAGTCAACGTCGCCCAGAACTGCGACGAACGCGGAACTTACCAGGTAAGACGCAGGAGCGGTAACGCCCAGGTAGAGCGATTTCGGAGCGCCGATTTCCCGCAGCTCCTGAGCGGAACGCGACAGGACGAATCGCGTCATCGGTCCGATCAAATTACTGTTCTCGATGAACTTCATATAGTGACCGGGGCCCAGCGCCCCGTACTTCTGGTTGTCCCATCGCAACAACGCGTCGACGCCAACGCACCGGGCTCGCCTGACGCCAACGATGGGTTGGTACTCAACATGGAACTCGCCGCGACGCAGCCCTGCACGTGCAGCACGCAGCAGCGACTTGTCGTAGCGAAACCACCTTTTGAGGGCCCAACCGACAATAACGACCAAAACCGCCACCAGGATCGGCCACAATACAAAGCGCAATATGGTCCATACCGAGGAACGCCGCGTAGCAATGCTCGCCGAAGGCCGCACCGAGGCGGGTGTGTCGGTGCCCATCGAAGGCGCGATCGCTTGCGTTTCGCAACCCCCACCCAGCGAGCAACCCGGGGGCGACATCGTTGGTAATTCAGGCGACTGCTTCGCCCGGTCGACCCGCGAAGCGATATCGGCCACCGCGTCAGAGGCCGGAAACCCGCTTCGAACTGCCGCCGCGTGGTCGTTGATTTGCCACCGCAGTTCCCTAAGCAGCGTCACAACGTTCGGCGCCGAACTGTCCGTTGCAGCCGCGGCGCCGTTTACATCGGCACGCGTGACGTCGAACGAATCGCAAGTACTAGTCAGTAGAGGCATCGGACCGGCGACCGGTCCGGCGACAGCTGCGGGAACTAGGGGCAACTGCGGGATGGACACGCAGGCTGAGCCAAAGCGAATCGGGGGCGCCGATGGACCAGCAAGCCAGTCCGTCAATTGCTGCCAGACGGTGCGTTCAAACGAAAGACTGCGGCTCGAAGCAATTTCGGGCGGACCTGCAAGAGCGAGCGAGGTACCTGCGCAGATGATCAGGACGACTGCGAACCCTTGACTCGAGGCACGGTGGAGCGCGATGAAGGCGCTGCGCCTGATTGTTGATAGCGGAAACCCAAATGCCATTGATTTATCGTTAAAAAATTCGGCCTGAAAATGGTTATCGATCGGACCGCTACGCGTAAGCGAAACATTGAAAGAAGTCGCACCAGTCTGCGCTGCACTTTGCCAGCGTATGTGCGTCCGCAATAGAATCAGATTGCAAAAGAAAAGCCGTATCAGATTGAAAAGCGGCTATCTTCAAGCGTTAGGCATGGGTGCGAACGCGGCGGTCCGACGCCCGCAATGGTGTTTTCTGTGAGGAGCACACAAGTTGAAACGATACGAGCGGCTAGCCGACCAGATCAGTGAGCTCATCAAGCGCGGTGATCTACCGCCCGGCGCGCGTATTCCTTCGGTTCGCGCGGCGTGCAAGGCGTGGGGCGTGAGCCCCGCGACGGTATTTCGCGCCTACTACCTGCTCGAAAATAGGGGCATGATTAGAGCTCGCCCGCGTTCAGGCTATTTCGTGTCGCCGAACACCGGAAAATTACCGCGGCAAAGGTCCGGGACCTCGCCGGCTGCCGACCCGAAGACCGTCAATATCAGCGACCTTGTCTTTGAGGTTCTCAAGACGATCAGGCAGCCCGAGACTGTCCCACTCGGTTCAGCGTTCCTGAGCCCTGCGCTGTTTCCAATGACGCGTGTTGGAAAATCGTGCGCGACTGTGAATCGCTCAACAGACCTAGCCAGCATGGGTGACTGTCTACCGCCGGGGCATGAAGGATTGCGCCAACAGATTTCGTTGCGTTACCTGATGGCGGGGATGACGGTGCCCGTCAACGAGATTGTCATTACGAGCGGTGCGCTCGAAGCCCTGACGCTCGCTGCCCAGTTGCTTACCGCTCCAGGCGATGTGATCGTGATTGAAAAGCCGACGTTCTATGCGGCTCTGCAGGCTATCGAGCGTCTGAGGCTGAACATAGTGGAGATTCCTGTCGACCCGGTAGAGGGTCATGATCTGAATGCGCTCGCGAGGGCGCTGCAGCAATATCCGGTTCGGGCCTGCTGGTTCATGACCTCGTTCCACAATCCAACCGGGGTGACGCTGGGTGATTCCAAAAAGCAGGCGCTGGTTGATCTCCTCGCCAGACACGACGTGCCGCTTATCGAGGACGACGTCTACAACGAACTGCATTTTGGCCTGGACCCGGTGCGTCCGGCCAAATTCTTCGACCGGAAAGGTCTCGTCATTCATTGTGGATCGTTCGCGAAGTGCCTTGCGCCCGGATATCGCATAGGCTGGGCGGCGGCCGGAAGGTTCGCGCGCGGGCTGGAAAGTGCGAAATGGATGACCACGCTATCGGCCAGCATGCCGGCACAGCGCGCAATCGCCGACTATCTGGAGCACGGCGGCTTTGAACGCTTCCTGCACAAACTACGTCGCAAGTTGGCTCATCAGCAATCACAGATGCTCGACGCGATCAGCCGGTACTTCCCGGCCAATACGATGGCGACCAAGTCTGACGGCGGTTATTTCACATGGGTAGCGCTTCCGGATCACGTAGACTCGATACAGTTCTTCCAGGCGGCGCTCAGCAGTGGCATCAGCGTCGCGCCGGGACCTATCTTCTCTTCGGATGGCGCCTTTCGACAACGTGTGCGTCTGAACTATGGATACCCGTGGTCTGCGCGGCTCGATGAAGCGGTCGCGATACTGGGTGCCCTGTGCGCTGATGAGTCGCGTTGCGGCGCAAAGCTGACGGGTCCAGTTCAGCCGGCATGACGCGGGCGTCGATCTCAACCGGGCATGCCGGTCCGTGAATCGTGAAGCTCGTGCACGACAATACGCGCCTTGCCCGCAACTTTGGCACAATACATAGCGGCATCCGCCGCGCGTAACAGGGCTTCGCCACTCAGCGACACTGCCTGGTCGCGCAATCGCATGCCGATACTCGCCGATAATTGGACAACCTTCGCACCGAACGTCATGGGTTGGCTCAGTGTCCTCAGGATTGCACGTGCAATTCTCTCCAAGGCAGCGCGATCGATTGCAGGGCCGGTCAGTAGCACCGTGAACTCATCCCCGGCATATCGCGCAACCAGATCCTCGCCACGCACGCAGCGGCTGATCCGGCGCGCGGCTTCAACCAGTACTTTGTCGCCGCATTGATGCCCGTATTTATCGTTGACAGCCTTGAAGCCGTCCAGGTCGATAAACAAGACGGCAGCCACACCGTCGGCTCCTGCTGCGCATGCCTCCTCCAGTCTGTCGAGGAACGAGCGTCTGTTTGGCAGGCCGGTCAGCGCGTCGTGGAACACCTGATGCCGCAGGCGAGCGAGCAACGCCCTCCGCTCAGTCACATCCTGCACCAGCAGGTAGTATCCGTCAGCCGATTGATCGTGGACGCGACGCGGCACCAGCACACCACGCAGGACACGTCCGCTCCCGTTGAGCGTCGCTCGGACCTCATACTCGACCCTTTCGCCGTTAAGTACGCGTTGGACGTACGGCTCGATGGCAGCAAAATAGTCAGCGTCGAGAACCTCATGGGTGAGCCGTCCCACGATCTCCTCCGGGTCTAACCCCAGCCACTCGCGATGGGTTGAATTGGCGAACCGAAAACGTTGCTCACCGTCGACGTAAGCGACCAGCACGGGCAGATTGTCACCGATGGCGCGCAAATCTACGCGCGTGGTTTCCAATTGTCGCTCGGCGACCGTCAGTTGCTCATGCGCCCTCCGCAGACCTTCCGAGGCCTCATGTGCTCCCCGATGCAACGCAGCCTCCCGCGCATTGCGGGCGGATTTTTCCCGTTGCTCCGCCTGGGTATCGTGAATGACGAACAGCCAGCCTCCGTCGCGGGTCGACGTCGTCTGCTTCAGTGCCACCTGGACTCGCGCTGGCTTACTTTGCCTGTTGCGCAGCCGGAACGTTACGTCGAGCGTTATGACCTCGACCCCGCGGCCGCGCTTAAGTGTCTGCACGGCCTGTTCAAGTTTGGTCCGGTCGCTCGCATCCAGCAGATCGGGTATGTTCGTTTTCGTCAGCGGAGCGCGCGAGTGCGCGAAGAATTTCACGCAGGCATCATTCATGTGCCGCCACTCCCAGTCCGGTCCGATATGCGCGATAGCGACCGGCGTCCGCTGGAACGTCTCGACGTAAAGCGCATGCTGGGCCTGAAGCCGGTCGATCGCCTGAAGCACCTGCAAACGATCAGGGCTGTCCAGCTTGCGCAGGCCAATTTCGTGCTCGATCATTTGCCCCAGGTCTACCAGCATCTGACGCTGTTGGCGCGTGAAGCGCCGCGGCATCGAGTGCATCACGCATAGCATACCGATGGGTTTGCCGCACGGTAGACGCAGCGCAATGCCTGCGAAAAAGCGGATCCCCGATTCGCCGGTTGCCAGTGGCCACTGCGCAAGCTCCGCATCAGACAACGCATCCCTGACGATGAACGGCTCCTCACATTGGAGCGTGCGGCAATAGTAGGTCTCCATGTGGGATACGACGTCCCGTCCGGAACCGCATGTGCCGATAACTTCTGGCTGGCCCAGTCGGTCAAGACATACGACGGATATAGGTAAATTCAGCGCGCGCGCGGCGACCCGGGTCACCCGCTCAAAGTACTGATCGTAGTCGCTTTCTGTGGGCAGGGGGGCGCTGGCTTGTTGTCGTTTTTGCTGCGCATCCATGATGCATTCGTCTTTCACGCTCCATGCTCCGTTCCGGTCCTATCGTGTAATGTGTTTATCGACGCCGTCGCCAACGCGAACGCACGGAGCTGCTCCACCGTCATTGGTTTCCCATGCCAGTGTCCCTGAGCGAGGTCGATTCCCAAGTGCTGTACCACATCGTGTTCCGCGGCCGTCTCGACGCCTTCCACAACAACTTTCGCACCAAGTGCATGCACCAACGCGGCTACTGACTTCAGAAACTGCATGCGCGCTTCGCCGCGCATCGCTAGAAATCGCCGGTCCACCTTCACGTAATCGAATCGGAAGTCCGCGAGTAAGTCGAGATTGCTGAAGCCTGTGCCGAAATCGTCGAGTGACAGGCGTACGCCGCGTTGCTTCATGTGGCTAAGCGCCGTGACAACCCGTGGCGAGCGCTCGACGCAGCTGCGCTCGGTGAGCTCCAGAACAAGTCGCTCCAGCATCGGACCGGCGGACCCGCAAATATCCTCGACAAAGCAGACCTCCATCAGATGCCGCGCGCAGATGTTTACCGATATATGCCAGTGTTGAGGGAACGGCGGCTGGCTCAGTGCGTTATTCGCCTCGCGCAGCACGAAACAGGTCAGCGCGCTCAGCAAACGGGTGCCTTCCAGTTCTCCAATGAACAGCCCCGGGCCCCCGGCTCCGAACTTTGGATGGCCCCACCGGAGTAGGGCTTCCACGCCCACGCAGTGTCGCGTGCGCGTGTCCACAATGGGCTGATAGACGACATGGAACTCCCCGCGGCGAAGACCGATGCGCGCCGCGCGCCGCAATCTTGCTTTTGGGCGGACCCGATAACCCACGTACACAACCGCGCCGCAAGCCGATAGCGCGATAAGCCGCACGAGGGTGTCGCGAGATGCGATCAGGCTGGCCGCGAGCAAACCAGCCGCGCTCGACGCAATGGCGACAGTCACCACCGCGTAGAGATGCTCGTCGAATACAGCTCGCAGCCGGCATATTCGTGCTGCGTAGCGTTGGAAAAGACGCATGGGGTCATTTTCGTACTGTAATCTGAGCTGCGTACTATGACCTGACTGTGTTTCGAAAACGAGTAGCAGTTACGTGTCAACACATGCGTATCAGATCCGGCGTGATACGCGGGGTGCGTCGGCGCGGCAACTCGCTGAGGCCGGCTGCAATGGATGATTTTTGGCAAGTCGTTATTACGGCCTTTGAGAACAGCGCCACGACAATCATCGCCGTCGGTGACGTGGGCATCGGAGATCGTGCCGCCGGAGTATGAAGAGAGTCAAAGGGCCACGGAGAAATCTCTGTGGCCCTTTTCATTTCATCGCCAGCTAGGCGGTTGCCGCCTGGTATCCGAGCGCGCGCGAAAGATGGGCGGTCTCCCGCTTGAGCAATTCGGTAAAGAGTTCAACGCGCTCTTGCGTCACGCGTACGCTGGGCCCAAATATGCTGAGCGCACCGGCCACCTGATTGGCGCCATTGAAAAACGGTGCGGCCACGGCCACAGCGCCTTCGATCAGTTCATGATGGCTGGTCGCATAGCCTTGTTTGCGGATCGTTTCGAGGTCCGCAATGAGAGGGCTGACATCCTGCTGCGTGTGGGACGCATAGCGATGCAGTTCCTCGGCTGCGATATGCATGTGCGCCAGGATCGAGCGGCCGCTCGCACCGAGCATGAGCTTTTCGCGATAGCCAACGCCGCGGCGGAAGCTCAGGGGCTGTGGGCTTTCCATTTCCGCCACGCAAACCCGGTACAGGCCCTGTGGCACGAACAGCGCGACCGTCTCCCCCGTCTCCTCCCACAGCCGCTGCAGCATGGGTTGCGCGATCTGCGCAACGCTATGGCTGGTCATCCACACGTGCGCGAGTTGCGCAATCGCGCTGCCCAGGCTGAACCGCTGCGGCTCCCCTGCCGAACTCAGAAACCCGCTTTGCTCCAGGGTACTGAGCAGCCGGTACAGCGTTGGCCGGCTGAGGTCAACGCGGGTAAGCAACTGCGCCACAGTAAGTTCCGCGTCCCCTGGTCTGAACGCCAGGAGAATCTCAAGCGCTCGCTCGACGGCCCGCACATTTTCGTGCGCTTTTTTCTCTTCCATTTGAAATTTCCTGCCTGTGGTCATGGTGTGCCGACTGCACATTGTAGTGAAAGTCCTGGTCCGAATTTCTTGACCAGGATCAATGTGTCCGTATAATGAGAATACTGTCTCATACAGCGGACAAGTTGGCAACACAACGAACTGATTCAGGAGAAGGAGTGAGCATGGACAAGAACATGTCTGAAACCCTGGTGCGCACGGGCCCAGGAACCGCAATGGGCAACCTGATGCGCCGTTACTGGGTGCCGATCCTGCTGACGAGCGAGATCGCCGAACCCGATTGCCCGCCGGTGCGCGTGCAGATCCTCGGCGAAAAGCTGCTCGCGTTTCGCGATTCAGAAGGCCAGCCGGCGCTGATCGACGAGTTCTGCTCGCACCGCGGTGTGTCGCTTTACTTCGGCCGCAACGAAGAGAACGGCATCCGCTGCTCGTATCACGGCCTGAAATTCGACCGCAACGGCAACTGCGTGGAAGTGCCGTCCGCGCCGCAGGCGTGCAAGCACATGGGCATCACGGCGTATCCGTGCATCGAACGCGCGGGCATCGTGTGGGCGTACATGGGACCGAAGGACCGTCAGCCGGCACCGCCCGACCTCGAATGGTGCAACCTGCCGGAGAGTCACGTGTTCGTGTCGAAGCGGTTGCAGGAGTCGAACTACCTGCAGGCGATGGAAGGTGGGATCGACACGAGCCACGTGTCGTACGTGCACCGCTATGAAGTCGACGATGACCCCATGCACCAGGGCACGAAGGCGCTCGATTACATCAAGGCAGACGGCAATGTGATCTTCGAGATCGAGAAGCAGCCGTTCGGCCTCACGCTGTTCGGCCGCCGCAATGGCGAGCCGGATTCGTACTACTGGCGCGTTACGCAGTGGTTGTTCCCGTGGTACACGCTGATCCCGCCGTTCGGCGATCACTCGCTCGCAGGCCACGTGTGGGTGCCGATCGACGATCACACCTGCTGGGCGTGGAGCATCAACTTCCGTCCGGACCGCCCGCTTGACGAGCAGGAGATGGCCGACCTGAACGCCGGCAAGGGCATTCACTGTGAATATGAAGAGGGTGGCACGTTCCGTCCGAAGGCCAACAAGGACAACGACTACCTGATCGACCGCCAGGCGCAGAAGGAAAAGCGCGCGTACTCGGGCGTGTTCGGCTTCGCGATGCAGGACGCGTCACTGCAGGAAAGCATGGGGCCGATCCAGGATCACAGCAAGGAAAAGCTGCTGCCGACCGACCGCGCGATCGTGATGGCGCGCCGCATGATGTACGAGGCAGCAACGGCGCTGGTGCCCGACACCGATCCCCCCGCGATCGACGCCGACCAGCAGCGCGTGCGGGCTGCCGGCGTGCTGCTGCCGCGCGATCAGAAGCCGCAGGAATGGGCGGTGATCCATCTCCACGACGGCAAGGACCAGCCGATCTACTCGATCTGAAACATGGCGGTGCCGGACTTCGGCCTGACCCCGCTTGTCGTCGTCTGGTCCATCTGGATATTTGCCAATCCGTACAAGGAGGCCGGCCTCGAGCCGGCATGCAATGCAGCAACGTAAAAGACTCGAGGGCAAGGTCGCGCTGATCACTGGCGGCGGAGGCGGCATCGGCGCCGCGACGGCGCGCGTGTTCTGCTCGGAGGGTGCCGCGGTAGTGCTCGTCGATGCGAACCAGGAGGCGCTCGCTCGCGTCGCTGAAGAACTGAAGGCCGCTGATTCGTCTGCGCGTGTCGAAACGTTCGCGGCCGACGTGTCGCACGACGCCGATGCGGTGCGCGCGGTTCAGCTCGCGGCCGATGCGTTCGGCCGGCTCGACGTGCTGGTGAACAACGCGGCGATGCGCAACTACAGTGCGCTCGCCGATGCGACGCCGGCCGAGTGGCAGGCGATGGTGTCGGTCAATCTGATTGGCACGTCGAACTATTGCCGGGCGGCGCTGCCGTTCCTGCGCGGCGCGGGCCGCGCGAGCATCGTCAACGTGTCGTCTTGCTATGCCGAGACCGGGCGCAAGGGCATGGGCCTGTACGACGCGACCAAGGCCGGCATGCTCGCGATGACCCGCACGCTCGCGTTCGAGGAGACCGCGAACGGCGTGCGCGTGAACGCGGTGTGTCCCGGCTCGACGCTCACCGAATTTCACGTGAACAAGGCCATCGCTTCGGGCAAGAGCGTCGAAGTGCTGAAGACGCAGCGCCAGGATACGTCGTTGATGGGCCGCTGGGCGTCGCCCGAAGAGATCGCATGGCCGATCCTGTGGTTCGCGAGCGACGAGGCGTCGTACATCACCGGCACGACGCTGATGGTCGACGGTGGCCTGTCGGCGATGTGAACGGAGGAGGCCGCATGAACATGACCGATTCCACGCTGATGGTGCGTGTCGCCGCGCGACGTGAGGAGGCCGACGGGATTGTCGGCTTCGAGTTCGCCGGCGTAGACGGCCGCGAACTGCCGCCGTTCGATGCAGGCGCGCATATCGACGTCTACGTGCCGGGAGGGCCCGTGCGGCAGTACTCGCTGTGCAACGCGCCTGCCGAACGTCATCGCTATCAGATCGCGGTGTTGCGCGACGTCGATTCGCGCGGCGGATCGCGGGGCATGCACGACGCGGTGAACGAAGGCGACGCGATTCGTATCGGCGTTCCTCGCAATCATTTCCCACTCGTGCGGCCTGACGCGAAGCCGCTGCTGCTGGCGGGCGGCATTGGCGTGACGCCGATTCTTTGCATGGCGGAGCAACTGGCAGTAACGGGCGCCGCGTTCGAGATGCACTACTGTGCGCGCTCGAAGTGTCGTGCGGCGTTCGTTGAGCGGATCGCCGCGTCGTCGTGGGCGGATAACGTGCAATACCACTTCGACGACGAGCCCGGACGGCTCGATCTGAACGTGCTGCTGGCAGGCGCCGGTGCAGACCGGCATCTGTATGTGTGTGGGCCGCAGGGCTTCATGAATGCGGTGCTCGACACGGCGCGCTCGCTGGGCTGGAGTGACGATCGTCTCCACTACGAGTACTTCGCGGCGACGCAGCCGTCGGGCGATGGCGCTTCGTTCGATGTGCGGCTCGCGCGCTCCGGCCGCGTCGTATCGATTGCGGCCGACTGCACGGTCACGCAGGCGCTCGCGGCAGCAGGCGTCGACGTGCCGGTGTCGTGCGAGCAGGGCATCTGTGGCACCTGTATCACGAGCGTGCTCGAAGGCGAGCCTGATCATCGAGACCTGTTCCTGTCGCCGGAAGAGCAGGCGCGCAATGACCAGTTCCTGCCGTGCTGCTCGCGCGCAAAGTCGAGGGTGCTCGTGCTCGACCTTTAGCGATCATCTACGGTCTCGCTGCTTCGCGCGGCCGTCACCATCCATCAGAAAGAAAACGGGCGGCCACTGGCACGTCCGCAATTGGAGGAGTCATGGAGAAGAATCTGGCATCATCGGAGGGCATGCCCGTGCACGTCCGCGTTCGCACGGAGAACGTTGCACAGGCGGCGAATAGCGCCGACGTGAGCCCGTATCGCTGGGTCGCGCTATTCATTGTCTGGGCCGCCTTTCTGCTCAGCTATGTGGTCCGCGTTGCATGGAGTACGGTGGCCGCGCCCGTTGGCGCGTCGCTCGGCATCGGTGTGTCGATGCTCGGCGCGTTCGTGACCGCGTTTTATGCGGGCTATGTGGTCGCGAACGTAATCGGCGGCATGCTGACGGATCTGCTGGGCGGCCGCGCGATGCTGACGCTCGCACTGCTGCCGCTCGGCGTGCTCACGTTCACGTTCGGCTACACCCATTCGCTCGCATTCGGTATCGTGATCCAGGCCGCGATGGGCTTCGCGGCGGGCGCCGACTATTCGGCCGGCATGAAGATCATCCCCGCGTGGTTCACGCGCGACCGCGGCCGCGCAATGGGTCTCTACACGACCGCGACGTCGCTCGCTGTTGTGATCGCGAATGCGGTCGTGCCGTCGTTCTCCGTGCGGCACGGCTGGTCGAACGCATTTCATATGCTCGGCATCGTGACGTTTGCGTGGGGCATCGTAGCGTTGCTGCTGCTGAAGAACCGCCCATCGAACGAGCCGAAGCCGCCGCGCAACAGCGCGCAGGAAATGCTCGGCTTGCTGCGCAACCGTAACCTGATCGCGCTCTCGATCGCGGGCTGCGGCGGGTTGTGGGCGACCGTCGGCTTCGGTGCATGGGGCAACGCGCTGATGACACGGCAATACGGCATTTCGCCGATCGTGGCCGGGTCGATCGTCGCCTCGTTCGGCATCGGCGCGGTGATCGCTAAGCCGACGCTCGGCTGGATATCCGACTTGCCCGGCGTGTCGCGGCGGATGATGTCGATCGGTTGCCTGATCGCATTCGCGATCACGCTGCTGGTGTTCGGCTACTGCTCGACGGTGCACGAGTTCTATCTGGTCGCGCCGATCCTCGGTGCATTCTCGTTCGGCTATCTGCCGGTGCTGATGGCACAGGTCAGCGACGCTTCCGGAAAACGCCTCGCGGGTGCAAGCGCCGGGTGGACGAATGCGATCTGGCAGACGGGCAGCGCCGTGTCGCCGATCGTGGTCGGCTCGCTGTATGGCGCGAGCCATTCGTTCACGCTCGCGCTCTTCACGCTCGCAATCGGACCTGCCATCGCGGTTGCGGCAATGTTCTTCGTCAACCCGCATATCGCACGCGAATAGCGGGTTCCCTGGAAGCCGGCTCGCCGGCTTCCTTTACAGGAGTCGTCGCGAAGTTACTAATTCGTACTGCAAAACAATATATTTTCCAACTGGAGACACATGGTGAAACACAAGCCTTTCGCCGGGCCATCGAAGGTCCTTTTTGCATGCGGCATCGGTATCGGCATCAGCGGCGCTGCGCACGCGCAGTCGTCGGTCACGCTTTATGGCATTGTCGACTCGGGGGTGACCTACGTGACACACGCCGCCACGTCGCAGGGATCGTCCGGCACACAGGTCGCGCTCGGTTCCGGCAACCGGCTGAATTCGCGCTGGGGTTTCACCGGCAAGGAAGATCTCGGTAGTGGGTTGCGGGCGATCTTCACGCTCGAATCGGGCATGGCGATGAATACGGGTGCCCTTCAGCAAGGGGGGCGTCTTTTCGGCCGCCAGGCGTTCGTTGGACTCGAATCGAACACCTACGGCGCGCTGATGCTCGGCCGTCAGATGACGCCTATGTACCGTTACTTCCTCGCGCTCGATCCGCTCGGTTATTCGAGTTACGGGCTTTCGGCGCAGGACGCGCAGTTCGTCGGTCGCGCGGACAACTCGGTTTCGTATCTCGCGCATGTTGGGCCTTTCGAGCTGAATGCGTTGTACAGTTTCGGCTATGACGCGGTTACCTACAGCGTGCCAGTGGCCGGCTCGTTCCGCGTCGGCAAGCAGTACGACATTGGCGGGCGCTATGTACAGGGACCATTGAACCTCACGTTCGTGTACGAGCAGCGGCAAGGGTCGGTCATCGCGTCTTCGGGTGACAGCGAACGGCGATACGTGGCCGGTGGTTCGTATCAGATCGCCAAGGCGACACTGTACGGCGGCTATGAACTGCTGCTGAACGACGTCAAGTCGACGCTCGCGGCCTCGCCGCCGCAGTCGATGGCGTTCGCGGGCCTGCGCTACCAGGCAACCCCGGCGCTGGACGTCTCAGCCGCGGCGTACTACCACTCGTATCGAGATGTCGACGCACACGCACTGAGCACCGGTCTCAATGCGGATTACTGGCTGTCGAAGCGCACGGCGCTTTACACCGACATCACGTATGTGATCAACAGCTCGAAGGCTGCGCTGAGCGCCACGGGTTGGGCGACGCCAGTCGCGACGACGACCGTGGCCACTGGCTCGAACCAGCTGGCGGTTGCGATAGGCATCTTGCACAAGTTCTAAAGACGGCAGCACGCCTTGGCAGCCGGGGGCAGGTGGTGAGAATGCAGGGCGTGCTTTGCCATCCAGCGCACGACGATGGACGTCCCATCGCCGTGCGTTTGCATTTTCCAGAAGAAGAGGGAGTACGTCGTGACATTCAGGAATTTGAGCATCGGTCACCGCCTGGGTTTGGGATTTGCGCTAGTTCTCCTTGCGCTCACCGTAAGCACAGGAGTTGGCATCTACCGTTTGCAGACGGTTGCCGACGCAACGCATACGTTAATGAGTGTGCCGCTTGCGAAGGAGCGCATGATCTCCGACTGGCAGCGCTATCTCTACGGCGGTATTCGCCGAACTACCGCGATTGCCAAAAGCAGTGACGCGTCACTCGCCGGATTTTTTGCGGCAGACGCTGATTCCTCGACAAAGAAGTCATTGGTGTTGGTAAAGAAGATCGAGGAACTTGCCGATTCCGAAGAGGAGAAAGCACTGCTCGAAAACATCAACCACATTCGCACGGTGTTCACCGATGCGCGAGACCAGGTCTCGGCCGCGAAGAAAGCTGGGGACCAGGATACGGCAAAACGCTCGCTCGAAGAGGACTATCTGCCGGCGGCGCAGGCTTACGAAGACGCAGTGCAAAAGTTGCTCGATCACCAGCGTCATGCAATCGACATGGCGGCGCAACACGTCGACGAGATTGCCAGCACGAGCCGCGCGGCGCTGATCTTGCTGGCGATACTCGCGATCGGACTTGGCGTTGTTTGCGCGTGGCTATTGACGAAGAGCATCACGCTTCCGGTGGGAAGAGCCGTTGCCGCAGCGAGGCGTATTGCGGACGGGGATCTGTCCGATGGCGGCGCGCTGGTCCGTAACGGCGAACGTACGCGCGACGAGGCGGCCATTCTTCTGGACGCATTGCGCCTGATGAACGAGAACCTGGCCCATATCGTGAGCCAGGTGCGTGGCGGGACCGACGCCATCGCCAGCGCATCGACAGAAATTGCGGCGGGCAATCACGATCTTTCGGCGCGCACGGAAGCTCAGGCTGCCTCGCTGGAGGAAACCGCCGCGAGTATGAGTGAACTGACCGCAACCATCCGGCAGAACCTCGAGAACGCGCGCCAGGCGGACCAGATCGGCACCCACGCGGTCGGCACGGTCGAGAAGGGCTCAACCGCAGTCGAGCATCTCGTCGCCACAGTCAACAAGATCAGTGATAGTTCCGCCAGGATCGCCGACATCATCACGCTGATTGAGGGCATCGCGTTCCAGACCAACATTCTTGCGCTCAACGCGGCGGTCGAAGCGGCGCGCGCGGGCGAGCAGGGACGCGGCTTCGCAGTGGTTGCGAGCGAAGTTCGCAGTCTCGCGCAGCGCTCATCCGCGGCCGCGAAGGAAATCAAGGAATTGATCGAGGCCTCGGTCGAATCGGTCCGCGAAGGCGTCCAAAGGGCGGACGAAGTCGGGCAGAACATGGTTGCCGTCAAGCGGGCCATCCGGCGCGTGGCCGATCTGGTAGCCGAGATCACAGCTGCATCCGAGGAGCAGACCCGTGGTGTAGAACAGGTCGACGCTGCGGTGAGTCAGATGGATCAGGTTACCCAGCAGAACGCAGCACTCGTCGAACAGGCCGCGGCTGCGGCGCAGTCGATGGACGATCAGGCTGGGCAACTGAAGGCGTCGGTAGCGGTGTTCAAGCTGGCAGATGTGTGCGCGTACCCGGTGAGTTGAAGCGGTGGTGCCAATGCCGCCATGTCTATTCGGGCGCAGGTACCAGCGCACGCACTGAATGATCACGTCGCGGTCGAAGTGACGGCCTGAGAACAGTTCGTCGATATTCTTCGGCTTGCTCATTGTCAGATGATGAAATAGGCCAGTCAGACTTTAACCGATTCACCGCCACGAATTGCACCAGAACCCTCCAGCTCCTGCCGACCGTCCGTTTGCACCGCCGGAACGCTTTCTCCAGCAGCGGTAACGGTTTGAGCGCCCAGCGATGAACGGTCGAATGATCAACCGCAATTCCACGCTCTGCCATCATCTCTTCGAAGTGTCACAGACTCAACGGATACGCGACATACCAACGCACGCATAGCAGCATTACGCCCAGCGGATAGTGTAGGCCTTTGAACGCTTTCGCCATCGCCGGAGTCAGGATTTGCTTCATCGATCGGATCGATCGCTCGGGGGGCCACAGAATACCAGCCCATCTTATTGCGACAGAACCTCAGTATTTGCCTGACAGCAGATGTCCCGCGTTCGGCACTTGTGCGTTAAGGCCGAGTGTTTTGAGGATGCGGTACACAGTCGACGTCGCGGCCGACAGAACCGGCTTGCCGATTCGATCTTCGACTGCCTGAATGGCAGGCAGCGACGGCATTTGCACGCATGCGGAGAGAACGACGGCGTCTGCGTTGCTGATGTCGAGGCGGTCTGCATGTCCAATGAGATTCGTCGGATCGAGACGGCCGACGGCGAGGTTGTCGGATACTTCAAGGCTCATCGCATCGGTGACTTCGATGTCTTCGCTCTGGATGTAATCGACGACCTGTTGCGTCAGTGGCTTCATGTACGGCGTAATGATCGCTACGCGCTTGAAACCCATGGTCTTCACGCCATCGACCAAAGCGCCGGCGGAGCTGATGATCGGAGTCGGCCAGTTATTGCCTTCGACGGTCTGCTTCAGGCGGGATTCCGACACGCGGTGATAGCCGGGGCCTTGACACATGATGGCGACGAGGCACGCATAGGCGAGCACATCGCAGCGCGCATCGCTGAGTTCGAGCGCGCAACGGTCGCTATCGACGTCCATTTTCTTCAGTTCTTCCGGTGTGACATGCATCATGCGCATGCGCGCGGAGTGGAACGTAAAGCGTTCTTGCGGGAACAGTTCGTAACGGGCCGTCAGCATGGCCGGAATCTCCGTTTCCATCGTCGTATTCGAGCTAGGGACGATCTGTCCGATTCGATAGGTCTTCATGAGCTTGCAGATAAGAGGTTGAGAAAATCAGTTGCCGCTAGTGAGCTTGACGCCTTGCGTCTCGCGAAGCGTGAACACGAGTATTGCGGCCAGTACATAAGCGATCGAAGCGATGCAATAGGTCATCGTGAATCCCAGGACGGGAATTAGAGCCGGAACGAGTTTGATTCCGGCAATCGCACCCACGCGGCCAAAGTTGAAGCAGAAGCCGGCAGCCGTCGAGCGGATGCTGGTGGGGAAGAGCTCCGCATACCATGCACCGAAACCGCTGAAATAACCGGTGCAGAATCCGAGCAGCGCGGACAACACGCCGATCGTCACGATGTTCCGTGCGTTGAATTCCAGTTTGCCGTTGGTCAGGGGAATCATAGTCGCGCCGTATGCGAAGACGGGCACGGCCACTGCGATTCCCACAAAGAAAGCGGCGAACGCCGCGCGCCTGCCGATTCGCTCCGCGAGCGAGCCATACGCAAGATAGCCAAGCGTTGCACCGATGCCCGTCCACACCAGAAAGACGGGAGCCTGATCGATGCGCACATGCAAGATAGTCTGCAGATAAGTCGGCGTGAACGTCGTGATGATCCAGTAACCGTACATACCCATGATCGAAATGAGCAGTGCAAGCAGCGTCGTGCGCCGGTACTTGGGCTGAAAAATCTGCAGCAGATTCGTTTTGCTCGCATTGCTTTTCAAATACTCGCGATTGGCCAGCCAGACGGGCGACTCTTTGACAAAGACGAGAATGAACAGCGCGATGCAATACGCCGGAATGCTGCAGATAGTGAACAGGTGTCGCCACGAGTCGGGGTTCGACGCATCGAGCAATGTCCAGGCGAAGACGGCGGCCAGCAGGCTACCGCCCGACCACCCCGTCTGCATCACGGCGATTGCCTTGGCGCGTCCTGATGGTGCCCAGATTTCGCTAATGAGGGCGACTGCGGCCGACCAAAGCCCGCCTACGCCAATGCCGACCGCAAAACGGTACACGTTCAGTTCCGCGATGCTATGGGCAAATCCGCACAACAGGGTGCCCGTCGCGTACGTCAGCACCGAGATGAGCAGCGTGCGTTTGCGTCCGATCTTGTCGGAGATATTGCCGAGGAAGAATCCGCCGATGCCCGTCGCCAGCAGAAACCACGCGACGGTGGATACTACGTCGGCAAGCGAGGCCGAAAACGTACGCGAGACGGCGAGAATCACGAAGCCGAATACGGTCGCGTCGAGCGCGTCGAACAGCCATGCGCCCCACGAGCCACCGAGGGTGACGTAGCGCTGCGCGCGCCCGATCTGATTGCTGGACGTAGCGGCATCCGCCCGTCCTGTCTCCATTGCTCCGGTATTGTTCATTGTCGTTCCATTGACTTCAGGTGGCGCCCGGCCCGTGAGTATGTCTGTGGGAGACGGCTCACGAAGGGCACACGACGGGCGAAGGAACCAACGCTACTTGTGCGTTTCGAGGTTCTTCATGCTAAGGGCGCGATTGCGCGCTGTACATGAGTGGTTGGCTATCCCGCCATCGCCAATCGTTATGGCGAGAGCGTGTGCGACTAGCCTTGAGTGCTGCCGAGCATGTAGTCGAAGAACAGGCGCGCGACGGGGGAAAGCGCGTCCTTGCGGCGCACGCAGACCACCAGTTCCCGCTTGGCCCACGCCTCGTTCAGCCTCAGAAGCCGCGTGCCCGGTAGGCGGTACAACTCCGCATTGCCGGCAGGAAGAATGCCGATTCCCATGCCGACCTGAACCATTCGGCACAACGCGTCGTACGACGACACTTCGACCTTCGCACGCAAGGTCTTGCCGGCCTGGCTTGCTGCCGTCAGCATCTGAAAGTGCAAATGCGTTCCCGCCCGGAGGACGACATGCTCATAGGCGAGCGTCTCCGTGTACGTGACATGCCGGCGATTTGCGAGTGGATGACCCGACGGCACCAGAACCTTGAGTTCGTCCGTACGAAACGGATGGACCTCTATGTCGGCGCTATGAGGCAAGCGGGTGAAGACGCCGATTTCAGCGACGTTTTCGGCAACGCTTTCGGTGATCGCGAGGCTGTCGCGTTCAAGCAGAGAAATGTTGATGTCGGGATAGCGCTCGCTGAACGATTTGATGATCGGCGGCATGTAAGTCGAGATCGCGGAGATATTGACGAGCACGCGTACCGATCCCCGCAGGCCATCCGAATACGCCTTCATTTGCAGCACGATATTTCGCATGTCGTCCAGCATGTCACGCGCGAGGACGGACAGCTTTGCGCCCGCCGCGGTCGGACTGATGCCTTTGTTCGTGCGTGTGAGCAAAGGCGTGCCGAAGAGTTCTTCGAGTTCTCTGAGCCGCTTGCTGACTGCGGGCGCGGCGATATGCTCGATCTCCGACGCGCCGGCGATAGTGCCTTCTTCGACCACGCGCACAAAGAGCTTGAGCGAGACGGGATCGAGCTTCACACTCCAACCTCCGTCTCTGGAAACAAGTGGGATGGATCGCCCGCCGTTACGCATGATCGGTCCGTTGCGACTGATCGAGCCACTCGACGATGTTGCGCACCGTATCGCCGTAAAACGTCTGATAGAGCTCGCGCGTGACGTATCCGATGTGCGGCGTAGCCAGTACGTTCCGCAGCGAGCGCAACGGATGACCCAGTTCGAGCGGCTCAGTGTCGTACACATCGATCGCGGCGCCACCGATCTGACCGCTCGTCAGCGCTTCGATAAGCGCCGACGTATCGACAATCGGACCTCGCGACGTATTGATCAGACGGCTTGTCTTCTTCATCCGCGCAAACTCTTCGGCGCCGACCAGACCCTGAGTCCGTTCGCTCAGGCGAAGGTGAATGGTGAGGAAGTCCGACGTCGAGAACAAGGTGTCTTTGTCGACCCGTTGCACTCCCTTTGATTCGGTGCGCTCCGCGGTGAGGTTCTGGCTCCAGGCAATCACATTCATCCGGAAAGCGCGCCCAATCACACCGACGGCTGATCCGATATGTCCGAGCCCGAGGACGCCTAGCGTTTTGCCCGCCAGTTCCGTGCCGACGGCCAACTGCCATCCGTCTTCTCGCACGGACTGTGCCTCGAGCGGGATGTTGCGGGACATGGCCAGAATCAACGCCCACGTAAATTCGATCGTCGCGGTAGACGAATAGCCCGTGTTGACGACGCTGATTCCACGATCAGCGGCGGCGTCGGTGTCGATCGACGCGTTGCGGATCCCGGTCGACGCGATCAGCTTCAGGTTCGGCAAGCTCTCGACGACCTGGCGGGTGATAGGGGTGCGCTCTCGCATCACGCATATCACGTCGAACGGTTGCAAGCGCGCGATGAGCTTCCCCGTGTCGGCCTCATGGTCATTGAAGACGGTAATGTCTGCGCGATCTTTAAGCGGCGACCAGTCCGCCATTTCTAGCGCTACGTTTTGGTAATCGTCGAGGATGGCGATTCTGATGAGGGGCGAGCTGGCCATGATGTGCTTCCATATTGATCGATCGACATCTGCATTCGTGCGGCACACGAATGGTCGGAGCCGGTAGTGTGCCGCAAACCTCCCGCCATTGCTTGCGCCTTGTGACAGAAGGGGAACGCCGGGCGCACTGCCACCATCGATCCGGAAATCCCGGAACCCTTGCCATAACGTTTGGCGATGGCAGGTTCACGAGACGTTGGTGTACATCCTCTCGACTCTTTCCTACCATACGGCCCCGCTATCTCCGCGCGCATACGCGTACGCGCGCCGGATCAGCTTACTTCCGCGCTCCTTTTCATGCTTCATTCATCAGGGTTTAATCGTTCGTGATTGCAAGCCTTTCAATAAAAACCCGCCTGGCCACTGCAATGGCTTTGCTGTCGCTCCTTTTATTGGTTGTCGGCGCGCTGGGTATCGTTGGCATGACATCGAGCAACGAAGTCGGCCGTTCAAGCTACGAAGAGAGACTGCCAGGTGCAATTGCGGTCGGAGACACGATGACGTTCGTGCTCCGTCAACGCGTCACGTTGGATCGGGCCATGCTGGTCGACGATGACCAGGCCATCAGGAAGCTGCTTGACCTTGCAGGCCAGGTCGAGTCGCGCGCGCATGATTCATGGGCGCGCTATGTGGCGCTGCCGAAATCGCCCGACGAGCGTCGGCTTGCCGACGCGGTATCCGCGAACCTGGCAGCAGTGGAGGCGATATACGACAAACTCGCCGAGGCAATCACCGCCAGAGATAAACATAAAACCATCGAGGCTTCGGATGCCGGATTCCGCGCCTTCGTGGAACTTCAAAACAGCTGCGATCAACTGAATGATTACCGCACGAAGGCGACGCTGGGTGCGTATCGACAATCCCAGGTGGTCTATTCCACGTTCCGTGTCGTGACGGGCGTCGCATTGATTGCAGGTCTCGGATTCGCGCTGCTGACTTTCGCCAAGATTCGTCTGGCGATTGGCATGCCCCTCAATGCCGCGCTTGAGCAGATTGAAAAGGTCGCGGGTGGCGATCTGACTCATCGAATTGAAATTACCTCGCGCGATGAAATGGGTCTATTGCTGCAGGGATTGGAGAACATGCGTCAAGGTCTTATCGAGACGGTCGCGGCAGTGCGTAACGGCACTGAAGCTATCGCCTCGGCCGCGCAGGAGATCGCGGCAGGGAACGCAAACCTGTCCGCCCGGACGGAAGAGCAGGCCGCCTCGCTGGAGGAAACGGCTGCCGGCATGGGCGAGATTTCGGGAAGCGTCAAACTGAATGCCGACAGCGCACACGAAGCAAATCAGGTGGCAAACGTCGCGATGACCTCGGCCGGCAATGGTCAGGAAACGATGCTCGGAGTGACGAAGATCATGTCCGAGATTCGGGAGCGTTCCGAAAGCATGGCGGACATTATCGCGATCATCGAAGGCATTGCTTTCCAGACGAACATTCTCGCGTTGAACGCGGCGGTAGAGGCTGCGCGTGCGGGCGAACAGGGAAGAGGCTTTGCTGTCGTCGCGGGCGAAGTGCGCACGTTGGCTCAACGTTCGTCGAATGCGGCGAAGGATGTGAAAGATCTGATTGAAGCGTCAGGCCAACTGGTGCGTGATGGTTCCGAATTGGTCACGAAGGCGGGCGGCAGCATATCAAACATCGTCGCCGACGTGCGCCGGGTAACGAATTTCGTGAGCGAAATATCGGACGCCTCCAAGGAGCAGTCAACGAACATCGGTGAAATCGCGCAGGCTGTCTCGCAGATCGACGAGGTCACGCAACAAAATGCGGCACTCGTAGAGCAGGTCGCTGCGGCCGCTCAAGCGCTTGAGGATCAGACGCGGCATTTGCAGCACGCTGTATCTGCCTTCCGTGTGCCCGCGTAACCGGTTTCCTAGTCGTCAGAGAGCCGCCGCACTTTCGCGGTTGTTCTTTAACGGGTAAACCCTCCCATGTCCTTCTTCAACTTACTTACTCATAGGTCAGAAATATAGGCGACAGACGGGTGCCTGAATAACGAGCGCACGAGCCCCGGGTTCTGCTGAACCTGAGCAAGTTGCTCGTGAACCTTCGGGCCGAGTTTTTCGCCTTGGCGCAACGGATTTCGCGCGACGCCTGTGCGCTTCACGTGGCTCCACACCAACTCATCCGGGTAGAGGTCGGGCGCATAGCCGGGCAGAAAGTGCAGGGTCAGTTTGCCGTTAGTGCTGGCAACGTAGTCTTTCACGACAGCCTTTTTGTGTTCAGGCAACCCGTCGACAATCAGCTGAAGCGGCCTCTTCCGATTGCACATCAACTTCCTGAGCAGAGGGGCATTTATCTCTTGACCGATGCGACGACTCGCTGACAAAGGACAAAAAGCGATGTCGCAGCAGCAATGCGAGCACTGCGAATCTCGCACTGCCGTGTGCGTACTCTATATCGGCGATGAAATAGTCGGTTTCGTTCGAAATCGCCGACTGGTTGTTCTTGCGGGCGACGAGCTGCTGAAACTCTCGGTCTTGCCTGGGCCGGTGGGCAAAGAACGGATCCATCAGAAGCTTCAGGTACGGGATGCTATCGAGCCAGAGCTGCAAATCGTGAGCCTTGCTCACCACACCAGACGCTGCTTGCACAGCGGATGATCGCCATAGTTCGGGTCGAAAGTTATGAGAAACCGGTCGCATGCTTAACTCGTGCAAGCGACTTTCATCAGGCTGCCGCCCCGATAATGGACGTTGATGTATGTCCCTCGCAGCCCGTCATCAACGTGTGGTCGCACATCACGTAGTTCAGAAGTGGATGGAGCGATGCGCATTCGTTCTCCAGCATGTGAAAGAAGGCTTCGGATAGCGCGCGCGGCCGGAAGGGACCATCGTTCGAGTCCAGTTGCAGCGCATCTTCGGTCGACATTCAACGTCCTTTCAAAGGTCGTGCGGCTGACCATCTGCGAGCCGCGTGATGTTTGGAAAGCTATTGCGCGCTGGGTCCCAGGCAACGCCCTGAATGGGAATCGTGGTCCGCGCGTCGACGCGGCGGGCGAACGCGATCAGATCCGCCGGGGACGCGTGGCCGCTCGTATTCCGATGATGTGCCGTTGCGTCGCCCCGCGCTCGCGGCGATGTCGTGATTCGCCCTGCGCTCCACGAAAACTTCCGTTGCCCCTTCTGCGATAGAGTCGCGCAAATCGCGATGTGACGACGACGTTTAATCCTGGCCAGCCTGGTCGAGGCGTTCAAGTCAGCGGCAAAAGCTACCGGCACAAGGGTGGGCCTGCTGCGTTTGCCGGAAAATCTTGAAGCAAAAGGGTGCCCGCAGTGCAGTCATTCCGCTTCCTGACGTCGGCCGTTCCCGAGTGGGCCATTCACTGTCACGCGCTTTCTCACCGACCATTCCGCCTTCGACGCCAGCATGTGTCTGGTCGAGTCCTCGACCAGTCAAATTCTGAGTCAGACGCATGAGTGCGGCAGACGCTTCCCTGCAATAGCATGGGTCGCTTCGCGCTTAACCTTCGCTTTTTTGTGGTGAGTGAGCGGCTATCTCGCGAGCGAGTTGAACAAAGGTGCCTAGCGCAGCGGGCGGATTAGGCTCCTTCCATGCAAGATATAGCTCACTTTTCGCGTGCTGCTCGCGCAGAGGACGATAGACAACGTTGTCCATGTGCGTTCGTTGGACTGACGCCGGTACGAGCGTCACACCGAACCCGGCGCTTACAAGCCCTAGGGAAGCGTAGATCTGCCCCATCTCAAAACTTGTGGAAGGAGAAAATCCGGCAAGTGCGCACAACTGGTTGATGGTTGCGTGATAGTCCGGCGCGACATCCTTCCGGTAGTTGATTACGCGCAACTGCATGCAGTCCTTGATGGAAATCTGTCGTTTGGCTGCGAGAGGGTTGTCTTTGGCAATGGCAACGTAAAACGGCTCTTGAAGCAACAAAACGCTGCTCAATTGAGTATCGGGTGGCAAAGAGCGGACGAATGCCAGATCGACGTCACCTCGGTTCAGGGCATTGACCTGTTCGGCGGAGGAGAACCAGCGAAGCTCGACCGCGACCGATGGGTAACGCTGCTGGAATTCACGCAATAGCGGTGGCAGCAGTGTGTACGCGATGTGCTCAAAGAACCCGACCGCCACCCGACCGATTTCCCCTCTTGCTGCGCGTCGTGAATCCACGATCGCGGAATCCGCTTCCGTCAGAATCCGCTTGGCCCGTTCTTCGAATACCTGACCCGCCGATGAAAGAAACACCCGTTTGCCCCGGCGTTCAAAAAGCGCCACTCCGAGCTCCTCTTCCAGTTCCCGGATCTGTCGGCTCAACGGCGGTTGCGCCATGTGCAGCTCATCCGCCGCCTTCGTGAAGTTAAGTGTGCGTGCCACCGTCAGAAAGTAGCGAAGATGACGCAGTTCCATGTGAAACCTTTTGGGTATCGATATGCAACTTATTATATCTTTTACATTGGACGCGATCGCTCTTAGGATCATGGCATCACACCAACAAGTCAGGAGATCCCCTCATGAAACTTACCGCGTCGCAGTTGGAAGCGTACGAGCGCGATGGCTTCGTTGTTCTGCCGGAGCTTTTCTCGGAAGAGGAAGTCGAGCAGATGAAGAACGAGCTGCGCCGAATCCAAAAGATCGATACCGACCATCTCGTCCGTGAAAAAACTGGCGGCATCGCAAAAACGATCTACAAAGTTCACGAGACCGAAAGTCCGACGGCATCAGCGGTTTTTCACTCCGCAGTACGCTCTCCCAGACTGCTCGAGACGGCACAACAACTCATCGATGATCCACAACTTTACGTCTATCACACGAAGTGTAATTTGAAGACGGCAATTGACGGCTCCGTTTGGCAATGGCACCAGGACTTCGGAACCTGGCATATCGACGGCGTGAAAGAGCCACAGATGACGACCGCGTTGGTCATGCTCGACGAGCCTACCGAAATCGGTGGATGTCTCTATTTCATCCCTGGAAGCCACAAATTGGGTTCGCTCGATCCGGCGTTCGACGAGGCGACCGGTTACCGCTTTTACGTTGTGCCCAAGCAGACCATGCTTGACGTTTTGTCCAGCCATCCCAAGGCCGTGCCTATCATTGGCCGACCGGGAACAGTCGTGTTCTTCGACGCAAACATTGTGCATTCTTCAGGTCACAACCTCTCCGGTGAGGATCGATGGCAGGCCTATGTCGTATACAACCAGGTGAAGAACAAACCTGACGAAGTAGAGCAGCCGCGGCCGGATTATGTGCGCTCGACCAATTTCGCTCCCCTCGAGCTTGGTTCCGACGAAATTCTCGAGAGAGTTCAGATCGGCTGATCTTGCACGAGCGTTGCTCGCCAGAGCGCATGTGCCCGGTGGTAGCGGCGAGCCAGAAGGTGAATGCTGATACGCATGCAGGTTGCGTTCAGCACTCACGAACGCATCGATCGGGTTGAGCTTTCCTTCCAAATGTCGGGCGGTCGACTCGTGACCTCACGTCTTTTTCAAAATGCGGCCAATGGCAACGGTGCAGCGAGCAAGGCATCCCGACATCGCGAATTAGTCGTGTCTGGAAAGGCCGCACAGGCGCAGCTTGACTTGAAAAAATTGACTGAATCGCGGTGCGAGACGTGGTGGATGGAAACGCATCTCGAGCCTCCATTCTTGATGGACGCGGTTTTCGCAAAACCGACGAAAAGTGCCGAGCAAGGACGCATAAAAGGTAAAGCGACATGAAGGTTGTAAAGATAAAACTAGAAGAAGCTCGAGACAATACCTCTGAAACAGCGTTTCTTGGAGTTTTGCGGGTTGCTGGACTGGAGGGCGAGATTGACGTCAGCCATGCGACCCGCACGGTACTTGCAACAGACAATTCGATCTACCAGCGCAAGCCAAGAGTGGCTCGCGACTGCGATCACCGCGTCGCAACCGCCTAAAGATGCACGCGAGGCGTTTAAGCTGCTACCTCATTGCACGGGGAAGACGAACGCTGGGCAAGCTACAGCGCTTTCGAAAGCGGTGTTTGCAGCGGCAGGTCTGGACTTGGCGATGCCGTCAACGGGATGTTGCGGGATGTCAGGCACTTACGGACATGAGGCAAGGAACTTGACCACATCGACCGAAATTTTCGCGCTTTCGTGGGCATACCAGATCCCTGAGTTCGCCCACTCGCTGGGGAACAAGGAAAGTCCCGAGGTCCTGGCGACAGGCTATTCCTGTCGCTGTCAGGTAAAGCGGCTGCGAGGCCAGACGCTTCGTCACCCCGTGAAGGTGCTCGCAGAGATCTACCGCCGATAACCATTAGATACAACTCCGAACGTAGTGCTGTTCGAGGTAGATGTTAACGCTAACTCTCAACAATATAGGGAGACCGAAGTATGGAGAAATCAAGAAAATTAAAGCGCATACAGGTCGTATCAGTCGCGCTTCTAACGCTGGCCGGGATAGTCAACTATCTCGATCGGAGTACGTTGTCTATTGCGAACCATTCCGTGAGCGGTGAACTCGGTTTGTCGGCATCTCAAATGGGAATATTGCTGTCTGCCTTTTCGTTCGCGTACGCTTTTGCTCAACTGCCAGTTGGGGTACTTCTGGACAAGTTCGGATCGCGAGTGATGCTCGGACTTGGAATGTTTGTCTGGTCTGTTGCACAGTTTTGTGGAGGGTTTATAACAAACCTCCATCAGTTCGTTATTGCGCGTATCGCTCTTGGAGTAGGTGAATCGCCGAACTTTCCAGCTGGAGCGAAAGTGGTCAGCGAATGGTTTGGAATTCGTGAGCGGGGTCGACCGACAGGCATTTTCATTACTTCGTCAACGATTGGGCCGGCCCTAGCGCCCCCGATCTTGACAGTGATGATGCTGTCATTCGGTTGGCGACAAATGTTCATGATTATGGGAGGCTTAGGAATTGCGGTGTCGATCGGATGGTACTTGATCTATCGTGATCGAAAAAGCGTAAAGCTATTGGAAGGAGAAGCCGCCTATCTCAACGAAGGTGCGAGTGATACTAAGGTTGAGCGAAACATGACCATGTCGGAATGGCGCAATCTGTTCCTGACGCGTACCACGTGGGGCATGATTCTTGGTAATGCGGGCATCATCTATATGTTGTGGCTGTACCTGACATGGCTGCCTGCGTATCTTGAACGTGAGCGTCATCTGTCGCTCGCGAGCACCGGATGGTTGGTGTCAATCCCCTATCTTTTCGGCACGATTGGCATGTTGTCGAGCGGCTTTGTCGCTGACGCCTTGCAGGCCCGAGGCATCGCGCCGATTCGAAGCCGAAAATGGCCCGTCTGTGTTGGTCTGATCGGTGGTGCCGTATTCACAGTTCCCGCTGCGTTCACTCCGAATCTGACACTTGCAATTCTTTACCTCAGCGTAGCGATGTTCTTTGTCCAGATGGCCTGCGGTGCGAGTTGGGCACTTGTGTCTGTGGCTGCGCCTCGGCACATGGCGGCTTCCCTTGCGAGTATTCAGAATTTCGGCGGTTATTTCGGCGGCTCATTCGCGCCTTTCGTCACTGGTGTTGTTGTTGATCGGACGCATTCGTTTGTCGACGCGTTCCTTATCAGTGCCGGAATCGCGCTTCTTGCTGCTCTTGTTTACGCACTGATAGTCGGAAAGCGCGTCGATGAGCCGAAAGTCGTCGTTTCGACGCCACCATTATCGGTGTAACCAGTTTGCGCAGGGCGCTTTAGCGGTTCATAAAATATCCAATATACGGCAAGACACTTTCCTTTTGGCGAAGTTAAATGAATCAGTTTAGAAACCTGATCAATGGTGAGTGGGTCGCTGGCGAACACTGGCGGCCCAATGTGAGTCCTTCAGATAGCAACGATGTAATCGGTGAATACGCCGATGCAGACGCACTGCAGACTGAGCTCGCCGCCGCTGCGGCACGCGAGGCCTTTCGGTCATGGTCAAAAAGTGGTCCACAGGAACGCTTTGACTTACTAGACCAGACGGCCTCAATCATCCTGTCTCGGAAGGCGGAGCTGGCGAGACTGCTCTCTCGAGAAGAGGGTAAAACGCTCCCGGAAGCCGCCGCCGAAGTGCAGCGAGCGGGGCAAATCTTTAAGTTTTTCGCTGGAGAAGCGTTGCGAGCCGATGGCGAAGTACTTCCATCGGTAAGATCAGGTCTGACCGTCGAGGTCACTCGGGAACCTATTGGAGTGATTGGGCTCATTACACCTTGGAACTTTCCGATTGCAATACCGGCCTGGAAGATTGCACCGGCTCTCGCGTACGGGAATTGTGTCGTGATCAAGCCAGCAGAGCTGGTGCCGGGATGTGCGTGGGAGCTCGTAAAAATCCTTTCTGACGCCGGGGCTCCCCCTGGCGTAGTCAACCTGTTGATGGGACCAGGTGCGGCCGTGGGCGTAGCGCTCGTGCGGTCTTCCAACGTCGATGCAATCAGCTTTACGGGCTCGGTGGCGACAGGTCAAGCTGTCGCCGAGAAATGCGTGTCGAGCGGGAAAAAGGTACAGCTTGAAATGGGAGGAAAGAATCCGATGGTCGTTCTCGACGACGCTGATATAGACGTCGCTGTCGAAGCCTGTATCAACGGATCTTTCTATTCAACTGGACAACGTTGCACCGCATCGAGTCGTCTGATTGTCGGTAGCGGTATCCATGACTCATTCGTCGAAGCAATGCATGCACGCATGAGAGTGCTGAAAGTGGGCAACGCGCTCGATTCGCAAACGCAAATAGGACCGGTCGTCGATGCAAGGCAGCTTGCGCAGGACGAGCGATATATTCGGCTAGCAAGGTGTGAGGGCGGAAACGTGTTCGGTGGCGGCCGTGTGGATGCCGCCACTAACGGGTTTTTTCTCGCGCCTGCGTTGGTCACCGGGACGCATCAATCCATGACGATCAATCAGGAAGAGGTGTTCGGTCCGGTCGCGTCGGTTATTCAGGTCCATGATTACGATGAGGCGCTTGCAGTAACCAACGATACGCACTTCGGCCTGTCCGCAGGTATTTGCACGACTTCGCTGAAATACGCGGGCCATTTCAAGCGAAACGCTGAGGCGGGCATGGTTATGATCAACACACCAACGGCTGGGGTCGACTACCATGTGCCTTTCGGCGGTCGAAAGAAATCTAGCTACGGAGCGAGGGAGCAGGGCAGCTACGCCCGAGATTTTTTCACGACGGTGAAGACCGCTTACATCGCAGCTGGTATCGTGTGATCTTGCGGTGCCTCATCAATTTCGTTTGGGCTGAACTACACGGTGCGAATAGCCAAGGATCCCCGAAAATTCCGATGTTCGGGACCTCGGTCACGCGTTCGGCAACAACCAGAGCAGGTAGAAACACTCTACGAGACGCTGAGGCAGTGTCCGATAGTGGACCTTCGTGCGCGAATCCGCGTGCTGGCTATCCGTAGGTCATCCCGAGCCACAGCAAGACCACCGCCGACCTTGATATATGATCGCCTTTTAATGTACTGGAATTGCCCTCACGCAAGTGCTGGTCGACACTGACGCTTGTCCCGCCGTCATCAAAGACATGTCGTTTCGGGCCGCGCGGCGTGCAGAAGTATGGGTGACGCTGGTTGTGAACCAATATTTGCGCACGCCACCATCTCCCTTTATCAAGCAATTCAAGTGCCGGCGGGTTTCGACGCGGAGGATGCCCGCATCGTCGAACTGGTCACGGCGCACGGCCGGCGACCTGATGATTACTGCAGACATCGGGCGTCGTGCCTCATCGGGAAGGAGGCACGACGCGTTGCTCATTTCAACTGGTACTTCTCGCGCACGAGATGCCCGATCCTCATTCGATCGAGGATCGCGAACGGGCACAGGAAGGTCACGCGGACCGTGCCGGGCAGCCGGCTGATTTCGATGGAGCCCGTGATCGTGGCCCGGTTCAGCACCTCTTCGTAAGCGAGCCCCGTCGTTGCCGCCGCGCGGCGCAGGCCATTTTCGGTGGCCTCGTTGAGATTGACGCCGCTGCCGATGAACGTGATCGGACCGCTATCCTCGATCTCGCGCTGGCCCCAGCGCGCACCCAGTTCGGCCACCTTCTGCCGCTGCTCGGCGTTCATTGGGCGCGCCATCGGTGGCAAGTCATCGACGTTCTGCAGCAGGATCGGACCTTCGAGCGTGAGGTGCTTGATGACCTCGACCGTGAGCTCGGTTTCTCCGGACACATCGGTGGCATGCCCGGCGATCTCGCCATTGCCCTGTTGCGCGTGCATGTCGCCCAGATACACGCCGGCTCCTGGCACCTTGACCGGGCAAATCACGATGCAGCCTTCGCGGACCGAATTGGTGTCCATGTGGCCGTCGGTCTTGGCCGCGTGCAGCTCATCGCGGGTCAGCGCGTAGCGGTGCGGTGCGCCGACCAGGTACTGGCCGAAATCGGCGCAATTGTGCGAATCGGGCAAATTGCGCGACGGCGTCGTGCCGATGTTGCCGAGGAAGGGGCGCATGTGCGCCGCCACGCCCGGGATGTCGGCGCGCGCGAGAGACAGGATCGAATGCTGGGCCGCCAGCTCGGGCAAGGCCGATATCAACGGCGCCTTGCCCGCAAGATGATCGGCGATTTGCTGATTGACCGTAAGGCTTACCTGGTTTTCCTGATCGAACACGATCACGTAGCCATGCTTGAAGCGGAACGCGTTGACCTCGGCGCCACAGTGATCGCAGCGAATCGCGTCCTCGCCGATGCCTTCGACGTGGCTGGCTGGATGCTCCGTCCCGCACGTTGCGCAGAACTTTGCAACGAACGGGTCGCCGTGATAGCGCCCCTCCACGAACTCCATCACGCCCGAAGACGTCGCGACCGACGTGACGCACATGCGCTTGATCTTCAGCGCGACAGCGTCGCCGATCTCGGCTCCTGCGATCGCGACCGGTTGTGTCACTTCGTGGCCGCCCTGGAAGGCCGGCGTGATCATCGGCCCCCAGCAGCCGGGCGGGGTGCCAGCGACCAGCGTGCCGCCGTCGGCGAGCGGACCGAGCATCGGCTGGCTCGGTCCGAGGAGTCCGTTCGTGTAGGAATCGACGCGAAGCCGTTTAACAGGGGGCTGTGCGGTGATGGTGTCGGACAGGATGGTCGACATGGATGCTCTCCAGGTGCTGCGTTGGACGCAGCGAATGTTGGTAGGAATAGGAGTACCAGCGCCCGCAAGGGCGATCGTACGGGTGGGGTTGGTCATTTGCAGTCGCCATAGGCATTTCCACTGCATGTTTGCCAAGCGACGTGGATGCCGCCGCGTCGGCGTCGTCCGCACGTTTGTGTTCAGCGCAGCGACCGGAAACTCGCGCGAACCTCATCCGCGAAAGGTTGCGGCTGCTCCCAGGCTGCAAAGTGTCCGCCTTTGGGGAGGCGGTTATAGTGAATCAGTTTTGGATAAGCTTGCTCTGCCCAACTCTGCGGGGCGGTGTAGATCTCATCTGGAAAGACGCTGACGGCGACCGGGATGGCAACGTGCTTCGGTGCAAAAAAGTTGAGCTTGTTTTCCCAGTACAGACGAGCCGAAGAAATTGCCGTGTTTGTGAGCCAATAGAGCGTGACGTTGTCGAGGATGTCGTCTCGCGAAAGGCCTTCGGACTGACCGTCAAAGACGCGTGCGATAAGTGCCTGGCTGCTGGCGTCGTGGTCGAGCATCCACGCGGCGAGGCCGACAGGTGAATCTTCAATGCCGTACAGCGTCTGCGGGCGGTTCGCCATCTCCAATGCGTAGCCCAGGCCGTGCTTGTAGAAATAGTCGAGCTGATCGAACGCGTGCTTCTCGTCGGCGGAGAGGCCTGCCGGGGCCGGCGCGCCAACCTTGAGCGCCTCGGCGATGTTGTCCGGTACGGTGGCCGGCATGTTGGTATGGATGCCAAGCAGTTCCGGCGGAGCCAGCAGGGCCATCTGCTCAGTGACGGCATTTCCCCAGTCGCCGCCTTGCGCGACATAGTGTGTGTATCCGAGGCGCTTCATCAGTACGACCCAGGCGCGTGCCACGCGTTGAGGGTCCCAGCCGGTCGCGCTCGGCTTGCCTGAGAACCCATAGCCCGGAAGCGACGGAATCACTACGTCGAACGCGTCCGACGCACTTCCGCCGTGCGCGGTCGGATTGGTCAGCGGACCGATGATCTTCAGCTGCTCGATGATCGAGCCGGGCCAGCCGTGCGTGATGATCATCGGCATCGCATTCTCATGTTTCGAACGCACGTGGATGAAATGAATGTCGAGCCCATCGATCTCGGTGACGAATTGCGGCAAGGCATTCAGCCGCGCTTCGACTTTCCGCCAGTCATAGTCTGTCGCCCAGTAACGCGCCAGTTTCTGCATGGTCGCGAGCTGCACGCCTTGCGAAGCATCCGCTACCGTTTCCCGCTCAGGCCAGCGGGTCGCCTTGATGCGCCTCTTCAAATCGGCAAGTTGCGATTCCGGCACATGCACGCGCAGTGGACGGATAGCGGCCTTGTCACCGCCGGCCGACTGTGCGACCTGAGTGATGGATTGATTCGTTTCTGCGAAAGCGAGCCGGCCCAATGAGGCCGCAGCAACGGTCGCCGCCGCCACACCAATGAAACGACGGCGTGACGGCGTTTGGGCGGAAATTTTGTTTGGCATACAAGCTCCTACTGGCAGGAAACCTGGGTTGTTGAAGGCAGGCGGTAATAGTCCTTTCCCATCGCCGCAGAACACAGCGACGCTATCAATGCGCCGAGGGATGCGTACGGAGGTATGACCGCCGGGTACGCGCAATCGGGTAAACCTGCGACCGGCCTGATATTGGCGATATAGCTACGGCCGTTACTCGCCAATCAATTTGATAGGGCAATCGCCGGCTGTATTTCGAAAGCGGTACGTTGCAGCGGCCGGAGTCCGAACCGCGGTTCAGGGGCGACTTCGGAAGTGGGGACCGAGGTTGGGGCGGACGGCTGAGAGAGCTTTGTCCGCGCCCTCCAACTCAGCGCAGCGGCCTGAACGCCGCCCTAAGTTCCTGAGCGAAGATCATTGGCTGCTCCCACGCCGCGAAATGGCCTCCTTTCTCTGCCTGGTGGTAGTAGATGAGGTTGGGGTAGGCCTTCTCCGTCCAGCTTCGCGGTGCCTGATACTGCTCGCCGGGGAACACACTCACGGCCACCGGAATCTTGACGCCTTTGGCGTTAAAGAAGCCTCCCTTATATTCCCAGTAGAGACGAGATGCAGACACGCCCGTGTTGGTCAGCCAGTACAGTGTGATGTTGTCGAGGATTTCATCACGCGTCAGTTCGCCTGTTGCGCTTGAGGTGCGGTTCAGAGCCGCCGCGACTGCCGCAGCTGGCTGGCCATTAGCATCATTGTGGTCGAGGAGCCACGCGGCGAGGCCGACCGGTGAATCGTCAATGCCATAGAGCGTCTGTGGACGCGACCCCATCAAGCGGGCGTAGTCCACTTCCTTGAACGTCCGGGCGAGTTGCCCGTATGCGCGGCCCTCGTCCGCTGTCAGACCGGCTGGTGCCGGGGCGCCAATCTGGAGCGCTTTGTCGATGTCGGCAGGGACCGTTGCGGGCATGTTGGTGTGAATACCGAGCAATCCCGGAGGTGCTTGCAAGCCCATTTGATCGACGACGAACGCACCCCAGTCGCCGCCCTGGGCGACGTAGTGCTGATATCCGAGACGTCGCATCAGCTCCGCCCACGCGCGCGCCATGTGCTCGGGACCCCAACCGGTTGTTGTCGGCTTGCCGGAGAAACCGTAGCCCGGCATTGACGGGATGACGACGTCGAACGAGTCTTCGGCCTTCCCGCCATACGCAACCGGGTCCGTGAGCGGTCCGACCAGCTTGATCTGTTCGAGCACGGAGCCGGGCCAACCATGGTTGATGATCAGTGGAAGCGCATGGGGGTTCTTCGAACGAACATGGATGAAATGGATGTCCACTCCGTCGATGGTCGTCACGAACTGCGGAAGAGCGTTCAGCTTCGCTTCCGCGTTGCGCCAGTCGTAATCCGTCGCCCAATAGCGTGCGAGATTCTGCATGGTCGCGAGCGGTACGCCCTGCGAAGAGTCTGCGACGGTCTCCTTTTCCGGCCATTGGGTGGCGGCGATCCGCCGGCGAAGTTCGTCAATGGCGGCCTGCGGCACGTGGACCTTGGGGAACGGGCGGATCGAGTCGTCTTCAGCGGTTGCGCGCTGTGTTGGGGAAGGCTGATCCGCAGTCGTAACGGCATGGGCGTAACTGAGGGCAGTGGCCAGAACAAGACCGACTACAGCCGCAGCAGATACAAGAAGGGTGCGCCGGGTTGGCGCTGACGATACAAAAGACATGGTGATTCTCCGAATAACACCGGGTAGCCTGCGGCGCGTGCAGGCTTACGAGGCAATGGCGACGATCGAAGCGATATTGATGGCGGCCGCCCTTGTCTCGTGAGACAAAAGGCAGGCACTGCGGCGTACGTTAAGCGCGTATGCGGTACAGGGCGCAGAGCTTGTTGCCATCCGGGTCGCGCAAATAGGCGAGATAAAGCGCGACAGCCGGGGTCTCCCGCACACCAGGTGGGTCCTCGACCGATTTGCCGCCATTGGCAACCCCGGCGGCGTGCCAGAGATCGACCTGGTCAGTCGACCGGCAGGTAAAACCGATCGTGCCACCATTGGCATGGGTAGCCGCCTGACCATCGAGCGGCCCTGTCACGATGAAAAAACTATTGTCGGCGACATAGAGGTAGCCGCCGGCGTCCCGGATCAAACCCTCACCGTAACCAAGGGAGCCCAGCACCGCATCGTAGAATCTCTTGGCTTTTTTAAGGTCGTTGGTCCCGACCACTACATGACTGAACATCAAAATCTCCATCATTAGTATATCTAAGCGACGATGCGCTATCGGAGGCACGCAGATCGGACCGAGTCCGACAAGTTCCTACTCCGCCGACCCAGGCACCTACGTGCCGCTGGTGGACGGGGCGTTTGCAGAGCTTAGGCGCGCTTGAGCTGCCTCGATGTTCCTCGGATATTGGGTGTGATCGCTGGAGGGGTTGTAGCCGGTTTTCTTTAGTAAAACCAGTTGCTCACGTACCTCGGCCCAAGTAAACGGTTGGTTCTGCTGTGAGTACGATACGGCCGGAGCAGTAACGACAACGGGGATGATGAACGATTGAACGAGTTTCATTTTTCCTACCTCCAGTCAGTGGTTTCTACGCAAACACGCATTTGCGGTTCGGGTAACGAGACTGAATCGAATCTGAGAGGACACGCAACGCTTCAAGGCTTGCATCAGCAGCAAACTTTCGATTGCGGCACGTTCTGCTCTTTTGTTCGACGCCTCGATCAGCCTCCCCGAATCGAGTCGAAGTAGAAAGACTGGGAAGACCTTGCTACCTAGTCTAGGTAGGAAGCTTTGGAGGAAAAAGGCAGCGTTCGGTAAAAGTCTTTTTGGCGTCTCTGTAAAATCGTCCAATCGGAGATGATGATCAGTGATGCGAATCATTTCAGGTCTGGAGCGCGGCTTCCTGAGAAGAAATCCTCATACTGAGTTCCTCCTTGACGAAGTCGACGAACGTGCGGATCTTCGCGTCAAGATAGTGACGCGAAGGATAAATCGAATAAACGTTGCGAGTGGGCAACTGGAACTGCGGCAAGATACGGATCAGCGTGCCGGTGCGCAGGTCGTCGATTGCCAAACAAGCGGCGAGCTCTCCGATGCCCGCGCCCGCGCGTAGCGCCACACGTAAGGCCTCCGCATCGCTGACCTTGAAGCGTGCCTTGGAAGCATTCGACAGCACGGCGCCATCGGCGCTTTCGAACTGCCAGCCATCCGCCGCCGATGCAGGTGACTGTATCCGCACGCACGCATGGCTTTCCAGATCTTCCGGCGAACGCAACAGGGAATGCTTCTCCAGATACGACGGTGCAGCGACCAGCACGCTGCGGCTGGTGCCTATCACCTGGCTAACATAGCCAGAGTCAGGAAGCGTATTTGCCCTCACCACCGATACGTCGAACTGTTCCTCGACGAGTCTTGGCATCGTCGACGACAGCACGAGCTCGATGTTCACGCTCGGATAACGGGCCTGATAGGCCACGATGCAAGCCGCGAGATGCGTCTGTCCAAGCCCGGGCATCGCATGGACGCGCAGCATGCCGGAGGGGTCGTTCAACGCATCTCCGGCTTCAGCGTCGGCGTAGTCCATGTCGGCGAGGATCTGCTTGCAGCGTTGGTAATAGCGCTTCCCGGCATCGGTGAGCGTGATGCGACGCGTTGTCCGGTGAAACAGCCGGACGCGCAACTCGTCCTCAAGAAGAGAAATGGCGCGCGACACATGCGCGACGCTGCTCTCCAGAATGTTGGCCACTGCGGTAAAACTACCGGCTTCGGCAACGCGCGAAAACACACGCATGTTGTGAATCTTGTCCATGAAACGCTTTCCTTCGAGTAGTGGTGCGCTGACAATGGCAGCGCAACTCACAGGAAGTCCGCGGCCTTGCAGGGCGAGCAGGTCTCGACCGCTCGCCACTCCTGGCGGAATGATCACTCACCGCGCCGAAGCGGGTTGCTCCAGGGAGGCAATGAGTTCGTCCGTCGTCACAATGGCGTGGGCATACGTAGGGCCATTGAGTTCATGCGCGGCATGCATCATCTCTGGCTTGAAGGCGGCAGTCGCATCGCGCACGAGCGTAACGTGGTAGCCGAGCTCTGCCGCGTAGCGGGCAGTCGCTTCGATGCAGGTATTCGCCAGCAGGCCGGCGACGATCACGTGCGTGATGCCCTTCTGCCGGAGCAGGAAATCAAGGTCGGTATTGGCGAACCCGCTCGAGCCCCAATGCTCCTTGGCGATGATGTCGCCGCCCCTGGGGGCGAAGTCGGGATGCCATTCGCCGCCCCATTCCCCGCGCGCGAAGTGATGGCCGTGCATGACCTTGAGCTGGTTGGGATTGGGATGGTCCCAGTCTTCGTAGTCGCCTGGCTCCCAACGGCGGTGCGGCACGATGACCACCTGAATGCCGCGACCACGGACGGCGCGGTCCAGACCGCGCAGGTTGTCGAGCAGGCCGACCTTCTGGGCGATCGGTTCGATAAAGGGATAGGCCTTTCCGCCTTCCGACAGAAAATCGTTATAGGGATCGACTAGCAGGTAAGCGGTGCGATCAATGGGATATTTCACTTCGGCCATGACATTTCTCCGGGGGTAGTCGTGGTGAGGGATTTCAGATTTCCGGGCGAGCGCCGCAGGGATGACGCCGGAACGGCGACGCCTTCCGTTCCCAATAGTTTCTGGCGCAGAGGCTTGAATGCCGTCCTGACTTCCTGGACGAAGATTTCCGGCGGTTCGTGGGCACGCTTCTCGTCGTCGGTCGGCGCCGCAAGACCCGCAGTGACCCACACCGCAGCCGCGCTCACTACACGTTGCGATAGCGTTCCGCTGCTTGCTCCTGCACGAAGTTTGGCAACATGGCCTGCCGTGCGGCCTGGTAGGCGTCCCACTGAGCGGCGTCGGGCAATGGCGGAATCGTGATCGGTTCGCGACGATCGAAACCAACCAGCGCGGCGTCGACGAGCGCGTCGACTTCCATCACGCCGGGCATTGCGTCGACGTCCTTGCCCGCGCGCGCCCAGATTTCGGTACGTGTCGCCGCGGGCAGCACCGCTTGCACGTAGACGCCCTTTGGTCCGAGTTCAAGTTGCAACCCCTGTGAAAGAAATAGCACGAACGCCTTCGTCGCTCCGTAGACGGTCAGTCCGAGTTCCGGCGCGACCCCGACCACGGAGGCGATATTCACGATCGCGCCGGTACCCGCTTGTACAAAGCGCGGTGCGACCGCAGCAGCGAGTCGCACGAGCGCGGTCGTGTTCAGATTGACGATTGCGGCGACGGTGTCTGGCGTCTGTTCGACGAAGGTGCCCGGCGCACTCATGCCGGCATTGTTCACAAGCACGCCGATGCTCGCGTCACCGTGCACGCGTGCCTCCACCTGACCGAGTTCAGCGGCGTTGGTGAGATCGGCCTTGATGATGTCGACACCGACACCATTTTCGGCTCGCAGTCTCGCGGCAAGATGCTCCATGCGGCTGCGATCACGCGCAACGAGGACAAGATCATGGCCGCGCTTCGCGAAGCGATCGGCGTACATCGCGCCGATGCCGGTAGAGGCGCCTGTAACGAGTACGGCTGGTTTTGTGGTCATCTCGGTTGTTGCTCCTTTAGATATGGTCAGACTTTAATCATGATCAACATCATGATTAAAGTTATCATGATGGGCAACATGTATAATGTCAAGAACTAGTGTTTGGAGGGGAAATGAAAGTCAGCCGAGAGCAAGTTGCCGAGAACCGGCAGAAGATTCTGGACGCCGCGAGCCGTCTGTTTCGCGCGCAGGGATTTGACGCGGTGACAGTCGTCGATGTTATGAAGGCCGCAGGGCTCACGCACGGAGGCTTCTATGGCTACTTCAAATCAAAGGACGACCTGATTGCACAAACGCTCACGTATGTGACGGCGCAAGGCGCGCGTGCGGACACCGACCTCAAGCGCTATGCGGCGAGCTACCTGTCGCCTGACCATCGCGACGACGTAGCCGGCGGTTGCCCGATAGCGGCGCTTGGCGCGGAAACGGTGCGGCAGACGCCCGAAGCGCGCGCCGCGATGGCGGAGGGACTGCGCAGGCTAATCGAACGCTTCGCCGCGAGCGCGCCTCAACCCGACGCTGCCATGGTGCGGCGCAATGCGATTGGCAGCTATGCGGCGATGGTCGGCGCCGTGATCCTCGCGCGGCTGGCGCAGGATCCGGCGCTTTCCGACGAAGTGCTTGATCAGACGCACGCCTGGATCCTCGAGAGCACGACGAGATCGGCAGTATGAACATGTGGCTCAGCTGAGATCGGCAATCTACGGCCGTTCGGCCGTGCTCTCAGGCGGACTTTTCAACGTCGATTCCGCCCTTGCAAGCGGCCGTTGCACCGAAATGTATGCGACTGGCCGTTTGGGGTCGACTGCGGAAGTTCGGAGCAGCGGTAGGATGGACGAGCAGCGTTGGGCGACGAACGTGCCAGTGCGGCCACTTTGAGACATTCGACAGGGCTGCTTGGATCGTCGACAATCCCTTTCTCCGCACTCGATGAAGAGGGAAAAACGTGAATCGATTGGGACGTGATGAGCCGCTGCCAGCGCGAATGCAGGGTCGCTGGGTGGGTGCGGATGATCCGCTTTCGGAGCTAGTGGTAAGCGGAGGCGCGATTACCTGCTTAGGATCGACTGTAAACTATGACCACAAGGTCATAGTTGAGGTGGACGGGGCTTTGAACGTCAGCCTTGGCGTCGATGATGAATCGCGTATAGACGACTTTCAGCGGGAGAATATCACTGGCCTCGTGATAACACCCGAAGACCGCTTCGTTGTCTATAACGTGAGATTTGGGCTTGAATTTGTGCGTCCGATCCCTTGATTGGGCAACGTCAGCGCCCGGTCACTCTAGTATGCAGACAGGCACGGGTGCCGGTCGGCCACTGTCTGCCGCTCGACACCCTTAGGTAAATTGTCGTCGGTTACTGTGCAAGGAGCACGACGCATGGATAGCAGGCTAGTGCCCGTTGAACCGCTGTCGCAGGTTGTATTCATCCACGACTATTTTCAACTCGTTTTCCAGGAAGAACGGTTCACTGTCTATAACAGATCTGCAGTTGCAGATAGAGAAAGCGTAATCCGGCAGGGAACAGTTGGCTTCTGTGACAAACTCGTAGAGCTCATCGGCCAGTCAGTGGTCGCTGTCACGCAAACGGATGCTTACGTGCTTTGCCTTCGCTTTTCAGGTGGCGCGGCGTTTCAGATCGAGGCTGACCTTGATCCATCGTGGCCAGAAGCCTTCGACTTCATCGGCAGAAGTCAATTCTGGCACACCGAACTGAACCGCTGAACGTCTGCTTCGGAAAGGTGCGAACGGCCGCTCCGGGTCGAGGCCGTGTGGAAACCCGATGGAATTGCAATGCGAAGCATAACCGCTGACACGAGCGGCGCGTTTGGCTACCTTTTAGGTCATCACGGCGACTCCGAGAGGGCAAGCCTCTCCGATGCGTTCTGGCGAATTGAAGAGATGTGTTTCTGGACCTATGGGGTGCTCAGGCGCCCATCCGCCGCATTGCCTTCATCGTCTTGCTGAAGCCCAGGATTTTCAGCACTCGAGTGAGATTGTAGGCGAGTACGTTCAAACTCATCTCGGTACCTACGTTAGGCAATCTGCGCATCAGGAAGTGCGTGTAGCCCATCCAATGCTTAAACGTGCCAAAGACATGTTCGACGGTTCGCCTGCGCACTGTCATCGCATCAGGCGTCTTGTCCAGCCGACGTTGAACTGCGTCCAGCACCGACTCATGCTCCCATCGACTTATCCGTCGTTGTTCGCCGGGCGTGCACTGTGACTTTATCTTGCATTGCGAACAGGCACTACTCCAGTATCGATGTAGCTGCATCCCGTGTTCCTCACTGGTGTAACGGTAGATTGCCCGCTCTCCAGCTGGACATTGGTATTCGTCGTCCCGCGCAATGTAGATGAAGTCTGCCTTGTCGAACCGGCCGTGGTGTTTCGCTCCCGATGTTGTCGGTTTCGGCAGAATGACTGCAATTCCCGCATCGTCGCACTGCTTGATTTGAGGCCCACTGTAGTAGCCACGATCGGCTACTGCCTGCAATCTGGTTTTGCCCATCGCATCGCGCGCGGCTCGCGCCATCGGGCTAAGCTGCGCCCGGTCACTACCAGAATTTGTGACCTCATGAGCAACAATGAGGTGATGTTTGGCGTCAACGGCCACTTGCACGTTGTAGCCGACCATCCCCGAGCCTTTTCCGCTCGTCGCCATGGAGCGCGCGTCGGGATCAGTCATCGAGAGTTGGCCATCAGGCTGCGTCTTGAGTTGCTGCTTGATCTGATTAAGGTTTCGCATCTGCTCGCGTAAGCGCGCGATCTTGTCCTGCAATCGGGTCGTCTTCGCTTCCAGCTCGGCGGGTTGCGTACGATCGGCAGTCTCCAGCGCGTTCAGATACCGCTGGATGCTCTCCTCGATCTGCTTCTGGCGCTTTTCGACCTTACCCTCTGTGAAGTTACGATCACGAGTGTTGACTGCCTTGAACTTGCTGCCGTCGATGGCAACAAACGCTTGCGAGAACAGCTTCAGTTCGCGGCATAAAACGACGAAGCGGCGACATACGTTGCGAATGCCTGTACCGTTGTCACGACGGAAGTCGGCTATGGTCTTGAAATCCGGCGCCAAACGGCCCGTGAGCCACATCAATTCAACATTGCGTTGACATTCACGTTCCAGGCGCCGGCTCGACTGGACCCGGTTCAGGTAGCCGTAGATATAGATCTTCAGCAGCACGCCCGGATGATAGGACGGTCGACCTGTAGTCGACGGCATCGCTCCATCGAAGCCCAGTGATGCAAGGTCAAGCTCTTCAACGAACGCCTCAATGATTCTGACCGGATTGTCCTCGGCAACGAAATCATCCAGGCACTCTGGAAGCAGCGTCACCTGCTTGCGATCTTCACCTTCTATGAATCGCTTCATCCGGTCACCCGTGCTGAATGAGTTAATCCAGTTTAGGCGATCAGCGTGTTTTCACACACCCTAGGTCGATACCGGAAGTTCGCAGGCAGCGGCGACGTGCTCGCCGTGGTCGCTGCCTACGCCACTCTGCCGGCTCCGGGCCGGGGCCGGCGCGTTGTGACACATTTATTGTCGCAACAGTTTTAATGCGATCTACATGGTTGGTGTGCCCTTCGAGCGTCGCCTCGCACGCGCCATTGGCTGGGTTCCACAGCCTGGTCGTTTGGTCCGTCGACCCGGAGGCAAGCCGGCCATCGGCCAGCACCGCGAGGGCGGAAACTGGCCCACTGTGTCCGTAGGGCTTCGCTCCGTTTGCGTTGCACGCCGGATTCCAGAGCCTGATCGTCGATCAGCACGGCACCGGACTACGACGGCCCGCCCGCGACCGCCTTGGCCCTGCGTGATGTGTTGCGTTCCAGTCTCATGTACAGGTTCGCTGCCATGATACCGAAGACGATGTGAACGATCACGCTCGCCAAGTTGCGCGCTTCTGCGAACCACGGAAAAAGCCGAGTCATGCCGTAGAAATTAATCAGGTATGCGGCTACAGCGAAAGCGCAACCCGCCAGTGAAGCCATCCCCATGCTTGAGTCAAGGTTGAATGACGTCATGATCAGACCGAGGACAAGCGCGAATACGATGGCAAGGGCAAAATGCACGACAAAGGCCGCGAGCACGATGCCAAGCGAGAATGCTTGCGGCGATTGCAATGCGCCTCGTCCCAGAATGATCGCGGCGACCATGCGTGGGGGATCTAGCAGACTGCCGCCAGTCGTCAGTGCCATCAGGACGACCCCTAACACCAGGAACACAGTGCCGGCGATGACGCCTGCCAGCACGGCGGCCCGCAAGTCGAGCTGGCCGTGGGTGAAATGATGGGAATCCATGTGAAGTTGCATATTCTGTCTCCTGATTGACTCGGAGGAACTCTCGGCGAAAAACTCCTTTAAATCAGGCGTGCTTCGCACTGAATTCGTTGAGCGGCACAGGCTGCTTGAGCGGATCGAAGTCGGCCCACCGCCCTTGTTGCCAGCGGCCGGTCGCGCGTTCGATCGCCGCGCCTCCCGCATCGCGCAGCACCCGTGCGGCGTCCAACTGGCTGTCCGGCGACACGTGTACGGCCACCAGCACGCCGGATTCACGGGTTTCTTCGTTGCCGGCTTCACGGGTGCGCACCATCGCGCCGACCAATGAGCCGACATACGCACTCACCCCAGTCGCCATCAGCGAAACGATAAGCGGCGGCGAAAACACTGCGAAGATACCGACGCCGACCAGGGCGCCAACCACTGCGCCAATCGTGACGCCTATCTCGGCACCCTCCGGCGCCTCCCTCGCGTTTGCGTCGCTGATGGTTTCGAATCCGTGCTGGCCGGACGGATTGACGAAAAACAGTGTGACGTCCTCCTCGACGAAACCGGCAGTGATGACCCGTTGTGCCGCGTCTTCAGCTGCGGGGAATGTCGTAAAGCGTGCTGCGACGATGAGTGACATGTGGCCTCCCTTTCGGCTGTCGCGCAAATTGCCTGTCGCGAGCGAAAGACGATGGATTCACCGTGTCTCGTGGGCACGGCTGTTCAGCGGAGCAATGCCAAGCGTGGTGGCGGCGAGCACGAGCGCAGCATGATATCTATCATGATGTTTCTCCTCGAGAACCTGATGAGATCGCATCTGCATTTCGGCTCCACTATAAAAACGTAAGTTGGCTTCGAAATATTCCGCGACCGGATCGGGGCACTCGGTGTGGCCAAGGTCGCTGCGAACCATTTTCTACACCACCGTTTTCGGCATTGTGGTCGTGTTCAAGGCGGATCACATCGCGATCAACTACGGGCTGTTCACGCTCGTTGCCATACCCTGCGTGGCACCACAGGACACTCGAAGCGTCTTGGACGCTCGTGTTCGAGCAGCACTTTTGCTGCTCTTTCCGCCGAGTACAGTCGAACTGCGCGATTTGGGTCGCTCTGGACGTTGGCGTCAACCTACGGTGTCACGACAAGCTCCGTATGCATTCCCGCTGCGTAGTGTCCCGGCTTGTTGCAGATCAGCGCGTAGTGGCCCGGCGCAAGTCTGAATGAAACGCGCTTGCTCTTGCCCGGGGCAATACCTTCAACTTCGCCAATCTTGTTCAGCCTGCGCTCAAGCACCTCTCCCTTGCTGACGGGGAGTGCATCGTCCGCGAGATCCGTCTTGAGCACGACGAGTTCGTGTTCCATGTTGTTATCCGCAGCATTCCTGACTTCAAGCGTGATGCGACCCGTCTTCACGTTGTGCGTCCCGAGCTGGATCGAGTTCGACAGCAATGTCGCGTTGACGGTTTGCTCCGCCCAGCTTGGATGCGATGTCATCCCGAGTGCGATCACACTGGCGAGGATGGTGATTCTGTAAGTGGCATACATGGCGGCCTCCCTTGCTTCGACATATCGCGTCTGCCTGGCGTGGGGCGATTGCCGCATGCAATTCGCTGCGCACGCAATGGCCCCTGCCTGTGCGAAGGCATGAACGCTTTCTGCATCGCGCGACACGTGCAGTAAACGTGCGCGGAGGGAGGCATATTCCAGGAGCGCGCCGGCGTGTATCCAGGCGGGGAGCGGCATCGACCAGGCGGCTACGACCGGGTGCCGGATCTGCGATGCATGGCGCCGACCGCGAGCCATGTATTTGCGGACACGCGCGTGCGACCCTGATCGGTCGTCGACATGACATCCCGGTGGCGCGATGGAACGGTATTCGATCGCGCGACAAGAACCTGTCGACGTCCCGGATCGCCGTGCGGGCGCTCGGAACGCTCGCCGTGCGCTTCTCCGCCTCTCGTTCTCCAGGGGCGAGAATTTATCAACGGAATAACATACCCGATGGCATCGTTTACTTCGTGTCGAAAGCCCGGCTTTCGTGGCGCAAGAATGTGATCAGTTAATGGACACGCATAACTCTCGCTGCTGTCGGAGGCGATTCAGTTCACGGGCGCAGCCATGGTCGCGCGAGGGGATTTGCGGGCCGGCCGGGTTACTGATTGGAGTCTGTTCCTGAGGGTTCGCCTTGCGTCTTTTCCCCATGTCATCCCGGCGTACGTCAGCCACCCCCGTCTCTTACACGTGCACGGCGATCGTCTTTCACTGGCTGATCGCGGNACTGATCGCTTGCGGCTTCTCGCTAGGTTGGGTGATGGTCCGCATCCCGGGTATCACGCCCGACAAGCTGCGTTACTTCTCCTGGCACAAGTGGATTGGTGTGACGGTGTTCGCGCTCGCCTTGCTGCGCATGCTCTGGCGCGCGAGCCATGCGGTGCCCCAGCTTCCTGCCGGCATGAGCGCCTGGCAGCGCAGCGCGGCGCATGTTGTGCACCTGCTGCTCTACGTGCTGATGATCGCGATCCCGGTTACCGGCTATCTCTACACCCTGGCTGCCAACGTGCCCGTCGTCTATCTGGGCTTGATCCCGCTGCCGCGCATCATCGGGCCCGATCTGGCGCTGAAGGTGGTGTTCAAGACGGTTCACATCGCGCTCAACTACGGGCTGTTCGCACTCGTTGCCGTACACGTCGCCGCGGCCGTCAAGCACCAGTGGCTCGATCGCGACCGCCTGCTCTCGCGCATGCTGCCTTTCCTCAAATGACACGATGGCTCGTTCGATGTAGCCATCGATCTACCGATACATGCTGAGCGCGTTCGCGGCGGCCGCGATGTCCAGCAAGGGCTTGATCATGACGGGTCTCCTCGGGTGAAACGGCAGCGTGATGGTTCACGGATCCGTACGCTCCCTGACGAATTCGGCACGGATCCTCATGTGCACGTCATCCCCGACAGCGGAACGCCATTTCGACAGCCCGAACGCTGCCCGGCTGAAATGGCCGTCGGCTGAGAAGGCCAGCGTTTGGCGGGCGCCCGGCGGATCGTGCGGGTCTTCGTCGAGGGTGACAGCGAGCGTGACGGGGGACGTTGTCGTGCGGATCGTCAGATCGCCTGTCAAAAGGCAATGAAACGGACCAGTCTGGACAAGGCGGGTGCTGACGAAGCGAATGGCCGGATAGTGCGCCACGTCCAGCATGTCGCCGCCTTCGACAATTCCCCTGACAAACGGTGCGTTCGCTTCGAGGCTTGTTGCGTCGATCGTCACCGTGACGCGGCCCGCGATAAAGCCCTGGAATCCATCGAGCTGGACATCCATACGGCTGAAGTGCATCGCGAGATTCGAGTGCCAGACGTTTGCGACGTCGAATGTCACTCCCGAACGGACTGGATCGAGTCGATACTGTCCGAGCGGAGCAGACTCGCCGATTGGATCGGCGCTCACATTGACAGCGACGCAGGTAGCGCAGACAAACGTCGCGATTACGGTTGCGTGTCGTTTGAGACGATCCGTGACCGAGCCACGTCGACGGACAGGGTTGCAATCCGGCACGCTTTTACCTCCATTTTTCGGGATGCCCGCCAGACTCGCTGCAAACGTCGACAGCTATCTCGCGCAATTGCCCTTCTGCCATCTGCCCGGAGAGCGCGTAACTCATATGGTCATTTGCCCAACTGAACGTGCGGCGATCCCCTTCGCGCAGGAGCTGGATCGCAACTTCGCGTTGCGAGGCAGGACTCATGTAAAGCGCAAGCCGTGCGCCGGCCCCGTTCTCATACATGAATTGCGCGGCTGGTCCGGCTATGCCTGGCAACAGCCGCCCACCCAGCAGCGCGTAGCCATACTCCCGTAACGACGGCGCAGAGAGCGGACGATTCAGGCGCTTCGAGAGCCAGTCGACGAGTGCTCCCTTGCGCGCGGCAGTCACCTCGACCGGATGACGCCGCTCGGGCGCGTATACCACATAAGCGAGGTCGGCTTGCCTGGCAAATGCCATCTGCGCCGATAGCGGTGTAACAGGCGTTGAAATCACGCCAGCGAGGCCAGCGAGGCCAGCGAGGCCAGCGAGGGCGGCGCCGGCGGCGAACGCGCTGACGGCGAGCGCCATGCGATGCCACCAGGACGTGCGCGTGCGCAGCACCACGTACGACCTGCTTGTTTGCGCGGCAGGATCAGCGAACAGTACACGCAAGGCGGCCCGCTGCGTGCGATAGCAGGCGACGCGGTTTGCAGCACGCCGGTTGATGGTCAACCGCGCCCCGAGCGCCTGGTGTTCCGCTGCCGTCAACTCGTCGTCGACGAATGCCGATAGGGCGCGCAGATCCGGCTCGCTTAAGCGTGACGCTGCGCCAGGGTCAAGATCGTCGCTCATCGTTCATCGCGCTAACCTAATGCTGACACGGGGCTGCTGAGCCAGACCCCGCGAGCAACAGTCGCATGTGCTCAGGTGCCCGATCAAGACGTGACGTCGCCGCACTGACGTACTGAGGACACCGTGGAAACGTTCCACCCGCACCCTTTATTCCGCAGCACCTGAAGCAAGATTCGTTGGAAATCTGTAAGGAGAAATTTCTCAGCAGCAGTGGAATAGGGGCGCACATGAGTGGTTTACCCACCATCACGGTGCGACCACGGAACGATGGAGCCAGGTCTGATCGTCAACGAAAAACTTCCACGAAACCTGCAAATGAGCCGAACGACAATTCAGCCTCTCTGGGTCCGCACGACACACTGGATCAATGCCGTGGCAGTCGCGCTGATGGTGACAAGCGGCTGGCAGATATACGATGCCTCGCCAATCTTTGCGCGACTGAAATTTCCCGCAAGCATGACATTGGGCGGCTGGCTGGGTGGCGCATTGCAATGGCACTTCGCGATCATGTGGCTGCTGGTCGCGAATTATCTTGCCTACCTGTCCCTGAACATCCTTTCAAAGCGCCTGTGGAGAAAGCTTCTCCCGATTCGCTTCAGCGCCGTAGCCCGGGATCTTGCCGCCG
>NZ_JAFA01000045.1 GCF_000519185.1 Paraburkholderia nodosa DSM 21604 | reverse complement strand
TGATTCCGTTCTTCGATTACCCGCCAGAAATCAGGAAAGTGATTTACACCACGAATGCCATAGAATCGATCAACATGAGCCTGCGCAAGGTGATCAAGACCCGCAGCTCGTTTCCGACCGATGAGGCCGTCACCAAGCTGTTTTACCTGGCCCTGAACAACATTAGCAAGAAGTGGACGATGCCGATCCGCGACTGGAAGGCGGCCCTGAACCGCTTCTCCATCCAGTTCGAAGAGCGGCTGGNGCCGGGNTAAGCCTCAACCCGTTTACACAAAATTCCGGACACCCCCGCGCAGCATGACACGCGCGTCCCCGAACTACGCGTGTCTTAAGGCACACGAACATCTGCCGCGCGCGTTAGCCCGCGAGCGCGTACGTGTGCGTTTCCCCGTCACTTCTGTTCGTGTGCCTTGCGTTGCTCGTCGAGAAATGCCCGCACGTGAGCGGGCAATTCGTCGCCGAGAAACTCGACGGCCACCGGTTCCGGATCCGGGCTGAAGACTTGGTCCGGGGTCGGAATCCTTGGCGGTTTGGCGTCCATGATCTTTCTCCTATGTAAGCCGATTATCCGGCTCGGTACTTCTGCTGCGCTAGTCCCGCTTACGGTAACAGTGCTTTTCTCGCACGCGTGTTGCTTTCTTCGCACAGCAATACAAATGATTAACGGCGCGGGAATATAATTGTTGAGATGAACTTCGCACTGCCGCATGCCGCGTGAATCGCGCACGTTCCACGTTTCTCCCCAATCCCCCGCGCAGCGTCTGCTGCAGTCGCACAACGCCTCGACCGCGCTTCCCCTGGCTCTGAGAACCGCGCACGCCCTGCAGTCTTGCCGCGTTCGTGTTGCGCGGTGCCGCAAGCGCGGGCCGGTCCCACCAGCTTCAGCGTGCAACCACCGTTCGTCTACAACGGTCGATTATGCTTAGCCGTTGACGTCGAAACGTTAATAAGAATTAAAACTATGTAAGCGACCGTTTCTATCCGATTGGGCGATTAATACTTTGTTGCGCGTCATTTGGCCGCGATTTAATGACCGAACGTACGTAAATAGCCGCGCATTCGGGCGCGGCGTATTGATGCACTCCGATAATTCGTTACGTTTGGGCCTCCGGCGGCGCCGGCACGCGCTGCACGTGAGCGTGGTTCGCGGGCGTCGCGCGCACGTCGACCTGGCCATGAATGCGTGACTGGTGGCCGTCCGCGAACATGTAGTAGGGAAACGGGTGGGCGGGCTCGGAGGCCGCGTCGAGACGCGCGACCAGTTCGGGGGCGAGCGTGAAGTCGAGCGCGCCCAGCGACTCTTCGAGTTGCGCGGCCTTGGTCGCGCCCACGATGATGCTCGCCACGCCGCGCTTCTGATACAGCCAGTTCAACGCTACCTGGGCCATGGGCCGGTTGGCCTCGTGCGCGACCCGCTCGAGCTCGGCGACGATCGCGAAGTTGTGCGCCGAGAGCTTGTCGAAGCCGGGCGGCGGCTTTGCGCCCACCGTCTGCAAGCGGCCCGCACCGCTCACGCCCTCGCTTGCCTGCGACGGCCGATATTTCCCGGACAGCACGCCCATGCCGAGCGGACTCCACGGCACGAGCCCCATGCCGAGTTGCGTCGCGAGGTCGGCGAATTCGTGTTCGGCGTTGCGTTCGATCAGGGAGTATTCGAGCTGCATGGCCGCTACCGGCTCGAAGCCGCGCCAGTCGGCCAGCGTCTGCGCGCGGCCCGCGTACCAGGCGGGCACGTCGGAGAGACCCACGTAGCGGATCTTGCCCGCACGCACCGCGTCGTCCATGGCGCGCATTACTTCGTCGACGGGTGTCATGCGGTCCCACGTGTGCAGGTAATAGAGATCGATGTAGTCGGTCCCGAGGCGCTTGAGCGAGCCGTCGAGCGCGCGCAGCAGATTCTTGCGATGGTTGCCGCCGGCGTTCGGATTGCCCGCTTGCGCGTTGTAGGAATACTTGGTGGCGATGACGAGCCGCTCGCGCAGACCGCGCGCCGCCGCGAAGCGCCCCACCCAGGTTTCGCTCGTGCCTTCTGTATAGAGGTCGGCGGTGTCGATGAAATTGCCGCCTGCGTCGACATACAGGTCGAAGAGTCGCTGTGCGGCGGCTTCGTCGGCGCCCCAGCCCCATTCAGTGCCGAACGTCATGGTGCCGAGGGCGATGGGGCTGACGCGCAGGCCCGAGCGGCCGAGCAGGGTATAGGTATCGAGTTTCATGGCGGTTTCCTCAAAGAGTGAGTGGCGAACGCGAGCTCATCTTGCGCTTTTCCTTTTTGTGGAAAAATCGGGTTCACCTGAAAGTACTGTGAAGCCAGACTTCACAATGGAGACACCATGGGCCCGGTTTCCACTCCGACGTTCGCGCAGCCCGCCACATCGGCACTGGCGGGACGCCTGCCCGCACTGCTTGCGGTGGCGGCTGTCGCCCGCCATGGCAGCTTCACGCGTGCGGCGTCCGCCGCGGGCTTCTCGACTTCGGCGCTATCGCAAACCGTACGTGCGCTCGAAGCGCAACTCGGCGTGAGGCTCTTCAATCGCACGACGCGCCGGGTCGCGCTGACCGAGGCGGGCGCGCAGTTTCTCGCGCGCGTCCAGCCCGCGCTCTCACAGATCGAGGCGGCGTTCGATGCGCTCGACGCCTCGCGCGACGCCCCGGCCGGCACGCTGCGCATCAACCTGCCGCGCGTGGCAAGCGAGTTGCTCGTCATGCCGCACCTTGCGGAATTCATGTCGCGCTATCCGCACATCAAGCTCGAACTCGCGCTCGACGACGGTTTCGCCGATCTGGTAGGTGACGGCTTCGATGCCGGCATCCGCCTGGGCGAATCGGTTGCGCCTGGCATGGTGGCGGTGCCGATCGGCGGGCCGATTCGCATCGTCGTGGTGGGCTCGCCGGAATACTTCGAGGGCCACGCGCGGCCTGTCACCCCCGATGACCTGGCCGCGCATGATTGCCTGCACTATCGCTTCGCGACGGGCGGCGTCTACCGCTGGGAGTTCGCGCAGCCGGAGGATGCTGGGCGTGTGTTCGATGTGGTCACCGAGGGCCGCTTCGTGACGAACGATCTGCGTACAATGGTGCGCGCCGCGGAGCAGGGCGTGGGTCTGCTGCACGTCATCGAAGATTACGTGCGGGCCCCCCTGGACGAAGGCCGGCTCGTGCCGGTGCTCGAGCCGTGGGGCGCATCGTTTCCGGGTTTCTATTTGTACACGGCCGGGCGCGCGCAGTTGCCGCCCAAGCTGCGTGCGTTCATCGACTTTCTGCGCGAGAAGCGTGAGGGTGCCTAAGCTCGGGCAGCGTGAGCTGGGGCGATGGGATGAGGTGATCGAAGAGGTGGGCGAGGTGCCGGATGGGCGCTGCACACGGAGTGCTGTGCGCCGACTCCACAAAGCAAAAAGCCCAGTCCGAAGACTGGGCTTTTTGCTTGAATCCTGGTGCCGGAAAGAGGAATCGAACCCCCGACCTTCGCATTACGAATGTAACGCGGAGCACTAGCGGGTGAGGAGTGTAACACGAACCAAGGTCTAGCCTAGCACGAACCAACCCGGAACCGTGCTAGGCTTGCCCTTGTTGTGCGGCCCGCAACCCCGCACGCCAGCGCGCAGAAGTCCGGCTAGACCCTGCCCGCTGTTAGTCAAACGTAAAGCCCCGTACCAGCGATGGACGGGGCTTTGTCGTTTACGCGTTGCGCAGCCTAGTGAAGTGGAGGCAGGGTATGGGCAAAAAGACGCGTGACTACCGGATCGAGATAGACCGGCGATTGAAGATGGTGGACTGGCAGGGGCACGAGTTCTGGTACGCCGCCTTTCGAGCGGACGTTATGGTTGGGAGCCTGATGTCAATTCCCCTCCCGAGCGTGATGAACGCCTTTGACCTCGTGCGGCTGCGCCGTGGGAAGGATGGGCGCACGCTCATTGGCATGTTCAGCGGCAACGTGCCCCGGCTGCTCTACGCGGCGGCGGTTACCGGCAACCCGCCGACACGGGCGGAGAAGATTGACGAGCAGGAGTACCGGAGGCTCGCGGGCTACTGGCCGCTCATCAAGGGAGGCGCAGCATGAAATTTCGCGTTGGCAGTTAGAGCGGCGACGTGTTGGCGTTGCCGGGCGGCGTGAGCGCACCGGGAAGTTGAGGGCGTGCAAGTTTGCGCGCCCACCACCACGACATAGCGAACGGCGTGGCGAGCCGATCTTGGCGTTGCCGGTTGATACACTAGCGCGACCAGAACAACCGGGGGCAACCATGACGGCTGACGGGCATATCGGTTTCATCGCTACCCTGCACTGCTGGCAGGACCTCGCTGGCGCAATCATCGGGGCGATGATGGGCGCGGTCGGCGCGCTCATTGTCGCGTCGCGGGCAACGCAGCGCGAGCGTCGAATCGCGGCTGGCGCACTCCTTCCCGAACTACAGAATATCCGGGGCGCACATGGGGCGTTAAGTGAAAGGGCCAGCGCGAGTAACAAGCCAGCAGCCGAAGCGGCAAAGCGCGTGTGCCGGAGCCTTCTGCGCTTACGACCTGTCGCAAGTGTCCTGCATAGCCCTGCGCTCGGCCAGCTATCAGATATTCATCCGGCGCTGTATGCCCACCTGTACCACTGCCAGATGATCCACCGCTATTTCGAGCAGGGGCTCGCCGAGTTCGCTGAACTTGAAGACGCGGCCAAGGCACCTATGCCGCCACCCAATGCCGCCGAGTTCGAAGAACGCATACAGGTGAAGGTCGCAAGTGTGATCGGAAACTGGAACCTCGTCGCAGAGCACGCAGTGATGGGGGAATACATGCTCGACCGCTTTGTCTTCCGGCTCTGGCCTGTTTGGGCGTTTCGCCTTCGCATGCGCTTCTTCAAGAATGACCTCGACCGGCGTTCGAACTACCTGCTGGAGCATGGCAGGCCGTTGAGCGAAGCGCAGGCGAACAGGAAGCCTGCGCTCGACGACGACGCGACGTTCTAGGTGAGCTTCGCCACGGTGGATGCTTTTTTCAAGCACCTGCCGCTGTAACGCGCGCCGTTGCGTGCTCATCTGTATTCACGTATGGAACGCGGCCCGTGGTGGGCTTGGTGATGGCGCGGCGGTACGCACGCACCGGCAACACGACGCGAGCCTGCCGTGTGCGAGGTTTGCCGTGCTGCTGCCTACAATGCCGTTCATCGCTACCACCACCGCGCGGAGGTCGTCATGGGACGGTTCGCATTGCCTTGTGTCGTTTGGGTCACCGATGCAACCCGCGCACGTCTGCGTGAGATTGCATCGCTTCGAGATAGCCCGGTTGAGCGCGTCGGTGGCAAGCTGCTTGACGCGGCGTGCGCGAGCTACGTGAGCACGGGTCCGTCGCCCGAGGCGAAGGTGGCGCAGCCGGAACCCGTGGTTGAGAGCGGCGGTAGGATGCGCGTGCATCAGCGCACGGTGGCGCAAGCGAAGTGGACCGCGCAGCGATGGCACCACCGGGACAAGGGCAGCACGTGAGGCGGTGCTAGACCTTCGGTTCCTTCGGCCATGCGATCTTGTGCGGGAAGCCCGGTTGTTGAGGAACGTCGCGCAACGCCTTGCGGTATGCACGCCAATCGGCGGCGCGAGCACCACCGTCCTCAAGGCGGTTAATGGTGGCATCCACGTCCGTCAGTAGTGCGTTGCGCCGTGCGCGAGCGTGGTTTGCCGCCTTGATCGTCTCGTACTCCTTCGAGTGCCGCTTCCATAGCGCCTTTATTTCCTTGTCGCTCGGCTGCGCCAAGTCCTCACGCTTCCAATCGACTATTTGCGCGGGGCCGGTTTGCTCGGCACTGCCATGCGCGACCCAGTGCGCGGTCAGATAGTCCTTTCCGTTCTCGGTGCCGGGGTAGAGCTTTTGCAGAAGGAAGGCAAGTTCCTCGTGCGACAACATGTGCTCGATGATGCTGGGCATGGCGTGCTCCACCTAAAAAGAAGGCCGTGAGCGGCCCACGATGAACGCCCACGACCTGACGAAAGAACATCAAAGAGCAGATTGCAGGGTGCCCGGTCTAGCTGCATTAACCGTGACCGGGCGAACGGGTTGATCGGTGTGGCACGAGGAGTACAGACTAAAGACGCGCGCCACACCGATGTCATGCAGCATCCAGTTCGGTTGCCCGGTCTACCTGCCCCGCGTACCGGGCGAAACGGGGTGAATCCGCGCAGCAGGTGGAGAGTCTGCCGCGCTTGTGCAGCCTGTCAGCACTACTTGCATCCGTGGCATGGATATTCGCGTCCGCCATGCCCCGGACGTGTCCAACGGGTCATCGCGGGGTCAGCGCCGGGTCTGTAGTTCTTATCCGACCCCCCTTCCGTGAGCTTGCGGCCATGCGAAGAAAGGTTTGGGGGAAGGTGTACGTCGATCTGTCAGAAATCATTTCGAGTACCGGCCGGGGGCTTCCCTCGCCGCTCCGGCCGCTCACTCGGAAGGCTCGTCAGCGGGCTGCGATATTTTTTGAACGGGCAGTTGTCGCGGCACGCGACCACGACACCATCGCGAAGCTCAAAGCCCAACCACTCTTCGCCATCGCGCAGCGCACACCGCACGAGGTCGCGCACGTCATCAGCGTAACGACTGCCGAGCATCCCTTCGGCGGCGATGCGCGAAGCGGCCACGCGTTCGAGCATGGCTTTGCCGAGATAGATTCGCGTCATGGCAGCGCATCTCCACCGAGCGGGTTAGTACGGTCGCGGTCATCAAGCGCCGCGAGCGAATAGTTCTGCTGCTGCATGTACGCGGTGTCGCCGCCTTTAATCGCCTTCAGGTTCAACCTGCGTCGCGCCTCGTTCGGCGTGAGTACACCAGCGCCAACACCGGCTGCGAGCGTCTTCATCAGTTCGCTCGTGTCCATGCGCAGCAGCCCATCGAGGTCAAGTTCAGTGCGGTAGTTCGACGGCAGTGACAGCCCGCGATCCATGCACTGCTCGAACGCTTCGATCAGGCTTTGCAGGCATTGGCTGTAGTAGTTCTGCGCCAGCGCCTCGACGTTGTGATAGGTCGGTGCCGTGCCGATGCCCACCATGTAGCCGGGCACGTGAAAAACGCTGCACACAATCTCGCTGGTCATCTTCAGCTGCTCGACCAGTTGCGCATCGACGGCCTTCATCATCAGCGGTTCGTATTTCATGCCGTCGCCCAGCACCGCGATGCGGCCACGGTTGGCACCGCTGAACTTGTCCTCCCACTGCCTCTTCAACCGGTCGGCGGCCTCGGTGCTGATCGCACCGGGCGCGACCAGAATGCCGCCGGGCTGCGCACCGTTTTCGAAGAAGGACGCCGAGCCGTTGCCAATCGCCAGTCCCTGCCGAGCGGCGAGCGAGCAGGCGAACAGGGGCGACGTGCCGACCAGCGGATGGAACAGGCAGTTCATGCGGTCGTGGATCATCTCGCTCGCAGGAACGACCACGTTGCCTTCGGTCAGGCCCGCAAGGTTGTCGGCCTTCAACTGGTAGTACACGTCTCCGCTCGGCGTGACCAGCGGCGTCACGTTATCCGGCGCAAGGATGTAGAGCCTGCGGACCACGTTGCGCTCGTCGCGCTCCTTCAGCGCGTAGGTGTTGCCGCGCGTGAGCTTTGACATGATCCAGTTTTCCACGAACTGCGTGGGCGTCTGGAAGTGGTTTGGCTCGCGCAGCACGGGCGAGAACGCGGGGTTGTGCACATCGTCCCACACGTCGTGACGGCCACGCTGCATAAGGCGCACGTCGAGCTTTCCAATGTCGGCGCTGATGAGTGTCACGCAGGCATACACGGCGTGAAAGGCGAGCAGCGTTTCCGGCTTCAATTCGACGTTCTGCTGCCACGCGCCCGCGAACGGTTCGCGGATGACGAGCGGAAACCATCCACCGTTACCGGGACCGGCCGGTGACAAAGCCTGCGACGCGACCGGCGCGAGATCACGCGGTGCCGAACGCACGATTTCGAGTCCGAAGGGCAGGCGCATGTCAGTCCTCCGGGTCGTCGGCCGCGATCACCGTGAGCCGTGTGCCGCCCGGAAACGTCACCTCGATGGACACGGCTTCGACACCTTCGTGGGCGACCCGCTTGGCGTGCAGTTCCAAGAGCAGGTCGCGGTCGCGGACCAACGCCTCTGCCAGCGCGACAAACGCATTAAGCGCGTCAATCGTCGGAGCGCGCGTGGGGTACGGGGTGGGCGTGTTCATGCGCTCACCTTCTTCGCCGTTGCCCCTGCGACCTTCTTCACGCTGCGCGTCGGCGCGTCATCGGTCCACACAATGGCACCGTCGAGCGCGCGCCAGTCCGCAAACTTCTCCGCACGCAACGCCGCGAGGTTGTTCTGCCACAGGCTCAACGGCTGCTCACCGTTGCCCATGTCCGCTGTCACGGTGCCGTGCGTGCTGCTGCCGGGAATTACCGGCCCGTCGTGCATGAGCACGCGCGACGCGTCGAGCAGTGCCAGCAGACCATCGGGCAAGCCCTCGGCCGTCACGAAGTTAAAGCCCGCGACGAAACCGCCGCGCGCACCTGCGGTCTGGTCGAAGCCTGCGGCGGCGAACGAGGCACCCATGCGCGGATTCGAGATGAGCACTGCGCGCGAGAGGTCGCCGCTGAAATTGGCAACGAGTTCGGCCACGTCGCCGTCGAGACTGCCGGTGCTCGGCAATGCGGGCACGCCGTACAGCAGTCCACCGGGCGATGCGGCGGTGGGCGGGTCGTCGCTAATCAGCGTGCGGTTGAGTTCGTCAACGACTGCGCGCACGAGGTCGCGTTGCAGCGCCAGTTCGGCCGACTCGCTGCCGAACTTCGCGAATTCGGTGCTTCTGATTAACGTCGCCGTGACCTTGCGCGGGCGGCGTTGCTCAACGAGGAAGTCGGCGCTGCCGTCGATCATCTTGACCGCAGCTTCTGGTGTCCACGACGCCACGGCTCCGCTCTGCTGCACGGCCACCAGTTCCATCGGCCGCGTCGCGCGCCAACCGCCACCGAGCGCGCTTTCGATCTTGCCGATGAGCGAGCCGTTGTTGATGAGCGTGATGAACTGCGTGTCGCTTGTGAACGCCACGGGGTCGCCGTTGGCGTCAACGAAGCTGCCGGTGCCGACCATCTCGGCCGCGCGTTCCAGAAAGCCCGTAATGTCGGAGCGCGAGCCGTACTGCCCCACGGCGACTTGCCGTGCGTTGGCGAGCACGCCGTCTGCCTTCGCGATGGCGATGGCGGTGCGCACAAAGTCAAGTCGAGCCATGTCCGTTCCCCTTTGGTTTGAGCGCTCACATTGCGCGCACAACGGACGAAGTACCAGTGGCAAACAGGACAGGAAATTACAGAGTTGTCAGGCTTCGTAACCGCCTTCGAGCCACGCGGCGATATCGCGGAGTGCGTAGTAACGGCGGCGTCCAACCGTCCGGTATCGCGGCACGCTGAGACCTTCATCTATGCGGCGGGCCAGCGCGCCACGGCTCTTGTACCCGCACAGCAAACTTGCAACCGGCTCGCTAACGCTATCGTCGGGCAGGGTCGGGAAACCGTTTTCGATGAGCCACCGCCGCAACAGTGCAGCGGTGACGTCAACTCGGGCGTCGAGGTCGGTCACTGTCTGCCCGCGTCGCCCTTCGGTCCTTTCTGCATGGCGTCGTAGGCGTCGGCCTCTGCCATCGTCGCTTCAATCTGCCGCTGTGCTACGCGCGAATACTCACGGCGTTCGGGCAACGTCATATCCATCGAATCGAGCGACACAAGCAACTGTGCGCGGCGGTTGGCGGGTATGTCCATGTCCACGATAATTTCCGGCCATAGTTTCATCTCGTCCTCTTTGGGTTGGTACTCACGCGTCGGTGCCGGTCGAAACAAGGCGCAGCACGTTACCGCCGCTCACCAGCGCGTCGATCTGCTGCATCGTCATCGCGGGCAGAAGCGAGTCGATAGTGGGCAGCGCGGCCAAAAATGCCTTTGCGTCGTCGGTCTGCAACGTGCCTGCCAGCAGTGCCGTTATCGTCTCCGTCTGCCAGCGCTCAACGACGCGCTTCGAGTCCTTCGCGGCGGCTTCAACTTTCGCCCTCGCGAGTCTGCGCAATTCGTCGCGGCGATCCTTTAACGCGTAGTCGCTGCGCTCCATGAAGCGGGCAACAAAACGCGGCCGGTTTTCCAGAGGTATGCCGTCGCGCTTCGCAATGCGCAGCAGTTCTGCGTCGGCGTCGCGCGCTACCTGCTCGGCCAGTTCAATCGCGTGGTCCCAGCGCTCATCGTCCTGCTGATATTTCACGGATAACTGCGCCTCGGCTTCGGCAATCAGCAGCGTCGCGCGGGCGTCAATGTCGGATTTCACAAGCCGTGCGCGCATCTTCACCACGTCGCGGATTGCGTCGCGCTCCTTCGCCGTCATCGGCAATGTGCTTTTCATGGTCCCATCTCCAATGGTTGGTTGCTGCACTCACTTTTCCATGTAACGCATCCGCGTTACGTGGTCCTAACTACTGCCTCCAAAAAAATCGCGCTTCAATGAACCGCGTCATTGCTGCCTGCCGGTGCTGCGTCGAGCCGGTAACGGGCAGGCTCATGTTCTTCGTCGTGCGGCTCGCGCTCACGTGCGTAGCGCACGCCCTGAGCGACACCGGGCCATGCGCCACTGCTGAAATACCGCTTGTTTGCCCAATCAAGCCCCGCCTCAATCTCGCCACGCGTCACACCCATGTTCACGAAGTCGAGAAGGTCAGCGGCCATGCGCTTCTTCCGGTCGCGCTTCTTCGGCACGCTGCCACCGCATTCCACAAACCAGCGCCCAATCTCCGCAGCCTGAGCCGCACGCTTGTCGGTGGGGGCGATAAAGGTGGTCAACACGTACTGGAGCATCGGGTTCGACTTCGCCGCACCTTTTGGGTCCCCCTGCTTCGCAGTCGGACTAGCCTGCGCGGCAATGAGCGCCCCTATATAGCCCTCTGTTAACCCTCCTGAACCCTCTAAAACCCTACCGCCTGATAGCCGGGCAAGTTCGGGGTCCGTGCCGGGCAAGTTCGACCCGTCTGCCGGGCAAGTTCCGTTCGCGTGCCGGGCAAGTTCGGCACCTTCGGCGGGCAAGTTCGACTTCGCCGTGCCGTTTGCGAACTTCACCGGCTCGCGGGCAACTTCGTCTAACTTGCCCGCTTGGCGGGTATCTTTCCGGCCGTTCATCCACTTCTGGTTATGCGGCTGCTGCCACATGCGCTCGCGTACCAACTCCCACGCCTCACGCTTCGGGTATGCCTGCGTGAGCGCGTCCGGGTCGAACTCGTAGACGTTGGAACCGCCGCGTCCCGTCTTGCCCACGATGCGCAGCACGCCCAACTTCTTCAACTCGGCAAAGGTGTCGTTGATGACCGACCTTGCGTAGCCGGTGCGTTCGGACATGAACGCGGCGGAAGGGTTTATCTGGTAACTGCTGTCGCTCACGAGCCGCGCGAGCGTGATGGTGATGTGGCGCTGCGTGGGCGTTCTCCAATGGTCCTCCGCCGCACGCGTCGCTTCCTCACGCGGAGACAGGTTCTCCGCATCGACCTCGTGATCGGCGCTCATGGGAGCCGCCTTACGCGTTCGCGTCGGTGGGCGGTTCGCTCACGCTGGCGCTGCGGCGGCGGCGAATGCCTTCATACACCGGGCGTGCCGTGCGTTGCTCGGCCATCTTGCGGCTCGCGGCCTTCTTGATGTTCACGATGGCGTCGAACAGCGCTTGCGGGTCGTCGGTCGCGAGAGAGCGGCCGTTGACGAAGATGAACCCGTCTTGCATGAGTTGGCGCTTGATTTCGCCTGACACGAACGCGCGCATGGCGAGCCCGGACGGGAACAGTTCTTTGCCCAACGGTGAATCACAGAAGGCGTCGTCGCCCATGTAAACGTCAGTGATGCGCTTGGAGGTGGTGTTCTCTGCGTCCATGCTTGCTCCCGTATGGTTAACCCAATACCGGCACGGGGTTCCAGCCCGCCCGATGTGGTTATGTTGCGGTCGCGCTTGTGGCACGGCTTTACAGGTGTGAACTATTTTTTGTAACTTTACGCACTCCGCAGCAGTTCTAAATACATGTGGCTACACGTGCGCACAGCTCGCAGCGCGGGGGGTGCAGGTGGGCTCACGCGGTCGAAAAAAAGCCCCGACTACGCGGGGCTTCGTGTGGTGGTGTGCGCTGTCATCCGACATTCGCCATGACGCGGTTGATGGTGGCGCGTTTGCTGTCGATGCAGAGGTGGGCGTAGCGCTTGACCATGCTCATGTCCTTGTGGCCCAGCGTGTCGGCAATGTCGAGCAGGGACGCGCCGTTCTGCGCCAGCATGGACGCGCAGCTATGCCGCAGGTCGTGAAACCGGAAGTTCTCTATGCGGGCGTCAACCAGCGCCGCAGCCCATGCGGAGTTCGTGGTGAAGGGCACATCGGGGCGGCCCACGCGGGCAAAGAGCAGGGCGTCCGGGTGCGCCGGTTTGCCGAGGCTGCGAATCTCGCTCACGACGGCGGGCGTGAGCACGAGCACGCGCGGCTCATCGTTCTTGCTCGTGGCGAGGTAGGCGGTGCCCGCGTCAAGGTCGATGTCGCGGTAACGCAGCCGCATGAGTTCGCCGTGCCGCGCACCGCAGGTGAGGCCCATCAACGCCAGCAAATACAACCGGTCCCACGTGCTCACGCGGCACACCGCCAGCAACCGCTCGCGCTCGGCGTCGGAGAGGAAGCGGGTGCGGGCATTGTCAAAGCTGGGCAGCGCCACGTCGCGCGCCGGGTTGGTCCAGCCCTTGGGCATCATGCGGCGGTCGCGGCCAAACGTCAGCACCGCGCTCACCACCGCCTTCGCCTTCGCAACGGTGGCAGGGGCGGGCACGTCGAGTTCCTTGTACCGGGGCTCCCCGGTTTCCTTGTCGTAGCCCATGAAGCGGCGCACGGGTGTTGATGCCCAGTGGTCCAGCGCATCGGCCACCGCGTCCGCGTCAATCTCGTGCGCAAGCCAACCGTCAAAGTACTGGCACCAGCGGGCGACGCCCTGCCCACGTGACGGATCGCGCCCCGCATAGGTGGCAAGGTAGGCGTCGGCGAGTTCGGAAAATGAAATAGCCCGACGCGCGGCCGTATTTGGCCGGATCGGGCTGACATTGTAGGCGGTCGTTCTGGACAACGACGCCGATTTCGGTGTGCTGGCAGGCATCTCAGGCTCCATGTAAAGCAACGCATTCGTCGCTAGTGCATGGCGGGCTGGAAGCCGTACCGGTATTGGGTTTGGTGCCGGAAAGAGGAATCGAACCCCCGACCTTCGCATTACGAATGCGCTGCTCTACCGTCTGAGCTATTCCGGCGCACATCAGAGAAGCAAGATTATAGGAAGTTGCGGCAAACTATGCAAGCCCCTTCCTCATCTTTTTCATTTTTTGGCTTCATGATGGTAGCGCGTGACGCGCTCGACCTCGTTCTTCGAGCCGAGGAACACGGCGACGCGCTCGTGCAGGCCCTTCGGCTGGATATCGAGAATGCGCTCTTCGCCGTTGGTCGCCATGCCCCCCGCCTGTTCGACGATGAACGACATCGGGTTCGCTTCGTACATCAGGCGCAGCTTGCCCGGCTTCGACGGGTCGCGCTTGTCGGCTGGGTACATGAAGATGCCGCCGCGGTTCAGAATGCGGTGCACGTCCGCGACCATCGAGGCGATCCAGCGCATGTTGAAGTTCTCGCCACGCGCGCCGTCCTTGCCGGCGTTCAGCTCGCCGATGTACTGCTGCACCGGCTCATACCAGTGGCGTGCGTTCGACGCATTGATCGCGTATTCGCGCGTGTCTTCCGGAATGCGCATGTTGCTTTGCGTGAGCACCCATGAGCCCAGTTCGCGATCGAGCGTGAAGCAGTTCACGCCGTGGCCGGTCGTGAGCACGAGCACCGTTTGCGGGCCGTACACGGCGTAGCCTGCCGCGACCTGCTTCGTGCCGGGCTGCAGGAACGATTCCTCGGTTGCCTGCTGGCCGTCCGGGCAGCGCAGCACCGAGAAGATCGTGCCGATCGACACGTTCACGTCGATGTTCGACGAGCCGTCGAGCGGATCGAACACGAGCAGGTATTCGCCCTTCGGATAGTTGGCCGGGATCGGGAAGAACGTTTCCATTTCCTCCGAGGCCATCGCGGCGAGGTTGCCGCCCCATTCGTTGGCGTCGAGCAGGATTTCGTTCGAGAGGATGTCGAGGTTCTTCTGCACTTCGCCCTGGACGTTCTCGCTGCCGGCCGTGCCGAGCGCGTCACCGAGCGCGCCCTTGCTGACGTTGAAGCTGATCGCCTTGCACGCGCGCGCGACGACTTCAATCAGAAGACGCAGGTCGGCAGGCAGGTTGCGGTGCTGGCGCTGCTGCTCGATCAGGTACTTGGTGAGGGTGGTGCGACGTTGCAAAGCCATTGCAGTACTCCGGATACGCTTGGGAATAGCGCAATTCTACCCGCTCGACTGTGACTGCCCGCCGCACAGCCGCGCAAAATAAAGCGCCGGGGCGCGGCCGGGCTTGCTGGAGCGGCTTTTCGCGCGGTGACGGGTCGCTTCGCGCCGCCAAAAATAATCGTGAAAAAAATGCGCAAAAAAACCGGCGCGCAGGCCGGTTCGTGGATCGCCGCGCGGCGCTGCTCAGGCGCCGCGCGCTGTGTGCCGATTCGTGCCGTTTCGTCTGATCAAGCCAGCGCTTTTTCGACGATCTCGCGTACGTCGCGCGATTTGGCTTCAGCCGCGACGCGCTCCAGCGCCGTGCGCATCGCGTCACGCAGCGCGGGCGTGAAGCGGCGCCACAGTTCGAGATTGCGGGCGAGGCGCGCCGCGACCTGCGGATTGAGCGCATCGAGCGCGATCACCTGGTCGGCCCAGAATGCGTAGCCCGAGCCATCGGCGGCGTGGAACTGCGCGGGGTTCGCGGCGCAGAAGCTGAAGATCAGCGAGCGTGCGCGGTTCGGGTTCTTGATGTTGAACGCCGGGTGGACCATGAGCGCGCGCACCGTCTCGATGGTCGGGTGTTGTGCCGTGCCCCGCTGCGTGGCTTGCAGCGCGAACCACTTGTCGATCACGAGCGGCTCCTTCTCGAAGCGAACGTAGAAGTCTTCGAGCGCGCGGCGCGCGACGTCGCCTCCCGTGGCCGCCTGCACGTTCAACAGCGCGGACAGCGCCGCCGAACGGTCGGTCATGTTGTTCGCCGCGTCGTATTGCGCCGTGGCGAGTCGCACTGCTTGCGCGCCATCGTCGAGTTCCGAGAGATACGAGAGCGCGAGGTTCTTCAACCCGCGGTGTCCAGCGGCCTCGGGTGTCGGCTCGTACACGCCCGGCGTGACATTGCGCTCATAGGCCGCGAGCCATTCGCCTTGCAGCGCCGTTGCCAGTTGCTTGCGCACGAACTGGCGCGCGGCATGCACGGCGGCCGGATCGGATTCGGCCATCTGCTCGGCGAGATATGTTTCCGAAGGCAGCATGAGCGCAAGCTCGCGGAACGAAGGCGAGAGCGATTCGTCGGTCAGCACGCGGCGGAATGCATCGACGAGCGCGTCGTTGATTTCGAGCGGGTGGCCCACGGCGGCGCGCCCGGCAAGCGCAAGCAGTTCGCGCGTGGCGAGGCGTTGGCCCGCTTCCCAGCGGTTGAACGCATCGCTGTCGTGCGCGAGCAGGAACGCGAGTTCGTCGTTGCCGTAGTCGTAGTCGACGATGACCGGTGCCGAGAAGTTGCGCAGCAGCGAGGGCAGGGGCTTGGCCATCACATCGGCGAACGTGAAGGTTTGCTGCGTGTCGGTCAGCTCCAGCACGCGCGTCGTGCCGTGCGCGGCGGCTTCGCCCTCGAGGCGCAGCGGCAGGTCCGCGCCGTCAGGGCCGATCAGGCCGATCGCAAACGGAATGTGCAGCGGGCCCTTTTGCGTTTCGCGCGCGGCGGGCGAGCCGTTGGCGTAGCCCTGCGTGAGCGTCACGCTGTAGCAGCGCGTGCCTTCGTCGTAGCTCGTGCTCACGCTCACGCGCGGCGTGCCCGCCTGGCTGTACCAGCGCTCGAACTGCGCGAGGTCGCGGCCATTCGCGTCGGCCATGGCGTGGCGGAAGTCGTCGCAGGTCACGGCCTGGCCGTCGTGGCGCTGGAAGTACAGGTCCATGCCTTTACGGAAGCCGTCGCGTCCGAGCAGCGTTTGATACATCCGCACGACTTCCGCGCCTTTTTCGTAGACGGTCATCGTGTAGAAGTTGTTGATCTCGACGTAGCTCTCGGGGCGCACGGGATGCGCCATCGGGCCTGCGTCTTCGGCGAACTGCATCTGGCGCAGCACGCGCACGTCTTCGATGCGTTTGGTCGCGCGCGCCGCTTCGTTCTCGTCGCCGCCCGACATCGCGGCCGAGAACTCCTGGTCGCGGAACACCGTGAGGCCTTCCTTCAGGCTCAGCTGGAACCAGTCGCGGCAGGTCACGCGGTTGCCGGTCCAGTTGTGGAAGTACTCGTGACCGACCACGGCCTCGATGTTGGCGAAGTCGACATCGGTGGCCGTTTCCGGATTCGCGAGCACGTACTTCGTATTGAAGATGTTGAGCCCCTTATTCTCCATCGCGCCCATGTTGAAGTCGCTCACGGCGACGATCATGAAGCGGTCCAGATCGAGTTCGAGGCCAAAGCGCTGTTCGTCCCAGTGGATCGAGTGGATGAGCGAGTCCATGGCGTGGCGCGTCTTGTCGAGATCGTGCGGCTCGACCCAGACCTGCAGCAGCTTTTCCTTGCCCGAACCGCTCTGGATGCGCTCCTCCAGCGCCACGAGCTTGCCCGCGACGAGCGCGAACAGATAGCTCGGCTTGCGGAACGGGTCTTCCCATTTCGCATAGTGACGGCCATCGGGCAACTCGCCTTCGGCGATCAGATTGCCGTTCGAGAGCAGCACCGGGTAGGCGATCCTGTCTGCGCGCAGCGTGACCGTGAAGGTCGCCATCACGTCGGGTCGGTCGAGGAACCAGGTGATGCGGCGGAAACCTTCGGCCTCGCACTGCGTGAAGAAGTTGCCGCTCGACACGTACAGGCCCGAGAGCGTGGTGTTGGCGGCGGGCGCGCACGCGCCGGTGAGCGTGAGCTCGAAGGCTTCGGGCACGTTCTCGATCGTGAGCCCGTGTTCGTGCGCGCGCACATTCGCGTAAGGCTTGCCGTCGATCGCCGCGCCGATGAATTCGAGCTGCTCGCCCATGAGTTCGAGATGCGCGCTGGGTTGCGCGTCGGGATTGCGACGCACGCGCAAGGTGCTCTTGACGATCGTGCGCTCGGGCACGAGGTCGAATTCGAGGTCGACGGTATCGATCAGAAACGCGGGCGGCGCGTAGTCTTCGCGGCGGATCACGGTGGGCGTGGCGGTATCGGACATGGTCTGGATGGGGGTGTGTCGGATCGGTGTGGATCGCTCGGTGTGGATCGGATTGGCCGGCCGCGGCGGCGGGTGCGCCCGACGGGCGCTGCCTGCCGTCGCGGGAGCGCGGCGGATCGCCCCATTGTACAAAGGCTCGGGCCGCTTTGTCCGTCGGGGCCCGGCCTCCGAACTTTCGCGCTGCGCCACGAGTCAGTATGATCAGGCCCTGCCGCGCGGCTGGCTGAGCGCAAAACAAGACACGACCGGCGTGGAATCCACACGTAACGGACACGGAATAAGCGCGGCGCAAAGATCGTATCGGAGAGAGCGGCCCCCACGACTGCACTTTTCCAACTGAAGCAACACTGCTACGAGAAGACCATGATGCACGACAGATGGACCCGCCGCGCCCTCCTGATGCTGGCGGCGCTCGCCCTCACGCTCTCCGGCTGCACGACTTACGTGACGAGCCAGGTGACCGCCTTCTCCGCATGGGACGGCGGCAGCGACGCCACGCGCACCTTTGCGTTCAAACGCAGCCCCGAGCAAAGCCAGAGCATCGAGCAGAGCACCTACGAGCAGTTCGTGGCCAACGGGCTCGCCATGCATGCGTTCCGTCTCGTGGCCGAGCCGCAGGCGCGCTATCTGGTGGGCCTCGCCTACGGCAGCCGCACCGACACGGTGACGGTCGCGCAGCCCGTGTTCTACAACCCCTGGCCGGGCCCGTACTGGGGGCCGTGGAATCCGTGGGGCGCGTGGGGACCGTATCAGCCCGCCTACGTGAACCAGAGCTATCCGGTGTATTCGCATGCGCTCGGCATTCGCATCACGGAAAAGGCTAGCGGCAAGGAGGTCTATAACGTGCAGGCGCGCACCTCGGGCGACGATCCCTCGCTCGTGCGCGTGATGCCTTTTCTCGTGCAGAGCGCGCTGGGGAATTTCCCGCTGGCCAACGGCACGGTCGCGGAGGTCAAGATCCCGGTCGGCAAGAACGGCGGCGCGCCGAATGAGGCACCTGCGGCCCCGGCGGGCGCGGGGCAGGGCGGTGCGGCCGCGACGGGCAGCGCGCCGGCGAAATAGGCAAGCATCGTCGTACTCGCCCACCATGCGACGCGCCGGGCCTTATGTCCGGCGCGTTTTTTTATGTCGTTTCCGACGTCAAGTCAGAACCCCACGCCCAGAATCGCGAGCACGCCGAGTACGACGAACAGCGCCGCCGCAACGGCATGCACGAGTCTCGTCGGCAGCTTGTGGGCGAAACGGTCGCCGAGCAGGATCGCGGGCACGTTGGCGATCATCATGCCGAGCGTCGTGCCCGCCACCACGCCGAAGAAGTCATGAAAACGCGCGGCGAGCGCCACGGTCGCGATCTGCGTTTTGTCGCCCATTTCCGCGAGAAAGAAGGCCACCACCGTGGCGCCGAACACGCCGAGCTGCGAGCGGTTCACGTTCGCCTCGCCTTCCTCGAGCTTGTCCGGTACGAGGATCCAGAGCCCCATGGCGACGAACGAGGCGGCGAGCGCCCAGCGCATGACGCCCGGCGTGACGAGCGCGCCGAGCCACGTGCCGAGCGCGCCGGCGCCCGAGTGATTGACGAGCGTGGCGACGAGCACGCCGAAGATGATCGGCAGCGGTCTGCGGTAGCGCGCCGCGAGCACGAGCGAGAGCAACTGCGTCTTGTCGCCGATTTCGGCGAGCGCGACCGCGCCGGTCGAGACCAGAAAGGCTTGGTTCACGTTGCGATGAGGCGGTGCGACTCCCCAATGAGGCGCATAGTATGGCGCTTTTCCCCGCAACCCGCGCGGGGCGGGGCTTTCAGCGGCGTGCGCCGTCGCGGCTGTGCACGCGTTTGCCTGCCGCGTAGGTCTCGAACACGGCGCGGTCGTCGCCAAGCAGGGCGAGCGCGAACAGCAACTCCTCCAGCGCTTCGGCGCGCGCCGTGCGCCGCGCGAGCAGCGGCGTGGCCTGCGCATCGAGCACGACGAAGTCCGCTTCGCTGCCGGGCGCGAGCGTACCGATCTTGTCGGCGAGATCGAGCGCCTGCGCCGCGCCCGCTGTCGCGAGCCAGAACATGCGCGTCGCCGTGAGGTGGTGGCCGCCCATGCGCGCGACCTTGTGCGCCTCGTTCATGGTTTGCAGCATGGAGAACGAGGTGCCGCCGCCCACGTCGGTGGCGAGCGTCACGGGCATCGACGATTCGCCCGCCTTGTCGAAGTCGAACAGGCCGCTGCCGAGGAACAGGTTCGAGGTCGGGCAGTGTGCGGCGACGGTGCCCGTATGCGCCATGCGGCGGCGGTCTTCGTCGTCGAGCCAGATGCAGTGGCCGTACACCGCCCGCTTGCGCAGGAGTCCGTAGTGGTCGTACACGTCGAGGTAGCTGCGATGGCCAGGGAACAGTTCCTTGACCCACTTCACCTCGTCCGGGTTCTCGGCCACGTGGCTCTGGATGAAGATGTCGCCATGCGCCTTCGCGAGCGCGCCGCACGCTTCGAGCTGCGCCTCGGTCGAAGTGGGCGCGAAGCGCGGCGTGAGCGCGTACATCTGGCGCCCGCGGTTGTGCCAGCGCCCGATCAGCTCGGCGCTGTCGTCGTAGCCCGTTTGCGGCGTGTCGCGCAGGAACTCGGGGCAATGGCGGTCCATCAGCACCTTGCCCGCGACCATGCGCAGGTTCTTCGCTTCGCTCGCGGTAAAGAGCGCGTCGGCGGACTGCTTGTGCACGGTGCAGTACACGAGCGCCGTGGTCGTGCCGCAGGCGAGCAGCTCGTCGACGAAAAAGCGCGCCGTGTCCTGCGCCACCGCTTCGTTTTCGAAGCCGCGCTCGGTCGGGAAGGTGTACGTGTTCAGCCATGGCAGCAGACCCGGCGCGGGCGAGGCGATCATGTCCGTCTGCGGATAGTGGATGTGCGTGTCGATGAAGCCTGGCACGATCAGCTTGTCGCGCAGATTGTGGACCGTCGCGCTTTCATTGACGCGCGACTTGAGCGCGGACCACGCGCCCGAGGCGACCACGTGGCCGTCTTCGACGATCACGACGCCGTCTTCGTCAAAGACAGCGGCGTCGGACGATTGCGCAGGGTCGCCGGTGAACGTCAACAGTTTTGCGCGGTAAGCCGATTGAGTCATGGGAACTTCGTCTCCGATAATTTCAGGTATTCGTCCGATGCATGCCCCGCATGACGCATGCCGCTCCTGAAAACGCAGCATAAGCGGGCCCACGGTTCGGCGCTCGCGCGCTGGACCGGATTCGTGTGACAGCCCGGGCTGGGGCTTGCTGTGCGGACGAGTCCGCGTTTTAGTTTGCGCCTGAGTCCACGCTTTAAGCCGTGGCGCGACTCCAGTTCGCGTCGAGCTTCGCGATCAGCGCGGCACGCTCTTCGGGCGTCACGAACGAAGCCTCGAAGCCGTTGCGCAGGATCGTGTACACCTCGTCGTCGTCGAGCTTGAGCGCTTCGATGATGGCGCGGTAGTTCTCGTTGACGTAGCCGCCGAAGTAGGCGGGATCGTCGGAATTGACGGTTACGGCGACGCCCTTGTCGAGCAGGGCCTTGAGCGTGTGCTGCGTCATGTCGTCGAACACGCACAGCTTGGTGTTCGAGAGCGGGCACACCGTGAGCGCCACGCGCGTGTCGGCCAGACGCGTGACGAGCGCCGCGTCTTCGATGCTGCGCACGCCGTGATCGACGCGGTCGACCTTGAGCAGGTCGAGCGCCTCGTAGACGTAGGAGGGCGGGCCTTCCTCGCCCGCGTGCGCGACGAGCTTCAGCCCCATCGCCCGCGCTTGCTCGAACACGCGCTCGAATTTCGATGGCGGATGGCCGCGCTCGGACGAGTCGAGGCCCACGCCGATCAGGCGTGCATAGCGCTCGAACAGCGGGCGCGCGGCTTCAAAGGTGGCGAGCGCATCGGCTTCGCTCAGGTGGCGCAGGAAGCACAGGATCAGCTTGCTCGTGAGGCCCCGTTTTTCGGCGTCGGCGAGCGCACGGTCGATGCCCGCGACCACCGTTTCGATCGGGACGCCGCGTTCGGTGTGCGTTTGCGGATCGAAGAAAATTTCGGTGTGCACGACGTTGTCGGCGAGCGCGCGCTCGCAGTACGCCATCGTCATGTCGTAGAAGTCCTGCTCCGAGAGCAGCACGCTCGCGCCCGCGTAATAGATGTCGAGGAACGACTGCAGGTCGGTGAACGCGTAAGCGGCGCGCAGCGCGTCGATCGAGTCGTAGGCGAGCTTCACGTTGTTGCGCTGCGCGAGCGCGAAGATCAGCTCGGGTTCGAGCGAGCCTTCGATATGGATGTGCAGCTCGGCCTTCGGCGCATTGGCGGCCTTGTCGACGAGCGCCTTTGCGTTGGCGGCGGTGTTGGCGGTGGTCGTGATCGTCATGTTCGGTTCGATTCGCTTATGGGTTCTTCAGTGTTTGACATCACGCGGAATGGGTGGCGGGGGCATGCGCCGCACTCGCCAGCTTCGCCGCTTCGATCGCCTGCAGCAATTGCGCGGCGGCCGAGACGGCGATGACTTCGGGCGACTTGTCGACGATACCGTCCACGCCGAGCGGGCAGTTCATGCGCGCGATCTGCAGGGGATCGATGCCGCGCGCGGCGAGCCGGTGCTCGAACTGCTTGCGCTTCGTGTGCGAGCCGATCATGCCGAAGAACACGAAGTCGCCGCGGCGCAGGATGCGCTCGGCGAGATCGAGGTCGCGCGAATGGTCGTGCGTCATCACGATGAAGCTCGTGCCGGGCGGGGCCGTGTCGACGGCCTCGTCGGGCGCGTCGTTGGCGTCGATCGCGACGTTGGGCGCGTTCAGCAGTGCGAACGCCTCGGGCGTCGGAAACGCCGCGTCGCGCTCGTCGACCCACAGCACGCGGCAGGGCAGCGTGCCGAGCACGCGCACGAGCGCCGCGCCCACGTGGCCCGCGCCGAACAGCACGACGGGAAAATCGTTCGGCGCGATGGTTTCGGTGAGGAGCAGCGCGCCGCCCGTTTCCCAAAGCAGGCAGTCGGGCGCTTCCACGCCCGGTTCCGGCTCGGAAAGCATGGCCGGATCGGCTACGGTGCCTTCGCCCTCGGGGCTCCCGTTCCGCGAGGAGCGAAATGATACGCTACGCACGGTCGATGCGCCTGCCGCGAGACGGCGCGCGAGCGTGGCGAGCCAGCCGAGGTCGGCCACGTCGAGGCGCTCGAACGCGAGCACCACGGCGCCGCCGCAGCACTGGCCGAGGCTCGGCCCGAGCGCGAGGCGCTCGAGACGCCGCGCATGCGGCGTGCGCATGCCGTCGCGCAGCACCTGGCGCGCGATTTCGATGGCCTTCCATTCGAGGTGGCCGCCGCCGATGGTGTGGCGGGCCGCTTCGCGCGTGACGATCATCTTCGTGCCGGCCTCGCGCGGCGCCGATCCCTCGACGCGCGCAACGGTGACCAGCACGGCGGCGTCGCCGTGCGCGAGCAGGTGCTGCAGATCGGAAAGCCAGGCTTGCATCTGGCGCTTCTCCCTACGGTGCGGCACGGTGTTGCCTGTGCCGCCGGTTAATCTTCGTGGCCTCGCGCGGGCTGCGCTTCGCGGTTGGAGTGTGCGAGGCGCCGGCCGGTTCGCGCGGTCAGTTCATTTTGCGGCTGTTTGCCTGCAGCGCGTCCAGCGCATCGAGAATCGCTTCAGGCGTCGCGGGCGCGCGCAGCGGCGCGGCCTCGCGCGCCTCGGGCACCGCCGCGCCCACGGCGTCGCGAATCGCGAGAAATACCGAGAACGGCAACAGCAGGGGCGGTTCGCCCACGGCCTTCGAGCGGAACACGGTCGCCTCGACGTTGTCGTTGCCGCCGCTGCGATAGAGCTTCACGTTGAATGCCTCCGGCGTGTCGCTCACCGCCGGAATCTTGTAGGTGGACGGCGCATGCGTCATGAGCCGCCCGTCACGGTTCCACCAAAGCTCCTCGGTGGTGAGCCAGCCCATGCCCTGGATGAAGCCGCCTTCCACCTGGCCCAGATCGATGGCCGGATTGATCGACTGGCCTGCGTCGTGCAGCACGTCCGCGCGCACGAGTTTCCATTCGCCCGTGAGCGTGTCGACGACCACTTCGGACACCGCCGCGCCATAAGCGAAGTAGTAGAACGGATGGCCGGTGAGCGTGCGCGCGTCCCAATGCACTTTGGGTGTGGCGTAGAAGCCATCGGACCACAGTTGCACACGCTTCATGTACGCGAGTTCGACGAATTCGCCAAAGGCAATCGCCTTGCCGTTCGCTCGCACCAGGCCATCGTCGAACGCAACGTCTTCGGCCGTGCCGCCGTATTGTGCAGCCGCGAACGCCGCGAGGCGCGCGCGGATCGTGAGCGCGGCATCCTCGGCGGCCTTGCCGTTGAGGTCGCTGCCGGTAGAGGCCGCCGTGGCCGAAGTATTGGCGACCTTCGAGGTATCGGCGGCGCTCACGCGCACGCGTGCGAGCGGCAAGCCGAGCGTGCCCGCCACGACCTGCGCGACCTTGGTGTTGAGTCCCTGGCCCATTTCGGTGCCGCCGTGATTCACGAGCACCGAGCCATCGCGGTACACATGCACGAGCGCGCCCGCCTGGTTCAGATGCGGCACGTTGAACGAGATGCCGAACTTGACCGGCGTGAGCGCCAGGCCGCGCTTGAGCACGGGGCTCGTGCGGTTGTACGCGGCGATGGCCGCGCGACGCTCGTGATAGCGGCTCGAGGCGAGCAGTTCGTCGGTGAGCGGCGCGAGCACGTTGTCCTCCACGCGCTGGCCGTACGGCGTGATGTCACGTTCGCCCACGCCGTAATAGTTCGCGCGCCGCACATCGAGCGGATCGCGGCCCAGTGCCCTGGCGATTTCGTCGAGCATCACCTCCATCACGAGCGCGCCTTGTGGGCCGCCGAAGCCGCGAAACGCGGTGTTCGACTGTGTGTTCGTCTTGCAGCAGAGCGCGACGATTTCGACATCCGAAAGAAAGTAGGCGTTGTCGAAGTGACATACCGCGCGCGTGGCGACCGCGCCCGAAAGATCGGCGGAATAGCCCGCGCGCAGCGCGATCTCCACGCGCGCGCCGAGGAGCCGTCCTTCGTCGTCGTAGCCCGCTTCGTAGGTGTAGAGCGCATCGTGGCGCTTGCCGGTGATCATGAAGTCGTCGTCGCGATCCGCGCGCAGTTTCACGGGCCGCTGCAGCTTGTGCGCCGCGAGCGCGGCGACGCACGCGAACAGCGCCGACTGCGATTCCTTGCCGCCAAAACCGCCACCCATGCGCCGGCATTCGCAGGCGACGCGATGGGCGGGCCAGCCGAGCAGATGCGCGACGACCTGCTGCATTTCGCTCGGGTGCTGCGTCGAGCTGTAGACGAGCATGCCGGTCTGCTCTTGCGGGAGCGCGTAGGCCACCTGGCCTTCGAGATAGAACTGTTCCTGGCCGCCCACGGCAAACGTGCCTGCGAGGCGATGCGGCGCAGCGGCGAGCGCAGCATCGGGCGCGCCGCGCACGAGACGCAGCGGCGGCAGTACGTAGTGCTGGCGCGTGCGCGCCTCTTCGATGCTGAGAACGGGCTCGAGCGGCTCATAGCGAACGACGTCGTCGCTCGCGGCGAGCGCCGCGGCGCGGCGCGCGAGTTCGTGGCTCGAGGCGATCACCGCGAACACGGGCTGCCCGAGATATTGCACGACGTCGCTCGCGAGCACCGGATCGTCGTGCACGACCGGGCCGCAGTCGTTCTCGCCGGGGATATCGGCGGCCGTCAGCACCGCAAGCACGCCCGGCGACGAGCGCACGCGTTCGAGGTCCAGCGCGACGATGCGCGCGTGCGCATGGCGCGCCAGGCCGAGCGCCGCGTGTACGGTGCCGTGCAGTTCGGGGATGTCGTCGGTGTAGCGCGCCTCGCCGCTCACGTGCGCATCGGCGGATTCGTGCGGCAGCGGCGCGCCGAGCGCGCGCTCGTGGGCGTGCTCATCGCCTGGCTGTGGGCGCATGACGAGCGCTTCGGCTTGATCGTTCATGGCGTGACTCCGGCGGCTGCGTTGTCCCGGCCATCGTCGTCGCCTTCGGCGAAAGCGAACGCGTTGACGTCGCACAGCGCGAGCGGGGCGTCGTCGCGCGTTTCGAGCCAGCAGCGCCACAGCAGATTGCGCGCGACCTTCAGGCGATAGGCGCCGCTCGCGCGCATGTCCGTGAGCGGCTGATAGTCGGTGGCGAGCGCATCCATCGCGCGCTGCGCGCTGGTTTCGTCCCAGCGTGCACCGGTGAGCGCGGCTTCGGCAAGCGCGGCGCGCTGCGGGATCGCGGCCATGCCGCCGTAGGCGATACGCGCGCTCGCGAGGGTGCCGTCCTCGCGCACGTCGAGCGCAAACGCAACGCACACCGCCGAGATATCCTGGTCGTAGCGCTTCGAGACCTTGTAGGTGCGAAAGCGCAATGTCGGCGCGGGGCGGGGCACGCGGACCGCTTCGACGAATTCGCCCGCTTCGAGCGCGTTCTTCTGGTAGCCCGTGTAGAAGGCCGCGAGCGGCAGCGTGCGCACGCGCGCCGCACGACGCAGCACGAGCGTGGCGTCGAGCGCGAGCAGCGCGGGCATCGAGTCGCCTATGGGCGAGCCGTTCGCGACGTTGCCGCCAAGCGTCCCCGCATTGCGAATAGGGAGCGAGGCGAAGCGCGCCCACAGTTCCGCGAGTTCGGGGTAATCGATGGCAAGCGCGGCGTAGGCCTCTTCGAGCGGGACGGCCGCGCCGATCGTGAGCGTCTGGGCGTCGCGCGAAACGCTCGCCAGTTCCGCGACGTTGCCGGTGTAGATGAGGTCGCCAAGGTCGCGGAACTGCTTCGTAACCCACAGGCCGATATCGGTGCTGCCCGCGAGCACGCGCGCGTCAGGATGCGCGGCACGCAGCGCCGCGAAGGCGGCGAGCGTGCGCGGCGCGTAGAACGTGCTTTCGCCGTGCGCGGCGCCTCGCACATCGGGGCCGCGATATTCGAAGGTGCCGGTGCGCTGCAGCGCGCGCAGCTGCGCCTCGACGCGAGCGCGATCGAGCGCCACGCGCGCATGGCAGGTTTCGTCGAACATGCGCAGCGACGCTTCGATGATCGGCCGGTAGCCGGTGCAGCGGCACAGGTTGCCCGAGAGCGCCTCGTTGATTTCCTCGCGGCTCGGCAGACCCGCGCCGGCAGGCTGGTTCTCGTAAAGCGCCCACAAGGACATGACGAAGCCCGGCGTGCAGAAGCCGCACTGCGAGCCATGGCAATCGACCATCGCCTGCTGGACCGGGTGCAGTGCGCCGTCCGGCTGGCGCAGGTCTTCGACGGTATAGAGCGCGCGACCGTCGAGGGTCGGCAGGAACTGGATGCAGGCGTTGACGGCCTTGAGCGCGAGATGGCCTTCGCTGTCGAGTTCGCCCACGACGACCGTGCACGCGCCGCAGTCGCCCTCCGCGCAGCCTTCCTTGGTGCCGCAGGCATGCAGATCCTCGCGCAGATGCTGAAGCACCGTGCGTGTGGGAGGCAGGTCGCGCACTTCGTGCACGGCGCCTCGGTGGAGGAAGCGGATGGTTTGCGTTGTCATGGTGAACCCGGGGACATTGCGGATCAGGCGCGCGTTACGAGAGGGGCGCGCCAACACCGGCCTCGCGCACGTAGATCGCCATCCAGTTCCGAAGATAGCACCGCTTGCCGCAGGAAAGTATTTCCCCCGCAAGATGGGGGTTATGTGACTTGGGTCATGACGACGTCACAGCGCGCGCGGCGTTGCAAAGCCATTGCGTGCGTTGATCGCGCCCGGAAGGAGGGGGTGGTGCGGAAGTCGTGCGCGATTCGATGCTGCCGTGCGAGGCTGACGCTCGAATCGCGCTGGCGTGCGCGCCGCCCGATGGCTAGGCGGCGGAAGCGGTGGGAGAGCCTGCGGAGCTTGAAAAGGCGCGCCGCGCCCTTTTTCCGGTCAGCGGCGGATGCCGGGCCACGACACCTGGCGGCGCCGGTTGCGCCACAGGCTCAGGATCACGGCCAGGAACGCGATGACGAAGGCGAGCAGCGACCACACCGGCATGGTCAGGCCAAGCGTCGGCGGATAGGTGGTTTCGCAAAGGCCTTGCACCTTGAACACGCCGGGCAGCCAGTGCGCGAAGGGCAGGCCATCGACGATGGGCTGCAGCGTGTCGAAACCGCAGCTGTAGTTGGGGAACGCCTGCACCCAGACGAGCTTCGCGGACGCAATCGCGCCGCCTGCCGCCGAAAGCACCACGAGCGCTTCGAGCACGCGCACGCCGCGCCAGCTCGTCATGCGCGCGCCGAGAAAGGCGAAGACCGCGATCAGAATCAGGAAATAGCGCCCCAGGATACACAGCGGGCACGGGTCCTGATGCTCGACATACTGGAAGTACAGGGCGCCGGCCAGGAGCGCGAGGCAGATCAGGCCAAGGAGGACCAGCAGGCCGCGCTCGCGGCGCAACAGCGCGTTATCGTCGTTCATGAGGCTCGTTCGTTCGGGTTATCTGGCGCAGCGCACAGGCGGCTGCGACGGCGTGACGGGATTCTAGCGCGAAGGTTGCGCGCGGCGCGGACGTGTCCTTGCCCGCACGCAGCAGGGGCTCGAGCGATTCCCGCTCAAATCAGCGCAGCGGCGCGAGCACGGCCTCGACGCCGCGTCCAATGGCGAGCAGCGCGTCATCGTTGTCAGGCGCGCCTGCGAGCATCAGCCCGACCGGCGCTGCGCCGTAGTGGTGGCACGGCAGCGAGAGCGCGCAGGCATCGAGGAAGTTGAACGCGCTCGGGTTACGCAGCACGAGCGCGTTGGTGCGCGCGAAGACATCGTCGTCGGCGGCAAGCGGGGCGACGGGCGGCGGCGCGATGGGGACGGTCGGCGCGATCACGGCGTCGAAGCGCGACCAGAGCGTGGCCTGGGCCTCGGCCATGACCGCTGCGCGCGCGGCGATCAGGTCCAGATAGTCGGCGGCCGTAGCGTGCTCGCCCTTCAGGATGCGCACCAGCACGCGCGGGTCGTACTGGTCCCGATGCTTCGCAATCAGCTCGCGATGCCACGCATACGCTTCCATCGGCGAGAAGCCGATGCGGTTGATCCCGGCGAGGCGCTCGAAGGCGGCGAAGCGGACTTCGCTCACGATCGCGCCGGCCGCATCCAGATGCTTGAGCGCCGTATCGATCGTCTCCGCGACTTCGGCGTCCACGTCGTCGGTCACGTAGTTGGTGAGCACGCCGAGGCGCACGCCTTCGAGGTGGCGCGCGGCCGGCACGTGCGGCGCGAGCCCGGCGAGCACGCGGTCCGTGAGCGCGCAGCACGCCACCGTGTTGCCGATCGGGCCAAACGAGTCGAGCGTGGGGGAGAGCGGCACGCCGCCCGTTTTCGGAATCCGCCCGGTGGTGGGCTTGAAGCCCGTGAGGCCGCAGAACGCGGCGGGGATGCGGATCGAGCCGCCGGTGTCGGTGCCGAGCGCGACGGCGGCCATGCCGTCCGCGACCGAGGCCGCGGCGCCCGAGGACGAGCCGCCCGCCACGCGCGCATCGCCTGCCACGCCGCGGCGCCAGGGCGAGAGCGGCGTGCCGTAGTGCGGATTCAGGCCGAGCCCCGAGAACGCGAATTCGCTCATGTTGGTGCGGCCGACCAGCACCGCGCCCGCATGGCGCAGCCGCGCGACGGCGGTGGCGTCCTCTTTGGCGGGCGCCGCGTTCGCGAGCGCCGTGGAGCCCGCGCGCGTGACTTCGCCCGCCACGTCGAACAGATCTTTCACCGAGACGGGGATGCCCGCGAGCGGCGAAAGCACCGTGCCGGACGCGCGCAGGCGGTCGTGCGCGTCGGCGGCGGCGCGCACGCGCTCGGCATCGACGTGCGTGAAGACGGTCGCGCCCTGGCCGGCCGGGTCGGCGATGCGCTCGAGCGCGGCTTCGGCGAGCGCGCGGCTCGTCGTGCGGCCCGCGGCGAGGTCGGCAGCGAGCTGGGCGAGGGGAGGGAACGGGGTAAAAGCGGGCGTGAAAGCGGTGGTCATGGCGGCGGAAGACTCGGTCGATGCGCGGCGGCGCGCTGCGCGAAGTTCAGCGGAGCAGGCGGTCAGGCCGCCGGCGAAGGGCGCCGAGGGCGGGCCGCGCCTGCAAGGGTCGCATCATTGTAGGTCGGCTTTTTTCCTTGCGTGCGATTTGGCTCACGCCGCGCATCGGGTAACATGCACAAAATCGATAGCTATTTGTAAGGAAAGACCTTCATGCACCACGGAATCGGCTTCATTCAGGATCTGGCAGTCGTGATGGCGCTGGCAGGCGTCGTCACCGTGCTGTTTCATCGCCTGAAGCAGCCGGTCGTGCTCGGCTATATCGCGGCGGGCGTGATCATCGGGCCGTACACGCCGCCGTTCCAGCTGATCCACGACGAGCAGACCATCCAGACGCTCGGCGAACTCGGCGTGGTGTTCCTGATGTTCTCGCTCGGCCTCGAATTCAGCCTGCGCAAGCTGTTCCAGGTGGGCGCGACCGCCATCGTCGCGGCGCTCTCGGAAATCGTGCTGATGCTGTGGCTCGGCTACGAGATCGGCCGCGCGTTCGGCTGGGCCACGATGGATGCGCTGTTCCTCGGCGCGATTCTCGCCATCTCTTCGACCACGATCATCGTCAAGGCGCTCTCCGATCTCGGCGTGAAGCGCGAGCCGTTCGCGCAGCTCGTGTTCGGCATCCTGATCGTCGAGGACATTCTCGGCATTGCGATGCTCGTGCTGCTCGGCGGCATCGCGCAGACGGGCGAGCTCTCGCCGGGCATTGCGCTCATCACGCTCGGCAAGCTGCTGCTCTTCATGCTGGTCTCGCTGCTCGCGGGCATCCTGATCGTGCCGCGCGTGCTCGGCTATATCGCGCGCGTGGGCAACGACGAAATGCTGCTCGTCTCGGTGCTGGGCTTTTGCTTCGGCTTTTGCCTGCTCGTCGTGAAGCTCGATTATTCGATCGCGCTCGGTGCGTTCCTGATCGGCGCAGTCATGGCCGAGTCGCGCCATCTGCATCGCATCGAGCATCTCGTCGCGCCGCTGCGCGACGCGTTCTCCGCTATCTTCTTCGTGACGATCGGGCTCATGCTCAACCCGCTCGTGCTGGTCGATTACGCCTGGCCGATCGCCGTGATCTCGCTTGCCGTGGTGCTCGGCAAGCTCGTGTCGTGCGGCCTCGGCACCTTTCTCGCGGGCCACGACGGACGCACCGCCATGCGCGTGGGTATGACCGTCTCGCAGATCGGCGAGTTCTCGTTCATCATCGCCTCGCTCGGTCTCACGCTGAAGGTGACGAGCGGGTTTCTCTATCCGATCGCCGTGACCGTCTCGGCCATCACGACGCTCACCACGCCTTACCTGATCCGCATCGCCGATCCGCTCTCGCAGCGCCTCGCGCGCGCCATGCCGCCTGCCGTCTCGAACGTATTCGGCATGTACAGCCAGTGGCTGCGCTGCCTCGTGCCGCGCTCGGACGGGCCCACGATCTTTTCGCTCACGAAGCGTATCGTCGTGCAGATTGCCGTGAATCTCGCGCTCGTCTCGGCGATCTTCATCGGCGTTTCGTACGGTGCGCGTTACGCGGCGCCGTTGCTTGCGCACTGGATCGGCGACGAGCGCATTCAGCGCGTCGTGCTCTGGAGCGCCGCGCTCGTGCTCGCGATGCCGTTCCTCGTGGCGGTGTGGCGCAAGACGCAGTCGCTCGCGCTGTTGCTCGCCGAAGTGAGCGTGCAGCCGGAGAAGGCCGGGCGCTTTACGCGCGCGATCCGTCATGTGATTGCGGAACTGGTGCCCGTGGTCTCGATGTTCGGCGTGTTCCTGCTCGTGGCGGCGCTCTCGGGCACGATCCTGCCGCCCACGGGCTTCCTCGTCGGCGTGCTGGTGTGCGCGGCGGCGCTCACCATGCTGTTGTGGCGCTGGTGCGTGAAGATCCACGCGTCGATGCAGATTGCGTTGCGCGAGACCTTCGACGAGCGGCCGGATGCCTGATCCAGGCGAGTTCGAGGTGCCGCTGGTGTGACGGGATGTGAGCAATTGTGTGCGGGGGTGGCGGCGGCGTGCCGTGCGACGGATAATCGAAGCCTGTTCATTCGTTCGCGCGCCGCGCGCCTGACCCCACGTCATGAGCGATAACAAATCAGACCACCCCGAGGTCCCTGACGGCGCAAGCCGTCCTGCCGATGCCGGTCCTGCCGGCGCTCCCGCGCCCTCGTCCTCTCCTCCTGCTGGTTCTCCCTCTGCATCGCCTTCCGCTTCGCCCGCCGGGGAAGCCGCGCAACGCGCTTCGACCGATGCGCCCGAAAGCGCTTCGACCGTCACGCCTGGCGCTGGAGGGGCGGCAGCGGCTTCCGCGCCTGGCGAGTTGCCGAAGCAGGCACCGGCGGCCACGACGCCGAGTATTCCGATCAGCGAAACCGCCGAGGCCGGCAAGTCCGCGCCCGCGCCGGCCCCGCATACCGAACCGGCGAGCACGGGCGAGGCGGCAGCCTCTGCTGCGCCGCAACGTCCTGGTGCTGCGCCGGCCGGCTTCGGCCAGGCGCCCGACTTCACTGCACATCACCCGCCGCCGCCCGGCGCCATTCCGCCGGAACCGCCGCGCTATCTGCGCGCGAGCGATTCGGCCTGGGCGGTGTTCGGCCGCATCGTCGTGGCGCGGGCGCGGCAAATGTTCGACCGCGCCGGTCAGCGCATCACGCAGCGCACGTTGCGCATCGGCGTCTCGGCGCGGATCTTCCACCCGGAGCCGGGCGCACTAGGGCTGCGCGGCAAGACGCTGCAATACCTGGAGGAATCGATCGCACATTGGGTGATGTCTCGAGACGTCATCGTGTTCATGATCCCGACGGTTGGGCATCAGGGGATGCTGCACCCGAGCAATATCCGCTTGCGCGATTACGCGAAGCATCTCGACGGCCTGCTGCTCCAGGGTGGCGCCGACGTCTCGCCGCAGACGTATGCGGAAGTGTCGCCGCGCCCCGAGTGGCCGGGCGACCGCGTGCGCGACATGTATGAACTCGAACTGCTGCATGAGTTCGTCGAATCGGGCAAGCCGGTGCTGGGCGTGTGCCGCGGCTGCCAACTCATCAACGTGGCGTTTGGCGGCACGCTTTTTCAGGACATCGCGACCGAAGTGCCGACGGCCGGCGTGCACGTGAGCGAGCATTACGACCAGCATCGCCACGCGGTCACGTTCCCGCAGGGCTCGACGTTCGCGACCATGTTCCCTGGGCGGCGCGAGGCGATCGTCAACTCGATTCACCATCAGGCCGTGAAGAACCTCGGACGCGACCTGACCGTCGAGGCCGTTTCGGCGGGCGACGGGCTCATCGAGGCGGTACGTTACCGGCGCTCGCCGTTCGTCGTGGGCGTGCAGTGGCACCCCGAGTTCCATCGTGCGGGCGGCCCCGAACTGCTCGACTGCACGCCGCTGCTCGACACCTTCTTGCGATCCGCGCGCGAAACCCGCTTCTGATTGCAAACCACGGGGCGATCACTGCGAATCGCAGCAACCCCCTCCTGGCCGCGTGCAACCTGTGCGCGGCTTTTTTATTTCCGTCTCCTTCCCCGGCGTCCTGCATAAGACCCGTCCTAATCTTTCGATTCCACTGCTTATCCAGATTTAAACGTCGTTTTTGAGATTTCCCGGCAGCGATAATGAAGGGTTACTGAGAATCCTGAATGGAATAGACGGGTATGAAGCACTCAATCACGTTGCGGCGTCTGATGCTCAGCGCCGGAGCACTCGTGCTGCTGCAGCAGGGCGCGACGGCATGGGCCGGCATGCCGGTCGACGCTGCAGACCCGGCCGCCATGTCTAACACGGCTGGAGAGCGAGTGCCGCCGGCGGGCAACATGGGCAGCGCGGACGAGCAGGCCAGCGTCGGCGCCGCGCAAGGCGACGTTGCCACGCTCATGCAACTGATTCACGATGCCCAACTCGTCGAACTGCGGACGACCTATAACGCGAGCTTTGGCGCGAGTCTCTTCTTCTATCCACCGGAGATGACGTACTACGTCGTGCTGTTTCAGGACAAGCACTTCTGGCGCGTGATCCGTTCGCAGGACGAAGCACGTTCCGAGGCGATCTATGCAGACTTCGTGCGGCAAACCGAGCAGCTTTCGCAGGTAGAGATACGCCGGACGGAGCTGGAGGCGCAAAAGACCTTCATCGAACGCGTGATCGCGATCTCCGAAGAGCGCGCTCGCCGCCTGCAGGCCGATCTCGCCATCGCTCGTATGCAGCAGGAGCGAGTCGACGACTACCAGCGCCACGCGCGGGGCGACACGGCGGCGCTCAACGCGCAGAAGGCCCAGGCACAGGCGCAATTGCGTGAGCTGCAGAGGCAGGTGGACGCACTGCAGCGCGCAACGGAGTCAGGCCTGCCCGGGGCGGGGCGCTGAGAACGGCAGGCGCTTTTCCCCGCGTGCTACAAAAGAGCCCGGCAGTTGCCGGGCTTTTTTATCGTGCAACGGCGGCTGGGTCCGCGAGTGACTTTGTGAATCGGTCCGGCACCTCGGTGATGCGGCGTTGCGAAACATGATTGACCCATTCCGTACCGTTGACCGGCACGGCCGGCGAATTCGAGGCGCGTGCAGGGACGTACGTTTTCGCATAGGCAAGGATGGACGCGTATTCGTCGGCGGGATTCGCACCGGTGGGCCGGGGCGAATAGCCTTGCGCTTGCGGATAGGCGCCATGCGGGCGATGTGACGTCACCGGACGCGCTTCGCGATTTGGCGCAAACGTGCTGACGTCGCGACGCGGGTTCGCGCCGCGTTCTGCAACACGCTGACTGCCGTTGCGCTCGACCGCACGCTCGTTGCTGGGCGCTTCGCGCTGGACCAGTCTCGCGGCCGATGCGTGCTGTGAGCGCGCATCGGCCAGACGCTGCGAGGTGTCTTGAAGCGTGCTCGCATTTGGGCGCAGGGTCGCGTTGCCGCTTGCGCTTGCTGAATCGTGCGGTGCATGACTCGCGACGATCCATGCGAGCAGTGCGGCGCCGCCAATCGCGACCGCGCCGCCAGCGAGCTTGCGCTGTTCGAACGGCGATGTGTGCTTTGGCGTGCGGTTCGGCGATGCATCAGGCGTGCTCCGCGCGTGTGCGGGGTGCCCGGCGGTTGCGGCAACAGGCGCTGCAACGGGCCTCGGAGGCTGCGAAGCGGGACGGTGATCGTCGCCCCAGCCGACCGCGGCACGAAACGCTTCGGCGCTCAGACACACCGTGTGCATGATGGCGGCATAGAGCGCGCGCAGTTCGGCGCGCAGGCTGAAATGCGGAGGCGTTAGCGCCCATTCCCGGCCAAACGACGCGGGCAAATGGGCAAGCGGGCGAATATGCGGCAACGCGAGCGCACCTTCGACCTGAACGAACTGAAATGTTGACATCGATCTCTCGCAACCCCGGTCTGGCGACGGCGCCGCGTGGCAATGTCATCGGCGGCGCGTGTCGATGGGGCGCCTGCGGCGCATGCAATTAAAGGGATGCCGCCGATCATGACCGTCACCATTTCGCCGTTCCATCGGAAATGGCTTAAAAGCCTGGGTTGTTTGCGCTGAGGCTGGCGGACTTCACTGGCCGCCGAGCCGGTACACGTAACGCAGTGCTGTGATGTCGATGCCGCCCATGCGGTCGGGCTCCGAGCCCGAATAGGTCCAGCCCTGGCGCTCGTAGAACGCAATCGCGGGCGTGTTGCCGTCGAGCACGTACAGATACAGCTGCGTCTCGCCCTGGGCGCGCGCCCAGTCCTGCGCCGCGCGCATGAGCCGCTTGCCGACGCCTGTCCCCTGGTGCGCCGGAAGCGCATGAAGATTGTCTAGCAGCACGCCCCAGGGGGAGCCCGGCTGGCGTTCGACACAGACGAAGCCGACGGCCGCACCCGATGCAAGCTCGGCGATCAGAACGAGCCGCCGTTCGCCGCCTGGCGCTTCCATGCGCGCGCGCCAGTAAGCCGCGCGCTCGGCGTCGACTTCGCGTTCGAGAAACGCAGCGGGCAGCAGCGCGCGATACGTGGCCTGCCAGCTTGCGGCATGCATGGCGGCGAGCAAGGGAGCATCGGCGACGGTGGCCGGGCGCAGCGTGAGGGCTGGGATGTCGGTCATGCGGATGGCGGACGTGTGGGCGTCTGGATCAGGGCGCGCGTCGGGGGCCGCGCGCCAAGCCCTGCTGCAGGATATTTTGCCCCAATCGAGGACGCTCGCGGCGGGCTCGCCCGCAATGAAAGAATAATGAATTTATATCGTAATAAATATGGAAGAATTGGCCTTTGTTGGTGCTTTTTGCTAGCCTCTTTTAAGGAAATGCCCGAATATCTGGGTCCCGGCGCGTACCGCACAATAAAATGCCTGCGCGCGCGACCCTCGCTTTACCGCGAGTGATTGTTTTTCACTGTCCCGCGAGCCGCTCAGGCTTCCCGGACAGTCTCTTCAGAGAGTGTCATGTCTACCGCGTCCCACGCATCCCCAAGCGAATCTAAATTCCGGACCGTTTTCCGCGTCGTCAGCGGCAACTTCCTGGAAATGTACGATTTCATGGTCTACGGCTACTACGCTTCGGCGATCGCCCGGACCTACTTCCCGAGTGACAATGCGTTCGCTTCGCTGATGCTCACGCTGTCCGTGTTCGGCGCGGGCTTCCTCGTGCGTCCGCTCGGCGCCATCATCCTCGGCGCGTACATCGACCATCACGGCCGCCGCAAGGGCCTCATGCTTACGCTCGGCCTGATGGCGTTCGGTACGCTCGCGGTCGCCGTCGTGCCGGGTTACGCGACCATCGGCATACTCGCGCCGGCGCTCGTGCTGCTGGGGCGCCTGCTGCAGGGTTTCTCTGCGGGCGTGGAACTGGGCGGCGTCTCGGTCTATCTCTCCGAAATCGCGACCAAGGGCAACAAAGGCTTCTACGTCTCGTGGCAGTCGGGCAGCCAGCAGGTCGCCGTGGTGTTTGCCGCGCTGCTGGGCGTGCTGCTGCATCGCCTGCTGCCCGTCGAGCAGATGACGAATTGGGGCTGGCGCGTGCCGTTCCTCATCGGCTGCCTGATCGTGCCGTTCCTCTTCATCATTCGCCGCTCGCTCCAGGAAACGGAGGAGTTCGCGAAGAGGAAGCATCGTCCGTCGATGGGCGAAATCATGGCGTCGATGGTGCAGAACTGGGGCGTCGTGATCGCCGGCATGGGCATGGTCATCATGACCACCGTGTCGTTCTACCTCATCACCGCCTACACGCCGACCTTCGGCAAGGAAGTGCTCAGGTTGAACGAGATCGACACGCTGATCGTGACGGTCTGCATCGGCTTGTCGAACCTCTTCTGGCTGCCGGTTTCCGGCGCGGTTTCGGACCGTGTGGGCCGCCGCCCGATGCTGATCACCTTCTCCGTGCTCACGATCCTCACCGCCTATCCCACGGTGCAGTGGCTCGTGGCGGAACCGTCGTTCGGCCGCCTGCTCACGGTCGAGTTGTGGCTGTCGTTCCTCTACGCCTGCTACAACGGCGCGATGGTCGTGGCGCTCACCGAAGTCATGCCCGCCGATGTGCGCACGGCCGGCTTCTCGCTTGCCTACAGCCTCGCGACGACGATTGGCGGTTTCACGCCGGCGATCTCGACCTACCTCATCCACGTGAGCGGCAACAAGGCGGCGCCGGGGGCTTGGATGGGCGTCGCGGGCGTGTGCGGCCTCATCGCGACGCTCGTGCTCTATCGCACGCCGGAAGCGCGCAATCAGTACAAGGCTGCCTGATCGGCGAATTGACCGATTGAGCCGGCACTCTCGCGGCGAAAGCAATGAAAAACGGGGCGCTCAGGCGCCCCGTTTTTCATTGTGCCGCTTACGCGTCGCGCAAATCGCTCGCGACCGTTTCCACGACTTCCGCCCATGCATGTGGGCGCGGCTGCCGGACGAGCCGCGCGTGCGGGTACCAGGGGCTTTCGTCAGTGCCCGCAAACCAGCGCCAGTCCGCGGCGAACGGCAGCATGACCCAGAGTTTCGCGCGCAGCGCGCCCGCGAGGTGGGCGATCGAGGTATCGATCGACACGACGCCGTCCAGACGTTCGATCACGGCCGCGGTATCCGCGAAATCCTGCAGCTTGCCGCCGAGCCGGTGGATCGAGCGCGCCCGTGGATGCGCGTCGAGCGCCGCGTGTTCCGCGGCGCTGAGTTCGGGTTGCAGGACGATCCAGTCGATACCATCGAGCGCGAAGAGCGGTTCGAGCGCGGCGAGCGCAATCGCGCGATTCTCGTGCTTCTGGATGCGTCCGGACCACGCGAGGCCGATCTTGCGCCGCGCCTGGCCGCCCAGCGAGCCGCGCCACTTGCGCCCGTAGGCCGCGCTGGCGTTGAGGTAGGGCGTGCGCGCGGGCAGTGTGTCGATGCTCGTGCCGAGCGCGAGCGGCAGCGAGAGGAGCGGGCAGTGCAGGTCGGCGGCGGGCCGGGGCGCGCCCTGCTCGACGAGCGTGACGCGCCACGCTTCGGCCGCGGGCGCGATGAGCGGCACGAGTGCGCGCTGCACTTCGAGCACGACGCGCGCTCCGGTTTTCTGTGCCGTTGCGACGACTTGCGGCACGAACCGCACGAATTGAAGTGTGTCGCCGAAACCCTGTTCGGCCTCGATCAGCAGCGTGCGGCCGTTCAGGGGCTCGCCGTGCCAGCGTGGCAGCGCGCTTTGTGTCGTGCGCGGCGCAATCGACGCAATCGGTGCGTTCACCTGCGGGGGCAGGGCGTAGCCTGCGCCGCGCGGTGCGTTGGCGTGTGCCTCGTCGCGTGCGGCCGGATCGAGCCGCCATTCGTACTCGGGCAGTCCGCGCCGGAAGTCGCCGAGCGTGAGCCACGTGAGCGCGCGATTCAAATGCGCGGCGGCCAGATCGGGCCGCACGCGCAGCGCTTCGTCGAAGGCGCGCAGCGCGGCCGCATGCCGGCCGAGCGCGTGATGCGCCACGCCGAGCGCGAGCCAGGCGAGGGCAAATTTCGGATCGAAGCCGATCGCACGCTCGTAGGGCCCGATGGCTGCGTCGTGGCGGCCGAGCGCGACAAGCGCATTGCCGAGCCCGAACAGGGCCGGCGCGAAATGCGGCTGCAGCGAAAGCGCCGTTTCGAAGGCAGCCACGGCTTCGCCGTGATGGCCGGTCGCGTCGAGCGTATTCGCAAGATTGAAATGCGCGGCGACGAAGCGCGGCTGCACGCGCAGCGCCTTCTGGAATTGTTCGACCGCGCTCGCGCTGTCGCCAAGCGCGTTGAGCGACATGCCGAGGTTGTTGTGCGCCCCGGCGTGGCCCGGGCGGATCTTGAGCGCGCGGCGAAACGAGTCGGCGGCTTCGGTATGGCGGCCGAGCGCGTGCAGCGCGTTGCCGAGATTGTTGTGCGACGAGGCGTCGCCGGGCTGCAGGCGCACGGCCTGGCCGAACGCGTACATCGCGTCCTCGTGACGGCCGATCACCGCATAGGCGTTGCCGAGGTTGTAATGCGCGAGGGCAAAGGCAGGCGCGAGCGTGAGCGCGTTGCGAAAGCGCTCGATCGCGCCTTCCAGTTCGCCGAGCGCCTTGAGTGCGTTGCCGAGGTTCAGCTGGAGCGCGGCGTCGTCAGGGCGCAAAGCGACCGCGCGACGCACGAGGTCCGCGGCTTCGGCGTGCTGGCCTCGCTGATGCCGTAGCACGCCGAGCAGATGCAGCGCATCGACGTGCACGGGATCGGCGGCGAGCGTCGCGCGGTAGTCGCGCTCGGCGTCGTCCAGCCGGCCGTCGCGATGTGCGGCGTACGCGCGGACAAAAAGCTGTTCCATGACTGAAGAAGCAAAACGTTCGGGACACAAAGGCGGCATTTTCCCACACTCGCGGACCCGTTCCCGAAGTTGGCCGAATGTTGATCGAAAGTTGACTGGCATCCGTTGTTGAACTAACATTTGAACACCTGTTCATATGTATCGTGTGTATTCATGACCCCAGTTTCCGATGACGAGCGCGTCGTTCCGCTCGCCGACCTCTTCCGCCTGCTCGGCGACGCCACGCGCCTGCGCATCGTGCTCGCCTGTGTTCAGGACCGGATCGCCGTGGGGGCGATTGCCGACACGCTCGGTTTGTCGCCGTCGCTGGTGAGTCACCATCTACGGCTTTTGCGCGCCGCGCGCGTCGTGCGTGCTGAGCGCGAGGGCAAGCAGGTGTTCTACGCGGCTGCGGACGCGCATATCAGCGCGATGATCGCCGGCATGCTGGAACACGTGGCCGAGCCCTCGGCGCAATGGCAGGAGGGCGCATGAGCGCAGCGGATCACGAACACGCGCATGACGCCGACGGCGCCAGGAAGCACGAGGGCGAGCACGACCACGATCACGATCACGCCCACGGCCATGCCCACGACGCCCACGCACCACACGGGCACGGTCACGCGCACGGCCACCATCACCATCATCACGCGCCGGTCGCGGGGCACGGCCGCGCGTTCGCCATCGCCGTCGCGCTGAACGTCTTCATCGTCGTCGTGCAGACGGTGTATGGCGTGCTCGCGCATTCCACCGCGCTGCTCGCCGACGCCGGCCACAATCTCTCCGACGTGCTCGGCCTGCTGCTCGCCTGGGGCGCCGCGTGGCTCGCAACACGCCGTCCGTCGGCGCGTTTCACGTTCGGGTTCGGCAGCTCGTCGATCCTCGCCTCGCTCGCCAACGCCGCGCTGCTCCTGCTCGCGTGCGGCGCGATCCTCGCGCAAGCGCTTGGCCGCCTGTTCCATCCCGCGCCGGTCGCGGGCTTCGACGTGTTCGTCGTGGCGACCATCGGCATGGTGGTCAACGGTTTTTCGGCGTGGCTGTTCATGCGCGGGCAAAAGGACGACCTGAACATTCGCGGCGCCTTCCTGCACATGGCCGCCGACGCCGCCGTTTCCGCCGCCGTGGCCGTGAGCGGTCTGTTGATTCTTGCGAGCGGCTGGAGCTGGATCGATCCGCTCATGTCGATCGCGGTCGTGCTCGTGATCGTGTACGGCACCTGGGGGCTGTTGCGCGAGTCGGTGCGGCTTGCCCTTGCGGCCGTGCCCGAGAACGTCGACATCGTGCGCGTGCGCGGCTTCCTCGCGCAGCAGGAGGGCGTGGTCGACGTGCATGACCTTCACGTCTGGGCGCTTTCGACCACGGGCTGCGCGCTGAGCGCGCACCTCGTGATGCCGGCGGGGCACCCCGGCGACGCCGCGCTCGATCATATGGTCGAATCGCTCCAGGTCCGTTTCGGCATGCGGCACGTGACGTTGCAGGTGGATCTCGGCACGAGCGAGCACCGCTGCGCGCTGGAGATGCCGGACGGCGCGCACAGGCGCACGCAGGCGCACGGGCATCCGCACGCACACTGAAGCGCGGCAAGTTGCGCAGCGACTTCCCGCTCGATTCAGAGCGCATTTGATGCGCTGCCGCGCGACCGGTCCCGGCGCGGGCGATACACTACGTATCGTGTCGAGTGCATGGAGGTCTGCATGGCCGTGGCTTCTTCTCTCGCGCCCGTGCTCATCGTGGGCGCGGGACCCACCGGGCTCGCCGCCGCGATGAGTCTTGCGCGCGCGCATATCCCCGTGCGGCTGATCGATCGCGCGCCGCAGCCCGGACGCCACTCGCGGGCGATCGGCATTCAGGCGCGCACGCTCGAACTGTTCGAGCAGCATCGGATCGTCGAGCCGTTTCTCGAACTCGGCCACCGCGCGCATATCGCGAATCTCTATTCGAACGGCCAGCGCCGCGCGCGGCTCGACTTCGATCCGCTCTTCACGCGCTATCCCTATCTGCTCTTCATTGAACAGACGGTTACCGAACGCATCCTCGGCGGGCATCTCGCGACGCTCGGCGTGGAGATCGAGCGCGGCTGCGAACTGCTGGAGTACACCCAGGGCTCGGCCGGCGCGAGCGCGGAAGTGCGCCGCCCCGACGGGCGCGTCGAGTCGCTGCGCTGCGCTTACGTGATTGCCGCCGACGGCGCGCATAGCACCGTGCGCCATCGCCTCGACATGAAGTTCGACGGCGAGACGATGGCGCAATCGTTCCTGCTCGCCGACCTGAGCGCGAGCACGCCCTGGTCCGACGACGAGTTCCACATCTTCGCATCGGGCGACGGTCTCGCCGCGCTCTTTCCGTTCGGCCACGGCCGTTACCGCCTGATCGCCGATCACAAAGCCATGCTGCCCGCCGCGCCCGAAGGCACGATCCCCGTGCCCACGCTGGAAGAATGCCGCGACATCATCCTGCAGCGCGTGCACCATCCGGTGTCCGTCTCGGACATGAGCTGGGCTTCGTACTTCAGCGTGAACAGCCGCATGGTGCGGCAGCTGCGCGTCGACCGCACCTTCTTTGCCGGCGACGCCGCACACGTGCACAGCCCCGCAGGCGCGCAGGGCTTGAACACGGGCATTCAGGAAGCCTTCAATCTGGGCTGGAAGATCGCCCGCGTGCACGCGCGCGGCGCGCCCGAGCGCCTGCTCGACACCTATCACGCGGAGCGTTATCCGATCGAACGGCTCGTGCTGCAGCAGACGAGCTTCATGACGCAACTGGTGGAAGCCGATCACGGCCCGCTCAAGCTGCTGCGCGAGCGCGTGATGCCGGCGCTCGTCGCGCTCGGGCCGCTGCGCGACGCGGCGCGCCAGGCGGTGAGCGAGCTGTCGATCCAGTATCGCCGCAGCCCGCTCACGCTCGAGCGCGTGCTGGACGGCGGCCCCCGCGCGGGCGAGCGCGCCCCGGACGCCTTCGTGCGCGTGGTGGACGGTCCGCTAGGCAAGGCGCCGGGCAAGGGGCGCATCTTCGATCTGCACGATCCGGCGTGTTTTTCGCTGTTCCTGCTGGTGGAGGGCGACGCCGACGCCGCAGCGGCGAAAAACGGCGCAGAAGTGAGCGCCGCGCTCAAGCGATTTGCCGAAGCCGTCGAGCGGCTGTTTCCGCAGGCGCTGCGGATCTGGTGGATCGCCGAACTCGCCAACGGCGAGACGCCGCTGGCGGGCGAGGGCGCGGCCTCGCTAAGCGAAGCGTACGGGCGCACGCGGCCCGCGTATTATCTGGTGCGGCCAGACGGCTATATCGGCGCGCGGGGGCGTCCCGCGTCGGACCTCAATGCGCTGCTGCGCCACTGTGAGACGTGGTACGCAGCTGCGGGCTTTGGACAGGCGCCGCCGGTCTGAACCGCGCGGCGCCGTGCGCCTCATGTGACGGGACGGCTCGCGCGGCTCAAGCCGCCGCGGGCACCAGCGCCTCGCGATACTTCGTGAGCGAGGCGAGCACGATCTCCGTGAAGCCCGCCTGCTCGCCTTCGCCATCGAGCGCGGCGAGCAGTGTGCGGCGCATGCGCGGCTCCCAGAACTTGCGGATGTGCTCCGCGATGCCCGTGAGCGCTTCCTCGCGATCGGGCAGCGAGTCGAAGAACATGCCTATCTGGTTCGCCATTTCGATCAAGTGATCAGCTTTCATCGCCTTATTTCCCTGAGGTTGTAAGCGGTTCGCGCTGGCTCAGCAGCTCGAGCTGGGTCGTATTGAAGCGCGAGTATTCGCGCTGCCACTCCGAGGGCTGCTGCACGTGGCTGACCTGCACGGCCGTCACCTTGTACTCGGGGCAGTTCGTGGCCCAGTCCGAGGCATCCGTGGTGATGACGTTCGCGCCCGACTCGGGGAAGTGGAACGTCGTATAGACCACGCCCGGCTGCATGCGCGTGCTGACTTGCGCGCGCAGCACCGTATGGCCCGCTCGCGATTCGATGCCCACCCAGTCGCCGTCGCGGATGCCGCGGTCTTCGGCGTCCACCGGATGGATCTCGAGGCGGTCCTCCTCGTGCCAGCGCGAATTCTCGGTGCGGCGGGTCTGCGCGCCCACGTTGTACTGCGAGAGGATACGGCCCGTCGTGAGCAGGAGCGGGAAGCGGCGCGTGACCTTCTCCGGCGAGGCGATGAACTTCGTGATGACGAACTTGCCCTTGCCGCGCACGAATTCGTCGATGTGCATGATCGGGGTGCCTTCGGGCGCTTCTTCGTTGCACGGCCACTGGATGCTGCCCATCTCGTCGATCTTCTTGTACGAGACGCCGTGGAACGTGGGCGTGAGGCGCGCGATCTCGTCCATGATCTGCGACGGATGCGTGTAGTCCATCTCGTAGCCGAGCGCACGCGAGAGCAGGATCGTCGCTTCCCAGTCCGAGTAGCCGGCAATCGGCGGCATGACCTTGCGCACGCGCGAGATGCGGCGCTCGGCGTTGGTGAACGTGCCGTCCTTTTCGAGGAACGACGAGCCCGGCAGCAGCACGTGCGCGTACTTCGCCGTTTCGTTCAGGAAGATGTCCTGCACGACGATGCATTCCATCGACGAAAGCGCCGCCGCCACGTGCTGCGTGTTCGGGTCGGACTGAACGATGTCCTCGCCCTGGCAGTAGAGGCCCATGAAGGTGCCGTCGAGCGCCGCTTCGAACATGTTCGGAATGCGCAGGCCCGGCTCGCTTTGCAGCGCGACGTTCCAGGCCGCCTCGAACTCGCCGCGCACGATCGAATCGCCCACGTGGCGATAGCCCGGCAGCTCGTGCGGGAACGAACCCATGTCGCACGAACCCTGCACGTTGTTCTGGCCGCGCAGCGGATTCACGCCCACGCCTTCGCGGCCGATGTTGCCCGTGGCCATCGCGAGGTTGGCGATGCCCATCACCATCGTCGAGCCTTGCGCGTGTTCCGTGACGCCGAGGCCGTAGTAGATCGCCGAATTGCCTTGCTGCGCATAGAGGCGCGCGGCGGCGCGCACCTGCTCGGCGGGCACGCCGGTCACTTCGGCCATCGCTTCGGGCGAGTTTTCCGGCAGCGAGACGAAATCGCGCCATTGCTCGAACGCGCGCGTTTCGCAGCGCTCGGCCACGAACGCTTCATTCACGAGCCCTTCGGTGACGATCACGTGCGCAATCGAGTTGATCATCGCGACGTTGGTGCCCGGGCGCAGCTGCAGGTGATGCTCGGCCTTCACGTGCGCGGTGTCGACGATGTCGATGCGGCGCGGATCGACGACGATCAGCTTCGCGCCCTGACGCACGCGGCGCTTCAGACGCGAGCCGAAGACGGGGTGGCCGTCGGTGGGGTTCGCGCCGACCACCATGATCACGTCCGAGTGATCGACGGAAGCGAAGGTCTGCGTGCCCGCCGATTCGCCGAGCGTCGTCTTGAGACCGTAGCCCGTGGGCGAGTGGCACACGCGCGCGCAGGTATCGACGTTGTTGTTGCCGAACGCGGCGCGCACGAGCTTCTGCACGAGGTAGGTTTCCTCGTTCGTGCAGCGCGACGACGTGATGCCGCCGATCGAATCGCGCCCGTGCTTCGCCTGAATGCGGCGGAACTCGCTCGCGGCGTAGTTGATCGCTTCGTCCCAGCTCACTTCGCGCCACGGATCGGTGATCTTCGCGCGGATCATCGGCTTCTTGATGCGGTCCTTGTGCGTCGCGTAGCCCCACGCGAAGCGGCCCTTCACGCAGGCATGGCCTTCGTTCGCCTGGCCGTTCTTGTGCGGCACCATGCGCACGACTTCGTTGCCCTTCATCTCGGCCTTGAACGAGCAGCCCACGCCGCAATAGGCGCAGGTCGTCACGACCGAGTGCTCGGCCTGGCCCAGCATCACGACGGTCTTTTCCTGCAGCGTGGCGGTCGGGCACGCGGCCACACAGGCGCCGCACGACACGCACTCCGAGTCCATGAACGATTCGCTCGCACCCGCAGCCACGCGCGATTCGAAGCCGCGGCCGGCGATGGTCAGCGCGAACGTGCCTTGCGTCTCTTCACACGCGCGTACGCAACGATTGCAGACGATGCACTTCGACGGGTCGTACGTAAAGTACGGATTCGATTCGTCCTTCTTGTCTTTCAGGTGATTCGCGCCGTCAAAGCCGTAGCGCACTTCGCGCAGGCCCGTCACACCGGCCATGTCCTGCAGCTCGCAGTCGCCGTTGGCGGGGCAGGTGAGGCAGTCGAGCGGGTGATCGGAGATATACAGCTCCATCACGTTGCGGCGCAGCTTCTGCAGCTGGTTGCTTTGCGTGCGCACCTTCATGCCCGCTTCGACGGGCGTCGTGCACGAAGCGGGATAGCCGCGGCGGCCTTCGATTTCCACGAGACACAGACGGCACGAACCGAACGGTTCGAGCGAGTCGGTGGCGCAGAGTTTGGGCACGTTGATGCCGGCCTCGACGGAGGCGCGCATCACCGACGTGCCGGCCGGCACCGTGACGGACTGGCCGTCGATTTCGAGCGTGACGTCCACGTCGGCGTGGACCAGCGGCGTGCCGAAATCGGTATCGTCGAAGGGCGAGCGTTGCTTCTTTGCCTGGGACTTGCAGGCGCAGTTGCCGGAACCGCAACCACCGGCTTGGGACATGAGCGTGTCGGACATGGTGGTTCCTCGTTCAGGCGGCCGCCGGTTGTTGGGCGACGGGTTCGAGACCGAAATCTTCTGGGAAATGGTTGAGCGCGGAGATCACGGGGTAGGGCGTCATGCCGCCCATCGCGCACAGCGAGCCGGATACCATCGTGTCGCACAGGTCGCGCAGCAGCGTGACCTGTTTCTCCGACGTGTCGCCCTTGCGGATCTTCGCGATCACCTCGACGCCGCGCGTCGAGCCGATGCGGCACGGCGTGCACTTGCCGCACGATTCGAGCGTGCAGAACTCCATGGCGTACTGGGCGAGTTCGGCGAGATTCGACGTGTCGTCGTGCACGACGAGGCCGCCGTGACCCACGACCGCGCCAACCGCCGCATACGCTTCGTAGTCCATGGGAATGTCCCACTGGCTTTCCGGCAGATAGGTGCCGAGAGGGCCGCCCACCTGCACGGCGCGTGCCGGACGGCCGCTGGCGGTGCCGCCGCCGTAGTCGACCATCAGCTCGCGCAACGTCACGCCGAACGCAAGCTCCACGAGCCCACCGCGCGCGATGTTGCCCGCGAGCTGGAACGGCAGGGTGCCGCGCGAGCGGCCCATGCCGAAATCCTTGTAGAACGCCGCGCCCTTGGCAAAGATGATCGGCACCGTGGCGAGCGTGATGACGTTGTTGATGACCGTGGGCTTGCCGTAGAGGCCGGCGAGCGCGGGCAGCGGCGGCTTGGCGCGCACGATGCCGCGCTTGCCTTCGAGCGACTCGAGCAGCGCCGTTTCCTCGCCGCACACGTAAGCGCCCGCGCCCTTGGCCACGAACAGCTCGAAGCGCTTGCCGCTGCCGAGCACGTCATCGCCGAGCCAGCCCGCCGCGCGTGCGCGCTGGATGGCTTCCTCGAGCGCAGCGATCGAATGCGGATACTCGCTGCGCACATAGATATGGCCAACGGTCGCGCCCACTGCGATGCCCGCGATCGTCATGCCCTCGATCAGCACGTACGGATCGCTTTCCATGACGAGGCGGTCGGAGAACGTGCCCGAATCGCCTTCGTCGGCATTGCAGACGATGTACTTCTGGTCGGCTTGCGCATTCGCAACCGTGCGCCACTTGATGCCGGCCGGGAACGCCGCGCCGCCGCGGCCACGCAGGCCGGACTCGACCAGTGCTTCGCAGATATCGGCGCCCGTCATCTTCAACGCATTGCGCAGTCCTTCGAGGCCGCCGTGGGCGGCGTAGTCGTCGGTGGAAAGCGGGTCGGTGATGCCGATGCGTGCGAACGTGAGGCGCTGCTGCTTGCGCAGATACGGAATCTGATCGACGAGGCCGACGCTGCGTGCGTGCTGGCCGCCTTGCAGGAAACCGGCGTCGAAGAGTGCGCCCACTTCATCGGGTTCGACGTTCGCATAGCCGACGCGGCCATCGGGCGTTTGAACTTCGACGAGCGGTTCGAGATAGAGCAGGCCGCGCGAGCCGTTGCGCACGAGTTCGATGCTCGCGCCACGTGCGGCGGCTTCGCGTTCGATGGCCTCGGCGATGGCATCCGCGCCGAGCGCGAGGGCCGAGGAGTCACGGGGAACGTAGATGCGTGTCATGCGGCCTCCTCGGTGCGGACGGTCGCGAGCGCGGCAGCGTAGAGCTTGTCGAACTTCTGCGGGGTCACTTTTGCGTGCAACGTGCCGTTAATCATCATGGTGGGCGAGAGCGCGCATTGGCCGAGGCAATAGACGGACTCCAGCGCGACCGGACCTTCCTGCGCGTGCGCGTGTTCGGCGTCGTGGCCATGCTGTCCGAACCGGCAGCCGGTATGGGCCTCGACGTGCTGCGCAAGCGCCTCGCTGCCCATGCTGCGGCAGGCCTCGGCGCGGCACAGCTGGACCGTGACCGGCGCGGGCGGCGCAGTGCGGAAATGGTGATAGTAGGAGATCACGCCGTGGACCTCGGCGCGCGAAAGATTCAGCGCCTTCGAGAGCGGCACGACCGTGGCCGGCGGAACGAAGCCGACTTCGTCCTGGATCGCATGCAGGATCGCAAGCAGCGTGCGGCCTGGTTGCGCGTGACGCAGGACGAGATCGTCCGGCGCGCTAGCAGTTGTCTCTTCCATCATGGGGCTTCTCCTGGGCATATATGCACTTGTTATTCATAAACTGTGCATCTATGCTGCGGTTGTCTTGTTGTCTGACCGAACAATAGGCCCGTGGAAAGGCAGACGCAATAGGAAGGAAAATTTCATAATGATCAAGGTCGAGTGCCATGCGCAGCTAGTCGTGCGCGACGCGGACGGCCGCGAGGCAAGCCTGACGGACGTTGTGCCGTTGCTTGCGCTCGTCGCCGAGGAAGGAAGCATTGCGCAGGCCGCGCAGCGTAAGGGTTTGTCCTATCGCCATGCGTGGGGCGTTTTGCGTGAAGTGGAGGAGCGCCTGGGGGGCGCGTTGATCGCGAAAGCGCGTGGCCGTGGGTCCGTGCTCTCCGAATTGGGCGAGGCTGTGCTGCGCTCGCAGCGCCTGTGCGGGGAGCGGCTGCAGGGTAACCTCGAGGCGCTGGCAAGTGAAGTGGCGAGCGACCTGAACCGCTGGCTCGCGCCCGATGCGCAGGATCTGCGCATCCATGCTTCGCACGGCTACGCGGTGGCGGCGCTTGTGACGGCGCTCGTCGCCGACCAGGTGCCCGTGGAGATCAAGTACCGCGACAGCGTCGATGCGATCACGGCGCTCGCGCGCGGTGAATGCGATCTGGCGGGTTTTCATCTGCCGCGCGGCGATTTTCGGGCCGCCTGTGCCAACGCCTACCGCAGCTGGCTCGACCCACACCGGCACGTGCTCATCCATCTCACACAGCGCAAGCAGGGACTCTTTGTCGGTCGCGGCAACCCGAAGCAGGTCACGGGTCTTGCCGACCTCGCGCGCGGCGATATCCGCTTCGTGAACCGGCAGCCGGGCTCGGGCACGCGCATGCTGATCGATCTGCTGCTCACGCGCATTGGCGTCGATCCCGAGCGCGTGAACGGTTACGCGTCGTCGGAGCTCACGCATTCGGCGATCGCCGCATTCGTGGCGAGCGGAATGGCCGACGTGGGTTTCGGCGTGGAGCCAGCCGCGCACCATTTCGGGCTCGATTTCATCGAAATCGCCGACGAAGACTACTATTTTGCGTGTGATCGCGGTCATCTCGGGCACGAGCCACTGGCGACCGTACTGGGTTTGCTGCGCGGCGCGGGGTTCCGTGCGTCCGTTGCGCAACTGGAGGGATACGATCCGGCGGCGTGTGGCGACGTGGTGGAACTCGAAGCCGCGTGGGGCGGGCCGCGTGAGGGCGAGGCGCGGGCGTTGTAATAGAAGGCAACGGATTGGCCAGACTATGCTGCAGACTGAGGCGCTTTTTGTGATACTTTCAGTTTGTATTCGCTCTCACGTTTCAGATGCGCGCTCGTCGCGCCGATCGACCATGAAATTTGTCCTCAAAGTTGGTGCTGCTGCCGCTACGGCGGCAGCGTTGTTGGCTACATTCAACGTTGCCTTTGCGCAGAACTCGCCGGGCGTGCCTGGTGGCATTCTGAGCGATCAGTTCAAGTTCAACGAGCATCCGCAAATGCAGTTCGCCGCTTCGGCGCCGTCGGCCAAGTATCAGCATGGCAAGCCGACTGCCGCACGCAAGCGTGGCGATCTGGGCGATCAGAACGGCTGTAATCTGCAGTGCCCGCAGGACAATTGATGATCTAGAGGCGCGTGCGAAAGTTGCGCCGCCTGTGGAATAAGGAAAAAACTCGCGAGACCCGAATGGGCTGTCGCGAGTTTTTTTGTGTGCGCTTTGGCGGATTGGCCGGCGTGACGACTGTGGCAAAAGCAAAAAGCCCCGACAGCCTTGCGGCGCCGGGGCTCGAGTCCGTCCGTCGTGGACGACCGGAAATATCTGGTGGAGCCGGCGGGAATCGAACCCGCGTCCAGAAGCAGTCCATAAGCAGTTCTACATGCGTAGTTCTGTCATTTGATTTAACCGGAGCGACGCGGACGAACACGCTGCGCTACGGCGATTCACTAAATTTTCGACCTTGGCGTCGTGACGCCACCAAGGCTTAACTGACGTAAATGACCTCTGGCGGTATTGCTACCGGTCTTGCGACGCTAGCCCGTCAGTGAGCCAGGCAGAGGACGGCGGCCGTTAGGCTGCCAGTGCGAACGTTTCGTCGTTTGCAGTTACGTTTTTCCCATTGATTAACGAGGTGACGGGTCCTCGGCATGCCCTGATTACTTCATAACCCCTGTCGAAACCAGGTCGGCCCCAGAGGAAGGAACAATTATCCCATAGTTCGGCATATGAGGCGAACCGCGCCCGGTTCAAGGGCGCGCGGGGCTGTTCGCGATCAAAAGCCGCTTTTACGTCGCCTCAGACGGCTTGCCGATGCGCTGAAGCAGGGCGAACAGCGTCGCCGTGGTCTCGGCGACATATTGCGCGTTCCACTGCGAGGGCGGTACGTCGTTGCCGCAGTAGCCGTAGGCGGCGGCGATCGTCGCCATGCCCGCCGCGGCGCCCGCCTGCACGTCGCGCAGATCGTCGCCGACATAGACCACGCGCTGCGGCGCAATGCCGAGCGCCTCGGCCGCGTGCAGCAATGGCGCCGGATGCGGCTTGGAATAAGGCGTCGTGTCGCCGCTGACCACGCAGCTCGCGCGCGTGTCCAGGTGCATCAGTTTCACGAGCGGCTCGGTGAGACGGGCGACCTTGTTGGTCACGATGCCCCAGCGCACGCCGCGGGCGTCGAGGTCGTCGAGCACTGCGTCGATGCCCGCGAAGAGCGCCGTCTCGATGCGCAGATTCGCCGCGTAGTTGGCGAGAAACTCCTCACGCATGGCGGCAAATTCGCGATCGTCGGGGCCAATCCCGAACGCGCCGCCAATCAGGCCGCGCGCGCCCGCCGAAGCGAGCGGACGCAGCTTCTCGAGCGGCGCGGGTGCGAGGCCGCGCGCGTGGCGCATCTGGTTGACGGCGGCGGCGAGGTCGGGGGCCGTGTCGGCGAGCGTGCCGTCGAAGTCGAACAGCACGGCGTCACAGGCGGCAAGCGCTGCGGCGCTGTCCGCGGCAAATTGGGCGTTCGTGGGTGAGTTCATGTCTGGAAGCGATGGCGCGGCGCGCCGATGTGCAGGAAATGCCGCCGGAGCAGGGGGAACCGGCGGCGCCGCTCGCGCAAACGCCGTCAGGCGCCGCGCCGGCAAGCGATCATGTAGTTGACGCTGGAATCGTTCGAAAGCGCGAAGTGCCGCGTGAGCGGGTTATACGTGATGCCCTTGATCTCGGCGACGTGCATGCCGGCGTCGCGTACGAACGCGGCAAGCTCCGAGGGGCGGATGAAGCGCGCGTAGTCATGCGTGCCCTTGGGCAGCATCTGCGCAATATATTCCGCGCCGATCACGGCGAGAAGATACGACTTTACGTTGCGATTGAGCGTCGAAAAGAACACCCAGCCGCCTGGCTTCACGAGCGTTGCGCAGGCCTTCACGACTTCGGCGGGCTGCGGCACGTGTTCGAGCATTTCCATGCAGGTCACGACGTCGAACGACGCCGGTTCGCGCTCGGCGATCGCTTCGGCCGCGATCAGCTCGTAGTCCACTGTCACGCCGCTCTCGAGGCTATGCAGGTCGGCCACGCCGAGCGCCTCGCGCGACAGGTCGATGCCTTTCACGGTTGCGCCAAGCCCCGCCATCGATTCGGAGAGAATGCCGCCGCCGCAGCCGATGTCGAGCACACGCTTGGACGGCAGATGCGCATGGCTGTCTATCCAGCTCAGGCGAATGGGGTTGAGTTCGTGCAGCGGCTTGAATTCGGCGTTCGGGTCCCACCAGCGATGAGCGAGATCGCTGAATTTCTGCAGCTCGTGGGGATCGGCATTCGTCATGTCGTGGCAGCCTGAAGCGCGGTGCGGGTCGGAAAGAATAGACCCCGAGTATACAGGCGGGTGCACAGGGCAGCAAAATGCCGCGCCATGCCGTCAAGCTTTCCAGAACGATGAAGCCGCGCGGAGACAGGCGAAATGAAAGAAGGATAAAGCGCGGGATAAAAAAAGCCCCGCCAAAGCGGGGCTTTTGAGACTTGCGGTCGAGAGCTCGCGATTACTGCTTTTGCGTGCCGACGACTTCGACTTCCACGCGACGGTCCGGTGCGAGGCAGGCGATGAGAGCCTTGCGGTTCTTCTGGTTGCAGCCCGTCGTAACCGGGTTGCGCTTGCCCTTGCCTTCCGTGTAGATACGCTCTGCCGGAACGCCCTTGCTGACCAGGTACGACTTGACGGCTTGCGCACGGCGCAGCGACAGACGGTCGTTGTAGGCAGCCGAGCCGATACGGTCGGTGTAGCCCGTCGCGACGACGACTTCGAGGTTCAGAGCCTGGATCTTGCTTGCCAGGTCGTCCAGCTTTTCCTTGCCAGCCGGCTTCAGGATAGCCTTGTCGAAGTCGAACAGGGCGTCAGCCTGGTACGTGATCTTCTGGCTGGTGATGGCCGGCGGCGGCGGAGCGACCGGCGGCTGCGGTGCCTGGGCGACCAGGGCGCCATCGCACTTGGCGTTGGCGGTGGCCGGCGTCCAGAATGCATCGCGCCAGCAAAGCTCGTTCGTGCCGTTCATCCACACGTATTCGCCGGTACCATTCACCCAGTTGTCATTGACGGCTTGTCGCGACGCCGGCACCGATTGTGCCTGAGCGGATGCAGCCACAACTGCGGTAGCTGCAATGAACGCGAGCTTTGAAAGTTTATTCATATTTCTCCTCTCGAATTTGAGATTACCGCAGGTTTACTGCGAGCCATATGACGAAGACAAGTCATACATTGCTCGAAGTATAACATTGGCAAGTTGTGGGGAACGCTTTGCGTTGTGTAGACTTCGAGCAGTGTCTAACTTTGTGCGTTGGCATTTTGCCATATCGTTCCCCTCCGACGATAAAAAAAATCCGTCCCTTTCACTGCGGCTAGTCGAACGTGGTACGCCCGCAACAAAAAAGTTCCCTTAATTTAACCTGGTATTGCGCCTGGGTAGCGGGAGTGTCACACATTGTCATCCAAATCGGTGGCGATGCATTTGATTCCGGTTCGCACTGCGGCGTTTGCGCCACGCTCAAGGCGCTTTTGAGCGCTTCGGCTTCACTCCTCTAATAGGTATACGCAGGCGGCGGGCGAGGGTGTCGTGCATGGTAGAATCGCGTGATGCGCTGCGTCCGCGGCGTCCATGCGACAGCTGGGCGTTCCGCGGTGACTGCGGCGACCTCCGCTCTTCTAATTGGGGCGAGGCGCTAGCACACCGCGTGCCCAAATAAGACATCGATAATGGATCAATTCGCCAAAGAGACTCTGCCAATCTCCCTCGAGGAGGAAATGCGCCGCTCGTATCTCGATTACGCGATGAGCGTGATCGTCGGGCGAGCACTTCCGGATGTTCGTGACGGCCTCAAGCCTGTCCACCGGCGCGTGCTCTACGCAATGCACGAGCTGAATAACGACTGGAACCGCGCTTACAAGAAGTCGGCGCGTATCGTCGGCGACGTCATCGGTAAGTACCACCCCCACGGCGACACGGCTGTCTACGACACGATCGTGCGGATGGCGCAGAACTTCTCCCTGCGCTACATGCTGGTCGACGGTCAGGGTAACTTCGGCTCCATCGACGGCGACAATGCCGCCGCCATGCGATACACCGAAATCCGCATGGCGAAGATCGGCCACGAGCTGCTGGCCGACATCGACAAGGAAACGGTCGACTTCGGGCCGAACTACGACGGCAGCGAGAGCGAGCCGCAGATCCTGCCCGCGCGCATTCCCAACCTGCTCATCAACGGTTCGTCGGGTATCGCGGTCGGCATGGCCACGAACATTCCGCCGCACAATCTCAACGAAGTCGTCGACGCTTGCCAGCATCTGCTGAAGAGCCCGCAGGCAACGATCGACGAGCTGATCGAGATCATTCCCGCGCCCGATTTCCCGACCGCCGGCATTATTTATGGCGTCGCCGGCGTGCGCGACGGCTATCGCACCGGCCGCGGCCGCGTCGTGATGCGCGCGGCCACGCACTTCGAGGAAATCGATCGCGGTCAGCGCATGGCGATCATCGTCGACGAGCTGCCGTATCAGGTGAACAAGCGTTCGTTGCTCGAACGCATCGCCGAGCTCGTCAACGAGAAGAAGCTCGAAGGCATCTCCGATATTCGCGACGAATCCGACAAGAGCGGTATGCGTGTCGTGATCGAGCTCAAGCGCGGCGAAGTGCCCGAGGTCATCCTCAACAATCTGTACAAGGCAACGCAGCTGCAGGACACGTTCGGCATGAACATGGTCGCGCTGGTGGACAACCAGCCGAAGCTGCTGAACCTGAAGGAAATGCTCGAGCATTTCCTCTCGCATCGCCGCGAAGTGCTCACGCGTCGCACGGTGTACGAACTGCGCAAGGCGCGCGAACGCGGCCACGTGCTCGAAGGTCTCGCCGTTGCGCTCGCGAACATCGACGATTTCATCGGGCTCATCAAGGCCGCGCCCACGCCGCCCATCGCGAAGCAGGAGTTGATGAACCGCTCGTGGGATTCGTCGCTCGTGCGCGAGATGCTTGCGCGCGCGGAGCAGGACAATGCGGCGGCGGGCGGGCGCGAAGCCTACCGTCCGGAAGGGCTGAACCCGCAATATGGTATGCAGTCCGACGGCCTTTACCGTCTGTCCGACACGCAGGCGCAGGAAATCCTGCAAATGCGCCTCCAGCGCCTGACCGGCCTGGAGCAGGACAAGATCATCGGCGAGTACCGCGAAGTGATGGCGCAGATCGCCGACCTGCTCGACATCCTTGCGCGCCCCGAGCGCGTAACAACGATGATCTCCGACGAACTCACCTCGATCAAGAGCGAATTCGGCGACGCCCGCCGCTCGAAGATCGAGATGAACGCCACCGAGCTGAACACCGAAGACCTGATCACGCCGCAGGACATGGTCGTGACCATGTCGCATGCCGGTTACGTGAAATCGCAGCCGTTGTCGGAATATCGCGCCCAGAAGCGTGGAGGTCGCGGCAAGCAGGCGACCTCGATGAAGGACGACGACTGGATCGACACGCTCTTCATCGCCAACACGCACGATCACATCCTGTGCTTCTCGAATCGCGGTCGCGTGTATTGGGTGAAGGTATATGAAGTGCCGCAGGGTTCGCGCAACTCGCGCGGCCGTCCGATCGTCAATATGTTCCCGCTGCAGGATGGCGAGAAGATCACGGTCGTGCTGCCGGTGAAGGAATTCTCGGCCGACAAGTTCGTTTTCATGGCCACGGCGCTGGGCACGGTAAAGAAGACCCCGCTCGAAGCCTTTAGCCGCCCGCTGCGCAAGGGTATTATTGCGGTCGGTCTCGACGACGGCGACTACCTGATCGGCGCTGCGATCACCGACGGCGAACACGACGTGATGCTGTTCTCCGATGCCGGCAAGGCGGTGCGCTTCGACGAGAACGACGTGCGCCCGATGGGCCGCGAAGCGCGTGGCGTGCGCGGCATGCAGCTCGAAGACAATCAGCAGGTCATCGCGCTCCTCGTGGCGGGCGACGAGCAGCAGTCGGTGCTCACCGCGACCGAGAACGGCTATGGCAAGCGCACCCCGATCACGGAGTACACGCGCCACGGCCGCGGCACGAAGGGCATGATCGCGATCCAGACTTCGGAGCGCAACGGCAAGGTGGTTGCGGCCACACTCGTCGACTCCGAAGCGCAGATCATGTTGATCACCACCACGGGCGTTTTGATTCGCACCCGCGTGTCGGAAATTCGCGAAATGGGCCGTGCAACGCAAGGTGTTACACTCATCAGCCTTGACGAAGGTACGAAGCTCTCCGGGCTGCAGCAGGTCGCCGAAGCGGACGCAGAAGTGGACGCCGAAGGTGAGGGCGAACCGGGCGAAGTCGAAGAATGATGCGTCATCCAGGCCCGCAGAAGTGTGTCCGATCGATGCGCTTACGCGGGCTTTAAGGTGGGTTTCAGCGAACCTTGATAGTGTCAGCGAAATGAATGGTTTGCCGGGCGAACCGGTGAGCGGGCGCATAACGCAACGCGGCGCCCCGCAGTCCGCACGGCAGCGCAAATCGATTAATTTCTCAAAGGGAGTAATGATGCAAAAACGATTCAAGCAGGTGATGTTGCTGGCCGCTCTCGTGCCGACGTTTGCCATGGCGCAGGCGCTCCAGAACCAGGCGCCCGCCCAGGCACCGGCAGCGGCTGCAGCACCCGTCGATCCGGCCAAGCAAGCCGCGATCAAGGACCTGCTCGACGCGATCGACGCACAGAAGCTCGTCGGCGCAATCGGCAACAGCGCCCAGATGCAAGCCAAGCAGCTCGTCCCGGCCATCCTGTCGGACGCGCTCTCGGAAAACAAGACGATGACGGACAAGCAGAAGCAAGCTGCCGTTCCGTCGCTGCAGAAGAATGCCGTGCCGAAGCTGGTTGACTCGGCAGGTCAGGTCTTCGCGACCGACTCGTTCAAGACCGACGCCATGCAAGCTCAGTACGACGCCTATGCCAAGTACTACAGCACGCAGGAAATCAAGGACCTGACCACGTTCTACCGCAGCCCGACCGGCCGCAAGTTCATTCAGGTGCAGGACCAGGTTGGCCGCGACGTCGTGAACAGCCTGATGCAGAAATACATGCCGCAGTCGATCAAGGCAACGCGCGACCAGGCCGACAAGGAAGTCGCTTCGGTCAAGGTCGGCAAGTAAGCCTGGCAAATAAGCCCTCTGGTCCGCAGCCATTGATGTACGGTGGCGGGGCCGGATCGGCCGCATAGACCGGGAGCCCACCGCCGCGCCGTGCGTGGCGGGTTCCCGGCGACAATGCGATAATGGTCGTTTGCGCGATAAGCGCAAGCGGCCATTTTCTTTTTCTGGCGTGTTTTCCGGTGGTTTTTGCCACAGCGCCTGCCTCGGGGACCCTTTTTACGATGCGCGTCTACAACTTCTCGGCCGGACCGGCAGCGTTGCCAGAAGAGGTCCTGCGTCAGGCCGCCGACGAAATGCTCGACTGGCACGGCAGCGGCATGGGCGTGATGGAAATGAGCCATCGCGGCCCGGAGTTCATGCAGATCCACGCCGAGGCGCTGCTCGATCTGCGCGAACTGATGCAGGTGCCCGCCAGTCACCAGATTCTGTTTCTGCAGGGCGGCGGCATCGGCGAAAACGCGATCGTGCCGCTCAACCTGTTTGGCTCGAAGCCGCGCGCCGACTTCGTCGTCACCGGCTCGTGGTCGCAGAAGTCGCAAAAGGAAGCGCTCAAGTACGGCGCAGCGCACATCGCCGCGACGGGCCGCACCGAGGCCGGCTTCACGCATTCGCCGCCGAAGAGCGAGTGGCAGCTCTCCGACGACCCCGCTTACGTGCACCTGTGCACGAACGAGACGATCGACGGCGTCGAGACCTTCGAGATTCCCGATCTCGGCGACATTCCGCTCGTGGCCGACGCCTCGTCGCACATCCTGTCGCGCCCGATGGACATCGCCAAGTACGGCGTGCTCTACGGCGGCGCGCAGAAGAACATCGGCATGGCGGGCGTGACGGTCGTGATCGTGCGCGAGGACCTGCTCGACCGCTCGATGCCGATCTGCCCATCGGCGTTCGAATGGAAGACTGTGGCCGCGAACAACTCGATGTTCAACACGCCGCCCACCTACGCGATCTATATCGCCGGGCTCGTGTTCAAGTGGTTGAAGCGCCAGGGCGGTCTCGAAGTCATCGAGACGCGCAATGTGGAAAAAGCGCAGCTGCTCTACGACACGATCGACGCGAGCAGCTTCTATATCAACAAGGTGGAGCGCCGCGCGCGCTCGCGGATGAACGTGCCGTTCTTCCTCGCCGACGAAACACGTAACGCAGATTTCCTCGCCGGCGCCAAAGAGCGCGGGCTGTTGCAGCTGAAGGGCCACAAGTCCGTCGGCGGCATGCGGGCATCGATTTACAACGCGGTGCCGCTCGACGCAGTGAAGGCGCTGGTCGAGTACATGAAGGAATTCGAGGCGAAGCACGCGTAAGCGCTCCTCGCTCACCTGGCGAAGCGGCGCCGCGCGCATCCTTTCAGATTGCCGGTTTCACGCATGGACGACGAACTCAACTCCCAACTCAAGCCGCTGCGCGAACGCATCGATGCGATCGACGCGCAACTCATCGCGCTCCTGAACCAGCGCGCCTCGGTCGCGCTCGAAGTAGGCGAGGTCAAGAAGCATTTCAACGCGCCGGTGTTTCGCCCGGAGCGCGAGCTTCAGGTGATCGAGCGCCTGCAGAACATGAGCGACGGCCCGCTCGGCAACGATCACATCAGCGCGATCTGGCGCGAGATCATGGCCGCGAGCCGCTCGCTCGAAAAGACGATTTCGGCTGCGTTCCTCGGCCCGGTCGGCACCTATAGCGAACAGGCGATGTACCAGTACTTCGGTCAGTCGATCGAAGGCCTGCCGTGCCCGTCGATCGACGAGGTGTTCCGGTCGGTCGAGGCGGGCGCCGCCGAGTTCGGCGTCGTGCCGGTCGAGAACTCGACCGAGGGCGCCGTTTCGCGCACCCTCGACCTGTTCCTCGAAACGCAGCTCGTCATTGGCGGCGAAATCGCGTTGCCGATTCAGCACAATCTGATGACGCAAAGCGGCAACCTGAGTGGCGTGAAGCGTGTGTGCGCCCACCCGCAGGCGCTTGCACAGTGCCAGCACTGGTTGACGGCGAACGCGCCGCAGCTCGAGCGTCTGCCCGTGTCGAGCAACGCGGAGGCCGCTCGCCTCGCCGCCGCCGACCCGACGGTCGCTGCGATTGCGGGCGATCGCGCCGCCACGCACTACGGGCTCCTGATCGCGAACGCGCTGATCCAGGACGACCCGCACAACCGCACGCGCTTCGTCATGATCGGCAAGCAGCCGGCGGGCGCGACGGGTCGCGACCAGACCTCGATGATCGTGTCGGTGAAGAACGAGCCGGGCGCGGTGTACAAGCTGCTCGAGCCGCTCGCGCGCCACAGCGTGTCGATGACGCGTTTCGAGTCACGGCCGGCGCGAGTTGGCAGCACGTGGGAGTACTACTTCTACATCGACTTCGAAGGTCACCGCGACGAACCCGCCGTGGCCGCCGCGCTCGACGAACTCAGCAAGAAAGCCGCGTATCTGAAGATCCTCGGCTCGTATCCGCGCGCACGCTGACGCGCGGAAGGCGCGGGCGGCCCGCCGCCAACCGCCCGCCGCATGAGGATGCCGGGCGGCGCGCCTTTCCCGATCCGCCCGGTAGAGACCGTTGTACGCCCGGCGCCTTGAGCCCTGGAGAGACGCATGACCACGCAATTCGGCCCCTCGTATGTGCGCGCAATCGCGCCTTACATCGCCGGCAAACCGATTTCCGAAGTCGCCCGCGAGTTCGGGCTCGACGAAGCGCGCATCGTGAAGCTCGCGTCGAACGAGAATCCGCTCGGTATGCCCGAATCGGCGCAACGCGCGATCGTGCAGGCCGCGAGCGAACTGGGCCGCTATCCCGATTCGAACGCGTTCGAGCTGAAGGCTGCGCTGGCCGCGCGCTACGACGTGCCGCCCGAGTGGATCACGCTTGGCAACGGCAGCAACGACATTCTCGAAATGGCCGCGCATGCGTTCGTCGAGCGCGACCAGTCGATCGTCTATTCGCAGTATTCGTTCGCCGTCTACGCACTCGCGACCCAGGGCCTCGGCGCGCGCCATATCGTGACGCCGGCCGTGCGCTACGGCCACGATCTCGACGCGATGCTGGCGGCGATCGACGAAGACACGCGTCTCGTGTTCGTGGCGAACCCGAACAACCCGACCGGCACGTTCGTCGACGGCGCGCAGCTCGAGGCGTTCATTGCGAAGGTGCCCGCGCATGTCGCGGTCGTGCTCGACGAGGCGTACACGGAATACCTCGCGGCCGGGAAGCGCTATGACTCGATCGCGTGGGTGCGCCGCTATCCGAACCTGCTCGTTTCCCGCACGTTCTCGAAGGCCTACGGACTCGCCGGCCTGCGCATCGGCTTCGCGATTGCGCAGCCGGAACTGACCGATCTGCTCAACCGTCTGCGCCAGCCGTTCAACGTCAACACGCTCGCGCAGGCAGCCGCCATCGCCGCGCTCGGCGATGCGCCGTTCCTCGAGCGCAGCGCGGCGCTCAACGCCGAAGGCTATCGCACGCTCACGGCGGCGTTCGAGCGCCTCGGCCTCGAATACGTGCCGTCGGACGGCAATTTTGTGCTGGTGCGCGTGGCAAAGGACGCAGCGGACAACGGCGCCGGCGAGCGCGTCAATCTCGCGCTGCTCAAGCAAGCCGTGATCGTGCGTCCGGTGGCCAACTATGGCTTGTCGCAGTGGCTGCGTGTGACGATCGGCTTGCCCGAGGAGAACGCGGCATTCGTCGCGGCCCTCGAGCGAGCGCTTGGCGCGCCGTGAGCGCGCAACCCTTACTTTTTTCGGTGACGTCGTGAGTGCGTTTTCGTTTAACAAACTGGTGATTTTCGGCGTGGGTCTGATCGGCGGGTCGCTCGCGCGCGCGTTGCGCGAGCGCGGCTCGCACGGCGGCGAAGGCGCGCAGGTGATCGGCGTGGGCCGCAGCGCAAAGTCGGTATCGCGCGCGCTCGAACTGGGCGTGATCGACGCCGCCGCGACGCTCGACGACGAAGCGGCGCTCGCCGCCGCGCTGGACGGCGCCGATATCGTGCTGATCGCCGCACCCGTTGCGCAAACCCAGGCACTGCTCGAGCGCATCGCGCCGCACCTGGGGCAAGAAACCATCGTCACCGACGCCGGCAGCACCAAGAGCGACGTGATCGCCGCGGCCCGGGGCGCGCTCGGCGCGCGCATCGGGCAGTTCGTGCCGGGGCACCCCATCGCCGGGCGCGAGTCGAGCGGCGTCGACGCCGCGTTGCCCGATCTCTACGTCGGCCGCAATGTCGTGCTGTGCCCGCTCGCGGAAAACGCGCCGGCATCGGTCGATCGCATTGCCGCGATGTGGCGCGCCACGGGCGCCGTGATCGGCGAGATGCCGGCCGCGCAGCACGATCGCGTGTTCGCTTCGGTGAGTCATCTGCCGCATGTGTTGTCGTTTGCGCTCGTCGACCAGATTCTCGCCTCGCCCGACGCCCAGCTGAAATTCTCGTTCGCAGCGGGCGGCTTCCGCGACTTCACGCGCATTGCGGCGTCGAGCCCCGAAATGTGGCGCGACGTGTGCCTTGCGAACCGCGCCGCGCTGCTCGCCGAACTCGACGGCTACACTGACGTGCTGGCGAGGCTGCGCGCGGCCATCGACGCGAGCGACGGCGCAGCGCTCGAAACCGTGTTCGCGCGTTCGCGCGCGGCGCGCGAGGCGTGGCAGGAGCGCGGTGGCAAGGGCGCGGCGGCGCCCATCGATATGCCACCAGGCAAATAAGCAAGCAGGACTCAGCCCGACGGCGCGAGCGCCGCAACCTCAGGCAACACCAGGCATTCTCAGGACACGCATATGGAACACCTCGATCTCGGACCGTTCACCCGTGCGTCCGGCACGATCCGTCTGCCCGGCTCGAAAAGCATCTCGAACCGCGTGCTGCTGCTCGCGGCGCTGGCCGAGGGCGAAACGACCATCACGAACCTGCTCGACTCCGACGACACGCGCGTGATGCTCGACGCGCTGGAAAAGCTCGGCGTGAAAGTGAAGCGCGAGGACGACACCTGCGTCGTGCAGGGCACGCGCGGCGCGTTCCAGGCGGTGCGCGCGGATCTCTTTCTCGGCAACGCAGGCACGGCGGTGCGTCCGCTCACGGCCGCGCTCGCGGTGAACGGCGGCGACTACCGCATTCACGGCGTGCCGCGCATGCACGAGCGGCCCATCGGCGACCTCGTGGACGGCCTGCGTCAGATCGGCGCGAAGATCGATTACGAAGAAAACGAAGGCTATCCGCCGCTGCGCATCCGCCCGGCGCCGATTTCGGTCGAGGCGCCCATCCGTGTGCGCGGCGATGTGTCGAGCCAGTTCCTCACGGCGCTTCTCATGACGCTGCCGCTCGTGCGCGCCAAGGACGGCGTGACGATCGTCGAGGTGGACGGCGAGCTGATCTCCAAGCCCTACATCGAAATCACGATCAAGCTGATGGAGCGCTTCGGCGTGACGGTCGAGCGCCACGGCTGGCATCGCTTCGAGGTCCCCGCAGGCGTGCGCTACCAGTCGCCGGGCAAGATCATGGTGGAAGGCGATGCGTCTTCGGCGTCGTACTTCCTCGCCGCGGGCGCGATTGGCGGCGGCCCGCTGCGCGTGGAAGGCGTGGGACGCTCGAGCATCCAGGGCGACGTTGCGTTCGCCGCGGCGCTCATGCGCATGGGCGCGAACGTCACGGTCGCCGACGACTGGATCGAGGTGCGCGGGATCGGCAACGATCACGGCAAGCTCGACCCCATCGACATGGACTTCAACCTGATCCCCGACGCGGCCATGACGATCGCCGTGGCGGCGTTGTTCGCCGACGGCGCCACCACGCTGCGCAACATCGCGAGCTGGCGCGTGAAGGAAACCGACCGCATCGCCGCGATGGCCACGGAGCTGCGCAAGGTGGGCGCGAACGTGGAAGAGGGCCCCGATTACCTGATTGTGCGTCCGCCCGAGAAACTCACGCCGAACGCCGCGATCGACACCTACGACGATCACCGCATGGCGATGTGCTTCTCGCTCGTGAGCCTCGGCGGTGTGCCGGTGCGCATCAACGACCCGAAGTGCGTCGGCAAGACGTTCCCCGATTACTTCGAGCGCTTCCTGGCGCTCGCGCAACCTTGATTCAATGAAGCCGAGTACCTTTGCCGCATGAAATCGACCCGTCCCTTTTATCCGACGCCCGTCATCACGATCGACGGTCCGACTGCTTCCGGCAAGGGCACGGTGGCCGCGCTAGTCGCCGCGCAGCTCGGCTTTCACCTGCTCGACAGCGGCGCGCTGTACCGGCTGGCGGCGCTCGCGAGCATGCGCTACGCGATTGCGGCCGACGACGCCGAGAACCTTGCGAAGCTGATCGACGATCTCCATATCACGTTCCGCGAGGGGCTTGCGCAGCTCGATGGCGTTGACGTTTCGAACGAAATCCGTGCCGAGGAAGTCGGCAACCGCGCCTCGATGATCGCCGCGCATCCGGCCGTGCGCACCGCGCTCGTGGCGCGCCAGCGGGCGTTTCGCAAGCTTCCCGGGCTCGTCGCGGATGGCCGCGACATGGGCACCGTGATCTTCCCGGACGCCGTTCTGAAGGTGTTTTTGACGGCCAGCGTGGAGGCCCGTGCGGCCCGCCGGCATAAGCAATTGATCCAAAAAGGTTTTTCTGCTAATATGGATGACTTGCTTCGGGATTTGCGTGGACGCGACGCGCGCGACAGTAACCGCGCGGCCGCACCGCTCAAGCCTGCAGCAGATGCGCAGCTTCTCGATACTTCGGCGCTCTCCGTCGACCAGGCGGTCGAACAGGTGGTGCAGTGGTATCAGGAGTCTAGCCAACTGCGGCCCGTCCGGTAATCCGCGAACGGGGCAAAGCGCAGTCAAGAAAGCAGTAAGCAGTAAGCAGTAAGCAGTGCCAGTAGGTGCCCTGGAAAGCAACAGGGCGTGTGTTAAACCCTTTAACCCCGTATGGCTTTTGCATCTGCGCCGCGAGCATCGTGTTCCGGCCTCAACGCCCGGCAGTCAAGACCGACTGGCGAGGTAGCGAAAACCATGCAAATCCAGATTTTTATGTCCGACCTGCAAACCTCCACCCCGAATACCGAATCTTTCGCGGCTCTGTTCGAAGAGTCGCTGACCCGCCAGGACATGCGCGCCGGCGAAGTGATTTCCGCCGAAGTCGTGCGCGTCGACCACAACTTCGTGGTCGTCAATGCTGGTCTCAAGTCCGAAGCCTATATTCCGCTCGAAGAATTCCTGAACGACGCGGGTGAAGTGGAAGTGCAGGCGGGTGATTTCGTTTCCGTCGCGATCGACGCGCTGGAAAACGGCTACGGCGACACCATCCTGTCGCGCGACAAGGCGAAGCGTCTCGCTTCGTGGCTGTCGCTGGAAAAGGCTCTCGACAACAACGAACTCGTGACCGGCACGATCACGGGCAAGGTCAAGGGCGGCATGACCGTCATGGTCAACGGCATCCGCGCGTTCCTGCCGGGTTCGCTCGTCGACACGCGTCCGGTCAAGGACACGACGCCGTACGAAGGCAAGACCCTCGAATTCCGCGTCATCAAGCTCGACCGCAAGCGTAACAACGTCGTGCTGTCGCGCCGCGCAGTGATCGAAGCCACGCAAGGCGAAGAGCGCGCAAAGCTGCTCGAAACGCTGAAGGAAGGCGCGATCGTCAACGGCGTGGTCAAGAACATCACCGACTACGGCGCGTTCGTGGACCTCGGCGGCATCGACGGCCTGCTGCACATCACCGACATCGCATGGCGTCGCGTGCGTCACCCGAGCGAAGTTCTCTCGGTTGGCCAGGAAGTCACCGCGAAGATCCTCAAGTTCGACCAGGAAAAGAACCGCGTTTCGCTCGGTATCAAGCAACTGGGCGACGATCCGTGGGAAGGCATCTCGCGCCGTTACCCGTCGGGCACGCGCCTGTTCGGCAAGGTCACGAACATCACCGACTACGGCGCGTTCGTCGAAGTCGAATCGGGCATCGAAGGCCTGGTTCACGTGTCGGAAATGGACTGGACCAACAAGAATGTTGCTCCGTCGAAGGTTGTCCAGCTGGGCGACGAAGTCGAAGTCATGGTCCTCGAGATCGACGAAGACCGCCGCCGCATCTCGCTCGGCATGAAGCAGTGCAAGCCGAATCCGTGGGATGACTTCAGCCGCAACTTCAAGAAGGGCGACAAGCTGCAAGGCGCGATCAAGTCGATCACCGACTTCGGCGTGTTCATCGGCCTGCCTGGCGGCATCGACGGTCTGGTTCACCTTTCGGACCTGTCGTGGTCGGAAACGGGCGAAGAAGCCGTTCGCAAGTACAAGAAGGGCGACGAAGTCGAAGCCGTGGTTCTGGGCATCGACGTCGAGAAGGAACGCATTTCGCTCGGCATCAAGCAGCTCGAAGGCGACCCGTTCAGCAACTTCGTTGCCATGAACGACAAGGGTTCGATCGTCGACGGCGTGGTCAAGTCGGTTGACGCCAAGGGCGCAGTCGTGACGCTGAACGCCGACGTCGAAGGCTACCTGCGTGCTTCGGAAATCGCGCAAGATCGCGTGGAAGATGCTCGCAACGTGCTGAAGGAAGGCGACAAGGTCAACGCGATGATCATCAACATCGATCGCAAGTCGCGTGGCATCAACCTGTCGATCAAGGCGAAGGACTCGGCTGAGACGCAGGAAGCAATGCGCAGCATGTCGTCGGATACGGGTTCGGCTGCCACCGGCACGACCAACCTCGGCGCGCTGCTGAAGGCCAAGCTCGACGGCCAGAACCAGTAAGCCTCAAACGGGGGCAAGCTGAAGTATGACCAAATCTGAATTGGTCGCGCAGCTGGCTACGCGATTTCCGCAACTTGTTCTCAAGGACGCGGATTTCGCGGTCAAGACGATGCTCGATGCGATGTCCGAGGCGCTTGCCAAGGGCCATCGCATCGAAATTCGTGGCTTTGGCAGCTTCGGCCTGAATCGTCGGCCGTCGCGCGTCGGTCGCAATCCCAAGTCGGGTGAAAAGGTGCTGGTGCCTGAGAAGTTCGTGCCGCACTTCAAGCCGGGCAAGGAACTGCGCGAGCGCGTGGACCGTAATTCAGGCGAGCCGCTGAAGGCGGACGAGCCGGACGACGACCTGTAAGCGTTGGATCGTTTTCGATCAGGCGATTGCGGTCGTCGGCGGTCAATGCCAGATGGCCAGAATGCATGGACCGGTAAAAAGCGCTGGGGTGAACAACCCCGGCGCTTTTTTTTCGTCTGCGCCTTTTCGACGCTGTTTGCGCGGGCGCCCCGGTTTGATCGGGCGCTGCGCTCGCTCACACGTGTCGGCCCGCGAGCCGTTCAATTACAATACGGGACACTTCGGCGTGGCTTGTGCTGCGGCGCAGCATGTCCGCCAAGCCGGCGCCTTTCTCAACTGCCAAGAGAATCCTTCAATGAGATTGATCGCCTGGGTGATCCGTGTGCTGGTGTTCGTACTGCTGCTCGTACTCGCGCTCGCCAACACGCAAACCGCGACGCTGAACTTTCTGGCCGGATATTCGTGGCAGGCCCCGCTGATCCTGATCGGCCTCGCGTTTTTTGTCGTGGGGCTGCTGGCGGGGCTGCTGTCCGCGCTGCCCGGCGTGTTCCGGCTGCGCATGGAAAACGGCCGGCTCAAGCGCGACTTGCGGGTGGCACGTGAAACGCCCACACCGAGCGTCGAGCCGCCGCTGCCGCCGCTCATCTGATTTGTATTGCCGTGCCGCGCGCCTGAACGCGTGCGGCTGATTTTTCGCTCATACCATCGCTCGCATGGATCTCGATTTTTGGTGGCTCCTCGTCATTCCCGTGGCTTTCGCGCTCGGCTGGATGGCCTCGCGCTACGACCTGAAGGCACTGCTTTCCGAAAGCGCCAACCTGCCGCGCTCGTATTTTCGCGGCCTGAATTTCCTGCTCAACGAGCAGCCGGACAAGGCCATCGACGCGTTCATCGAGGTCGCCAAGCTCGACCCCGAAACCGTCGAATTGCACTTCGCGCTCGGCAATCTGTTTCGCCGCCGCGGCGAAACCGACCGCGCGATCCGCGTGCACCAGAATCTGCTTTCGCGTTCCGACCTGCCCGTGAACGAGCGCGACCACGCGCTGTATGAACTCGGCCAGGATTTTCTGAAGGCCGGCATGCTCGACCGCGCGGAAGAGACCTTCAGCAAGCTCAAGTCGGGCGACTTCGCGCTCGGCGCGCAGCGCGCACTGCTCGCGATCTACGAGATCGAGAAGGACTGGAACCGCTGCATCGACACCGCACGTCATCTCGAAACGATGGGCGCGGCGTCGCTCGACCTCGAGATCGCGCAGTTCCACTGCGAACTCGCGCAGGAAGCGCTCCAGCAGAAGAAGCCCGACGAAGCGCGCCGCCAACTGGCGCTCGCGCTGAAGGCCAACTCGCAGAACGTGCGCGCGACGATCCTCGCGGGCGACGTCGATGCGGCCAGCGGCGATTGCGAGACGGCGCTTGGCCACTGGCGCGAAGTCGAGGCGCAAAATCCCGCGTATCTGCCGCTCGTCGCCGAAAAGGTCATGAAGGCCTACGAGACGCTCGGCCGCGCCGAAGAGGGCGCGCAACTGCTCACGACGTGGGTCGACGCGTATCCGTCGAACGATCTGCTCGATGTCGCCTACAAGTATGTCGCCGCGTTGCGCGGCCCCGATGCGGCGCATGCGCTCGCGCGTACGCAGATGCAGAAGTCGCCGAACCTCGCCGGCATGGCGCGTCTGCTCGAAGCGCAGCAGGCCACGGCCGAAGAGCCGCGCCGCGGCGAACTCGAGCTGATGCGCAAGCTGCTCCAGCAGCGCACCAAGAACCTGCCACGCTACACCTGCCAGAACTGCGGCTTCCGGGCGCGCCTCTTCTACTGGCAGTGTCCGGGCTGCAGCGGCTGGGAAACCTATGCGCCGCGCCGCGTCGAGCCGGTTCCTGCGTCGAGTTGAGCCTTAAGGGCGCGCGTGCCCAGCCCGGCACCTAGCCGGCCGCGCCTAGCCGACCGCGCCCACAGTCATTCCAACATCCGTATCTGTCACCGGAGCGCCTATGAAGATCACCATTGTCGGTACCGGCTACGTCGGCCTCGTCACCGGTGCGTGTCTTGCCGAAATCGGCCACGACGTGTTTTGCCTCGATGTCGATCCGCGCAAGATCGAGATCCTGAACGGCGGCGGCGTCCCGATCCACGAGCCGGGCCTGCTCGAACTCATCGCGCGCAACCGCGCGGCCGGGCGCATTACCTTTTCCACCGACATCGCGGCGAGCGTCGAGCACGGCGAGGTGCAGTTCATCGCCGTGGGCACGCCGCCTGACGAAGACGGCTCGGCCGATCTTCAATACGTGCTCGAGGCGGCGCGCAGCATCGGTCGCCACATGAACGGCTTCAAGGTGGTTGTCGACAAGTCGACGGTGCCGGTCGGCACGGCGCAGCGCGTGCACGGCGTGCTGGCCGAGGAGCTGGCGAAGCGCGGCCTCGCGCATAGCGTGGATCACCGCTTCTCGGTCGTCTCGAACCCCGAGTTCCTGAAAGAGGGCGCGGCCGTGGACGACTTCATGCGCCCGGACCGCATCATCATCGGCCTCGACGAGGACGAGAACGGCAACGCCGCGCGCGAGAAGATGAAGCGTCTCTACGCACCGTTCAACCGCAATCACGAACGCACGATCTACATGGACGTGCGCTCCGCCGAATTCACGAAGTATGCGGCCAACGCCATGCTCGCCACGCGCATCTCGTTCATGAACGAAATGGCGAATCTCGCCGACCGCGTGGGCGCCGACATCGAGTCGGTGCGCCGTGGCATCGGCTCTGATCCGCGCATCGGCTATCACTTTCTCTATGCGGGCTGCGGCTATGGCGGCTCGTGCTTCCCGAAGGACGTGCAGGCGCTGATCCGCACGGCCGCGGAGTCGGGCCAGAACCTGCGCGTGCTCGAAGCCGTCGAGGAGGTCAATCACGGCCAGAAGGAAGTGCTCGTGAAGAAGATCGCCAGGGTGTGCGGCGATGACCTTACCGGCAAGCACTTTGCCGTGTGGGGCCTCGCGTTCAAGCCGAACACCGACGACATGCGCGAAGCGCCGAGCCGCCGCCTGATCGCCGACCTGCTCTCGCGCGGCGCCACGGTGGCGGCGTGGGACCCGGTCGCGGCCGAGGAGGCGCAGCGCGTATTCGCGCTCGATCTGGCGCACGCGCCGGAGCAGCACGCGCGCCTGACGTTCGCGTCGAGCCAGGACGACGCGCTCACGGGCGCGGACGCGCTCGTGATCGTCACCGAGTGGACCGCCTTCAAGGCGCCCGATTTCGTGCATTTGAAGAAGGTGCTCAAGGCACCGCGTATCTTCGACGGACGCAACCTCTACGAGCCCGACGCCATGGCGGAGCTCGGTATTGACTATCACTCGATTGGGCGGCCTCATGTCAATCTCGCAAACTCCGCAGCCTGAAGCCGCACCCGTCGCCGCGCTTGCTGCCGCCATCGCGCCCGAAGTGCGCGTCGTGCCGCGCGAAAAGCTCGCGACCTCGCGCGTGCTGGTGGTGGGCGACGTCATGCTCGACCGCTACTGGTTCGGCGACGTCAACCGCATCTCGCCGGAAGCGCCGGTGCCGGTCGTGCATGTGCAGCGCAAGGAAGACCGCCTGGGCGGCGCCGCGAACGTCGCGCGCAACGCGGCGGCGCTCGGCGCCCATGCGGGCCTCCTGTGCGTGGTGGGTCACGACGAACCCGGCGAGCGCATCGTCGAGCTGCTCGACGAAAGCAACGTGAACGCGTATCTCGAGCGCGATCCCGCGTTGCCGACCACCATCAAGCTGCGCGTGCTGTCGCGCCAGCAACAGCTGTTGCGCGTGGACTTCGAAAACACGCCCGCGCACGAGATCCTGCTCGCCAGCCTCGCGCGTTTCGACGCGCTGCTGCCCACGCACGACGTGATTCTGCTCTCCGACTACGCCAAGGGCGGCCTCACGCACGTCACGCAGATGATCGCGAAGGCGCGCGCCGCGGGCAAGGCGGTGCTCGTCGATCCCAAGGGCGACGACTGGGAGCGCTATCGCGGCGCGAGCCTCATCACGCCGAACCGCGCGGAGTTGCGC
>NZ_JAFA01000044.1 GCF_000519185.1 Paraburkholderia nodosa DSM 21604 | reverse complement strand
CCTTGCGCGACACGAAGCTCTCGCTCATCGCCATGCCCAGCCGATTCCAGTTGATCAGGTCAGCCAGCCGCACCAGCGGATGTTTCAGGTTGATCTGCTCACGCAGGGGCTGCCGGAAGAAATCTCCCTCTGTCACAGGCGTCTTCGGACCCATCCGCACCTCGTCAGGATTTGCAGGATTTCGGCATCAATATGCCAGGTCTCTGCAAATCCCACAATGCTATTTCGGCCTCGGAGCCTTGCCGCATAAGCCTTCGCGGATTGTTCAAGGCCGACTCTATGAGCGGAATATTGTCAAGGCATGTCACGAGCTCGCTGTGGTTCGAACATTGACTGCGCGGTCAATTCAATCCGCTGGCGCCTGGCCAGCCTCATCCTGCATGCGCGTTGCGCCGGAGTTGTGTCCAGGAACATGCCCCATCTCGGGATCGGTTGCATGGCAACCCGGTAAGAACACGGGCATGTTCACCTCAAACCTGTGCCTGCTGCGCCAACGCGCAAAGGCATTGACCCCACTGCTTTCGGCGTAGCGCCTGAACGACGGCGACGCTCAGCGACCGGCGATGACACTGCGCCGGTCCCCAACGTAAACGATTGAATGTGACTATACAAAAATCCTACGAACTCAATGTCACGGCGATCAGTATAAAGGGTCACCAACTCGACGGAAAATGCGTCGATGTGGCATTCCAATTAGGCGGATCTTGCCCGAAAACATTGCGAACGAAGAAATCCAGGAGCTTACGCTCGGTGAAGATACCGGGGGCTCCATGATCAGCACCAGGCACATAGACCATTTCGAATTCCTTTCCCGCCTTAATGAGACTGTCGGCGAGCGCAAAGGTGGAGGCTGGATCGACATTGTGGTCCATTTCGCCCACAACAAGCATAAGTTTGCCGTGCAGATTGTCGGCATTGTCGATGGCGGAGGACTGTGAGTATTCAATGCCGACGGGCCAGCCCATCCACTGTTCGTTCCACCATATCTTGTCCATACGGTTGTCATAGCAACCACTGTTGGCTACCGCAACCTTATAGAAGTCCGAATGGAATAGCAGTGCATCAATGGCGTTCTGGCCGCCAGCTGATGTACCGAAGATTCCCAAATTCGAGATGTCGTACCAGGGATATAGAGAGGCAGCCGCCTTATGCCACAGAATGCGATCGGGAAGGCCTGCATCTTTCAGATTCTTCCACGCGACGTCATGGAAAAGGCGTGAACGGTTGTTAGTGCCCATTCCGTCGATTTGCACAACGATAAAACCCAACTGGGTAAGGGGCTCTGTTGTGGTTGTGAATGACTTTGGGACGTGAGAACCTTGCGGGCCGGCATATATATCCTCCACCACAGGATACTTCAGATGTGGATCGAATCTATCTGGTAGATGAATGATTCCCCAAATATCGGTCTTACCATCGCGCCCTTTGGCAACAAAATTAATTGGTGCTCTCCATCCATTAGATTCGAGTTGGGAGATGTCGGTGCTCTCGATCTGCATCAGTTTAGCGTTGTCTCTAGACCGGAAAAGCGCCATGCGTGGGGGAAGGTCGATACGCGACCAGAGGTCGACGTAGAATCTACCGTCAGGAGAAAACTCGATGTGATGATTGGCCGGTTCTGGCGTAAGTGATGTCAGCCCCTTTCCGTCGAAGCCAATTCGGTAGGCATGAACGAAATAAGGGTCCTCACCGAAATTCATTCCGCTTGCTTCAAACCAAATTTCCCTTCTGACTGGATCGATGTGGTCCACCGCGCGGACAATCCAGTCACCTTTTGTGATTTGGTTTTCTAAAACACCGGTACGGCCATTAAAGAGGTACAGATGTTCAAATCCATCGCGCTCGGATGCCCAGATAATTTCCTCTCCATCATTAACATTGTAACGAAAGTGTTTTCCGGCATTTATTTGGTTATTTCTTAAATCTGTATAATCGACGAACGTGGAGCTGACCTCATCGATCAAAGAGCGCGTACGGCCGGTGGCTGCCTCCACCTCGATTACTCGGTAGAGCTGATGGCCGCGTTGGTTGTACTCAAATGTAAAGCCTCTCCCATCCTTCCACCAATTAATTTGGGAAAGGTCAAAAGGATTCGGGAACAAAGCATTGTCGATATTGACCATGCGCTTGTTGACTATGTCGAATAGTACCGGTTGCGGTCGCGGAAGAATATCTCCCGCTTTGGGATACGCTATTGGCTCATACCTGGCTTGATGGTTTGTTGTTGAGGAATTGACAAGCATGATTTGACGCGGTTGGCCGAGGGCGACACGGTAACCTGCGAGGTGATTGGAGTCAGGGGACCACTTTAGGGATGAGAAGACGTAATTGTTCGCTTCTGTCCCGTCCCAACTTAACGGTACATTTACTGACCCGTCCTTACTCATTAGAAAGACGTTGTAGTTTTTGATATATGCTTTCCACTTGCCGTCCGGTGAATCGCTTGTGATTCGACTATCGCTTTCAGCCGTTGGCGTGAAGTAGTTATGAAATGACAGGATTTCGCCCTGAGAGATCCTAGTGCAGATGTAGCTTGAAAGATCACAACTCCACAGAACGGAATCAATGGAGAACAGCAACTGGTTGCCGTCTTGTCCGATTTCGAAGCGGTCAAAGGGCAGCCAATTGCCTCGGAAATTCGAGGAGGCCGCCTTATTTAATGCTTCGGCAAGGCGGCTATGATCGAAAGCCGGTTGCTTCTTCCCAGTTTTGATATTGAATTTAATGAACTGGCGCTCACCATGTGTCGTCCGTCGGTAGGCAAGGGTCTCGGGCGAAAGCCAGAAAGGGGGGGTATCGACGAAATTGTCAATTTTATTCGAGTATTGATAATGACCTGTGAGAGCCCGCTGAAAGTCTGAGGGGGTAAGAGCAAAGGGGGGGTGTATGGTTCCGTTCCCCTGGTTGTCAGCAGCCGATAGCAACGTGCAGTAGGAAATTAGAAGCAGAAAGATGGTGACAATTTTTTGCATGGATGTTTGGTCTTGACTATGTATAGGTTACGTCGTCGGCTTAGCTTGCAGCAATTTTTATGCCATCAGTGAATGCGAGTGGGTATGATCAGTGTCCGCTGAGCGCAGGCGAGGCGTGGTAAGGTGACCAAGTCCATGACCGCCCGATCATGACGATCGAACCGCAAGTGAAACGGGGCATCTACCTGTGCCCGAAGTGCCGCAAGCCGCTGCAACGCTGGGATGACGTGGTGCCGGCGCGCTGGACATGCACGCGCGCGCCCGCGTGCGGGTACACGCAGGCTGATGAACACGGACGGCCCGCGCCGCCATCGACGCGATCGGCCCCGCGGGGTCGGGTTGGAGAGCGTTGCCCGGACTGCGGAAAGGGGCTGCTGATCCAGAAAATCCTCAAATCCAGCGGCCGGCCGTTCGTCGGCTGCAACCGTTTTCCGCAGTGCCGGTTCTTTGGCTGGCCGGGCCGCTGACCGTCCCGGAAGTACCTTGTTGACAGCCGACGACAGCGAAAGGTGCCCGCCGCCCACAAACTTAAAACCCAGCTCGGCCCCATGGGAATCTTCGCGCGCGCTCACGCCGTTACTCACACCACCCTGCGCCCTCCGCCCCGCGCAGGGCGTGGTCCGGTGCGCCCCGGCCCTGCCGCCGGAAAGCGGGCCCATTGTGATAAGTATTCCTATCTCGCGCTTGAAGAAGGCATCGGTTAGAAATCGACGAGGAATCTCATTAGACAATTACTCCGGAGTGCGATTTATATTTAAGAACTCCTGGCTGAACTCGTTAGTGCGGAGAGGCCTCCCCCATGCGGTACCCACCGATGATCAGATTCTGGATCTGAAGCCGGCGCGGGTGTGAGCGCAAGCACCAGACGCTCAAGAAATCCACCTCGCTGCGCGGCAGCAAGACGTCAAAGAGCAACACGACTTCGTCTGCGCCAGCCAGGGTGCCGTACCCACCTACCTGAAGACGAGGTTTTGGGCTCGCTGTCTGTGTTTAGGGGTGAAGAGTGGAAAGACCGTTAGTCGCATTCCTTGGGCAGCGATATAAGGTGACAGTCGGCCCAGTAGCGTGAAAAAAGCGCCAGACGTGGGCCGTCATGCTGCCTCGCAGGTAGCTTGGGCATCGACGTAATCATCCTTGTTCGCGTTCACGAAAGTCCGAACCTATTGCGGTGAAGCGAGCCTGGAAATGTGCCCGATTTCGTTGCGCTTGCGAGCGAGCCAGTGCGAGCCGGCACATGCCTCCAGCACCACAGTAACCGCCTTGAGATTGACGAAGAACGAAACAGTTGCTGGCGCGAACCCCGCTTGCGGAAGACCGCGCGCCCTTGCATGGAGCCTGCCATGTGACTAGGCAAGCTGGCTCACCGATGGCAACCAGTTGAGCGCCGCAAACAAGACTCCGTTCGCACGCTAAATGAACTGCTGGATGTTCGCCCCCGGGGTGCATGTGTGCGCGCCGCGCAAGGTGGCGGGCACGGTCGCGCTGTTCGGCGACTCGATCAACGACGGCTATCAGTCGAGCGACAGCAAGAATCGCCGCTATGCGGACGTGCTGGCGCACCGGCTGGCTGCGCGCACGGGCACAACGCTCGCGGTATCGAATGCGGGCATCGCGGGTAACGAGCTGCTGACCAATCGCGAGCAGGCAATGTTCGGCGTGGCCGCGGCCGCGTACTTCAGCCGCGACGCCCTGCTGCCCAATGTGCGCGCCGTCCTGCCGCAGGAAGGGATCAACGGCGTTGGCATCCAGGCAACACGGGGTATCAGGCAATGACCAATGCTGTGGACCTGCAAGCGCTGATCGCAGGGGCAACGCGCGCAGTGAACGGGCATCACGCCAAAGTCGCCACGGCGGCGAAAAGAACAGAGCAGCGGTCCGCCGCTTCGGTCGGCCGTATGTTTTGAGGACGCGACCGTGAATGTGTGTGCAGTTACGGAGCCGCCAGCTTCTCGGCGGCCGCTTTTGCTACCCGTATTGCGCAATCGAAGCTGCGTTCTGCCGCCAACTGCCTTCGATCGACAACAACGATCCAGGTGTCAAAGCTGTAGCGCCACTTGATGCGGCGCTCTTCCAGCAAATCTGAAAGCCAACGCCAGAGGGACGCGTCGTCCGCGTTCGCGGCAACTGCTGCCTTCTGGCGCTCGCCTAGCATCTTGTTCATCGGTGTAACCAACTTCACGAATGCGGATCACCGCCTCAGCGCGCTTCAAGCAGGTGACGTTTTACGCCCTACACTTGCTGCGCCTCCCTCACCACGTGGCGCTGCTGGCCGAGGCCGGTAATCCCCATGGTTATCACATCGCCGGCGGCGAGATAGGCAGGCGGCTTCATGCCTAGCCCCACACCGGCGGGGGTACCGGTGATGATCAAATCACCAGGCTGCAGTGTCATGAACTGGCTGCAGTAACTGACGAGGTGCGCCACGCCGCAGATCATGTCCTCCGTGCGACCGAGTTGCCTTTGCTGGTCATTAACCGAAAGCCTTAGCTCGAGGGCCTGAGGATTCGCGATCTCGTCCGGCGTGACGAGCCACGGACCGATGGGCGTGTAGGTGTCGAAGCTCTTGCCCTTTCCCCACTGCCCGTTATGATGCAATTGCCATTGGCGCTCGGAAACGTCGTTCACCATGCAGTAACCTGCCACGCTTGCCATCGCCTCGTCCGGCCCGACACGCGAAGCCACGCTTCCCATCACGATCCCCAACTCGATCTCCCAGTCGGTCCGGGTTGATCCCGGGGCCAGCACAATGTCGTCATACGGACCGCTGATCGATGAGGTCGACTTGCCGAACACAACAGGCTCGTCGGGGATGGGCAAAGCCGCCTCCAACGCGTGATCGCTATAGTTGAGGCCGATCGCGATGATCTCGCGCACGCTCCTCACTGGCGGCCCGAGCCGCGGCGTTCCGGGAACGACGGGTAGCTGCGTCACATCGACTGCGGAGAGGAAACGGCGTCCCTCCGGCGACAGCACGTCTTGGTCGATATCTCTCACTATCGGACTCAATGCCCGAATGCGGCCCTCGCTGTCGAGCACGCCGGGCAACTCGGCGCCGGCTGAGCCGTACCGCAGTAGTTTCACAGTTCATTCTCCAGGTGAGTCCGTCACGCCGTCATTATTCTTCAGCACCCTGGGCGAGCAATACAGCCTAAAACCAAATGGGGTTTTCGGTATCTCCGAAAGCGGCGCTCGGCGTCCACGCATTTTAGGTCTTGTCGAAAGCCGACTTCGATTCGAATCGCTTTGCGCGATTAGCGCCACTTCCTGGTTCTCTGCCGGCACGGAATCGGAATTCCCAAATGCCGCAGGTGCCCGCTTGCGGCTCTGAACATTCCCTGCAGTGGAAAAAAAGCCGTTCAGCACGTAGCTGAACGGCGTTCCCTGGCCCCTTTCTGCGGTCCAGGCGCACAGCAATCAAATCGAACTCGTCACTGCCCTGCTGCCTTTTTCTCCGCGCCCTGGGCGCTCTCCGGATAGTTCGGATCGTACCCACCCGGTTTGTAACCCGCGCTCTCCAGTTTCTTCAGCTCCGCATTCTTTTTTGCGCGAGCTTCCTTGCGAGCGGTCTTACGCGCCGCCTTTTTCTCTGCCTTCGTCATCGAAGCCGGATTCGTCTGGCTCGGCGCCACGGCGCTACTGGCATCTCCGGTTTGCTGCGGCTGTGCGAACGCGCCTGGCGCCGCAGACATTGCGGCCATGAGCACTGCCGCAAGCACCGCCTTGAATACTCTCATTTGTTCTCTCCTTTCTTGTCTTGTTTGATCGATTCGATTACGTAATTACGCATCCCGCGGACGAGGCACGTTGACATGCCACCGTTCAGGCTGCCTCAGCACGACGTGCAGCGAAATCGCGCCTGGGATCGCGCATGCCGAACGCAGAGACCAGCAAGCCGAGCACGGCGGAGCCAAGCGCGATATGCATGATCACCGCGATTCCGGCGTGTTGCGCAATGCCACCTGTGACGGCCGGCGCCACTGCGCCACCGATGATTTCGCCGAGTCCGACGATCATGCCCGTTGCCGTGGCGCCCAGCTCCGGTGGCACCGATTCGTTCGCAAAGGGCCCTACCGTGATGCCAATCACGCCTGCAATCAGAAACGTCACAATGGCAAGCAAAACGAACAGCCTCACGGGTTCCGCGCCTGTTTGCGCGAGGAACCAGAGGCCGACCACCTCGCCCGCAAGCGACGCCACGATGACACGCTTGCACCCGAACCGGTCCGACAAGGCAGGCAGCACGACGACGCCAACACAGCAACCCACGCCGAGTGCCGAAAGCACGAGACCCATCGAGTCCATGCCAAGGTGCAGATGATCGGTGAGGTAGCTGGGCAGGAACGCCGACAACACGACAAGGCCCGAAAGTGCGCAGAGCATCAGAAGCGTGCCCGAGACCACATTGCGATAGCGCAGCACGTCAAACCACGACGAACGCTGTGCCGAGCGCGCGGCGGCAACCGGCGTGTCGGCACGCAGCGACTTTGCGAGCAGTACGGCAATCACGAATCCGGGCACGGCGACGATCGCGAAGATCCAGTGCCACGACGGCACCATCTTCAGCATGCCCACGGCGAGCAACGGGCCCAGCCCGAGCCCCACGAGCGGCGCGGACATTTGCTGAAGCCCGACGTTCAGGCCGATGCGGCTCGGTTTCGATGCCTCGACTGTCGCAACGATGCTCGCGGGCACATATGCGCCTTCCGCGACGCCCATCAGTGCGCGCAACAGCACCATGCTCATCATGCCGGTCGCAAGTCCGCTGCCGCCCACGAGCAAGGAGAAGGCGATCACCGCGGGCACGATCACACGCTTGCAGCCAATGCGGTCGGAAAGGCGGCCGGTGAGTATGGACGCCAGGCCCCAGCAAAGCGAAAGCACCGCGGAAATCAGGCCGAGATCCTGATAGTTCATGCCGAGCTCTTTCGCAATCACGGGAAAGAGCGGATAGATGATGTTGCGGTCCAGACCCACGAGTCCATAACCCAGTGCGAGCAGGAATACCGCCTTGACCTCGTAGCGCAGGCTCCAGTCAGCGCGCCCGTTCGGGGCAGCAGCCGTCGTTTCCATGATGGAAGTCTCCAATGTTCTGTTATGACGAAGCGTCCACGCGCGGCGTTCGAGCACCGCGCGCAAGCATTACCAGGTGTGCATCATCCCGATGCGCACCATCGTCTGGTTGCCGGAAGTCGAGAATGCGCCAGCGCCGGGAATAAGCGCGGGGGCGCCGTCCGATGCATGCTGATACACGGCGAATCCGTACACGCTCGTACGCTTGGAAAGGTAATACGCGAGGTTGACGCCGACCTGATGCATCTTCACGTCATTGACGACGTGATTACCATCGTTGAATTGATACGCGAAGCCAATGATGGCCGCCGGCGTAATGGGATACGTGGCGGCGAAGTCATACACCATCACGCGCGCATTGTTATAGGTGTTGGTGGCCTGCGCCACCATCGCCGCGACAAAGCCACTCCCAATGGGCATGCGGCCGCCCACGCCCCAATCGCGCAGTCCGCTGTTACCCTCATTGATGGTGGGAAACTTCGTGTATGTGTATGCGGCGTCGAGGGCGACCGGCCCGGTGTTGTAGCTCAAGCCGAAGCTCTGCGTGCTGTTCTGGCTGAAGGCACCCGCCACGCCGCCGAAGCCGTACATCGCACCGAACTTGAATCCGCCCATACGTGGGCTTTCATAGGTGACAGCGTTGGGCGTGGAATAAAGGTCGGCTGTGCGCAGGAAGTCCATCGACCCGAGGGCGGGCGCGCCGAGTTGTGGAAATGGCCCGGCCTGCGTGAACGTAGGCTCAAGTGAGGCGAGCATCGGCCCCCAGCGATCGACCGTCATGTAGTTGAACATGAAGTCGGTCTGCAGGCCCATCGTGAGGCGCCCCAGTTGCTCGTTATCGAGGCCCACGTACGAGTAGCGGAACATCTGGCCGGCGCTGTACAGCGAGCCCGTGCCAATGTCGAACGTGTTGAGCAGCTTCGCAATCGCCCGGGTTCCTCCGCCCAGGTCTTCGATTGCGGAAATGCCGAAGCCCGTGTTGTTCGAGATTCCGCCCTGCATGAACGTATTCGAATGGCCACCCGCGTTCGATACCCAGGTCAGCCCCGCATCGATTGCGCCAAACAGCGTGACGCTCGACTGGGCGTGAGCCGATCCGGCCAGCAACGTGGCGGCCGCACATGTCATGATCTTCGCTTTCACCGTGTCTCCAAGCCTTATTGTCGTATGCTGCGTATCCCGCAACCGGAAAGCGCTTCCGGCCGCGGTCTTTCGGTGATGCCACCGCTCTGGGTGGCCGATGATGGATTCGCTACGGAACCCCTGCCCCTCCCGGGGAATGCCTTAGTGCCGCAGAAAGTCGATGACGAGCCGGTTGAACGCTTGCGCGTGCTCCCATTGCGCCCAGTGCCCGCAGCGGCTGAAAACATGGAACTGCGCATCGCGCAAACCCCAGACCATGCGCAAGCCGTTGTCGAGCGGCACGAAGCGATCGTCGCGTCCCCATGTAACGAGCGTCGGCGCGCCGATCTCGGCTAGCCGCCCGCTCAGATCCGGAAACTGATTCGGGTTGACCTCCAGGCTCTTCACGAAGTTTTCGAGGTGGTCGCGGCGCGCCATCATGTTTTCGAAGCGCCCCTGGATCAGCTCTTCGGTAATCGTCGAAGGATCGAATACGAACACGTCGAGCATCCGGCGCAGGCTTTCCACCGTCGGCGTCTTGTATGCGCCGAACAGCAGCTTGATCCCCTCCAGCGGCATGGGCTGGAACAGACTCGGACCCACGCCACCGCCGCCCATGATGACCATCTTGCCCAGACGCTCGGGGTAGTTGAGCGCAAACGACAACGCGTTCACTCCGCCCATCGAGTTGCCGAGAATATGCACGCGGCCGATGTCGAGCACGTCGAGCAGGCCCTTGAGCGCGCGCGCATTGATTTCCGAGCGCGCGCCGTGCGTGACCACAATCGGGTCGCTCTTGTTCCAGCCGGGCGAGTCCGGCAGGATCACGCGATAGCCGGCTTCAACGAACGTGTCGATGTTGCGGTGGAAGTTGCTCCAGCCCGATGCTCCCGGGCCTGAGCCATGCATCATGACAACGGTTTCGCCTGTGCCTGCGTCGTTGTAGTGAATCTGCAGATCGAGATCTCCTTCCTTGATCCGCGCGAACTTGCTCGTTCCAGCTTCGGTCAATGTAGCCATTGCTCTCTCCTCCTTGGTCGGATTTGCATCCGGGATCACCGCGATTTAAAAAATGGTTTTTAAAATAATCAGCATTGCTAATAGCATAGTGTTCGATAGCTTCATAAAAAGACAGCAAACCCGAACGGTGCATTCGCAAATATTGAAAACGCGTCACGTCTGCGCGCGAAGTCAGGCTGCTGCTTTCTTCTTCAAGTCCAGCGCCACGTCGACGATCATGTCTTCCTGGCCGCCCACCATCCGGCGCTTGCCCAGTTCGACGAGAATGTCCACCGTCTTCAGGCCGTACTTCTTCGCGGCCACTTCCGAGTGACGCAGGAAGCTCGAATACACGCCCGCATAGCCGAGTGCGAGCGTTTCCCGGTCCACGCGAACCGGGCGGTCCTGCAGCGGGCGCACGATGTCGTCGGCGGCGTCCATCAGCGTGTAGAGGTCGGTGCCGTGGTTCCAGCCCATGCGTTCCGCCGCGCCGATGAATACTTCGAGCGGTGCATTGCCCGCGCCAGCGCCCATGCCCGCGAGCGATGCATCGACGCGGTCGCAGCCTTCTTCCACTGCGACGATCGAGTTCGCCACGCCCAGNGAGAGGTTGTGGTGCGCGTGCATGCCCGTTTGCGTTTCGGGCTTGAGCACGGCTTTAACCGCACGGAACCGGTCGCGCACGTCGTTCATGGTGAGCGCGCCGCCCGAATCGACCACGTAAATGCAGGTCGCGCCGTAGCTTTCCATCTTCTTCGCTTCGACCGCGAGGTTTTCCGGCGTGGTCATGTGGCTCATCATCAGGAAGCCCACGGTGTCCATGCCCAGTTCGCGTGCGTATTCGATGTGCTGCTTCGAAATGTCGGCTTCCGTGCAGTGCGTGGCCACGCGCACGATGCGCGCGCCCGCGTTGTACGCAGCCTTCAAATCGTGAATCGTGCCGATGCCCGGCAGCAGCAGCGTGGCGATCTGCGCGTGCGTAACGACGTCGGCAACGGCCTCGATCCATTCCAGGTCGCTGTGCGCGCCGAAGCCGTAGTTGAAGCTCGAACCTTGCAGGCCGTCGCCGTGCGCAACTTCGATGCTGTCCACCTTGGCTTTGTCCAGCGCGCGGGCGATGTCCTGCACGTTCTGGATCGAGTACTGATGGCGGATGGCGTGGCTGCCGTCGCGCAGCGTCACGTCGGAGATATAGAGTTTCTTGCTCATGGTCTTAAGCTCCCTGCTCGCTCAGAAGCGTCTGCGCCATGCGTTCGGCGGTGGCGAGCGCGGCGGAAGTCATGATGTCGAGATTGCCTGCGTAAGCGGGCAGATAATGCGCGGCGCCTTCCACTTCGAGGAACACCGAGGTCTTCAGGCCACTGAACCTGCCGAGGCCCGGAATATTCAAAGGCGCGCTGGCCGGAATCTCGTCGAACTGCACCTTCTGCTTCAGGCGGTAGCCCGGCACGTAGGCGTGCACCTTCGCGACCATCTCTTCGATGGACTGCTCGACTTTTTCGCGGTCGGCCATTTCGGAGAGCGTATAAACCGTGTCGCGCATCATGACCGGCGGTTCGGCCGGATTCAGCACGATGATGGCCTTGCCGTTCGCCGCGCCGCCCACCACTTCGATCGCCTTCGAAGTCGTTTCCGTGAACTCGTCGATGTTGGCGCGCGTGCCGGGGCCCGCCGACTTGCTGCTGATCGACGCGACGATTTCAGCGTAGTGGACCTTCGCGACGCGCGACACCGCCGCGACCATCGGAATCGTGGCCTGGCCGCCGCACGTCACCATGTTGACGTTGAGCGCTTCGATATGCGAGTCGATGTTCACGACCGGCACGCAGTACGGGCCGATGGCGGCGGGCGTGAGGTCGATCACGCGGATCGAAGGCTTGAGCGTGCGCAGCAGCGCGTCGTTCTTCACATGCGCGCCAGCGGAAGTCGCATCGAACACGAAGTCGATGTCGTTGAACACCGGCAAGCGCGTGAGACCGGCCACGCCTTCGTGCGTGGTCGCCACGCCGAGGCGCGCGGCACGCGCGAGGCCATCGGAGTTCGGGTCGATGCCGACCATCGCCGCCATCTCCAGATGCTTGCTGTTGCGCATGATCTTGATCATCAGATCGGTGCCTATGTTGCCGGAGCCGATGATCGCGGCCTTTATCCTGGGTTGATTCATGATGTCGCTTCCTGTCGGGTCACACGAGAAAGTCAAACGAAGCGCGCCGAGCATTGCCCGATGCCACCGATCGACACATGGAGGTTGTCGCCCGCCTTCACCTGCACCATCGTGCCGAGCGAGCCCGAAAGAATGACTTCCCCGGCTTTGAGCGGAACACCGAGGCGGCCAAGCGTATTGGCTAGCCACGCGACTGCGTTCGCCGGTGAGTTGAGCGCGGCCGCTCCCGCTCCCGTTGCGACCACCGCGCCGTTCTTCTCGAGCAGCATGCCGCAGGTGCGCAGGTCGAGCGAACGCGGGTCCACGAACTGGCTGCCGAGTACGAACAATCCGCAGGAAGCGTTGTCGGCCACCGTATCCTGAATGCGAATCTTCCAGTCGCGAATGCGCGAGTCGACGATCTCGAAACACACAAGCACGCCTTCCGTCGCGCGCAGCACATCGGCCACTGAGACGCCCGGCCCCGTCAGGTCATGCTTGAGCACGAACGCAATCTCGCCTTCGGCCTTGGGTTGAATGAGCTTTGACGTATCGATCGGCGCGCCCTCGTCGCGCAGCATGGTGTCGAGCAGGTAGCCAAAATCCGGCTGATGCACGTTGAGCAACTGCATCACGGCGTCGCTCGTCACGCCGATCTTCTTGCCCACCACGCGAGCGCCCGCGCTCACCTGCCGCTCGATCAGCCGCTGCTGGATCCGGTAAGCATCCTCAACACTCAGCGCCTCGTAGCGTGTGCTCAGCGGTTCGACGGTGATCCCGCTGCCGAGCGCACGCCAAAGCTCGTCGCCGAGGTCCGCGATCAACGAAGGGTCCATTTCCCTGTTTCCCATGTTCTGCATGCGTGATTCGAAGCGGCGCGGCCGCGCAATGAAGTGTGTCGCCGCCGCGCCGTAATTGCGCTTTTCTCCAGCTCAGGCTGCGGCCTGTCCCGGCAGAGGATCGCGCGAATAAAAGAGCGGCGGCAGCGGCTGGCCGAGCAGGTATGCGCCGAGCGTGCCCGCCGTGTCATCCGCGTTCTGGGTGATGTGATTGGCTGCCGCGATCACGTCGCGGAGAATGCGCTGCAGCGGGTTGTCGAGATAGATGCCGCGCGCCGAAAGCGCCTTGAAGAGCAACATCACCGCTTCTTCGCTTTCGCGGCCCACCCGCGCAATATCGAGCATGCACGGCACGCGTTCTTCGAGAGGCACAAGCTCGCGGCGCTCAACGTACTCGGTCGTTTCATGCATCATGTGCAGAATGCGGGCGCGCGAGGAGCGCACGCGCGCCACCGCATTGCCGAGACGATCCTTCACGTACGGACTCAGAGAAGTCTTTGCACCGCCCGTCGTGTCGCGGCGTGTTTGCATCTGTTCGATGAAGAGGTCGACCGCGCCCTGCGCCATGCCGTTGATGGCCGACGAAACCGCCGCGTAGAAGATCTGCGAGAACGGGTAGAGGTACATGTCGCCGCGATCGCTCATGCTGTAATCGGCCAGGCTGTGCGTGCGGTAATCCGGAACGAACGCGTCCTTGACGACAACGCTCTTGCTGCCCGTGCCTGCGAGACCGAAGACGTGCCAGTCGTCGAGGATCGTATAGTCGGTGCGCGGCATGAGGATCGACAGGCGGTCCACCGGCTTCCCCGTTTCGTCGAGCAGCATCTGGCCGAGGAACGCCCATTGACCGTGGTCCGTGCCGCTCGAAGTCGGCCAGCGTCCGCTAATGATGTAGCCGCCATCGACTCGCTTGTACGTTCCGAACGGCGCATACGAGGATGCGATGATCACCGAGTCGTCCTTGCCCCAGACATCTTCGCAGGCACGCGGATCGAGATGACCAAACTCCCAGGTGTGGATGCCGAGAATCATCATGTTCCAGGCGCTACTGCAGCAACCCCGGCCCAGTTCCATCAACACCTTGAAGAATACCGAGGGATTCATTTCGTACCCACCCCAACGGCGCGGCTGCAGAATGCGGAAGAACCCCGCTTGCTTGAACTGCTCGATGACGTCGACTGGAACCGAACGATTCTTTTCGACTTCTGCTGCGCGCTCGCGCAGCATCGGGATCAGCGCTCGCGCGCGTTCAACGAGTTGCGCTTCCGTGGGAATGGCGTTTTCGACCGACTGTTTCAGTACCGTGCTCATGCTGCTCCTCCGTTTGAATTGTCCGATTGCACCTGCGCGAGGCGGGCAAATTTCCCGCCGAAATAAATGAGCGGTGGCGTCTCCTCTTTTTCACAACACACTTCGATTACGTCGCAAAGGAATACCGTGTGTGAGCCGCCCGGGATCTCTTCGATCACCTGACACCCGAATGACACAACGCTCTCCTCGAGCAGCGGCACGCCAAGTCGGCCCTCGCGCCAGCGACCTGCGCCGAGAAAGCGGTCTTCGCCCACCACATTGATCACCATGCCCGCAAACCGTCGCGCGATGTCTTCCTGATGCTCGGCCAGTACGTTGACGCTCAGGAGTCCGGAGTCACTGATCACCTTGTGCGCCCGCACCGAGCGATTCACACAAACGAGCAGCCGTGCGGGCTCTGCGCTCACTGAACATACGGCGGTAGCGGTCAGTCCGGCACGCGTATCGTCGCTGCGTGAAGCGATGATCGAGCAGGCACCCGTCAGGCGTCTCATGCCACTGCGAAAGAGCGAAGGATCGACGCCGTTAGTCGGGCATCGCGTGGGCGCGGATTCACCCGCGTTGCTTGTCAAAATTGTTGCCATCAGGTTTTCCCCGTCGAAAGAAACGCATGCATGACGGTGATGAATTCGTCAGGCTGTTCGTATTGCGGCCAGTGCGCCGCTTCACCTCGCATCACGTAGAGCGAGCCGTGCGGCAATCGGGGCAGCGCGGCCTGTGCCGCTGCAACATCGTGAATGGGGTTGTGCCGGGTCCACAGCAACAGCGCTTCGCAATGAATGCTTTCGAGATCGATCATGCTGGCCGGTTGGGGCGACCCGCCCGCATTACGCGTGAGGCGGCCGAACACCAGCGGCGCCGCGGTCTGGAAGTCCGCGCGCGAGTAGAACGAGAGACGGTTTTCAACCAGTTCGTCGCTGAGCAAATACCAGTTGCTTTCGTGGATAAGCCACTGCATCCGCGCGCGCAAGCTCGCCGCCGTCGGCACTTTGCCCATATTGCGCTTGCTGAGTTCCGCGAGATTCTGCAGATCGCGATGCCCCTGCTCGCTGACGATGGGAATGCCCCCCGTCGTATTGAGGACGATGCGACACACGCGCTGCGGATATTTCACCGCGAAGCCGCCGGCCACGACGCCGCCGAGCGATTCACCCGACACGTGCGCGCGTTCGATGTCGAGCGCGTCCATCAACTCGCGCAATTGCTCGACATAGTCGTCAATCTCATAGCCGATGTCTGTCCGCTTTTCCGACAGTCCATGACCGACGAAATCAAAAGCAATCACGCGATAGTGCGCCGCCAGGGCTATGACGTTCTTTGCGTAGGCCTCGGCGTGGCCGCCGATGCCGTGCATCAATATCAGCGCTTCGCGGTTCTGACGCCCGGCTTCAATGACGCGCGTCACACCGAATTTCGGGGTTCGGACATACCGCAGCTCGGCGCCAATCAAATCATTCCAGATACTCACTTGCACCCCCGGAAAAAAGGCAAAACAACTCCCCGCCGGCAACGCAAGCCGGTTCACATCGTCCAGGCGGGTATAGGCTCTGGCGGCGTCTCACGCCGCCACCTTCAGGCGGGTACAGGCGGCGTGCGCTTGTGCCCCCAGTCGCTCATCTTCGAATAGCTCACGACCTTCCACGTCTCGTCGTCGATCACGACGCCGCCATGACCGTATTCGATCGCGAATCCCGACGGGGTCTGCACGTAGAACGAAAACATCCGGTCGTTCGGGTGGTGACCGAGATGCAGGAACATCGGCACGCCTGCCGCGACACAACGGTCGTAAGCAAGACCAACGTCATCCATTTCCTTGACCTGCACCATCAGGTGATTGAGACGCTTGGGGCCCGGAATGACCGCTGTTGCGAGAGAATGATGGCGGCCCGTTTTCGCATGCATAAACGTTGCGTCGACAACGATGCCAGGCGCGCGTTCCTCGCGAATGTAGTCGCTCACACGCAGCCCCATCACCGACCGGTAGAAGTCAACGGATTCCTCATAGTTATTCGCGGTCGTGAGAATATGGCCGATGCCCAGCGTACCGGTTTCGAAACCGGCGCCGCGCATGACGCTTGAGCGGAACGGGTTGGTCATTTGCGCGATCTCCGGGCCAAAATAGAAAGCGTGGCGATACCCGTTTGGATCCTCGCAGTGGTAAAGCCTTTCCACCCGCCGGCGCACACAATAGTCCCGGTCGCCTTGCGTTACGTTGACGCCTCGTTCGCGCAGTTGCGCTGCATAGCGATCGAGTTCGTCTTCGGATTCGAACTCCCAGCCGGCTTCCTGAATGTCGTCGGCGCCGCTTTTTTCCAGTACGATGCGCTGCATGTGCTCGTCCATGCGCAGCACCAGCGCGTTGCCGTCGTCGCGCGATGTAACGTGAAAACCCATCAGTTTGTGCGCGAAGTCAGCCCACGCGCCTAGATCCCTCACTCCGAGCACGACGTAGCCAAGATTCGAAATTGCTGCAGCCGTTTCGGCCATATCTCCTCCACCTATCTATTAAGAACTTGTCGATTGCGCGAAAGCCCAGTGACTTTCGTGAAGCGCGCAGTCTATCAAGCAAGGGGTATGCCAAGCACCGTGTCCATGTAGTGGGAATCCGCTCATGTCCATACCCGGCAAGGCGCTGAAGCATTTCCAGGCGACCTGGCTGCGCGTGGACTGTGTGCGCGCGCCCACATCGTGATTCAGAAAATGATGAACGGCGCGGGGCTGCAACTGACGGCACTGCGGGATTTCATGAATTTACGGACCAAGTGTTGCTTCCGTATCGTTGCGCATGCATCGATCACGGCGGCGAAAGGAACGACGAATATGGACGCAACCCCAGAACGGACGCAGACGGATTACACCTTGCCTCCTGAATTCGTCTTGCTTGACTCCATGGATTTCAGCGACATCGCCGAGCAGTTGCATTTCAACCCGGTGGAAGGCCGCATCTGGCTGCAGGACCGGCGCATGGCGCTGTTGCCGGTCGAAGTGCTCGGCATGATGCGCCGCGAAATGATGGACGCGCTCGGGCTCGAAGGAACGCGCCGCCTCATTACGCGCTTAGGCTATGCGGCCGGCTCGCGCGACGCAGAACTCGCGTGGAAGGTACGCGGTCATCAGTCGCAACTCGACATCATCGCGGCGGGCGCGCAGTTTCACGCGCTGGAAGGTTTTGTCAAAGCGGAGCCCGTGCACATCGAAATCGACAATCATCGCGGCTATTGCTATTCAGAATTCCTCTGGAACGACAACTGCGAGGACGAGATACACATCGCCAACTATGGCGTCGGACACGAAAGCGCCTGCTGGATGGGAATTGGCTACACGTCCGGCTTTCTCAGCAAGATCATGGGCAAGCGCATTCTCGCGCGCGAGGTGGAATGCCGCGCGATGGGACAGACCAAATGCCGTGTGATCGCACAGCCGGTCGAAAGTTGGGACGACCCCGAAGAGGATCTGCATTATCTGCACGTCGCGCCAGCGACTTCGCGCGCAATGGTTGGGTCGGCGGGCGTGAAGGAAAACGTGACACCTGTCGCAAGTGCGGGCTCTATCATCGCGCAACCACACCGCGCCTCGCCTGGTCTCGTTGGATCTTCCGTGAGCTTCACTGCCATGCTGCACAAGGTGCGCCGAGTCGCGACCACGCGCGCCACCGTACTGCTTTCGGGCGAGAGCGGCGTGGGCAAGAGCGCTGTCGCGCGCGAGGTGCACGGATGGAGCAACCGTGCCGACAAGCCGTTTGTTGAAGTCAACTGCGCGGCGATTCCCGAACAGTTGCTCGAGTCCGAACTCTTCGGCGTGGAACGGGGCGCGTTCTCTGGGGCAACCGAGTCCCGCGCCGGCCGCTTCGAAGCGGCGAATGGCGGCACGCTCTTTCTCGATGAGATCGGCATTCTCAGCTTCAGTGCGCAGGGCAAGCTGCTGCGCGTGCTCCAGAACGGCGAGTTCGAGCGGCTCGGCTCAACGCGCACGATCAAGCTCGATGTGCGCGTAGTCGCGGCCACCAATGAAGATTTGCCCAAAGCCGTGAAGGAAGGCCGCTTTCGCGAGGATCTGTTCTATCGCATCAATGTCTTCCCCATTCACATCCCGCCGCTGCGCGAGCGCCGCGACGACCTGCCTCTCCTGATCGAGTATTTCACCAAGCGGCTCTCGGCGCTGCACGGACGGCATGTGCCGGGCATCATGCCGCGTGCGCTTCAGGCGGTCCTCAATCACAATTGGCCCGGCAATATTCGCGAATTCGAGAACGTCATCGAGCGCGGCATCATTCTCGCCGACGACGGCGAATCGCTCGACCTGCGCCACCTCTTCAGCGTCGATTCGAACTTCACGCATTCGAGCCTTATGCGCCTGACCGAATCCGGCTCGCTCGCGAAGCGCGACGCACTCGCGAACGCAGTCGAAGGTGCGCAGGCGTCGGAAACAGGCGCACCGGCGTCGCTCGAAGACTGGGCGCGCGGCGCCGTGCGCCAGCAAGGCGCGCACCTCGCCGACGTGGAAGACGCGTTGGTCAACGCGGCACTGGCGGAGGCGAACGGCAACGTCTCGAAGGCTGCCGCGCTGCTTGGCCTCACGCGCGCGCAGCTCGACTACCGCGTGAAACGCAACGGCAATGGCAGCAACGGCCGCGGCCACGTGATGCATACCGACTAGCGGCGCCCCGTTGATCTTTCGTCTTTATCGAAAGGCGAATTCGCCGCGAGGTGCTATGCCCCGTCGCTCACGCCCACTATTCTGCGCTCGTACATTCAACAGCGAGAGCGCGACTATGGACGAGAATTTTGACGTGGTGGTGGTGGGCTGTGGCGTAGCGGGCCTTTCGGCTGCGGTAAGCGCCGCACAGCGCGGCTTGAACGTGTGCGTGCTCGAACGCGCGACGCGCGCCGAGCGCGGTGGCCAGAGCCGCTTCACGGAAGCCTATTTACGCATGAAGTCGCTTGACGAAGTCTCCGACGACTTCGAAGAGCACCTTGGGGAAAACGCGAGCCGCTATCCCGACCCTGACCTGATGGCCGAAATGGCGCTCGATCGCTCGTCGTGGTCGCAGACCACGGCATCGCTCGCGCTCGCCGACGCGGACGTGCTCTCCACGTTCGCCGGGCATGTACCCGCTTCGGTGCAATGGTTGCGCGACATGGGCGTGCGCTTCGACTTCCTGCCGACGCAGTTCCTCACGCGCTCGCAGCCGCGCCTCCTGCCCGTGGGCGGCGGCGAGGCGATGGTCGAAGCACTCGCCGCGCAGGCCGAGGCATTGGGCGTCACGTTCCACTACGAGTGCACGGCGCGCGAACTCATCGTCGACACGCAAGGCTCGGTCGCCGGCCTCGCGGCATGGAAGCGCGGCGCGGGACGCCGCCGCTATGCGGGCGCGGTGGTGCTGGCCTGCGGTGGCTTCGAAGGCAACCCGGAAATGCTCGCGCAGTATCTCGGCCCGCGCTCGGTCTACCTGCGCCCCGTGTGCAAGGGCGGCTACTACAACAAGGGCGAAGGCATCGCCATGGCGCTGCGCGCGGGCGCCGCGCCCAGCGGCGAGTTCGGCAGCTACCACGCGGAGCCGGTCGATCCGCGCTCGGGCGTGTCGGAACCGTCCATCTTCGTGTTCCCGTACGGCATTCTTGTCAACAAGCGCGGCCAGCGCTTCACCGACGAGGCACCCGGCACGGTCGACGCCTGGTACGAGCGCGTGACGCGCCGCATCTACGAGCAGGAAGAAGGCATCGCCTGGGTCATTCTCGATCAGCGTGTGAAGGACATTCCGAACTACCGGCTCGCGATCCGCACGGACCAGCCTGCTATCGAAGCGCCCACGCTCGAAGCGCTCGCGGCGAAGCTCGGTGTGCCGGGCGAAGCGCTCGCGGCTACTGTCGCCTCGTACAATGCCGCCTGCCGCGAGGGCCGCTACGATCCGCTGGCCGCCGACGGCCTCGCCACGCAAGGGCTCGAACCACGCAAGTCGAACTGGGCGCTGCCGGTGGGCCGTGCGCCGTTCTTCGCGTATCCGATCATCTCCGCGAACGTGTTCACGTTCGGCGGCCTCAAGGTGGACGCCGCCGCGCGCGTGCTCAACACAGACGGCGCGCCCATTCCAGGCCTTTACGCAGCGGGCGAAACGATCGGCATGTACTACGGCAACTACACGGGCGCGACTTCGGTACTCAAGGGTCTCGTGTTCGGCAAACTGGCGGGCGAGACGATCGCCAGCCGCTGCTGAGGGAGGCGCGCAATGACGACACCGGACCTGCTCGTGATTGGCGGCGGCATGGCGGGCTTTTGCGCTGCGCTCGAAGCCGCCAACGCGGGCCTCACCGTCACGCTGCTTGAAAAGCAGCCTGAAACCGGCGGCTCCTCCGCCATGAGCGGCGGCTGTCTCGCCTTCGCCGGCACCGACCTGCAGCGCGAGCACGGCGTGGAGGACAGCAGCGCGCTGCTCTTCTCCGACCTGCGCGAAGTGGGCAACTTCGACAACGACGAGGCGCTTGTACGCGCCTATGTCGATCACCAGCTCGACACCTATGACTGGATGCGCGAGCACGGCGTGGCGTTCGGCCCCTCCATCGAAACCTCGTCGGGTCAGTCGGTCCCGCGCGTGCATTCGGTCGACCCGGCCGACGCCGTGCGCCGGCTCGCGCGCGCGTGCGCCGCGACGGGACGCGTAAGCGTCAAGACGAACGCTGCGGCGCATCGCCTCGTTCGTGCGGGCGATGGGCGCTTCACGGGCGTGCACGCTTGCGTCGACGGCCACAACGTCACTTTGCATGCAACACGCGGCGTCATTCTCGCGAGCGGCGGATTCTGCCGGAACGCGGAGATGGTGCATCGTTACGCACCGCAATACGACGAAGCGGTGTTCATCGGCGGCGACGGCAACGTGGGCGACGGCCTGAAAATGGCCCTCGAATTCGGCGCCGACCTGCGCGATATGGCCTATATCAAGGGCACGTACGGCAAGCATCCGCTCGACGAGACGAATCACCATAGCTGCCTCGCCGTCTACAAGGGCGCGATTGCGGTGAACCAGGATGGCAAGCGCTTCGTCGACGAATCGGTCTCGTACAAGCTGCTCGGCGACGCCGCAATTCGTCAGCCCTATGGCGCGACGTTCCAGATTCTCGACCAGCGCATCATGGAGAGCGGTGACGACCGCGTACGCATTCTCGATTTCCAGCGCCGCCACGAAGAGGGGCTTTTCATCGGGGCGAACAGTCTCGCCGAACTCGCGCGTCTGATCGAGGTGCCCGAAGCCGCGCTGCTCGACACGGTGGAGCGCTACAACGCCGCCGTCGATTCGGGCCACGAAGAAGCGTTCGGCCGCGCGCATCTCGTTCATCGACATGGCGCGCTGTGCCGCATCGAACAAGCGCCCTTCTATGCGTATCCCTCCACGGCAGCCGTCTTCGGCACCTATTGCGGCTTGCGCGTGGATGCGCACATGCGCGTGGTGAATGTCTTCGACGAAACACTCGATGGCCTTTACGCCGCGGGCGAGATCGTGGGCGGCTTTCACGGCGGCGCGTATATGACGGGCACGGCGCTGGGCAAAGCCGCGATCTTCGGCCGCCTTGCTGCTCGCAGCGCGAGCGGAACGGAGCGCTAGCATGCAGATCTGCGTACTTCTCGCGGGCGTGCTCGACCCGAAATGGCCGCTGCCCCAGAACGACTGGCTCCATGATCCCGCGTTGCTCGACGGAATCGCGCGCAAGCTCAGTCCGTTCGACGAAGCCGCGCTCGAAGTGGCTCTGCGCCTGCGCGAATCGCTGCCGCAGGCCACGCTCGCGGTGTGGATGCCGGACGGCCCCGGCACGCTCGGGCTGATGCGCGCGGTTGCAGCGCACAAGCCCGAGCACGTAGGTCTCCTGACTGTGCCCGACGCCGTACGATGGGACCCCGCCGCCTGCGCACGCGAAGTGGCCGCAGGCCTGCGCGCGGCGGGCGCAGGCACGTTGTGGCTAACCGGTCGCGAGTTCGGCGATCTCGACGACGGCACGTTCTGCGCGTGGCTCGCACGCGAGGCCGGCGCGACGCTCGTCACGATGGCAGAAGAGCTGCGCGTGCAAGCCGATGGCACGCTGCGAGCCCTGCGCACGCGCAGCCAGGTGAGCGAGCACATTCGCGTGCCCCCTGCCTGCGTCGTGACGCTCACCAACGCGCGCAGCAACCGCTTGCGTCATCCGCTCATGAAAAACGTCATGCTCGCGAAGAAGCTGGCAATCGATATCGTTGCGTACGCAAGCAGTTCCACTGCGCGGATCGCGCCGACTCAGTTCGTCGCCTCAACGGGTGCGCAGCGCGAGCGGCGTGCACCGCTCGGCGCCGCCGCCGGACTCGAGGCTCAGCTCGACGCCGTTGTCGAACTTCTTGAGAACGCATGCCCAACGTGACTACGACCTCCGCTCCCCGCCTCATCGCGTTGCTGCTCGACGAGCACGACGACGCCCAGCAACTCGTGCGCCATGCCGGGGATGTGCTCGATATGGCGCAACCTTGCGCGCGCGAGGTCCACGCGATCTGCGTGACGCGCACACCTAATCCCGAGCTTGCCGAGCGGCTGCAGCGGTTGCCGCTTGGCGCTCTCGTCTGCATTGTGGCTGCCGATTTGCGCGAGCCGGTTCAGGCCACCGATTTCACCAGCGTGCTCCAGCGTGCGCTCGAAACGCACGCGTTGCATTCCACCGATTTCGTCTGTGCACCGGCCAGCGCGCTCGGTGAAGAAGTCGTTGCGCGGCTCGCCGCGACATTCGACGGCTGCGCATTCGGCCGCGTGCAGCACGTCTTGTTCGACGCGAACGGTGCGCAAGCCGATCGAGCCGTGTTCGGCGGCCGCAGCACCGTGCGCGTGCACGGCGAGAGCGGCCCCTGGTTCGCGGCATTGCGCACCTCGCGCACCGGCTCCGCGCTCGCCGCGCCGGCCGAGCCTTCGGCGCTGGAATGGCGCGAAGCATCGAGTGGCCCGCACGATGACACCGAAATCGTGATGGTGCCCGGCGACGCCGCGCGCATGCCGGTCGAGACCGCACGCGTTGTCGTGAGCGGCGGCCGCGGTATGCAGGGCTCCGAAGGATTTGCGCTGCTCGCGCAGCTTGCCGCGCGCTTCGACGCGGCGCTCGGCGGCAGCCTGCCGGCCGTCGACGCGGGCTGGGTGCCGGTCACGCATCAGGTCGGCCAGTCGGGCAAGTTCGTGAGCCCTTCGGTCTATCTCGCGGTCGGCATCTCGGGCACGCCGCAGCATCTCGCTGGGGTCAGCGCTACGACACGCATCGTGGCGATCAACAATGACGCAGACGCGGACATCTTCCGCGTGGCAGAAGTCGGCATCGTGGCCGACTGGGATACATTTATTCCGGCGCTCATTGCGCGCGTGGATGCGTGCCGCAGCGCGCGCGCCAACGCGTCATGAGCGGCCGGCCACCGGAACGACTCAACGAGGTAGCATGGACAGACTTTGGGCAATGGAAGTATTCGTTCGCGTGACGGAGTGCGGCAGCTTTTCCCGTGCGGCCGAATCGCTGAACCTCGCGAATGCGACGGTGACTTCGTGCGTGCGCAATCTGGAAAAGCATCTGGGCGTCACGCTTCTGCAGCGTAATACGCGACACCTGCGACTCACCGATGCTGGCGAGCGCTTCCATTCGCGCTGCAAGGTGCTGCTGGAAGGGGTTCATGCCGCCGAGCAGGAGGCCGCGCAGGCGCAAACCGAAGTGCGGGGCACGCTCAATGTCGAGGCCCCCATTGCGATCGGTCATGCGCTGTTGCTGCCGGCGCTCCCTTCGTTTCTCGCGCAGTATCCCGGCCTCTGCGTCAACGTGAATCTGACGAACCAGCCGCATGCCCTGATCGAGCGCGGGCTCGATCTTGCGATCCGCATGGATGCGGTGGAAGACGCGGAGCTCGTGGCGCGCCCGCTCTATACGGCCAGCTATGTCGTTTGCGGACGCCCCGATGTCGTCGACGCCGTGAATGAGCACTCACCTGCCGACCTCGATCCTTCGCAATGCCTCGGCCTCCTTCCCGAAGGCCGGCCCGAGCCGCAGCCGTGGCTCTTCGCGCGCGAAGGCGAGGAAACGTTCATCTCGCCCGAAGGCCGACTTTCGTTCAATAGTTCGGATGCGCTGGTGAGCGCGGCATGCCGGGGCCTCGGTCTCATCAGCGTGCTGGACATCTTCGTGCGGCAGGAGCTTGCCGATGGCCGCCTCGTTGCGGCCTTCAATGCCTGGGATCATGGCGGCCGCGCATTTCACCTCGTTTCGGCGAAAGCAAGCTTCGTCTCGCCAAAACTCAAGGCCTTCAGCGATTTCATGCTCGAGGTAATCGGCCCGCAAAGCCGTCCCGATCATCGCGAACGCATTCCGGTTCAGCGCGTGCGTTGAAGTGCACCGCCCAGGCTTTAACGCACGGGCGGTGCCGTTTCATTTCGCGTGCAGCGCGTCGAGCCCGTAAAACGCGAGGATTTCCTGCACGCGTGCCTTCTCCGGCTTTCCCGAAAAGTAGCCGCGCCGGCAGGCTCCCTGTGCCCCGGCACGGCGCAGATCGACCAGCGCCTCGGCGTCCTTGACCCAGGCCGCCAGCGAATCGACCACCGGCACGCCGTCGACTGCTCGCACGCCGTTGCGCGCGAGCAGCACGTTCAGGGGCGCCTCGCCCGGAATAATGACTTCGGCGCCCTGTGCGATGAGGCGCCGCGCGCTTTCCTCGAAGGTCGCGATGAGCTGCGCAGGCTCGCCGAACGCTTCGAGCACGTCGCCGAACTGAAAGCCGACATGACTCGCACCGGCGAACCGTTGTGCGAGACCGTGCCGCACCGCGTTGTCGGCCACCAGTTCGGCCAACTCGTCGATGAACACGAGCACGCCGAAGCGGCGCCCCAACTGGCAGGCATGCAACATGGCGGACTCGCCGTAACCCACCACAGGGATGTCTAGCAGCGCCCGCGTTTCGCGCAGCGCGGGCTCGGGCAGCGTGCTGATGGCGTAGGCGTCGAAGCCTTCCTGCTCTGCGCGCACGCCTGCGGAGAGGAACTGCAGGCCATGCAGATACTGCAGCGATGCATATTTGATGTCGTCGCCCGGATAGTTCGTGCGATACGTGCCCGGCGCCATGCCGTGCATCGCGATTTCCGTATCGGGCCGCGCAATTGCGCGAAAGTGCGCGTCGAGCGCGTCGCTGTATGCACCGAGATCGGAGAGGACGGTGAAACTCTGATGCCAGATGCGAATGCTCATAGTGGCGTTTTCCGTAGGTCTGGACCGAAGGTGGCCGAACGTGCCGCCTTCGGCCGTCTCGTGGCGCGCGTCAGTCGAAGGACACGCTGTCGGCAGTCTCGACGCGGCAGAAGCGCCGGATACTCTCGATCGAATTGGCGTGCTCCTGCGCCGAATGGGCCGCGCAGCAGTCGTCGAGCACGACGACCTCGTAGTCGCGGTCATGCGCGTCACGCACCGTAGCCTGCACGACCGCCTGCGTGGATACGCCCGAGCAGACGATGCGCGTCACGCCCTGGGCGCGCAACTGGGCTTCGAGAGTGGTCGAATAAAACGGGCTCACGCGGTGCTTGACGATCTGCAGGTCTTCTTTGCGTACTTCGAGATCGGGGTGAATTTCCGTGCCCCATTCGCCGAGCTTGAAGAGGCTCGCAGCCGGCGCACCCGAGAAAACCGGCGAATGGCGCGGGCACTCCTGATAGTGCGAACTGAAGCCCACGCGCACGAAGCCCACCAGCGCACCAGCCGCGCGCGCCTTCTGTAGCACGCGCACAGTGCGGGCGAGGGTCTCGCGCTCGCGCACCTGAGCGCCGAGCGGCCCTTTCCCGCTCGGTCCTTCCGCGTGAACGAGATCGTTTTGCATGTCGAGTACGAGATAGATCGTCTTGCCCACTTCCGTTTCCTCCTGGTTAGTCACAGTACATTCCGCCGTTGACGTCGAGTATTTCGCCCGTCACGAATCCGTTTTCTGGTGCGCAAAGGAACAGCACGGCGCGCGCCACGTCGGCGGGCGTGCCCATCCGGCCCGCGGGGATCAGCGCGCGCAACGCGTCAGGAAATGTGGTGGTCATTGCTGTGGCGATCGGACCTGGCGCGACCGCATTCACCGTCACGCCGTACGCGGCGAGTTCCTTCGCGAGAAAGAGCGTCAGCATGTGCGCGCCGGCCTTCGATGCCCCATAGGCGACATTACCCGCGCGCGCCTGCTCTCCCGCGTCGAGCCAGGGACGCGCGTTGCCCGCGTTCTTGCCCACCACCGAGCCGATGTTGACGATGCGGCCGAAGCCGTTCGCCTTCATCGGTCCAATTGCCGCCTGGCACGCGAGAAACACGCCCTTGAGATTGATGTCGAGCACGCGGTTCCATTCGGCTTCTTCGAGCGTGGCCGCGCTGCCGAACGACACCACTCCCGCGGCGTTCACGAGCACGTCGAGGGCGCCGTGACGCTGGACGATCCCGGCTACGAGACGTGCGACTTCGTCGCGCGCGGTAACGTCCAGCGCGGCCGCGTGAACGCCGGCCTGCGCGTCCTGCACCGAGGGCGCTACCTTGTCGGCGCTCACCACGGTCGCGCCCGCAACCGCAAGCGCGTGAACCACCGCCGCGCCAATGGCGCCAGCGCCACCTGTCACGAGCGCTACCTTGCCTTCCAGTTCCCGCATCGTCTTCTCTCCCTTTGAATCAGCCGTTGGCGCGCAGGCTCGCGCGCGCGGCATGGACGCCCGCCGCCCGGCCCACGACCGACCCGGCCGTGAGCCCGATGCCACCGGCGTATTTCACGTAATAGAGGCCGCCGACCATTTCACCCGCGGCATAAAGCGCCGGCAACGGTGTGTCGTTTTCGTCCAGCACCTGCCCTTCCACGTTGACCTTCACGCCGCCGTAGGTGAAGGTGATGCCGCAGGTCACGGCATACGCGAAGAACGGTGCGGTTTCGAGCGCCGTCGCCCAGTTCGATTTAGGCGGCTCGATGCCCTGCGTGCCGCGGCCGTCGCGTTCGGCGGGGTTGAACGCAACGGTGTCGTCGATCGCCGCGTTGAATGTGCGCACCGTGTCGAGAAACGCGGCTGTGTCGATACCTTCCATCTTCGCAGCCAGTTCTTCGAGCGTGTTCGCGGTCATGCGCGTGGCGTGCTTCACGCGATATTCGTCGGGGAGCAGGTCGTGTGTCCGCGCGTCGAACACCTGCCAGGCCACTGCGCCCGGTTGCGCGAGCACCTGCTCGCCCATGCCCGAATAGGTGTAGTTGCGGAAGTCTCGCCCTTCGTCGACGAAGCGCCGGCCCCGCGCGTTCACGACGATGCCGAGCGTGAAATAGTTCTTTTGCTGATTGAGCAAGTCGATGTCGCCGAATGCGGGTGCATTGAGGTCGTAGAACACCGCGTGGCAGCCGGTCCAGTTCCCGTGTGCGACAGCGCCCGCACGCAGCGCCATGTCGATGCCGTCGCCCGTGTTGTAGCGCGAACCGCGTACCCGCGCGAGATCCCAGTTGTGTCCGAGATATTGCGCACGCCATGCGAGATTGGCATGGAAGCCCCCCGTTGCGAGCACCACGGCGCCGGCCCGCAGTTGTTGCGCGCCATCGCGCGTGCGCACGCCCACCACCCAGCCGTCGTCCTCGCGCACGAGGCTCGTGGCGCGCGTCTCGTAGTGCATCTCCACGCCGGCTGCTTCCGCGCGCGCAAAGAGCGTCTCGACCAACGCGTAACCGCCGCCCGAGACCTCGACGGTCAGACCGCCCCAGAAGCGATGCTTACCGTCGACCTGAAACGACTGCCGTCCGTAGATGGGGGCGAACCGCACGCCGTTTTGGCGCAGCCATTTCATCGTCGCGAGGCTCTCGTCGACCACGTGCTCCAGCACCTCGCTGTCGGCACGATAGCCGCTCATGGACACCGCTTCCTCGAAGAACTGCGTGGCGGGGTATTGCCCGAAATCCGCGCCGTCAAGTTCGGCATCCTGAAGATCCGGAATGAGTTCGCGCAGATCGTCCACGTCGTCATAGGCAATGCGAAAAGCACCGCCCGTGAAGGCGGAATTTCCGCCCCGCCGCTCCAATGGCGCGCGTTCGAGCAACAGTACCCGCGCGCCCGCTTCGCGCGCCGACAACGCCGCACACAACGCCGCATTGCCACCGCCCACGATGATCACGTCACACTTGTTCACGTCCATGCCCTCCACGTTGGCGACGATGATCGCGTGCGCCGCCTTGCGGCGTACAGGCATGCAAAGCGAAAGGGACTTTTGAAAATCCTGGTGCGCGCTTCCAGGCAGGCGCCGGGCCGACTCGCTGCGTGCGCTTTATTCGGATTTTTCGAATGCGCCGTTCGACGCGTCCCTATCGTGGGCGCCCCTGCGCGCACCTACAGTGGCGAGGCGACCCAAATTAGAAAGGAGAAGACACCATGCACGACAACGCCCGCACAAAGCCGGCGGTCAAGGTGGCGCTTGCCACGATGATCGGCACGGCAACGGAGTGGTACGACTATTTCCTTTACGGCACGGCCTCGGCGCTCGTGTTCGAAAAGCTGTTCTTCCCCAACTTCTCGCAGGTTGCGGGCTCGATGGCCGTGTTTGCGGTGTTCGGCATCACGCTCGTCGTGCGGCCCGTGGGCGCGGCAATATTCGGACATTTCGGCGACCGCTTCGGGCGCAAGAGCATGCTCGCGGTATCGATTCTCGTGATGGGCATCGGCACGTTTCTGATCGGCCTGCTACCGACTTACGCCTCGATCGGCATCGCGGCGCCGCTCGCGCTGGTGTTCCTGCGCGTACTGCAGGGCTTCGCCGTGGGCGGCGAATACGGGGGCGCGACCACCATGGCCATCGAATACGCGCCGGCCAACCGGCGTGGCCTGTACGCGGCGATTCCGCAAATGGGCAATCCTCTCGGCATGCTGCTCGGCACGATATCGCTCTATCTGTTCGCTCAATTGCCGCAAGCGCAGTTTCTCGCGTGGGGATGGCGTCTGCCGTTTTTGCTGAGTGCGGTCATGGTCGCCATCGGCCTCTATATCCGCCTCAACATTGCGGAAACGCCCGCGTTCAAGCGCGCCCAGGCGTCCCAGCATGCGCTGCGTGCGCCGCTCGTGACGCTGTGGCGCCACTACCGCCGCCCGCTCGTACTCGTGATCCTCGCGCAGGCGGCGCTGAACGTCGGGTTCTATATCTATTCGACGTGGTCGCTCTCGTATCTTACCCACGAAGTCGGCGTGCCGATTCGTGTGCCGCTCATCGCCGTGATGGTCGCCGCCGCACTCAACGTCTTCGCCCAGCCGTTCTTCGGCATGCTTTCCGACCGGTTCGGCAGAAAGCCGGTCTATGCGGCCGGCGCGGTGTGGCTGGGTGTCGTTGCGTTCCCGTTCTTCTGGCTGCTGCAAAGTGGTTCGCCCGTCCTCATCACCATTGCGATGATTCTCGCGATCACTATCGGTCACGGTGCGACCTACAGTGTCCAGGCGAGCTTCTTTTCCGAGGCGTTCGACACGACGGTGCGCTACAGCGGTCTTTCCATTGGTTACCACTTCTCGGCCGCGTTGTTTTCGGGCCCCGCCACCTTTCTGGCCGCCGCGCTCGTGGCGTGGACCCATAGCACGCTTGCAATCTCTGCCGCGATATCCGGCGCGACCCTCGTATCGCTTGCAGCAATCGCCGGCCTGAAGGAAACGGGCAACACGCCAATGGCCGACGCCCCGGATCACTCTGGATGGACGGGCGCTTCGGCAGAAGCAGAAAATCTCACCGAACAGCGGGGACACTCGCGCGCCGGCATCGACGCCCGATGAGAGATGCAGGGCACCGATTTCTTCCAGCAGAGACTCTTCCGCCACGGATTCGTTAGCCTCGTCCACTCCGGCCATCCCGTACTGACGCAAGGCGTTTTGCGAAAAGCATTTGAGTCATTGCCACACGCCGTTGTGCGCGCCGATGGCGGAAGCCTGGAAATCGTCGAACAATTTCTCCGCTCGAAGGGGATTGAGCGGCGCGAGATGGTGCGATCACCCAACTTCTTTGGTAAGCGTGGCACCAGCGACGTCTTGACTGGAGATCGTGATCTTCAGACTGCCGTGCGGAGTTGAGCGGCAACGACCCACGGTGCGAGTTCGTCGATGCGGTTGATCGCATGGTCGGCGATGCGTGCGAGCACGTAGCGCAGATACGCCTCAGGATCGATGCCATTGAGTTTTGCGGTGCCAGCGGAAACGGTTCGGTCGCCGTGCCCCTGAATAGCTCACCGCGCTGTTTCCGCTGCGCTAAAAATCCTCTGGATTACCCGAATAAGTTTTTAATAAGGCATGCACATCAACTCCGAAATTAGATGCGTCTGCCACGAGTTCGGAGCGCCGATATCGCAGCGACGCATCAAATCACACCGGGGTATTTCACGGAGCCCGATGAGCTTGCTTTGTACAAGCGCCATATCTAACTCGCCCTTTACTCAGGCTCAAATCTCTCCCCCCTTTTTGCGCTCGTGGGGCGCGCCCACGTAATTCCAGACGATCACGGCATTTCGAACGCTGCCATTTGCGCCATGCGCCCCGCTCATTGACGCGTGCGGCGCATACCGGCTCAGTTCACGAAGGCGGTTTCGTCGAACAGGTCTGGTGCCGCGTGGGACACGGTCGGTTCCGGCATCGTGCCGGCGCGGACCTGCTCCAACAGGGCGGGAGGCAGCCATACCTCCTCCAGCGCGCTGATACCGCCTTCGATCAGCCGATGCAGAAAGAAAGACGGTTTGCGGCCGGTCGCCTCGACCAGGAGCCGGAGCCTGCGCTCGATGACCGGATCAATGCGGACCGCCACCACCTTCAACTTTTCTGCGATTCGCATTCTAATCGGAGCCCTCGCTGGCGTTGGGCTCCCCAGCCTGAAGTTCAGCCGGGATTCGTCAATCCGCCCATCCCGATCCCGTTGCGCACTTGAAAGCGAAACCAGCCGCCGGATCAGGCGGTGCGGCACGGCCCCCGAATTCACCCGCGGCGTTTCGCGGATTTCGCCGTGGCAGGCGCGGCACGTGCAGTGGGCTTTTGAGATGCAGCCGGACGGGTCGCCTGCGCTGCGCCGGAGCCGGTTTTTCCTTTCACATTTTTCGGGGCCGCAGGACTGGACTTCACGTCCGCCGCCGCGACCTTGGCTTTGCTCTCGACCTTACCCTTGGGTGCCGATTTCGCAGTCGCGGACGACTTCGGTGTCATCGACTTTGGTGTCGTCGACTTTGGTGTCGTGACTTCGACTGTCTGCGAGCTGACTGCTTTGCGCGTGCGTTTGCCCCGTGCCGGGGGCGCATCGGCAAAGGAGTCGGCGTCAATATCGATACCGAACACATCGCTCAGGTCCACGTTGTCGAGTACCTTGCCGGACGCCGTGCCGGCTCCTGCCCCGGAGAGGTTCGCACCGGTGCTGCTGACGAGGTCGCCAGGATCAACGCCGCGTAGCGTAAAGAGCAACTCAGGCTGCTGGTCGAGCCGCGCGCCGACGCCATAGAGTACGGCGGCGACGTGCTTGCACATCGCCGCCCAGTCCAGGCAGTTGCAGCCGAGTTTGATCTCCTTCGGCGCGGGAAAGAGCCCGCTGCCCGGCTTGCAGATGCGGCCCATCACCGCAGCCGACAGCTTGCCCTGCAGCAGTTCGACCATGGAGTCAACCGACGACGCACACTCCGCACTCAACGCTCGCCACTGCTTCTCCGGGCAGGCCGTGACATTGATTTCGATCTCGTACAGGCTGGACCCCATGACCTGTGCACGGATCCTGCCCGTCGAAATCTGCAGATCGATCACCGAACCATTGCGCACATAGGTGCGACCGCGTGGCAGGCGACTGGCGTAGTCGCTGTAGTGCTCCAGGTTATCGCACCATGCCTTGCCCCAGAAGGTCTTCGCAATAGCCCCACGATAGGGCGCGATGGGCGACAGCATCTTGCCAGCCTTGAGAGCTTTCGCGACCAGTTGCTCCGCCTTTTTTCTGCGCTCGGCCACCGGGACGTAGGGGTTCCATCCGCTGTAGTCAGCCATTAGCGTTCCTCTCCATGATCAGGTTTCCTGCGCGGAATGAATATCGAGCCTGACCAGATCGAGCAGTTCGCGGTCGCTCATCTCGGTCAGCAGCAGCTCCGCGCCGCCCTCAAGCACATCCTTCACCAGTTGCTGCTTTGTTTCGATCAGCCGGTCAATCCGGTCCTCGACCGTACCGCGGCAAACGAACTTGTGTACCAGAACATTCCTGCGCTGGCCAATGCGGAATGCCCGGTCCGTCGCCTGATTCTCGACCGCCGGATTCCACCAGCGATCAAAGTGAATCACGTGGGACGCGGCGGTGAGATTCAACCCCGCTCCGCCCGCCTTGAGCGAGAGCACAAAGAACGGTACCTCTTCATCTTCCTGGAATTGCCGGACCAGTTCACGCCGTTTGCCTACGGGCGTTCCCCCATGGAGAATCAGGCCTTCACGCCCGAAAAGCGATCCGAGGAACGCAGCAAGGGGCTCGGTGGTTTCGCGGAACTGCGTAAACACCAAGACCTTTTCCTGCTTCGCCGCGACTACGTCGACCAGTTCGCGCAGCCGCGCAAATTTGCCGCTGGCTTCCGGTTGCCACGCCGCGTCGCCGAGCCACTGGGACGGATGGTTGCAGATCTGCTTGAAACGCATCAGGTAGCTTAATACGATCCCTTTGCGTTCAATACCGTCGGTACCGTCCAGCGCCGCCGCGAGGTCCCTGACCGCGCGTTCGTACAGGGCGGCCTGGACGGGGCTCAGGTGACACCACGCCTTGAGTTCGGTTTTTTCGGGGAGATCTGCGATCACACGCCTGTCAGTCTTCAAGCGACGAAGGATGTAGGGCCGCACAAGGGTGCGAAGCGGGCCGAAATGCTCGGCTTTTGCCAGACGCCGGGTCAGACCAGCAAATTCCTTCGCCGAGCCCAGCAGGCCTGGATGCGTGAAATCGAAAATGGACCACAGATCCGACAGGCGATTTTCCACCGGGGTGCCCGTCAGGGCGATGCGTGAGCGTGCCTGAAGCTTCTTGACCTGTTTCGTCTGCCGGGTGCCGGGATTCTTGATCGCCTGGGCCTCGTCGACGATCGCGATGCGCCACTGCATGGTTTCCAGCACGGGCTGACGCAGCAGCGAACCGAAGCTGGTAATGACGAGGTCCATCTGCATGAGGCGCGCGCTGTCCAGGGCACGCAGTTCGTCTGCAGGCGTCATGGACGGATGCGCCACCAGCACGCGCAGGCCAGGCGCGAAACGTTCCGCTTCCGAGGCCCAGTTCGCCAGCAGGGACGCCGGTGCGACCAGCAGGCTCGGGCGCGGGCCGGCCAGATCGCGCTTGAGGATCAACAGCAGGGAGAGCACCTGCATCGTCTTCCCGAGCCCCATGTCGTCGGCCAGACACGCTCCCAGCCCGAGCTGGCTGAGGAGGTAGAGCCACCGCACGCCTGCCTGCTGGTATGGACGAAGCTGCGCTCTCAGATCAGGGCCCGGATCGACCTGCGCCAGGCCTTCCGGCTGGCGCAACTGCCCGAGTGTCTCGCCGAGCCAGTCGCCCGCCACGACCTGCGCCCAGTCGCGCACTTCAGAGCTGTCACCTTCATCACCCGATACGCCTGCCAGCAGACGCAGGGCGTCGTTCAACGGCAGCCCCGCCTGCGCGGCCTTTTCCAGACTTTCGAAGCGCTGAAGCAGGCGGCCGAGCTTTTTTGTGTCCACCTCGATCCAGCGCCCGCGAATCCACTGAAGGCCGTCGGCCCCCTTGAGCAGAGTCCGGATCTCGGCCGGACTCAACGCTTCGCCATCGAGCGACACCTCCATCCTGAAGTCGAGCAGCGCTTCCCTGCCAAGGAGTGACGGAGGCTGCGACCCAACGCTCGCCCTGACCGCGGGCCGCGCGGGGCGTCCCGCCGCCCAGGTCGCCGGCAGTCGAACCATGATGCCGGCGGATTCCAGCGCGGGCAGATCCGAAAGAAGGCGCCAGGCGTCGGCCGGCATCCAGCGCAACGGGTGATAGATTTCGCGCGATTCAACCATCGCACGCAGCCAGTCGCAGCGTTCAGCTGCACGCTGAACCGGCTTAAGGAGCGAGAGCAGCTGCGCCTTGTTGCGTGCACCGGAGAATTCCTCGAGTGCCCGTGATAAGGGTTGATGCTGCGTCTTGCCATGGGCCGACAGGCGCGCCGCGTACGTAGCCAGGAACGCGAAAGGTGCTTCGGGGTCCTTGCGGTTTTCGGCAAGGTTGAAGTGAACACGGCCCACCAGATTCCAGGCAGGATGACGCGACCTGAGGAATGCCTGAAGTGACTCTCCCGAATCAGCGAGCTCGTCGCGCAGGGCGCCATCGATTTGGCCCCAGAGTGCCACCAGAACATCCGGGGTGAGGTATTCAGCGCCTGTCATGGGTGGCGCGTCTTCGATCAGTGCGCCGAGTTCCGCCGGGTCTGGCTGCGCGACCGCGATGTCCCCGCCTTCCGCCGTGGTGCACAGGGCCGTGACATAGCGGGCGCCCAGGTCGCGCCACCACGCCCAGCCGGGCGGCAATGCGCGCCCGATGGTCGCGCTCCCCAGATAGAGCAGCCCGTGACCAGCGCCGCGCGTGAAAGCTGCGCCCAGCGCTACGTCATCGGGCAATGCAGGCGCCTCAAGGTCGGGGGCGGCAAGCAGATGGCCGGCCGGTGTGATTCTTGGCGAAAGGCGATCGGTATCGGTCAAGGACATGGACGGTTGATGGAGAAATCCGGGGTTTGAATGCAGACGGAAGACGGGCCCGCCAGGAGATCACGTATAGCCTGCGCCGAAACACTGAGTGCGCCGACCGGATTCTGGGTCCGGGCGCACTCAGTGTTTCGGCGCGGGCGCCGGTCCGTCTCCGGTCACCGACGCAATGCCGTGCATGCTGATCGTGCTCAATGCTTCGGCCAGTGCGGCGCCATCGGTTGGGAACGGCTCGTCCCAAACCGTGGACGTCCCGGACGCGTCGATGATTTCAAGTATCCAGCCGTCACCACCATCATCGTCGGCGCGATAGATGTGCACATCGACAGACGTGCCACCGCGCGTGATGCGCGTAGCCAGCGGTGACAAGGCGAGCGGATGAAACGCTTCGTCCGTCACCCGGCCAAGCGAATCTACGAGGAACAGGTCTTTGGATCCGCTCCCGTCCTGCGCGTCCATAATCCGCTTTGCGGGCTGCGTTGCCCTCCTGGCTTTCGGCCATGAATCCGCCGGGATCGTGCCTGGCCGCTCGCCCTGCCCCATCAACTCTCGGCGTGCCTCGCACCCGTCGCGATGGATATTGAGCGCTGAAGCCATGAGCTGGAGAACAAACGATCGGCGTTGTTCAACCGTGTAGTCCCGCCGCGCCAGCTCGTGGTCCCCGGAGGCTGTGCCGAACAGCAGGATGATATTGAACCACCAGGGGTGTCGTTCGATCAGCGGCTCCCAAGCCTCCCGGTCGATGTCGATGCCCTTGCTATAACCCTTGCACCATTCATCGAGGACGGGAACCTCTTCGCCCGCATACACGGTCGTGTGCAGCGGGAGTTCGAACAGGTCGGGGCATTGATTCAGGGTGTCGTTGATGTCGTTCCAGTACTGAAAGATCAGTCCGGTGACCTTGCGAGCCCGACCTGCTGACAGGAATCGGGGCTGACGGGTTGCGTGCCTGGCATCCCAGATCCACGGAAGAATCGCACCCGGCATGATCGCGTTCGGTCCGGAGATGACGGCAGTCAGAAAGCCATGCAACATGACCGCGTCCATCGCATCGTCGCAGACGGCATTGCCCGAAAGAAACCGTTCGAGGAATTCCAGCTCTTCGTCAGTCAACGGATCGTTGAGCTCGGGATCGGAGTGATCGAATTTCATGGTCGTTCCGTGGGAGATGCGGCAGCCGCGATGCGGGTCGCCTGGGCTGTCATTGCCACCGACGATCAGCGCAACGGCGCGCTTCCGGGAGACATTCCCGGCAGGCGTCAGGATGACGGCATTTTACCCGAGGCGTGATGCGCAAACTGGACGCCGGATCGACAGGCGATGAACGTTCTGGCTGCCCAGTCGCCATTTTCTGTCAGGGTGCGCCTGCCACGATGGCAGGCGCACCCGTCGGAAACCGCACGCGCCGGCTGGAACGCTTCCTGCCGGCCACGCGTCGCGAGGCTGTGCGGTGTCGGCCATGAAGAGATCGTGATAAACCTCGGCATCAAGCATAGTCACGTGGCACTTCAATACCCACGGCAGCGGCCTTGTGGCTCGTCGCTTTTCCCCTGAACGCTCCATCACTGATCAACCGCCCGTCAGTTCCTTCAGCACCGCGTAAAACGTCTGGAAGCGCTTTGCGCCGATCTGCCGCTCCCATTCGCGTTCGATCTCGTGCACCGTGACACGCTGTATTTCGGCCACTTTCCAGCCCTTCTCGGTCAGGGAAACAAGGCGCGCAGGCGATTCCCCTGTCGCGACCCTCTGAACATAACCCAGCTCTTCAAGTTGCAGCAGCAGGTAGTTCATCGCCTGCTTGGACATCCCCGCGCGCTGTGCCAGGTCAATGGGGCGCTCGTCCTCCGGAGGCGGAAAGCGCAATACCTTGAAGTGGGCGATCTGGATGTCTGCAAAGACGGCCGAGGCCAGTGCCTCACCCAGACGCTGCTCGACCTGCGTGAGGCAATAGCGCAACCGGGCCCCGATGAGCGGATCATCAGGATTTGGATCGCCGGAGAATCTCCGCGCAGAAAGGGATTGACGTTTGGTGCCCATATAGTAAGTTTTCTTATCTCAATCACTACAGGGGCATAAGTTCAAAAATTCGGCCAGTCCGACAACACAATTATTCTGCAGTCCAATATGTTCTTATAAAGAACGTGCAATTCCCATCCAGTAGTCTGGAGAGACCGGCGTTACTCTGCCTAAATCATTTGCGAGGTTTCATCGTCGAGACTCGAACTAGCTCACGACGTAAACCACAGTGCTTTTTTGTAGCGCGCTGTCTGTTCAGCTCTGTCAGACGTTCACATATCAAGCAGTCAAAGCCTGCCTCGCACGCCCGGGGCGACGTGCAGTGTAGTCGACAGCTGCGCCCCCAAGGTACGCGTCATGAAGTACATCAAGCTGAGCGAGTTCGCCCGGCGTACCATTGGCAACCACGCGACCGCCTTCGAGTACGTAACCATGCTGCGCATAGCGCAGCGCCATCATCGCGTTCTGCTCGGCGAGCAGGAAACTCACGCCCTCGTCGCGGTTGAGCGCCGCAACGGTCTCGAAGATTTCCTCGACCACGAGCGGCGCGAGCCCCATCGACGGCTCGTCGATCAGGACCAGCGAAGGACGCGCCATTAGCGCGCGACCGATCGCCACCATCTGCTGCTCGCCACCCGACGTCAATCCCGCCAGCGACCGGCGCTTGACCTTCAGACGCGGAAAGATCGAGTAGGTCCGTTCGAGAGCCGCTTCGATCTCGGCCCGCCGAGGCCGCCTGGCGAACGACCCGATCCACAGATTTTCCTCGACCGACAGATGCGCAAAGCAGCGCCGCCCTTCCAGCACCTGGACCAGCCCGCGCTCGACCAGCGTCCATGGCTCGACGCGTGCGATGTCTGCGCCGCGATAGACGACGCGGCCACCCGTCAGTTCGCCGCGCTCCGCGCGCACGAGGTTCGAGATCGCCTTGAGCGTGGTCGTCTTGCCCGCGCCGTTGCCACCGAGCAGCGCGACGATCGCGCCTTCGGCTACCGCCAGCGACACCCCGCGCAGGGCGGGGATGATCTGACTATAGGTCACGGCGATCTCGTCGACCTGCAGGATCGGGGTGCTCGCCATGCTAGAGGTCCTTGCTGCAATCGCGCGGCGTAATGCCCTTTTCCTTCGCATACGACAGCGCCGACTTCTCGATGATCGGACGCAGCAGCGCGCGGTCGGCCTGCACCCAGTTGCTGATCACGTTCCACTTCTGGCCGTCCCATTGCTGGAAGCGCACGGCGCCGCCACCTTCGTGGTCCGCGCAAGTCAGCTTGAGCGGCTGGACCAGACCGAAAGCGCCGAGCTGCTTGAGGCGCGCATCGTCGAGATCCAGATGCTCGAAGCCCCAGCGTACCTGCTCGCCAGTGAGCGGCTTGTTGCCGAACTTGCGCTGCGCGACGCGCACCGCCTCGACGTTAAGAATGCCGTTCACCACGCCCAGGTTGTAATAGACGGTGCCAAAGCGCGCCGGGTCCTTGAGGTTGCCGTTGCCCGGTTTAATCACGTACTGGTTGATCGCCTGCAGCACCGGGTAGTCCGTGCCCGAGGGGTGCGTCGTGATCGAGATGAAGCCTTTGGCCGCATCGCCCGCCGGACGCACGTCTTCCTCGGAGTTGCTCCAGATATTGCCGATGATGTGATCGACCGGATAGCCGACCTTCTGCGCGGTCTTGATCGCTACCGGATTCATCACGCCCCAGCCCCGTAGGATCACCCAGTCGGGATTGATCTGGTGGATCTTCAGCCACTGCGAGCCCTGTTCGTTGCCAGGATGCGGCACTTCGATCTGGGTCACGTCGAAGCCGTACTGCTTCGCCAGCAGATCGACCACCGGAATCGTTTCGCGGCCATACGGCGAACCGTGATACAGCACGACGATCTTCTTGCCCTTGAGCGCGGCGAGACCGCCCGAGCGCTGCCCGATATAGTTGACGATTGCGGAGACCTCGCTGTACGGGTTCAGCTGCAGCGGGAACACATAGGGAAACACCGCACCATCGGTCGAATCAGTACGGCCGTGGTTGATCGTGATGAGCGGGATCCTGTCAGCCGTCGAACGGTCGAGCGTTGCGTAGGCAATTCCAACCGACAATGGGTTCGTGGCCGCGGTCGGCGCACCGTCCGGGCCGCCACTCTTCAGGCGCTCATAGCACTCGACGCCCTTCTCCACCACATACTCGGTCTCGCACTCCTTCCATACGAGTTTGACGCCGTTCACGCCCCCGTCGCGCGCATTGGTCAGCTGGAGATAGTCGATAAAGCCGCCAAAAAAGCCGCTGCCGCCAGCTGCGTACGGGCCAACCCGGTAGCTTTGCAGCGGGAAGTATTCCTCCCCCGCCGCATGCGCGTGAGGCAAAGCGCCGACAGCGAGCGCAACCGCCGCCACAAAAGCCGAGGACCACTTTCCCCACTTGGCACGAACTGGACGAATATCATTATTTCGCATACCAAAATATTCCTTGGATGATAAGAGAAACAATAAAGCGGGGAGATTAACGGCTCAGGATTGCTTCGGCCGACGTTGACGGACGATCTGCACGAGTCTCGCGAGGCCATCCGGTTCCTTGATCAGGAAGACGATGATCAGCGTACCGAAGACGATCTTTTGAAGGTTCTGCACCTGGTCTGCGCCGATGCCTGCGTGGGCCAGCGCGCCAGCCGCGTTTGAAAGCAGGATCGGCAGCAACACGATAAAGGCCGCGCCCAGAAAGTTGCCCGAGATGCTGCCCATGCCGCCGATGATGATGATGAACAGCACCTGGAACGAGAGATTCAGGTTGAAGCCGTCGGGCTCGATCGTGCCGAGATACGCGAAAGCCCACAGCGCGCCAGCGATGCCAAGCACGAAGGAACTCAGCGCGAAGGCCAGCAGCTTGCTGCGACCCACCGGGATGCCGATCACGCGCGCGGCGGCTTCCATGTCGCGTACAGCCATCCAGCGTCGGCCCAGTTCGCTGCGCACGAGGCTCGCGCCGAATGCGAACAGCAAGGTCGCGACGCCGAGTACGAACAGGTAGCGCGACACCGGCGAGTCGATGCGCCAGTGACCGATCGCGAGCTGCGGCGCGCTCAACACGCCGGACGTGTCGTAGTTCGAAAACCAGCCCACGCGCGTGAATAGCCAGACCACGAAGAACTGCGCGGCCAGCGTCGAGACGATCAGGTAGAAGCCCTTGATCCGCAGGCTCGGCAGTCCGAACAGCACGCCGGCCCCGGCGCTGACCAGGCCGCCGAGCAGCAGGTCGACCGGCAGCGGCAGCGCAGGCACACGCACGAGCAGGTTGTAGGTCGCATAGGCGCCGATCGACATGAACGCGGCTGAACCGAGCGACAGTTGCCCCGCGTAGCCGGTCAGGAAGTTCAGGCCGAGTCCGGCCACGGACAGGATCAGAAACGGCACGAGGATCGCGTTCAGCCAGTAGTCGTTCGCCACGAGCGGCACGCCGGAGAATGCAACGAGCGCGCTCGCAAGCGGCACGGCCAGCTGGCGCAGGTTCAGCCGGCGCGGTTCGGCGAGGGGGCGGGTCAGTTCCATCAAGGTTTCCTCAAACGCGCTCGACGGCCGCCTCGCCGAACAGGCCGGACGGGCGCGCGAGCAGGAACAGCATCGCAAGCAGATAGGGGAACCAGTTCTCGATGCCGTCGCCGATCACGGTCCCGAGATAGACTTCGGCCAGCTTCTCCGTTGCGCCGACCAGCAGGCCGCCGACGATCGCGCCGCCGATCGACGAGAAGCCGCCGATGATCAGCACCGGCAACGCCTTGAGCACGACGAGCGAGAGCGAGAACTGCACGCCGAGCCGCGCGCCCCAGAGCAGGCCCGCAACGAGGCTGACGAAGCCTGCCAGTGCCCAGACGATTGCCCAGATGCGCGGCAGCCGCACGCCGACCGCGAACGCGGCGAGCGGATCGTCCGCCACGGCGCGCAGCGACAGGCCGAAGCGCGAGCGCTTCGCGAGCTGCGACAGCACGAGGACCAGCACGCCGGCCGTACCGGCGGCGAACAGGTCGAAGCGGCTCACCATCACGCCGGCCAGGTGCAGCGGCCTGTCGTCGATGCCGAGATCGAGCCCGTGCACCTGCGCGCCCCAGAACAGCTGCGCCGCGCCTTCGAGAATCAGGCTCAGGCCGAGGGTGGCCATGAACAGCACGATCGGCGCGCGGTTGACGAGCGGCCGCAGCACGAAACGGCCGGTTGCGATCGCGATCAGCACGAGCGCGGCGAGCGTCGCGCCGAACGACAGCCACGGGGTCCAGCCGCGTTCGACGAGGCTCACGTAGGTCAGCGCACCGAACAGCACGAGTGAGCCCTGCGCGAAGTTGAAGATGCCCGACGCCTTGTAGATCAGCACGAAGCCGATCGCGACCAGCGAGTACATCACGCCGGCGAGCAGCCCGCCCACCAGCACCTCGATAAAGAATTGCATTGCGCGCCCCTCTCAATGTCGTGTGCCGAGATAGGCCGCCAGCACGTCCGGGTTCGTGCGGACTTCATCGGGCCTGCCGTCGGCGATCTTTTTTCCGTAGTCGAGCACCACCACGTGATCGGACAGACCCATCACCACGCCAATGTCGTGCTCGATCAGCACGACCGTGACGCCCAGCTGCTCGTTGGCATCGAGCACGTACCCGGCCATCGCGTGCTTCTCCTCGGGATTCATGCCGGCCATGGGCTCGTCGAGCAGCAGCAGGCGCGGTTCGGCGGCCAGCGCGCGTGCCAGCTCGACCCGCTTCTGCAACCCGTAGGACAAGGTGCCCACCACGCTGCCACGCCACGGCTGCAGATCCAGCGCTTCGATCACGCACTGCGCTCGCTCGCGCTGTTCGGCCTCATCCCGTGCGGCACGGCCAACGTGCAGTGTCTGTTCGAGCCATGTACTGCGGCGATGCAGGTTGCGTCCGGCCAGCACGTTGTCGAACACGCTCATGCGCCTGAACAGCGCCAGATTCTGGAACGTGCGCGCGATGCCGCGATGCGCGGCGTCGTGCGCGTCCATGCGCCGGTAAGCATGGCCGTCGAAGCGCAGCGTGCCGTGCTGCGGACGATAGACGCCGTTGATCACGTTCAGCAGCGAACTCTTGCCCGCGCCGTTCGGGCCGATCAACGCGCAGATCTCGCCTGCCGCGACTTCGAAACTGATATCGGTAATGGCCCTGACGCCCCCGAACGACACGGAAATGCCGTCGAGCGCGAGCAGGGCCGTCGAGGCTTGCGTCATGCTGATTCACCCCTTGGGGTGCCGTTTCCCAATTGTGTTCTTCGGTTTCATGCGGCCGGGTCTGCTCGCGCGCCCGGCCCCGCCCCGCTGCCGCTTGCGTCAGGCGGCCTGTTTTTCGCGCTGCGCTTCGAGCTCGCGCACGAGCGGCAGCACCTTCTGGCCGAAATATTCGACTTCTTCGATGAAATGCAGGAAGCCGGTCAGCACCAGGTCGACCCCGATCGACTTGAGTTCGACGATGCGTTCGGCAATCTGCTGCGGCGTGCCGATCAGGTTCGTGCGGAAGCCGTCGTTGTACTGGACGAGATCCTCGAAGGTCGATTTGGCCCAGTTGCCCTCGCCTTCCGGCGACGCCTTGCCGGCCTCCTTGACCGCATCACCGAACGCGTGCACGGCCTCGACGTGCGCGTGCCTGATGATGTCGTCGAGCACGGCCTTCGCTTCTTCTTCGGTATCGCGCGCGATCACGAAGGCGTTCACGCCGATACGGACCTCGTGATTGTTCTGTGCCGCCTTCGCACGGATGTCGTCGATCTGCGCCTTGAGATTCTCGGGCGTGTTGCCGTTCGTGAAGTACCAGTCCGACACGCTCGCCGCGTTGTCGCGCGCCGCGCGCGAGCTGCCGCCCTGGAAAATCTCGGGATGGGGCTTCTGCACCGGCTTCGGACTCAACGTGTAGTTGTTGAACCGATAGAAGTCACCCTTGAACGTAAAGTTGTCCTCGGTCCAGATCCCCTTGAGCGCGCGGATAAACTCGTTCGAGCGGCGGTAACGCTCGTCGTGTTCGAGCCACGGCTCGCCGATCGCAGTGAACTCGCCCTTGAACCAGCCGCTTACGACGTTGATCGCGATGCGGCCGTTCGAGATGTGATCCATCGTGGCAATCTGCTTGGCGACCACAGCCGGGTGCCACGGCCCGGGCAGGATCGCCGCGAGCACCTTGAGCTTCGTGGTCGACTGCAGCAGCGCCTGGCTGAACGAGACCGACTCGTGCTGATACTCCGCGCCGTAGCCAGCCGTGAAGCGGATCTGGCTCAGTGCGTATTCAAAGCCCGCGCGCTCGGCGGTCTGCGCAAGACGCTGGTTATAGTCGAGGCTCCAGTCGGTGCGCTGCTCGATCGTGCTGACGACAAGGCCGCCGCTCACGTTGGGCACCCAGTAGGCGAACTTGACGGCGTCGTCGGTATGGGAAATCTGGCTCATTGAAGATTCCTTGAATGACTTTGAATTCAGACGGCAAGCGCCGCGGTGACGTTTTCCGCGCGCGCAACGAGTTGCGGAACCGCGCGCTCGACAGCGAGTGCGATACGCGAGCGCAACGCCTCGCTCGCGATCTCGTAGCGATCGAAGTCGCTTTCGGAGGCGTAGACGCCGATAGGCAGCGTATGGGCCTGGAAGAAGCTGAAGAGCGGACGCAGCTGGTGATCGATCACGAGCGCATGACGCTCGCTGCCGCCCGTGGCGGCCAGCAGCACCGGAACGTCGATCAGCGCCTCGTGATGCACGAGATCGAACAGATGCTTGAAGAGGCCGGTATACGAGGCGCGATACACCGGACTCGCCGCGATCACGAGGTCGGCTGTCTCGATCGCGCGGATGTGTTCTTCGACATCCACGGGCACCTGCGCACGCGTGAGCGCACCGGAGAGTCGCCCGGCAATCTCGCCGAGATCGATCATGCGGATTTCAACAGGCAGCGCGGCTTCCAGCGCGGACAGCAGCGACTGCACCAGCGCCAGCGTGCGCGACGGCTGCTGCAAGCTGCCCGACACTGCCACGATCTTGTGTTTCTTGCTCATGAGGATTCCTTCGTGAATCGGGACGTGCCTGATCGGTCCCGTCATGAGCTAAAGGCAAGGACTGTGCCAAATCTTGAGAACTGGCCGCTCACGGCAGAACGGCTGACATAGCAGCAGTTTGTGTGGTCGAGCAGCCTTCACGCAGGGGAAATGCACCTGATAAGCACATCCCGGCGACACTCGGATCGATTTGCCGACAGGCGATGAAGCACCGGCAACAACCCTGCTTCTTCGCTGCTCCCCACGCAGCAGTGCCGGTTCGTCACATGAATGAAAGCATCCAGGACGCATGGCCTCGCGTCTCGATGCTGCTAGCGCAGCAGCTTGATTAGGTTATGAGAAATCCTTGCTTCTCTCGATGGCCAAAACCTTGAACACTGTGCTGATCCTGCAGCACGCACGCGCGTGCAGTGCTGCTTCACCCGATCACACTGCAATGGCATCCATTTCCCTATCGTTGCCGCTGGCCGACGCGCCGGAGGACATCCGGCCCATCCCGCAGGACGAATCGCCATTGAGCGTCGCCCGGCGTCTTGCTGAACGCTTTGCGCGGACCGCAGCGGAGCGCGACGCGCGCGGCGGCACACCGAAGGCGGAACGTGATGCGCTACGCGGGAGCGGCCTGCTCGCACTGAGTATCCCTGCGGTACACGGCGGCCTCGGCGCGGACTGGCGCACGACGCTCAACGTCGTGCGCGTGCTTGCGTGCGCCGACAGTTCACTCGCACACGTGTTCGGATTCCATCACCTGATGCTGGCCACGGCCCGCCTGTTCGGCTCGTGGGAGCAATGGCAGGCGCTGTTCGAACAGACCTCGCGGCACCGGTGGTTCTGGGGCAATGCGCTCAATCCGCTCGACGAACGCACACTTGCGCATCCGCGCGGCGCGTGGCTCGAATTCAGCGGGCAGAAGAGCTTCTGCTCGGGCGCGCTCGACTCGGAAATGCTCATCGTCTCCGCTCGCCACGCCGACACGCGCGCGTTTCTCGTGGCCGCGGTGCCAACCCAGCGAAGCGGCATCGCGATCGCCGATGACTGGAACAATTTCGGCCAACGTCAGACCGACAGCGGTTCGGTGACGTTCGAACGGGTCCGTGTCGAGCATCACGAGATCCTTTCGGACCCAGGACCGCTTTCGTCGCCGTTTGCGTGCCTGAGGCCACTCATTGCGCAACTGATCCTGACGAACATCTATCTCGGCATTGGCGAGGCCGCATTCGAGGATGCCCGTCACTACACGCTGAACGAGGCGCGGCCCTGGCCCGCCTCGAAAGTCGCGAGCACCGGCGAGGACCCGTACATCCTGAGCCAGTATGGCGAGTTCTGGCTCGGGCTGGAAGCCGCTCGCGCGCTCGCGGACAAGGCCGCCGCCGGGTTCGACCGTGCATGGTCGCGCGACACCCGTCTCACGGCGACCGAACGCGGCGAGGTGGCGCTGGCGATCGCCAGCGCGAAGGTCGCCGCCGCGCAAACAGGTCTCGACATCTGTACGCGCATGTTCGATGTCGCCGGCGCCCGCGCGACCCACGGAGAACTCCGGCTCGATCGCCACTGGCGCAACCTGCGCACCCATACGCTGCACGATCCGCTCGCCTACAAGATCCGCGAGATCGGCGAATGGGCGCTCAACCGAACCTATCCCACGCCGAGCTTCTACTCATGAACCACCCGCTCCCCTACGCACGGTCTGACGATGCCGAGGCCAAAGGCGATGTCGCCGTCCTGACGTTGCCGCACAGGCATTCGCTGACCACCTCGATCCGCGCACGCGCGCAGGTCTTCGTCGATCCCCGCTCGATCGAACTGCTTGAGCGGATCCAGCTGGTCGCGCCCAGCGACGCAAATATCCTGATCATCGGCGAGACCGGCACGGGCAAGGAACTGATCGCGCGCCACGTCCACAGCCTGAGCGGGCGGCGCGACAAGCCGTTTGTCGCGGTCAACTGCGGCGCGTTTTCTGAAACGCTGGTCGAAAGCGAGCTGTTCGGGCACGAGAAAGGCGCCTTCACCGGCGCGTTCAACGCCAAGCCGGGCTGGTTCGAGGCGGCCAACGGCGGCACGCTCTTCCTCGACGAGATCGGCGACCTGCCGCTGTCGATGCAGGTCAAGCTGCTGCGCGTGCTGCAGGAGCGCGAGGTCGTGCGGCTTGGTTCCCGGCACGGTATTCCGATCGACGTGCGCGTGGTGGCGGCGACGAACGTCCACCTGCAGCACGCGGTGGCGGCCGGGCATTTCCGCAGCGACCTGTTCTACCGGCTCAACGTCGTGCAGCTCGCCATTCCGACGCTGCGCGAGCGCACCGGCGACATCCTTCCGCTCGCCCGCTACTTCATCGAGGACTACCGAGGCCGGCTCGGTTACGGGCCAGGCACGATCTCGCCGCGCGCCGAGCAGAAGCTGCTCGCGTACAGCTGGCCGGGCAACATTCGCGAGCTGGAGAATGTGATCCATCACGCCCTGCTCGTGAGCCGCCACGACACCCTGCAGGATAGCGACCTGCATCTTTTCTCGTCCGGCATCACGGCCGTGGCTTGCACACCCGCGCCGAGCGGCCCTCACCACGCGCTCGAATCCGCGCTGCTCGAACTGTTCAACGGTGAGCACGAGAATCTCTTCGAGCAGATCGAAGACATGGTGATGCGCACGGCGTTCGAGTACAGCCACCGCAACCAGATTCAGGCGGCGAGACTCCTCGGCATCAGCCGCAACGTACTGCGTGCACGGCTGATCCGCACGAAGGAAATCGCGGCCCTCAAATAGCGGTGCCGTGCGCTTGACGGCACCGCACTTGCGCACTCAAGCCGCCTTCTGCTCCGGCGCGGGACCGGCGCCGATCGCCCAGACATACGGCGGCTCGGTCCCGTTGATTTCACGGTCGCCCACGATACGCTCCTTGAAGACGATCGGGTTGTGCGAGGCCGCCGTGCGCGCGTTGCGCCAGTGGCGATCAAGTCGCTTCTGCTCGCTCGTGCCCGATGCGCCGAGCGCATTGAACAGCAGCGTGGTCGCGCGCAGCACGAGATCGGCAATCGCGCTCTGGCCGCGCGCGGAATCGAGTTCGGCATCGACATTCGCCTCGTGCTCGGCCTGCGCGTCGCCGCCGAAGCGCGCCTCGTACGCGCGTTGCGAAGCCTGCGCCGCCCGCACGGCTGTGGCCTCGGCCGCGAACACGAGCGACGAGACCTGGCCCACGACCTGCTGCACCTGCGGATCCTGCGCGAACGAAGGCGCATTGCCATGACTAAAGATGCGCCGGCGCGAACGCACCTCCTGAGCGATGTCGCGCCGCGCGGCGCGGCCCGTGCCCGCGAGCACGGCCAGGAGCACCAGCTGGTAGAACGCGGTCTGGTATTTGAAGCGCGTCGAAAAGTCAATGATGTCGATCTCGTCCACCTCGGCGGCGACAAACGTGGTGGTGCCGCTGCCCGTCGTGCGCTGGCCAAAGCCGTCCCAGTCGTCGTGATGCGTCACGCCGGGCTGCCTTGCCCGCACGGCCGCGATCACGTCTTCTCCCGTGTCGTCGCGGCGCGCAAACACGTCAATCCAGTCGGCGAAGATGCTGCCCGTGCTGTAGTACTTCTCTCCGTTGACGACCCAGCGCGCGCCATCACGTGACACGCGCGTGATCACGTCGCCGATCGCCACGCTGCCGACTTCGGTCCAGGCGTTTCCCACCAGTTCGCCGTCGACAAATCGCCTGAACCAGACGTCGCGCGCCGGGCCGGGCTCGGCGTTGAGCCGGTCCTCGACGAATGCGAAGTGGCCGCGCAGTGCCTGCGGCAGATTCGAGTCCGCCTCGGCCAGTTCGATCAATAGCTGAATCAGTTGCGGCAGCGAAGCCCCCGCCCCACCATGCTCAAGCGGCACGCGAACCGCGCCGAAGCCTGCAGCCTTGAGCCATTCGATCTGCTCATAAGGCAGGCTGCGATCTCGCTCACGCTCGAGCACGCCCTCTGCGATGCGGGCGAAGATGGGTCGAAAACGTGAAGCGAGACGCTCGTAATCCGTACCGGGAGAAAGAACGGGAGCAACTGCCACCGTGCTGGCGAGATTCAATGCGGTCATAGGGGCTCCGGGTATCGGCTTGATGAGTGGCCCGTGATCGGGCCTCGTTCTTTACCGATTAAGCAGAAGCCATGCCAATCGCTAGTCGGGGAGCAGGTGTGCGCGCAACGGGAGAACCGTGCGCAGGTTGCTGGCTGAGCAACAGCATGCTGCTGATTCCCTGCTGGATTTTCAGCGATTCAAGACGTAGAGCGCATTGATTCTGCGAGCGTCTATGAGGCCTCGCTTCGACAATCACGCCACGTAAGTTCAGCGCAAACCTCGAACCTGGCTCGGCGTGACACTGTCGGCAAATCGATTACCGAAATGGGTTCTCGTGTAGTTGACGACAGCGGCAACCTGATCGTCACTCATCACGTCGCCAAACGACGGCATCGCCTTTCTGCCGTTGAGTACGCTGACGATGACGTAGGCTGCTGCGCCGAGTGACGGGTTGTCAGCGAGCGCCGGATAGTGACCCGCGCCCTGTGCCCCTTTCCCGTCCGGCATATGGCATCCCGCGCAGCTGGCGTTGTAAAGCGCTTCGCCGCCTGTTTCGGTGAAGTGATAACCCGGCGAGATCGTGAAAGTGCGTGGCTCGTCCTGTGCCATGACCTGAGCCGACACTTTCGCACCGCCGATCAGCAAAGCGCTCAGCATCACGCTGAGAATCAGCGTCGGCCTATCCATTCACGATTCTCCGATGCAACCGGGTGATCGCATCCAGTGACGACAGCACGGCACCTTCCTGCCACGCCGGGATATGCGAAGCGTGCTCTCCGGCCAGGACGACCCGTCCGTCAATCTGGCAGAGATTCGCGTAATGCGCCTTTCTCAACGCCTCCGTCCATGCGGCGAAGCAGCCATTCGTGAACGGTGACCGGCTCCAGCTCATCGCGAAGCCGCTCTGGTATTCGCGTGCGTACTGCGGATGAATCTGGCTGCCCTGATCCAATGCCACCGCGATCCGTTCTGCCGGGGGCAGCGCACCCATCTCGTAGCTTGCGGGCCCCCACATGTAGGCGCCGAGCAGCACCGCAGGGCCGCTTGACCCGTAACCCGTCGCCGGATAGCCGATCGTCGAGATCGGCAGGTCGGTATACGTGATGCCACCGTAGATCTGTTCGTCTTCTTCCCAGAATCGCCGTCCGAACTGCAAGCCGATTTTCACCGATGTCTCATAGGGCACCGCATCGATTGCGGCGCGCATTGCCGGGCCGACCGCAATGTCAATCTGACTCAGAATCGAGAGCGGGATGGTGCATACCACCCAATCGGCGTGAGCGGTCCGTTCGGTCCGGGTAGTGGTATCGGTATAGCGTACTGTGACACCTTGCTCATCCTGCAGGATGGCCGTGACTCTGGCGTTGAGCACGACGGCGCTCGCCACCTGCTCATGTAGCGCATGGGCAATCCTGTCCATGCCGCCGACGGGCTGGAAAATGGCGCTCTGGAAGTCCTGCTCGTTTCCGGTCGAGAGCCATTGCCACAAACGCGATGCCAGCAATGCATCGCGCGGGAGCAGATCCGACGGCATGGCACGGGGTGCCAGCCCACCGCCGGGCGCGGTCGCGAAACCACGGCGTTCACTGCTTCGCCGGCCCACCTGATAGCGACCATCCCGATCGAGCGCCCCCCATTGGCGCAGGGATTCGAGTAGCAGATGCGCATCTTCGGCTGACAGCGCGTCGTCGAGTGCGTCTTTGCGAACTGCCTTGGAAAGTAATTCAGCGATATAGCCTTGATAGTCGGTCTGCACTGCCCGGAATCGTTGCGGCTTGCCACCAAAAGCCTCCGTCGAATGCAGGTACGCGTTGTAATTCACCTGGATGAACGGCTCGAGCGGGACCTTCAGGCGTCTTGCATAGTCGAGTACGCCCTGGTGGTGATACGGAATGCGCCATGGCCCCGGGTTCAGATAAAGGCCGTCAGCGAACGTACAGTCCTGGGTGGCACCGCCGAGTTCTGTATAGCGATCACCGCCCCTCACAGTCCAGGCCCGCCCACCCGCGCGGTTGTTGTACTCGAGCACCTGCACCTGGTAGCCCGCGTTGCGCAATTCGAAGGCCGCGACGAGGCCAGCCATGCCCGCGCCCAGCACGAGAATTCGGGTGCCTTTGGGTGCACCGTCAAGTCTGACCGGCCCTGCATAAGTCGAAGCAGTGGCGAACCCGAGCGTACCCATGCCCTGCATCATGGCGGCCGCGCCGAGGTTCCTGCCGATCAGTGTCAGCAGGTGCCGGCGGCTCATCGCATGTGTGGTCATTCTCGACATAAGGACATGGTGCCCAGACTGGAGAGAAACGATGGCGGACGAAAACAGATGACATCCCGGACGGCATTGGCACGCGCCTGCTTCCGCTGAAATCGGGCTTGAGACGACTTGAAACTATGAACCGTTTCTCGTCGGCACGGTGAGCGGGCGGCCTGACTGGTCGCGCCCTACAATCATTTCATGTCCGCCGGATCCACCTGACCTGGTTCGAAAGCACACTCGCAAACGCTGCCGCCGGAGCGCCGTGCACGCCAGAACCCGGGAACTACCCCGTGCACCCGGTCCGCATTCACTGTGCGTCAAGGGGCGCTCATGAACAATCCATCTTCTGGTCCTGCAACCCGGCAACCAGACAGTATTTCAGCCTGGAGCCTGATCAGACCGTACTGGGTTTCGGAGGAGCGCAGAGCCGCGTGGGGCTTGCTGATCACGATCATCGCCATGGACCTGCTTCTGGTCGGCATCAACGCCCGACTGAACACGTGGAATCGCGACTTCTACAACGCTCTGGAAGACAGAAATGTGCACGAATTCCCGCAGTTGATGCTGGTTTTCAGCGCGCTCACTTTCGCGTTTGTCGCGATTTCCGTCTACAACCGCTATCTGCGCCAGATGCTTGGCTTCCGGTGGCGCCAGTGGCTGACCACGCGCTATCTGCAGGAATGGCTGGGCGGCAAAACCTTCTACCGCATCGAGCGCGACCGCCTCACCGACAATCCTGATCAACGGATCGCGGTCGACCTCGAGTCATTCGCCACCACCACGCTTACGCTCACACTCGATCTGCTCTCGACGCTCGAGACACTCGTCTGGTTCTCGACCGTCCTGTGGAGTACGGGGGGCGCGCTGGCAGTCATGATGGGGGGCACGCCCGTTCGGATTCCTGGCTACATGCTCTGGGCAGCCATCGTCTATGCGATTGCCGGCTCACTTCTGACAAACAAGGTCGCGCATCCGCTTGTGTCAATCAACTACCAGATGCAGCGCGTCGAGGCGGATTTCCGCTTCGGCCTGATCCGTGTACGCGAAAACGCCGAGCAGATTGCTTTCTACGACGGGATGAAGGCCGAGGAGTTGGCCGCCCAGGACCTGTTCGGCCGGATCCGTGACAACTGGTGGCGCGTGATGAAGTACACGCGGCGCTACAGCTTCGTGTTCAACTTCTACGGTCAGATCGCCGACATCTTTCCGATCGTCGTGGCATCGCCCCGTTATTTCGCAGGTATGTTCAGTTTCGGCACACTGATGCAAATCTCCGACGCATTCGGTACGGTTAGCGAATCGCTTTCGTGGTTCATCAACAACTACGACACGCTCGCCCAATGGCGCGCAACGGTCAACCGTCTGTGCGAGTTCAGGCGCGTCATGCAGCTACCTCATCTGAAAGAATCCGTGTCGCCCGCAACCGAGCATAGTGGCATCAACCTGCACTACGTTGACGAGAGCAAGCTCACCACGCACAAGCTCACGCTTGCCCTGCCCAACGGCGAGACGCTCGCGAGTGTGCGTGACATCGCTGTCAAGCCCGGTTCGCGCTGGCTCGTGCATGGGCCGTCCGGCTCGGGCAAAAGCACCTTTCTGCGCGCGCTAGCCGGTCTCTGGCCATTCGGAAACGGCTCGATCGACGCACCTGTGAACGCGCGCATGATGTTCGTCCCTCAGCAGAGCTACCTGCCGGCTGGCACCTTGAAGACTGTGCTTACCTACCCCGCAGCAAGCGCCAGCTTCAGCGACGAAGCATGCCGCGAGGCGCTGCGTCTGTGTCGGCTTGAGGGCTATGTCGAGCGGCTGCATGAGTCCAACTCCTGGTGGCGCATCCTTTCTCCTGGCGAACAGCAGTGGCTAGCGGCCGCACGCGTGCTGATTCAGAAGCCTGACTACGTGTTCCTCGATGAAGCGACGAGTGCGCTCGACAGTGAGAACGAAGCGCATTTGTATTACCTGCTCACCGAACGACTGCCGAACCGGACGATTGTCAGTGTCACGCATCGCCAGTCGCTCGGGAGATTTCACCAGGAGATTCTGGAGATCGCGCGTGCGCGCGAGCACGCAGTGGCATACACACGGCCGCCGTTGACCTGACCGTTTGACCGCAGAGGGGTGCCACAAACACTGTTGGTGGACCGCTCGTGGTCGAGCACACGCCTATATTATTCTGGACTACGATGTATATCTTCCGTGCGTGACGGCCCTCCACCAGATCGGAAAGATCTGGCATCGTTCGTCGGCGAGCCTCCTTGCGAACAGTTCATCCCCGATGCAGTATCCGCCGATGGCAAGGCCCATACGGCATTTTCGGACTGGAGCCGGCGCCGGGGACAGGCGTAAATACCAGACACCCACGACGCTCGCTTCACTGCGGGGCGTCAAGACGCCGCAATACGATGACGGCTGCGCCAGCCGTGAGTTAAGGGTGCGAATACCCACCTGCCTGAAGACGGGGTTTTGCGCCTGGCCCGTGTTGGAGGGTGAAATTCGGCATGACCGTTAGTCGCGTTTCAGGGGACGGACAGCTGCTGCGGGTGGCGACGGATGGCCGTTTGACAGTTGGCCGGTAATGTTGAAAGCGCGTCCGGTGACGAGCGCCAGCGCGCGCCTGGACGTCGATGGCGCACGCTGCGACCGCGCGGTCCGGAGCAGGAGCGCGCAAAAAGCTCCAGGGATCGATTTCTCAGAGATTTTTTTGGTCTATGCGATGGCTACGCAGTCACACATCCACTCACCGTCGACACCAAACCCAATAGTCGACCTAGACCAAGTCAGCGCGCTAGTCGACCGGGCCGACCGGGATAGCTATTTCGCACGACGCCGACCCCGTTGCCGGAAGCGGGTACGGCGCTCACCGCGAACCTCGCTTGATTTTGAGCGCTCTCGTGCGAAAGGCTTCGCGTCCGACGAACTTGAGGTTTTCGCCTGCCGCTTTCTCCCTGCGACGGTACATTCGCCATTAACGAAGGCACAATTGCGGGAAAAAGTGCGCCATTGGCGATCGCATAATTCGCCAAAGTCCCCGCCGCGTAAGGCTTTTCGTCCGACGGGGCTGGGAGGTTTTCGCCCGTCGCTTTCCCCTGGCGACGGCACATTTGCCATTAACGAAGGCACAATAGACAGCGAGTCTTGGCGAAGCGCAGCGGAATGGCAGGCGCCGCCATGTCGTAGGCACAATCGTTGAACACGCGCGCGTTGCTCGTCAGGTTTGTTACGAATTGGACGTCACTTACTTCGGAGCAAGCAGTTGGACGTTTGTGCTACTGAACGCCGAACAAACGTGCGACAGACCTTTCGGTGCCCTCACGTCTCCTATTTACTGGCTCGCGACACGCTGATTCGTCCAAAAACAAATTGTCCGAGGTACCAGCCAAGTTCCCCACTTCCGAGGATGTCTCCTTCGGTGACATCACCGGGCTCAAGCTTCATGCGGCGGAGCATCAGCTTGCCCTCCCGGGAGTTCACCCAGCCACGTATGAAGTCCCGTTTGCTCCTCTCGTCGGCGGCCATATAGTGTTCGCGACCGATTCTCGCCTCCTCGTTCATGCGTGCGCGCGATTCCTCCTCTCTTGAGGCAATGCTGTGCGCAACCGAGGCATGAAGCTCCGCCGCTTCAGTGCTCTGCTGGGCTTCGTTGCTCAACAGTTTCGCCTGTACTTCGACCATCGTTCGCTCGGCCTCCGACATCTTCCAGTTGTCGCGTAGTGCCTTCATCAGATAACCAGACGGACTCTTCTTGACCTGTCCGCGGTGAAGCCGGAAACGCGTGTACTCGATTGCTTGCTGGATGCGTTCATCCGTCCACGTATCGCGGTTCTCTGAGATCTCGCTGAAGTGCCGCGATGACAGGTTGAACTCGTCCTTGAGCACCTTGTAGACATGGCTCGCGTCAGCAAGGCTCGCCATCACTGCGTCGGCCGTGTCTTTTCGCTTGAGCACGAAGCGCAGACGATCGATTTTCTTCGAAGAGGTGGACTCGGTCCTCGTTTCATACGAGAGCTCGATGTCGGACACTTCGTTGATCTCCTTGACCGCAGGTTCGAGCCAGTCACGCTTGAAGTATTTGAAAATCGCCGCGTTCGCGCCGATTTTCCCAGGCCATGTCCGCATCACCTCAAGCGGAATCCATTCGGTGCGCCCGGCCGGAACGCTTGGCAGTACCTTGTCGTAGATCGCTCTGGCCAGACTTCTCGTGAAGGCAGTCGATATCCGTAAGCTCAGCCAATGTGATTTTCGTGGGTCGCGAATATGTGGCACTAAGGTCGGGTGAACGTCGAACCGAATGCGCCCACGATGAAAGGCCACTAGCCCGATGAGTTGGACCTGGACCCACAAGTCATCTTCATGCGGGTCGCGGTCTGAGGGCGTATTCGTCAAGCGAATCTTGGCATTCTGGGCTTCGTCGGCGATAGTCCGGAGGTGCTTGAGATTGCGGCTGTCATAGCGCATCAGCCACTTGAAGTAGTTCAGTTCGACGTCATACTGGTCCTGCGTCTGAGACTCCTGGGCGACGATGAAGTACGCCGCGTCCAAGAAGCGCCGCGCCGGCAACCCCATGTTCACGATTTCGGTGAAGAAGTTGTTGCGTTGATATCCGATCTCGCGGCTCGACTCGTTCACTGGCAAACCGAGATCGAACATGTCCTCGAACAACGCCAAGGCCATTTGCCGAGGTGTCGTTTTCGTTCTGCCCTCTTCCGGATTGTCCGATGCCATTGCGTGAGTTGCCCGATTGGATTCACGCGACTTTATCACTCATGGGTGAGGTGTCAACACAACGAACCTCACCATCACGGAGGGCTGTCAAGCACGCCTGCGGGCTTCTAGCGAATTGAGCACAAGGAACCTCACCGTGCGCACAACGAACCTCACCATACCGATCCCGCGATTGTCGATGCGGGCCGTACACCGCGGCCCCCCGAGCTGTTTCGTTCAGATTGCACAAAGGACCTCACCATTGTGGATAAGTGCGATCCTTGCTCATCGAACCTCACCATTGTGCGGGTGCAATCTCACCTTTTCGGGTCAAAAGCCTCACTTTCATGCACATCTGACCTCACCTTCAGCACAATCAGCCTCACCTTTATGGGCCTAACTAGCTGATTATTATGGATACATGAGTCTCCTGTTAGTTTGTGTGTTCGGTTTTTGTTTACAAAAACAACATACAAACACGTACCCCAAAAGAGCGATAGCTTGCGCAGTGCAGCAGATCGAGCGGCTGGTAATCGAATCTCCAAGGCTGTTTCCGTACTTTTGCAGTTCTGGCGTGAGGGAGACTTGCCGATTCAAGGTGAGGTCCATTGTGCACACCGCTAATTGTGACGTCCCGAGGATTCAAATGCGGATGCTTCGGGCCGCCCGAGGGGGGTGAAGGTGAGGTTGATTGTGCTTTTGGCGTACGGATACCGAGTTGTTCGCCATTTTGTGGTTTGTTTTGGGCGCGTCACGCAGGGGAAGGTGAGCCTATTTGTGCTCGATTTGTCGGGGCTCGTCCATGCAACTCGAGATTTGCGCGTGCCAGAACCCTGGGAAATGCAATTTATTTCTATGTTTACAGTGATTTAGGCTGAAAATTTCAAGTAGCTTCTGTATTATGAGGTTTGTCTATGACCTCACGAAAACCTCAGAATGGTGAAAACAAGCCAACTTCCAGCTGTTGACCGGACTGTGCCTCTGGAGCAGATTAGCGCGTTCGCTGAGAAGGTGTCGATTTTTACGGACGAATTGCGCGAAACCATCCTCGCACCAAGACCCCGAAAGGCTGCGCCCGTATTCAAGACCGGCGAGATTGCCGCGATGTGCAACATCACGCATTCGCAGGTTCAATATCTGGCCACGAAAGCGGATGGTGAATTGCCGCCAGGCACCGCAGCAGGTACTGGCCGCACACGGACCTTCACGCTAGAGGAGGCCCGCGTCTGGGTGCAGAAAGTCTCAGACATTTACCAGACTCCCCTCGTGACGGGGACGAGAGAGCCTGATGGGAAAATAATCATAACAGCCCAGCTCAAAGGCGGGTCCGCAAAGACCACGACGACAATGTGCCTTGCCCAAGGCCTTACGCTACGGGGACGCAAGGTCCTCGTCGTCGACCTCGATCCGCAAGCCTCGTTGTCTGAACTCTGTGGCTTGTATGCAGAGAAGGATGTCACGCCGGAGGACACGGTCCTCCCCTATATTTACGACCAGCAAATTGAAGGGGGGCTCGGAGCACGCGTTCAGTCAACTTACTGGGACGGCCTCGACGTCATCCCGGCCCATACAGAACTCATTGGGGCGGAATTTCATTTGCCCGCAATGCAGAAGATCAAGCCGGGATTCAAGTTCTGGACGGTACTGCGAGAAGGTCTCGAGCCACTTCGCAAGCAATATGACTACATCCTTATGGATACGTCACCGTCGCTGTCCTATATGAATCTGAACGCGCTCCTGGCGGCGGACGCGCTGGTGATGCCGATGGTTCCGGAGAACCTGGATTTCATCAGCTCATTGTCGTTTTGGCGTTTGTTCTCGGACGTATCGAAGAGCTTTATCAAGTACGAGCAAGGCAAGCAGTATGACTTCATCTCGTTGCTGCTATCGAGGGTGGACTACGGACGTACTTCGTCGGCGCCGATAGTTCGTGCGTGGGCGGAGAGCGCATACGAGAACTGGCTTCATGCCATCGAGGTGCCTGCGAGTTCGGTCATGAGTACCGGCGCACTCGCCTTTTCCACAGTGTTCGATATCAGCAGCTCGCATAGTGCGGCTAAGGCGCTGCAGCGCGTTCGACAGCCACTCATCGACTACTGCCGCTGGATGGACGAAATTTATGAAGAAAAATGGAGGACCGCGCAATGAGCAATATGCGTGAACAACTGCTGGCGAAGACCGCCGGAATTCGAAAGACGTCCTCGATCAATGAGGACGAGGTGAAGCGTACGGAGCGCACGCAGACTGCACCTGGGCTTGCTGGTGCGCTTGCGGTCGCACAACTACGCGTGCAGGAACTCGAGGCGGCCGGTGTTGCGTCGCAGTTGTCGGTTGCAGCGATTGCTCCTAATCCGTGGCAACCGCGCCGGATATTCAACGAAACAAAGTTGAGCGAGTTGGCGGAGTCGATTCGTGAGGTCGGGCAGGTGCAACCGATCGTCGTGCGACGTGTGGAGTCGGGCTATCAGATCGTTGCGGGCGAGCGGCGCTGGCGCGCACACAAGGTTCTGGGCCTGGATTCGATCAAGGCCGTGGTGGCGGATTGCTCCGATTCAGACATGGCAGTCTTGGCGATGGTCGAAAATGTCAGCCGTGACGATCTGTCGGACTATGAGATTAGCCTCTCGATCCGGCGTACGGAAAAGGAGTTTCCGGACCGAAAGCGATTGGCTGAGGCACTTGGGCTCTCGCGAAGTGGGCTCTTTCAGTTTCTGAGCTTCGACAAGCTCCCGGCGTTCATCCTTAAGGACCTGGATATTCAGCCGCGCCTCTTGGGAGCAAACGCCGCCGAAGCAATCGTATCGGCTATCCGGAAGTTCGGGGAGGCTGGTCTTTCGGCCGCGCGTGAGATTTGGCCCGACGTGGTTTCGGGAGAACTTGAGCAAGGGAAAGCGGCGGGGGCAATCAAGCTGCTCGCGACGCGTGGTGCCACTTCCGCGAGCGCGAACGAGAGAAGTATTGACAAGTTTTTCGCCGGTAAGGAGCACGCAGGATCGATTACAAAGGACATGAACGGTTTTAGTATTAAGTTCAAGCCAGGGGTGATGACGGAGGCCCTTGAGGCGCAAATACGGGCACTAATTAGTGAGACGTTCAATCCTCATCCGAAATGAGCGAAGTCAGTTTTTCTTCGAAACCCGCCTTGAGCGGGTTTTTTTGCGCCTGTGTTTCGGCGGTCCATACTATGGACTTGTGCGATGGTACCGATCGAAGTTGCGCTGCGTGTCGTTTTCGCCGGGACACGAACAACGAGGTGACGCAACGAGTCCATACTATGGACCCTGTGGCAACGGGATTGCCATATCGATGCCCCTTTACGTATTGTGCTTGGCTTGCGCTTTGCCGGTGATTCAGGCTGAACTTGGGCATACCGCCCCTCTACGCGACTCGGCATGCAACTGGAAAAGAAACTGGCCACGCCTGACAAACGCGCCGCGATGGCGCGAAAGTGAATGAGTCACGTACCGGTCCATAGTATGGATTCTGAAGACCTGATCTGCATAGACGCGCGACGGGCCTTGAGTCCGGTGATCGATATCGCGGGCCCGAGCGTTGAGCATCGGAGATGGCCTGCTAGGCGAGATGCCCCGGTAATTTTCGCGTTCATTTGTCAGCGAGCTAAGCAGGTCCGCGCAAAGTCCATAGTACGGATTCGACGTGTCACAGTTGAACTGCCGCGTACAACGCGGCCCCTGTGCGCATCAGTTCGTCCGTCAGACTTTTTCGAAGTTAGTGAATGCTCGGTTAGCCAGCGGAGCCTATATCGTTGGCGGCCTTCGTGGAACGTGGCAAGCAAGAGAGCAAGTTGGCGTCTTGCTTAACCAGCTAGGACGGCGCCCTATCTGTAGCTGTGCGAAGAGGTCGTCTTGGCAATGAGGGAACAACGCTAGCCGTAGGCGCTGACGCCCCATTCATCTGACGCGCAACTCAATTTGTACACGCTCGCCGCATCATCGCGGAACTGGCGAAATGGCACAACTGCGCGAAAAGATAACTGTGAGTGTCGACGTCTCTCGATCCATGGGCAGCCATCTAGTCTCCCTTTTTTGGGCCGCGTGTTTGGCATCCGATGCGCGAGCACACCTTCTCTGTAATGGAAGTTGGAACGTTTTCTTGAAACCAGTCGCGGCAATCTCATGTCCGACTCATGTAGACGATCCTAAACTGCAGCCGTGTCTTACAAGTTTGGGCCCCCCTAGTTTTTTGATCGCCTGATCTTCGTTGCTGCAGTTCGTCAAGCATCTGGGTTCTCTGTCCAATTGCTAAATACGCTGCTGCACTCGTAGTCGTTAGTAAGCTACGGGTCTGTAGCGCTCTTGCGCGGAGCTCTCTTGTAACTCGCAGGCTCGACGCAAGGCTTTGGACGCTCTTTGACGCGTGGCCGCCCGCCTTGGGTTGTCTCTGAATCGCATGCCGCGATTGATCAAGTTCTCGTGAGTGTCGCGGCAAAAGGCGGCGTCGAGTTCATAGAACACGTCTGTCGCGGAACTAAACTTTCGCTGTGTCCGCGTAACCTTGTGCGCGTCTTATCGTAAGCATGTTGCAGTTGGCATCCGAAGCACTAGTACGGCGCGCAATGTCCGCGCGTTAGCAAGCGGTTATGTCGTACGTATCCCCGCGAGACTGATTGCTCCGATCGACGGACATAGGGCGCTAGTTGGGTGTCCGTTCTCGGAGCCATTCTGAATGTCCATTGGTACGGCGTAGAATCGCAGGCAAGGGAGGGGCACAAGTTGATCTTGTCTGCGTGGGACAACTGGCTTGCCGAACGTGCAACGAGAGTGCCAGTCTCTATCGCCTGGTATCGATCTCCTCCTTTCTCCGATGCGAGTGTTCCCCGAGCGGGGAAGCACCCATCTGGGCGTCGAAGTTACGATTAACAGAGTCTACGGCGACATCGGTGCGATTATGAAAATAATGCAACTAACAGATATGAGTGGGTCAAACAAATTAGCCAAGGGCGAAGCCGGATCGCCCCTCCGTAAGCAATTGCTCGTCTCCATGGCTTGGCGCAGCAACAATTTCGTCTCGCCACGTCGTGAAACATTCGGGGCCAAATTCGCGATGCTCTGAGTTCGCGTACTAGCGGGCCATCCGGGCAAATCTACGATGAATGTTTCACGCCGCGAGCAGGTCAATCGGTGGCAGAGAAATCAGCTTGTGGCCCGGCACACAACATACTCTTCCCAGGAATCATGCGCGTAGTGAATAGCACGTATTTTGTAATGTAATTACTCGGCTATTGCTGAGCGATCTGACGCAGCACAGGACGGTTGCGGGAGGCCCGCGCCCGGACATCTCGTCCAGATTCGCTAGCGCGTAGTGCGCAAGAGGGGGCGCCCACTAATGTATCGACTGGGCGTGCAGTGAACGCGTTTCGACGATGCTCGACCACGTGCCCGATAGAGAAAGAAACTGCAACTGCGGATGGTTGCGATTGGGCTGTCCTTGCTGTGCCGCGGGAGTCGGAGTTCGCCATCGCGCTGCCTGTCGCGCAACTGCGGGGCGAGGGCAGCAAGACGTGTAGCGATCAAGCCGTCCTAGCGGCGCGCGAGCTCATTCATGACATGCATATCGATGGCTCCCCGGCCGAAGCGTCGGGAACGCAGCCGGCCGCGGCTCAGGCTCACTCTAATGATCTCAGACGATCGCTCGGCTGCTCCCATATGGTCCCGAGTCCAAAGGAGGCGATCGTATCGCACCCTAAGAACGATGCGCGACTAGCTCACCGCTCCTGATTCGCCGGCAGATCAGGAAGACGGTCGGAAGCGTGACTGACACGTCGTAATGCAGTTCCAAAGCTTGCCAAATTCGGACTTCAGTTTGCCCCCTTCGGCGCAGGTCTACAACCAGCGCGACGAGCAAGGCAAACTTCTTTTGAGCTTTTCTCTTTCGCGGTGAGGCGGGTCGGGTATTCGACATCTGATGCATTTCCCTCGTTGAACTTCGTTCAATTTCCTGCGGCCCATATCGGCCGCTGTGATGTCTTCATGTTCGTCTATTGAAGGGGGGGGGCTGGTTTGAAAACACGCGAGTTTCGCGCTGCATTCAGTTGTGTCGGTGACGCGCTGCCCGTCAAGACAAGATGGGTTGAATTGGGCGAGCGCTTGAAATACGGGTACGTGGTGACAGACAGCAGAGCAAATGAAGCATCGTTCGCTGGTGGCCCCGCTGTTAATGGGAAATGGCAAGCGAAATTTTCACCCTAGCCCTAGACGTCGGCGCTCCGTTTGGGCAGATTGGCGGCGCCGTTCAGGCGTCCGATGACCGATACGGCAGCAGTCGCGGTGAGCACACCGACGCCGGGAATTTCGGAGATGCGTCTACATGCATCGTCATTGCGGCGCCAGTGGAGAATGCGCTGTTCGATTCGGGCAATCTGCTCGTCGAGTGCGCGAAGTCGAGAGAGCTGATCCTGCAGGCTGTCTGCCAGCATGGCGGGCAACTGGTCGGACAGTGACGCCAGTGCGCCTTTGGCGGCTTCTATTGACGCTCGGCGGCCTTGCGGCAATACAACGCCGAATTCGTAGAGCAGTCCGCGAAGCTGGTTGACCTGCATGACGCGAATCCGCACCAGTTGCTGGCGTATGCGGTGCATCGCCAGCATTGCTTGCTGGTCTTCGGTCTTGACGGCCACGAACCGCATGCCTGGACGCTGGGCAGCTTCCCAGATCGCCGCAGCGTCGGCAGCGTCATTCTTGTTCGACTTCACGAATGGCCGAACGAACTGAGCCGCGATGAGCCGCACGTCGTGGCCAAGCCGCGTTAGGACTCGCGCCCAGTGATGAGCACTGCCGCAGGCCTCCATCACGACCCGACTCGCAGGCCGGTTGGCGAAGAACGGCACGAGCTGGGCGCGTTTGAGCACCTTGCTGTGGATTGCGCCGGTCTCGGGCTCGACGTAATGAATCTGGAAAACGCGCTTGGCCAGGTCAATGGCAATGGTCGTGGGTTCCATCTGGTTCTCCTTGACGGCGGGACTGCCGAACCAGCAATGTCGCATGCTCAGGACGAGAGCTTGCGGCGTCGGATGGCCCGTGAAGGCGGGAGGCGACCATTCCATCTATTACGAACTACGAACTACGCGAAATTTTCGTCCTAGCCCTACGTGTGCGCGCTCCAAAATGGCAAATTGGCGGCTTTTACGTAGGTCTAAAGCCTTTAAATTCAAGGACAGGACAAGGACAGGCTGTCGCACCGTGCGACAACGACTCGAGAAACGCGTACCCGAGAATTGACCGAGCAATTGCGTCTCGGATGGTGTGAAAAAGAGACAGGAAAAGTACCGCAGGGAGGGAGGAGGGCCGATCATTCGGCCCTATATAAGTCAGTGGAAAAACGTCTTACCAAACTGGAAGATGAAGAGCGCGGTCAAGATCGTGATGCAAACAGGCAGCCAGTCCGAGCAAAATTGTCTGACCTTCAACACTCCGTACTGCCAACGAAAGCGCGCCCTGGCGAGGAAGGTCGCGTCCTCGCCGGGGCGTTCTGGACCGAAGTACCCCCTGCGAACTGACTCCAGCATTTCTGTGGCTGCCGCACGCGCTTCGGCTCGAATCTTCTCTCCGGCACGACTACCGACCTCGTCCATTTCGCCGCGGATGCCTTCCCAGATGTCACCCGCGAGCTGCCTGAACAATAACCTTCTTGTCGGGCATCCGCTCCCCAAGCGCTTTGACTAGCGCGATGAGTTCGTTGTGGCTCGCATACTGAGCCTCGAACGCGATTCGCGCCAGGCGCGTCTCCTCAAAGCCCTCCTTCAATGGAGGCCATGAGGATGGTCGCGGTGCGCATTTGTTCCCCCAGGGAGAGTTCAAGCTCGCGAATCCCAAGCACCACTCGGTTGAGGTGCCTGATCTGGTAGACATAGCGAACCGACTCTGCTGTTACCGGGGCTAAGTCATCTTCGGGAAACAGCTCTCCCTTTGGGAAGTCGTGGTTCATCGCGTCGGCTGGATCGCAAGTTCCTTGAACGCGCTGTCGAAATACTCCTGTGCGCTGAATGCCAAATCCTGGGCGATCGACTTGTTGGCGTAGTCCGCTGCGCCGATCAGATCACCGGCCAGTTCCGCCTTATGGGTCAAGGCGTCATAGTTCGTCTTGTCGGTGAGCGCTTGGTTCCTTACGAGTCTACGTTGGTGGTCGGCTTACTCGCGGCGTTGCTGTTCGGAAAGCGAAACTCCCGCTCAAGCTGCCGATTCGTTGGGGATAGTGAGTCGTATCTCTCGATTCCAGGGCGAGGTGGTGTCGCAATCGAATCAAGTGGTCGTAGTGTGGGTTCTGCTTGATCGGCTCTTGGCGTGAATGCTGGCTGCCGATCGTCGTTATTCGAATCCAGCGGCGCTTCCGGCGTGCCGCCCTCATGATCGACGGCCTCGGCAGTGAGAACGTCGGTAGGTGATGACCGGCCCTCTGCCGCATCTACACCAGCGCTCCCTGGCGCCGGAGGGGACGACACACGCAACCGAGATGTCGCCTGATCGGGAACGCCTAGCTCCGCCGCGTGCTGTTGAGTTGCAGCCGTTCCCGATGAGCCTTCCGATCTGGAGTCTTTAAGCCTTCTCGTGAAGCGAAGCACGGTGGACTCTCCGACCTCGATCACGCCATTTTCAGCGAGGTAGCGCCACACCATGTAGGAGCTGAAACCCTTGGCCAGAAGTTCGATAATTAGCTTCTCGTGTTGAGCGAGCTTGCCTTTATGCCGGCGCCTACGAAGGAACTCCTCTGGGTCAATCAAACGCACTTCTGCCTTATTCATTTCGTTGCCACCGAGTTGCATTGAATTAGCGTACGGGCCGAGAGATCACCAAAATACGTGACCATCTACTGCCTTCACTCATACCATCACATACCTGCATGTCCCTACTCAGATACTTACAAACCCCGGCAAAGGCACCTGCACGTACATTCACCTCTACCATCGGGTACCTTCACTCATTCCGCGGCATCCATGTGCATGCCTCCTCGTTCTGGCTTTGAGATACGCAGGTACGAGCCCCCCAGACACACCACGTCTTGTGACTCGTTCGCCGTGGTAGCGAGACTTTCCGATTTGACGCCCCGGCACGCTCTTCAGGCCGGCGAGTTGCTCTTCCGGCTGTTTCAGTCCTATTGACTGGATACAGGCCATCTGGCGCCCGCCTACAGCGCCAGAGACCACTCCCGATCGTTTCCCGCATCTTTGGATGCCTTCACGTAACGTCGCCACTGCCGTCTGCATTGCCTGCGTATGCATGCAAATGCCGTCACCTTTACCGTCACCGAGCGCTTCATATACCTGCAGATCACGAGTCGGAGGTACCAGCGTGTAGCACTATTCTTGCCGTCGCCGGTCCCAGCACGTGCACTCAGGCAACGTCACATGTACCTACGCGTACCTTCAGAACGTACGCGCACATACCTGCACGTGCGTTCAGAACGACGGTGCTAGTCTCGCATCACCGCAAAGGGACACTGGCGCAAAAGGAACGGCATTTGGTTCATCATTTGTTTGGCCGGCACACTTGCAGACCAGCGACGTCCATTTCCGTCGTATGCGCGAGCGCGCGCCGCTGCCGGTCCGTTGAAACGTCCCCGCCCTGCGAAACAAAGATCTCTTTTTTATCAATGCAGTACTTGCGGACCTGCCCCCGATATGATTAACTTCAGCCGAGCGAGTCGGACTTGACATTTCCTCCGGCCGCAAGGAACACCCAAGCCGCCACTGCGGCAGCCCAAACTCTCGCGAGCGGGCACTCCCCTAAAGAGGTTCGCGACACGTCCGACCTCTGTGAAATTGAAGGACCCAAACGCCTCACGGCGTTTTTTTAGAATCAAGCTGAACGGGACTACTTTGGGATACTGAGGTAAGGCGAAAACCTTACCGCGAGCGGCTCCCAAGGGGAAACGGGATACATCCCATACCCTTAGCAGTATGTCCCATTTCAGCGTTCACCCCCCCCCGCACAAAGAGGCCTCATCGTCGCCGCGACGGGCCGCTGACTCATTCGCTCGTGCGATAGATAAGCGGACGGCTCCCCCTGCTCCCCCTCCCGGAAGAAGGGCACATTAACCCAGGTACGAGCGCTACCTTTACCCAGGCCATCACGGCAGTGGGACGCGCTTCGGTTGGTCTCCTCCGATACAAAAGGACTCCGCGCCTAGCTGCGGCTAGGTAACCCGGTAACCGTAAGGCCCGGGCCAAGTGGCTGACATTGGACAATGAGCTAGCCCCTGGAAGACGCACTTTTTAAAGACACTGCCGAACTCACGGCTAGTCCACCCTGTTGTACGGGCACACTGTTGCCCGAGCCCAGCCGAGTAGCGGGCTAAAGCTGATCCTGATGCGAGACAGGAGCAGAGACGGCAGAAGGCGCACGTCATTCGCCCCACGCGGATGAATCGCTAACCCGTTGTACGCGTCGCTGATCATCCAAAAAACTGGAAGTTGCGAATGCAACTGTCAAGGAGAGTGAATGCGTGGCACCGTAAATTTCACTGCTGTCGTGCGAAAATGCCGCCGCACCGGCCATTGGCGCAAAGCCGGCTGGTGTAGACCCCACCAATTGTGTCACTGCCTGTAAGGTGCTGCCCTATCGCTATCTCCGGATATTTCATCCTGACTCGGTTGCTTTTTCGAATGTGCGGCGCCTTCCACGTTGAGTCGAGAATGGGCTCTTTACCCAATTCGGCGCGGATGCGCAGCGAAAAGGCTCCCGCTGGTGCTAGCAGCCAGTGAGTCCTTGTCCGTGCCGGTCGGATTCGAGCCCGCATAGAGGTTTTGCGAGCCATCGGCGTTACGCTTCACACGCTTGTTCTTCGTGCCTGGTTTGGAACGAGTACCCCACGAATATCAACGCGGCGGACAACTGCGACACGGCGATGGCAACGGCTGTGTGCCGGGCATCAAGTTAAAGCTGGTGATCGACCGCGATTACGAAGGCGGTGCATTGAGCCGCAAGTGCGGCATGCTGCACGAGTAATCCGCACCCCAAAAAGGCCAAGTCATGGCCAGTGACAGTGCTTCTACCAACGACTCCAGCCACAACTGACGTCGGCTTCAGATCACGAATATCGAGTCCCCTCTGCGGCGTGGCGCTTGCACTCTGGGCTGAACACGCGCTCTATGGACGCAGGGAATCTCGGCAGTTTCGCGGCTGGGCGTCGCGGTCGGGCGATCAGTTCGCCACCACAGTTCGGACATATCCTGTTCACCACGTTTTCCGAGCAATCGCTGCAAAACGTGCACTCGAACGTACATATGCGTGCATCCTGCGAATCTGGCGGCAAGTCCTTATCGCAGCACTCGCAGCCGGGGCGCATTTGTAGCATCTCTCCACTTTCCCCGCAGGATACGTTTCACTGAGGTCCGTCTCACGCTTCAACGCGCCCGAAGATCGACAAAAAGACTCTGCATCTCCGAATACGGCAGCGCGTCGTCGTAGAGTGTTTCAGACTTTCCATCCAGCAGGAAGTCTCTTGCCAGTGCTTTCGCTTTTCCCATGACGGTCTGCGAGATTCCACTGCCGGCGCTCAATCGTTTCACGCCGAGCCGTTCGAGCGCAGAAGCGTCGGGTAGGGACGAGATGGCCATGACATTCAGCGGCAACCGGATTGCCTTGACGATCGCCTCGATATCGGACGGGTTGGCGAGCGCCGGAAGGAACAGGCCGTCGGCCTCGGCCGATCCATACAGATTGCCTCGCGCGATCGATTCGTCGGGTTGCTTCGGCTTTTCGACGAGGCCGGCCAGAAAGACGTCGCTGCGCGCATTGACGAAGAGATCAGCGCCGGCTTTTGAAACCGCGTTGCGGATGGCTTCGATTTTCGAGGCCAGAAGCGATGGCTCGTCCGACCCGTCTTCGATGTTGATGCCGGCGACGCCAAGTTCGACAAGCTGCATCACGGTTCCTGCAACCGTCGCGGGATTGTCTGAATAGCCGTTCTCGCCGTCAACGGAAAGCGGGACGTTCAGCACCCGGACGATTCGCTTTGCAGCGGCGATGACGTCGTCAACAGGGAGTCGCCGCCCGTCCGGATAACCCAGCGCCCATGCAAAACCTGCGCTCGTCGTGGCTACAGCCTTCGCGCCAAGCGCTTCCACGAGCCGTGCGCTTCCGGCGTCCCACGTATTGGGCAATCGACCGCCTAGGAGAATCGTCGGGGCACGGCACGAAGAACCCAGCCGATCCCAATGGCCTCGAATCCTGGATTAGGCCGCTTTTAAAGCGGGGCCAACACCTGAACGTCCGAGCGATGGTGTCTGTATGACTCATCATTGCCGACCGCTGCCCGACGCAGTCGGCCGAAGTCGACCCAGCCTGTGTGAAAACGTGTTGATCACCTAAACTGAATCAACGCACTGAGACCGGGTGACTGATGAAGCGATTCGTTGAAGGCGATGACCGCAAACAGGTCGCACTACTTTCCGAATGCGTCGACGACTGCATCGAAGCAGACAACCCGGTCAGGGTCATAGATGCTTTCGTCGACGAACTCGACCTTGCGGAACTCGGTTTCGACCGTATCACGCCAGCGACTACCGGCCGATCGTCCTATCACCCCCGGGTGATGCTTAAGATTTATATCTACGGGTACGTGAACCGCATACCCTCCAGCCGCCGTCTGGAGCGTGAATGCCAGCGCAACGTCGAATTGATGTGGCTAACGGGACGTCTGGCTCCGGACTTCAAGACAATCGCAGACTTTCGCCGCGACAGCGGCATGGCCATTCGGAACACATGCCGGCGCTTCGTCGAGCTGTATCGCGGTCTGAAACTGCTGTCCAGTGACATGGCGGCCATCGACGGTAGCAAGTTCAAGGCGTCAAACAGCCGGGACCTGAGCTACACAGCAGGCAAGATCGACAAGCGCCAGCAGCAGATCGAGGAGAGTGTGCAACGATATCTCGACCCGATTGAAACCGCAGACCGCACCAGTCCAACAGGTTTCGCCGCGAAGACTGACCGGCTGTACGAGAAGATCGCCCTCCTGCGCCTGCAGATGCGTGAACTCGCACAGATCAGGAAGCAGCTGGAAAAACAACCAGACAAGCAACTATCGATGACGGATCCCGACGCGCGCTCCATGGCGACAAGCGGAAGAGGCTCCGGCATAGTGGGTTATAACGTGCAGGCGGCCGTAGATACGAAACATCACCTTGTCGTCGAGCACGAGGTGACCAACATGGGAAATGATCACGGACAACTCAGCAGAATGGCGCTGGCTGCAAAAAAAGCGATGGGCGGATCAAATCTGAAAGTTGTAGCGGATCGGGGTTACTTCAGCGGGCCGGAGATATGAACATGCGCTCTGAACGGAATCCGCGCGTACGTACCTAAGCCGCTCACCTCTGCGTCACGGAAGAAAGGTCTGTTTACCAAAGCCGACTTTGTATACGAGGCAAGAAGCGACGTGTATCGATGTCCTGCCGGCGAGAGAGCCATTTATCGATTCACGACCGTTGAGCATGAAATGAATCTGCGGGTCTACTGGCCGAGTGCGTGCCCGGGTTGCCCTATGAAGGCGCGATGCTCTCCCAGCGACTATCGCCGCATCCGAAGATGGGAGCACGAAAAGATACTGGAAGCCATGGAGCGACGTCTCGATCGGAAGCCCGATGCAATGACCATCCGACGAAGTACCGTCGAGCACGTCTTCGGTACACTCAAGCACTGGATGGGCCCTGCACACTTCCTGACCCGAACGCTCGGGCGAGTGAGCACCGAGATGAGTCTGTAGGTATTAGCGTACAACCTGAAGCGTGTCATCAGCATACTTGGCGTGGCAAGGACTCTGAAGGCCATGAGTTTGGCAGGGGGCTAGAGCCCCGAGGGGCGTTGTTGTGCCCGGACGTTCGATCGGCTCAAACTCACCGTGAAAAACTTAACCGGCCTGGCCGTCCATTTCTCGCGCGGTGGAAAACAGCGTTTCCACACGCTCTGGACCCGTAAGAGACGGTCGCGTGACCGGGGCTAGACGGCGTCAAGCAGCACGGCCGGTCAGCGACAACCATCTTGGCCGGTCGACGGGTGTAGTTGTCGCTGGTTAAGAGGCCATGGTTGTCGCTCCTTCTTCGTAGTTGTCGTTGGGTAATTGTCGTCGGCGCGCGCTCTGTTTGTCGCTGGCCTTACGGCGGCGATAGCTCTCAACATTCAGCTCGAAGATCGTCGAGTGATGCACGAGCCGGTCGATGGCGGCAACCGTCATGCCGGGGTCGGGGAACACGTCATTCCAGCCAGAGAAC
>NZ_JAFA01000043.1 GCF_000519185.1 Paraburkholderia nodosa DSM 21604 | reverse complement strand
TGCTTGGCGTACGCCCACTCGACGTAGCCGATCGCGCCCGGCAGACGCTGCACGAAGGCGGCCACGCCGTCGTTGCCCTTGCCGCCCGTGCCCGTCGGCCAGCTCACGGTCGTGCCTTCGCCGACCTTGCTCTTCCACTCGGGGTTGACCTTCGAGAGGTAGTTCGTCCAGATGAAGCTGGTGCCCGAGCCGTCGGCGCGGCGGACCACGGCGATGTCGAGATCAGGCAGCTTGACCTTCGGGTTCAGCGCGACGATGGCCGGATCGTTCCACTTCTTGATCTTGCCGAGGTAGATGTCGCCGAGCACCGGGCCCGACAGGGTGATCTCGCCCGGCTTCACGCCCGGCACGTTGATCGCCGGCACGACGCCGCCGACCACCGTCGGAAACTGGAACAGGCCTTCCTTGGCCAGATCCTCGTCCTTCAGCGGAGCGTCCGAGCCCGCGAAGTCCACCGTCTTGGCTTGAATCTGCTTGATGCCGCCCGACGAGCCAATGCCCTGGTAGTTGACCTTGCCGCCGCCCGACTTTTGATAGGCATCCGCCCATTTCGTATAGATCGGTGCTGCGAAGGTGCTACCCGCGCCGGTGATGTCAGCAGCCTGGGCGATGCCCGTGCCCAGCGCGAGAATGACAATCGCAAAGAGACTGACTCTCATCCCGTACTCCTTAAAATCGTTATTGATGCGCTGGACGTTACGTTCGCAATGTGACGATTGGGTGACACTGCAATCGATCGCAAAAAAGAGCTTATGGATGCTGACGTCACCATTCAGCGGACGGGTTAGCAAGGACTCACTGAACAGGTTCGAAGATGGATCGCGGCACGTGTGGAATGTCGCTATAAACCGTATATACTGTTTATACCGTTTTCAGACCGGAGATCGACATGACTGTAGCGACCACACGCAAACCCACCAAGAAGGCGTTCCACTTCCCGAAGTCCGCGGCAACCGAGGCAACCGCGGAAGAGCAAAGCGAAGCAGCAAAGCCCGCTGCGGCAGCGGAAGCGGCGGTTAAGTCCAAACGCAAAAAGGCCGCACCCAAAGCGGCGGCGAAACCCGCTCGCGCCGCTGCAGAGGCACCGGCTCCTGCACCTGCAGCCGCACCGGCCGAAAAGGTCAAGACCAGGCGCGTGAAGAAAGACAAGGTCGTGCGCGACAGCTTCACGATGCCCAAGACGGATTACCAGCGCATCGCACTCCTCAAACGCAAGTGCCTGGAGGCCGGTGTTGCGGTGAGAAAGAGCGAACTTTTGCGCGCCGGCCTTCAATTGCTGGAAGCGGCCCCGCAGAAGCGGCTGCTGGCTGCGATCGAAGCGCTCGAGACCGTCAAGACGGGCCGTCCGGCCAAAGGCGACGAAAACGCGTGATGCGCGCGAAGCGTTGGTGACGATGGGCTTGGGGCATCTGCCTGGATGGCAGATGCATCCGGATTGAACGCCGTGGGCCTTCAATCCCTCACCACGAGGGCCGTGGTGTTACTTCCTGCGCCGCTGGTTGATCAGCCGCACGATATCGTTCGTTGGGCCGCTGGTGATCAGGCGCGGGATGTCGTCGAGATGGACCCATCGACACCTGGCTATCTCGCTGCTCGGCCGTGCCTTGGCCTGCCTCGGTATTTCGCAGGAAAAAACGTGGTGGTGTTTCTGCTTGCCGCGAATGTCGAACAGATATCTGGCCGTCTTGCCCAGGAGCCGGGTCTCCTCCTTGAGTTCCCGAAGCGCGGTCTCCGTAAGATGCTCACCGCGCTTCAACATGCCACCCGGTAGTGCCCACTTCGACTGACTGCGTGCTACCAGGAGAATTCGCTTGCCTCTACGACAGATCACGGTGGCCCGTTTCTTCAACTCGAACTCCCACTTCGTTCCCGGGGGGCGCTTCTCGATGCATCCGCACAGCAACGCCTGACTTAGCTAAGCATCGTAATACAGAAAATCAGAAGTTCAACCTGCCGGCGACGCAAAAGCTGTCAACTTGTCAGAATTTGCACACTTCATCAAATCGTCACGAAGATTAGGTTGCCAACCGCCCATATGGTATGGTTTGGGCCAACCTGTTTTTGTCAGACTCGAGGCTGAAATGGATATGGACGGTGACTGGCCCTTGCCGCGGCCGCGCACTCGCTTCAGAATCGATCGGCGCCGCTCCGCTGCGTTACTCACCAGCAAGACCTCCATCGCCAGCACCTTCTCGTCATTGGCCATGCCAGTGGTCGTCGAGGTGGTGCAAAGAACGAAAACCCTGGCGACAGAAGTCGACCCCGAAGCGTTTCATCAGCTTCGGGTGGCCTTCAGAAAACTTCGTGCTTTGTACTGGGCGTACTCGCCCTGGCTCGGTGAGGAAGCCACCGCGCACGCCAGCGAAGAATTCAAGCGTCTGGCCGCCGTGGCGGGCGGAACGCGCGACTGGGACATCGCCGGCGATCTCCTCAAAACCGCGCAGAAGTCAGACGCATCCATCGAACTGCTCGTGAGCGCCGCGCGTGAGAAGCGCGCGCAAGCGGTGGCGCATAGCCAGGCCATGATCAAGAGCGACGCCGTCGAGGCATTTCTGAACGACGCCGTGCTTTATGCGCAAACCACGCTGCAGTCGTGTTGCAATGATCTTCCGATCCGCGCATTTGCCAGGCGGCGAGTCCGTATGGCGCAGCGCACGCTTCGAAAGCGCAGCAGACGCGCCGCGCGAAGCGAGGCCCGCCACGAGGAAAATCTCCATGACGTGCGCAAGGCCGGTAAAAAGCTGCGCTATCTACTCGAGTTTTTTCAACCCGTGATCAAAGGCGAGCACGAGCGCACCATCAAGGAGCTGACGTCCGTGCAAAAGACGCTGGGGGAGTTCAACGACATTGCCGCGAGCGAGACGTTGATCCGCAACACGTCATTCGACGAGGTGCCTGCCGACATCGTCGAGAAGTCATTGCAGTGGCTGGAAAGAAAGAAGTGCCAGCGGATCGACGTGGCCTCGCGAAGGGTGAGAGCCATCTCCGACTGAATCGGCGCCGCCGCCATCACTGGCAGGTCACGACGCTAACGGGCAGGTTCTCACTCGCCGCGCCGAGCCGCTCGCGCGACGCGGTGGTGATGGAACCGCCAGGCGGTATGCATTCCGATTGCCCCATCCCCCCGCCTTCCGCTTGCGGCGCGCCGTTGTTGAATGACTGCCACGTGATGATGACCGATGCGCCGCAGTTGTTGATCAAGTCGGTGTAGTCGAGTCCCAGTCTGGCGTTCTTCCCGCGATATTCCCGGTCGATGCAGTCTGTCGAAAGCTCGCTCGGCTCGAAGCGGGGTGAGGCTGCGGGCGCTGCACGATCGCCGGCAGCGCTGGCCATCCCATACGCCAGAAGGAGCAGGAGAAGGACGGTAAGCTGGCTGATAGCCAGATTGCGGGAGGCTCTCATTTCCTCACCTCGCTTTTCGGGTGTCGATCACCGTCAGTTAGCTTCCCACAAAAGCTGGCGTCAAGCGTCAGGCGCTGCCTTACGTGGGCAAACAGACAGTCTCGCCCACGCGCCCCAGGCCTTTTACTAAGGAATTCGAAATGACCGGGACGATGCCCGGGACACTCACAAGGCCTGCACCTGCACTGCCGGTCCGGGCGCGCCGCCCACGCTCGGCGCGATCACGAGATATCGTCGGTGGTCGGTCACGCCCGGCGTGCCAGGCGCGACGACCTGCCGGATCTGGCCCAGCGTGTTGACGATCGCCGAGCCGGCCGGATTGGCCTTGAAGCTCGCGAGGACGTCGATGCGGCCACTGCCGTCGGCGTGGTCCGAAAGTCCGAGGAAATACGGCTGGCCCGCCTGCAATCCCGTCACCGCAGCCTGCAGCACCTGCAGCAATCCCTGATCGAACAACGCCACCGAAGTGGGCGCAGCGCCATGGTCGGCCGCGGCGCCGCCCACCGGAACCAGCATGACGTGCGTGGCCTCCCCCGCCGCGCCGAGCGGCTGCGTGTTGGCCGTGCCGTCGCCATCCGGCACGGCGTCGGGCACATACGCCACGGCTTGCGGTGCCTGGCCGACCGGCACGGTGGCGATGACCTTGTTGGTCAGCGTGTCGATTGCCGTCATCGCATCGCCGTTTTCGAGGCCCACATAGACACGCGTGCCGTCGCCGGACGGCCAGATGCCGTGCGGCAGGCTGCCAACCGCAATGGTCGCCACCTGCGAAAAGTCGTCGGTGCGGAACACCTTGATCTGGTTCAGGCCTCCGACCGTCACGTATGCAAACATGCCGTGCGCGTTCTGCACGATGTTCACGTGATTGGTGATCGGCCCCGTATCGAGCGTTTTCAGCAGCGCAAACGGTGGGCGGGCATCGAACACCTGCGTCTTGCCCACATCCTTCAGCGTGAACCAGACCTGCCGGCCATCCGGCGTCGCCGCAATGTTCGGGCAGAACGGGCTCGCCTGCGTGACCCGGGCCACGACCTTGTGATCGGCTACCGAAACGACGTCGGTTTCCGGGTTGAAGGACGAACAGATATACCCGTACTTTCCATCGGGCGAGAAGATCTGCATGCCCGGCCCGGCTGGCACGACAATGCGCGTCTTCTCTTCGAAGGTCTTGCCGTCGAGCACATCGACGTAATTCTCGCCGCGCACGGTCACCCACACTTCGTTGCCGTCGGGCGTGAAGAAAGCCTCGTGCGGGGAGCGGCCCACATAGGTCACGTGCTTGACCGCATTGGTTTGCGTATCGATAAAGGTCACCGAGTTCGAGCCGATGGAGACAATGGCCAGCGTGCGGTGATCGGGCGAAAAGCCCATACCGTGCACGAGCAACTGACCGTGATAGAGCGGGCTGAAGTTGGCCGGGCTCGGCTCCCCGAGGCGGATGACACCGACCAGACGATTGGCTGCGGGATCGACGATCGATACGGTGTTCGAAAACTGATCAGACGAATAAACGCGGTCGCGATGGCTCACCGGAATATCGGCCGCCGCTAGCGAGCCGGGAACCTGCCCCGCCTCGGCAAGCGTTGCGGCGGCAAGCGCAGCGGCGGTCAGGGCCGCGCCAAGCATGGCGTTGTATTTCATGACGTTGTCTCCTGCGTCTTGATGCGAGTGGGTCAGTGGGACATCGGCCTCGGCGCCGTGTTCGCGTCATGCACCGCGAGGCGCATGGCAACGATCTCCTGCTGTTGCTCGACCACGATCTCCTGAGCGATCCTGCGTAACTGGACGTTGTGTCCATGCCGCAGTTCCGCCATGGCCATGTCGATGGCACCCTGGTGATGGGGAATCATTGTTGCGACGAAATCGCGGTCGACGTCGCCCGTGGGCCTGGCGGCCATCCCGGTCATCATCTTCGTCATGGCCGCGTCGTTTTCAGAGAGAAACGAGGCTTCCTCACTGTCGCGAGACGCTCCCGCGTCACTCGACGACGCGGCGCATAGACCGGCCAGGGAAAGCACGGCCGCACCGCTCACCGTTGCCCGCAAAACGAGTCGAACTGCAGCGTTCATGACGTCCCCTCCGTATTGGTCGAATCCTAGTCGATGTGAAGGCAAACAACGGACTCGCCGATTTACTCCCTGCAGAGCGAAATTGAATTGCAGATCGACGAGCCGCGAAACGTTGGCAAACGCTTCCCGGCTCACCTGGTCTCGCGCGGGCCCGGTGGAATAACTTCGTCGATGGCGTGTTCGTTCCGTGACATTCGCATCAGCGGGCGTACCATCATTGCACAGCGCATGAAGGTCGCACGCGCGGGGCCGGCCGATGGATCTTTTGCTGGGCGCCGCATAGCAGATTAGCCGCGTCGCAGCGGTGAGGAGCGCTACATGGCCACGAGCATTGGGCTTCACGATCAGGCGCGGCAGCTGTTGCCGTTTCGCGAGTCGGTATTGGCGATGCTCGGCGTCGCGTCGGTTTCGATGCTGATTGCGCTCGACCAGACCATCGTCGGCACCGCACTGCCGCGCATCGTCGCGGAGCTCAAGGGGTTCGAGCTCTATGCGTGGGTCGCGACGGCCTACATGCTTGCGTCGGTCATCACGATTCCGATCTTCGGGCGTCTGGGCGATCTGTTCGGCCGCAAACCCTTCATGCTGGCAGCGATCCTGGTCTTCACCCTCGCCTCGGTGCTCTGCGGGATCGCGACCAACATGCTGTTTCTCGTGCTCGCACGCGGCCTGCAGGGCATCGGCGGCGGCATCATGATGGGGACGGTGTTCGCAACTGTCGCCGATCTGTTCCCCGATCCGAGGCTACGCCTGCGTTGGCTGGTGTTCGTCTCGTCGGCGTTTGGCCTTGCGAACGTGGTCGGGCCAACGCTCGGGGGCATGTTGACCCAGCACGGCAGCTGGCGCCTCGTGTTCTTCGTCAACGTGCCGGTGGGTGTGGTGGCGCTCTTCTTCGTGCACGCTTTCCTGCCGCATCTGCACCATGCCCGCGAAGGCGCGCGGCTGCGTCTCGACTGGCTCGGCGCTTGCGTCGTCGCCGTCACGTTCGGCGCGCTGCAACTCGCCATCGAGCTCTTGCCGAGGCAAGGCTGGACGACTTCGACGATCGTGCTCGCGATGATCGTGCTGGTCTGTTCGCTGACGCTTTTCTTCTGGGAAAAGCGCATGGGCTATCCGATCATCCCCGTGGACATGCTGCTCGACCGCAAGCTCGGTCCGCTCTTTGCGATGTCGGTGCTCGGCGGGTTTGCGTTGTTCTCGCTCGTATTCTATGTACCGCTGCTGTTCCAGGGCGGCTATGCGATGTCGCCACGCGCCTCGGGCATGCTGATCACGCCGCTCCTGCTCGGCACGACGGTCGGCAGTTTCGTGAACAATCGCGTGGTCACGCGTATCCGGCGCGCCAACGCGATTCTCTACGTCGGCTTTGCGTTGTCCGCTTTCGCGAGCCTCGCGGTGGTCGTGCTGCGAGGCAACGAGCCGCATCTCGTGTGGATGGCGTGCATGGGCGCGAGCGGCCTGGGGCTGGGCCTCGTGGGCACGAGCCTCACGGTCTGCTCGCAGCAGATCGTCTCGCGCGACCATCTCGGCGCCGCCACGGCGATGCTGCAATCGCTGCGCACATTCGGCGGCATGCTGGGCACGGCGATGACGGGCGCGCTGCTCGGGCACCTCTACACGATGGGCGTGAATCGCTCGCTCGACTCGTATCAGGCGACGCAATGGTTCAAGTCGTTTGCGAGTCCCGAACTGCTCGTGGACCGCGCCGACCAGGCCGCGCTGATCGGCCGCCTCGTGAGCGCCGGCCATGCCGGCGACGCGATGATGAATTCGGCGCGCAGCGCACTCGTGGATTCGATCCACATGGGCCTCATCGTCGCTGCCGTGGCCGCGTTGGCCGGCCTGTGTCTCGCGTGGTTCGTGCCGCCCGTGCGGGTCGGCTATCTCGAGGCGCGGCAGTAAATGAACGGCGAATCATATTTCACCCGTACTTCAATTCCATTTCGGTTTAACATCAGAGTAATAAATTAGTAATTAGGGAGTAATCAAGGGTAAGCATAATTCGCCGCCGTCAGTCAGGAATAACCACACCGCATCAACCACGACGACGGAGCCCTCAGCATGCCCGCATCACGCCACCGAACTGCGCTGCCGGTCTACCTGGCAGTGCTTACCAGCGTTGCCGCGCTGACCGCCTGCGGCGGCAATAGCGATCCCGCCACCACTGCCGCCATTCCCGCGCCACCCACCGACCCCGGCTTCGTGGACAACGCGCCGATTCCCGACGTACCGGCTTTCGTCGACACCATCGCGACCAACCAGCGCGGCGACGCACGTTACGCCACGCTCGCGACCAATGCGGGCGTGCGCGTGGTGGCGCGCTTCCTCGATCTCTGGCAGCCGCTCACGCTGCTCGTGGACGCGGGCGTTTCCGCGCCTGCCAACGGCACGTTCCCCGCGGTCGTGCAGTCGACGTGGACGGGCGTCCCCACCGACGGCACGCCCAACGGCACGATCCTCAACAGCACGGTGCTGAACGCGAACATCCAGTACGTCGTGACCGCGACGACCCAGCGCAGCCAGGCGCAGGCCGACGCGGCCTACTACGACGACCGGCGCGGCAAGGGCTACAGCGTGACCGACGGCATGGGGCCGCTCACCGCCGCCTGGCGCTCGGCTGCCCAGCAAACCACGAGCATCACGTCGATTCCCGCGGACGCGACCACGACGCTCTACAACGACTCGGGCAACAACACGGGCGTAGGCAGCACGGGCAACGCGACCTTCGGCAAGGTGGTCGACCTGCTCAACACGATGGGCAACAACGCTTCCACCGAGCCCGCCAAGCGCTTCTACAAATACGCGCGGCCGTTCCGCTGGAGCACGAGCGTCGTGGTCGATCCCACGCTCGTGCCGGCCATCAGCACGACGCCTTCGACAGATGGCGGCTTCATCAGCGGCCACGAAGCCGAAGCCATGCGCGACGCGATGACCATGGCGTATCTCGTGCCCGAGCGTTACCAGGAAATGGCGAGCCGCGGCCTCGAACTCGGCGAAAACCGTATTCTCGCGGGCATGCATTCGCCGCTCGATGTAATCGGCGGCCGCATGTTCGCGCTGGCCGCCACCGCCGCGAATCTCTACGACCCCGCCAACGCCACGCTCAAGAGCGCGGCCTACGCGCAGGCGCACAGCACGCTCGAACAGGCCACCGGCACGAGCGCCACGACCTTCCCCGCCTTCGCGCATTCGGCCACGACCGCGACCGACCGCTTCGCCGACTATGCGACCAACAAGTCGGGATTCGCGCGCCGCATGACGTTCGGTTTCAGCCAGATCGAATCGACCGAGGCGCCGCCCGTCGTGCCCAAGGGCGCCGAGGTGCTGCTCGAAACGCGCTTCCCGTACCTGAGCGCCGACCAGCGCCGCGTCATCCTGAAGACGACCGAAGTCGTCTCGGGCTATCCGGTCATGGACGACGCCGAGGGTTGGGGCCGTCTGAACATGTTTAGTGCTGCAGATGGTTATGGCGCGTTCAACGGCAACGTGATCGTGGCGATGGACGCAACCCAGGGCGGCTTCAATGCCGCCGACAGCTGGCGCAACGACATCGCCGGCTCGGGCAAGCTCACGCTGCAGGGCAGCGGCACGCTCACGCTCGCGGGCAACAACAGTTACACGGGCGGCTCGCAGGTGAGCGGCGGCGTGCTCGCCGCAGCGTCGACCACGGCCTTCGGCAACGGCGACGTGTACGTCGGGTCCGGCGGCGGCGCGATCGTGGCGACGAGCGCGCCGTTGACGGTGGCGGGCAAGTACACGCAGCTCGACGGCACGACGCTCGAACTCGACATCGACGGCAACGGCGGCGGACGCCTGCGCGTGGGCGGCCAGCTCACGGTGGCGGGCGGCACGCTGCATGTGAAGTTCGTCAACGGCTATACGCCGAAAGCGGGCGACTCGATCGACGTGATCGACGGCAGCGGCGCATCGGTGAAATTCGCGACGGTCACGGTGGATGGCTTCAAGGCCACCCCCGTTTATTCTTCGACCGGCGTTGCGGTGAAGCTTTCGGCTTCGTGATCTAGCCACGCGGTAAAACGGCCCCGAATCGCAAGGGTTCGGGGCCGTTTTTTGTGTGCGTCAGAAGCGATGCCGGATGCCCGCCGCCACGAGCACCTGGTTGCGGCCGCCCGACGGGTCGCAGGTGTTGATCATCGCGAACGCACCGGACGACGCGCGCTGATAGATCGCCTCGGTATACACGTCCGTGCGCTTCGACAGCTGATAGTCGGCCTGCAGCGCGCCTTGATGCCAATGCGCGGAGGTCGCGCCCGTGTACGCATACATGCCCGCCAGCGAGAATGCGGGCGTGACCTGCCAAAGCGCATTCACTTCGTAGTTGCTGAAGGCGATCGAAGGCAGCGGCGCGCCGCCTTCGGCCTCGCTCACGCCGGTATGAATGGAACGTGACCAGGCCGCGCCGAGCGTCACGTCGCCGAGCACGTAGCTCATGCCCGCGCCGATGGTGTCTTCGCGCTGCACCGCGACCTCGGTCGGCACGAGGCCCGCGCCCGGCAGCACCGACGTATCGTACGCACCGACCGAAGAGGCGCCGCGTCCGTCGATGTGCATCCATGCCACCCCGGCGCTGAACGGGCCGCCCTCGTAGTGCGCGCCGAAGCCGTAGGCGCGGTTCTGCGCGAAGCGGCCCGCCGCGTTCGAAAATGCGTACATCGCGCCGGCGCTGAAACCACCGTACGTGGCGCTCGCGAACTTCACGGCGTTCGAGGCGAGCCACGAATTGTTGGCGTTGTCGTTGTCGAACGGATGCGCGAATGCCGTGCCACCCGCACCGCCCGTCAGCGTGAACGGGGCGAAGTAGTCGTGCATCGTGTCGTACTGGCGGCCCAGCGTGATCGTGCCAAATCGTTCGGATTGCAAACCAACGTAGAACGGATGGTCGTTGAAGGCTTCGCCAGACGTGACCGAGAAGCCGCGCTCGAGGCGAAAGATCGCGGCGTTGCCGCCGCCGAGATCCTCGCTGCCTTGCAGGCCCCAAAAACTGCCGTCGATGAGGCCCGAACCCGCGCGATACTGGGTGTGGCCGCCAACGTCGCTGACATAGTCGACGCTAGCGTCGATCTCACCGTACAACGTGACCTGCTGCGCCGAGGCGCCAGCGCCTGTGAATGCCAAAGCCGCGCCGCCAAGGACGGCCAGAATGTGCTTGTTCATGAGTCTTCTTGTTTGTGCTTGTAAAGAATGCATGGACGAGCGCCGTCAGCCCTCGCTCGATGCGGCGAGGTGCCCCGACGTCGTCGTTAATCCGTCAATATCCAGCGTGCTTTTGAACAGCGAACGCATGGCGGTCCGTGAGCGGTGTATCGCCGCATCGGGGCCAGTGGTGGCGACCGGATTGGGCCGCCTTTCTAAGGTAGGAGGGTGTGCATTGACGGCTCCTTGGGTTACGCGCCCTGGAATGAGTCGTGAAATAAACGCAGCGAGGTCTGACTTCTGGCTCGATTGACAGCCAGTCACAGTGGCGCGACCGCGCCGGATTCCCACCGGCTTCCCTGCTGCATTTCGCTCGCGCAGCGCCTACGCGCGAAAAACAGCTGCAAGGATAGCGTAAGTTGCGGGAGTGGCCAAACCGGGTGTTTTCGCCACACGACGTTCGTCAAAGGTTGACGCGGCGAATGCGCGGCCATTACCCTTGCGCGCTGATGGTTCCCGGCGACGGGATCAAAAGGGAACGCAGTGCAAGACTGCGGCTGCCCCCGCAACTGTAAGCGGCGAGTCCATGCCAGAGCGTGCCACTGGGAAACCGGGAAGGCCGGCAACGGATGTCGACCCGCGAGCCAGGAGACCTGCCATCAGCCGAGTCCAGCAGCCGCAGCGGGCGGGGATCCCCAATGCGCAAGCACCGCCCACGCGGCGATCGCCCGTTGCCCGGACAGCCCGTATTTCAGGAGCTGTTTCCAGCCACCGCATCATGAAGTTTCGCCAATTCGTTTTGACCTCCGCCGCGCTCGCCTGTGCGTGGCAAACCGCGCATGCTGCCGACGCCGACGCCGCCAATGCATCGTCCACCGAGACGCAGCAGCAAGCCGGCGGCGACACCACGCTGCCCAATATCCTCGTCGTGGGCGATACGCAGCATCTGCCGCAATCGTTCGACCAGCGCTACGCGACCACCCAGGTGCTCACGCGCGAAGACCTCGACCGCGTCTCCCCCGTCGACCCCGGCATCGCGCAGGCGCTCGCCACGCTGCCGGGTGTCACCGTGTCGCAGACCGGCGGCCCGGGGTCGTACACGGGGGTGAGCATCCGCGGCTCGTCGGCTGACCAGGTGGCCGTGTTCATCGACGGTATACGCGTGGGCTCCGTCACCACGGGCACGGCCGAATGGGCCGATCTGGCGACCGCCTCGTTCGACCGCGTCGAGGTGATCTCGGGGCCCGCGGCCGCCTCGTTCGGCGCGGATGCCATGGGCGGCGTCGTGCAGCTCTTCACGCGCCACGCGTCGAACCAGCCGAACCAGACCACCGTCTCGTTCGGCGGCGGCTCGAACAAGACCTTCGACACGCAGGTGCGCACCTCGGGCACGATCGGCTCGACAGGGCCGCTTTCCGCATTGAGCGGCCTCACCTACTCGCTGGGCCTGCACGACTACAACACGGCGGGCATCGACGCGACGCAGCCCTGGGCTTACGGCCACGAAGACGGCCGCAACCCGTACCACGCCCAGAACCTGGACGCGCGCCTCGGCTACGCACACGACAACTGGTCGATCTCGACCTTCGCGCTCTACCACCGCTCCGATCTCTCGTACGACAACGCGGGAGGCAACGACCGCCAGCGCGACACCCAGCTCACGACCGGCCTCGCGTTCCACCTCGACATCACGCCGACCACGCAGTTCGACCAGTCCGTGGGCTACGCGACGGACCGTCAGTTCCTCTATTCGAACGACCCGACGATCCCGACCGACGAGATCGACTCGACGCGCTTTTCCACTTCCACGTCGATCACGCATCAGGAAAGGGGCCACACGCTCTTCGGCATGCCGCTCGACGGCGAGACCAAGCTCGCCTACGACTACACGCGCGAATTGGCATTCCTGCCGGTGGATGTGCCGGGCGGCCTGCCCGCGCGCAACGATTCGGCCGTGTCGATGCATCAGTCCACCACGCTCGGACCCGTCACGCTGTTTCTGGCGGGGCGGCACGAAATCGTGCAGGGGCAATCGGTGAATACGGGCAACGTCGCGCTCTCGTGGGCGATCACGCCGGTCTACACGGCGCGCGTTTCGTACGGCAATGCGTTCCGCCTGCCGACGTTCAACGACCTTTACTATCCGGGCTACTCGAACCCCAACCTGCTGCCCGAGCGCAGCGATTCGGTCGAAGCCGCGCTCGACGCAACCACGTCGATCGGCACCTTCACGGCAGCCGTGTACGACACGCGCGTGCACGACCTCATCACGTACAACTCGCAGACCTTCCTGCCCGTGAACGTGGGCCGCGCACACATACAGGGGCTCGACCTCTCGTACAAGGGCACGCTCGGCAAGTCCACGCCGGTGAGCCTCACGGTGGGGATTCTGAATCCGCAGGACGTGACCGACCAGACCTGGCTCAATCGCCGCCCGCGCCAGACGGTGAGCCTGAGCGTGGATCACACGTGGGACGAGTTCCAGCTCCACGCGCTCAGCACCGGCGTTTCGCTGCTGTATAACGGCTCGACGTTCGACGACCAGCTCAACACGATCTACCTGCCTTCGTGGACGACGGTGAGCCTGCGCGCGTCGTACCAGGTCAATGCGCATCTCGCGCTTTCGGCCACGCTTGCGAACGTGTTCAACCGGCAATACGTGACCGCCTACGGGTACAACACGCTGGGGCGCACGGCGTTCGGCAAGGTCACCTATACGTTCTAGGCATTGGCGCGCCCACTCGGGAATCGGCTCCAGATTCTGGCGAATACCTCTTGATGGTGGTCGGCGCTGCGCCTCAACAGATTTTCAGCGCTCTCCGCGCCGCCGCCGAGCTGCAGATTCTCGATGTAGAGCAAACGGCGAATCTCGCGCATATAGCTCGCGGGCAGCGGCATTTCGCGCTCGCTCGCGCCTTGCCGGCTTCGCTCCTCATCGAACATCGGCGTTTCGACCGTATATAGGCCACATTCGTAGTTGATGAAGCATGCCGGCATGAGCGGGTCCTCCAGAACGCAGACAGTCTGGCGATCGAGCTTGGGTTCGGGCATGAGGGTATGCAGCCAGTCGAGGGCGCGCGCCCATGCCTCGAATGCGCTCGCCTGCGTCAACTCCTTCTTCCTTTCGCCAAGCACAAATCGAAGGCATTGGACGACGATGTCCTCCTTCACGCAATAAAAAATCTGATACTTCGCTCGGAGGTAGTTCACGAGCTGCAGGAACTCATAGATTCGCCCGAGCATATGCGCGCCGTTGGGCGTGCATGCATCGCGAGGCGGCCCGCGCAGCAATTCGGGAAACAGCAGGAGCGGCAAGCCGGAAAACACAATCAAAGGACGATCCTTGAATGCCGAGCGCGCAGACGCTGCCTCGTCCTTCTGCGCTTCGGCGAGCGGCACCGCGGCTTGCTCGTTTGCGGCAGGATTCGCGCTGCCGACGTCTTTTGAAGTGACGGAGTCAGCGGATACGTCTGCGACCGCTGCGTGCCCGATGCTTTCGTTGAATCGCCTGGCGTCGCGCACGATATCGCCTATCGCCTTGGCCACGCAGGCCCCGTTGGGCAACCCTCCCCCTTCTTCATCGGCCCACCGGCGCACGCGTTCCCATGGGTTGCTGACAGGAACGCCCAGAAAGTGCAGGCCAAGCCAGCACGTGGTCAGCAGCTCGATACGGATTTTCTCGGTTTCCCCTGTCGAAGTGGTCGACGGCTTTTGGCACCATGCGAGGAGCGCGTCCTTGTTTCCAGCTTCCTGCGGCGACTTCATCAGAAACTCCGCAGAGGACAGCAACAGGTCGGCGTGCTGTCTCAGCACGTTCGCACCAGGTTTACCCAGCTCCGCCTTGACGCGCTCCGCGACCAGCTCCGGGTCGCTCAGGCCCCATGGCTCGTCTTTCCGCTCGTGGACCACCTGACGGTACACCGTTTCGGCCAACTCATTGATTAAGGTCCTGACATCGGATAACTGAGCCACTATGGCCGATGCTGGCTTCGCTGTGTCATTCATTGAAGCTCCTTGTAGATCAGGCGTGCCGTCAGGGCCACCTCGCCGCCTGCAAGGCCAAAGAGAAACCGGCGGATCATGTCGCGGAACAACGTTTTCGCGTCCTCTGGTGTCAGTCCATTCTGGACTCCTTCCGGAAACCCGAGCCAGTCTCCAAATCCAATATCGAAGAGAATCTGGTCGAGTACCACGTGCGAAAGCGAGACGTCCGTCTGATACATTCCCCTCGCCATCAAGGCGTCGGAAAACACCGTGCCAATATAGTCTTTCGCAGTGGCTGCCCGCGAGGCCGTACGCCTGATATCCTCCACCGCCCAGTTCACGAGGTTTCTTTTCGTACGCTCATCGTTCCCCGTGATATCGAGCGTCAAGTCGCGCAGGTACACATGTTTAGGCGGCTCGCCGAACAGTTGATAAACCGTGCTGTCAACCACGTGCATCCAGTTCGACGAGTCGCCAACCTTCACGTCGTAGCGGACCTGCACATGATGCTGGTCGTAGAGGTCGCGCGCCGCCTGCTGCAACACCACTGTGTGCCACAAGAGGCCAAAGAACCGGAGGAACGCCGCTGCCCGCGATTTGACGGGTTTGCTGTGTTCGTCCCATAGCGCCACCAGTCGTAACGGCATGTCGGTGACGATCAGGACCTTCGCGCGCCGCCCCTCCATCAAGGCGGCATACAAGGAATCAGGCGACTTCGCAAGGTCAAAATATTCAGTCCACTTATCCGTCAACGGGGCCTTGCGCCACGCTTCGTCGATATCGAGCAGACGATATACCGCATAGATGCCGTCGTCCTCTACGTGCAATCGATTGCGATAGGCCCGATATAGATTCGCTTGACTGTAATCCTTGCCTAACGAATTCCGTATGCTTTCGACGTGCTTGTTCAGCACGCCGATGACGCTCCCCACTTCCCTCGCGCGCGCCTCCAGTTCGGTCTGAAGATTGCCGAGTCTCGACGTATGCTCCTCGAGCTTCCCGGCCTGCTCTCTCATTTTTGTCAGGATGTCACGCGCCGTTCTATGCTGCTCCTTGAGCGCGACGAAATGTTCTGCCGCCACGTAAATGGCAAGCACGGCCATCAGGAATACGGCTGCGTCTTCGTGGCGGCGGCGGATCATCGCCGCGAAAAAGGTCAGCGTTGGAATGGCGAAGAGAAAGTGATGTCCCCCCAGCGGGTCGACCAGTTTCATCAACCGCGTGACGGGTGCGAAAAAGCCGTTGGCGTCTGTTTCGCCCTTGAGCCAGTGCATCAGAAATGCGAGGAACGTTAGCATCAGGACGAAAATGCCCTGGTAACTCACGTCCATTTGCCCTTCGGTCATCAGGGCGGCGTCGCCTTCGCCGGCGCGTTGCAAGGTTACGGCAGGAGCGCTTGCAGGCGCGGTGAGCGCCGGGTTCTGGGCGCGAACCGTTGGAGTTGCTGCGCTGCCCGACGTTGACATGGCCGCTGTCGCAGCCGCAACCGCTGCCGGGCTTTCTGCACGCGTGGATGTCTCAAAGCGCGGCCAGAAATTGTAACCGATCGCCGCGCCAGTACAGAACAGATAGAGCAGGCAAGCGAGAATCCGCCACCAGGGGAGGCTCTTGATTTTCCCCCACCGCATCTTCAGCCACGCTTTGACGCAGGCGTCGACAGTGTCATTTGGGGGCGTAGCGCTTCCGTTTCCATTTGCCATTGTCTTCCCCACCGCTGTTAAAGAAGGCCTAGCCCAAGCTCGCGATGCGGTTGATGGCGACCATCTGCTCGGAGGCAGACAGCAGGAGGACAAGCCGGCGAACGGAACACATGGCATGCGTCTCCCGACGATCAAAGCGACGCAGGTGCGCCAGAGAATTCGCAATGCGTGGATAAGGATTGCCAACAGAATGCGCTGCGCGCCTCCTTGCGATGAAAATAAACAAAGATGCGCGTCGACCGCCAGAAACTACGAGTGTAAATTTGACTATAGATTATGAAGAACGGCGCGCCCGTAGGGTGTTGTCCCGACCGGATTTTGCATAGGAAATGCGCGTTAGCGCACAGACCGGCGCGCGCAAGCACAGGCTTACTGCCTGGCTTCGTCGTCGTTTGGCCTAGCCCTCGCGCTTCGGCCGCCGCACCGCGCGGATCTTCCCGCAGTTGCCGCCGCCGCAGAAGAACTGCTCGCCGCCATCGGACTCCAGCCCCGAAACGGCGGTGCCGGGCGGCATGTCGAGTTGTTCCAGCACTTCGCCCGTGCCCGGATCGATACGCCGCAAGTCGCTCTCGTCGCCTTCCCAGGTGCCGTGCCACAGCTCGCCGTCCACCCACGTCACGCCCGTGACGAAGCGGCTCGATTCGAGCGTGCGCAAAATCGCCCCGGTCTGCGGATCGACCTGATGGATCTTGCGCTCGCGATACACTCCGACCCAGAGCGTGCCGTCCGCCCAAGCGAGTCCCGAGTCGCCGCCGCCTCCGGGCGCGGGAATCGTGGCGAGCACACGGCCCGTTTCAGGGTCGATCTTGTGGATGCGGTCCTCGGCGATCTGAAACAGATGCCGGCCGTCGAAGGCCGTGCCCGCATGCGCCGCGATGTCGATCGAGCGCTGCGTCTCGCCGCTCTGCGGATCGAGCGACGCGATGCGCTCGCCCACGGCGAACCACACCTGCTTGCCGTCGTACGAGACCCCGCCCACCTTCTCGATGCCGGGAAACGGGCCGTACTCGCGGACGATTTCGGCGGTCGAACGTTTCATGATTTCTTCCTTGAATGAAGAGACAGGCGTTCATCCTAATCGCCTGGCAGCGGCGCGGGGAGTAACAAGGTCGTCGCGAATCCGGGGACGGGCGGCGTGGTCCAGCGGCGCGCGCGGCCGTAGCCGAACGACTGCACCTTGTCCGCCGCGGCAAGCGCATCGAGCGCGCGCTGCACGGTGCGCTGGCTCGCGCCGAGCGCGACCGCCAGCGCCGAACTCGACCACGATTCGCCATCGGCGAGAAAAGCCAGCACGGCAGCGTGCTTTTCCTCCACAGGCCGCGCCAGCACCACCACTTCGCTCGCGTGGCGCGGCGCCAGCGCAAAGCCCTGCTGGGTCGCGCCGATCTCGGCCACGTCGCGCATCAGCGTGCGCAAGCGGCCGATTTCCACGCGCAGGCGGGCCCGGTGCGTTTCGTCGGCGTGCCGGGTGCGAAAAGCGCGGGCGATGAGCGCGTCGCGCGGCACGTCGGCGGGCCATGCCTCGGCGAGCGCGCGGGCGAGCACGAACAGCACGGGCCGTCTTGCCAGTTCGATGACTGTCGCGCCCTCGCGGGCGACGTAGCGGCACGCGTCCACGACAAGCGCCTTCGAGGCGAGCAGCGCCTCGACGTCTTCCAGCAGCAGCACCCGCTCTTCACCGCGCGCGATGAGGCGCGCAGCCGGCGAGGTCAACAGCTGCGCGGCGCTCTCGATCTCGGCGCTCAGCGCCGCGATGCCCGCCGCGCGCGCGGCGCGTGCGGCCTCGGAGAGCGAGCGCCGCGCCACCTGCGTTTGAATGCGCCGCATGGCAATGCCGGCGGCGATCAGCTCGTGCGCCGCGCGCAATGCGGGCGGCAGCGGCGCGGGATCGGCTTCGGCAAGCATGCCCCCGGCCTCGTCGAGCCGGCCGATGAGCAGCAAACGGCGAATTTCCAGGTAGCGCGCGTGCGCGGCATTGAGGCGGTCGCCATGGGCTTCCAGCGTTTGCCGCGCCGCAGCGAGCGTATCGGTCGGCCAGCCGAGATCGCGCGAGGCGAGCGCGATTTCGGCCTCGGCGACGACGCAGCGCGCGCGAGCCACCGCCTCGCGCGAGCCGAAGCCGCGCGCCGCGCTGCGCAGCAGCGCTTTGGCGCGCGCGAAGTCGCCGAGCTGCGCCATGGCGATGCCGCGCAGCGCGAGCGCGGGCGCGTCGTCGCGCAACGCGACCCGGTTCAGCGCGCCGAGCGGATCACCGGCCGCGAGCGCGCGCGCCGCAGCCGTGATCAGCGAATCCATGGTCATGGGAATCCCGCCACACTTGTCACTCCCCCTCCTCCTCGGTCCGGACCTAATCTAACACGGCGATCAAACGAATCATCGATCGAACGGCACGGCGATGCGCACAGGGCGCCGCCACCATAGTGAATCCGTAGGAGGACCAGGCAATGGCAACCCATACCACAGGAACACGCGAAGACTGGCTTGCGGCACGCATCGAACTACTCGCCGCCGAGAAAGAACACACCCGCCGCGGCGACGCACTGGCGCAGCAACGCCAGGCGTTGCCGTGGGTACGTGTCGACAAGACGTATCGCTTCGAAACCGAAGAGGGCGGCGCCACGCTCGCCGATCTCTTCAAGGGGCGCTCGCAGTTGCTCGTTTATCACTTCATGTTCGGGCCGGATTACGCGGCGGGCTGCCCGTCGTGTTCGTCGATTGCGGATGGTTTCGACGGTATCGCCGTGCATCTCGCGAACCACGACGTGCGGCTCATGGCGGTGTCGCGCGCGCCGCTCGCGAAGCTGCTGGGCTACCGCAAGCGTATGGGATGGCATTTCCCGTGGGCCTCGTCGAGCGGCAACGACTTCAACTTCGATTTCAACGTGTCGTTCACCACGGCGCAGCAGCGCGCGGGCGACATCGAATACAACTACGCGCGCAGCGGCCACGCCATGGACATGAATCCGCCGCCCGCGCCCGTTGCCGAGTTCGCGGCGAGCTGCGGCACCGACGCGGCAACCTATACGCGCGACCGACCGGGCCTCAGCGCATTCGTGCTCGAGGACGGCGTCGTCTATCACACGTACTCGACCTATGCGCGCGGCCTGGATGGCGTGTGGGGCATGTATCAGTGGCTCGACCGCGCGCCGAAGGGACGCAACGAGGCCGGCATCTGGTGGCACCGGCACGACGAGTACGCGCAAAGCTGAGGCACATCATGGATAACGTCGGCATGACGGTACGGCGGCACAGCGGTACGCCGCGCACGATCTTCTTCGGCGTTGCGTCGCTGGTCGTTGCGGCGAGCGCGGCGGCAACGTTCGTCTGGTGCGCTTCGATGCAGGCGATGGGTGGCACGCCAATGCCTGGTGGCTGGACGATGTCCGCGCTCTGGACACCCATGTGTGGTCGGACCTGGTTCGACGCCGCCGTATCGTTTGCCGGCATGTGGAATGTGATGATGGTCGCGATGATGCTGCCTGCGGTCGCGCCGGCATTGTGGCGGTATTTCGAGGCGGTGGGCGAGGCACGCGCGGCGCGTGCGGGTGGGATGACCGTAATGGCCGGGGCGGGGTATTTCTTCGTGTGGCTCGTGGTTGGGGTGCTCGTGTTCGCGGCGGGGACGCAACTGACCGCGCTGGCGGTGGAGGCGCCTGCATTGGCGCATACCGCGCCAGCCGTGGCAGGTGTTGTCGTCGTGATTGCGGGCGTGTTGCAGTTCTCCGCGTGGAAAGCGCGATGGCTTGCTTGCTGCGGGAATTTGCCGTCGTGCTGGCATGCGCGGCTCGATGTGCAGGCTGCGCTGCGACACGGCTTGAGGCTCGGCCAGCATTGCCTGTACTGCTGCGGAAATCTGATGGCGGCGCTGATTGCGGCGGGCGTGATGGATCGGCCTGCGATGGCGTTGGTCGCGGCGGCGATTGCGGCGGAGAGGTGGATGCCGGGTGGCGCAAGAGTCGCACGCGGGATTGGCGCGGCTGCGATTGCGGCGGGCGTGGTGATGGTGGTGCGGGCGGTGGCTGCATAAAAAAATCGCCGTTCCGCACCCGCGAAACGGCGACAAAACGCTCCGACTCTAACGTCGAACTCACGCCTCCAGACTCGCGCCTGCACACGAGCCTGATCGACGCTCCGGATTGTTATTAGCAGTCCGGAGTAACAGCAAGAGGCCGACTGGATTCCACCTCTATGCTGCTGGGCGAAGCGCGGCGCGACCAGGGGGACTCCCGGCCTCGTCGCACTCCGCGCCTCTTGTGGCGGCTTACATGCCGCCTAAAGGTTTCTGAACCGTCAGCTTGTTCGTCACCGAGGTCACGCCAGGAACGCCCTTGGCGATCTCGGCGGTTCTGTCGACCTGCGCCGCATCCGTGACCGTGCCATTGAGCGTAATCGCCCCATTCCTGGCGGTGACGCCGATACTGCCACCGTGAATTTCCTTGTGCTTCGCGAGCGCCGCGTACACCGCGCGCCGCAGCTTGGTGTTGCTGGGAGTCGCGGGTGCCGCGGTGCTGTTCGCCGCCGAAGCCGTAGCGCTCGGCGCGCTGACCTCGGCTTGGGCCGACGCGTTCAGGGACGCCGTGGCGAGCAGCGTGACGAGTGCAAGACTGAGGGTCTTGGTAAGTGTGTTCATTCCATACTCCAGTGGTTACTGCTGCTCCGTGAAATGTTGTTATCCGACCGGATGCGACTTAGAAGGTATGGCGCAGGCCGAAGTTGACGGCCGTGGTGTTGCGACCCGGGGCTACAGGCGTCCCGTAGATGAGCTCCTGGTTCATCTGGCCGCGGTTGGACACATAACCGGCCTGGGCATAAACCTGCGTGCGCCTCGTGAGGCTGTAGTCGGCGCCGATGACGTAGGCGGTCGACTGGTTTGCGTTGTTCCGGTTGTCCTTCAGGTAGTACACGCCGGAGGTGACGTCGAACGCTGGCGAGAAGCGATAGCCAAGACCGCCCGTCCACATGTCGAAATCACCGGACACAGTCAGCGACTTCGGTACGCCATTCGTGTTGGCCGGATTGCGGCCGTTGGCGAACGAGCCAGAGACCGAGAAACCGTGCCACGTGTATTTCGCGCCAAAATAGACGAAGCGGTTGTTGTTCAGGCCGGTTGCCGGAGTGGCAGTCGGCGGGTTCGTGTACCCGTACGGGTTCGCATCGTGACCGTTGTAGTAGACGGCATCAGCGTTCAGGCCAAAGCCCGAATACTTGAGGATGGCCGACTCGCGCGTACCGCCCTGGAGCTGCCCTGCCACGCCGCCGGGCGCGTACTCAAGTGCAGTAGAAAGACCGTAAAACGACGGCGAATTGTAGACGATCGCATTGTCGTCATAGAGCGCGCCAATCTGCGCGTTCGTGTTGTTCCCCGCCCAGCCCGACATCGTGTTCATGGTCAGCCACGCAGTCAGCGTGCTGCCGAAGTACTGCGCATTGCGCACGTCCGTTTCGGCCATCGCGTAGGCCATCGGCGCAAACTGGCGGCCGAAGTCGATCTTGCCGAACGGGCCCGACACGCCAACGGTGGTGACCTGGTTGAACATCGCAGACGCAGTTGCTGAACTGTTCAGTCCCGTCTGCCCCGTGGAGCTGTTGAACGATCCCTGGAGCTTGAAGTTCGCCGCGTATCCGCCGCCAAGGTCTTCCGTGCCCTTCATACCGAAGATGCTCGAGTAGATGCCACCGTCCTTGAGCGCAAAAATAGAGCCCGCGTTGCCGTTGAATAGTTTGCCGCCCACTGTCTTGGGCGCGAAGGCATGCTGCGCCGACGTGCTCTGGTAGAGCAGACCGGAGTCCACGACGCCATAAAGCGTGACCGACGATTGCGCATGCGCTGCGCTGGCGAACAGGACCAGCGCTGCCACGCTGCCGAACTTCAATTTCATTGCCTCTCTCCGTGTGTGTGGTTGCCGGGTGGTCCCGGCGCCTATTGTTGTTGCCTGATGGGGATTACCTGAAGGGTATTGCCTGAATGAAACTCTGTGACCAGGGGCCTAACCGGCTTGCAAGTAGTGGCCGCCGTATTGATCGCGCAACTGGTTCTTGAGCACCTTGCCCGTCGCGCCGATCGGCACGGCGTCGACGAACAGCACGGCATCGGGCTTCCACCATTTCGCCACGCGGCCGTCGAAGAACGTGAGCAGATCGTCCGCTTCGAGCGCGCTGCCCGGCTTCTTCACGATCAGCAAGAGCGGCCGCTCGTCCCACTTCAGGTGGCGCGCCGCAATGCACACCGCCGTCGCGACTTCGGGGTGCAGGCTCGCGACATTTTCAATGTCGGCGGAACTGATCCACTCGCCGCCCGACTTGATGACGTCCTTGCTGCGATCCACGATCTGCATGAAACCGTCGGCATCGATCTTCGCCACGTCGCCGGTCGGGAACCAGCCGTCCTGCAGCGGCGAGTCGTAGTCGCCGCCAAAGTAGTCGCTCGCGACCCAGTGGCCGCGCACCTGCAGGTCGCCCGCTGCGCTGCCGTCCCAGGGCAGTTCCTCGCCCGCGGCGTCGACGATCTTCATGTCGATGCCGAACACCGCGCGCCCCTGTTTCGCCTGCAGCGCATAGCGCTCGTCTTCGGCCAGCCCGGTCTGGTGCGCCTTGAAGCTGCAAACCGTGCCAACCGGGCTCAGCTCCGTCATGCCCCACGCGTGCAGCACGTCGACGTGATAGCGCTCCTGGAACGCCTGGGTCATCGCGGTCGGGCACGGCGCGCCGCCGATAACCGTGCGGCGCATGGAGGAGAACGAACCCGCTACCGACTCGACGTGCGAAAGCAGCCCTTGCCAGACAGTCGGAACGCCAGCCGACACGGTGACCTGCTCTTCCTCGATCAGTTGGTACAGCGACTTGCCATCGAGAGCCGGGCCCGGAAACACGAGCTTCGCGCCTGTCATGCAGGCGATGTACGGCAGGCCCCACGCATTCACATGGAACATCGGCACCACCGGCAGGATCGCGTCGCGCGCCGAGCAGTTCAGCGCGTCGGGCAGCGCCGCCGCGTAGGTGTGCAGCAGCGTCGAGCGGTGGCTATAGAGCACGCCTTTCGGATTGCCGGTCGTGCCCGACGTATAGCAGAGCGACGAGGCGCTGTTTTCATCGAGCAACGGCCATTCGAAATCGTCCTTGTGATTGTCGATCAGGTCCTCGTAGCAGAGGAGTCTCGATCCAAGGCGATGGTTGCGCGGCATATGTGCGCGACCGGTCATGGCAATGAAGAACTTCGGGGTCGTCACGCGTGACGCGACGCTTTCGATGAGCGGCAGGAACGTGAGATCGAAGAAGATCACGCGGTCCTGCGCATGCTCGATGATGTACACGAGCTGGTCGGCATGCAGGCGCGGATTCAGCGTATGGAGCACGGCGCCCGAACCCGATACCGCGAAGTACAGCTCCATGTGCCGGTAGCCATTCCATGCCAGCGTCGCCACGCGTTCGCCCGGCGCAATGACGAGGCTCGACAACGCATTCGCCATGCGGCGCGCGCGTTGCGCGAGATCCTGATAGCGGTAGCGGTGAATGTCGCCTTCCACGCGGCGCGAGACGATTTCCCGCGCGCCGTGATGGCGTTCTGCGTGCTTGAGCAGCGAAGCAACCAGGAGCGGCTGCTCCATCATCAGACCTTGCATGGTTTGCTATCCTAATTGACTTTTATACGTGTGCAGCTCTTGAATGCGATGCCGCGCGGCTATGCCTGGCTGGAAGCCGGTGTTTCCATCACACTCACCAGCAGCTTCCCTTTCACGGCTCGCACAGGAAATGTCGTGAGCTTCAGTCCGCCCGCGCCCGGCATACAGCCGCTACGCACGTCGAAGCGCAGTCCATGCGCCGGACAGCGCACCATGCATCCTTCGAGCGGGCCGCTCGCGAGCGAGGCGCCGTTGTGGGGGCACGAATTGTCGATCGCGTGCATCTGTCCTTCGATATTGAACAGAACGATGCTGCGGCCTTCGACGAAAACCAGCTTGCGCTGGCCCGGCGCCAGGTCGTCGGCCATGCCGACCGGTACTTCACGTGTCATTCCTGTTCCCCTCGACTTCCTTCAGTCCGCCTCAGTGTTCGATCGCCAGCGCCATCGTGCCGGCCATCGCCACCGGCGAATACACGCCCGAGAGCGAATAACCCGTGTTGAACACGAAATACGGCACGCCGTTCACCTGCGGGTCGGCGTAGGGCGCGCGCTGACCGGTCGGGTCCGCAAGGCGCTTCGACGCGGCAACGTGCGCCGCCAGGCTCTCGCGGTCGAGGCCGCATTCGAGCCCCAGGCGCTCGAGCACCGCATAATCGCCGATGTTCTGGCCTTCCATGAAGTAGGCCTTGAGCACGCGGTCGATCAGCGCCGCGCTCTGTTCGCGCGTGCCGCGGCTAGCGGCAAACGTGACGAGGTCGTGCGCGGCGCCGGTGTTCGGCAGCACCTCGATGCGCTCGAACGCGAACTCGACACCCGCGTCGCGCCCCGCGCGCTGCACCTGCGCACGCCGTGCGGCGACCGCTTCGGCGCTGCCCAGGCGATCGCGATAGAACGCCTGATACGGCAGACCTTCGAGCGGCGTCCACGGCAGCAGTTGATGCGAGCGCCACTGGACACGCACGCGCACATCGGGCCGCGAACTCGCGAAACGCGCGAGGGCTTCGTCCAGATTGCGCTTGCCGATCAGGCACCACGGGCAGATGAAGTCGAAGAACGCTTCGATCGTCAGCACGGGCGGTTCGCCCGCGTCGCGACTCGCCTGCGACGCCCACTTTTGATCAGACAAGTTCATGAATCAGCATCTCCGCCATCGGCCATTCGCCAAAACCCGCTGCGGGATTCAGATGGCCGACTTCGCCCAGGTCGACGAGGCTGCTGCCCCACTCCTTCGCCATGGCCTCCACGCGCTCGAAGCGCGCGAGCGGATCGTTGCGGCTTGCGCCCACGATGCTCGGGAACGGCAGCGGCTTGCGCGGAATCGGATTCCAGCCGTTCCCGGCCAATGCATCGAACGACGGGTAGCCCGGCGGCAGCGGCGTTTCGAGGTCGGCAGGCGCGGCGAGCAGCGCGCCGTGAATCTTGCGGCTGTGCTGCTGCGCCCAATGCACCGTGATCATCACGCCCGCGCTATGCGCCACGAGAATGACGGGACCGTCGATCGTCGCGAGCGCCGCGTCGAGCGCGGCCACGCGCGCTGCGCAGCTGAGCTTGTCGTGCTCGAGCGGCGGCACCGAAGCCGCGTTGGGCAGCTTTTGCTGCAGCAGCGTTTGCCAGTGCTCCGCCACGTGGTCGCGCAACCCCGGGACCATCAGGATGGTCGGTGTGGTCTTCAGCGTCATTTCTTTTGGTCTCCAGCGCGCTTCAGTACGGCTTGTCGCCGATAATGCCGGCGCGTTCCATCTTGCGGTGGCACGGCGGGTAGTCCATCACCGCGTAGTGCTGGGTGCTGCGGTTGTCCCAGATCGCGATGCTGTTCGGCTTCCAGCGCCAGCGCACCTGGTACTCCGGAATATAGGCCTGGCTCACGAGATAGCGCAGCAGGTCGCCCGCGCCCGGATTGGCGTCCTGCCCGAAGCGCACGCGCTCGGGCGTGTGATAGTTCGTGAAGTGCGTCGCGAATGCGCTTACGAACAGCACCTTCTCGCCGGTCTCCGGATGCGTGCGCACCACCGGGTGTTCCGCATCGGGAAACTGCGCCTTCAAGGCATGGCGCTTCTCGATCGGCATGGCTGCGCCGAAGCTCGCCTCGATGCTGTGGCGCGCATACAGTCCGGCGATCTGCGCCTTCACGTGTTCCGGCAGCTTCTCGTAGGCGAGCACCATGTTCGCCCACATCGTGTCGCCGCCCACGGGCGGGCATTCCACACAGCGCAGCACCGCGCCGAACTGCGGCGCCTCGCGCCACGTGGCGTCCGCGTGCCACGCGTTTTCGTAACGGTCGTTGGGCTGTTCCGGATTCTTGTAGATGCGCACGAGGCCCGGATGGTCAGGGTCGCTGCCCGCAACCGGATGGTCCTCCAGCTCGCCGAAGCGGCGCGCAAACTGCACGTGTTCGGTGCGCGTGATGTTCTGATCGCGCAGGAACAGGACGCGGTGCTTGAGCAGCGCCGCGCGAATCTCGGCAAAGAGCCCGTCGTCGTGAACGGCATCGGCGAGATTCACGCCGGTCAGTTCCGCGCCGATGGCATAAGTCAGTTGTTCGACTTTCATGCTCTGCTCCTCAGATGACGAAGACCGACGACCCCGTCGTCTTGCGTGCTTCGAGGTCGCGATGCGCCTGCACCGCGTCTTCCAGCGCGTAACGCTGGTTCAGTTCGATCTTGATGCGGCCTGCGGCGACATGCCCGAAAAGCTCGCCGGCAAGCTCGTTCTTCTCCGCGGGATCGGCGATATAGTCCGCGAGCGCCGGGCGCGTGAGATAGAGCGAGCCCTTCATCGCGAGGATCTGCGGATTGAACGGCGGAATCGGACCGGAAGCCGTGCCGACACAAACCATCAGGCCGCGGCGCTTGAGCGAGTCGAGCGACGCCTCGAAGGTATCCTTGCCCACGCTGTCGAACACCACGTTCACGCCCACGCCGTTCGTCAGTTCGCGCACGCGCTTCGCGACATCTTCGCGGCCGTAGTAAATGATGTGGTCGCAGCCATGCGCGCGCGCCACTTCGCCCTTCGCCTCGTTCGACACCGTGCCGATCACCGTGAGGCCCAGCAGCTTCGCCCACTGCGAGACGATCAGACCGACACCGCCTGCCGCTGCGTGCAGCAGTATCGTGTCGCCGGCCTTAAAGTCGTGAATGCGGCGCATGAGGTACGACGACGTGAGGCCTCGCATGGTCATGCCGGCCGCCGTTTCGCACGTAATCGCGTCGGGCAGCTTGATGAGCGGGGCCGCCGGAATCAGGCGTTCGGTGCTGTACGCGCCGAGCGTGTTGATGAAGCCGGTGTAGGTCACGCGGTCGCCCACCGCGACGTTGCTCACTTCGGGACCCACGGCCTCGACCACGCCTGCGGCTTCCACGCCCATGCCAGCAGGCAGCGGAACGGGGTACAGGCCGGAGCGGAAGTAGGTATCCGCGAAATTCAGGCCGACGGCCTCATGGCGCAGGCGGACCTGTCCGGGGCCGGGGTCGCCCACTTCGACGCTCTCGTAGCGCAAGACTTCGGGACCGCCGGTTTCGTGGAAGCGCACTGCTTTCGCCATGTTCAATCTCCTATCCTTTACTCAAACGCATTGACTGAGATTCAGTCAAGCTGACTCAAATTGCCTGTTCAAATTCATCGTTGTGCGCGGCCACCGGCTTCTTCGCGCAGTGCGTTCACACGATCCAGATCGACGGCGTAGTTGCGCTTGCCGATCAGGAAAACAGCTGCTGCCACGAGCGGCGCGAACGGTACGAGCTGCAGCGCGCCAAGCAGGCCGATATGGTCGGCGGCGATGCCCGTGAGCACCGCGGCGGGCGCAAGACCGAGCAGGTTGTTCGCCAGCGTGAGCGTAGCGAACGCCGAGGCGTGGATCGAGGGCGGCGTGAGGTTCGCCACCATCGCGCCCGAGGGGCCCGCCGCACCTGCGCAGAAGAACATGGCCGCGCCGATCAGAACCAGTTGCGCCGGGCCCGTGGGCATGCGCAAGCCGACCGTGAGCAAAGCGAAACAGATCAGGCAGTACGCGATGGCGATGCTCCATTTCCGCGCGCCGTTATCCTTGCTGAAGCGGTCCGCGAGGTTGCCGCACACCACCATGCCAACACCCGTCACCAGCACGAACAGTGCGGCAGTCCCTGCTGCTTTGCCGGTGGCCATGCCGTAGTAGCGGTTCAAAAAGCTCGGCAGCCAGCTCCACACGGCCGCAGGCACGAGCAGATGCACGCCGCTGCCCACATACGCACACACCACGGAGCGCGTGGAAAACAGGCCCTTGAGCAACGTGCGCAGGCTCAGGCGCATCCCGAGGCCATTTGCTTCACGGCTCGCGCATGCCGGCTGCAGCGTGGCAATGCGCTTTTCCGTGACGACGATGCGATAGATCACGACCAGCACGACCCCCATGGCCGCCATCGCGCCAAACGCCGCGCGCCAGCCAAGCTGCGCCGCAACCGCACCGCCCAGCGCCATGCCCAGCACCGAACCGAACGCGCCGCCCGCCATGAACGCGCCCGTAATCGTGGAGCGCAGCCGCACCGGAAAAATACTCAGGACAACCGCAATCCCCACGCTGCCATAAGCCGCTTCGCCGATGCCGACGAAGGCCCGTGCAAGCAGCATTTCGCCGTAGTTCGTCGAGAGCGCGCAGCCAAGCGTGGCGATGCTCCACAGCGCCGCCATCAGGACGATGCTCTTCACGCGGCCCCAGCGGTCGGCGAGCACCGAAAGCGGAAACGTGAGCACGCCCACCATCAGCGCGACCACGCTGCTCAGGGACCCGAGCTGCGTGTCCGAAAGATTCCATGTGGTCTTGAGCAGCGGGAACACGGCATTCAGGACCTGGCGCGACATGTAGTCCGAAAGCAGCAGCCCGACCGTCAAGGCGAACACCACCCACGCGTAGGCGGGCACGCTCGTTTTGGTCGTCGTCAATTCGCCCGCGGTGGGCTCGGCATGCGTGAGCATGGGTTGTCTCCGTGGTAGCCCGCTCTTCGTCGGGTTCCGTTGTTCTCTCGGGTCTGCCGGCGGCCACAAGGCAAGCGCCAAATACCCGTTTCGAGGCCCGCGCCCGCGGCGCCAGGCCCCACTGCGGTTACGCCGCGCGCAGCGGCATGTTCTTCACGCCGGCCACGCGGTTCGGCGCCATGCCGTTGGCCGCGAGCGTTTCGTCGATCGTCTCGTACTGCACGCCAATCTTGTAGATCTCGCGCGCTTCCTTGCCCGTGGCAATTTCGCGGCCCAGTTCGCGCGCCACGCGCACGCACTGCTCGATCTGCTGCACGGACGTGAAGCGCTTGCCGTGCTGGTCGATGATCGTGTCTTCAATGCCGCAGCGCGGGTGCAGGCCCATGGACATCGCCATCATGTTGAACGGCAGCACGTTCTTGAGCAGCGATTCCGCCGTGATCGTGCAGCCATCGGGCGCACGGTGCACGAAGTTGAAGAAGTTGAACGGGTTCGGGCCGTCGAAGCCGCCGCCAATGCCGATCCACGTGAGGTTCAGCGGACCCTTGTACGCGCCCTTGCGCACGAGGCGGTCGAGCGTTTCGAGCGCGTGGATGCCCGTGAGCTGGAAGTGCGGCTGGATGCCCGAAGCCTGCAGGCGGCGCAGATGCTCCTCCACCCATGCCGGGCCGGCCGGCACCGTCATTTCGCTGTACGCGGCCATGAGCGCCGGATGCGACAGCGACGTGCCTGCCAGGTATTCCGGATAAAGCAGCTCCATGATGTTCATCTGCGTGGTGTTGATCGCCACGGTCACCTGGTCCGGCTTCGGTTCGAGGTCGGCGAGCATGTGGCGCGTGTCGTCCGAAAGCCATTTGGCGGCCTGGCCGTCGTCTTCCGGCGCGAACGAGATCGAGCCGCCCACCTGGATGATCATGTCCGGCACCGCGGCGCGCACGCCCGCGATCAGCTCGTTGAACTTCGAGAGGCGCTTGGAGCCCTTGCCGTCGAGTTCGCGCACATGCAGGTGCAGCACCGTTGCGCCCGCGTTGTAGCAGTCCACGGCCTTCTGGATCTGTTCTTCCATCGTCACCGGAATGTCTTCCGGGAAGTCTTCGGGCATCCATTCCGGGCCATACGGCGCGGTGGTGATCACAACCTTGTCCTGGTTCTCGGGGTGCAGCGAATCGTCGAGGAATTGCATCGTGTTCTCCAATATGGGGGACGGTATTTCAACGTTTGGCAACGTGGCCGGGAGCCTGAAATACCGCTCGGAACCTGGCTGATCCGTTGAGATGCACGATACGGCAATCCTGCGTTACACTTTTCTGATCGCGCGCCATCGTTTTAGCTTTTCGCGCCACCAGGCGTTAACACCGAGATAAGCGCAAGCCCATGTTTTACGGGCTGATGAGGCGCAATGAGGCCGCTGCAACGAGGCTGCAGCAAGGAGGAGACACGACAATGGAAACAACACTGAGCTCGGTCTCGCTGAGCGGCTATTTCGACGTGGCAAAGCGCGTGGGATTGAACCCGGTCGAGCTTGCGCATGAGGCAGGCGTGGACGCCGCGGCGCTCGCGACCCCCGACCACCGCATTCCCGCCGCCGCCGCGTGCCGGCTGCTGGAGCGTTCGGCGGAAAAGGCCGCGTGCCCGACCTTCGCGCTGCAAATGGCCGAGACGCGCCACAAGTTCGGCACGGGCGTGGTCAACATCCTGCTCGCGCACAAGCGCACGCTGCGCGAGGTGCTGCTCGCCACGGCCGAATATCGGCATCTGCTCAACGAAGCGCTCGCGGTGTACGTCGAAGACACGGGCGCAACCGTCACGATCCGCGAGGAACTGGTCGTCGATCCGGGCACCCCGACTTACCAGGCCATCGAGCTTGCCGTAGGCGTGCTCGCGCGCCACTCCAGCGCGCTGCTGGGCGACCACTGGAAACCGCGCGCGGTGCACTTCGTCCACCGGGCGCCGCCCAGCCTCACGTTTCACCGGCGTTTTTTCGGCTGTCCGCTGGAATTCGGCAGCGACTTCAACGGCTTTGTGTGCACGGCCGCCGATCTCGACTACCCGAACCCCGCCGCCGACCCGGAACTGGTGCGCTATGCGGAGAGCCTCGCCGAATCGCTCAACGCGACGGGCGTCGATTCCACGGCGCTCGAGGTGCGCAAGGCGATCTACCTGCTGCTGCCGCTCGAGCAGGCCAGCGTCGAAGGAGTGGCGGCGCATCTGCGGCTGAGCGTGCGCACCATGCAGCGCCAGCTCGGCGTCGCCAATACGAGCTTCACGCGGCTCGTGGAGGAAGTGCGGGGCGAACTTGCCGTGCGCTACATGAGCAACTCGCGCTATCCCATCGGACGTGTGTCCGACCTGCTCGGCTACGCCCAGCAGGGCTCGTTCACGAACTGGTTCAGCGCGCGCTTCGGCATGACGCCGCGCGACTGGCGCAATAGCCATTTGAAGTGACGGGACGACGGCGGGCGTGTCCTGCCCGTTGGTCCCTTATTCCCCTGGTCCCTCAGCCCGTGTGCGGAAGCGGATGCAGCTCCGGCACGTCGGCATCGAACGTGGTCATGAGCCGCACCAGATCGGCAAGCGAGTTCGCTTTCATCTTCTCCATGACGCGCGCCCGGTGAATCTTGATGGTTTTCTCCGCCGCGCCCAGCTCGTCGGCCACGAGCTTGTTCGGCCGGCCCGTCACCACGAGCGCCATGACCTCGCGCTCGCGCGGTGTGAGCTTTTCCATCCGGCGCTGGATCTCCGCGTGCTGCTCGCGTTGTTCGTATAGCTGGCACGCGCGTTCGAGCGCGCGCGACGTAGCTTCGAACAGCACCTGCGCGTCGATCGGCTTCGTCAGGAAATCCGATGCGCCCGCCTTCATCGCCCGCACCGCCGTATTCATGTCGCCGTGCCCCGAAACGAAGACGATCGGCACCCTGCCCTCGAGCCGCTGCTGCAACTCAATGCCGCTCAGGTCGGGCAACTGGAGATCGAGCAGCAGGCAGGCCGGCGCGCTCGTCAGATCCGCGCCGTGCAGGAAGGCGCTGGCGCTGCCGTAGGCCTCGACCGTGTAGCCGCCGGATCGCAGCAAGCGGCAGAGTGCGTTGCGCACGTGCTCGTCGTCGTCCACGACGAACACGATGGAAGCTGGCGAGTTCATGGTGAAAAACGCGTAGTCGTCTGCACGCACGCGCCCTCCGCGGGAAGTTCGATATGGAACGTCAGGCCGCTATCGGCGTTGCGCTCGGCCCATAGCTGGCCGCCGTGCGCCATGACGATGGTGCGGCTGATGGAGAGGCCAAGGCCCAGCCCCTGCGGCTTGGACGTCATGAACGGCTTGAACAGCGTGACGAGCCGGTCGGCATCGACACCCGGCCCGTGATCGCGGATGGCGAGGCGCACCTTGCCGCGATCCTCGCTCGCCGTGACGACGATGCACACCCTGCGATCTTCCGCGCGGCAGTCGTGCACCGCATCGAGCGCATTCAACAGCAGATTGACGAGCACCTGCTGCAGTTGAACCGCATCGCCGCGCACTTGCGGCAGGCCGTCTTCGATGCTCGCGCCCACTGCCGCGCCACAGGTTTCCGTCTCGCGGCGCAGCAGGCGAGCCACGTCGCGCACGAGGCTGCCGACATCGACCGGGCATAGCTCGGGCGGCTCGCAGCGCGCGGCCTGGCGCATCTTGCGGATGATCGCGTGCGCACGCGTGCTATCGGACACGACCTCGCCAAGCAGTTCCCGCAGGTCGCTCATGGCCGGCGGGCTCTGGGCGAGAAACCGCTGCGCCGCCTGCGCGTTGCTGAGAATGGCCGTGAGCGGCTGGTCGACTTCGTGTGCGAGCGCGGCGGCCATGTCGCCCACTTCGGATGCCCGCTCCCGACGCAGCCGGCGTGGTTCGTTGCTGGACTCCGCGAGCGTCGTGTCGTGACTTTCCGGTTCGATGACGACCACCATGCGCGCCGTGGGACCGGCGGCGAGCGACGCCGAAGCACTCACATGCACGTCGATATCGACACCGTTCTTCGCGCGCGCGATGGCCACGCGCGTCACGCTATGCGGCAGCCCTTGCTCGGTCTTCAACGCGGCGAACGATACGGGGCGCGCGTCTCTTCGCCAGGCGACGAGCACGTTTTCGATGCGCATGCCGATCAATTCGCCCACGGCGTAGCCGAGCACGTGTGTGGCAATGCCATTGGCCCCTGCGACGCTGCCCGCCTCGTCGATCACCAGCGCCGCCGCGGGGACGACTTCGAGGACGCTGTGCAGGCTTTGCGCGATGGCTTGCGTGGCCTGCGCCGATACGTGGCCGGTGTTGCGCGCGGCCAATGCCCGCCCGTTCGGGAGACTGTGTGGCTTGATCCTGTCGAGCCACGCCAGCAGGCTAGCCGCTGCGTGCTCGGCTCTCGACCTGTTCAGTTTTAGTTTTTCGTTCCCCATGTCTGCCCTGATCACGGTGTCCTCCGACTACGCTGCCCTGCTCCGGCCTGCGAAACGTTTCAAACGCTTCAGCGCCTGAGCGGGGCGGATTGACGAGCACCAGAATTCCGGCCGTTTGTGGGGCAGGTTGCGCCCCAATACTGACTGCCGCCTACTCTTGATTTTCGAATAACGCTCCGGCAGTTGCGGAGAATGAGTCAGTCATTGAAGAAAAGAATAGATGGGATCATGATTGCGGAACCGCGTCGCTGTACACTTTCACCGCGCGTTTATTATATGAAAGAAATTGCCGATGATTGGTTTTGCGCGCAATTGTTTTCGATAATTTTTTCCACAACATCGCCATTCAAGCGCTCCTGGCCTTGAATGCGCTTGCATCGGCCTATATACACTGACTATTTGCCGAAAATATTTGCGAACGTCTTCTTTGATTTCGATAATGGAACGCGCAATCATCTCTATTCAATTTGAATAGAGATAAAGCGTTATGCCACGCGAATTATCTATTATGTTTTTTATGAAATAACCGCAGCCATTATTTCGATCCGGAAACGCGCTAGATGAGCCGTGCAGGATCCGTCACACTGTCAGTGCGTGACGGCTCGTTCGGTGCCGTTGGCGATCAAGGCGCCGAAGCGGGCGCGGCTGCACTCGCCGCATGATGCTGCGTCGCATTTTTCTGGCTATGTTGCTGGGACTGGTTCGAGCGGGCCTTATGCTCCGCTTTGCGCTGCACGTCCCGCATCTGCTTCGTACCCATCGTTCCCGCTTGCGCAAATACTTCAGACATGAAAACGGGCGCACAAAGCAGGAGCGCCATCGCACACGGCGCAGCAAATCGCATTTTCATTCTGGATCTCCAGGTATCGGCGCTGCCAGCCTCGACGAGTGAATAGCATCATTGCGGCGCCATTCCGGTGTCAATAGGACTCTGGTCCGATTGCCAGCACAGAGCGGCTTACCGGACTATACCCGTGGGGCGCTCCGCCTCGCCACACTCGAAAAAGAATGCGCGCGCACGCGCTCGCCCCGTCACGTTGTCGCTATCCGTCCCGCAGCGCGGTTGAGCAAACGAATGGAAGGATCGGCCATGACCTCATGGATCAAACAACGCACGTACACGGTCTGCCTCCTCGTGCTCGCGTTGCTCCTGGCAGGCGCTCAGGCGGTGCGCGCGCAAGACGCGCCGCAGCCCGCCCCGTACAAACCCGAGGAGCTTGAGGCGCTCGTCGCGCCCATTGCGCTCTATCCCGATTCGGTGCTGGCGCAGGTCCTGATGGCATCGACTTACCCGCTCGAAATCGTGCACGCGGCCCGCTGGGTCAAGGAACACCCGAAGCTGAAGGGCGACGAAGCCGTAAAGGCGGTGCAGGACCAGCCGTGGGACACGAGCGTGAAGTCGCTCGTCGCGTTCCCGCAGGCGCTCGAGCCGATGAACGACAAGCTCGACTGGACCCAGAAGCTCGGTGACGCATTCCTCGCCCAGGAAAAGGACGTGCTCGCCGCGGTGCAGCGCCTGCGTGCGCGCGCACAGGACTCGGGCAACCTGAAGAGCAACGAGCAGCAGAAGGTCGTGGTCGAACAGCCGCCCGCGCAAGGCGGCCAGACCAGCCAGACCATCGTGAAGATCGAGCCTGCCAACCCCGAGGTGATCTACGTGCCCGCGTACAACCCCACGGTCGTGTACGGCGCATGGAGCTACCCGGCTTACCCGCCGTACGCCTGGCCGCCGTATCCCGCTTACTATCCCGGCGGCGCGCTGATGACGGGCTTCGCGTGGGGCGTCGGGCTCGCCGCCGCGGGCGCGATCTTCGGCAACTGCAACTGGGGCGGCGGCGACGTCAACATCAACGTGGACAAGGCGCGAAACGTCAATCGCAACTTTGACAGCACGAAGGTCCAGGGAGGCAAGTGGCAGCACGATTCGAGCCACCGCCAGGGCGTTGCCTACCGTGACAATGCCACGCGCGAGAAATTCGGCAACAACGTAGGGGGCGCCGACGGCCGCCGCGACTATCGCGGCCGCAATGGCCAGAACGGCGCCAGCGTGGCCGACCGCGCCGGCAACCGCGGCGGCGGTGCAGGCGGCCAGGGCTTGGGCAATGGAAACCGCGGGAATCAGGGCAATCTCGGCAATCGCGGCGGCGCGGGCAATAACGCAAGTGTCGGCAATCGCGCGAACATCGCCGACAATGGGGCAGGTGGAAATCGCGGGAACATCGGCAACAATGGTGCTGGCGGCAATCGCGGCAATCTCGGCGATAACGGCGCCGGGGGCAATCGTGGGAACATCGGCAATAACGGCGCCACAGGTAATCGCGGCAGCGTGGGCAACAATGCCGGCGTGAGCAATCGCGCGAGCGCCGGGGCAGGCGGCGGGTATGGCGGAGGCGGTGGCGGGAGCTACGGTGGCGGAGGCGGCCGCGATGGCGCCTTCCAGGGTGTAGGCAGCGGCGGCGCCACCCAGCGCGACGCGAGCCGCGGGCGCTCCAGCACGCAGTCCTCAGGGTTCAATCGTCCGAGCGGCGGCGGCGGTATGCGCGGCGGTGGCGGCGGTCGTGGCGGCGGCAGACGCTAGGGAGAACGGCCATGAACAGACATGAGTTTCTCCGTCCGGCTGCATCGGCAGCGCTCGCAGCGGCGATCGCCATCGCACTCCTCGCGTTCGCGCCGCGGCCTTGCGCGGCTGCCGGGCAAAACACCTTCGCTACGCCCGACGCGGCGATGGCCGCGTTCGGCGACGCCGTGGCCGGTAACAACGAGGCGGAACTGCGCACGCTCTTTGGCGCCGATTTCCGCCAGCTCATCCCGCCGGTCGGTGCGGAGATCCGCGACAAATTCCTGAGTGAATGGCAGACTTCGCACAGCATTCAGGATACCGATGCAAATCATGCGATGATCGCCGTTGGCGACGACGGCTGGACCTTTCCGGTCCCGCTCGTCAAGACCGCCCAGGGATGGCACTTCGACACGCACGCCGGGGTCGAGGAAATGCGCGTGCGCCGCATTGGCCGCAACGAGCTTGCCGTGATGCAGACGATGCTCGCGGTCTACGACGCGCAACGCGAATATGCGCAGACCTATCACGACGGCAGCGACATGCTGGTCTACGCCAGCAAGCTCGCGAGTTCGCCGGGCAAGCAGGACGGCCTCTACTGGCCGACCGGCCCCGACGCCACGCCGAGCCCGCTAGGCGTCGCATTCCTCAAGGCCGGCGCACGCAACGCCGAAAACGCCGGTTACTACGGCTACCACTACAAGCTGCTGACCTCGCAGGGTCCGCACGCGCCGGGCGGCGCGTATAACTACATGGTCAACAACAAGCTGTTCGGCGGTTTTGGCGTCGTCGCGTGGCCGGTCCGGTACGGCGACACCGGTATCAAGACATTCATGGTGAGCCACGACGGCCAGGTCTACGAGCGCGACCTCGGCCCGGACGGCGCGACGAAAGCCGAAGCGATGACGTCCTTCGATCCGGGCCCGGGCTGGTCGAAGGCTTCGCCGTGACACGTCACACCGGCGCAACACCGACGCAGCGGCGCGGCGTGTCAAGGCGCGTGCGCGGGTTCGGGGGCAGACGGTCGCGCCGGTGCGTCTTCGCCCAGCATGTACAGCAGTAGCGCGTCGCGATCGGGTCCGCTCATCGCCGCCGTCGAGCGCATGAGCACCGCGCTCGCCCAGCAGATGTCGGCCATCGTGGCGCCAGGCCCGCCGTTCGTGACGCGCTCGAGCCGCGCCACGGATTGCGGATCGCCAGCGAGGGCGGCGTTGACCGCATCGTCAAGATGCTGCAGCGCCCGCTCGTACGCCACGGGCGTGAGCAGCGTGACCGGCGCGGCGAGTACGGAACGGATCACCACGCGATAAAGCAACGTGAAATACTCGGCCGTGTCGGCATCGCTCATGCTGCCGATCGAAATACTCCCGGCAATGTCCTGCACGCTCGCCATGCCCTGGCAATTGCTGCGCGCCACGCGGCCCATGTATTTCGCGAGCAGCGTGAAGTACGCCGACCGATCCTGCGGCGTCAGACGCGCAATGCCGCCGCGGATCAGGCGCTCGCGCGCCGCCTCGTCGCGCAGCCGCGCTTCGAGGCCCGCCACGCCGCCGGGCACGGCGACCGCTACGGCCGGGTCCGCACGCAGCCGGTAGAACCAGGCTTCGACGATGCGCGCCTTGATCGTCTCCTGCTCGACGCCGGCCTCGCGCAACGCCACCGCACTCTGCGCGGACGTCGGCTCAGCGGGCGCAACGACGTAATCGAGCACCGCGAAGAGTCCCGCTGGTGTGTCCTCGTTGCGCGGCACGCTGCCCGACGCATCGTGGCCCGCCAACGCCAGCGCCGTGGTCAGCGCGAGCAACGCACAACGCATCGTCTTCATGAGACCCCGCGTGGCGCGCTCAATCCGTCGCACTGCCAACGGTTGGATGGTCCGCGCGAATGGCGGTGGCAATGTCCGCGCTGATGGTGGCGAGGGCGCGATCGTGCGCGTCGACGAGCGCGCCGTAGTCCTGGCCCGTCACCTGCTCGTGCGCCACCGTGTGGCCGAGCGTCAGCGCCTGGTGACCCGGCGGGCGCACGACCCATTGCGCATCGATCGTCACCGAATCTCCCAGCACGCTGTCAATGCGCGTGATATCCACGCGCACGCGCCAGACCGGCGGGGTGGCCGCGCCATCGAATGTCGAGACGTGCGCCGTACCGAGCCGCTGCGCAAGGTCCGCGGCGACGACGCGCCCGACGTCCAGTTTGAGCGGCGTGGCCCAGCGCGCGAACTCGTTCATCTGGATCGTGTTGTCCGGATTGCGCGTGACGATTTGTGGCCGGTCGACCATGTCGGGCACGGTCACAGGACCAACGACGACATCGAGCGCGGCAGCGCCCGTTGGCACGGCAGGCGATGCGCTCGACGTCGCGGCGCTCGCTTCGTCGGCGCGCAGCGCATAGAACGTGGGCGACGGCGAGGAGCAGCCGGCGAGGCACGCCAGCGCAGCGGCGAAAGCGGTAGGCACGATCAGGTTGCGGCGGTTCACTGCTTGCCTCCTGGTTTGCCCTGCACCACGGCCTCGGGATGGCGCTCGAGATAATCCGTGAGCATGCGCACGGAGGCGGCGGTGCGGGCCAGTTCACGCATGGCGTCGCTCGTGTTCTGCTGGAGCTGCGAATCGGGCTGCAAGGCGTCGGTGGCCGAGTTGAGCGTGGATTTTGCCGCCGAGAGCGTGTCGTGCGCCTGCGGCACGACGTCGGTGCCTAGCTTCGCCACCACGTCGTTCGCGCTTTGCAGCGTGCGCTGCGCACTCGCACCGATGGCCTCGAACGGAATGCCGTTGAGCTTCGCGAGCAGCCGCGTGAGCGAATCCTGCAACGACTGCAGCGTGCGCGGGACCGTCGGCAGTTCGGGCGGCGTTCTCGACCAGTCGATCTTCGCCTTCGGCGCGTCCGGGAAAACGTCGAAGGCGACGTAGAGCTGCCCCGTGAGCGGATTACCCGAGCGCAGCTGGAACCGGAAGCCGCTGGCTATCAGGAACTCGGCAAGCTGGCGCGGCTGCGAAGTGAGGCGCCCGGCCGGCTGGCCATTCTCGAAGCGCGACGTAAAGCGCTCCGGATACAGATTGATTTCGACAGGAATGCTGAACTGTTTCTTGACTGGGTCGAAGCGCGTGTAGATGCGTGTGACCTCGCCGATCACGACGCCGCGGAAATCGACGGGCGCGCCCACGGTCAGCCCGCGCACCGAGTCGTAGAAGGTCACGACGTAGGTGTCGACAATGCGGTCATGCTCCTTCATCGAGTCGGCGTGCGTGGCGTAAAGCTCGAACTTCGAGTCGGCGTCGGCCTCGGGCGGTTCACCGCCGGCGTCGGCGTCGGGCGTTTCGAACGCCACGCCGCCGATGAGCAGCGACACCACCGACTGCGTGTTGATCTGCACGCCGTCCGGGCTGAGCGAGACGTCGAGACCGCTCGCATGCCAGAAGCGCGTATCGCTGCGCACGAACCTGTCGTAGGGCGCGTTCACGAACACGTGCAGCGTCACGCCCTTGCCGTTCGGGTCCATTTCATAGGAAGCGATCTGCCCGACCTGAAGACGCCGGAAGAACACCGGCGAGCCGACATCGAGCGAGCCCATGTTCACGCTGTGCAGCACGAATTCACGCCCTGGAATGTCGCTCGGGATCACAGGCGGCACTTCGAGCCCCACGAAGTCGTGGCGCGCTTTGCTGGAGTTGCCTTCGTCCATGCCGACAAAAGAGCCCGAGAGCAACGTGCTCAGGCCCGAAACCGTACCGCCCGAAATGCGCGGACGCACGACCCAGAAGCGCGTGTTGTCGACGAGCATGCTCGCCGCGTCCTTCACGAGTTCGCCCGTCGCGATCACGCGCTTGTGATCGGGCGAGAGCGTGACCGCCTTTACCACGCCGATATCGACGTCCTTGTACTTGATCTTTGTTTTGCCGGCCTCGAGGCCGTCGCCGGTCTTGAAGCTGATCGTGATGGTCGGCCCTTCCTCGATGATCGCCTTGGCCGCGAGCCAGCCGCCAATGAGCACCGCGACGATCGGCACGAGCCAGACGATCTGCATGCGCCAGCGCGAGCCGCGCACCGGCTTCGCCTCGGGCAGGTCCGGCAAGGAATTGTCGTTACCGGGCGCTGCCATTTTCGCGCTCCATCGCGTCCCAGATGAGACGAGGGTCGAACATGTTCGACGCGAACATCGTGAGGATCACGACGGCGCCGAAAGCGATCGCGGCGGGCCCTGCCCTGATCGTGGCGAGCGCGTTGAACTGCACCAGCGCGACGAGCATCGTGATCACGTAGATATCGAGCATCGACCAGCGGCCGACCAGCTCGATCAGCCGATAGATGCGCGTGCGTTGCTCAGGCAGCCATGTCCAGCGGCGTTGCGTGGACCACGTCAGATACGACAGCCCGAGAATCTTCAGCATGGGCACGGCGATGCTGGCAATGAACACGAGCAGCGCGAGCGGCCAGGAACCCGACACCCACAGATACACCACACCGCTCATGATCGTGTCCTTCTGCGTGCCGAACAGCGAACTCGTGTCCATGACGGGCAGCACGTTCGCTGGCACGTACAGCACCATCGCCGCGACCAGAAGCGCCCACGTGCGCGAGAGGCTCGCGACCTTGCGCATATGCAGCGCGCTGCCGCAGCGCGGGCACGTCGCCGCATGCGCGGCTGCCGGCATGCGCGCAAGCAGCCCGCACACATGGCAGCGCGCGATGCCGCAGGCGGCGCCCGTGAGCGGGCCTGCAGCGCGTTCGCCTCGTGCTTCGGCCTCCTGGCCACGCGCGAAGTTCGTTGTCGCGCTGGGCGCGTCGGCCACCTTGACCGCGTTGGCCGGCTGCGTCGCGCGCGCCACGCGCGACCAGAACTGCCTCGCGTCGAATGCCGCGCTCGCGCCCGCGAGCACCAGCATCAACGCGCCAAACGACCACAATGCAACACCCGTCACGACCGTCGCGATATGGGACAGCTTCACGAGCGCGACCAGCAGGCCGAGTATCAGCACCTCGGTCATGCCCCAGGGCCGCGCGGTGTACATCGCGCGAAACAGGAGCGGCGCCTGCCAGGGCGCGCGGTTGAGCGCAAGCGGCACGAGGAGGGAGAGCAGGCACACGACCTGCATGCCCGGCATGAGGATCGTCGTGGCGAACACCAGCGCCGCGATGGGCCACATGCCGTCCAGGTAGAGAATCTCGACCGCATGCCACAGCGTGGTGCGCACGAGATTGCCGTTCACCGAGAGCCCGACGATCGGATACAGGTTGGAAATGACGAACAGCACGAGCGCGCCCAACGCGAACGCGAGCGCACGCCCGAGGCTTTCCGGAACATCCCGCTCCAGTTCGGCGTTGCAGCGCAGGCAGCGCAGCGTGCCACCGGGCGGGCAAGGCGCGCCGCGCTGCATGAGATCGCAGTCGTGGCAAACAAGAAGCCCGGCGCGCTTCATGGCGGGGCCTTGCTGGATCCGGTCATGGCGTGGTCGATTCATCGTCGCTGTACCGATTCGGCATGCGGGGCGTCAGCCCGGCGGCGGCACGCCGAGCACCGCATGGACCGCGCCGATGAGCGCGGAGTCGTCGAACGGCTTGCGCAGGTACGCAACCGCGCCGGCTGCCTGTGCCTGCTCGCGCACGCGCGCATCGTCGTGCGCCGTGATCACGATGCACTGGATGCCGGTGCCGCCCAGCCGGCGCTGCACCTCGATACCGTTGATGCCGGGCATCTGGATATCGAGGACCACGCACGCCGGCGCGTGAGGCGCCGCGGCCGCCAGCGCGTCCAGAAAGGCCTCGCCGCTGGTGTACACGTCGGAATCGATGCCGACCGACTTCAACAGGCGCTGGATCGCTCGCCCGACCGACTCCTCGTCGTCGACGACGGCCACGGATCGTGTCACGTTGTTCATTTGACCAAGCGTCCGGTTACCGGTGAGGACAGCCAGACCGGCGCCGCCGTGCGCGCCGACCGGCATCCTGAGCGCAAGCGGGTGTCCCATGCGCGACTACTTGTGTTGTGCAGGCTTGACGGATACGGCGAACGCTTCCGTATACACTGCCTCGACCTGATCGCCGACCTGCACGCTCGCAAGCTTTTGCGGATCCTCGACCCGCAGGTCCATCGTCCCCCCTTCGGGTCCCATCAAAGTGACTGTTTGCGTTTTAGTGTCGACCGCCACGACGTTCGCCGTGACCTTCACCTCACGCCCGATCATGCCGCCGGGCTTCTCGCCGGCAGCCGCGCGCGCGACCTGCGGCGTTTCCTGTGCCGAGGTCTCGCCGTCGCCGCCCTTCTTCAGGCTCAGCGTGAGTGATTCCTTATAGGTCATCGTCACGACATCGCCGACCTTTAGTTGATCGAAGTTTCTGACTTCCGGTCCCAGCTCGGCTTCGACCAGCTTGCCGTCGTGACGCTTGAGCGTGACGGTGCGGGTATCGGCGTCGATCTTCGTGATGGTCGCCGTCACCTTGTGCATGCCGGTGACGGTGGCCTTGCCCGGCTCGTGCGTCACGTTGGCCGTCGTCTGGCCCTGGGCCGCGGCAAGCTGCGCCGCGGCGACGATGACTGCTGAAACAACCCACTTGAGGTACGGCATCGCGATCTCCTGTTACAGATCGAGCTTCGTCACCTTGGTGCCGGCGACCGACGCATCGGCCATGATGCCCGTATTGGTCATCACGATCGCCTGGACCGGCGCCGTTGCGGTTCTCGTGTCGATCTGCCCATTCGCACCGACCTTGACGAGCGCAACGGCAACGTCGCCGCCAACCGACCAGCCCTTCGAGTTGCGGAACTTGTCGAGCGAGTCCTGCGTCATGAAGAGAAAGATCACGGCCGTGGACTGAACCCCTGCCTGCAAGCCGAACGAAGCGGCCGCCGTGCTGTAGTACCCGGCTGTCGATCCACCTACGCGCAACGCACCCTGGCCGTATGACCCGCCAATAATGAACGCTGCCTTGCCGACCGAAGGAAAGACCAGCACACCTTGCGACTTGGAAACGAGTTCCTGCGAGCCCGGGACAGTCGAGAACAGCCGGGACATCGTGCCGTCCACGGCCGCATCGATCTCCTGGCGTTTTGCCGCGTCGGTCGCGCCGCTCGTCCCACTGCTCGTGGTCGTGCTGCAACCCGCAACAGCGAGCCCAGCCGCGGCCGCCGCCGTAAGCACAAAAATCCGTCGCTTCATTGTTGTCCTCCATTGAGTTTTTACAGCCCGGACACGGCACTCACGCATGCGGATCAAAGCTCACGCGAGAATGAGACGTTGCTCGCACATCGTTGCTCATCGTTCAGTTACATAGTCGCAGACGCCGCGTACAGGACAAATCGGACCTTGGTCTTACGCCGTCCGAAACCACAGCGCGCACCGCACGCGCTACTGCACCGTGTAGCCGCGCCCTTGCATGCACGCGGCAAAGGCGCGGTTGAACGTGTCGATCGCGCCCTGCTGCTGTTGCTGGGCGTTCGCCTGCTGGGCACGCCGGTTCTGCCGCGCCCGTGAGCCACCGACCATCGTGCCGGCCGCCGCGCCCACTGCCGCGCCCTTGCCCGCGTCGCCCGTGATCGCGCCGATCACCGCGCCGCCTGCCGCGCCACGCGCCGCGCCCTGGACGCGCTCGCCGCCGCCCACGGCCGGGCCCGAAGGCGGCGGTGGCGTCGACGCAACCTGTTTCGGGTCGATACCCGTGTTGCTCTTCGCCCACGAGTAGCACGCCGATTCGTCTGAATGCTGTTGCTGCGCGCTCTGCCCCTTCGCGGGATACGCAATAGGCGTTGCCTGCGCGGCACTCATCAGAAGCAGCACGGCGGCGCACAGGGCGCCGGTCCGACGATTTATATAGGTATCCATATCAACTCCTTGAGCGCGTGCGAGAGCGCGCCGATTACGCCTGCTGCGATCGGCGGGAGGTTGGCAAGCGACAGTCGTGCTGACGGCACGACGCCCGAATGCGGGGCAAACACCGCGCCGTGCGACCGGCGCAGTGGTCTGTTCAATGATGTGGGAGCGGCACAGCGAAGACAATCAGACCATGGTCCTACCGTCAGCGACAACGGCTGGCCGGCGCGATGACACGCCCGCCGGCGCACGGCCGGAACGGCCATGCGGTGCGGCGGGCGCAAAAGCGATGCTGCGGGAGATCAGAATTTGTGGCGGATGCCGAGGCTCACCATGATTTGCGAACTTGAGCTGCCGTTCAGCCCATAGTCCGCCACGGAAGCGACCGCGGTGGTCAGAATGGAACCCGTTGCGGTCGGTACGCGCTGCGTGCCGTTGGCGTGCTGCCACGCGCCGACGAGGTACACGTCGGTACGCTTGGAGAGGTTGTAGTCGCCGCCCAGCGAGACCTGGTTATAGGTCGCCGAGGTGTCGCCCGCGCTATGCGTCCACGTATAGCCAACGCCGATGAGCGACGCCGGCGTGAGCGCATAGTTCACGAAACCGCCAGCGACGTTGTAGCGCTGGTTGGATGGGAAAAGCGATTGCGCGTCGGCCTTGTACTGCGCATTGCTATACCGGCCGCCGAACGTCCACGGTCCTGCCACGTATTGCAGCGCGACGGAGCCAATGCCGACCCACTTGGCGGTTTCGTACGCGAGGTTCTGAAAACCGCCATCGAACGTGCCGTCCGAAGTGCTGGTCCAGCCGGTGCGAGGAATCGTGGAGTTGGCGTTAGTCATACGGACGTAGCCCGCCGCGATGCTGAACGGGCCAGTCACATAGCTCGCCGCCGCCGACCAGGTCTGCTGCGAACCGGTCGCGCCCGCCACGCCGCCAAACGCATACATGCCTTCGATCTGGAAGCCCGCGAATTGCGGCGAGAGGTACTTGATCGCATTGTTCGTACGAGAGCTGTTGTCGTTGTTGTCGACGTCGCCCGGCGTGGTGAAGGTGCTGCCCCAGTAATTGTCTGCGGTAAGCGGCTGGACCATGTCGACGACCGGGTCGTACTGGCGACCCAGTGTCAGCGTTCCATACTGCTGGTGCGTCAATCCTACGAAGGCTTGACGGCCAAATAGCAAGGTATTGCCGTTGTAGTTGCCCATCTTGCCGCTATTGATGTCGAATCCGCTTTCCAGCTGGAAGATCGCTTTCAGGCCGCCGCCCAGATCTTCCGTTCCCTTCAAGCCCCAGCGGGACCCTTGCAGATTGCCGCCTTGCATCCGATACAGGTTGTTGCCCTGAGCGTCGGCGTTGTGGACGAACTGAAAGGCTTCGTCGATCACGCCGTACAGGGTGACGCTGCTTTGCGCTTGAGCGACCGGCGCCAGCATGGTGAGCGGAACAGGAAGCAACATAAGCGCAAGCTTTTTCATGTTTGCAACTCCTTCACGCACCGGGTAATCGGTATTCCTATACTAGTCGCTTGCTTCGGAACGCCCCCGCGTGAAATTGGTTCCGTTGTCGGCGCAAGACACCCAATGCAACATGAATGAAGGCCGCCGCTCTGTAACCGCAGCTTAAATAAAGCATGAAAACCGGCATGTTTGCAAATGCCGCGAAGCCCTTACCTCACCGCGCCGACGCTCGTTTCGCATAGACAATCAGGAGTCCATATACGATGCCCGCTGCCAGGCTCGTGCAACCGTCATACCAGACGAGCCCGAGCGCCCAGCCCTTCCCCGCCACCGCCAGCCACAGTGCAACGAGCAACGCGCACCATCCGGCACCGCGCAGAACGCGGGAAAGCGCGGCGGGCAACCGCGCGCCGAACAGCGTCTCCTGATGACGCTCCATGGCCGTCGCGAGGCACGCAAAGGCGGGCACGCACAGTATCAAGGCGAAAAGCGGCATCATGCGTCCTCCTGCGCCGCAAGCGCACTCACGCGGCGCTTGTCCGCCGGCTTCGCATGCGGCCCGTGGCGCGCCGTGTGCATCGCGAGCGCGGCGTGCAGCGCCGCGAGCGCCCACATCATCAGATCGAAGCCGGCATAGACCCAGTCGCCATTCGCGAGACTGCGCCAGAGGGGGCGCTGAGTCGTCAACGCATTGAGCACGGGCAACAACGCCAGCAACGCGGACGCGAACCACAGCAACTCGATCCACGCGCGTTTAGCGGGGCGCGCGAGCGCGTAAAGCAGCGGCGTCCCCCGACGACCGCGTAGACAACATCCACCCCGCCAAATCTCGTTTCATGACCTTTCCTGCAAGCTTGAGATGTCGATCTGCACCGAACGCGGCGGCCTGCGAAGGCGCGCGCCGATGCTCACCTGCGCTTCACGCGAGGTGTCCGGATCGTATTGGGGGGCGTTGATGTATTACCGACGAGGTCGTGATGATACCCCGTGCGCGCAATGTGGGCAAAACGAGGGACCTGAGCGCAAACGCAGGCGAGCGCCTGCGTCATCTGTTGTACACGCATCCATCCGGTACGGCGAGGCGCGCCAGCGCGGGAACCAGCGCGCCTCGCCGCTCAGATCGACTTGACCTCGCCGCCGTCCATCCTCAGCGTCGTGCCGGTCATCCAGTGCGCGCCGGGCGAGACGATGAACGCCATCAGTTCGGCGATTTCCTCGGGCGTGCCGTAGCGCGCAATGCCAGCTTCGGCCGGGAACTTCGCCGTGGCTTCCTCGACGCTCATGTCATGCAGCGGCGCCCAGTGCTCCAGATACGACTGGCGGCGACCCGTCATCACGGGACCGGGCAGCACGCTGTTGACCTGCACGCCGTCCGCGATGCCGCGGTCCGAAAAGGCCTTCGCCAGCGCGACGATCGCCGCGTTGATCGTGCCGACGGCCGCATAAGGCGCCTTCGGAAACACGGCCGAATTGCCCGACATCAGCACGACCGCACCCGCGCTGGCCTTCAGTGCCGGCCACGCTTCGATCGTCAGGCGTCGCGCACCGTGCAGTTTCAGTGCGAGACCGCGCTCCCATTGCTCGTCGGTCATCTCGAACAGATCGATCTGCGGCACCGCGCCCGCAATGTTGAGCAAGGCGTCGATACGCCCATACGCCGCAAGCGTTTGCTCCACCACTTGCCGCGCGGCATCGGCAAGCGAGAGATCGATGTCGATGACGAGCACTTCGGCGCCCGCGTCCCTCACCTGCGCGGCGGTCTCTTCGAGCTGCTCGCGGCTGCGCGCCACCACGACGATCGCGTCGAAGTCACGCGCCAGCCTCACGGCCGTCGAACGGCCAATACCCTGGCTCGCGCCCGTTACGATTGCGACTTTTCCGGCCATCTTCCCGCTCCTCATTCGATCAGTATTGCCAACCATCATTCGAGAAATTCCGTGATCGCCGTGGCGATCTCGTCGGCATGCGTTTCCAGTGCGAAGTGGCCGGTGTCGAAAAAGCGCACCACGGCTTGCGGCAGGTCGCGCTTGAATGCCTCCGCGCCCGGAGGCAGGAAGAACGGATCGTTCTTGCCCCACACGGCGAGAAACGGCGGCCGATGCGTGCGGAAATACGCCTGAAACTCGGGGTACAAAGCAACGTTGTTCCGATAGTCGCGGAACAGGTCGAGCTGGATCTCGTGCGCGCCGGGGCGGTTCATATAGTAGTCGTCGAGCGAATACCCGTCCGGCGACACCGCCGACGGATCGGGCACGCCGTGCGTGTATTGCCAGATCGTCGCTTCGCGCGAGAGCAGTGCACGCAGCGCGTCGCGATTGGCCGGCGACGGGTCCTGCCAGTAAGCGCGAATCGGATTCCAGCCGTCGCTCAGGCCTTCCTCATAGGCGTTGCCGTTTTGCGAAATGATCGCCGTGATGCGCTCGGGATGCGCGAGCGCGAGGCGAAAGCCCGTGGGCGCGCCGTAGTCGAACACGTACACCGCGAACCGGTCAAAGCCGATGCGCTCGGTGAAGCGCGCGATCACCTTCGCGATATTCTCGAACGTGTACGCGAATTGGCCCCGGTCCGGCAAGTCCGATTGACCAAAGCCCGGCAGATCCGGCGCGACGATGTGAAAGCGGTCGGCGAGCTTCGGGATGAGGTCGCGGAACATGTGGCCAGAACTCGGAAAGCCGTGCAACAGCAGGAGCTTCGGCGCGTCGGCGCGCCCGGCTTCCCGGTAGAACACGTTGAAGCCGTCGACATCGGCACGGCGGTAGGCAATGGCAGTCATGGGTTCCTCCAGTGGTGAACGGAAAACCGCGCGTTTACCGCGCAGAGACGGACCGAACGGCTTCGGCGATGACCTCGGTCACGGCGTCCGGGGCCGTGACGCTCGGCGTGTGATCGACTTCATGGGCGCGGACTTGAGCGTTCATCCGGCTAGCCATGAAGCGCTGCGTATCGGGATCGATCATGCGGTCCTCGCCCGCGACGAGAAACCAGGCCGGCCGGTCTCTCCATAGCGGCCGCGCCACCGCTTCGCCGATACACGCCGCCGCAATCGGGCGCTGGATCGCGGCGAGCGCCGCCGCCTCCTGCGCGGTGGCGTGCTGCGCGAACGCGTTCGCAAACGCCTCCTGCGGCAGCCAGATCCAGCCGTGCCGGTCGGGCGCGAGTTGCGGCGCCTGTGGGTGCGTCTTCCCGCGATAGAACACGTCGGCCACGGTTTCGCCTTCGTCGGGCGCGAGCGCGGCCACGTACACCAGCGCCGCGACGTTCGCAGCACGCTTGGCGCCGATTACGGCCCCCGCGTACGCGTGGCCGGCCAGCACGACCGGCCCGTCGATCCGTTCGAGCGTGCGCTCGAGCGCCGCCACATCGTCAGCCAGCGAAGCGAGCGGCAGTGGGGCCGCGACGGCGTCGATGCCCTGCCGGTTCAGCCGCTCGATCACCTTGCTCCAGCTCGACCCATCCGCCCAAGCGCCGTGCGCCAGCACCACGCTCGTTTTTCCGTGCGACATGCCCACTCCTTATGTAACCGTGTTGATGATGTTTTAGAGGTTACTAACCAGAGATGTAACTTGTCAAGGACGATTTTGCTGGTTACACTGAATGCACCCTGATTACCCTTCTGCGGCAATAAAATGGACTTCCGTCCCATACCGGCGATATTCGTGGCCGACGCGCCGGGGCTCGACTTCCTGAACTCGGTTGCAACCCCGGTGGACGTGCCGATCGACTGGATCGCCAACGGCGAAGGTTTGCTGTCCTGGCTCGAACAGGCGGGCATGGTCCCCGCGCCGGCGCTTGCCGCCATGCGCGCGCAGTTCAGCGCGGCCGAGTTCGACAGTGTCGCGGGCGAGGCGCGCGCGCTACGCGAATGGTTCAGGTCGTTCGTGCGGGAAAGAAAAGGCCGGCCGCTCGCCAGCGGCGATCTCGGCGACCTCGCGCCGCTCAACGATTTGCTCGCGCGTGACGACCGCTATGGCGAAGTCGTTGCGTCCGGCAGTGACGGCGCAGCGGCGTTTGAATACCGCGTGAATCGCCGCTGGAAAACGCCGGAATCACTGCTGATGCCCATTGCCGAGTCGTTGGCGAAACTGGTCTGCGAGCAGGACTTCACGCACGTGAAAGCCTGCGAAGGCCCGAAATGCACGCTGCTGTTCGCCGACCACACGCGCGGGCATGCGCGCCGCTGGTGCAGCATGGCGATCTGCGGGAATCGCGCGAAAGTTGCCGCGCACCGCAAACGGCTCAAGGATCGCGAAAGCGCCTAGGGCGCATTCACGCCCCGGGAGCGGGCCTTGCGGGATCTGGCGGGCCTACCGGAATGGGAGAGGAACGATGACCGCCAGCACCCCAAAGCCCCATGAAAATGGCGCCAGCAACGCCAGCGAAAACCCGCAGCAGAAACACACCGAGCATAGCGACGACAAGCGCAGCGCCATGCCCGAGCGCGATGACAAGTCGCGCAAGCAATCGCCCGCCGACCGCCCCGGCAAGCAGTCCGGCGAAGGGGAGCCTTCGGTGGGTTGATTTCGTTGTCTGCATAGCGAAAGAGGCTTGCATGGTGCAAGCCTCTTTCACGTTGCTGCCTCACATACTTCGCATGCCTTATCGAATCGCGTCAGTCGCGATCCGGCGCGCCGAGTGGAAAGAGCGGACGATACGGCCGCGCCTCGTTCACGGCCCGCGCGCAGGAAGGGCGCGCGAGCAGGCGCTCGCGATAGGCACGCAGCATGGGATAGGCCGGGGCAATGCGATGCGTCCAGTCCGCATAGAAAAGCGACGAAGACGCGGCGCAGTCCGCCATCGTATAGTCCTCGCCCGCCGCCCACGTTTTGCCCGCGAGGTGGCCTTCGAGCCATGCGTAAGCGAGTTCGAGCTTTTCCTGCGCAAAGGCGCGCCCTTCGTCGCGCCTCGCCGGGTCGCCGGTCAACGCGCCATCCACGGCGCGTTGCACGGGCGTCATGACATGCAGGTCGAAGAAGCGGTCGAGAAAGCGCACGTCGAGCGCGGCCATGGGATCGGCGGGCAGCAGGCGCACCGGCCCGGGATGCGCGAGCTGCAGGTATTCGATGATGATGCTGGTTTCCGCAACGTTGCGCTCGCCGTCCACGAGTACCGGAAACTTGCGCAGCGGCCAGCGTTGCAGCCACTGCGCCGTATGCTCGGGCGAATCCGGACCGACGCCGCGGAACTCGAAAGGTGTCTTGTTCTCGTACAGCGCGATGAGCACTTTCTGCGTGTACGAGGAAAACGGATGACCATATAGCGCGAGCGACATCGTTCAGTCTCCTTGTTCGAGCCGGGGGCAAGTCGTTGAACCATGCACCGGCTGCGTGCGGATTGCAAGCGCTGCCGGGAACTGCAGCGGCGCATGTTCGGGGAACTGTACATGGCGGCGGCCCCATGCATGACGTATCGTGCACGGGCGCGGCTTCCTCATTTTTCCTTTCGATATGCTCAACATCCTCGGCAAGGCATCGTCCATCAACGTTCGCAAGGTGCTCTGGACCTGTGCCGAATTGAACCTTCCCTTCGAGCGTGAGGATTGGGGCTCGGGCTTTCGCTCGACGCAAACGCCGGAGTTCCTCGCATTGAATCCCAACGCGCTCGTGCCGGTCATCAGGGACGGCGATTTCGTTCTGTGGGAGTCGAACACCATCATCCGCTATCTGGCGTCGCGCTATGGCGGCGCGCAGCTCTATCCTGCCGGTGCGTTCGAGCGGGCTCGCGTCGATCAATGGATGGACTGGCAGGCGACCGACTTGAACCGTTCGTGGAGCTATGCATTTCTCGCTCTGGTCAGAGCGTCGCCGGCTCATCAGGCCACCGGCGAAATCGCGCTTTCCATCGAGAACTGGACCCGGCATATGCGCATTCTCGACGCACGGCTGCAGGCGACCGGCGCGTTCGTCGCCGGCGCGCGATTCTCGCTTGCGGATATTCCCGTTGGGTTGTCGGTGAACCGCTGGTTCGGCACGCCGTTCGAGCATCCGCATTTGCCCGCTGTTGCTGCGTATTTCGAACGGCTTGCCGAACGGCCCGGGTTTGCCGTGCATTGCGCAAACGGGACGCCGTGAGGAACGGCGCGGGCCGCAGGTCAACTTGCCAGGTCACTCAGGCAGGGAAGTCAGTCGATGTCGACAGCGCCTGCCACGTTTGCGTTTCCTGCGTCACGTAAGCGTTTTTCGCAGCGATGGCGGCGAGCGTGTCCGTGCCGAGCGGAAGGCGCAACGGCGGGTTCGATGCGTCGACGAGCGTGATCAGCGCGGCGGCAAGCTTCGTCGGGTCGCCGGGCTGGTTGTGATTCATTTGCACGGCCTTGCGGCGAACGGCGCCCGAGGTTTCGTCGTAGTCGTCGATCACGTGGGGCGCGACGAGCAGCGAGGAGGCATCCAGAAAATCGGTACGAAAATAGCCCGGCTCGACCACGGTCGCGTGAATGCCCAGCGGCTTCAACTCGGCATGCAACGCCTCCGTAATGCCTTCGACGGCAAACTTCGTCGACGAGTACACGCCAAACCCGGCCGCGGCGCGATAGCCGCCAATCGACGAAATATTGATCACGTGGCCCGAGCGGTTGGCGCGCATCGCCGGCAACACCGCACGCGTCACGTTCAACAGGCCGAATACGTTCGTGTCGTACATGCGGCGCACGTCCTTGTCGGCGGATTCTTCCACTGCGCCCAGCAGACCGAAGCCGGCATTGTTGACCAGCACGTCGACGCGGCCGAACTTTTCAACCGCCGCCTGCACTGCCGCCTTTGCCTGCGCCTCGTCGGTGACGTCCAGCGCAACCGGCAGCAACGCAGCCGACTCCCCAAGACGCTCGACGATGGCCCGGACGTTACGTCCGGCGGCCACGACCGCGTTGCCGTCCGCGAGCGCCGCTTCGGCGATCAATGCGCCAATGCCTCGCGACGCGCCCGTGATGAACCATACGCGCTTGAAGCCGCCTTGTTGAGCGTCAGCCATGATGTCTCTCCTACGTGTGTGATGAGGTGATGCCATGGTAGGCGCGGCGATTGACACAAACTAGCCGTATATTACTGGCGGGATAATCAACTTTTATTTGCGAATCGGGGTGCTCCGGAAATGAACGAGATTCGTGCGATCACGACGTTCGTCCGCGCCGCGGCGCTCGGCAGCCTGCGTGGCGCAGCGGTCGATCAAGGCATCTCGCCGCAGGCCGCGAGCCATGCGGTGATGCAACTGGAGAAGGCACTGGGCGTGCGGCTCTTTCACCGGACCACCCGCAAGCTGAGCCTTACAGAAGAAGGCCAACGGCTTCTCGAGAGCGTGGAGCCGGCGCTCGCCATTCTGTCGTCCGCGCTCGACGAGGCCCGGCGTTCGCAGGATAACGTGGCCGGCGTGCTGCGCGTGAGCGCGCCGCGCGCATTCGGGCTCCCGGTCCTGTGGCCGTACTTCGAGGAATTCCAGAAGCTTTATCCGAACGTGCAACTCGAAGTGCAATTCGACGATCAGTTCACGGATCTCGTGTCCGACCGCTCCGATGTAGGGTTTCGCGGCGGACCGCCGCCTTCGGGCGGCTCGATCGCCCGCAGGCTGGTGCCGATTCAGCTAATCGTGTGCGCATCGCCGGAATATATCGAGCGCAACGGCGCGCCGCAGACCATCGAAGAACTCGCTCAACATCGCTGCACCGGGTACCGGCGCGCCAACACGGGCAAGCTCGCGCAGTGGCAGTTCCGTGTCGGCGACGAGATCGTCTATCGCGACGTGCCCGCCGCCATCTGCGTGAACGACACGGAACTGGAAACGCAGGCGGTGCTTGCGGGTCTCGGCATCGGGCAGCTGGGCAGCTTCAACGCCGCGACGCATATCCGAGGCGGACGACTCGTTCCGTTACTGATGCAGCACGTCACCGAATACGGCACGATTTATATCTACTACAGGCATCGAACCGAGCAATCGCTGCGCGTGAAGACGTTCATCGACTTCATGGTCGGGCGCATGGCCGGCAACCGAAACTTTTTCCTCGATCCGTCCGAGCTTCGCGCCGGGTAGGATTCGCGCGTGAATGCCGGGCCGTGCACAATACCGTCATGCAAGCTCAAGACCTCGAACGCCTTGTCACCCTCGCCATGCCCTTCGGCAAATACAAGGGCCGGCTCATCGCCGACCTGCCTGGGCATTACCTCAACTGGTTCGCCCGCGAAGGGTTCCCGCCGGGCGAGATCGGCCGTCTGCTCGCGCTGATGCAAGAGCTGGATCATAACGGCCTGAAGGGCTTGCTCGAGCCGCTGCGCAAACGCGGCTAGCGCCAACCCGGCACCTGGCGGAGAATGCCCGTGCGAATCTCTTGCGAGGCTGCCCGACATGGCGAAATTTCAGCCCGATGGATGGCATACCGTCACGCCCCGAATCGTCGTACGCGACGCGGAGAACCTGGTCGCCTTCATCAAGACGGTGTTTGAGGCACAGGGCGCGTTCCGCCATGGGCTGCCTGCCGAAATCAGGATCGGCGATTCCGTCGTGATGGTTAGCGGCTCAGACGGTCTGCGCGAGCCGATGCCGGCATTTCTGTACATCTACGTTCAGGACACCGATTCGACCTACCAGCGAGCGATTGCGGCTAACGCGGTCTCGCTCGAGGTTCCGGCCGACCTGCCATACGGCGACAGGCGCGCGATGGTCAGAGATCCGTGGGGAAACACCTGGCAGATCGCCACCCATCAGCGCGACCTCCCGGCTGCCGAGATCCGTTCAAGGATGGCCAGCGAAGGTTAGGCCGATATTCGAGCATTACGCGAATGGGGATTGCAGGACGATCGCATCGTCGCGTTCAGGGCCGGTAGTGACCATCGCCGCGGGAACGCCGACTTCGTTCTGAATCGCTTCGATCAGCGCAGCTGCCTGCGGCGGCAGGTCGCCATAGGAGCGCACGCCCCGGGTCGAACCGGCCCAGCCCTCGAAGCGCCTGAGAACCGGCTGCAGGCGCTGCTGCTCGGCGTTCGTGGATGGCATGTAGTCGATGCGCGCCCCATCGAGCATATAGCCCACACAGAGCTGCACCGACTCGAAGCCATCGAGCACATCGAGCTTGGTCAGCGCGAGCTGGTTGATGCCCGCGACTTTGCAGCTTTGACGCAACTGCACGGTGTCCAGCCAGCCGCAGCGGCGCGGACGGCCGGTGTTGACCCCGTACTCGCCGCCGCGCTGCCGGAGCACGTCGCCGAGCGCGCCGTCCAGTTCCGACGTGAACGGGCCTTCGCCAACACGTGTCGCATAGACCTTGCTGACGCCAAGCACCCGCCCGAGTTGCGACGGTGCGATACCGGCGCCGCTGGCCGCGCCGGCGGCAATGGTGCTCGACGACGTCACGTAGGGGTAGCTGCCCCAATCCACGTCGAGCATGACCGCTTGCGAGCCTTCGAATACCACGCGCTTGCCCGACGAATGGGCGTGGTCGAGCTGCTCCCAGACGCGGCCTACGAACGGCAGGATGCGCGGCGCCATGGCGAGCAGGCCGCTTAGCATCGGCTCGCGCGGGAATGGCGCCTGGCCCGAGCCGCGAAGCCAGGCGTTATGGTGCTCGAGCAGAACATCGAGCTTCTGGGCCAGCAGGTCCGGTTCGGCCAGATCGCACACGCGCAGGCCGCGGCGCCCAACCTTGTCCTCGTATGCCGGACCGATGCCGCGCAAAGTGGTGCCGAGCGGCTTCGCGCGCATCCGTTCCTGGGCAGCATCGATCGCGCGATGCACCGGCAGGACCAGCGTGGCCGTCTCGGCGATCTGCAGCACCTCCGGCGTGACGCGGATGCCCATCGCCGCCATGCGGTCGATCTCCGCGAGCAGCGCCTCGGGCTCGAGCGCGACGCCATTGCCGATCAGGCCAAGCTTCCCGCGCACGACGCCGCTGGGAAGCAGCGCAAGCTTGTAGGTCCGGCCGTCCACCACCAGCGTGTGCCCGGCGTTGTGCCCACCGTTGTAACGGACGACGATATCCGCGTTCTCCGCGAGCCAATCCACGATCCGGCCCTTTCCCTCATCGCCCCACTGCGCGCCGACCACGACGACATTCGACATGCGAGATTTCCCCTGGTGAGTTAATCGAACAGATCCAGAACCGGAACTGCTGCAAAGGGGCTCAATATAGGGCTACGTTGCTGCCGCGAAAAGCGATGTAAACTCACGGTGCTTGTCAGGAAAAGTCACATAGGAGTGTGGGTTGATGTCACGTCGTCTGCCGCCGTTGAACGCCCTGCGCGTATTCGAAGCCGCCGCCCGCGCGGAGAGCTTTTCGATGGCGGCCGAGGAGCTTTGCGTCACGCACGGGGCCGTTAGCCGACAAGTTCGGCAACTGGAGGACTGGCTTGGACTCGACCTGTTCGAGCGTCGCGGCCGCAGGGTCGTCTTGACCGCGTCGGGGCGCGCCTACCTGGCCGAGGTGTCGGCGGCGCTGGATCGCATCGCGCTGGCAACCAGCGAGCAGCTTCGGGCCACGCGCGCGCAGATCGTGAGGGTCAACGCGCCGACGACGTTCGCGTTGCGCTGGCTATTGCCGCAACTTTCCGGCTTCCAGCTGACCAATCCGGCGGTGGAGGTTCGGCTGACGACTTCGGACGAGCCAATCGAAAAGCTCGGCGACGAATGCGACGTGGCGATTCGCGGCAGCGAGCAGAAGTCGGCAGGGTATGCGGTCAAGGAGTTTTTATCGGAAGTCCGGCTGCCGGTGTGCTCACCCAGAGTGCTGGAGTCTCACCCAATACACCGCGTCTCGGACCTGGCGCACCACACCCTGCTTCACACGGCGACCTACCCCGGCCTTTGGGCGGAATGGCTTGCGGCGAGCGGCCACCCAGGGCTTGCCACGCGCCATTCCCAGCAACTGGATCACTTTTATTTGACCCTGCAAGCCGCCATTGACGGTCTGGGGATTGCAATGGGCCCTACCGCGCTTGTCGCGCTCGATGTCAAAGAGGGCCGTCTCGTGTTCCCGTTCGACGGCCCCGCCCTACCGGCATGGCGCTACTGCAGCTATGTCCGCGAAGCGCGCCTCGACGATCCGGCAATCAACACCTTTCTGGCGTGGTTGCGCGAACTCGGCCAGCGCTTTTCACCTCATGCGTAGCGCTGGATCGACGCATCGCATGTTCTGCGCTCACGGGTTGACAGCCTCGATTCGATGCTTTAAAAAGTAAAGCATGAAAATTCCACGGCCAGGACAACCCGTCCGCGGCTCGACCACCGGACGGCCGATCATGGTCGTGCTGGACCTGCTCGGGCGGCGTACCGCACTGCGGATACTGTGGGAACTTCGCGGCGAGGCGTTGACGTTTCGCGCGCTCCAGGAAGCGTGCGACACCAATGCCCGCTTGCTCAATACGCGGCTCGCGGAATTGCGGGCGTCCGGTCTCGTCGAGCACGGCGATGGCGGTTACCGGATGACAGCCGAAGGCAGGAAGCTTTTGGCCGCATTGCAGCCGCTGCTGGCCTGGGCGCATCAGTGGGCCGAGCGCGATCCGCAAGGGTTTGAAGCCGCCGATCCCGATCACGCCGACCGCGAGGCGTAATTCGCGGTTTTTCGTACAAGGGATGTTGCACACCGTGAACCATCTCCGCTGGAAGATCGTCGCATTGCTCGTTGCGCCACTGACGTTCGTGATGACGCTCGACCGCACGGCCATGGCTGTCGCGGCGCCGACGATCCAGAACGAACTGGGCCTGTCGATCGTCGAGATGTCGATGATTCTCACGATCTACTTCTGGGCCTATGCAATCGGGCAGATACCGGCCGGCCGCGCTGCCGAACGCTTCGGGTCGCGCAAGGTGCTGTTCGGCACGAGCACGCTCTGGTCGCTCATGATGCTCGCCACGCCCCTGGGCACCTCGTTCGCCTGGCTCTTCGGGTGCCGCCTCGTGCTGGGCGGGGCGCAGTCGGCGGACTGGTCGAGCAGTGTCGTCGCGCTCAAGCGCTGGGTTCCGGCCAGCGAGCGCGCAAAAGGCAATGCGCTACTGCTCGCGGGACTTTATCTCGGCCCGATCGTCTCAGCGCCGCTTACGGCGTGGACCATCGCGCGGTTCGGCTGGCATGCCGTTTTCTTCGGATTCGGCGCACTGGGCCTGCTGCTCGGCGCGATCTGGTGGTTCGGCTACCGCGACACGCCGGCGGCACATCCGCTCATCACGAAGGCAGAGATCGAGTACATCGCAGCCGGCCAGCCACCCGAGCGCGCGGCAGCGAGAGGCGCGCTCAGGCGCTGTCTGAGGCAGTGGCGCTTCTGGGTCTTCGGTGTCCAGTACTTCCTGCTGGTGCTGATCCAGAGCTTCTATACGACGTGGCTGCCAACCTACCTCATGCGTGCGCGCGGGCTCTCGCTCAAGGCGATGGGCCTGTACGCATCGTTGCCCTGGGTTGCCGTGTTCGTGGCGGTATTCATCGCGGGCGCGTTCAGCGACTGGCTGCTTCGAAAGACCGGCTCGATCTATCGGGCGCGCACGCCCGTTGCGATGACCGGATTTGTCGTGAGCGCAATCGCATTGACGGCGGCTTCGCGCGCGGATTCGATTGCGATGGTCATCGGCTTGCTGTGCCTGTCCTTTGCCGCGGTGGGATTCGTGCAGGTGGTCGTGTGGTCTGCCACGCAGGATCTCGGGCGCGCGTTTGCCGGTGTCATGTCGGGCTGGACGAACGTGTGGGGGGCCCTCTCGAACGTCGCGGGTCCCATGACGCTGGCGTTGATCGTCAAGGTCACGCATAGCTGGGCAAGCGGCATGATCGTGATCGGCGCGGCGGCCGCCTGCGGTGCGCTGCTATGGCTGTTCGTGCACCCCGAGCGCCCCTTGCTCGGTGACGAGGCGGCCGGACCGCTGCCGCCCGCGGAGACGGACGCGGCAACAGAGTCCGTCGGGAGCGCAGGGGTTTCGCGCCATGATGCGCGCGGGACCGATGCCGATGCCGGAGAGGTCTCCGAGCAGAATCGCTGAGTCAGAGCACGAGGATCATCTCGTGCCACGCCATGCCACCGTGGTCGGATTCGGACGGTCTCACGTACTCGTAGCCGAACTTCCGGTACAGATCGACGTGCCGGTCCTTGCACATCAGGTGGATGGTGGCTTTACCCAACGCTCGCATGCGGCCGACGAAGGTCTCCATCAGCAGCGTCGAGTAGCCTTTGCCTTGCTCGGCGGGGTCGACGACGACGGACATGATGACGACGTTGGGCGCCGCTGCGTCGTGTCCGACGAGTTCCTTGAACGCTTCGTCCGACATCACGACATCGTAGGCGCACCCCGAGTTAATGAATCCGATGATCCGGTCGCCCCGTTCCATGACGAGGAAACCTTCGGGGTACTGGGCGATGCGCGTCGCGATTTTCTCCCGCGTTGCTGCTTCGTCGCCCTCATAGGCGGAGATCTCGATTTCGTAGCAGCGGTCAGCGTCGGCCGGCGAGGCCGCGCGAAAGTGGATGTCGTTCGTCATGGAAGGCGTTGATCAGCAAAATATCAACTTCGAATCATAAGATCCGGGACGAATCCATGTGCTGAATTGTCTTCAGCGCGGGCTGCATGATATGCAGTTTATTTTTTGCGCGGCTTCGAAGACGGCTTCAGGTCGTGCCCCTCATCGAGCGCTCGAATCAACTGTTCGCGCATCCATGCATGCGCAGCGATACCCGCATGCCGAATGTGGAAGTAGACCCTGAGGGTGTAACCGGGACTTTCGAAGGGCGTCGGGAAAATAGTGAGGGGCGTGGCCTTGCCCAGCTGTTCGGCGGCTCGTCGCGGCAGCGTGAGCAAAAGCTCCGTGTTGGCCACGATGAACGGCGCGGCCATCAGACTCGGCAACTGGACCGCGACCCGGCGACGATAACCGCATTTCATCAGCGCCGCGTCAATCACACTGCCCGAACTCGTCCACGGCAACACGGCCACATGCTTCTCATGCAGATACTGCTCGATGGACAGCGAATCCGAAACGCGCGGATGAGGCTTTCGCGCGACGACGACGTACTCATCGCTGAAACAGTCCAGTGACTCTACCCCCTCGCACGACGTGCTATCCGCATCGGCGAAACTGAGCGCGAAATGAGCGCGCCCCGCCGCGAGATCCTCCAGCGAATCGCGATGACTGGAGTACACGACGTTCACCCGCAAGTCAGGTGCAAGAGCCTGTAGGCGCGCCATCAAACCCGGCAACAGCGCGAACGCTGTGAAGTCCGTGGCCGCAAGGGTGAACGTCTGTGTGCTAGTCGCCGGGACGAATGGTCCCGCCGAGCCCAGATTGTCGGAGAGAAGGCGAAGCGCGTCGGCGACGGCCTGTGACATCTGGTCGGCGAGCGCCGTGGGCTGCATCGCACTGCCATAACGCACGAAAAGATCGTCGCCCAGGGTGCCGCGCAGGCGCGACAGCGCGTGACTGCACGCAGACGCGCTCAGGGCGAGTTCGTCGGCCGCTGCCGCCACGCTGCGGTGGCGATAAAGGGCATCGAACACGAGCAGCAGGTTCAGATCCAGGCGTCTCAGAGCGGCGTGCATACTATGCATATTCATCTGGGAAAAATGCAGTATGCACCTCTTCTACCCTACGTCATACCTCCTGGCCGAACGGCGGCGGGTGACTCGTCAAGCGAGTGGCCCCTCCTTGTCTTTCCGGCCAACCGAGACCCAAATGGCGCTGCCGACGATGAGTGCAATTCCCACGAGCGACAGTGGCTGAAGCATCTCGCCCCAGATGACGTAACCGAATAGCGCCGCCCAGACTATGCTCGTGTAGTTATACGGCGCGAGCTTCCCGACGTCCGCCTGGCGAAAAGCGACCGTCATCAGGATCTGTCCTGCGGTCGCGAAAGCGCCAAGGAGTGCCATGATCAACAGCGCCTCCACAGACGGCGTGCGCCAATTGAACACGACGGTAAAACCGGTAACCACCGTCCCAACGAGGGTGAAAAACAGAACCGTCGTCGCCGAGTCGTCGGTAGATCGTATGCGTTTGATCTGGACGATGGAGAGCGCGCCGAAGAAGGCACTCAGGAGAAGGAACATTGGACCGAGCCAGCTTGACTGACCGCCACCCGGGCGCACCACGAGCAGCACACCGCAGAATCCGACGAGCGCCGCGGCGACTCCACTTCCCGTCAATCGCTCTCGCAAAATCAGAGGGGCGAGCAGGATGACGATTAGCGTTTCCGAATACGCGAGTGCGACTGCTTCTCCCAATGGGACGTAAGGTAAGCCGGCAAAGAAGAGTCCCGATGCGCCGAGGAGTGTCAGCGCGCGCGCAGTCTGTCCTTTGATGTCGATGTTGGCCAGGCGCTCAGTTATTGAAAGGCGCCCCCGGCAGCACATCGCTACTGCCGGCACCAGACCGAAGAACATTCGGAAAAACGTGACTTCATTGGCGGGATATTGCAACGCGACCGTCTTCGCCAGTGCATCCACCACGGCGAAGCAAAACATCGAACCCAGTATGGTGGCCACGCTGTTCAGCGCAAGCGCGGTAGTCCGTGTTGCGCTGGAGGATGGCATGGCGTTACGCAAATAGGATGAGTATTGGCATCATCGCATACGGCCTGCGCCGAAATGGCGAAAGTGGCCGTGCGGAGTGCCTCCATCGAGTGCGACGATCGTTGCGGGCATGCGCATCATGCGAAAGGGATGTTGCGGCCCACTCCCGCCATTCGACCCGACGCCGCCTCGACGGCGGGTTTAAACGTCAACGGACATTCACGCGCAATCACGTCGGCCGGCGGTTGCTCTTGAGGTTTGTTTGGCGCCTGCCCCTGGCCCAGAAGGTTCGGTTGATAGAAATGGATTGGGCGTTAAGCGCCTGCCCCGACGTCACATCAGGCTCTGTCGGATCGCCGCCAAGCCCAGTTACTGGCCGCCAAACGGCTTTTTGATGGTCAACTTGTTGGTAACGGATGTGACGCCCGGAACGCCTTTCGCGATCTCGCTCACCTTGTCGATCTGCGATGCATCGACCACGGTGCCGTCGAGCGTCACGGCGCCGCCCTTCGCGATGACGCTGATGTTGCCAGCGTTGATCTCCTTGTTGTGCGTGACGATCGCGGAGTAGACCTTGCGGCGCAGCGCATGATCGGCTTTCCGGATGTCTTTCGCCGTCATGCTGCCCGAGGCCGCAACCGCGGTTCCGTTCGAAGCGGCGCTCGTTTCGCTTGCACCCGCCTGCGCCCAGGCATGAACCGATGCCAATACGATCAATACGCCGCCCGCAATCCCGAGTGCCCAGTTTGTTTTCATTGAATGCTCCACTTGTTATCTGTGTGGGGGAGATCAGAAGCTATGGCGGATACCGACCATCGCCGCCGTGGTTGACCTGCCTTCCGGAACGGGCGCACCGTAGGTGATTGTCTGGCTCATGTTGCCGCGGTTGTTGACATAGCCGACCTGCGCGTAGCCGAGGGTGGTTTTGGACAGGTTGTATTCGGCGCCCAGCGCAAACTCGTTCGATTGACTGGATGAGTGGTTACGATCCTTCAGGTAATAGAAGCCCGAGGTGACCTTGAAAGTCGGGCTGAACTTGTAGCCGAGCCCCCCGGAAATCATCTCGAAGTTGGCGTGGCCACTGTTCGCGGGGTTCTTGCCGATGCTGTATGACGTTGACACGGAAAAATCGTGGAAGGTGTACTGCGCGCCCAGATACCAGAAGCGGTTGTTGGCCAGGCCGGTCGACGGCGCCGTGACGATTGTCGTGGGGCCCGTCTGCGTAAATGGATTCGTGTCGTGACCGTTGTAGTAGACAGCTGCCAGGTTCAGGCCATAGTTCGAATACTGCAGCACGGCGGACTCGCGCGTGCCGCCCTGGAACTGACCCGGAACGCCGCCGGGAGCATACTCGAGCGCAAGCGACGCGCCGTAGAACTTCGGCGACCGGTAGACGACCGCGTTGTCGTCGTACAGCGCGCCGATCGGGCCGTTCGTGCTGAGGCCCTGCCAGCCCGCGGCCTGGTTCATGCCTAGCCATGCGGTCAGGATACTGCCGAAGTACTGGGCGTTCCGTACGTCTGTATCTGCCATCGCATAGATCATCGGCACGATCTGCCGGCCCATGTCGATCGTACCGAACGGGCTAGATACACCCACCGTCGTCTGCTGGTTGAACAGCGCTGTGGCGCCCGGCGTGTCGGCCAGCCCGGGCTTGCCGTTCGAACTGTTGAATGACCCCTGCAACCTGAAATTGACCTTGTAGCCACCCCCGATGTCTTCGCTGCCCTTGAGACCCCAGATGCTCGAATAGATCCCGCCATCCTTGAGCTCGTAGACATGGCCGAGGTTCACTTTCGACTGAAAGTTCGCTGCATTCGCGCTCTGATACAACAACCCCGAATCGATGACGCCATACAGCGTCACCGATGACTGCGCGTACGTGGTGCCTCCCATTGCAGCCAGCACAGCTGCCACCAACCACTTCAGTTTCATTTTGTCTCCTGTTTGGTATATCCAAGCAACCCGTAACGACGTCCATCCGCGTTCGATACCAAGCAACCATCCGCCCGGAAATCAGGCCAGCAGATAGTCATGGAACGCTTCGCGCAGCTGGTTCTTCAGCACCTTGCCGGTGGCACCCATGGGCAGCGCCTCGACGAACACGACTGCGTCCGGCATCCACCACTTCGCAATCTTTCCTGCGAAAAACGCGAGCAGCTCCTCCGCCGTTACCCGCGCATCGGCGCGCTTTACGACGACAAGCATCGGCCGCTCGTCCCATTTCGGATGCCTCGCCGCAATGCAGGCCGCGCTTGCGATGGCTGGGTGCGCAGCTGCGATGTTCTCGATGTCGATCGAGCTGATCCATTCGCCGCCGGAATTGATCACATCCTTGCTGCGGTCAGTGATCTGCATGAAGCCGTCCGCATCGATCGTCGCGATATTGCCGGTCGGGAACCAGCAACTGCTTTTGCAGCATCAATCCGTTCACTCTCGCAGTCCATTTTCTAAAACATCGCAGTCGTGGCGCGGCGTCACACGGCACGCGAATGTGGGTCGGCGGCGTTCGACCGCCGCTGCGATTTCGGCCTTCTGCTGGTCAGTCATCTGATCCCATAGGCCAATCTCACGGAGCGTTCTCCAGCACCCCTGGCAGAACTGATCGTTCGGGTCCATCCGGCAGATATTGATGCAGGGATTCATGACGGGGTTGCTTCGGGTCATATGGCGTATCCGGTTAGATCACTATCCCTCCGTTGGGGCTGATCAGCTGGCCCACGAGGTAGTGATCGCCAGCCAGCCAGGTCACCGTCGAGGCGTATTCCTCCATCGTGCCCAGGCGTCCGGCGGGTATCAGCTGCCAGAACTGGTTGCACTTTTCCTCGCCTGCGGCCTTGAAGTATTGGGTAAATTCGGGCGTGGCCACGCCGCCTGGCGCCATCGCATTGACGAAGATGTTGGCACCCGCTACCTCGGCCGCAACCGACTTCGTGAAAGCAATCACCGCACCCTTGGTCGCGCAATAGTGCGGACTGTGCGCGCTCATCGCCGACATGCCGGCAATCGACGCGATGTTGATGATCCTGCCGTCGCGCTGCGGCTCCATCAGCCTTAGCGCTTCGCGTGTGCAATAGAAGAGGCCGTGCACATTCACATCCCAATAGCGATGCCACTCCTCATCGCTGATGGTGCTGGTAAAGCCCAGTGACTGCCGCGGCACGGGCGTGGTGATGTAGGCGTAGTGCTGGTTGCGGCGCATCGTATCTAGCGGCGTGTTCGGCACGCGCGCAGCATTGTTGACCAGAATGTGCAACGTGCCGAAGCGTTGGACGATGGCGGCAAACAGCCGGGCAACTTCGCTGCTCGACGAGACATCGCAGCGTAGCGCGAGACACTGCGCGCCGGCTGCTTCCACCGCCGCGCGCGTTGCTTCGAGCGCTGGCATGTCGATGTCGCAGATCGCAACGCCTGCGCCCGCGCGGGCCAGGTCGATGGCAATGGCGCCGCCCATGCCGCGGCCGGCACCCGTAACAAGGGCGATACGCCCAGCCAGATTCTGACGTTGGTTTTGCATTCTCAGGATCTCGCAGGTTGAACATGTTCGGTTGAGGCAACGCGCTGCCTGCATGAGGCGCGCGCCGCAAGGGCGAACCAGACGGCCGAGCTGATCGCCAGCACATCGTTGACGAACAGGACGCCCGTCAATGGTGCGGTGCTGCCTGCATGCTTCAAATGGTCAGCCAGCATGCCAATGGCCACCGTGCCAATGGCGAGCGCAAATACATTGATCAGCAACATCGTGAAGCCAGTCACCGTCGAGCGCATCTTTGCCGGCGTCATGCTGGTTACGGCCGTCAGGGCTGAGCCATAGGCCGCCATCGGCAGAAAGAATCCGGCACACATGCCGATATAGAACAGGGGCGAGCCGGCCGGTACGAATCGATATGCCAGCATCGACGGCGCGCAGACCAGGACGAGCAACGCCATGAAGCTTGCGTGTCCGCCGCGCAGGCGGCTCGCCGCGCGATCCCCCACTGCACCTCCCGCTGCCGCGCCGAGCGTGCCGAATACCAGCTGCAACGCCCCGATCCGTGTGGCAATACCGGCCGCATTCATGCCTCGCTCGTCAACGAGCCAGAGCTGCGTGAAGGAGAAGCTGGCAAAAACCAGATGCACCAGCACGAAACCGACAATCGTGAAACCCAGTGCACGATCACTGCCAACGGTGCGCAACACGGCGAGCGCCTGCTCGAGGAATGGTGCGCCGCGCTCCTGCGGCGCGAGTACGCTTCGGTCTTCCCTGAGCAGCGCCAGTGGCAGCGCAATCGCAATGCCAATCACGCCCAGCGCACGGAACGTCGACCGCCACCCGAGCGTGGCGCCAAAGCCGCCAGCAAGCAGGAAACTGCAGCCGACACCCAGCGGAATGCCCATGAAGAAGAGCCCCAGTGCCGTGCCACGCCGCCTGCCGGAGAAGAGTTCAGCCAGCAGGGCCACTGCGGCAGGGACCAGCGCCGCCTCTCCGCTGGCAACAAAAAAACGGGCCACCACCATCTGCTCGAAGCTCTGGGCGTGGCCCGACGCCAGGGTGCAAACGCTCCAGATCAGCACACCGGCAGCGATGATCCGGGGGCGGCTGAAACGGTCGGCGAGCGTACCCATGAACATCGCCATCACGCCAAAACTCAGCACCCACACCGCGCCGGCGAGAAACCCGTATTGCGTATGGCTGAGCGCCAGGTCCCGGATGATCTGCGGCGAGAACCCCAGCAGCATGTTGCGGTCGATGTGCGCCAGCAGGTGAATTACCAGCAGGGTCGCCAGGACGGCAGCGGGGCTTTTCTTCCAGAACATCATCTGTCTCCATGCCTGATGGGTTGGACTGCATGCGAGGCGCAGCATGTTGCCGCCCCTGCACCTCGACATGCCGGTCAGGCAACCTTGCGTGCCGGCACGCCGCGCTGCTCGGGTGCCCGGTTCGGCACCATGCCCAGCCTGTCCAGCGTCTCCTCAACCGACTTCCATTGGGTACCGATCTGGTAGATGTCGCGTGCCTCCGCCGCACTGGCGACGTCACGATTGAGTTCGCGCGCAATGCGCACCATCTGCTCGATCTGCTGCACGGAGGTAGCACGTTTGCCGTCCGGGCCGAGCAGCGTGTCCTCGATGCCGACGCGCACATGGAGGCCCAGCGCGATGGCCATCGTGTTCATCGGCACGACATTGCGGCCCAGCGTTTCGATCGTGAGCACGGCACCGTCCGGCGTGCGACGCGCGAACTCCAGCATGTCGGCCGGATGCAGCGCTGCTGCGCCGCCGCCGATGGCCACGTAATTGAGGTTGAGCGGGCCGGTATAGACGCCCTTGCGGATCAGGCGCTCGAGCGTTTCGAGCTGCGCGAGATTGCCCAGCATGAATTGCGGCTGGATGCCGGCGGCAAACAGCCGCCGGATGTGCTCGACATGCCACGACGGATTGGACGGCGAGATCATGTCGCGGTAAGCCGCCTGCAGCGCGGGGTTCATGAACGAGGTGCCGGCGATGTCGGCCTCGGTCAGCAACTCCATGATGTTCATCTGGCCCGTGTTGATCGCCACGGTCACCTGTTCGGGACGCGGGTCCAGTTCCGCGAGCATGTGGCGCGTGTCGTCGTTCGCCCATTTCGCCATTTCGCCGTCGCTTTCCGGTGCGAACGAGATCGAACCGCCGACCTGCAGGATCATCTTCGGCACCGCTTCGCGCAGTAGGGCGAGCATCTCGTTGAACTTCGACAGACGCTTGCTGCCCTTGCCATCCTCTTCGCGCACGTGCACGTGCAGAACCGTCGCGCCTGCGTTGTAGCAGTCCACGGCCTTCTGCACCTGTTCGTCCATCGTGACCGGGATATCGTCCGAATCACCGGGGATCCATTGCGGCCCGTACGGCGCCACCTGAATGACCAGTTTTTGCTGATTTTCAGGCAGCAGCGAGTCGTCCATGAAATGCATGATGTGTATTCCTTATCAAGAATGGGGTGGGTGTGTTGGTGGCGTCAGGCAGCAGCCTGTGCACCCCTGCACTTTGCCTGCTCAAACGCGGCCAGCTCCTCCAGCAGGATTGGTGCGCCGAGACTGGACGAATGAATGCCGAGGACACTGACGGCCTGCAGAACCGCTGCGATCTCTTCCTTCGTGGCGCCCAGTTCGAGCGCCTTGCGGATATGGCGGCGTGTGCCCGGCGCATACATGTGCGTGCAGGACGAATCGACTGCGATGGCAAGGAACTCGAGCACCTTGGGTTCAAGCACCCCGGACATCATGGTGTGTGCGCCCATCGTCATGAATTTCTCGGCCCACACGGGATCGAGTTCGGCAATGGCATCCCACGCAGGATTCCAGTTGCCTGTGGCGCGCAGCTGATCGCACACTGTCGTGGCGCTGTGATTCGTCTCATTGCTCATTGCCTGTGTCCTCGGTATTCCTGAAAGAATCGGTACATTGCCCGGTGCTGTGCCAACGGAGACAAGTATCCGGGTTCGGCAGGAAGACGTTTGACGGATTGGGACAAATAATTTACATTCTGGGACGCTACGGGAAAACGATATGTCCTATCTGCTTCGCAGTGCAGCCCTCACCAATTACGTCGAGGTGGCCCGGTCGCTGGGTCTCGATCCCTATCAGCAGTTGGGCGACGCGGGAATTGAGCGGTCTGTGCTGCTCGACCCTGACATCATGATTCGGGCCGAGGCGGTCGCGCGGCTGCTGGAGACATCGGCCCGGTCCGCCGCGGTCGAGGATCTGGGGCTGCGCATGGCCGAGACCCGCCACATCTCGAACCTCGGCGCGCTCGGTTTTGTGATGCGGGAACAGCCAACGCTGCGAAAGGCGCTGGAATCCGCGGCGCACTACCTTCGGCTGCAGAACGAGGCAGTGGTGATGCGTATCGAGGAATCGGAGGGCCTGGCGGTCATCCGCGAGGACATCGTGGGCGGCATACCGGGTTCGATGCGTCAGGCAACGGAGCTGGTATTGGGGGTTCTCTACCGCGTACTGGGCATGGTGCTGGGCGCCGCCTGGAAACCCCGCACCGTCTGTTTCACGCATCATGCTCCGGCCGGCACGACGATTCATACGCGCGTATTTGGCGTGACCGTCGAATTCAACCAGGATTTCGACGGCATTGTGTGTCTCGCGTCCGATCTTGACGCCGCGATCCCTGCCTACGATCCGGTCATGGCGCAACAGGTGCGCCGCTACCTGGATTCGATGCTGCTGCAGTCCAGCTCGACGATGCCCGACAAGATCAGGAAGCTGATCGTTGCGCTACTGCCTTCAGGCACCTGTTCGGTCGATCGGATTGCGCAGCATCTGGGCATGGATCGCAGGACTGTGCATCGCCATCTCGCACCGTACGGCGAGAGTTATCTGTCGATTGTCGATTCGGTACGGGTAGAGATGGTGAAGCGGTATGTTGGTAGTGGCAACAGGCCGCTGTCTGAAGTCGCCTCGCTGGTTGGCTTCTCATCGTTGAGCGCGTTCTCCCGCTGGTTCGGCGGACGCTTTGGTTGCAGCGTTTCGACGTGGCGCCGCGAAGAGGCCCAACGAAGCGTAAGTGCCGATGATAAGTTCGTTTAGCGCTGCAAGCGCATTGGTCTGCGAATGATGGGAGCAGGATGGGCGGTTTGGTCGAGGATGCAACGAGTTTGATCATCGATGGATTGTCCGTTTCCCGAGCTGAGCCGACGTTCGAATGTCCGCCAGAAAGCGCGGTCGAACGGCCGTAGGTGGCCGAGTCTTGCCACCTCATTGCAGGGTTGGAATCAGGGAGGATTCGAAGCGCCTCATGCCGGAAGGAGCTATCCCGGCGACTTCAACCATTTCGCATGCGTGCAACTAATGCGACCAGGCGAGCACTCATTTCCTTGGCCGGCAAGTGCGCGAGCCAGCCGTGACCAGGAAGCAGCCATTCGAAACGATACACGGCCAGCTTGCTGAGCGATTCGGTGAGCTCGGTCCATGAGTACCAGCACGCGTCCCTGAATGCGACGAGGTCCTGCTCGCGTGGGCTCCAGGCAAGCGAATCACCCGAGCAGAGAATGCGATCGTCGAGGAGATACACGACGCTACCCCGAGTGTGACCGGGCACGGGGATTGCCTGTACGCCCGCCGCAATGGTCGGCGCCGACACGTCGTCGAGCAGATCCGTTGCATAGGGGGCAGCCGAGCTGTCCTCCCGGTGAATCCAGACGCGCGCGCCGAATCGACGCGCGTATTTGTCCGCGTCTGCGACGTCGTCACGATGCGACAAAAGAATGTGCGCGATGCCACCGGCGTCGTCGAACCATTTGACGAGCTCTGCCGCATAGCGCGGTGAGTCGATCAGCAGATTGCCGTCCGCACGCGAGGCAAAATAAGAATGTGCGCCAAACGATGAGCGTGAGTTGAATCCGCAGCGCCACACGCCCGATGTGATCTGCTGTGGAAAGATCACCGCGTTCGGACGAAGCTGCTTCGTTTCGCTGCGTACCGATGCTGTCGGGCATACGAACACCGCACGCCAGGCAGCAAGCTGCTCTTCCGGCGTGCCGGGCTGCCGAACGAAGATACTTTTGTCGTTTCGCTCGACGATCAGCCCGGGCGCGACATGACGCGATGCGCCGCAATTGATGCACGCTGTGTCGATATACCACTCTCCAGGCACAGAGTCGGTATTGCGTGGTGGCTTCATTCGGTGCTCCGGTCCTGACAACGCATGGCAACCTCACAGACCCATCATAGACCTTTCAACCATCAAGACACGACCGGAGCAACGGGAGGAAGTCGGAGCCACGAGCTTCGTAGCGCTTCACCTCTTGCCTAACCGTCATTGCACGGAATTTGGGCCGCTGGCGAAGGCGCCAGATCGACCCGCAGCGAACCTACGCGCCAAGGTCGGCGCAACGACGGCTTCCAAGGTACAACGGCCGGTTGCGCGGTCTTGTCAGTTGGCAAAGTCCAAAATCGACGGGGCCGTAAGCGACCTGGCGACCGTCCAAGCGGATAGCGTTGACACGCCCCACGAACCGGACGGCGGGCTGTATCTTCCGGCCGTACCTCAACTGTCGAAGCATTCGAAATCGAAACCGTCTCTTCGGTGTCCAACGCGAGCCAACTCACGAAACGTCAGTACGACGGCGGTGCAATACCGGGTCGCGAC
>NZ_JAFA01000042.1 GCF_000519185.1 Paraburkholderia nodosa DSM 21604 | reverse complement strand
GGCCTGATGTCGCTGCCCAAGCTCGTGTTCCCGGGCGGCGCGCTCGTGGGCGACGATGCGGGCTTCCTGAACGCCTCACGCATCAAGGGCAGCCACGCGGCGATCAAGACCGGCATGCTGGCTGCCGATGCGGCATTCGAAGCCGTGCAGGCAGGCCGCCAGAGCGANGAGCTCGCGGCTTACCCGGAAGCGTTCAAGCAGTCGTGGCTTTACACGGAGCTGTACAGGGCGCGCAACTTCAAGCAGTGGATGAGCAAGGGCCTGTACCTGGGCACGCTGATGGTGGGCATCGAGCAGAAGCTGCTGGGCGGCAACGTGCCGTGGACGCTGCATCACCAGCATCGCGACCACGAGATGCTGAAACCCGCTTCGCAGTGCAAGCCGATCGAGTATCCGAAGCCCGATGGCAAGCTCACGTTCGATCGCCTCTCTTCGGTGTTCATCTCGAACACGAATCACGAAGAGAACCAGCCGGCACACCTGACGCTCAAGGACGCGAGCGTGCCCGTGAACGTGAACCTGCGCACCTACGCGGGCCCCGAAGCGCGCTTCTGCCCGGCCGCGGTGTACGAGTTCATGAAGAACGACGACGGCAGCGACCGCCTGCAGATCAACGCGCAGAACTGCGTGCACTGCAAGACCTGCGATATCAAGGACCCGACGCAGAATATCGTATGGGTCACGCCCGAAGGTGGCGGCGGCCCGAATTATCCGAACATGTAAGTCCGGCAGGCGAAAAAAAGCCGCTTCTGGTGTGAGCCTGAAGCGGCTTTTTTGTTGCCCGCGCAACGCGTGCGGCTCACGCCGCACCGATCGACATCACTCGTCGCTGGCTGCGATCTTCGGCGTCGTCACGACGACGTCGGCATTCTGCGCGCGGTGGCGCAGCGCGTGATCGATCAGCACGAGCGCGAGCATGGCCTCGGCGATCGGCGTCGCGCGAATGCCCACGCACGGGTCGTGGCGGCCGAAAGTTTCGACCGTTGCGGGCTCGCCCGTCTTGTCGATCGAGCGTCGCGGTGTGCGGATGCTCGAGGTCGGCTTGATGGCGATCGAGACGGTGATGTCCTGCCCCGTCGAAATGCCGCCGAGCACGCCGCCAGCGTGGTTGCCGTGGAAGCCATTGGGCGTGAGTTCGTCGCCGTGCACCGAGCCGCGCTGTGCGACGCTCGCGAAGCCCGCGCCGATCTCCACGCCCTTCACCGCGTTGATGCCCATCATGGCGTGCGCGATGTCGGCATCGAGCCGGTCAAAGAGCGGCTCGCCCCAGCCCACCGGCACCCCGCTCGCCACCACGTTCACGCGCGCGCCGATCGAGTCGCCGTCCTTGCGCAACGCGTCCATGTAGTCCTCGAGCTGCGGCACGACGTCGGCGTTGGGCACGAAGAACGGGTTCTCGTGCACGTGCTCCCAGCTCACGAACGGCACGTCGATCTCGCCGAGCGCGCGCATGTAGCCGCGCACTTCCACGCCGAAGCGCTCGCGCAGCCACTTCTTCGCCACGGCGCCCGCCGCGACTGTGGGCGCCGTAAGGCGCGCCGACGAGCGGCCGCCGCCGCGATAGTCGCGAATGCCGTACTTCTGCCAGTAGGTGTAGTCGGCGTGACCGGGACGGAAGGTCTCGACGATGTTGCCGTAGTCCTTGCTGCGCTGGTCGGTATTGCGGATCAGGAGCGCGATAGGCGTGCCCGTGGTGCGCCCTTCGAACACGCCCGAGAGAATCTCGACCTTGTCCTCTTCCTGGCGCTGCGTCACGTGACGCGACGTGCCGGGGCGGCGGCGGTCCAGGTCGAGCTGGATGTCGGCTTCGGTGAGCGCCATGCCGGGCGGGCAGCCGTCGATGACGCAGCCAATGGCCGGGCCGTGGGATTCGCCGAAGGTGGTGACGGTGAAAAGCGTACCGAGCGTGTTGCCGGACATGGCGGTCGTCCAAAGTGAATCGGGGAATGCAATATTATGCCAGCCCGCGCGCGGCGACGCCCGACTGGGCGGTCGGGCGAAAGGCGGCGCCACGCTGGTTTGGGCGGCGCGTCCGGGCGCCCGGAGTGGCCCAGCCCGGCGTCAGCGCCGCGCGCCGCGCAGTTCCGCCACCGTCTCCTGCAAGCGCTCGAGCGTGGCGTCCGCCGCCGCGATCGGCTCGCCGACCGCGAGCGTCAAACGGCTGGTCAGGCCGCGCCGCAGCGGCCGCTCCTGGCCGGAACCCGCAAAGCGCGAGAACGCACTGCCCCAGAGCCCGCGCAACGCCATCGGCACGACCGGCACGGGCGAGCGCCTCAAGATTTCACTCACGCCGTGGCGAAACGGATTCATCTCTCCGCTGCGCGTGAGCTTGCCCTCGGGAAAAATGCAGACGAGGTCGCCCTCGGCCAGTGCGGCCGCGCACGCGTCATAGGCAGCGGCGGGCGCGGCCGGGTCCTCGTGCGCGGGCGCAATCGGAATCGCCTTGGCGTGGCGGAACACCCAGCCGAAGAACGGCGAGCGGAAGATCTGCTGATCCATCACGAAGCGGATCGGCCGCGGGCTCTCGGCCATGATGACGATCGCATCGACATAGCTCACGTGATTGCAGACGAGCACTGCCGCGCCCTCGGCCGGTATGCGTTCGGTGTGCACGAGCCGCACACGGTAGACCGTATGCACGAGCACCCACGCCACGAAGCGCAGCAGGAACTCGGGCACCAGCGTGTAGATATAGGCCGCCACGACGATATTGAGCAGCGCCGTGGTCAGAAAGATGCCGGGAATGCCGACGCCCGCGGACGTGAGCGCCATCGCCATGAGCGCCGAGACGATCATGAAGAGCGAATTGAGGATGTTGTTCGCGGCGATGATGCGCGCCCGGTGGCTAGGCGCGCTGCGGCTCTGGATCAACGCGTAGAGCGGCACGCTGTAGAAGCCGCCGAACATGGCGAGCAGGAACAGGTCGGCGAGCACGCGCCAGTGCGCGGCGGTGCGCAGGAATTCGCCTACCGAAAGCAGATGGGACGCGGCAGGCAACGCATGGCTCGCAAAGAAGAGATCGATACCGAACACGCTCATGCCGATCGAGCCGAGCGGCACGAGGCCCACCTCGATGCGCCGCCGCGAGAGCCGCTCGCAGAGCAGCGAACCCGAGCCGATGCCGAGCGAAAACATCGCGAGCAACACCGTCACGACGTCGGGGTCGGCTGACATCACGTCCTTCGCGAAATTGAAGAACGAGGCGAGAAACGTCGCGCCGACGAACCAGAGCCACGAGATGCCGAGCAAGCTCAGAAACACGGTGCGGTTGCCATGCGCGAGACGCAGGTTGCGCCAGGTCTCGGAAACCGGATTCCAGTTGATCCGCAAGTCCGGCTGCGACGGCTCGCACGGCGGCACGAAAGCCGACGCCACGCGCCCCACGAGCGCGATCGCGATGCACATGCCGCCGAGCCACCATGCGCCAAGTGGCGGCCCGACGTCCGCGTGCGCAGACGCGCCATCCATCGCCCCGATACCCGCCGCCACGCCCCCCGCGATCGTGCCGAGCAGAATCGCGACGAACGTGCCCATCTCGACGAGCCCGTTGCCGCCAACCAGTTCATCGGGCGCGAGGCGCTGCGGGAGGTACGCGTACTTGACCGGCCCGAACACGGTGGAATGCACGCCCATCAGGAAGGTGCACGCATACAGCAGCGGCGCGCTGTGCATCCAGAAGCCGGCTGCGCCGATCAGCATGACCGCGATCTCGAAGGTCTTGACCCAGCGCGTGAGCATCGCCTTGTCGTACTTGTCGGCGACCTGGCCCGAGGTCGCGGAAAACAGCACGAACGGCAAGATGAAAATGGCCGAGATGAGGAACGCGACTGTCTTCGGATCGACGCCCGAAAAGCGCGCGGCCTGATAGGTGACGAGTGAGGTGAAGCCGATCTTGAAGACGTTGTCGTTCATCGCCCCGAGGAACTGCGTCCAGAAAAACGGGGCGAAACGACGCTGGCGCAGCAGCGCGAACTGCGAAGTGTGGTCGCTCTCATGGTGCACTTTGCGCTTGTCACGCTGCGCCGCGGGCATCGGTCTATCGTTCATCGAACAGGAATCGCACTGACGGAATTCATGGGGGCCCAGACGCGAAAAAGCGCGCCAGACGCGCGCTTTTTCATGCTGACCGACCAGGCGTTAGACGGGCTACGCTCAGCGCGCCGGCTGACGCTCCTCTTCGGGCCAGTCGCGAATATAGGCCTTGAGCAGCTTGTTCTCGAAGCCCTGCGCTTCCACTACGGCCTTCGCCACGTCGTAGAACGAGATCACGCCCATGAGCGAGCGGCTTTCCATGACCGGCAGGTAGCGCACATGGTGCTCGAGCATCATGCGGCGCACTTCGTCGACCTCGGTTTCCGGCGTGCAGGTGATGGGATGATCGTCCATGACCTTGCGGATCGTCGTGGTGCCGATGCTGCCGCCGTTTGCGCGCAGCGTGAGGATGATCTCGCGGAACGTGAGCATGCCGACCAGATCGCCGTACTCCATGACGACGAGCGAGCCGATATCGTGCTCGGCCATGGTGTTGACTGCCTCGTGCAGCGCAGTGTCGGGCGTGACGGTGTAGAGCGTGTTGCCCTTCACCTTGAGGATGTCGCTGACACGCATGATGTGTCTCCAGGAATGCCGCTAGTAATGGGGGAAATGCTGAAAAGATGCCTACGTGATTCGATCCTAGCGGAAAGATTGTTAAAAGGAAAGCCGCGCGGCGGGCGCTCCACGGCGCACCGAAACGTCTGCCGAAAGCCGTGGCGAGGGGTTTTGCGGCACGAATCCGGCCACGCGGGACGCACGCGATCAGGCCCGAAAAAGGCCCGGCCGGGCGTCCCGCGCCCCGCCGCCGGTGTTACGATGCCCTTCACCCTCGACACCAGGCCGGTTCGCGCCGGCCGCGCCGCCACGATGTCATCGAATCCCGCGTCAAATCCCGATAGCCGCTTCGACACGCTCGCGCTGCATGCGGGCGCGGCGCCCGACCCCGCCACCGGCGCCCGCGCGACGCCGATCTACCTCACCACCTCGTTCTCGTTTCGCGACACCGACCACGCCGCCGCGCTCTTCAACATGGAGCGCGCAGGCCACGTGTACTCGCGCATCTCGAACCCGACCGTCGCCGTGTTCGAAGAGCGCGTGGCCGCGCTCGAAGCCGGCGCGGGGGCGATCGGCACCGCGAGCGGCCAGGCGGCGCTGCATCTCGCGATCGCGACGCTGATGGGCGCGGGCTCGCACATCGTCGCCTCGGCGGCGCTCTATGGCGGCTCGCACAACCTGCTGCACTACACGCTCAAGCGCTTCGGCATCGAAACGACCTTCGTGAAGCCCGGCGACCTCGACGCCTGGCGCGCGGCGCTGCGGCCCAACACGCGCCTGCTGTTCGGCGAGACCCTCGGCAACCCGGGCCTCGACGTGCTCGACATCGAAGCCGTCGCCCAAATCGCCCACGGACATGGCGTGCCGCTCCTCGTCGATTCGACGTTCACCACGCCTTACCTGCTGCGCCCTTTCGAGCATGGCGCGGATCTCGTCTATCACTCGGCCACCAAGTTCCTCGGCGGCCATGGCACGACGATAGGCGGCGTGCTGGTCGATGGCGGCACGTTCGACTTCGAAGCGTCGGGCCGCTTTCCCGAACTCACCGAGCCCTATGCGGGCTTTCACGACATGGTGTTCAGCGAGGAAAGCACGGTCGCGCCCTTCCTGCTGCGCGCGCGCCGCGAGGGCCTGCGCGACTTCGGCGCGTGCCTGCATCCGCAGGCCGCGTGGCAACTGCTGCAAGGCACCGAAACGCTGCCGCTGCGCATGGAGCGGCATGTGGCGAACGCGCGGCGTATCGTCGAATTTCTCGCCGCGCACGAGGCGGTCGAATCGGTCGCGTGGCCGGAACTGCCGAGCCATCCCGATTACGCGCTTGCGAAGCGTCTGCTGCCGCGCGGCGCGGGCGCCGTGTTCAGCTTCAACCTGCGCGGCGGCCGCGCGGCCGGCAAGCGCTTCATCGAATCGCTCACGCTGTTCTCGCATCTGGCCAACGTCGGCGACGCGCGCTCGCTCGTGATCCACCCCGCCTCGACCACGCATTTCCGCATGGACGCCGCCGCGCTTGCCGCCGCCGGCATTGCGGAGGGTACGATCCGGCTCTCGATCGGGCTCGAAGACCCCGCCGATCTGGTCGACGACCTCAAGCGCGCGCTGAAGGCGTCGCAAAAAACGGAAGCACCGAAAGCCAAGCCCACCGGGAAGGAGGCGTCATGATCGTCGATGTCGCCGGCAAGCCGGTCTATGCCTACACGGCCTCGCGCGCCATCGACCGCGCGCTGCCGTTCGCGGTGTTCGTCCATGGCGCGCAGCACGACCACAGCGTCTGGGCGCTGCAATCGCGCTATTTCGCCAACCACGGCTTCAATGCGCTGGCGGTCGATCTGCCCGGCCACCTGCGCAGCACGGGCCCGGCGCTCACGAGCATCGGCGCGCTCGCCGACTGGCTCGCCGCGCTGCTAGACACGCTGAACGCCCCGCAGGCCTTCGTCGCCGGCCACAGCATGGGCTCGCTCGTCGCGCTCGAATTCGCCGCGCGCCATCCGGAGCGCGCGCAGCGCATCGCCCTGCTCGCCACCGCATTCCCGATGACGGTCGCGCCAACCCTGCTCGAAGCCGCGCGCGAGCGCGAGCCGGAGGCGATCGCGCTCGTCAACGCGTGGTCGCACTCGACGCTCGCCGCCAAGCCGTCGAGTCCCGGGCCGGGCTTCTGGCTGCGCGGCATGAACCAGCGGCTCATGGAGCGCGTCTCCGCGCGCGGCGAGCCGCAGCTTTTCCATACCGATTTCGCGGCGTGCAATGCCTATGCGGACGGTCTCACCAGCGCCGCGAAAGTCCGCTGCCCGGTGCGACTGATCGTCGGCAAACGCGACGCGATGACGCCCCCGCGCGCGGCGCGCGCCCTCGCCGAGGCCTTCGCGCAAGCGGGCACGCCCGTGGACACGGTCACGCTGGACGCGGGCCACGCGTTGATGACCGAGCAACCGGATGCGACACTCGACGCGCTCTATGCTTTTGCAACGCAGCAAACGCCGCGTGTGGGCAACGGCTGACAGTTCACACCAGCCCTGGTTGCACGGTCGTTCGGAACGCCGGAAAATGGCTGAATCAACCATCCCCTGCGTGCCCACGCAGAAAGGAGGAGGCGATGCAACCCACCACGCATACCGAGCATTTTTCGAGCTTCGCGCAGTTCTATCCGTTCTACCTGAGCGAGCACAGCAATATCATGTCGCGGCGGCTGCATTTCATCGGCTCGCTTGGCGTGATCGGCTTCGTCTGCATGGCGATCGCCACCGGCAACTGGCTCTGGCTGCCGCTTGCCATCGTCTGCGGCTACGGCTTCGCATGGGTCGGACATTTCAAGTTCGAGAAGAACCGCCCGGCCACCTTCCGCCACCCGATCTACAGCCTGATGGGCGACTGGGTCATGTTCGCGGATATCTGCCGCGGCAAGATTTCCCTCTGATCGAATCCGATGCGACGGCGCGCCTCTCATGGGCGCGCCGCATCGTCACGCCGCCGGATGCGGGAGCACCGGCGGATGTTCCTCCGTGAGCGCCGGGAAGCGCCGCGTCGCGAGCAGCGACGCGAGTGAAATCGAGAGCTTGTCGTTGTCGAGCGCACCCAGCAGCAGGTGCGCGTCGATACTGCTCGACTTGAGCTGATACGCGAGTTCCTTGCGATCGATCGCGAAGCGGTCGAAGATGCGCGTCACCGAAATGCGCGCGGGATTGCCGATCAGCAGGAACAGCGTTTTCGCGCGCTCCTCCTGCTCGAGACGCCCCACGAGTTCATCCTCTTCGAGGCCGTCGATCAGGCGCGTTACCGTGGCCAGATCGCGCCGCAGCAGCTGCGCGAGTTGTTCGGTCGTGCGGCCCGGCTCGCCCGCCTCTCGCGCATCGGCGAGACCCGCGAGCAGTTCGAGCGCGTCGAGCAGATCGCTGCCCGGAAAGCGCGGCCGGTCGAAGCGCCCGGTGCGGATTTCGGGCAGCGCCGAGGTGATCATCGCGCCCACGAGCGTGATGAACCAGCTCAGGTACATCCACAGCAGGAACATCGGCGCGGCCGCGAAGGCGCCATAAACCGCCGTGTAGGTCGGAATGCGCCGCACGTAGTAGCCAAAGCCGCGCTTGGCCGCCTCGAAGGCGATCGCCGCGGCGATGCCGCCAACCAATGCGTCGCGCCACTGCACGCGGCAGTTCGGCAGATACACATAGAGCATCGTGAACGCGAGCGCCGTAAGCGGCAGCGAGGCGCCGAACAGCATCCAGTCGAGGAGGCCCGAAACGTGCTGCTCGGTCGCGATCACGGCCGAACGCGTGAACACGTACGAGGAGATCGACAGGCTCACGCCGATCAGAATCGGCCCGAGCGTGAGGATGGCCCAGTAGACGAGCACGCGCTGCGCGAACGGGCGCGCCTTGCGCACGCGCCAGATCAGGTTGAAGGCCGACTCCACGGTCATCATCGTCATGACCGACGTGACGAAGAGCACGATCATGCCCATCGTCGTGAGACCCTTGGCCTTCGAGGCGAACTGATTCAGGTACTTGAAGATCTGGCTGTTGATCTGCGCCGGCATGAGGTGGTCGGCGAGAAAGGCCTGCAGCGAGTTCTGGAACGAAGCGAAGATCGGGAACGCGGTGAAGAGCGCAAATGCGACCGTGGCGAGCGGCACGAGCGAGAGCAGCGTGGTGAACGTGAGGCTGCCCGCGACCTGCGGAATGCGATCTTCGCGACTGCGCCGCACCGCGAAACGCGCGAGGCGCTTCACGATGTCCAGATCGATCTTCACCGTCGACAGCACATCCATTGGCCCGCTTTCCTCGCCACCGTGAACACTTTGATTGCCGCGCTTTCTTGATGCCGCTTCTTCCTGCCGCGATTGACGCCGCGTTTTGCCGCAGATTCCGCGCGCACGCAGTGTACCTATTTGCCCATGATTTGCACGTGACGCGCGCCTCGCTCGCCGGTGCGCCGCTGCGGCGGCAAACCCAACCCCTATAATATCCCGTCCACCGACGAGGCCCGATGAAACCGATTCTTGTGCTCTATTACAGCCGACATGGCGCAACGCGCGAACTCGCGCGCGCCATCGCCCAGGGTATCGACAGTGTTCCCGGCGCCGAAGCGCGCGTACGCACGGTGCCGCCCGTCTCGACGGTCTGCGAGGCCACCGCGCCCGACATCCCCTCCGACGGCCCGCCCTACGTCGAGCTGCGCGACCTCGAAGAATGCGCGGGTCTCGCGCTCGGCTCGCCCACACGCTTCGGCAACATGGCCGCGCCGCTCAAGTACTTTCTCGACGGCACCACGCCGCAGTGGCTTTCGGGCGCGCTCGCGGGCAAGCCCGCTTGCGTGTTCACGTCGACGGGCAGCCTGCACGGCGGCCAGGAAAGCACGCTGCTCTCGATGATGCTGCCGCTGCTCCATCACGGCATGCTGCTCGTGGGCATCCCCTACACGGAAAGCGCGCTCACGACCACGCAGGGCGGCGGCACGCCCTACGGCGCCTCGCATCACGCGCGCCAGGACGCGCGCGGCCACGGTTTGAGCGCCGACGAAAAGATGCTCGCGAGTGCGCTGGGCGTGCGGCTTGCGCGCGCGGCGCTCGCGCTCGCTACCACCGAGCAGGGCCAGCGGCTGTGAACACCCGCGTGGACGGTGTCACTGAGCCCATCGCCCAGCGTCGCGGCGCCGCGCTCGGCGCTTTTGCGATGCTCGCTGCGCTCACGTTGCTGTGCATCGCGTGGGAATGGCGGCTCGCACCGCTGCGCCCCGGCGGCAGCGCGCTCGTGCTCAAGGCCGTGCCGCTCGCCATCGCCCTGCCTGGCGTGCTGCGACGCAGGCTTTACACGCTGCAATGGGCGGCAATGCTCGTGTTGCTCTACTTCGCGGAAGGCATCGTGCGCGGCATGACCGATCCCGCGCCCGGCAACCGGCTTGGCTGGGTGGAAGTCGCGCTGGCTCTAGGCTTCTTCGCATGTGCGCTTGCCTATGTCGCGCCGTACAAGCGCGCCGCGAAACGTGCCGCAAAGCCCGCGAAACGCGAGTCGGCCTAAGCGACTCCTTGCACGCCGCAACCGCCTTGTTCGCGAGCGCTGCGTGAAGGCTATCGCCGTGTCAAACTAGCCATTTGAGCCTCGCGATTTCACGACAATCGCGCCGCGAGCCAGTCCAGCTCGGGCGCGAATTTCCGAGACACCATGACCGACTCCACCCCGATCGCCTGCCAAGCCTTTCTCGACGCCTGCGCCGCCGCCATCGGCACGCAATACGTGCTGACTGACGCGCACGACACCGCGCCCTACCTCGCCGACTGGCGCCGTCGCTACCAGGGCGCGGCCTTCGCCGTGCTCTGCCCGGCCAATGCGCAGGAAGTCGCCAGTGTCGTGAAGCTCGCGCATGAGCATCGCGTGGCGCTCGTGCCGCAAGGCGGCAACACGGGACTCGCGGGCGGCGCGACGCCGGACGTGAGCGGCAACCAGGCGGTGCTGAGCCTGCGCCGCCTGAACCGCGTGCGCGAAATCGATCCACACAACAACACGATCACCGTCGAAGCCGGCGTGATCCTCGCCGAAGTGCAGGCGCGCGCAAAGGATGCGAGCCGATTGTTCCCGCTTTCGCTCGCGGCCGAAGGCAGCTGCACGATCGGCGGCAATCTCTCGACCAATGCGGGCGGCACCGGCGTGCTGCGCTATGGCAACACGCGCGAGCTGTGTCTCGGTCTCGAAGTCGTCACGCCGCAAGGCGAGATCTGGGACGGCCTGCGCGGGCTGCGCAAGGACAACACCGGCTACGATCTGCGCGATCTCTTCATTGGCGCGGAAGGCACGCTCGGCATCATCACCGCCGCCGTGATGAAGCTGCATCCGCTGCCGGCCGCGCGCGTCACCGCGCTCGCCGCGCTCGGCTCGGCCCATGCGGCGCTCGACTTCCTCGCGCTCGCGCAGCGCTACGCCGGGCCACTGCTCACGGGCTTCGAGCTGATGTCGGACTTCTGCATGGCGCTCGTCGGCCGTCATTTCCCGCAACTGCGCTATCCGTTCGCGGCGCATCACGCGCAGGTGGTGCTGCTCGAACTGTCGGACAACGAAAGCGAAGAACACGCGCGCGCGCTCTTCGAGCGGCTCATGGAAGAAGCGCTCGAACAAGGTCTCGTGGAAGACGCGGTGGTCGCGGAAAGCCTCGCGCAGTCGCAGGCGTTCTGGAATATCCGCGAGCACATTCCGCTCGCGCAGGCCCAGGAAGGGTTGAACATCAAGCACGATATCGGTGTGCCGATCTCGCGCATCGGCCATTTCATCGAGGAAACCGACGCCGAAATCGCCCGCGCGGTGCCTGGAGCGCGCATGGTCACCTTCGGCCATCTCGGCGACGGCAATCTGCACTACAACGTGCAGGCGCCCGAAGGCGGCGACCCGAAGCGCTTCCTCGCCGAAAACGAGAAGACGCTGAACCGCATCGTCTACGACAGCGTGGATCGCCATCGCGGCACGATCAGCGCGGAACACGGCCTCGGGCAGTTGAAGATCGACGAGAACATGCACTACAAGAGCGAGGTCGAACTCACGCTGATGCGCGCGATCAAGACCGCGCTCGATCCGCTGAACCTGATGAATCCGGGGAAAGTGCTGCGCTGAACGCGCGGGACGCAAGGAGCCGACATCGTGTTGAAGATCCGTGTGCTGTCCGACCTGCATCTGGAAAACGACGAGCCCGACACGATCCCGCATGCGCAGGCCGATCTCGTCGTGCTCGCGGGCGACATCCACAATCATGGGCTCGGGCTGCGCTGGGCGGCGGAAACGTTCGATCCGCAGGTGCCGGTGGTGTACGTGCCCGGCAATCACGAGTACTACGACGGCGATCTCGGCGCGCTGGAAACGGCGATGCGCGACGCCGCCTCCACGCTCGACAACGTGCACTTCCTCAACGACGGCGTATACGTCGATCCGGCGGGCCGCTTTCGCGTGCTCGGCACGACGCTATGGGCGGACTTTGCACTCTTTGGCGCCGACGATGCCGCGCGTGAAGCCGCCATTGCGGCTGCGATGCGCGTGATGCTCGACTTTCGCGGATTGATCCAGGTGTCCTGGCCGGATAGCCCGCAAGCGCTCGCGCGCGACTTCACGCCGGCCGACTCGCTCGCGCTCCATGCGCGTTCGCGCGCATGGCTCGAAGCGGAACTGGCGAAGCCCTTCGCGGGCGAGACGATCGTCGTCACACACCACGCGCCGCACAGGCAGAGCCTCGCGCCGCGCTACGCGGAAGATCGGGTGTCGGCGGGATTCGTGAGCGATCTCGACGCGCTGGTGCGCGCGCCAGTCGCGCTATGGATACATGGCCACACGCATACGTGCTTCGATTACACGGTCAACGGCACGCGCGTGGTCTGCAATCCGCGCGGCTATCGTGACCGCCGCACGGGGCAGCCGGAGAATCCGGCCTTTGCGTGGGACAAGGTGGTGGAAGTCTAGCGAGGCGAACGCGCCCGCAGCTTTAGTGCATACGTGCGTCGTCGCGGCGCACGCGCAGCGTCGCAGGCTGAAGCTGCGCGCGGCGCATGCGCAGCAGATCGCGCGATGCCGCGATGCCGATCAGGCCCATCATCACGGCGATGCCGATCATCAGATGCGTATCCATTCGAGTTCCCGGTGTTGGCAAAAAGAGGTTGCGTGAAACAGTCCCGCTACCTTACCAAGCCGCCGCGCCGCCGGGCGTAAGGAAGTGTTGCCATCTGCGCAAGCTGTAACAGGCCGTCACAGCCCGCGCGCGCCCTTTGATCGGGCGCAAGCCCCGCCGCCTCAAGTGCGCGCGAACTGCCGCAGTTCGTTCTGATCCCGCGCGAGCGTCGAAGGCATGCTCTCGCGCAGCAGCTCGACCCATGTGCGGATCTTCGCGTCGAGATACTGGCGCGACGGGTATACCGCAAAGACATTCATCTCCTGCGACTTGTACTCCGGCAGGATCCATTGCAGCGCGCCGCTGCGCAGACCGCTGATCGCCGAATAGATCGGCAGCAGGCCCACGCCCATGCCCTCGCGCACGGCCACCGCCATCGCCTCCGCCACGTTCACCTGGAAGGTCGCCGGACCGAGATCGACCGTGATCTCGCCTTCGGGGCCCGTGAACTGCCACTGCGCGGTCGGGAATACGGGCGTCACCATCTGCAGGCAGGTGTGGTTCGCGAGATCGGCGGGCTTTTGCGGTACGCCGCGCTTTTCCAGATACGCCGGTGAGGCAACCGCGATGCTGCACGCGCTCGCGAGCCGCTGCGACACGAAACCGGAATCCGGCAGATCGGTCGCGAGCACGAGGGCCACGTCATAACCCTCGTCGAGCAGGTCCGGCATGCGCTGCGCGAGCGTGAGTTCCACGTGCACGTCGGGATACAGCTGCTGATACTGCCCCACCGCCGGCACCACATAGTGCTGGCCGAAGCTCGTCATCGCGTGGACCTTGAGCTTGCCCGAAGGGCGCGCATGCGCGTCGCCGGCTTCCGCTTCAGCCTGATCGACGTAAGCCAGGATCTGCTCGCAGCGCTGCAGGTAGCGCTCGCCCGCCTCGGTGAGCGCGATGCGGCGGGTCGTGCGGTTCAAGAGGCGCGTGCGCAGATGCGCCTCCAGATCGGAAACCGCGCGCGAAGCGTAAGCCGTGGTCGTGTTCAGGTATTGCGCCGCGCCCGTGAAGCTGCCCGCTTCCACCACCCGGACGAATACACGCATGTTTTGAAGCGTATCCATACCAATCCTCTTTCTGACACACGAATTGTTTCATATTTCGCAAGATCGATTGTCTCACGTTTCGTAAAAATGCCTTGCATCCTTACCGGTTATTCATCAATCGCGCAAAAAATATAATGACGCACAGTGATTCATAGCCAAGATAAGGAGTAAATCGTGCAGTCTCCGGTACCGAAAGGACTAGCCGCACTCACGGTTCTTACGTTCTCGTTGATAATCGCGGGCTGCGCCAGTACCGGGGGCATCGCACCGCAAGCGAAACAGGCCGAAGCCGGGCAACTCGACGCCGGCTCGGCGATCCGCGCGGCCAATACCGACGCCGGCTGGCCCGCCAGCGACTGGTGGCGCGGCTATAACGACCCTCAACTGAACGCCTGGATCGAAGCCTCCGTGGCCGGCAACCCCTCGCTTGCCGCCGCCCAGGCGCGCGTGCGCGAAGCGCGCTCGATGGTGGGCGTGGCCCAGGCCGGGCTCCTGCCGCAAATCAACGGCAGCATGTCCATCCAGCGCCAGCAATGGTCCGACAACGTCTACTACGGGCCGGGACCGCTCGCGGGCGCAAACACCTGGAACAACACGGCTACGCTCGGCCTGTCGTATCACCTCGACCTCTGGGGCCAGGACAAGAACAACGCCGAGCGCGCGCTCGACGTGGCCCACGCCAGCGCCGCCGATGCGCGCGCGGCGCAGCTCGAACTCGAAGTCAATGTCACGCGCACCTACATCGAGATGTCGATGAACTACGCATTGCTCGACATTGCGAAGCAAACGCTCGGCCAGCAGCAGCGCATTCTCGCGCTCGCGCAAAAGCGCCTGGCGGGCGGCATCGGCACCCAGCTCGAAGTGAGCCAGGCGCAAACGCCGCTGCCCGAGTACGAACGCCAGATCGACGCGCTCGAAGAATCCATCGCGCTCGGCAAGAACCAGCTCGCGGCGCTCGCGGGCAAGGGCCCGGGCGCCGGTGAGTCGATCGAGCGCCCTGCGCTCTCGCTCGCCGCGCCCGCGGGCCTGCCCTCGGCATTGCCCGCCCAGTTGATCGGCTATCGCCCCGACGTGGTCGCGGCGCGCTGGCTCGTCGCCGCGCAGGCGCGCGGCATCGACGTCGCGAAGGCCGACTTCTATCCGAACGTGAACCTGCTCGTCTCGATGGGCGGCTACGCGGCGGCCGGCCCGCTGTTCCAGTTCCTCAAGTCGATGAGCGGCAGCTATGCGGGCGGCCCCGCGTTCTCGCTGCCGATTTTCGACGGCGGACGCCTGCGCGCGCAGCTCGGCGCGCAGTCCGCCGCGTACGACATCGCTGTCGATCAGTACAACCAGACGATCGTCACCGCGCTCAAGGAAATCGCCGATCAAGTGGTGCGGATGCGCTCGCTCGCGACCCAGGAAGACGACGCGCACCGCTCGGTCGCCGCCGCGCAGCGCAATTACGATCTCGCGCAGGAAGGCTTCCGCCGCGGCCTGACCGACTATGTGAACGTGCTGATTGCGCAAACGCAGTTGCTGCGCGCGCAGGAAGGCGTCGCGCACATCCAGGCCGACCGGCTGGCCGCACACGCCACGCTCGTCGCGGCGCTCGGCGGCGGCATGATCGACGCCTCGAGCGATGCCGCAGCGAAAGGCCCGACCGAAGCCGAGCAACTCCCGGCGCACGGCAAGAAGACGCGCGACGTGCCGCTCATGCCCGCGGCGCTGCTCGCGCCGCGCGGCTCGCACGCTTCGTCCGGACCCGACGCCGCCGATGCGAGCGCGTCCGGCAACGCCGGCGCAACCGGCGCGGCGCACTGAGGCAGCCGACAATGCAAGCGTCCACCTCCTCACCCTCGCAGCCGGGCGGCCAAAGCCTCTACGCCGCGCTCGCCGACTGGGCGCGTACCGACGGCCTCGTCTGGATCTATCTCTTCAAGGCGATTGCCGCTGCGCTGCTCGCGCTCGGCATCGCCATGAAGCTCGATCTGCCGCAGCCGCGCACGGCCATGACCACCGTGTTCATCGTGATGCAGCCGCAAAGCGGTCCCGTGTTCGCAAAGAGCTTCTACCGGCTGTGCGGCACGCTCGTGGGCCTCGTCGTGATGCTCGCGCTGATCGGCCTCTTCGCGCAGCAGCCGGAGCTCTTCATCGTCTCGACGGCGCTGTGGGTCGGCCTGTGCACCGCGGGCGCCGCGCGCAACCGCAACTTCCGCTCGTACGGCTTCGTGCTTGCGGGCTATACGGCGGCGCTGATCGGCATTCCGGCCTCGCAGCATCCCGACGGCGCGTTCATGTCGGCGATGACGCGCGTGGGCGAGATCTCGATCGGCATCCTTTGCTCGGGCTTCGTCAGCGCGGTGGTGTTTCCGCAGTTTACGGGCGAGCTGCTGCGCTCGAGCGTGCGGCGCCGTTTCTCGTCGTTCGTCGATTACGTTTCGGCGGCGCTTGCCGGGCGTATCGATCGTTCGCACATCGAAGCGAGCAATGCGCGCTTCGTCGCCGACGTCGTGGGTCTCGAAGCGAGCCGCAGCATGGCCGTGTTCGAGTCGCCCGACGCGCGGATGCGCTCGGGCCGTCTCGCGCGCCTGAACACCGAGTTCATGACGGTCTCCACGCGCTTTCACGCGCTGCATCAGTTGATGAACCGTCTGCGCGCGGATGGCTCCCCGGCCACCGTCGCTGCGCTCGAACCGTACTTCCGCGAGATCGCGCCGCTGTTCGCCAAAGCGGGCGAGCCGGTGCTCACGGCTGCCGACGCGACGCATGTCTCGAAGCAGCTCGACGACTACCGCTCGGCGCTGCCGAAGCGCGTGCGCGCCACGCGCGCCGGGCTCGAAGCACAAGGCGATGCGCGCCTGCTCGACTTCGACACCGCCACGGAACTGTTCTACCGCTTCGTGCACGAGATGACCGAGTACACGGCCACCTACGCGTCGCTCGCCGTCGATACGCACTCGCGCGAAAAATGGATCGCGCGCTACGTGCCGAAGACGAACCTGATCGCGGCGGGCGTGGCGGGCCTGCGCGCCGCCATCGTGATGACGCTGCTCGGCGCGTTCTGGATCGCCACCGCGTGGCCGAGCGGCACGAACCTCGTGCTCAATGCCGCCGCGACCTGCGCGCTCGCCTCGTCCGCGCCGCAGCCCTCGCGCATGGCGACGCAGATGGCGCTCGGCACCGTGCTCGCCTCGGTCGTCGGCATGATTCTCACATTCGGCGTGTTTCCGCATATCGACGGTTTCGTCATGCTGTGCGTCGCGCTCGCCCCTGCGCTCGGGTTCGGCGTGTTCCTCACGACGCGCCCGAAGTACGCGGGCTACGGCGTGGGCTACTGCATTTTCCTGTGCTTTCTCGCGGGGCCGGACAACCTCGTGCAGTACAACCCGAGCAGCTATATGAACGACGCGCTCGCACTCATCGCGTCGATGGCGGTCTCGGCACTGGCGTTCGCCGTGTTCCTGCCGCCTTCCACGCCGTGGCTGCGCCGGCGTCTGCTCGCCGACCTGCGCGGCGGCGCCGTGCATGCTTGCCGCGCGCGCCTGAAGGGACTGCGCAACCGCTTCGAGAGCGGCGCGCGCGACCTGATGTTTCAGCTCTCGGCGATCGCCGGCAACGACGACGCGCAACGCCGCGACACGCTGCGCTGGCTCTTCTCGACGCTCGAAGTGGGCAACGCCGCGCTCGATCTGCGCCACGAACTCTCCACCTTGCCCACGCATCCGCAATACGCGCGGGGAACCGCATGGCGCGTGGCGATCGACGCGACGCTCAAGTCCGTGAGCGCACTCTTCGATCGCCCGAGCGAGGCGCGCTACCGCGACGCGCTTGCGGCAACGGTGCGCGCCATCGACGCAAGCCAGGCCGTGCTGCAAGGCATGTGGAAGCCTGAAGCGACGAGCGCCACCGAGCGTGGCGACGCGCCGCCGCGCGAAGAGCGCCACCAGTTGCAGCGCATCCAGAGCCATCTGCATTTCATCCGCACCGCGCTGATCGATCCGCAATCGCCGCTCGCGGCGTATGCGGGCAACGAAAGCGCGAACCCTGGCGTGAGCCAAGGAGCCAACCATGCCTCGTGACGTCGCGTTTCTCGACGCCTATATCCCGGCGATCGTGCTGCTCTTCATTCTGGGCGCGGCGATCACCTGGGTGCTCGATTCCGTACTGGCCCGAACCGGCCTCTACCGGGTCGTGTGGCACCCGTCCCTCTTTCGCGTGAGCCTGCTCGTGGTCGTGTGCTGCGTGCTCGGTCTCGCGGTCTATCACTAAATGCGTCACTGAATGCATCGCTGAACGAATCAACCGAATCATGACAATCCGCAACCTCATTGGCTTTATCGCGACGGCCATCATCTTCGTCGTCGCCATTCTGGTCGGGCGCGTCCTGTGGGTTCACTACATGGACGAGCCGTGGACCCGCGACGGCCGCGTGCGCGCCGAAGTGGTGAACATCGCCCCCGACGTCTCGGGCGCCGTGGTCGAGCTGCCCGTGAAGGACAACCAGTTCGTGCACAAGGGCGACCTGCTCATGCAGATCGATCCGTCGCACTATCAGATCGCCGTGGAGCAGGCCGAGGCCGCCGTGGCCGCGCGCAAGGCCGAGCTGACGATGCGCCAGGACGACGCGCGCCGCCGCGCCGACATGGACAGCGAAGTCGTCTCGGCCGAAAACCGCGAAAACGCCTCGCATACGGCGAACTCGGCACAGGCGCAGTACCAGCAGGCAATCGCCGCGCTCGACGCCGCAAAGCTCAATCTCGAACGTACCCGCGTGGTCTCGCCGGTGGACGGCTACATCACGAACCTGCAGGTGTTCCAGGGCGACTACGCGATCTCGGGCCAGGCCAAGCTTGCCGTGGTGGACAGCCATTCGTTCTGGGTCTACGGCTACTTCGAGGAAACCAAGCTGCCGCACGTGAAGGTGGGCAACAAGGCCGACATCAAGCTGATGAGCGGCGGCACGCTGGAGGGCCACGTCGAGAGCATCTCGCGCGGCATTTACGACCGCGACAATCCGCAAAGCCGCGAGCTGCTCGCCGACGTGAACCCGACCTTCAACTGGGTGCGCCTCGCGCAGCGCGTGCCGGTGCGCATCCACATCGACAAGGTGCCGGACGACATGGTCCTCGCCGCGGGCACGACCTGCACGGTGGTCGTCAAACCGGGCACGTGATGGAGCAGTGACAGCGCGTACCGCCAGCCGGGCTACGCAAAAGCGCACGCAAAAAGGGAACGCCAGTTTGACGTTCCCTTTTTTGTTGCTCTGCGCACACGGAGTGTTAGCGATTGCCGCACAGTGCGCCGACAGCGAATCGATGAGCATTGCAAAACATTGTCTTTATCACGTTAAAGCCTATCTCGATTGATCCATATCAACGGAAATTTGCCGAATTACTCGGATTATTCCTATTCCCCACTCTCCCAACCAGCCATCAACGTGATCCTTCGCCTTCATCGACTTCACGAAATCGGCGCCATACCGCGGACAACGCGCGACGACGGCGCGGTGCGCGCCTTCGCGCGCCGCGCACTGACCGGGTTCGCGAAGCGCCAGGCCCACGCGCCGCAACGGGTGGTCGTGCTCGCCCTAGGCAATGTTCAATGGGGCGACGCCGGCGTGGGCGTGCTCGCGCTCGAGCGGCTGAAGGCGACCTGGCAATGCCCCGCGCAGGTCGAACTCGTGGAAGGCGGCACGCGCGGCAGTGCGCTGCTGCCCATCGTCGAATCCACGCAGCGTTTGATCGTGCTCACCGCAATCGATTTCGGGCTCGAGCCGGGCGCGCTGCGCGTCCTCACCGGCGATGCGGCGGCCGAACACCTCTACAGGCGCCGTCCGAGCCGGCCCGGCATGGGCTTCGCCGCCGCGCTCGCCTGCGCGCAGTTGAGCGGCCGCTCGCCGCGCGAGATCGTGCTGATCGGCGTGCAGCCGCAAGGCAGCGACTGTTACGGCGCGGGCTTGTCGAGCACGGTGCGCGCGCAACTCGATGCGACTGTCGATGCCGCACGGCTGTGGCTGCGCCGCTGGCGCGTCGCACCGCTGCCGCGTCTCGAGCATCCCGAAATCGGCGGCTGAGCGCCGCGCACGGGTTGTGCGGGCTTTGCACGAGCCCGGCGGGCGCGCCGCATGCGCCGCTACCCAGAAATCTGCGGGACAACCCGCGGGAGAACCCGCGTTGCCCGCGCGCATTGCACTGCACTATCCTGAAAAACTGCGCCAGATCCGGCCAGCGGCATAGGCCGGTTGCGGCGGCCGCCTGCACCATCAGCACGGGAGGAAGGTAGTCATGCGTTACCGCGATTTTCACCGCGAGTCGGTCGCGAACCCCGACGACTTCTGGCGCCGCGAGGCCGGGCGCATCCATTGGGAGACGCCGTTCGACCAGGTACTCGACCGCTCGAACCCGCCGTTCGCGCGCTGGTTCTGCGGCGGCCGCACGAACCTGTGCTTCAACGCCGTGGACCGTCACCTCCCGTCGCGCGCGCACCAGAACGCGCTCGTCTATGTCTCGACCGAGACCGGCATCGAGCGGCGCTACACCTACGCCGACCTGCACGCCGAAGTGAACCGCATGGCCGCCGTGATGCGCTCGCTCGGCGTCGCGCGCGGCGAGCGCGTGCTGATCTACCTGCCGATGATTCCCGAGGCCGTATTCGCCATGCTCGCCTGCGCGCGCCTCGGCGCAATCCATTCGGTGGTGTTCGGCGGATTCGCCGCACCGAGCCTCGCGGCGCGCATCGACGACGCGAAGCCCGTGCTGCTCGTGACCGCCGACGCCGGCGCACGTGGCGGCAAGGTGATCGACTACACGCCGCTCGTGGACGAAGCCATGGCGCGCGCCGAATACGCGCCGCCCAAGGTGCTGCTGATCGACCGCCAGCTCGCGCCCGAGCGGCTGAACGCGCCGTATCTCGTCGACTACGAGCCGCTGCGCGCGCAGCACTACGACGTGCAGATTTCCTGCGAGTGGCTCGAATCGAACGAGCCTTCGTACATTCTCTACACCTCGGGCACGACGGGCAAACCCAAGGGCGTGCAACGCGACGTGGGCGGCTATGCGGTCGCGCTCGCGGCATCGATGGAATACATCTTCGAAGGACGCGCCGGCGACACCATGTTCACGGCGTCGGACATCGGCTGGGTGGTGGGTCACAGCTACATCATCTATGCGCCGCTGCTCGCGGGCATGACCACGGTGATGTACGAAGGCACGCCGGTGCGCCCCGACGGCGGCATCTGGTGGCGCCTCGTCGAGCAGCACCGCATCAACCTGATGTTCACGGCGCCGACGGCCATTCGCGTGCTCAAGAAGCAGGACCCGGCGCTGCTGCACTGCGCCGATCTGTCGAGCCTGCGCACGCTCTTTCTCGCGGGCGAACCGCTCGACGAGCCCACGGCCGAATGGATCTCCGATGCACTCGGCAAACCCGTCGTCGACAACTACTGGCAGACCGAGACCGGCTGGCCGATGCTGGCCATCCAGCGCGGCGTCGATCCGCTGCCGCAAAAGCTCGGCTCGCCGGGGGTGCCCTGCTACGGCTACGACCTCGTGCTGCGCAACGAACATACGGGCGAGCCCTGCGCGCAAGGCGAGAAAGGCGTGATCACGCTTAGCTACCCGTTGCCGCCCGGCTGCATGCAGACCGTGTGGGGCGACGACGCGCGCTTCGTGAAAACGTACTGGGAAAGCGTGCCCGGCCAGCAGGTGTATTCGACTTTCGACTGGGGCGTGCAGGACAGCGACGGCTACGTGACGATCCTCGGGCGCACCGACGACGTGATCAACGTGGCGGGCCATCGTCTCGGCACGCGCGAGATCGAAGAGGCGATCTCGTCGCACGCGGCGGTCGCGGAAGTGGCCGTGGTGGGCGTGAACGACGCGGTGAAGGGTCAGGCGGCGCTGGCGTTCGTCGTGCTGCGCGACGCGAATGCCGCCGCCAGTCCCGCCGATGCACAGAAGCTCGCGGCTTCGCTCACCGCGACGGTGGACCGCCAGCTCGGCGCGATCGGCCGGCCCGCGCGCGTGCACTTCGTGCCGATGCTGCCCAAGACGCGCTCCGGCAAGCTATTGCGCCGCGCGATTGCGGCGCTCGCCGAAGGGCGCGACCCGGGCGATCTGCCGACCATCGAGGATGCCTCGGCGCTGCAGTCGATTCGCGAGGCGATGAGCGCAGGCGACAGCTGACGCCTGCGCCCGCTCAGCGCGCGAGCGGGCGGTAGCCGGCCAGAAAGCGCTTGAGGATGCCCGTCGAGTACGTGCCCGCGATATCGGTGAGGAAGCTCGAGAACGAGGTGCTCGCGTGCTCGTCGGCGGTGTCGGAGATCGTGCGCACGATCGCGCACGGCACGTCGTACTCGTGGCAGACCTGGGCGATCGCGGCGCCTTCCATCTCGACGGCGAGCGCATCGGGCAGCAGCGCGCGCAGCGCGCCCACGGCCGCCGCGCTCGCCACGAACTGGTCGCCGCTGATCACGAGCCCGCGATGCACCTGCGGCAACGCGGTCTCGAGGCGCGGCAGCGCGGCCTTGAAGCGCGCGGTCAATTCCGGCCCCTCCTCCGCGATGAAACGCTCGCACGCGGCGGCGAGCGCCTGCGCCAGCACATGATCGGCATCGAAGCGCGAGCGCGCGAGCAGCGGGATCTCGTGGCGCGGGAACAGCGGCTCGGCGTTCATGTCGTGCTGGAGCAGCGTTTCGCCCACCACCACGTCGCCCACGTGGACGCCCGAACCCACGCCGCCGGCAACGCCCGTAAAGACGATCGCTTCCACATCGAACGCGTGAATCAGCGCGCTCGCGGTGGCGGCGGCGGCCACCTTGCCGACACGCGCGAGCGTCACCACGCACGGCGCGCCGTGCACGGTACCGAGGTGATAGTCACGCCGGCCGAACGTGCGCGTCACGACACCCGATTCGGCCTGCATGGCCGCGATCAGATCGCCGAGTTCCTGGGGCAGCGCGGCGAGCACGCCGAGCGGGCGGGCGGTCGTGCCGCCCGCCTGGATCGAGAGGTTCATCTTCGAATGATTTCCGTCTGAGTCGTTTGAGGCTGACGCGCGCTCACTCCACCGGCTGCAGCTTGGCCACCGCCAGCGCAAGCCACTTCTCGCCGTGACGTTTGAAGCGCACCTGCGCCTTGGCGTCGGTGCCGCTGCCTTCGAGCGCCGTGATCGTGCCTTCGCCGAACTTCGTGTGGAACACGCCCTGGCCCACCCGGAAGCCCGTCTCGGCGGCGCGCTGCTCGTTGGCGAACGCAGGCGCCGGGCTCTTGTCCGCGATATAGGCGTCGCGTTCGCGACGGCCGCCTTCGCTGCTGCCGCCACTGCCGCCGCCCGGACGCGAGAACCAGTCGCGGCCCCAGCCCGCGTTGTCGGAACGTCCGCCCCAGCGCGCGCCCGCCTCGACCTTGGGCGTGAGCCATTTGAGCGACTCCTGCGGCAGTTCGTCGAAAAAGCGCGAGCGCACGTTGTAGCGCGTCTGGCCGTGCAGCAAGCGGCTCTGCGCGAACGAGATATAGAGCCGCTCTTTCGCACGCGTGATCGCCACGTACATCAGGCGGCGCTCTTCTTCGAGGCCGTCGGCTTCCATCGCGCTGTTCTCGTGCGGGAACAAGCCCTCTTCGAGACCGGTCATGAAGACCGCCGTGAATTCGAGGCCCTTCGCCGCGTGCACCGTCATCAGTTGCACGGCGTCCTGGCCTGCCTGCGCCTGGTTGTCGCCGGCTTCGAGCGACGCATGCGAGAGGAAGCCCGCGAGAGGCGTCATGACGTCGGGGTTCTGCGCGGGGTCGGTGATCGTGGGCGCGTCGAGCACTTCGATCTCGCCGTCTTGCGAGACGATCTCGGGCACCGCGCTCGCGCCCGGGCGCAGCGGAATCGAGCGCGCGGGCGTGTCGAGGCCGTAGCCTTCTTCGCTCACGAACGCCGTGGCCGCGGTCACGAGTTCCTGCAAGTTCTCGAGGCGGTCCTGACCTTCACGCTCGTTCTGGTAGAACTCGGCGAGACCGCTCATGCGCACTGTGTATTCGACGGTTTCCGGCAGGCTCATCTGGGCGGTCTCGGCACGCATCTTCGCGACCAGATTGGCGAACGAACCGAGGCTCGAGCCCGCCTTGCCCGTGACGTACGGGATGGCCGCAGCCATCGAGCAATTGTAGAGGCGCGCGGCATCCGCCAGCTGCTCGATCGAGCGCGCGCCAATGCCGCGCGTGGGGAAATTCACGACACGCGCGAACGCCGTGTCGTCGTTCGGATTGTCGATGAGACGCAGATACGCGAGCGCATGCTTGACCTCCTGACGCTCGAAGAAGCGCAAGCCGCCATACACCTTGTACGGCACGCCCGCATTCACGAGCGTGTGCTCGATCGTGCGCGACTGCGCGTTGCTGCGATAAAGGATGGCGATCTCGTTGCGCGCCAGCCCCTGGTTGATCAGCGCGCGAATTTCCTCGACGATCCAGCCGGCTTCCTGCGAGTCGGTGGCCGCTTCGTACACGCGCACCGGCTCGCCGTGGCCCGCATCGGTGCGCAGGTTCTTGCCCAGACGCCGCGAGTTATGCGCGATCAGGTAGTTGGCCGCATCGAGAATATGGCCGTGCGAACGATAGTTCTGCTCCAGCTTGATCATGTGCTTCACGCGGAACTCGTTCTCGAAGTCGCGCATGTTGCCGACGTTCGCCCCGCGGAACGCATAGATCGACTGGTCGTCGTCGCCCACCGCGAAGATCGCGTTGCCCGGCCCCGCGAGCAGCTTGAGCCACGCGTACTGGAGCTTGTTGGTGTCCTGGAACTCGTCCACCAGAATGTCGCGAAAGCGCCCCTGGTAGTGCGCGCGCAGCGGCGGGTTGTACGCGAGCAGCTCGTAGCAGCGCAACAGCAGCTCCGCGAAATCGACCACGCCTTCGCGCTGGCACTGCTGGTCGTACGCTTCGTAGAGTTCGACGAACTTGCGGTTGAAGTCGTCGCTCACATCCACGTCTTTCGGACGCAGGCCCTGCTCCTTCGCGTTGTTGATGAAGTACTGCAGGTTCTTGGGCGGGTACTTCTCGTCGTCAACGTTCAGACCCTTCATCAGACGCTTGATGGCCGAGAGCTGGTCTGCGGTGTCGAGGATCTGGAAGGTCTGCGGCAGGCCGGCGTCGCGGAAATGCGCGCGCAGCATGCGGTTGCACAGGCCGTGGAACGTGCCGATCCACATGCCGCGCGTGTCGATGGGCAGGAGCGCCTGGAGGCGCCCCATCATTTCGCGCGCGGCCTTGTTCGTGAAGGTCACGGCCAGGATGGTCGAGGGCGAGGCCATGCCCTGCTGGATCAGCCATGCAATGCGCGTGATCAGCACGCGCGTCTTGCCGCTGCCGGCCCCGGCCAGAATGAGCGCCGGTTCGTTGGGCAACGTGACGGCGGCGAGTTGTTCGGGGTTCAGGTTCGCGAGCAGTTCGGGCATGGGCTGAAAAGGAGCGTGACCCCAAGGCGGGGCCCCGGGGACGTGGCGCGCGGCAAAGGCGCGCCGTTGAATGGCAGACCGCCATTATAAGTGCGCACGCACGCCGCGGCTTGGGCGACCCGGGCGTGGCGCGCCTCCCGCACACCACGCCCGCGCCATGGCCCACGCGTCGCCCCAGCACGGCTGGCGCGTCGGCTCCGACAGGACTTCCCCTTATAATCGAACGTTTCCGCATCCTTTTTTCGGCAGATTCCACCCATGAGCGACAGCACGCTAGCGAAAAGCTTCGAGCCCCAGACGATCGAGGCCCACTGGGGCCCCGAATGGGAGCGTCGCGGCTACGCCGCCGCGACCTTCGAGCCCGGCCGCAACAATTTCTCGATCCAGTTGCCGCCGCCCAACGTCACCGGCACGCTGCACATGGGGCACGCGTTCAACCAGACGATCATGGACGGCCTCGCGCGCTACCACCGCATGCTCGGCGACAACACGCTGTGGGTGCCGGGCACGGACCACGCGGGCATCGCCACGCAGATCGTGGTCGAGCGCCAGCTCGACGCGCAGAAGATCTCGCGCCACGACCTGGGCCGCGAGAAGTTCGTCGAGCGCGTGTGGGAATGGAAGCAGCGATCGGGTTCGACCATCACGGGCCAGGTGCGGCGCCTGGGCGCCTCGATCGACTGGTCGCGCGAGTACTTCACGATGGACGACAAGATGTCGGCCGCCGTGCGCGACGTGTTCGTGCGCCTCTACGAACAGGGCCTGATCTACCGCGGCAAGCGCCTCGTGAACTGGGACCCGGTGCTGGGCACCGCCGTCTCGGATCTCGAAGTCGTGAGCGAAGAGGAAAACGGCAACCTGTGGCACCTGCGCTATCCGCTCACGGACGGCTCGGGCCACCTCACGGTCGCGACCACGCGCCCGGAAACCATGCTCGGCGACACGGCCGTGATGGTCCACCCGGAAGACGAACGCTACGCGCACCTGATCGGCAAGACCGTGAAGCTTCCGCTCGCGGAGCGCGAGATTCCCATCATCGCCGACGAATACGTGGACCGCGAGTTCGGCACGGGCGTCGTGAAGGTCACGCCCGCGCACGACTTCAACGACTACCAGGTGGGCCAACGCCACGGCCTGCCGATGATCGAGATCCTCACGCTCGACGCGAAGGTCAACGACAACGCACCTGAAAAGTACCGCGGCCTCGACCGCTTCGAGGCGCGCAAGCAGGTCGTGGCCGACTTCGAAGCGCTCGGCCTGCTCGACTCGGTGCAGCCGCACAAGCTGATGGTGCCGCGCGGCGACCGAACGGGCGTGGTGATCGAGCCGATGCTCACGGACCAGTGGTTCGTGGCAATGACGAAGCCCGCCCCCGAGGGCACGTTCAACCCCGGCAAGTCGATCACCGAAACCTCGCTCGACGTGGTGCGCAGCGGCCAGATTAAATTCGTGCCGGAAAACTGGACCACGACCTACTACCAGTGGCTCGAGAACATCCAGGACTGGTGCATCTCGCGCCAGCTCTGGTGGGGCCACCAGATCCCGGCGTGGTACGGCGAGAACGGCGAGATCTTCGTTGCGAAGAACGAGGAAGAGGCGCGCGCACAGGCCGAAGCCAAGGGCTACACGGGCGCATTGAAGCGCGACGAAGACGTGCTCGACACGTGGTTCTCGTCGGCGCTCGTGCCGTTCTCATCGCTCGGCTGGCCGCAAGAGACGCCTGAACTGAAGGCCTTCCTGCCCTCTTCCGTGCTGGTCACGGGTTTCGACATCATTTTCTTCTGGGTGGCGCGCATGGTCATGATGACCACGCACTTCACCGGCAAGGTGCCGTTCGACACGGTGTACGTGCACGGCCTCGTGCGCGACGCCGAAGGCCAGAAGATGTCGAAGAGCAAGGGCAACACGCTCGACCCGATCGATATCGTCGATGGCATCGGCCTCGAAGCGCTGGTCGCCAAACGCACGACCGGCCTCATGAATCCCAAGCAGGCCGCGACCATCGAAAAGAAGACGCGCAAGGAGTTCCCGGACGGCATTCCCGCGTTCGGCACCGACGCGCTGCGCTTCACGATGGCATCCATGGCCACGCTCGGCCGCAACGTGAACTTCGACCTCGCGCGCTGCGAAGGCTATCGCAACTTCTGCAACAAGCTCTGGAACGCCACGCGCTTCGTGCTGATGAACTGCGAAGGCCACGACTGCGGCTTCAGCAAGCCGGGCCCCTGCGCGCCGGGCGATTGCGAGCCGGGCGGCTACACGCACTTCTCCCAGGCCGACCGCTGGATCGTCTCGCTCCTGCAACGCGTGGAAGCCGAAGTCGCGAAGGGCTTCGCGGGCTATCGCTTCGACAACGTGGCCAACGCCATATACAAGTTCGTCTGGGATGAATACTGTGACTGGTATCTGGAACTGGCGAAGGTGCAGATCCAGACGGGTACGCCCGAGCAGCAGCGCGCCACGCGCCGCACGCTGCTGCGCGTGCTGGAGACGGTGCTGCGCCTCGCGCACCCGGTGATTCCGTTCATCACCGAAGCGCTGTGGCAGAAGGTGGCGCCGCTCACCGACGCGTACCCCGCGGGTGCCGCCGAAGGCGCAGCATCGATCATGGTGCAGCGTTACCCGATAGCGGAAGCCAGGAAGATCGACGAAGCCGCGGAACAGTGGGCCGCCGACCTGAAGGCCGTGATCGACGCATGCCGCAACCTGCGTGGCGAAATGGGCCTCTCGCCCGCCACCAAGGTGCCGCTGCTCGCCACGGGCAACGCCGAGCGGCTCGCGACGTTCGCGCCCTATGCGCAGGCGCTTGCAAAGCTTTCAGAGGTCCAGATCATCGCCGACGAAGCGGCGCTCGACGCGGCCTCGGCAGGCGCGCCAGTTGCTATCGTAGGGACGGACAAGCTCGTGCTGAAGGTGGAGATCGACGTAGCCGCCGAACGCGAACGCCTGTCGAAGGAAATCGCCCGCCTCGGCAATGAGGTAACGAAGTGCAAGGCCAAGCTGGGCAACGACAGTTTTGTAGCAAAGGCACCGCCCGCAGTCGTTGAGCAGGAGCAGAAAAGACTGGCAGAATACCAGGCAACGCTGGACAAGCTGACCGCGCAACTCACGCGGTTGCCGGCCTGAGCGCCATATCGGCCAAAGGCTGTAACGCGTGGCGCCGCACCCGCGGCGTCACACGAGCACCAGGACAGGGACAAAAGACATGCTGAAAGTGACAAAAGCGGTATTCCCGGTAGCGGGCCTCGGCACGCGCTTCCTTCCGGCCACGAAAGCCAGCCCGAAGGAAATGCTGCCCGTGGTCGACAAGCCGCTCATCCAGTACGCGGTCGAAGAAGCTGTGGCTGCGGGCATCACGGAAATGATCTTCGTGACCGGGCGCAGCAAGCGCGCGATCGAGGACCATTTCGACAAGTCGTATGAGATCGAGGCCGAACTCGAAGCGCGCGGCAAAGCCAAGCTGCTCGAACTGGTGCGCAACATCAAGCCGAACAATGTCGACTGCTTCTACGTGCGTCAGCCCGAGGCGCTCGGCCTTGGCCACGCCGTGCTGTGCGCGGAAAAGCTCGTGGGCGACAACCCGTTCGCCGTGATTCTCGCGGACGACCTGCTCTATGGCACGCCGCCCGTCATGCAGCAGATGGTCGAGGTGTTCGACCACTACCATAGCTCGGTGCTCGGCGTGGAAGAGATCCCGCCCTCGGAAACGCGCTCGTACGGCATTGTCGACGGCAAGGAGTGGGAAGACTCGATCGTCAAGCTCTCGGGCATCGTCGAGAAGCCGGCGCCGGAAGTCGCACCGTCGAACCTCGGCGTGGTCGGCCGCTACGTGCTCAAGCCGCGCATTTTCGAGCATCTGAAGTCGATCAAGCCGGGCGCGGGCGGCGAGCTGCAGCTCACCGACGCGATCCAGTCGCTGCTCGCCGACGAGCAGGTGCTCGCCTACAAGTACCACGGCACGCGCTTCGACTGCGGCAGCAAGCTCGGCTACCTGAAGGCGACGGTCGAGTTCGCGCTGCGTCACCCGGAAGTCGGTGCGGATTTCGACGAATATCTGCGCACGCGCAAGCCAGTGCTGGAAGGCTAAGGCGCCCCCGGCCAAGCCCTCCCGGTCCCGCACAAATGAAAAAGGCCCGCATTCTCATGCGGGCCTTTTTTCTGCCGATGCGCTTAGCGCCGGCGCATCAGGAACACGAACGTCTTGTCCTGTTGCGAGCTTTCCACGATCTCGTTGCCGGTTTGCTTGGCGAAGGCGGCGAAATCCCGCTGCGAGCCGGGATCGGTCGCGAGGACCTTGAGGATCTGGCCGCTTTCCATGTCGGCGAGCGCCTTCTTGGCGCGCAGGATCGGCAGCGGGCAGTTCAGCCCGCGCGCATCCACTTCCTTGTGAACCTGAATCTGCATCGGGGTTGGATCCTTCGGTGGCGCACCGTCACGGCGTGAGACGGCGCTGGCAATAGCGTCGATTTTACCGCAGCTACGCCAGCCGCCGCTTGCGTCCCGATCACGGCACGGCTTACAGCTCGACCGCCGCCCCCGTGTGCAGCGATTCGCGCAGCGCCTGGCCGATGCGCGTGGCCTCCAGGGCGTCTTCGAGCGCCGCGCCGAGGCTCCCCTTCTGCGCTCCACCCGCCTTGCGCGCCGCGACTTCCGCGACGAACGCCTGCGCTTCGATCAGGAACGCCTCTTCGAAACGGTCGAAGAACGTGGGCGTGCAAACGCTGCGCACGCCCGTCGCGTCGTAGACCTCGACGCGATTCGCGCGCGGGATGCGGCCGATCGCCAGCGCGCCCGCCGTGCCGATCACTTCGCTCGATGTGTCGTTGCCGTGCGCCATCGTGCGCGAGGCGTAAAACATCGCGAGGCGCCCGCCCTCGAACTCGCAGATCGCCACGCCGTTGTCCACGTCGCCCGATTCGCGCAGGCCTTCGTGCAGCGCGATCGCGCCCGCGGCATACACACGCGTGGCGCGCGGCTTGCCGAGCAGCCAGCGCGCGACGTCGATGTCGTGGACCGTGCAGTCGAGAAAAATGCCGCCCGAAGTCGGCGCGAAGCGCACGAAAAAGCCTTCGGGATCGTTGAGATCGCAGGTCTGCGAGCGCACCAGAAACGGCTTGCCGATCGCGCCGGCCTGCACTTTTGCGTAGGCATCCTGATAACTCGGATCGAAGCGGCGCATGAAGCCGATGGTGACCTGCCGGTCGGCATGACGACGCGACACGTTGACCACCCGCTCGCATTCGGCCACGTCGAGCGAGAGCGGCTTCTCGCAGAACACGTGCTTGCCCGCTTCGAGCGCCTGCACGATCTGTTCGGCATGCAATGCCGAAGGCGTGACGAGCCACACCGCATCGACCGATTGATCGGCCAGCAGGTCGGCGTACTCGCCATACAGCCGCGCGGCGGGCAGCGCCTCGCGCGCCCACGCGAGATCCGCTTCGAGCGGACTGCACGCGGCCGCGAGCGTTGCACCCGGCACGCGATACGCCAGGTTCTGCGCATGCCGCCGCCCCAACCTCCCAAGTCCCGCCACGCCCACGCGCAACGGCTGGGCACGATCGATTGCCTGCATCCTTGCTCTCCTCGCTTGATCCGCGCTCGATTTGCGATCGAGTTGCGCTCGTTCCGTTTCAGTCGCCCAGCGTCACCACACGGCCCTCGCGCCACGACAGCGAGGCGGCTTCGGCCAGCTCCAGCGCCTTCAGGCCGTCGGCGACCGACGTGCGCACCGGCACGCCCTGCGTCACCGCTTCGTGAAAGTGCGCCATTTCGCGCGCGTAGGCCGCGCGATAGCGTTCGAGGAAGAACGCCTCGGGCACGTCCTGCGCGACAGCGGTCTTCGACCACGCGACCACTTCGGTCGGCTTCATGTTGCCCGCCTGCAGCATGCCCTCGCTGCCGAGCACCTCGAAGCGCTGGTCGTAGCCATAGGCCGCGCGCCGCGCCGTGTTGATCTGGCAAAGGCGCCCGCGCTTCGTGCGGATCGTCACCGCTGTCGAATCGATGTCGCCCGCGTCGGCAATCGCCGGGTCGGACAGGCAGCTACCCGTGGCGTGCACGCTCAGCGCCTCGTCGTCGAGAATCCAGCGGAAGATATCGAAGTCGTGGATCAGCATGTCCTTGAAGATGCCGCCCGAGTGCTTGATGTACTCCACCGGCGGCGCGCCCGGATCGCGGCTCGTGACGATCAGCATTTCCGGCGTGCCGATCTCGCCCGCATCGAGACGCGTCTTGAGCGCGGCAAACGTGGGATCGTAGCGGCGCTGAAAGCCGATCATGGCCACGACGCCCGCGCGCTGCACCGCTTGCGCGCAGGCGCGTGCGCGCTCGATGGTCAGGTCGACTGGCTTTTCGCAGAAGATATGCTTGCCCGCCGCGGCCGACTTCAGGATCAGTTCGGAATGCGTATCAGTGCTCGAGCAGATCACCGTGGCGCCGATCGAAGCGTCGCCGAACGCGGCGTCGACGTCCACGACCTGCGCGCCGTGCTGTGCGGCGAGCGCGGCGGCGGCTTCGCGATTGACATCGATCACGTACTTCAGACGCACGCCCGGCTGGCGCGCGAGATTGCCCGCATGAATGCGGCCAATGCGCCCCGCGCCGAATACCGCCACATCCAGCGTTGTCGCTGCGCCGCTTGCTGCACTAGTCATCGTATCCTCCGGTGTCGGTCGATTCTTCCACGTTGAGTTCGAGCCGGTACGCAAGCGCAATGAAGAGCGCCTGGCACAGGCAGAAGGTGCTGGTGAGCGAGCGGAACGCGAACGCGCTCCCCTCCTTCACATAGAGTTGCGCGTTCGCGTGGCGCGCGAGCGGCGAAAGCTGGCTGTCGGTGATGACGAGCGTTTTGGCGTGATGCTGCTGCGCCACGCGCAGGCAGTACTGCGTCTCTTTGCCATAGGGCGCGAAGCTGATGGCGATCACCACGTCGCCCTTCTTCACGCTGCGAATCTGTTCGTGGTACATGCCGCCGAGCCCCGAGACGAGGTGCACGCGTTTGCGCGTGTGCTGCAAGGCATAGACGATGTAGCTCGCCACCGGAAACGAGCGGCGCACGCCGATCACGTAGATGTTGTCCGCCTGTTCGAGCATCTTCACGGCCTCGTCGAACTGCGCGCCATCGAGGCCGGCTTCGAGTTCGTCGAGCCCGCTGCGGCACGCGCCGATGAATTCGCGCGCCACGGCGCCGCCCATGTCCGGGCTCGCCTCGCCCTCCTTGGCGTCGATCAGCTGACGAATGCGCTGCTGATAGCTCGTGGCCGAGGCGCCCTGCCCCGCATAGGCCTGACGGAACACGGCCTGCAGGTCGGAGAAGCCCGAGAAACCGAAGCGCTGCGCGAAGCGCACCACCGCCGAAGGATGCACGCCACAGCTCGCGGCAATGTCACTGGTGCGGTCCATCATCACACTCGCGCGGTGCTGTTCGATGTAGCTCGCGATGCTTTTCAGCTGACGCGGCAGCGCCTCGTATTCCTGCGCGATGCGCTGCATCAATTCGTCTACGCCCGCTACGGCGTCGGTTGTGTCATCCGCCATGATTGTTTTCCTCGGCTGGTTGCCGCACTGCCGCAAAGCCTTACCAGGCCTCGATTCCACGGCATGCCGACGGAGCCGATTATAGGCAGCGTGTCACACGAATGGAACAGATTTTCCATTTTTATTTGCAATGAAATTTTCGTTGCAAGTCGCGAAGCGATGTCCTACTCTTGTCGATGAGCGCGGCAGCTGGTGCAGGTAACAAGCGGCATGTCAAAAGCGCGGCTGCGGCATTCACCCCAAGAACGAACGACAGACCGAGAAAGGTGGAGACAATGACTCAACGCAATGGCAAGACCATGCTCCGAAGGTTGGCCGCAGTGCTCGCGCTGGCAGCGGGGCTGACAGGTGCGAGCGTGCTCAGCGCGCAAACGGCGCAAGCCGCCGACGCGCATTTCGTGCTGATCAGCCACGCGCCTGATTCCGACTCGTGGTGGAACACGATCAAGAACGCCATCAAGCAGGCCGACGAAGACTGGAACGTCGAGACCGACTACCGCAATCCACCCAACGGTGACATCGCCGACATGTCGCGGCTGATCGAACAGGCCGCCGCGCGCAACTACGACGGCGTGATCGTCACCATCGCCGACTATGACGTGCTCAAGAGCTCCATCGGCAAGGTCACGGAAAAGAAGATCCCGCTCGTGACGATCAACTCGGGCACCGAGGAACAGAGTGCGAAGCTCGGCGCGATCATGCACGTGGGTCAGCCTGAATATGTGGCGGGCCACGCAGCCGGCGAGAAGGCCAAGGCCGCGGGCGTGAAGTCGTTCCTGTGCGTGAATCACTTCGCGACCAACGCCGTGTCGTTCGAACGCTGTCGCGGTTTTGCCGATGCGCTCGGCGTGGACTACAAGAGCTCGACGATCGACTCCGGCCAGGACCCGACGGAAATCCAGTCGAAGGTGAGCGCGTATCTGCGCAACCATCCGAACACGGGCGCGATCCTCACGCTCGGCCCGGTGCCGGCGGCCGCTACGCTCAAGGCGATCGAGCAGATGGGCCTCGCAGGCAAGATCTACTTCTGCACGTTCGACTTCTCGGATGACATTGCCAAGGCGATCCGCGCGGGCACCATCCAGTTCGCAATCGACCAGCAGCCGTACCTGCAGGGCTATATCCCCGTGGCCGTGCTCGCGATCGTGAAGAAGGAGCACACCACGGATCCGCAGAAGATCCGCCAGATTCTCGAAGCGAATCCGAAGTTCAAGCAGCGCCTCGAAACCTATGGCCTGCAGCCTTCGTACGGTCCGAAGAACATTCGCTCGGGTCCGGGCTTCATCACCAAGGAGAATCTCGACAAGGTTGTGAAGTACGCAGGTCAGTACCGCTAAGCGTTTTTCGTCAGCCACGCGCGGCGGTGGCCAGCATCTTCCGATGCCCATCGCCTCTCGCCAGCCTCGCCGCGCGCCATTCACCGTGTTGCTTCTACTGCAAGGCAGTGGCTTGCAGGGAATGCGCTCGGGCATTTGAGCCAATGCAGATGCGAACGCGCCTGCCACGGCCGATCGCCTTGCATAGGACCAGCGTAAGGCGCTAAAGCACCAACTCTGGTCGATACAGGAGACATCATGGGTGTAGCCGGCAAACACTTCCCCTCGCACGCTCAGGAAGACGGCGCGCAAGACGCGCCCGCGCCGCAGCCAGGCGCAAGCGACGAACGCGTGCGCCGCGAATCGTGGTTCGGCCATCTGCTCGGCCGCCCCGAATTCGCCGCGATTTCCGGCGCCGTGCTGGTCTTCGCCGTCTTTGCGATCGGCGCGGGCGGCTCGGGCATGTTCGATCTCGACGGCGTGATGAACTGGTCCCAGGTCGCTGCTTACCTCGGTATCCTGAGCGTCGGCGCGTGCCTGCTCATGATCGCCGGCGAATTCGACCTCTCCATCGGCTCGATGATCGGCTTCGCGGGCATGATGGTCGCGATTCCCACGATGTACTTCCACTGGCCCATCGCGCTTTCCATTCTGTTCGCGTTCGTGGGCTGTACCGCGCTCGGCGCGCTCAACGGCTACCTCGTGATGCGCACGCGGCTGCCTTCGTTCATCGTCACGCTCGCGTTCCTCTTCATTCTGCGCGGCCTGACGCTTGCGCTCTCGATCATGTTCGCCGACCGCACGATCGTCTCAGGCGTGGGCGACGTGGCCAAAGCCGACTTCGTGACCAACCTGCTCTTTCACGGCACGGCGTTCAAGGGCCTGTTCGCGGCCCTCGCGCATATCGGCATCGGCAAGATGCTCGACAACGGCCAGCCGCTCGTGCCAGGCGTGCCCAAGGTGATTCTCTGGTGGTTCGCACTCGTCGCAATCGGCGCATTCGTGCTCGCCAAGACGCGCTACGGCAACTGGATTCTCGCCGTGGGCGGCGACTCCAACGCCGCGAAGAACGTGGGCGTGCCGGTAAAGCGCGTCAAGATCTCGCTCTTCATGCTCACCGCGTTCTGCTCGTGCCTGTTCGCCGTGCTGCAAGTGTCCGACATCGGTTCGGCCGCTGCCGACCGCGGGCTGCAGAAAGAATTCGAAGCCATCATCGCCGCGGTGATCGGCGGCACGCTGCTCACGGGGGGCTATGGCTCGGTGATCGGCGCGGCATTCGGCGCGCTTATCTTCGGCGTCGTTCAGATCGGCATCACTTACACGAACATCGATTCGGACTGGTTCCGGGTGTTCCTCGGCGTGATGCTGCTCATTGCCGTGCTCTTCAATCACTATGTGCGCCGCCGCGTCGCGCAATCGTAAGCCGGAGGCTCAAATGTCCGATATCCAGAATACCGCAGACGGCGACACGATTCTCGCGCTCGAGAACGTCAGCAAGTACTTCGGCAAGGTCATCGCACTGAACGGCGTCACGCTGCGCCTGAAGCGCGGCGAGGTGCACTGCCTGCTCGGCGACAACGGCGCGGGCAAGTCCACGCTCATCAAGACGCTCGCCGGCGTGCACCAGCCGACCTCCGGCCAGTATTTCGTGGACGGCAAGCCTGTTACGTTCGATTCACCGAAAGACGCGCTCGATCTCGGCATCGCCACCGTCTATCAAGATCTCGCGCTCGTGCCGCTGCTCTCGGTCGCGCGCAACTTCTTCATGGGCCGCGAGCCGCAAAAGAAGCTGTTCGGCTTCATCAACGTGATGGACCTCGATGCGAGCGCAACGATTGCGAAGGATCGCCTCGCCGGAATGGGCATCAATGTGCGCGACCCGCATCAGGCCATCGGCACGATGTCGGGCGGCGAGAAACAGTGCCTCGCGATCGCACGCGCCATTCACTTCGGCGCACGCGTGCTGATTCTCGACGAGCCGACCGCCGCGCTGGGCGTGAAGCAGAGCTTCAACGTGCTCAGGCTGATTCACGCCGCGCGCGCCAAGGGCATTTCGGTGATCTTCATCACCCACAACGTGCACCACGCCTACCCCATCGGCGACTCGTTCACGCTGCTCAATCGCGGTCGCTCGCTCGGGACCTACACGAAAGACACGATCAGCAAGAACGAAGTGCTCGACATGATGGCAGGCGGCGCGGAGATGCAGAAGATGATCGCCGAGCTCGACGGCGCGACCATCTGAGGACGCCCGCACGGCACAGCACCCAACAGGAATACACATGGCCCTGACTCATTCCACTCCAAGCCGGTTCGCCGCCGGACGCAGCCGCGACATCGTCTGCCTCGGACGCCTGGGCGTCGATCTCTACGCTCAACAGGTGGGCGCGCGGCTCGAAGACGTCTCCACCTTTGCGAAGTATCTGGGCGGCTCTTCCGCGAACATCGCCTTCGGCTGCGCGCGTCTTGGCCTGAAGTCGGCCATGCTCACGCGCGTGGGCGACGACCATATGGGGCGTTTCCTCGTCGAAACGCTCACGAAGGAAGGCTGCGACACGAGCCATGTGTGCGTGGACCACGAACGCCTCACGGCGCTCGTGCTGCTGGGCCTGAAAGACCGCGACACGTTCCCGCTCATTTTCTACCGCGAGAACTGCGCCGATATGGCCGTCGATTCGAGCGACTTCGACGAAGCATTCATCGCCTCCTCGAAAGCGCTGCTCATCACCGGCACGCATTTCTCGACCGAACAGGTGAACCGCACGAGCCTCACCGCGCTCGACTACGCGCGCCGCAACAACGTGCGCACCGTGCTCGACATCGACTACCGTCCCGTGCTCTGGGGCCTCACGGGCAAGGCGGACGGCGAGACGCGCTTCGTCGCGAGCGAAGGCGTGAGCACGCATTTGCAGCGCATCCTGCCGCATTTCGATCTCGTGATCGGCACCGAGGAGGAGTTCCGCATTGCAGGCGGCAAAGAATCGCTCGTCGATGCGCTCAGGCGCGTGCGCGAAGTCACGGGCGCAACGCTGCTCGTCAAGCGCGGGCCGCTCGGCTGCCAGATCGTGGAAGGCGCGGTGCCCGCCTCGATGGACGATTTGCCGATGCAGCGCGGCGTGGAAGTCGAAGTGCTCAACGTGCTCGGCGCGGGCGACGCTTTCGCCTCCGGCTTTCTTTCCGGCTGGCTGCGCGACGCCTCGCTCGAAGACTGCGCGCGCTCGGCCAACGCGTGCGGCGCCCTCGTCGTCTCGCGGCATGGCTGCGCGCCCGCCATGCCCACGCCCGTGGAACTCGACTACTTCCTGCGCGAAGCGGCCGCCGACCCCGTGCGCATGCGCCGCCCCGACCGCGACGCAACGCTTGCGCGCCTGCATCGCGTCACGCCCGCGCGCAAGCGGCACGACGAAGTGCTCGGCTTCGCGTTCGATCACCGCAACCAGTTCTTCGATCTCGCGCAGCAAACCGGCGTAAGCGAAGCGCGCATTTCGTATCTGAAGAATCTCTTCGTCGAAGCCGTGGCGCAGACCGAGCGCACGCTCGGTTTGCAGGGACGCATCGGTGTCCTGATCGATGACCGTTACGGCCAGGATGCGCTCAACGCCGCAACCGGCCGCGGCTGGTGGATCGGCCGTCCGGTCGAGTTGCCGGGCTCCGTGCCGCTCGTGTTCGACCATGGCCGCTCGATCGGCACGACGCTCGCGTCCTGGCCCATCGACCACACAGTGAAGTGCCTCGTGCAGTTCCATCCCGACGAGCCCATCGAACAGCGTCTCGAACAGGAAGCGCAACTGCGCGCGCTTTACGACGCCACCCAGGCGAGCGGCCACGAACTACTGCTCGAAGTGATTCCGCCGAAGCTGGGCGGCAAGCCGAATGCCCCCGATACGGTCTATCGCGCGCTCAAGCGGCTCTACAACATCGGCCTCTATCCGGAGTGGTGGAAGCTCGAACCGACGGGCGCCGCGCAATGGCGCGAGATCGACGCGCTGATCGCCGAGCGCGACCCGTATTGCCGCGGCGTCGTGCTGCTCGGGCTCTCCGCGCCGATCGACCAGCTCGTGGAGGGCTTCCGCGCCGCGGCCGCCTCGAACACGTGCCGGGGCTTCACGGTGGGCCGCTCGATCTTCTACGAACCGAGCCTCGCCTGGCTCGCAGGCGAAATCGGCGACGACGAAGTGATCGCCCGCGCACGCCGCGCATTCGAAACGCTGATCGGCGCGTGGCGCGCCGCGCGCGCCGAGCCTCAAGGCGCGCACGACAATCATGAGGAGAAGGCGGCATGAATCAACGCATTGCTCCTGGCGATGACGCCTCGCTGGAAAGCGCGCAGAACGCGACGCCCGCAGCGCACGCGAGCACCGTGCGGCTCACGGCAGCGCAGGCGCTGGTGCGCTATCTCGCTGCGCAGCGCGTGGCGAGCGAGGACGGCTCGGGCCGCACCGAGCCGCTATTCGGCGGCGTGTTCGCGATCTTCGGTCACGGCAACGTGGCCGGCATCGGCGAGGCGCTCTATCAGTATCGGCACGAACTGCCCACGCTGCGCGCGCACAACGAGCAGGCCATGGCGCACAGCGCGATCGCTTATGCCAAGGCCCACTTTCGCCGCCGCATGATGGCGGTGACGACCTCGATTGGCCCGGGCGCGACGAATCTCGTCACGGCTGCCGCGCTGGCGCACGTGAACCGCTTGCCGGTGCTGCTGTTGCCCGGCGATATCTTCGTTTCGCGCGAACCCGATCCGGTGCTGCAGCAGATCGAGGACCTGCACGACGGCGGCATCTCCGCGAACGACTCGCTGCGCCCCGTGTCGCGCTACTTCGACCGCATCGTGCATCCCGCGCAGTTGCTCACGGCGCTGCCGCGCGCGCTGCGCGTGCTCACCGACGCCGCGCTCTGCGGCCCGGTCACGCTCGCGCTGCCGCAGGACGTGCAGGCCATGGCGTGGGACTATCCGGCGAGCTTCTTCACGCCGCGCCTCGTGACGTTCCACACGCCCGCGCCTGTGCAGACCGAAATCGACGCGGCGCTTACGCAGTTGCATCGCGCGAAACGCCCGCTCATCGTGGCGGGCGGCGGCGTGCTCTATGCGCGCGCCTCGCAGGCCTTGCAGACGCTTGCGGCCTCGCGCGGCATTCCCGTGGCCGAAACGCAGGCGGGCAAAGGCTCGCTCGCATGGGACGATCCGCTCAACGTCGGCGCGCTCGGCGTGACGGGCTCGCCCGCCGCCAACGAACTGGCGCGCGACGCCGACTGCGTGCTCGCCGTGGGCACGCGTTTGCAGGACTTCACGACCGGCTCGAACTCGCTCTTTGCGAACGCGCATGTGATCGGCGTGAACGCCAACGGCTTCGACGCACTCAAGCACGATGGCCTCGCCGTGCAGGCCGACGCGCGCCAGGCGCTCGCCGCGCTCAACGACGAACTGATCAACTGGCGCGCCGACGCGAACTGGACCGCCCACGCCCAAGGCCTCGCCAACGAGTGGCGCGCGAGCATCGAGCGCCTCACGCATGCGCCGCAGGATCGCAACCGCCTGCCCTACGACGCCGATGTGATCGGCGCTGTCCAGCGCTCGTCGAGTCGTTCGTACACCGAGGATATCGTCGTCTGCGCGGCCGGCACGCTGCCCGCCGAACTGCATAAGCTCTGGCGTGCGGGCCAGCCCGGCGCCTATCACGTCGAATACGGCTACTCGTGCATGGGCTACGAGATCGCGGGCGGTCTCGGCGCGAAGCTCGCGCGGCCCGATCGCGAGGTCATCGTCATGGTGGGCGACGGCAGCTATCTGATGATGAACAGCGAGATCGCCACCTCGGTCATGCTGGGCGCGAAGCTCATCGTCGTCGTGCTCGACAACCGCGGCTATGGCTGCATCAACCGGTTGCAGCAGGCTTGCGGCGGCGCGCCGTTCAACAACCTGTTCGACGACTGCGCGCAAGGGCCGCTCGGCGCGCCGCGCATCGACTTCGCCTCGCACGCACGCTCGCTCGGCGCGCAGGCCGAGCACGTGGCGAACGTCGCGGAACTCGAAGCGGCGCTGCAACGCGCGCGCGCTTCGTCGCGCACTTACGTGGTCTGCATCGACACTGACCCCGCGCGCACGACCGAGGAAGGCGGCTGGTGGTGGGAGGTCGCCGTGCCCGAGGTGTCCACTCGCGCTGCGGTGCGCGAGGCGCGCGAGCACTATGAAGAACAGGTCGCGCAGCGCAGCGGACGCGCGCAAGCGGGTGAAGATGCGCCCGCCAGCGACGACGAACCCGGCAACCCATAACGCGGCTGACGACACAGACATCGAGGAGCGCACATGAGCGCATTTGAAGTACGCATCGGCATCAACCCGCTGTCGTGGATGAACGACGACCTGCCCTCGCTCGGCGGCGAGACGCCGCTCTCGCAGGCGCTGACCGAGGGCCGCGAGATCGGCTATGAGGGCTTCGAGCTAGGCAACAAGTTTCCGCGCGAGCCGCAGGCGCTCAAGGCGCTCCTCGCGCAATACGATCTGTCACTCGTCTCCGGCTGGTACTCGGGCATGCTCGCGCGGCGCAGCGTGGAGGAAGAGATCGCCTCGGTAGAGAAGCATCTGGACCTGCTCGCGCAGAACGGCGCAACCGTGATGGTCTACGGCGAGGTCGCCGATACGATCCAGGGCGCGCCGCGTCCGCTCTATCAGCGTCCGCGCTTTTTCAGCGACACGCAGTGGGACGAATACGCCACGCGCGTGGACGCGTTCGCGCGCCATACGCTCTCGCGCGGCGTGCGGCTCGCGTACCACCATCACATGGGCGCCTATGTCGAAACGCCCGCCGACGTCGACAAGCTCATGGCGCGCACGAGCGACGCCGTGGGCCTGCTGTTCGACGCGGGCCATATGACGTTTGCCGGCGGCGACCCCGTTGCCGAACTCGACAAGCACATTGCGCGCGTGTGCCATGTGCACTGCAAGGACGTACGCCCTGCGGTCATGAAACTCGCTCGCAACCGCAACTGGAGCTTTCTCGACGCCGTGCTCGCAGGTGCGTTCACCGTGCCGGGCGACGGCGCCATCGATTTCCCCGCGATCATCGCGCGGCTCAAGCGTCACGGCTATCGCGGCTGGCTCGTCGTCGAAGCCGAGCAGGACCCGGTGATCGCACCGTCTTACGAATATGCCCAAAAGGGTTACCGTACGCTGCGCACGCTCGTCGATGCGACGGATACCCAATCGAAGGAGGCAGCATGACTCTACTGGTCAAGGCCGCGCGCGAAGGCCAAACGATCGCGCGCGTCACGCCCGACACCGCGGGCTGGCGCTATGTCGGCTTCGCCGCATATCGGCTCGAGGCGGATGAACTCGTCTACGTCAGCGAGCCCGATCGCGAGAGCTGCATCGTCGTGCTCTCGGGCGCGGTGGATATCGAGGCGCTCGGCGAGCGCTGGTCGAGTCTCGGCTCGCGCGACAGCGTCTTCGAAGACGCCGCGCCGTATGCCCTTTATGTGCCGCCCGGCGTGAAGGCGACGGTGCGCGCCACCCGCAACGCCGAAGTGGGCGTGGCGAGCGCGCCCGCCAAAGGCACGCTGCCCGTTCGCCTCATCGAGCCCGCGCAGATGAAGCGCTCCACGCGCGGCAAGGGCGCGAATACGCGCTACGTCTGCGATATCCTGCCGCAAGACGCGCCCGCGGAATCGCTGCTCGTGGTCGAGGTGCGCACGCCTTCGGGCCATTCGTCGAGCTACCCGCCGCACAAGCACGACGCCGACCGCTTGCCGCACGAAAGCGCGCTCGAAGAAACCTACTATCACCGGCTCAATCCGCAGCAGGGTTTCGCGTTCCAGCGCGTGTACACCGACGCGCGCGATCTGGACGAAACGATGGCCGTGGAAAATCACGACGTCGTGATGGTGCCGCGCGGCTATCACCCGGTCGTCGTCCCGTATGGCTACGACTCGTACTACCTGAACGTGATGGCGGGCCCCACGCGCGAATGGCACTTCCATAACGACCCGGCGCACGAGTGGATCATCGAGCGCGACGCGAAGTGACGCGTCCATAAAAAAACGCCGCGTGCAGAACCACGCGGCGTTTTTCGTTGTGACCGCAACGAACTGCAGGAGCGTCAAGCCAGCCGGAATTTCCCCACCAGCCGCTTGAGCACCTTGGCTTGATCGTCGAGCGATTGCGCAGCCGCGGTCGCCTCTTCCACGAGCGCCGCGTTCTGCTGGGTGCCGGCGTCCATCTGCGTGACCGCGCGGCTGATTTCCTCGATGCCCGAGCGCTGCTCGCGCGACGCCGCCGAAATTTCGCCGATGATGTCGTTCACGCGCCGCACGGCCTTCACGACTTCGTCCATCGTCGAGCCCGCGTCCTGCGCGAGCGTCGAGCCATTGGATACGCGCTCGACCGACGCGCCGATCAGCGTCTTGATCTCCTTGGCCGCCGCCGCGCTGCGCTGCGCGAGGCTGCGCACCTCGCCCGCCACCACGGCGAAGCCGCGCCCTTCCTCGCCCGCGCGCGCCGCTTCCACGGCGGCGTTGAGCGCGAGAATGTTGGTCTGGAACGCAATGCCCTCGATCACGCCGATGATGTCCGCGATGCTCTTCGCGCTGTCGTTGATCTCCTGCATCGTCGCGACCACGCGCCCGACCACCGAGCCGCCCTTCTCCGCGATTGCCGAGGCATTGCCCGCGAGCGTGCTGGCCTGTTCGGCGTTTTCGGCATTCAGACGCACCGTGGACGTGAGCTGCTCCATGCTGCTCGCCGTGCGCTCGAGCGCCATGGCCTGTTCTTCGGTGCGGCGCGACAGATCCAGATTGCCGGTCGAGATTTCGCCCGAGGCGGAGGCGATCGCCTCGGCGCTCGCGGCGATCTCGGCCACCGTGGTCGAGAGACCGTTCTGCATGTCGCGCAGCGCGCCCAGCATGCTCGCCGCGTCGCGTGCGTGAACCGTGACGGGCTGTGCGAGATCGCCGGCCGCGATACGGGCCGCGATGGCCTTGGCGTGCGCGGGCTCGCCGCCCAGTTGCCGCGCGATGCGGCGCACGACCCATTCGCTCACGAAGAACGCGAGCACGAACATCGCCACCGTCGCCACGGCCATCATCACGAACGACGACTGGAAGATGAACTCGGCCTTCGCGATGGTCGCCTTCGCGGCCGTGCCGCGCTGCGCGACGAGGTCGTTGACGAGCGTTTCGAGCTTGCCGGTCTCCACGAGCAGCGAGACGTCCTGCGTGCCCACCTGCCAGCTCATCTGCGAGAGATCGAGCGGCTGCTGCTTCACGAGCGTCACGAACTCGCGCAGATGGCCGCTCCACGCCGTGGTCGCATCGGCGAGCTTCTTTTGCAGGGCGAGCGCGTCGCCGCCCTGCTCCTGCGCGTATTGCTGCAACTGGCTCATGCCGCGCTCCAGCGCACCGAGATCCTTGTCGATGTCCTGGCCCAGTTCGTCGCGCTCGCGTGCCGTGGTCGCGGTGAGCAGCATCTTCTGCGCGCGGCTCGCGCGCAGCACGTGGCCGCGCGCTTCCTCGGCGGCACGGCTCGCGACGTAGCCCTGTTCGTAGATGGATTGCGTCGAGCCGTTGAGACGGCTGATTTGCGCGAGCGAAATCGCGCCGATGGCGAGCGTGCCGATCAGCACCAGCGCGAAGGCGAGGCGCAGTGTGGCCTTCACGGAAAGCCGCGAGCTGCGCGTCGCCGCGCCGGCGCGTCCCGTTTTGCGTTGCTGCGCGTTCGCCGCGCTGCCTGCCGGATCCTGCGGCACGAAGCCCGCGTGCCTGCCGCCTTGCGATACTGCTTTCATTTTGGTCTCCAGCATTGTTGTCAGGCTCAGCGCCATCGTTCTTGATTTGCGCTACGCCTCAACCCCGGTCTACGGCACACCGCCGCGCATTCTTTAACGCGTTCACGCGCGGGTGCGGCTCGTATTCCGGCCCCGTATTGCACACCTCGTGGGCGCGCATAACGGCGGTTTATACACGGCCAAAATGAGATGCCAAAATTCCCGGATCAATTTTGAGTATTGGCTCCCGCCCCTTGCGGCATTGGGCCGCAGGGTGACGGCGTGCCGCTCATGTCCGATTCTCGACAAACCTTGTCCGTACAGTTCGAGCAAGACACATTACACTGCGCTCATAACTCTTATACATGTCCTTTCATGCCGTCGCCGCTGCCCGCCTGGCGTGGTGCCCGCTGAAAACTCTCTGCTGCTGCCGAAAACATGGAAACCAGTCTCGACAAGCGCGCCCTGCCGGGCGCCGCCGCGGGTTCGTCCGCGGCCGCTTCCGCCCCCGCGGCGGTGCAACGCACCGTCTATTCGGTGCTGGGTGCGATCAGCTTCTCGCACCTGCTCAACGACATGATCCAGTCGCTGATCCTCGCCATCTACCCGATGCTCAAGGACAACTTCTCGCTGTCGTTCACGCAGATCGGCCTCATCACCCTCACCTACCAGATCACGGCATCGATGCTGCAGCCGCTGGTGGGCGTCTTCACCGACAAGCGGCCCCTGCCGTACTCGCTGCCCGTCGGCATGGGCTTCACGCTGTGCGGCCTGCTGCTGATGTCGGTCGCGCCGACCTTCGGCGTGCTGCTCGTGGCGGCCGCCCTGGTGGGCTGCGGTTCGTCGGTGTTCCATCCCGAATCGTCGCGCGTGGCGCGCATGGCGTCGGGCGGGCGTCACGGTCTCGCGCAGTCGCTCTTCCAGGTGGGCGGCAACGCGGGCACGTCGCTCGGGCCGCTGCTCGCCGCCGCGATCGTCATTCCGCACGGCCAGCGCAGCATCGCCTGGTTCTCGGCGGCGGCGCTCGTCGGCATGGTCGTGCTCACGCAGATCGGTCGCTGGTACAAGGCCCATCCCGCGATGAAGAAAAAGCGCGCCGAGGTGCCGCACGTCGTGCTCTCGCGTGGACGCGTGGCGGGCGCCATCGGCGTGCTCGTGCTGCTCGTGTTCTCGAAGTACTTCTACCTCGCGAGCATCAACAGCTACTTCACGTTCTATCTGATCGACCGCTTCCACCTCTCCGTGCAGGCCGCGCAGATCCATCTGTTCGTGTTCCTCGCCGCCGTAGCCGCAGGCACGATCATCGGCGGTCCGGTGGGTGACCGCATCGGCCGCAAGTACGTGATCTGGGTCTCGATTCTCGGCGTGGCGCCCTTTACGCTGCTGCTGCCTTACGCCAACCTGTTCTGGACCGGCGTGCTCACGGTGATCATCGGCGTGGTGCTCGCTTCGGCGTTCTCGGCCATCCTCGTCTACGCGCAGGAGCTGATTCCGGGCAAGGTGGGCATGGTCGCGGGTCTGTTCTTCGGCTTCGCGTTCGGTCTCGGCGGCATCGGCGCGGCGGTGCTCGGCCAGTTGGCGGATGCGACCAGCATCGGCTTCGTCTACAAGGTCTGCTCGTTCCTGCCGCTCATCGGCATCCTCACCGTGCTGCTGCCCGACGTGGAAGGCAAGCGCGCGAAGAAGACCGCATAAGCAGGCGGCACAAGCGCAGCGGCGCACGCGTCGCTCTGCAAAACGGCCGGACGCCCCTCGGGGCTCCGGCCGTTGTTCGTTGTGCGCCTGCACACGCTTTGCCTCGCCGCGACTTCGTACTAGGCTTGTGGTTGGCCGCCGCCGCCCGCCAGCCTCTTCGGCCCGGCGAAAGGCGGCGCTTTCGAGACGCCCGCGCGCGAGGTTCGCCATGCAACTGTCCACGGTAGAGATCGAAAAGCCCGAAGCCACCAACTTCATCCTTGGCCAGACCCACTTCATCAAATCCGTCGAGGATCTGCACGAGGCGCTCTACGGCACGGTGCCGGGCATCCAGTTCGGCATCGCGTTCTGCGAGGCGTCGGGCAAGCGGCTCGTGCGGCGCTCGGGCACGCAGGACGCGCTCATCGAGATGGCGACGCAAAACGCGTTGCGCATCGCGGCAGGTCACAGCTTCATCGTCTTTCTCGGCGACGGCTTCTTCCCCATCAACGTGCTCAACACGATCAAGGCCGTGCCCGAGGTCTGCCGCATCTTCTGCGCCACCGCGAACCCTACGCAGGTGCTGATCGCGGAGACGGACCAGGGGCGCGGCATCGTCGGCGTGGTGGACGGCATGCCGCCGCTGGGCGTCGAGGCCGAGGACGACGTGCGCTGGCGCAAGGACCTGTTGCGCGCCATCGGCTACAAGGCCTGAGCGCCGATGACAACGCTGTGCGCGGCGATCGGGCGGCAGACGGCGCACGCGCTCGCGTGCGGCGCGCTCCATCCCATCGAGACGGCGCATACCTTCATCGACGATGGCGGCATGCGTTTCTCCGTGCGCGTGGCCGGGAATCTCGCGCGCAAGGAGGCGGCGCGGTTCACGCCGCAGACTTCGATTTCATCCACTGGAGCGGCGCCGCGCGATCCGTTCCTGCCTTACGAGCCCGATCTTTTCGTCGGCGACCTCTCGCCCACCCACGTCGCGCTGCTCAACAAGTTCAATGTGATTGACCGGCATCTGCTGATCGTGACGCGGCGCTACGAACCGCAGGAAGCGCTGCTCGACGCGGCGGACTTCACCGCGCTGATCGCGGTGCTGCGCGAGATCGACGGACTCGGGTTCTACAACGGCGGCGCAGCCGCAGGCGCGAGCCAGCCGCACAAGCATTTGCAGATGGTGCCGCTGCCGCTCGCAGGCGACGCGCCTCACGTGGCGCCGCTCGAAGCGCTGCTCGGCGGTGCGCAGGCGGTCCACGGCGCGCGTCCCATCGCGATCGTGCCGGGGCTCGCGTTTCGCCATGCGTTCGCGCGCCTCGATCTCGGCCCCGACATCGGCACGGCCGAAGATGCCACACAGGTCGCACTCGACTGCTATCGCGCGCTGCTGGACGCGGCGGGCGTGCCCGCAATCGACGTGGGCGGCGTCGCGCATCAGGGCGCCCCATACAACCTGCTCGTCACGCGGCGGTGGATGCTGGTGGTGCCGCGCACGACGGAATGGGTCGAGGGCATCTCGGTCAACTCGCTCGGCTTTGCCGGCTCGTTCTTCGTGCGCAATGCGGCGCAGTTGCAGACGCTCGCGCAGCTCGGCCCGATGACGGCGCTCGAACGCGTGAGCGTGCCGCGCTGAGGCGCGTCTAGCCGACCGCGTCTGGCCGACCGCGTCTAGCCGACCGCGTCTAGCCAACCGCGTCTAGCCGACGACGAGCAGCTCGAGCGCCGCGCGCAGCGCGTCGGGCAACGCGCTCACGGGCCGGCGCGTCGCCCGGTCGACGTAGACGTGCACGAAATGCCCCTGCGCCGCGGGCGCATCCTCGCCTTCGCGAAAGAGCCCGACCTCGTAGCGCACGCTCGACGACCGGAGACGCGCAACGCGCAACCCTGCCTCCACGCGCTCCGGAAACACGAGCGGCGCGAAGTAGTTGCACTGCGTTTCGACGACGAGCCCGATGGTCGTGCCGTGCTCGATGTCCAGCGCGCCCGCGCGAATCAGATACTCGTTCACCACGGTGTCGAAATAGCTGTAGTAGACGACGTTGTTCACGTGCCCGTAGACATCGTTGTCCATCCAGCGCGTGCCGATCGGCAGGTAGTGACGATACCCGGAGCGGGCGACGGTGACGGGTCGGTTCATCGAAGAGATCCAGGGAAGGCGTGGCGGGAAAGCGTCGCTTGGCGCGCGGCGATCACTGGCCCGGACGCTCGACGAACTCGAACGGCAGGCCGCGCCGGCGCATCCATTCGCCGAGCGCCTGGCCCGTGCCCGCGCGCCACGGCCGCAGCTTCGCGGGCTCGACGAGGCGGTATTCGAGCAGTTCCGGCGAGAGCGCGATCGTGCCCGACGCCTTCACGTGATACGCGATGATGAGCTCGTTCTTGCGCATGAACTCGTACACGCCAACCAGTTCGACGCTCTCGGCGCGCAGCGCGGTTTCTTCATGCACTTCGCGCGCGATGCCCTCTTCGGGCGTCTCGCCGTTTTCGAGAAAGCCGGTGACGAGCGCGAACATGCCCTCGGGCCAGGCCGCGTTACGGGCCAGCAGAATGCGGCCCTCGTACTCGACGATCGCCGCCACGACGGGCAGCGGATTGTTCCAGTGGACATAGCCACAGGCGTGGTCCGGGCAGGCAAGACGCACACGGCCGCCTTCGTGGGCGGGATCGGCGCGCTCGGTCAGGCGCGTGGCACAGCGCGGGCAAAACTGGTAGTCGCTCATGGGGGGAAAGACACGGGTCGATGGCGCTGGGAACCGGCCGCGCGGCCCGGCGGACACGCTCGCGGCTTGCGCGAAAGCGTCCATTCTAGTGTGCTATCGGAGTCCGCGTGCGGCCTCGCGCGTATGCCAGGCCCGCCATACGAGCCCGATCGCGCCGGCCACGAGCGCAGCCGCCGCGAGCCACAGCGAAGGCGAGAACGAGCCCGTCGACGCCGCGAGCGGCGCGGCCACGAGCGGCCCCGCGATCTGCCCGACGCCATAGGCGGCCGTCGCATAACCCATCAGCGCGGCGGCATGCTCGCCGCGCAGCAGACGCGCCTCGCGCATCGCGAAGAGCGTGATCGCCGTGAACGGCAGGCCGATCAACACGCTGCCGAACGAGAAGCCCGCGGCGTTGGGCCAGATGATGCCGAGCGCAATGCCCATGGCCTGCAGCACGTAGGCGCCCGCCAGCATCAGGCGGTTGTCCCAATGTAGCGGGAGGCGCGCAGCCAGCAGCGCGCCGGCGATCAGCGCCGCGCCGAACATCGGCCAGAACAGGTCGGGCCACGCCGAGCCGGGCAGTGCATGGCGTGCGATCACGGGCAGGAACGTCGCCGTGATGATGTAGCCGAAGCCGGGCACGCCGTAGAGCAGCACGAGCCAGAAGGCGTCGGCGCGGCGGCCGTCGCGCTCCTTGCGCGCGACGCTAGCCGCAGCACGCGCGGCGGGACGCGGCGCGAGCGCGCGCATGTCTTCCCCAAACGTCGACCAGACGACGGCGGCGAGCAGCGCGCTGATCAGCCCGAAGCCGATCCAGCCCGCGCGCGCGCCAAGACCACCGGCCGCGCTCACGAACAACCCGGTCGCAATGATGCCGACGCCGGGACCGGTGTAGATCACGCCGCCCCACTCGTTCGCGCCGAGCTGCGCGAGCCGCCGCAGGCCCCACTGCGAGGCGAACACGAAGGTCCACGCGCTCACCGCGCCCGCCACGAAGCGCACCACGGCCCAGATCCAGAACTGCTGGGTGAGGCCCATCGCGAGCGTGAGGAGCACCGTGACCACGAGGCCCGCGCGCACGATCTTCGCGGGCGCCGTGCGCAGCGCGACGCAGCTGATCGCGCCAACGAAGTAACCCGCGTAGTTCAGCGAGGCGAGCCAGCCGCCGTGACGCAGGTCGAGCGCGCCGCCGTGCAGCATCAGCGGCAACAGCGGCGTAAAGGCGAAGCGCCCGACGCCCAGCGCGATGGCGAGCGTCACCATGCAGGCCAACGCCGCGCGCCGACCGGCATGCGGGCGGGGTTCGGAAACGTGGACGGCGCGGGGGACGTAATCGTTCATGAGATCGGCGGATTAAGCGGCTACCTACCATCGTAGGCGATTCTATCGTTCACGAAAAATGAATTATCATGAATCGATGCATTCCGAGGAGAGAACTATGGACCTTGCCGAACTGGCGATTTTTCGGGCGGTCGTGCGGGAAAACGGCGTGACGCGAGCCGCTGCCAAGCTCAACCGCGTGCAGTCGAACGTGACCACGCGCATCAAGCAGCTCGAAGATCAACTCGGCACCCCGCTCTTCACGCGCGAGGGCCGCCGCCTGATTCTCACGCCCGCTGGCGAAACCCTGCTGCCCTACGCCGAGCGCCTGCTCGCGCTCGCGGACGAAGCGCGCCACGCGCTGAAGGCCGGGCGTCCGGCGGGACGCCTGCGCCTCGGCACCATGGAGAGCGCTGCAGCAAGCCGTCTGCCTGGCCCGCTCGCGCGCTATCACCAGACGTGGCCCGAAGTCACGCTCGAACTGGAAACGGGCACGACCGGCACGATGATCGAGCGCCTGCGCGAATACGCAGTCGATGCGGCGCTGATCGCCACGCCGCTCGACGGACTGCCGGACCCTGAAATATTCGAGCACGTGCCGGTCTATCGCGAAGAACTCGTGATGATCACGCCGCGCGGCCACCGGCCGATCCGCCAGCCCGACGACATCGCGCTCTCCACGCTCGTCGCGTTCGAACGCAGCTGCGCGTATCGCGCCTATGTCGAGCGCTGGTATCTGGAGCATGGCATCCGGCCTTCGCGCGTGCTGGAACTGGGCTCATATCACGCGATCATTGCGTGCGTGGCGGCGGGCGCGGGTGTGGCCGTCGCGCCGCGTTCGGTGCTCGAACTGCCACGCAGTGCCGACGACGTCACGATTCATTCGCTTGGCAAGCTCGGTCAGATCGACACGCTGCTTGCCTGGCGGCGTGGCCACTATTCGCCTGCGCTCGGCGCGTTGAAGGACGCGCTGCTGGAGGATGCGCAACGCACGGGCAGCACGGCGCAATTAACGGCTGAAGCGGCAGCCACGCCCGCAGGCCTTCACGCCTGACAAGCCGCGCGGGAAACAAAAAGGGCTGCCCTCACGGACAGCCCCTCTTCGTCGCAAAGCGGCATTCAAGCCGCGACGCGCGGGTTACAGCTTCGCTTCGACCCAGCCCTTCACGCCGGCGAGCGCGGCCGGCAGGTTGGCCGGCTCGGTGCCGCCCGCCTGAGCCATGTCGGGACGGCCGCCGCCCTTGCCGCCGACCTGCTGGGCGACGAAGTTCACGAGTTCGCCGGCCTTGACCTTCTTGCTCGCCTCGGCGGTTACGCCCGCGATCAGGCTGACCTTGCCGCCGTCAACAGCCGCCAGCACGATCGCCGCGCTCTTGAGCTTGTCCTTGAGCTTGTCCACGGTCTCGCGCAGCGTCTTCGAATCGGCGCCATCGAGCGTCGCGGCCAGCACGTGCACGCCGTTGACTTCGATGGCCTGCCCCACGAGCTCGTCGCCCTGGCTCGAAGCGAGCTTCGACTTGAGCGCGCCCAGTTCCTTCTCGAGCGACTTCACCTGGTCCTGCACCTGCGCGATACGCTGGGTCAGTTCCGAAGGTTGCGCCTTGAGCGCCGCCGCTGCCGCATTCACGCGCGCATCGAGCTCCTGCACGAAGCGCACGGCGTTGTCGCCCGTGATCGCTTCCACGCGGCGGATGCCTGCGGCCACGCCGCCTTCCATCACGATCTTGAAGAAACCGATGTCGCCGCTGCGCGTGACGTGCGTGCCGCCGCACAGCTCGCGCGAGAACCCGAGGTCGAGCACGCGCACTTCGTCGCCGTACTTCTCGCCGAACAGCGCCATCGCGCCGCCCTTCACCGCGTCGTCGTACGACATCACGCGCACGATGCCGGGCGCGTTCGCGAGCACTTCCGCGTTGACGATCTGCTCGACGCGGCGGATCTCGTCGTCCGTCATCGGTGCGTTGTGGGCGAAGTCGAAGCGGGTTTTATCCGCGTCGACGAGCGAGCCCTTCTGCTGCACGTGCGAGCCGAGCACTTCGCGCAGCGCCTTGTGCATCAAGTGCGTGGCCGAATGGTTGCGCGCCGTGCGGGCGCGGAGGATGGCGTCGATTTCCGCCTTCACGACGTCGCCCACCTTGAGCGTGCCCTGCTCGAGCGTGCCGTGGTGGCCGCTCACATCGGCCTGAACCTTGAGCGTGTCGGCCACGGCGAAACGGATGCTCGCGTTCGAGATCACGCCCTGGTCGCCCACCTGGCCGCCCGACTCCGCGTAGAACGGCGTGTGGTCGAGCACGACCACGGCGTCCTGGCCCGTCTTCACTTCGGTGACCGACGCGCCGTCCACGTAGAGCGCGACGACCTTCGCGTCGTCGAACGCGATTTCCTCGTAGCCGTGGAACGTCGTCTTCGCGCCCGAGTATTCGAGGCCCTGCGTCATCTTGAACTTGCCTGCCGCGCGCGCCTGCTCGCGCTGACGCGCCATGGCTTCGTCGAACGCCGGCTCGTCGACCGTGACGTTGCGTTCGCGGCAAACGTCGGCCGTGAGGTCGAGCGGGAAGCCGTACGTGTCGTGCAGCTTGAACGCGAGTTCGCCAGAGAGCGTCTTGCCGCCCTTGGCTTCGAGGTCCGCGAGTTCGGCTTCGAGAATCGACATGCCGTGCTCGATGGTCTCGAAGAAGCGCTCTTCTTCCTGGCGCAGAACGTCCGTCACGCGCTGCTGCGCTTCGGCGAGTTCCGGGTAGGCGGCGCCCATTTCCGCAACGAGATCCGCCACCAGCTTGTGGAAGAACGCGCCCTTCTGGCCGAGCTTGTAACCGTGGCGGATCGCGCGGCGCACGATACGGCGCAGCACGTAGCCGCGGCCTTCGTTGCCGGGAATCACGCCGTCGACGATCAGGAACGAGCACGCGCGGATATGGTCGGCAATGACCTTCAGCGAGTTGTTCGTGAGGTCGGGCGTGTTCGTTTCACGCGAAGCCGCCTTGATGAGGTTCTGGAACAGGTCGATCTCGTAGTTGCTGTGCACGTGCTGCAGCACCGCGGCGAGACGCTCGAGACCCATGCCCGTGTCGACGCACTGCTTGGGCAGCGGCGTCATGTTGCCCTGGGCGTCGCGGTTGAACTGCATGAACACGAGATTCCAGATCTCGATAAAGCGGTCGCCGTCTTCCTCAGGCGACCCCGGGGGCCCGCCCCAGATTTCCGGGCCGTGGTCGTAGAACACTTCCGAGCACGGACCGCAGGGGCCGGTGTCGGCCATCTGCCAGAAGTTGTCCGAGGCGTAGCGCGCACCCTTGTTGTCGCCGATACGGATGATGCGCTCCACCGGCACGCCGATTTCCTTCGCCCAGATGTCGAAGGCTTCGTCGTCTTCCTTGTAGACGGTGACCGTGAGCTTGTCTGCCGGCAGCGCGTAGACCTTGGTCAGCAGTTCCCAGCAGTAGTGGATCGCGTCGCGCTTGAAGTAGTCGCCGAACGAGAAGTTGCCGAGCATCTCGAAGAACGTGTGGTGACGCGCCGTGTAGCCGACGTTTTCGAGGTCGTTGTGCTTGCCGCCTGCGCGCACGCTGCGCTGCGCGGTCGTGGCGCGCGTGTACGGGCGCTTCTCGGTGCCGAGGAACACGTCCTTGAACTGCACCATGCCCGAGTTGGTGAAGAGCAGCGTCGGGTCGTTGCCCGGCACGAGGCTCGACGAGCGCACGATCGTGTGGCCCTTCGATTCGAAGAACTTGAGGAATTTCTCGCGGATGTCGGCGGCTTTCATGGCGTGCGTTGGGTCCTTCCTGGGGCGTACGGTGCTGAATCTTTGTCGTGGTCGCGCTCGGGGCCCGCGTTACTGGCAAAAACCCCGATGCTGAATCGAACGATTATACGGGATCGTCGCGCGCTCGCGGCGGCGCGTCCGGCGTGGTTTGCATGGGTGCGACAGGGCGCGCGGCAGCCTAGCGACACGAGTGATTTTGTTCCGCACTGCGGAACCTTGTACCGAATATTGACGCATCCCACGCCTTTTCGCTTACTATGAGCGGCATCGGCCGGCGCACCACGCGCGCTCGCGGGCCGCCTTAGAACGACATTGGAAGACACAGCATGGGCGCTCTCAGCCATATCCGCGTACTCGATCTCACCCGCGTCCTCGCTGGACCGTGGTGCGCACAGACTCTCGCCGACTTCGGCGCCGACGTGATCAAGGTGGAGCGCCCCGGCGCCGGCGACGACACCCGCCACTGGGGCCCTCCCTACCTGAAGACGCCCGATGGCGCGGACACAGCCGAGGCCGCCTACTACCTCGCCGCGAACCGCAACAAGCGCTCGGTAACGGTGGATATCGCCACGCCCGAGGGGCAGCGTATCGTGCGCGAGCTGGCCGCGCAAAGTGATGTCGTGCTGGAGAACTACAAGGCCGGCCAGTTGAAGAAATACGGCCTCGACTACGAGTCGCTGCGCGAGGTGAAGCCCGACCTCATCTACTGCTCGGTCACCGGCTTCGGCCAGACCGGGCCCTACGCCTCCCGCGCGGGCTACGACTTCATCGTGCAGGGCATGGGCGGCTTCATGAGCATTACGGGCGAGCGCGACGCGCTGCCGGGCGGCGGCCCGCAAAAGGCGGGCGTCGCGATCGCCGACCTCATGACCGGCATGTATTCGACCATTGCGGTGCTGACGGCGCTCGCGCACCGCGACCGCACGGGCGTGGGCCAGTACATCGACATGGCGCTGCTCGACGTGCAGGTGGCGATGCTCGCGAACATGAATTCCAACTACCTGGCGAGCGGCAATCCGCCCGCGCGCTGGGGCAACGCGCATCCCAACATCGTGCCCTATCAGGCGTTCCAGACGAGCGACAGCTGGATCATCCTCGCCGTCGGCAACGACGGGCAGTTCCGCAAGTTCGTCGAGGTGGCGGGCCAGCCCGGGCTTGCCGACGACGAGCGCTTCGCGACCAATCCGGCGCGCGTGCGCCATCGCGATACGCTCGTGCCGATCGTCGCCGATCTGATCCGCACGCGCACGAAAGCCGACTGGATCGGCGCGCTCGAAGCGGCGGGCGTGCCGTGCGGGCCGATCAACAACCTCGCGGAAGTGTTCGAGAACGAGCAGGTGATCGCGCGCGGGCTGCAGGTAGACGTGCCGCACCCTTCGGGCGGCACGGCTCGGCTCGTGGGCAATCCCATCCGCATGAGCGAAACGCCGCCGCGCGTGGCGAGCCATCCGCCCACGCTCGGCGAGCATACCGATGCGGTACTGCGCGAAGTGCTTGGCTACGGCGAGGAGCAAGTGGCGGCGTTGCGCAGCAAGGGCGTGGTGTAACCGCAAGGCCCCGGGGCGGCCCTTAGCCGCCCTCTTTCCCCATCGACATCAGCCATTCCAGCCCTTGCGGCCAGTCGTCGAGCCCGCTGTCCGCATTGATGTGCCCGCGCGGGCCGATGTCGATCCAGCGGCTGCCCCACGCCTGCGCGCAGCGCTGCGAAAACGCCACGCCGCCATACGGGTCGTCGCTGCTGGCGACTACGACGCTCGCAAACGGCAGCGCCGTGAGCGGAACCGGATCGAAGCCCCGCGCGTCGCGCGGAAATTCGGGACCGTGCGGATCGGGTAGCGCCACCAGCAGCGCGCCGGCCACCTTCGCGCGCGTCGCCGCGCTCGCGTGATGCGCGGCCCAGTGCGCCACGGTCAGGCAGCCGAGGCTGTGAGCAGCAAAGCGCACGCCAGCCGGCGCGCGTTGTACGGCAGCCTCCAGCGCCGCGCACCACGCCTCGCAGTCCGGGTGCATCCAGTCGGGCATCTGCACCCGTGCAAAGCCCGCGTGCGCGGCTTCCCAGCGCGTCTGCCAGTGCCCCGGCCCCGAATCCATATAGCCCGGCAGCACCAGCACAGCCGTTTCGCTCGTCGTCACGTTTTCCCCTCGCTTGTTGTGGTTCGCACGACGATCCGGCACCGGGACTGGCACGGCGGGTCGCGTCAGGTAGAATGGAAGACACTATCGGGTGCCCAGTTACGCGCTTTTATCCTTTTGACGGGCGCCCTCGAACGACTCCCTTTTCGCATGAATACCGAACGTAAAGACGCCGACCGCACGGACGCGCCTGCGGCATCCAATTTCATCCGCAACATCATCGACGACGACAACCAGTCGGGCAAGTGGGCGCAGCGTGTCGAAACGCGCTTCCCGCCGGAGCCGAATGGCTATCTGCACATCGGCCACGCGAAGAGCATCTGCCTGAACTTCGGCGTGGCGAAGCGCTATGGCGGCGTGTGCCACCTGCGCTTCGACGACACGAACCCGGAAAAGGAAAGCGTCGAGTACGTCAACTCGATCATCGATGCCGTGACGTGGCTCGGCTTCGAGTGGAAGAAAGAAGATCAGGAATACCTCTTCTACGCGAGCGACTACTACGACAAGCTCTACGAGTTCGCCGAACTGCTGATCCAGCGCGGCCGTGCGTATGTCGATAGCCAGTCGCCGGAAGAGATGCGCGCGAACCGCGGCTCGGCCACCGAAGCCGGCAAGAACTCGCCGTTCCGCGACCGCTCCGTCGACGAAAACCTCGACCTCTTCCGCCGCATGAAGGCGGGCGAATTCGAGGAAGGCGCACATGTGCTGCGCGCGAAGATCGACATGGCGTCGCCGAACTTCAACATGCGCGATCCGGTGATCTACCGCATCCGCTTCGCACATCACTACCGCACCGGCGACAAGTGGTGCGTGTACCCGATGTACGACTACACGCACTGCATCTCGGACGCGCTGGAAAACATCACGCATTCGCTGTGCACGCTCGAGTTCGAGGACCATCGCCCGCTGTATGACTGGGTGCTGAGCGAACTGGCCGACGCCGGCGTCTTCACGCGCCCGCTGCCGCAGCAAATCGAGTTTTCGCGCCTGAACCTGACCTACGCGATCACGAGCAAGCGCAAGCTGCTGCAACTGGTGACCGAAGGCCACGTGGAAGGCTGGGACGACCCGCGCATGCCGACCATCGTCGGCGTGCGCCGCCGCGGCTTCACGCCCGAAGCGATCCAGCTGTTCTGCGAGCGTATCGGCGTGACGAAGGTCGATTCGTGGATCGACATGAGCGTGTTCGAAGGCGCGCTGCGCGACAACCTCGACGACAAGGCGCCGCGCACGGCTGCCGTGCTCGACCCGCTCAAGCTCATCATCGACAACTATCCCGCAGGCCAGAGCGAGGACTGCACGGCCCCCGTGCATCCGCATCATCCGGAGCGCGGCCTGCGCACGTTCCCGATCTCGCGCGAGCTGTGGATCGAGCGCGAGGACTTTAACGAGACGCCGCCGAAGGGCTATTTCCGCCTGTTCCCGGGCAACAAGGTGCGTCTGCGCTATGGCTTCGTGATCGAATGCACGGGCGCGGACAAGGACGAGAACGGCAACGTGATCGCCGTGCACTGCAACTACTTCCCGGACAGCAAGTCGGGCACGGAAGGCGCGAACAACTACAAGGTCAAGGGCAACATTCACTGGGTCAGCGCAGCGCATGCGTGCCCGGCGGAAGTGCGCCTCTACGATCGCCTGTTCCGCGAAGAGCAGCCCGATGCGGGCGGCCGCGACTTCCTCGAAGCGCTCAATCCGGATTCGAAGCGCGTGGTGCAGGCGTATCTGGAACCGGGCGCACGCGACGCCGCGCCGGAAGACCGCTATCAATTCGAGCGCCATGGCTACTTCGTCGCCGACCGCTACGATTCGAAGCCGGGTGCGCCGGTATTCAACCGCATCGTCGGTTTGCGCGACAGCTGGGGCAAGTAAGCCTCGCGCCGCGCCTGCCGGCAAACAAAAAGCCCGCACGGATTCGTGCGGGCTTTTTTCATTGCGGCGTCTGGCGGGACCGGCTTACAGTCTGCGATGCAGCTCCGCGAGCGAGACCGACGTGCTAAAGAGCCGCGCGAGACTGCGGCTCGCGTAGCGATCCACTTCGCCGGGTACGGTCCAGCGCCAGGCGTCCATTTCCGGAATCATCACGCCGTCCTCGCGGCGCGGAAACAGCGACACGCAAATGCAACGCGAGAGGTCGAGCTCATCGGCGCTCGCGCGCGCGGCAAAGAGATGCAGATCCTTGTCGCGCCGGTACATGTAGCGCCCGAGATCGACGAGACGCGGCGCCGCGACTTCGATACCGGTCTCCTCGACCATCTCGCGGCGCGCGCTCTGCGATTCGCTCTCGCCGGGCTCGCCCTGCCCCTTCGGAATGTCCCAGTGATTCGTGCCGGTTGCGTGCGCGAGCAGCACGCGGCCTTCAGGATCGAGCAGCACGATGCCGCACGAAACGACCTTGCCGTTCACCGCGCGCTCAGTGCTGCTTCTGGAAGACCCACGCGCCTTGGCCCGTGCGGCAGAAGTGCGGACGCAGCGTCATCGACTGGCCCTTCGCACTGATGACGACCTCCGTATCGCGGCACGTCTTGTCGCCTTCCTTTTGCGTATTCGACGGCGTGATGGTCGAGGTGATGCGCGTGCCGTTGCGCGAGCCTTCGTTCGACCATGACGTGCTCTCGCCATCGGCCTTGTGCTCGACGGAATCGCGCACGGCGTTCTGGAGCGAGTTGTAGTCTGCCTGATTCATGAACGACATGGGCGTGTTGTTCAGGAAGCCCAGGTTGGCGGCATGCGCGCTGCCCATGCCAACGGCGACAAGGAGCGCCGCGCCCAGGGCGCTCAGCGTGTGAAGGGTTCGGGGCATGCTGGACATTGTGTGTTCTCCTAGGCGGACTGAACGAATCGGCGAAAAGCATAACACGCGCCCTTTTTTCGGCTCGCCCAGCAAGGCCGAACAAGCGCCGGCGGCCGGTTCCTTTTCGGATTGATCCGATGGTGAGGCAGAGGGCCGATCACTACGATGGCTCCGTCTCCCACTTACAGCCCATCGGGAATGCCTGACATGACCTACGCCATCGCATTGAGGGTCTTTGCGGTCCTGCTGACCCTCATCTGCATCGGCTTGATGTCCTTCGTCGCGCACTATCGGCTCGCGCCACAACCGCAGGCGTCCGGCACGAGCTTCGCAGTCGGTCCCGAGCGCGCGCCGCGCTGGCCGGACGCCACGGTGCGCATCGGCACGGTCGGCTTGCTCGCGTCCTTCCTCGTGCTCACCGGCGCCTGCCTGCTGATCGCGGGCGTCTGACACCGCGCGCCCGGTTCACGCTCAGTTCACACTCAGCGCGCACCCGGCTGCCAGCCGTCGGTGAGCGTATCGAGAAACGCAATCACATCCTTGATTTCGGCGTTGCTGAACACCGGCTCGTCGCCCGGCTTGCGATCGAACGGCGGGTCCGTGTTGAGATTGACCCAGTAGCGCCGCGGCAAGTCGTCGAACTTCTGCACCCTGCCCTTCGCCACCGGATAGAACTCCTCCGGATTCGTATCGCGCCGCGCGTAGAAACGCAGCACGTCTTCCAGCGAGTGATAGATGCCGTTGTGGAAGAACGACTTCTTGAGAGCGACGTTGCGCAGCGTCGGCGTGCGGAAGAGCCCGCAAAATTCCGCGCGGTGATCGAGGTCCGTGCGCTCCGGGCCACATGCGCCGAGATCGAAAAACTTACGGTCGTGATTCACGGCAAGCGCGCGGTTGCGCGGCACGCCCACGGCGATCAGACCGAAGTCGCTGAACTGCGGAGGCGAGCCGTCTTTTGCGCGCTGGCTGATATGGCAGCTCGCGCAATTGCCCTTCTTCTCGTCGTTGAAAAGTTGCAGCCCGCGCAGTTCGGCGGCGCTCAGCGTGGCCTTGCCGGCCAGGTACGCGTCGTACTTGCTCGTGTACGGATAGAACACCTCGGGCGACTGCTCGAATGTCTCCAGTGACTTCAGCACTGCCTTGAAAGTCGCGTCGTCGTCAGCGAGGACGCGCGCGCCGAAGGCCTCGCGAAACGCCCCTGCGTAGGGCGCCGCGCGCACGGCTTCGGCGACTTTCTTCGGCGAACTCGCCATCTCGAACGTCGAAAGCAACGGAATGCGCGCCTGGTCCGAGCCCCGATCGACGCGGCCGTCCCACGTGAGGCCGCCGGTCGGCCCGGCATCGACGCTTTCATCGCCTTCGTCATCGGAGTCGTGATAGTGCTCGGCGAACGCCGGTACCGCCTGCAGATACTTGAGTGTCGGCACGGCGCGCATGCCCTGGCGTCGCATGTCGGCGCCGCCGATCTGCACGTCGAGCGAGTTCGTCGGCGTGAACGCGTGGTCCTGGCTGTGGCACGACGCGCATGCCATCTTGCCCGAGCCCGAGAGCGACGGGTCGAAGAACATCTGCTTGCCGAGCGCCGTCATGCGGCGCACCTGCGCATAGACCTCGGCACGCGTCTGCCCGCCTTGCGCCGGAGCGGCGATCTTCATGAGCTTCACGCCCTGCACGGCGCGTGCGTTCGCATTGGCGTCGTGCGCGCGCGAAGCGCTGCCGGATGCACCTGTCGTCGCATCGGCGTCGGCGGAAGCGGACGTGCTGCCGTCGCATGCCGCCAGGAGCAGCGACAGCCCCGCCGCCATCACGAAGCGCCCTGCGTGGCGGCGCGCGCCGCCGTGCGATCGAGCCCGCGTCTCACCTTCTGTTCGCGCCGAACGACGCGCCAATCTACGCAACATGCCTGGTCCCCGAAGCTTGAGCGCGGCGCGCGCGTGGCGTCGCGCCGCTGCAGTGCGATTGCCGATGCGCTCAGCCGCGCATCGAAGTCGCGAAAGCGTATGTCAGGGATATGACGCTCCAATGACATGACGTAAGACAGATGTCATGCAATCAAAGGCTGAGAAAAAGCTAAATGTAATTTTTTACATATCGCTGTCAAAATCCGTTGCGACACTGCGCCTCGCCCGAAGACCGGTGTCATTCGCGCCGGCCTCCATGCGGGCCCCCAACGCGAGAGAGAAAAATGATCAACAGAAAATGGTTCTATGCCACGCCGATCGCGGTAGCGGCGTCGGTACTGGCCGTCGCGGCTTGCGGCGGCAACGACAGTAGCAAGCCCGGCCTTTCGTCGGTGAAGAACATCGTCGTGATCTACGCGGAAAACCGCAGCTTCGACAACCTGTACAGCAGCTTCCCGGGCGCCAACGGCCTGCAGAACGTGAGCGCGCAAAGCGCGCAGCAGCTCGATCGCGACGGCTCCGTGCTGGCCACGCTGCCGACCGTCTGGAACGGTCTCACGCAAACGGGCGTCACGCCCGTCGTGACCGCGGCGATGACCGAGAACATGCCGAATGCGCCGTTCGCCATCGACGACGCGAAGGGCTACAACGTGCCGCTCTCGGTCACGACGCGCGACCTGTATCACCGCTTCTACGAGAACCAGATGCAGATTCACGGCGGCAAGAACGACATGTTCGCGGCCTACGGCGACTCGGGCGGTCTCGTGATGGGGCATTACACGACGAGCGCCGAAAAGCTGCCGCTCTGGAAGATCGCCCAGCAATACACGCTCGCCGACAACTTCTTCATGGGCGCGTTCGGCGGCTCGTTCCTGAATCACCAGTGGCTGATCTGCGCGTGCACGCCGTACTACGCGAACGCGGACACGAACCCGGCCAAGCCGACGATCTCGACCGTGGACGCCGACGGCGTCTCGCTCACGCTCGCATCGAACTCGCCGAAGTCGGCGCTCGATGGCGTTCCGAAGTTCGTGAAGTCGGGCAATCTGACGCCGGACTTCTACGCGATCAACACGATGCAGCCGCCGTATCAGCCGAGCGGCAACGCAGCGGCTTCGGGCGGCGACGCGAACCTGGCCGACCCGTCGAACGCCTCCACGATGCCCGCGCAAACGGCCCAGAACATCGGCGATCTGCTTTCGAACGCGGGCGTGACGTGGGCGTGGTACGGCGGCGCATGGGGCGCGGCCGTGAGCGCGGCGCAGAACAGCACCTCGGGCGTGATCTACGGCGCGAACATGACGGCGCCGAACTTCCAGCCGCACCACCAGCCGTTCAACTACTTCGCGAACTACGCGCCGGGCACCGACGCGCGCGCGAAGCACCTGCTCGACGGCGGCATGGACGGCACGGCGTTCATCAAGGCGATCGACGCAGGCGCGCTGCCTGCCGTGGCGTTCTACAAGCCGCAGGGCAACCTGAACGAGCACGCGGGCTACACGGATGTGACGAGCGGCGACCAGCACATCGCGGACGTCATCGCGCATCTGCAGAAGAGTCCGCAGTGGAACAACATGGTCGTGGTCGTCACCTACGACGAGAACGGCGGCTTCTGGGATCACGTTGCGCCACCCAAGGGCGACCGCTGGGGTCCGGGCTCGCGCATTCCGGCGCTCATCATCTCGCCGTACGCGAAGAAGGCTTACGTCGACCACACGCAGTACGACACGACCTCGATCCTGCGCCTCATCACGCGCCGCTGGTCGCTGCCCACGCTGCCGGGGCTCGCCAACCGCGATGCCGCGCTCAAGAGCAACGGCGCCCAGCCGATGGGCGATCTGACCAACGCGCTCGACGTGAAGCTCTAAGCGCGACAAACCATCGGACCATCGATCGCCGGATGTTGCTCATCCGGTTTGACGGGCAGCCCTCGGGCTGCCCTTTTTATTGCGCCGCGAATTCGTCGCCCCGGCACACTCCGCGCGCCAGCCGGGCGTTGAGCCGCGACGTTTGACCACGGATCCTACGCGGCAGGATGCACTACCTTACAGATTAATTACTGCACAAATCTTGACGGAGGTCATTGTGAAATATGTCGAATCGACTCTCCTGCCAGGCGAACGGATCGTCTGCGAGGGACACCCCTGCTTCTGGGCGATGGGGCCGCGTATCACACTGAGCCTTCTGCTCATGGTTTGGGGCGTGCTCATCGGCACCATCGGGACGTCGCCGTTCGCAGCGGTGGGTTTTTTTGCCGCAGGGATAGGACTGTTCGGCGCGTCGCTAGTTGCCTGGTGGACGACGGAATATGCCGTGACCAACAAGCGCGTGGTGGCCAGGTTCGGCGCGGTACGCCGTCACACAGTGGAGTTGACGCTCGCGAAGATCGAGAGCGTGCGGATCGAGCAAAGCCTGATCGGCCGGATCTTCGACTATGGTTCGCTCGTCGTGGGCGGCGGGGGCCTGATCGCTACGCCAATTCCCGGCATTTCGAACCCGCACGAGTTTCACCGCATGGTTTTTCTCGCGCAGGCGGCCGAGGAGCCGGTGCCGTTGCGGCTCGTGGCGTGAGGGGTTTGAATTGGCCTGCGATTCGTGGCGTGTGAAAACGCAAAAAGCCCGGCCGTGAAGGCCGGGCTTTTTGTTTATTTGAGCTGGCGCGACAGAAGGGGCTCGAACCCCCGACCCTCGGCTTAGAAGTGACTCGCCGCATGCCTGTGGCACGCGGCTCCAAAACCGATGCGCGGCTTCTGAGCTCAATTTGAGCACACTGCGACTATCGAGAGGTAGCCGCAATGGCGATGCCATAGAACGAGTTGCCAATTGCACCCCGCTCGCTTACCCTCCGAGTTCATAAAAACGCGCCGGTCCCGCGGCGCATACAACGATGAGACCATCCATGAAACGGCCACAACACTTCAAGCGCCCGATAGTCGCGGCACTGATTGCTATGGGAGTGCTAACGTGTACCGCGTATGCGGCCGACTCTTCGGCGGACCCCACGTCCGAGGAAGAATTGAATCTTACGAGCGCAGCCGCTAACCCATCAGCTGACCGCGCTAGCAGCCTAGGCGACTTCTGCTTTTTCTCACAGCTCCCGCCCTCCGATCAGAAATACAAGGTCGTCAAGAAACTGAAGATCGGCAAGGGCACCTATGGAAGTGTGGAAGACATCCTGCCCAAGTTGGCCGCATACGCTCAGTCGGACGGCGCCGATGCAATCGTTCAATACACGGGGAGTCAACGCTTTGGCTTTTGGCCGTGGCGGATGGTCCGCCCGGTCGTGCGCGGAGTCGCTGTGCAGTGGATCGATCCAAAGCCCGTGACGTGCGAGTCTATCGGAGGCACCAAGTTGAGCACCATCCTTTCCTCGGGTCAGCGGCCCGCAAAGTAGCGAGGGACTGGGAACCCGCCGAACTGAATGGCGGGCAATTCTGCGAGGTTTTGGCCAGAATCTTCTGTCACGCGGATTCTGGCACGCTCAACATGTTGTCGAAGCGCTGGCGTGAGGCCGCAGCACTACTGCGGTAGAGGGAAACGGTGTCTGGCCGGTTTTGTTGTGTCGGGAAACCGGAAACCCCACATCAGCAGCCCATCCCGTTTTCGCCATGGCGGAGGCTGAGCCCTGTTCGCCCGTTTTTGGGGGTAAAAGGCGCTCAAAGTACATCGCGCGGCTCCGAGTTGACGAAATCGGGCTACATGGCGGTTACACGACCACCAGAAAACAAAAAGCCCAGTTCAGCGAACCGGGCTCAGTGCTTGATTTTACTGGCGCGACAGGAGGGGCTCGAACCCCCGACCCTCGGCTTAGAAGGCCGATGCTCTATCCAGCTGAGCTACTGTCGCGTGAACGTGCGCAAGGCCGCAAGCGGGCCTCGCGAAGACGGGGCTGGATTATACCGCGATCGTCTTACGCGGTCGCGCCTCGCTCGTGACGCGTGCCAAGGGCCTTGGCGCCAGAATCAAACCGGCTGCTGATGCAACGCGAACCAGCCAAGGAAAATCGCGCCGGCGATCAGGCAATACGCACCGAACGATGCGAGGCGCCCGCGTCCCTCGAAATAGCGCATGAGGAACTTCACGCTCAGCCAGGCCGCAATACCCGTGAGCACGCCGCCAACGACCGCAGTCATCAGCTGATCTCGCGCGTGAAAGAGCTTGGGCAGTTCGAGCACGCCAGCCGCGAAGATGATCGGCGTGCCGAGCAGGAACGAGAACTCCGCAGCCTTTTCCGCCGTGAGGCCCGCTGCATTGCCAGCGATCATCGTGAGGCCGCTGCGCGAAAAGCCGGGAATGAGCGCGCCGATCTGCGCGAGGCCGACGAGAAATGCCTGGCGGAACGTAAGTTTCTCGGGCGGACGATGCGCACGCGCACGCTGGAGGCGATCGCCGAACCACAGCAGCACGCCATTGACCATCAACGCGGCCGCGACGATACGCAGATCGTGAAAGATGGCTTCGATGCGCTTTTCGAGCACGAGGCCAACGATACCCGTCGGAATCGTACCGATGATGAGCGCCCACATCATGTGCCCGTCGTCGTTCTTGCGGCCGCCCAGCGAGGCAAAAAAGCCGCTGATCAACGCGACCCAGCGCTCGCGGAAATACCAGAGCAGAGCGACGGCGGTTCCCAGGTGCAATGCGACGAGGAACGGCAGCAATTGCGGCGCGTGCTTGTCGATGTGCATGCCGAACAGTGCCGGCACGAGCAGTGTATGGCCGAGGCTGCTCACGGGAAACAGTTCAGTGACGCCTTGCAACACGCTCAGGAAGAATAGAAACCAGAGACTCACGCGCGGATCCTCGTAATGGTGGTGTAAGGGGCCGGACCGTTGCGGAGCCGGTGCGGCAAAGCGCACCGATTATGCCTGGGGCGTATTGCAGCGCCAAGCTTGAAGATGGATTTGTCAGAAAAGTTACTGCGTCGCAACAAAATTGGCTGCGAATGCAGGGAACCTGGCGCGAACGCGCGTGTCGCGCTCGCGGGAATCAAACGAGGGGGACGGACCGCGGCGCGATCAGCGCGCCATCTTGTAGAAGAAATATGCGCTGCTACCGACAAAGAGGCTGAACAGAGCCATGCTCATTGCCATTGCGAGGTCCATGGGGAGGTCTCCTGCGAAAATGCTCTGTGCGCTACCGCACGGTCATGCGGATTATGCTGACTCGCGTCCGTCAACGACACCCACGCTTTCCCGACGAGGGTTTTCACGCATGAGAAAGCGGCGCAAAATCCGCCTCTGCCCGGCGCATATGCGCCACCCTCTTTCCACCCACTCCAGGCCCGCCCATGAACGCACATCCAGAACAGGACGTCCTCACCCTCACCCGCGGTGCCTCGGCGCTGCGCTTCGCGCCGTGGGCCGGCGGCCGTTTGCTTTCGTGGCACGTCGGCGGCCAGCCGGTCATCGTGTGGCCGGAAAATGCGAATTGGGCCGAGCCGGCACGCGTGCGCGGCGGCAATCCGCTGCTCTTCCCCTTCCTTGGCCGCCATCGTGTCGACGGCCAGATCGGGCGCTGGCGCGACGCCCAAGGCGTGGTCCGCGATCTGCCGATGCACGGCTTCGCGCGCGACCTGCCGTTCGCGGCGCAAGTCGACGACGATGGGCACGGCCTGCAGATGACGCTCGTCGACTCCGACGCCACCCGCGCCGGCTACCCGTTCGCGTTTCGCTTCGAGGCGGCCTACCGGCTGGCCGACGCGCATACGCTCGACGTGACGCTCGCCGCGACCAATACCGGCCCGGATCCGCTTCCCTGGTACGCGGGCCATCACTTCTACTTCGCCCTGCCACATGCCCAGCGCGCTCAGACGACGCTCGACCTGCCGGCTAGCCAGCGCCGTCATCAACTCGCGGACGGCTCGATCAGTGCGCCCGAACCGGGCAAAACGCAATACAGGCTCGACGACGCAAGCATCATCGACCGCTTCCATGTGCTCGAGCCAACGCCGCCCGCCTCGCCGGTGCGCCTCGTAGCGCCGGGACTCGGCCGCGCGGTGACGATCGACCTGAACCGGCCCGGCTCGCTTGCCTGGTACGCGGTCACGACGTGGACGGAAGCCGCGGACTCCGACTTCTACTGCGTCGAACCCTGGCTTGGTCTGCCCGACGCGATCCACAACGGGCTCGGCCTGCGCTGGCTCGCACCGGGTCAAACGGAGACGGCGACGCTGCGCATCGGTGTCGAGACGCTCGGCGGCTAATCGCGCGCACCGGCGCCGTGCTGGGCCGGCGCCGGTATGGATGCTGCCGCTTGCGTCAGTCATTCGTCAGGCAAAACCCCAGTTGCGTTGGCAAACCCGCTAAAATCAGGCGTTTTGCCAGCGCGGCGGACCGTGGTCCGTCGAGGCAAGGTCATGCGAGGTTCAATGTTGGCACCAGGAATCAGACGGATTGCATGTGCGGCGCTCGTTGCGCTGCTCGCGGCGTGCGGATCGGCTCCGGTCGGCCCCGGCTTTTATCGCGTGGAGCGCGGCGACACCGTGTACAAGATCGCGCGCAGCAATCGCCAGTCCGTGCAGAACATCGTGCGCTGGAACAATCTGTCGAACGCCGACGCCATCGAAGTCGGCCAGGTCCTGCGCGTGGAGCCGCCCGCCGGCACGGCGAGCGCCCGCACCGGTGGCGCGCCGCGTAGCGCCGCGACTGCCCCGCGCGAGAGCGCCGACACAACCGATACGTCGTCCGCGCCTTCATCAGCGCCGGCGGCAACGGCCGCGCCGTCGATTTCACTCGTCTGGCCGACTAGCGGCCAGGTCATCCGCAATTTTGACGGCCGCAACTCGAAGGGCATCGATATCGCCAATGCGGCCGGCACGCCCATCGTCGCCGCGGCGCCCGGCACCGTGGTCTATGCCGGTAATGGTCTGCGTGGCTACGGTAATTTGCTGATCATCAAGCACAGCGGCGACTACCTGACGGCCTATGCGCACAATCAGGCATTGTTCGTGAAGGAAGGTCAGAGCGTCGCGCAAGGTCAAAAGATCGCGGAAATGGGCAGCAGCGACAACGATCGCGTCATGCTGCATTTCGAACTGCGATACCAGGGACGCTCGATCGATCCGACTCGAGAACTTCCCGCACGTTGAGACAGGCCGCTACGGCCACCCAAATCATTGGACGAAAAAAAGCCCGGCATGGCGCCGGGCTAACGGGGGTTTGGCGCATATCGGCAAAGGACCGGTTTACCATGCGCCGAATCGCAATCTATCAACGCGCTTCCTGCGGCGCAATCACTTAATTAGCGCGAAAATGTGCTACGGCGCACGGATTATGTGTCGCATCACTTTTCAGCACCGAATGAGGACCCCGAATCAACTGCTGCCGTGCATAAGATCGCACGCTTCAATGACACACAACGACAAGTCGTCAAACGGCGCAAAGGCTTGCTGGACGGGCTATTCTGGCTGAAGCAGATTGCTTTATCGAGCGGTTTTGCGAGCCGGGATCATCGGTTTAAAGCACGGCGCTTTTCGCATTTTCGAGGCAGCCGGCTTTAGTGTGCAAGCGCACGCAAGAGTGCATTTATTCGGTGTGGCGTACAAATTTGAAACGCCAATTCGCAGCGCGCTTAGGTCAGATGTTTGACTGATTTAATGTGGCTTATTGTCTGTATTTTGGCGCCGCAAGCCTGGATATCGACTTATTAATGTGATTAATACCGCGGATCCAGCGTTCGCCTTCCGGCCGCCGATCGGCAGGCAGACTATCGTTTATAGTATCGGCCGCTACGAATTTCCAACCATCATGACTATCGAAGACGCCAACCCCAGTTCGACGTACGCCAGGCTGCTCGGCGAAACCGCCAAGATCGACTGGCAGGATCTCGAACGCTTCTTCGCGCAAGGCAAGTTGCTGAGCGTGGTGCGCGATCTCGACCTCGTCAGCGTAGCGGAGGCCATCGCCAACGACGACAGTGCGGTCGTCATGCAATGGCTTTCTTCGGGACTCGTCGCACGTATGCCGGCAGAAACCGCTGCCGATTACGCCGCGCGCAAGCCGGAGTTGTGGGCAGTCGTCGTCTCGCCCTGGGTGTGCGTGCAGGAACGCGCTTGAGCGGCACCGAGGCCCTGCCCGACCTGCGAGGCTGGCATCGACGCGTGCTGACGCTCGCGTTTCCCATCGTCCTCGCCAATCTCACGCAGCCTATCCTCGGCGCCGTCGACACGGCTGTAGCAGGCCACCTCGGCAGCGCAGCCGATCTTGGCGGCGTCGCACTAGGCGGCCTGTTCTTCAACTTCGTGTTTTGGGGTTTCGGCTTCCTGCGCATGGGGACGACGGGGCTCGTCGCACAGGCCTACGGCGCGCGCGACCTCCCTGCATTGCGCACGAATGTCTTGCGCGCCCTGCTGCTGGCATTCGCGATCGGCGCCGCGATCCTGCTGATTCAATCGCCCTTGATCCGGTACACGCTTGCGGTCATTGGCGGCAGCGCAGACGTGCAACGCAATGCCGGGGTCTACTGCCTTGCGCGTATCGGCTCTGCGCCTTTCGCTTTGGCGAACTACGTCGTGCTTGGATATCTGCTCGGCATTCAGCGCGTGCGCATTGCGCTGCTTTCGCAGATCTTCATCAATCTGACGAACGTCGTTGCCGTGCTCGCCTACGTGTACGGGCTGCGGTGGGGCATCGCCGGGATCGGCGCAGCGACGGCTACGGCCGATACGCTCGGTTTTGTCTTCGGCGCCTGCGTACTGTGGAGGCTTCGCCCTCGCGGGCTCGCACCGCTCGCGTTGCAAACCGTGCTCGAGCCGGCAGCGCTCAAACGCCTCGTCGCGATCAATCGCGATATCTTTCTGCGCACGCTTTGCCTGTTGGGCTCGTTTGGGTGGTTCGCGCATCTGGGCGCGAAGCAAGGCGACGCAATCCTTGCCGCGAACGCGCTGCTCCTCAACTTCCAGACCTTCATGGCCTACGGTCTCGACGGGTTCGCCCACGCAGCCGAGGCGCTGGTAGGCGCAGCGATCGGCGCGGGTAATCGCAATGCGTTCCGCCAGGCCGTGAAGATCAACCTGTTTTGGGCAGCGCTGGGGGCCTTCGGTTTTTCTCTGGTTTACTGGGCCTGCGGCCCATGGATCATCGGGCAGCTAACCAACCAGCCGGCAGTGCGTGCCGCCGCCCAGGCATTCCTCCCATGGGCCGCGCTTTCGCCGCTCATCTCCGTTTGGGGCTTTTTGCTGGACGGCGTATTCATCGGCGCAACGCGCACGCGCGAACTCATGCAAGCCATGGCGGTGTCGCTGGCTGTGTTTCTGTGCGCGTCATGGGCGCTGGTCGGGCCGCTCGGCAATCATGGGCTGTGGATCGCCCTGCTCGTCTTCATGGCCGCGCGCGGTCTGACGCTCTCGCCCTTGCTGCCGCGCATCAGCGGCGCGATCGTACCTGTCCCTGTGCAGTTGCACTGACGGCGCTCGCGCCAGGCGACGGCGCTTACTGGGCAGGCGGCGGGTTGTCCATCATCATCGGCGGCCGGTCGTCGGTCGGCACACCGTGGTAGTCGGGCGGATCCTGCGGCGGGGTGCCGTGGCGGTGGGTCGTTGCGTTGTCGGCGCACGCCGAAAGCAAAGCGGCCATTGCAAGGGCCAGATAAACACGGTACATCGCGTCAAATCCTTTTTGAATGGTAATCCGAGCAGCGCTCCGCGCCAGATAGCGAAGCGGCTGAACTCGCTATTTTTTCCGTTGCGACACTGTTCTAAGATACGGACATGGCTGCAATCGACAGGAGGCTGCCATGGATGCTGAAACTATTGCGGGTCTGATCGGTCTTGCTGTGGGTCTGCTGGTTCTGCTTGGGCTATCGATTTTCGAATCGCGCGCCTATCGGAAAGAGCACGACGGCGAAGGCATGATGCATCACTGGCTGGCCGAGCATCACGTGCTCGACCGGGTTCGCCGCAGGCACTGAACCCAGCGCCGGCACCGCGCCGGCGTGCCCCTTGCCTGAATCTCACTGCGGCCAGTCAAGCTGGCCGTGAGGTGGATTTGCTGCGTCGTTCTGTGAACGAGCAGCTAGCCTTTTATTTCCCACGCGCCCAAACGCCAGAACCCCGGTGCTCTTTCGGAGACACCGGGGTTCTGGACGTTGCAGCATAAGGAGCCTGACGATTACCTACTTTCACACGGGCAATCCGCACTATCATCGGCGTGGAGCTGTTTCACGGTCCTGTTCGGGATGGGAAGGGGTGGGACCAGCTCGCTATGGTCATCAGGCTTGACGGGTTGCTGCGTCGCGGTGTTATCGCGCCACAGCCAATCGGGAAGAAGCGTAAAGAGGTGTTGCTGAATTGGGGTTGTGTTGTTTCCGGCACAACACCGATCTCTCAACCTGTGCGTCCTGCCCACCCACGCGGGGCGGAGGCACACCTGTTATAGGATCAAGCCTTACG
>NZ_JAFA01000041.1 GCF_000519185.1 Paraburkholderia nodosa DSM 21604 | reverse complement strand
TAGCGCGAGGTCTTGCGATCCCCCGCTTTCATCCAAAGATCGTATGCGGTATTAATCCGGCTTTCGCCGGGCTATCCCCCACTACTGGACATGTTCCGATGTATTACTCACCCGTTCGCCACTCGCCGCCAGGATTGCTCCCGCGCTGCCGTTCGACTTGCATGTGTAAGGCATGCCGCCAGCGTTCAATCTGAGCCAGGATCAAACTCTTCAGTTTAAACCTGTTACTGTTTTCGGTCTCTCTCGAGACCGGTCGCTCACTCAAAGCTGACAGGAATCTGAATTGCTTCAAAAACCTGACTTACTTTAGTGTGAGACTCTTGATACTTTTGCTGCTCCCGATATCGCTCCGAAGAACCATATCAGGTCGCCACCGCATCAAGCGCCCACACTTATCGGCTGTAAATTTTTAAAGAGCAATTCGTCTTAATCGCTTCGTTTTCGTTCGCAGCGATCAGCGAAGGAGGCGAATTATGCGGGTCATTCCAGATATCGTCAAGCGACTTTCGAATATTTATTTTGGGGGCCGCTACGCCGATTTTCAGCACCCAGCGGCACCCACGCGTAACAGGTCGCCCCTTCTGTCACCAGATCGGGTACCGCAGCTCCGCCCGGCCCACAGCACAATCGAAATTTGAGCGCAGTGATGTCGTTGCCGATCAAGCGCCGACAGTCTCGACGACGCCTTCGGGAAGGGGCTGGGGCAACCCGACACAAAACCCTTGTGCGTAGTCGATGCCAATGCCGCTGAGGCGCCCGATGATCGCCTCGCTTTCCACAAATTCGGCGATGGTCGCCTTGCCCGCTGCGTGGGCCACCTGGTGAATGGACTGGACGATCGTGCGATCGAGGTCGCTGCTGGCAATCCCGCGCACGAAGCTGCCGTCGATCTTCAGATAGTCCACGGGCAGGCGCTTGAGGTAAGTGAACGAGGACATGCCGGAGCCGAAATCGTCGAGCGCGAATCGGCAGCCGAGTGCTCGCAGGCTCTCCATGAGGGCAATCGCTTTCGAGAGGTTGGTGATCACGGCCGTTTCCGTGATCTCGAAGCAGACGCTTTCGAAGCTGATTGCGCAGCGTTGCTGCTGCTGCACGATGTACGCGAGCAAGTCTTCGTCGCCGAGCGACGCGCCGGAGAGGTTGATCGACCAGACGTTTGCCGCAAGATGGCCAGCCGCGATGGCTTCGAAAGCACGGCCGATCACCCATCGGTCGACGAGCGGCATCAAGTTGAAGCGCTCGGCGGCGCCAATGAAGTACGCGGGAGGAATCACACCACCCGATTCGTCGACCATGCGCAGCAGCAACTCGACGTGCACTTCCTCGCCGGGACCGCCCTCCTTCAGCGACTTGATCTGTTGCGCGTAGAGGCAGAAACGGTCGTGCTCGAGCGCCGCCTTCACGCGGGCCACCCACTCCATCTGCGTATGGGTGGTCGACTGGAGCTGATCTTCGAGGCAGTACTGATGCACGCGGTTGCGGCCTTTTTCCTTGGCCATATAACAGGCGACGTCGGCCGCCTTCATGATGTCCCACGTCGAGATTTGCGTGGCGTCCACCTCCACCACGCCAATGCTCACACCAGTCGTCAGCAAACGCTGGTCCCATGGTAGCCGGATGACCGTCACGGCCTCCCGCAGATCCTCCGCGACCCGCATGGCGTCGCCGATGCAGCACTCCGGCAGCACGACGCCGAATTCATCACCGCCCAGGCGTGCGAGGATATGGGCGGCGCGCAGTTGTTGTTTCAACGCCGTGCCCACGCTGCGGATCAATTCGTCGCCGGCAGCGTGGCCGCAAGTATCGTTGACGACCTTGAACTGATCGAGGTCGAGGAACATCACCGCATGCGGGCGTGTCCCGGCCTTCTCGAGCAACCCCGATAGCCGGCGCTCGAATTCGCGGCGGTTCAGCAAACCCGTCAAATGATCGTGCGTAGCCTGATATTCAAGTTCGGCGGCATGCTTGCGCTCCGTGCTCGCGTCTCGAAGCACCATCACCGTGCCCAGCATTTCCTCTTCGTCGTCGCGGATCGTCGCCACAGAGCAGGCCACGGGCAGGAGCGTGCCATCCGGGCGCGTCACCGAGAGTCTGCGCTGCGCGTCGTCGTCGGCCGCTGCTGCACGGTTGTGCAGACATTGCGCGGTAACGATATTGCCGGAGCGCTCGTCGTAGAGATCACACACGTCGAACAACGGCTTCTGGCAAATATCGCGCGAGGGACGCCCGAGCATGCGCTCAGCGGCGGCGTTGCAATAGGTCACGCTCGCCTGGTTGTCCATGCGGATCACGCCGTCGTCGATCGAAGCGAGCGTGGCCTCGGTGAGGCTCTTTTCCTTCGCGGCGGCCGCTTCTGCCCGCTTCAGCCCGGAGATATCGAAGAGGCAGCCGACGATGCGCGTGGCCCGGCCGCTATCATCGCGTATGGCCTTGCCGCGTCCCCGGCACCACAGGTATCGACCATCGGCCATTCGCAGCCGGTACTCGACGTCGTAGAGGCTGTCATGCTTCAGATGGTTGATGATGGTCTCGCGCAAACGGAGCAGATCCGCAGGATGCACGAGCGCGTTGAAAGCGCGGGTGTCCATGGGGAGGTCGCCGTCGCCATAGCCGAGTTGCTGGTACAGATAGCGGGAATAGTAGGCACGGTCGCTGACCAGGTCCCAGTCCCATAGTCCGGCATTGATGCCCTCGAAGCCGAGGCTGAGACGCTCCTCGCTCAAACGCAAACGGGCGCCAAGGCGCCGGGAGAGGCGCAGCAGCAATAGCATGCCGGTGCAAGCGAGCACCGCGACGGGCCACGCTATGACAGCACGGGAGCACTGGGCGAGCACGGCCGCCGCTACGGCACTCACCCACACAGGGACGAGCACCACAATGAGTCGACCGCGGCGGTTGCCTTCGGTAATCCAGTTCACAGCGCGTGTGATCAGTCTCATGGCTGATTTAGTATTCTTCTTGGTTCAGCTTCCATGCGTCACGTGCGCGCGGCACTACGAGACAGAGTCACAGTAAAGCGTGACGGCGTGTATCTGGAAAACGCGCAAACGGAGGAAGGCCCACGGACGGGTGGGTAAGTCTACCCGCGTTCCCTATTCTGAATGAATGGGGATTACCCGCAGAAGTTATTTATGTTTGCGGGAATACGCATTCGCGTTCTTGCGCGCGCGAATGATAGACACGAAAAGCATTGCAAATTCGATATTCAACCGGCTCGCAAACGTTCGCGAGCCGGCCGTTTTCGAGAATAGAAAACAGAGGCCGCAACGCAGCCTCCTTACGCCCTCCTGCTTACCGGCTCTGCAGGCGGATATCGCGCGACGAGGCGCCCACATACACCGCGCCGCCAGACACGTAGGCCCAGTCGTTATGCGACGTGTCCCAAACGCTCTGTGCACGTTCGGTGATCGTCACGCGCACCGGTTGCGACTGCCCCGGCTTCAGGAACACCTTCTGGAATCCAACCAGACGACGCGGCGGCTCGCCGGCATAACTCACGCCCAGATACACCTGCGCCGTTTCCGCACCGGCTACGCGGCCATCGTTGCGCACCGTGAACGACGCCGTGAGCGTATGCCCCGGGCCTTGCTTCACCGTCAGTCCCGAATAGCTGAAGTGCGTATACGAAAGGCCATAGCCGAACTCGTAAAGCGGCGTGATGTTGTTCGCGTCATACCAGCGATAGCCCATGTCCAGCTTTTCGGAGTACACGGGATCGGTCGCGAAGGCGCCGTTCGTCCCCCACGTCGGCGTGTCCTGATCGTGTACCGGGAACGTGACAGGCAGCTTGCCCGAAGGGTTCACCTGACCGAACAGCACGTTCGCGATCGCCTTGCCGCCACCTTCGCCCGGGTACCATGCCTCGACGATTGCCGAGACCTGGTCCTTCCAGGGCATCAGTACCGGATTGCCGCTCTCGATGATCACGATCGTGCGCGGGTTGGCCTTCGCAACGGCCTCGACCAGCTGATCCTGATTCGACGGGTTCGCGAGGCTCAGGCTTTGCAAATCGCCGAAGTCCTCACCCGCAGGCTGCGCCACGACGACGATCGCGACATCGGACTGGCTGGCGAGCGTCGCGGCCTGGGTGATCTCCTGCTGCGTATAGGCGCGGAACGGCTGCGTCTGGTCGGTGTTGCCCGCGAAGCTCACCTGTGCCGAAGGCGCGAGCTGCTGGATTGCCTGGGTGATAGGCGTATTGAGCTTGAGCCACGGGTTGGTCCACCAGCCGCAGCCTGTGGACGAAGCGAACGTGAGCCCGCCGCAGCCCGAGAAGTTGCCCGTGACCGGATCGCGCGTATTGCCCGAGCCGCCGCCAGTCAGCACGGCCGTATCGGCGTGAGCGCCGATCACCGCGATCTTGTGCAGGCTCGGCGCCGAAAGCGGCAACTGGCTGTTGTCGTTCTTCAGGAGAACGATGGATTGTTCTTCTGCGGCCTGCGTGAATACGTTGTACTTCGCGAAGTCGATCGTGGCACCGCCCTGCGCCGGATGGTCCAGCACGCCCGTGCTGATCATCACATAGAGCTTGCGCCGCACCATGTCATCCAGGCGGTCCTGCGAGACGGCCTTCGAGGCGATCGCCTGTTTGACCAGATCGGGCGTGAGATAGACCGTCGGGCCCACGTCCTCTTCCTCGTCGAGACCCGCGTTGATCGCCGGGGCCGTGCTATGCGCCGCGCCCCAGTCCGACTGCACCTGGCCCTGGAAGCCCCAGTCCTTCTTCAGCACGTCGGTCAGCACATGCGTGTTCTCGCACGCGTAGGTGCCGTTCAGGCGGTTGTAGCTGCACATCACGCTGCCCGGCCGCGCTTCCTTCGCCGCGATTTCGAACGGCAGCAGATAGAGTTCGCGCAGCGTGCGTTCGTCGATCTGGCTGTTGCCGCCCTGGCGGCCCGTTTCCTGTTCGTTGCCGACGTAGTGCTTGATCGTGGCGATCACCTGCTGGCTTTGCGTGCCGATGGTGCGCGCCGCCAGCATTTCGCCCGCCAGCACGGGGTCTTCGCCGAGGTACTCGAAGAGACGCCCGCCGCGCGGTTCGCGCGCGAGGTTCGTGCCGCCGCCCAGACCCATGCCGAATCCTTGTTCGCGCAACTGGTCGGCTATGCGCGCGCCGAAGTCGCGCGCGAGGTACGGGTCCCAGCTTGCCGCGAGCGCGATCGTCGCCGGAAAGGTCGTGCTCTTCTGGCTCGTGCTGCCTGAGCCCGTTGCGGAATCAACCATATTCAGGTCGGGAATGCCCAGACGCGGCACGCCCTGAATATAGCCCGCGCCGCCGCCCGGCACGGCGCTCATCTGGTATTCGGAATGGATGAACTGGAGCTTCTCGTCCTGCGTCATGCGCTTGAGCAGCAGGTCGGCACGAACGTGCGCGCCGAGGTTCTGGGGGACGGCCATCAACGGCATCGGCAACGGATAAGGTACGTCGTTGCTGCTTTCGCCGGCATGGGCGGTAGCGGCCATCGCAACCAGCACGGCGGCGGTGGGCCAACGGGTGATCCTCATATGTCTCTCCGAGAGTTCGAGTACGTTATGGAGTACTGATCAGACCGGTAAACAGGGTCTGCCAGAGCGGCCGGCCGCGTCAGGCGCCGGCAAACTTCCTGCGGGGGAAACCGGTTGAGCCGCGATGCGCAAACGTTTGCTTTTGTACGTGCGCGTGGACCTCGCCGGTTGATGTAGCAAAACTCCAAATAATCATATAAAAACTATTGAGTAGCCTTACGAGCTTTTATCTCGGTGTTTTCCCGGCTGGCGGTAGCTGACACGCATGAAAGGCGCGAAATAGACAGGAACTCGTAAGCAATGAGTAATGAGATTGTTGCGAACGCAACGGAAATTCAGAATTCGATGTGATTTGCATGACGCTCGCGAAGGCGGAGCGGCGCCCCGTGAACGCAGCGCGCAGAGCGCATCGCGGGCCGAAAAAAGCTAATCTGTTACGAGGCCTGCAGAAGCGGCGGCGCTCGCGCCTGCGTGCTCGAAATCGACATCACTGTAAGGAGTGGCCACGATGGAAAGGCAACGCAAGGCTCCCCGAATCGCTTCGACCCTGCTCGCTGCAACGTGCGCATTCGCTCTGGCAAGCAGCGCACTCGCGCAAACGGGCATGCCACAAACGGAGCAGCAAGGTGACGTCTCGTTCGTGTCCGGCGGGGTCGGCCGCGACGAGTCCACGGCGCTGCGGCATGCGCGCAGCCAGTGGCCGCTCTCGCTGCTGTTTACCGGTCCCGGTTCGAGCTATGTTGCGGACGTGCAGGTACAGATAACGAACGCCGGCGGCACGTCCGTGCTCGACACGCGTTCGCACGGTCCGTACATGCTCGTGCGGCTGCCCAGCGGACGCTATACGATCACCGCCACCTATAACGAGGTAACGAGGACGCAGCGCGTGAACGTCGCCGGCAACGGCAGCGCGCGTGCGACGTTCTCGTTTCCGGGCAAGCACTGAGCACGAGTCGCGTCTCCAGCCTGTCGAGATGGCTCACCAGGGAACGACTCTCCCGAGGTAATCGAGGTAATGCAGGCCGGTGCGGCCTTCGTACGCTTCGATCGTGCTGACCAGGTTGGGGATGCTCTCCTCGATGCCCAGGCGCGCTTGCGGGCCGCCCATGTCCGTGCGTACCCATCCCGGCGCCATGAGCAACAAGGTTTTCGCTTCGTCTTGATGGCGCGCCGCATAGCTGCGCATGAACATGTTCAGCGCGGCCTTGCTGCCGCGGTAGACCTCATGGTTGCCATTCGTGTTGTTGCTCACGCTGCCTTGCCCGGACGACATGACGCCTATCGTCCCGGCCGGCTGCACGAGGTCCTGAAATGCCTCGACGACGCGCATCGGACTCAACGCGTTCGTCACCATCACGCGAACGAACTCATCGGTTGAGACATCTGCAATCGTTTCACGATGGTCATTCGTGACGCCGGCGTTCACGAAGAGCATGTCCACCCGGCGATCCTGAAGGCGATCGTGGAGTGCCGCGACCTGCTCCGGCACCGTAATATCGACCGTGTCGACTTCGAGCGCACCTTGCGAGGCCCGCGCCGCCTGCGCAAGCCGGCCCATCGAGCCCGCCCTGCCGGTGGCGATCACGCGCCAGCCGCGCTTGAGATATTCCTCGACCATGGCGAAGCCAAGCCCCCGCGATGCGCCGATGAGAAGGACCGTCTTTGAGAGTGGTGATTCCTGCATGGCTATTTCCCTGTATTCAGTGGATATGGGAAATATAGTGGCGCCTCAGACATGGCGGAAGACGCATGCCTTGCAGCTATAAGTTGCACGGAACGCCATGCCAAAAAAACCCGTGCTAGCATCGGGCATGTCTGAACCCGACCTGAATCTCCTCATCGCGCTCGACGCATTGCTCGACGACGGCAGCGTGGTCGGCGCAGCGCGTCGACTGGGGTTGAGCGCCTCGGCAATGAGCCGGACCTTGACCCGCCTTCGCGAGGCGACCGGCGACCCGCTCCTCGTTCGCGCCGGCCGCGGCATGGTGCTCACCCCGCATGCGCAGGCGCTGCGCGAGCGCACGCAAAACGCGGTTCACGAAGCACGCGCCGTCCTTGTGCCGTCGGCCGCCGAGCCCGATCTCGCCACCTTGCAGCGGACCTTCACGATTCGCGCCAACGACGGTTTCGTAGAAGCCTTCGGCGCGCCGCTCATCGCCGCGGCTACGGCGGTCGCGCCATTCGTGCGCTTGCGCTTCGCGCCCAAGGCGGAGAAGACTTCGACGCATTTGCGCGAGGGTTCGGCCGACCTCGAGATCGGCGTGCTCGGAGAGATGGGTCCGGAAATTCGCGTGCAGGCGCTCTTCAGGGACCGCTTCGTGGGCGTCGTCAGAACGGGCCATCCGCTAGCGCTGGAGCGCGGGCCGAGCGCCGAACGGTATGTCGCTTTCGGGCACGTTGTTGCGTCGCGAAGCGGCCGCGGCAGCGGACCGGTCGATGTTGCATTGGCCGCGCTGGGACTGGAAAGAACGATCGTCGCCGTGGTGCCCAGCTTCCCTGCCGCGCTAGCCGTGGCGCGCGCTTCCGATCTGATCGCGCTCGTGCCCGGATCGTTTCTGTGCAATCACCGTGAACAACCGCAGGACCAACAGGACGAACTGCACGAATCGCCCCAGTCCGCTGGAATCCACGTTTTCGAGCTGCCGGTCACGACCGAAAAAATCACGGTGTCGCAGATGTGGCATCCGCGCATCGAGGCCGATCCCGTCCATCGCTGGCTACGGCAACTCGTGCTCACGGTATGCCGGCAACGCGTACCGCTGTGATGTCGCCGCAATCAATGCGCCGCGGCCCAGGCGACGATGAAATCGATGAATGCGCGCGTCTTCGCGGGCGTGTAGTGCCGCGACGGATAGTAGACGTATAGCGGGAAGCGTTCGTCGGGCCAGTCGGGGAACAGATTCACCAGCCTGCCATCGGCAATCAGAGGCTCGGCGCCGAGAAGCAGCATTTGCGCAATGCCGGAACCGGCCAGACACGCATTGAGCAAGGCGCCCGGATCGTTCACTGTGAGCCGCCCATGCGTCGCCACCACGACATCCTTGCGCTTGCGATGAAACTCCCAGGGATAGGGCTTGCCTGTCTCGGGGTCGCGGAATTCGAGGCACCGGTGAGTGGGGCCTTCGAGATCTTCGGGGCGCAGCGGCCTGCCCCAGCGCGATAGATAGGCCGGCGCCGCGACCGTCACGACGGCGGTATCGAGCAGCTTGCGGGCAACCAGCGTGGAGGATCGCGGCTTGCCGAATCGCATCGCGACATCGAATCCCTCCGCCACCAGGTCGCCAAGACTATCTCTCGCGATCAGTTCGATCTCGAGTTCGGGATGGGCGTCCATGAACCGGTCGAGATCCGCGCCGAGAACTGCCCGATAGCACACCGGGTCCAGATTCACCCGCAGCCTGCCGCGCACCGCCGACGCATTGCCCGATGCCGCGATGGCCGCTTCCTCGAGCCCCGCGAGATGCGGGACGACCTGCTCGTAGAAACGGCGCCCGCCTTCGGTCAGCGAAATCGAGCGCGTCGTGCGATTGAAGAGCCGGATATCGAGCCGCTTCTCCAGCCGCGCAATCGCGCGGCTCACGCCTGGCGGCGACATGCCGAGCACGTCTGCCGCGGCGGCAAACGTCCCCGCATCGACGACGGCGGCAAACACGCTGATCGCGCCGGAAATGTTCTCGAGTGTCGTTGTTCTCAATGTCGTCGTTCCAATGGCAGCCGGCATGGCGGCCCTAAAGCAGCCTTTGGCGATGATGGATCGGCCATCCGATTCGTGCGCGCGAGTCACTGATCTAGTGCCCTTCGCGGCATTTAGCTTCGGCCGCCATGCGTCCAGAATGCGTCTCACCGAAACGGAACCAGGCAGCACCTTGCTGCCATCGTGTTCGGCTTTTTCGACAATCTCGTCGTCGCATGCGGAGGGTTTCAAGTGTACGCAATTACAGGCATTACCGGAAAAGTGGGCGGTGCGCTCGCCCGTGCACTGCTGGCATCGGGGCAACCGGTGCGGGCAGTCGTGCGCGACGCTGCGCGCGCCGCGTCGTGGCAAGCACAAGGCTGCGAGCTGGCGACGGCAAGCATGGAAGACGCCGCAGCGCTTACCGCTGCATTCAGCGGCGCGCAGGGCGTGTTCATCCTGCTGCCTCCGCAGTTCGATCCCTCGCCGGGTTTTCCGGAATCACGCGCGGTCATCGATGCCGTTTGCACCGCGATCCACAACGCACGGCCCGCGAAAGTCGTTTGTCTCTCGACCATCGGCGCGCAGGCACAAGAGAGCAATCTGCTCACGCAACTGTCGCTGATGGAGCAGGCGCTAGCCGCGCTGCCTGTGCCCGTGACTTTCCTGCGGCCTGGCTGGTTCATGGAGAACGCTGCGTGGGATGTCGCGTGCGCGCGCGACAACGGCGTGATCGAGAGCTACCTGCAACCGCTCGACCACGCCGTCCCGATGGTCGCGACCGCGGACGTCGGCCGCCTCGCCGCCGACTTGCTCCAGCAGACATGGAGCGGCACACGCGTGGTCGAGCTGGAGGGGCCGCGCCGCGTGAGCGCCAACGACATTGCTTCCGCGTTTGCCCGCGTGCTTGGCAGGCCTGTGCGCGCGGTGGCGGTGAACCGGCAGGAATGGGAGTCGCGCTTTCTGGCACAAGGCATGAAGCACCCCTTGCCGCGTATGCGCATGCTCGACGGATTCAACGAGGGCTGGATCTGTTTCTCCAAGCCCGCCGATGAAATCCTTCGCGGGGACGTCGAACTGGACACCGTGCTCGAAGCGCTCGCAAGCGGTGCGTGACGAAAGGCATTGGCGGGAATAACGCCAAAGTTGGCGCGTTCGGCCGTGGTCCGCCGAACACGCCTCGTCTAGACTATCGTCACAAACCGTCCACATTCTCTATGGAAGCGCGAATCATGTTCGATGTGCTGGCAACGAAACCTGCGGGCAGCACAACCGCGCTGGACAACGTGCCAGGGCACGCGCTGACCGGCCGCCAGCGCCATCTCGCCGTTGGGAACGATCGCGCAGTGCGGTATGTGCCCGCCGTCGCCCCCTTTGCGGCGATGTCGGACACCACGCCTGAATCGTTCGACGCCTTGCGAGGACTGATCGAAGAGCACGCACCCGTTGCCCTGACCACGCTGGATGCCGTGGAGCCGCCCGCCGGCTTCGCGCTGATCCGGCACGCCACGCTGCTGCAAATGGTCTGGCAAGGCCAACCGCTTGCGCCCACCGCGCTGGAGCACGTGCGGCTAACTGAGCATGACGTGCCTGAGATGCTCGCGCTGGCCGCGGCAACGCAGCCCGGCCCGTTTGGCCCGCGCACCATCGAATTCGGCGGCTACCTTGGCGTGCGCAGAGAGGGCAAACTCGTCGCCATGGCCGGCGAGCGCATGAAGATCGAAGGGCATACCGAAATCAGCGCCGTATGCGTGGACCCGGCCTTCAGGGGGCAAGGGCTCGCGGCGGGCCTCATGCAACTGCTGATGGCGGCAATCAGCGCGCGCGGCGAGACACCGTTCCTGCACGTGCTGACGTCGAATCACGGCGCCATTTCCATCTATCGCACCCTGGGCTTTGTCGAGCGCCGCGAGATGCATCTCACGGTGCTTGGCGTCGCGCCATAGAAAAGCCGCCCGTTCACAACAAGTCGGCACGCAGTTCCCGCACCCCTCTTCCCAACCGCTGCCGCAACAGGCTGCGCAGCGTCGCGCCGTCGCCGTAACCGACTTCGGCGGCGATCCTTTCCAGGTCGAGCTTGCCGCTGCGCAGCAGCGACTGCGCGTGCTCGACCCGCAAATCCTGAAAGTACGCCAGCGGCGACTTGCCGAGCACCTCCTGGCAGCGGCGCTGCAATGAGCGCGAGCTCGTTGCCAGCGCCTTCGCGGCGTCCTGCAACGAGAATCCCGACTTGAGATTTTTCCTCGCCCATTGTTCGAAGCGCTGAATGAGCGGATCGGCCTGCGCCAGATGATTCGGAATGATGTACGGCGCCTGCGAAGAGCGGATGTCGGCCAGCAGATAGCGCGATACGAGCGATGCCAGCTCGGGGCTCGCCGAGCGGATCAGCCAGAGCGCGAGATCGAGATGCCCCATGGCCGCGCCGGCCGTCACGCCAATATCCGAAGGCACGAGCATGCGCGCTTCGTTCAACTGAACATGCGGATAGCGTTGCCGGAAGAACGGCGCGAGCGACCAGTTGGTCGTGGCTTCGCGATGATCGAGCAGCCCCGCCTCCGCGAGGATGAACGTCCCCACGCACGAAGCACCGACTCGCGCGCCCCCCGCTTGCCATTCGAGCAAACGCGCCATGCCCTCTCCGACGTCGCGGCGCTCGAACGACTGCATCAGGTCCTGCGCAGATAACGTCACCAACGCCGGCACGATCACCCAATCGGGCTTCGCGTCCGGCGCGACCGGCTGCACCGGCACCGCGAGGCCGTGAGCCGAGCGCACCCGCTTTCTCACCCCCACGAGCGTGACGTCGAAACGCGGAACGCCGCCCATGGTCGCGGCCGAAAGCTTGTTTGCGACCGAGAACGCGTCGAGCGTAACGGAGAGCCCGGTATCGAAAACGCCGTCAAGAGCCAGGACAGCAATGCGCATGGCGTAAATGCCTCTAAAGTTGTCGTTTGTGACAGTACAGCCGACGAGACCCCAACGATACACTCAATCGTGTTGCAAGTCGCAACAAACATTGATCAAGGAGATTGTCATGAAGGTTCTCGCCATTGGATCGATCGTCAAGGAACTCACGCCCGCGCAGCGCGACGAGATCATGCCGCACGAAGTGCCGGCCACGCTCAAGCTCTACCTGGACGACAAAATCGAGCAGTACTGGTTTCGCCAGGACAAGCCGGGCGTGGTGTTTCTCATGAGCTCGGGCTCGGTCGACGATGTGAAGGCCACGCTGGATACGCTACCGCTTGCCCAGGCCGGCATCCTCGCGTTCGATCTGCTGCCGCTGGGCCCGCTCGCGCCGCTCGGGCTGCTTCTTCAAGGAAAGTAAGCGCTACGCAGGAGCGCCGTCCACGCATGCACCATGGGTTGTCGGCGACCTCCTGGCAGCCTTCTTCTCCTCGCCAAAGATTTCACCTACAACGTACTGATCCGCCGCTTGTTTTCGATGCTGTCGGGCGGCGGGCGCGGAACCTTGGGGAACCTGCAGAACCTGGCAAAGGGAAGAAGGATGAAAACTAACGGTAAAAGCCAAATCGCCCGCGCGCTGGTGCTCGTGGCCATCGCGAGTTGCGCGGGCTATGCGCACGCACAAACGGCCGCGAGCGCGCCCGGCGACGCCTCCGCTCAAGAAGGCGCGCCCGCGCAGTCGGGCCGTTCGGACAGTGCGTTGGTGCGTGACGTCCGCCGGGCCTTCACGCGCACAACAGGGCTGAATTTCGCCAACATTCACGTCACGGCGCGTGACGGCGTCGTCTCGTTGACGGGGTCGGTACCGCACAAATCGCAGATCGCGCGGGCCGGCGACGCGGCCGGGTCGGTGAACGGCGTCACGTCGGTGTCGAACCACTTGACCGTGCGTACGGCCCGCGGCAGCGGGCCTTGATCCGCGCACTCACAAGCAGGCCCAGAAGCAGGCCCAGAAGCAGGCTCAGAAGCAGGCTCAGAACCGGATTCGATCGGCCGCACAGCAGGATCGTCCTATTCCTGGCGCGCGCGTCCTGTCAAAGTAAGCCATCGACCTTCGATCAAGGAGCCCGCCGTGTCCGGCCAGCCTGCGTCCTCGAGCCTCGTCTGCGAGACTTTCTCCGAATCCGACATCGAGGGCGCCCACGCGCTTTCCCTGCAATTCCGTTGGCCGCATCGTAGCGACGACTGGCGTTTCGCCGCCGCGGCCGGGCAAGGCTTCGTGGTTCGCGAAGGCAAGACCGTGGTGGGCACCGCACTATGCTGGCCGTGGGGCAAACATGGCGCGACGCTCGGGCTCGTGATCGTCTCGGCCGACCAGCAAGGCCGCGGCATCGGCCGGATGCTGATGGAGCGGCTGCTTGACACGCTGGGAACGCGCATGACCGTGCTGCACGCCACCGAAGCCGGCCAGCCGCTCTACGAAAAGCTCGGCTTCAGGAAGATCGGCCTGCTGCATCAGCATCAGGGCGACCGCTTTGCGGCGCCGATTGTCGAGCCGCCGCCGGGCGAGCGTTTGCGGCCGCTCGAACCGGGCGATAGGCCGCGCCTCATCGAACTCGCGTCGCGCGCGAGCGGGCTCGACCGCAGCGCACTCGTGCCGCCGCTGCTCGATGTGTCCCAGGGCGTCGCGCTGGTGCGTGGCGACACGGTGCTCGGCTTCGCGCTGTTGCGCCCGTTCGGCCGCGGCCATGCGATCGGGCCGGTGGCCGTCGCCGCGGACGATGGATTGCACATGCAGCGCGCCAAAGCGCTGATCGCCAACCGCCTGGCCGCCAACGCGGGCGCCTTCACGCGCCTCGATACCCCCGACGAGCAGGGCCTCGGCCCCTGGCTCGAATCGCTCGGCCTCGCGCGCGTCGACACGGTCGTGAAGATGTCGCGCAACGGGGCGCCCGCGCACGATCCGGGCGTGCTGCAATTCGCCATCGTCAATCAGGCGCTAGGCTGAGCGCGGGAATCGCTTTCATGACGCTCCTCTACAAAGCCGACCCCGAGCGCGGCAAGCAGTGGGCGCAGCTTTTCGCGCACAAGGCGCCCGAGATCCCGTTCCGCCTCTGGCCCGATACCGGCGACCCCGCCGCCGTACGTTATCTCGCGGCGTGGCAGCCGCCCGAGGACCCCGCGCGCACGCTGCCCAATCTCGAAGTGATCTTCTCCGTGGGCGCGGGCATCGACCAGTTCGATCTTTCCGGCGTGCCGGAGCACGTCGCCGTGGTGCGCATGATCGAGCCGGGCATTGTCGAGGGGATGGTCGAGTACGTGACGCAGTCGGTCCTGACCATCCATCGCGATCTGTTCGACTACGCGCTGCAACAGCAGCAGCGCGTGTGGCGCGCCCTGCCCGTGCGCGCCGCCGCGTCGCGCCGCGTTGGCGTGCTGGGGCTCGGCATGCTGGGCAGCGCGGTGCTCGAACGCCTGCGCCTTTTCGGCTTTGCATGCGCGGGCTGGAGCCGCTCGCCGCGCGCCTTGCCCGGCGTGGAATGCTACGCGGGCGCCGAGGCGCTCGACGCCTTCCTCGCGCGCACCGATATCCTCATCTGTCTGCTGCCGCTCACTGAAGCCACGCGCGGCCTGCTCGACGCCACGCTCTTCGCGAAGCTGCCGCAGGGCGCGTCGTTCATCAACGTCGGGCGTGGGCCGCAACTGGACCAGCAAGCGCTGCTCGACGCGCTCGATCGCGCTCACCTGCGCAATGCGATTCTCGATGTCGCGGACCCCGAGCCGCTGCCGCCGGAGCATCCGTTCTGGACGCATCCACGTGTGCGCCTCACGCCGCACATTGCCAGCGCCACGCGGCCCGAAACGGCCGTCGATGTCGTGCTCGAGAACATCCGCCGTCACCGCGACGGCGTGCCGATGCTCGGCCTCATCGACCGGACGCGCGGCTACTGAGGCTCGTGACCGCGCCGGGGGTACAGCACAATATGCTGCGGCCCCCGATCAAAACGCCACAAACACGCTATTTCGCGAATGATTTGGCGAAACGCGCACCGGTATCGGCCCGGTAGCATGGAACGGTGAATCAACGGCCAGCCAACGCCCAATCAACGGCCAGGCGCCGCACTCCTCTGACTCATCAGCCAGGAACCGAACCATGCCGAATCGCTCGCTCATTGAAGCCGACCGCAAACATCTGATCCATCCCGTCGTGAACTACCGCGCGCACGAAGCGCGCGGCGTGACCGTGCTCGAATCCGCCCAGGGCGTGTTCCTGCGCGACGCCGCTGGCAACGAACTGCTCGACGCATTCTCCGGCCTCTGGTGCGTCAACACGGGCTACGGCCATCAAAGCATCGTCGAAGCCGCGGCGCGCCAGATGACGCGCCTGCCCTACGCCACGGGCTATTTCCACTTCGGCTCGGAGCCCGCCATCGAACTGGCCGCGCTGCTCGTCGAGCGCGCGCCCGCATCGCTGCAGCACGTGTACTTCACGCTGGGCGGCTCGGATGCAGTCGATTCGGCGCTGCGCTTCATCACGCACTACTACAACGCCACGGGGCGCCCCGCGAAGAAGCACATCGTCGCGCAGGAGCGCGGCTATCACGGCTCGTCGGCGGTCGGCGCGGGGCTGACTGCGTTGCCCGCGTTCCATCGCAACTTCGACTTGCCGCTCGCCACGCAGCATCACATTCCCTCGCCCTATGCGTATCGCAGCGAGCATGCGGACGACGCGGCGCTCATCGCCGCTTCGGTCGCGGCGCTCGAAGCGAAGGTCGCAGCACTCGGCGCCGAAAACGTCGCCGCGTTTTTCTGCGAACCGATCCAGGGTTCGGGCGGCGTGATCGTGCCGCCCGTTGGCTGGCTGAAAGCCATGCGCGAAGCGTGCCGCAAGCTCGATATCCTGTTCGTCGCCGACGAGGTGATTACGGGCTTTGGCCGCACGGGTCCGCTCTTCGCCTGCCAGGCCGAAGACGTCGAGCCGGATCTGATGACCGTCGCCAAGGGCCTCACCGCAGGCTACGCGCCGATGGGCGCCGTGCTGATGTCGGATGCCCTTTATCAAGGCATTGCCGATGGCGACGCCGCCGCCGTGATCGGCCACGGCCACACCTATTCGGCACACCCGGTGAGCGCGGCCATCGGCCTCGAAGTCATGCGTCTCTATCACGAAGGCGGCCTGCTCGCGAACGGCGTTGCGCGCGCGCCGCGCTTCGCTCAGGGGCTCGACGCGCTGCTCGCCCACCCGCTCGTGGGCGACTCGCGCCACCGCGGTCTGCTCGGCGCGCTCGAACTCGTCGCCGACAAGGAGAGCAAGCAGCGCTTCGACGCAGCGCTCGGCCTGCCCGATCGCATCGCCGCCGCCGCGTATGGCAACGGCCTCGTGTTCCGCGCGTTCGGCGACGGCATTCTCGGCTTCGCGCCCGCGCTTTCGTACACCGAAAGCGAGTTCGACCTGCTGTTCGAGCGCCTCGAAAAAACGCTCGACGACGTGCTCGCGCAGCCCGAAGTGCGCGCGGCATTGAAGGCCGGAAACGGGACGAAGAATGGGGTCAGCGCCCGTGTCGCCGCGTGATACCATCACTCGACACTTCGACATGCAGGGCCGCCCCCATCGCGATGAGCAACGACTGCAAGCTGGACCGAATCGATCTGCGCATCCTCTCGCAACTGCAGAAGCGGGGGCGCATCACGAATGTCGAATTGGCCGACGCAGTCGGGCTATCGCCAAGCCCCTGCCTGATCCGCGTAAAACGTCTGGAGAAGGCGGGGTTCATCGTCGGCTACGGCGCGCAGATCCAGCTGGAAAAGCTGGGCGACGTGCAGATGGTGTTCACCGAGGTCACGCTCGCCGACCATCGCCGCGAGGACTTCATCAAGTTCGAGAAGGCAATACGCGAGGTGGACGAGGTGGTCGAGTGCCATCTCGCGAGCGGCGGCTACGACTATCTGCTGAAGTTCGTCGCGCGCAGCGTGAGCCATTATCAGAGCATTGTCGAGGGGCTGCTGGAGCGCGATATCGGCATCGAGAAGTACTTCAGCTACGTGATCATCAAGACGGCGTTCATCAAGACGCATTACCCGCTCGAAACGCTGTTCTCGCAGAACCTGCATTCCTGAGCATGGGCGACGCACGTGAGGCACGCGCCTCGCGCTCCTGCGTCCCGCCTCCGTATTCTCGCGCGCGCTGCGCGCCGAAACCTCGCGGCTTCGGCGCGCTCTTCGTGCGCGCGCGCTTCCCGGCATCGAACCATCTTCCTCCGCATGTGCGGAAAGGAATCGGCATATGACTACGCGTTATCCCTTGAGCGCGCTGATTCGCAGCGACAATTTCATCGACGGGCAATGGGTGAGCGCGGCCTCCGGCACGCGCTTCGCCGTGACCGATCCCGCGACCGGCAAAACGATCGCCGAGGTCGCCGATAGCGATGCGAACGACGCACGCGCCGCCACCGACGCCGCCGCCCGCGCATTCCCCGCCTGGCGCGACACGCTGCCCGCAGAACGCGCCGCCGTGCTGCGCCGCTGGCATGCGCTGATCGTCGCGAACGCCGACGAACTGGGTCAGCTGATCTCGCTCGAACAAGGCAAACCCCTGCACGAGGGTCGCGGCGAAGCGATGTATGGCGCGTCTTATGTCGCCTGGTTCGCCGAGGAGGCCACGCGTATCTACGGCGATCTCATCCCGCAGCAGCAGCGCGGCAAGCGCATGAGCGCGGTGAAGGAGCCCGTTGGCGTGGTCGCGGCGATCACGCCCTGGAACTTCCCGCTCGCGATGATCGCACGCAAGATCGCCCCCGCCCTCGCCGCCGGCTGCACGGTGGTCGGCAAGCCCGCCGAGGACACGCCGCTCACCGCGCTCGCACTCGTCATGCTCGCGCACGAGGCGGGTGTGCCGCCCGGCGTGCTCAATCTCATCTGCGCATCGCGCGAGCGCGGCGTGAGCGCCGTCGCCGACTGGCTCGCGGACGCCCGGGTGCGCAAGATCACCTTCACTGGCTCGACGCCCGTGGGCAAGCATCTCGCGAAGGAATCGGCGGGCACGTTGAAGAAGCTCTCGCTCGAACTGGGCGGCAACGCGCCGTTCATCGTGTTCGACGACGCGCATCTCGACGCCGCCGTTGAAGGCCTCATGGCCGCGAAGTTCCGCAACGGCGGCCAGACCTGCGTGTGCCCCAATCGCGTGTACGTGCAAGCGGGCGTGTTCGAGCGCTTCGCCGACAAACTCGCCACGCGCGTCGCGGCTTTGAAAGTCGCGCCCGCGACCGACCCCGCCGCGCAGATCGGCCCGATGATCAACGCGCGTGCGGTAGAAAAGATCGCCCGCCACGTGGACGACGCGGTGAGCCGCGGCGCACGCGTGCTCACGGGCGGCAAGCGCCTGAGCGAGCTGGGCGCGAACTGGTACGCGCCCACCGTGCTCGCGAACGCCACGCCCGACATGCAGCTAAGCTGCGAAGAAACCTTCGGCCCCGTTGTGCCGCTGTTCCGCTTCGACGACGAAGCCGAGGCGATCCACGCAGCCAACGACACACCGTATGGCCTCGCCGCCTACTTTTACAGCCAGGAAGTGCGCCGCATCGATCGCGTCGCGCGCCAGCTCGAAGCGGGTATCGTCGGCATCAACGAAGGCGCGCTCGCTAGCGAAGCCGCGCCGTTCGGCGGCGTGAAAGAATCGGGCTATGGCCGGGAAGGCTCGAAGTACGGGCTCGACGATTACCTCTCCATCAAATACCTCTGCCAGGGAGGGCTTGCATGAGCAGCTATCCGATCGAAGTCGCGTTCCCCGACATCGCCGCGCACGAGCGCAGCGAAACGGGCATCCCTTATGTGCATACGTTCGACTCGGGCGCGCCCGGCCCGCATGTGATGATCAATGCGCTCACGCACGGCAACGAGGTGTGCGGCGCAATCGTCGTCGATGCGCTGCTGCGCGCGCGGCTGCGGCCGCGACGCGGCAAGCTCACGCTCGCGTTCGCGAACGTGGAGGCCTACCGCCGCTTCGACCCCGCGCACCCCGACGCCGCGCGTTTCGTCGATCAGGACTTCAATCGCGTGTGGACCGGACTGGACGACCTCGCGCGCGATTCGAGCGAACTGCGCCGCGCCCGCGCGATGCGGCCCGTGATCGACGACGTCGATCTGCTGCTCGACCTCCATTCGATGCACGAGAAGTGCATGCCGCTCATCGTCGCGGGGCCGCTCGCCAAGGGCGTCGAACTCTCGGCGCGGCTTGGCGCGCCGGCCACCGTCATATGCGACGAGGGCCACCCGGAAGGCCGCCGCATGCGCGATTACGAAGGCTTCGGCGACGCGGCGAGCGCGAAGAACGCGCTCTTGATCGAGTGCGGACAGCACTGGGAAACGAGCGCCGTGACCGTGGCGCGCGATGTCACGGCGCGCTTTCTGCTTCTCGCTGGCGTGGTGGAAGAAGCGGATCTGCCTGCCGACTGGCTGCAACCGCTGCCGCCGGAAATGCGCGTGGTGCGCGTGACTGAGCCCGTGGTGGCGAAGAGTATGGACTTCCGTTTCGCGGGCGATTACACGGGCCTCGAAGTGTTCCCTAAGGCCGGCGCCGTGATCGGCTGGTCCGACGGCGTGCCGGTAGTGACGCCCTACGACGACTGCATTCTCGTGATGCCTTCGCTGCGCCAGTTGCGCCCCGGCGTGACCGTGGTGCGGCTCGGCAAGATCGAGCAACGCATCGTTCAGAAGCGCTGAAGCGCCTCTTCCCTTTATTTAGTCTAACGAACTAATGATGAAAGTTCAGCAGATCACGCAAAGCGTCGACATGCAGGCGCTCGAAGACTGGGGCACGGCGGGCACACCCGGCTCGCAGGCGATTCGCGTTTCGGGCGTGCAGAAGGTGATTCCGGGCACGGAGGCCATCGACACCGGTCTTTTCGAATGCACGAGCGGCACCTACCGACGCTCGGTGAAAGAAGCGGAGGTCATGCATATCCTGAGCGGCAGCGGACGCTTCACGCCCGACGGCGAGGCGACAGTGCATTTTCGCGGCGGCGATACGCTCTTCTTCGCCGCCAACACGGAAGGCACGTGGGAAGTCGACGAAACGATGCGCAAGGTCTACGTCATTCTGTGACGCGCGACGCAGGACAGAAGACGCTCAAGCCGCTTCGAGCGCCTTCGCCTGCTGCAGGAAGGCGCTCGGCGTGACACCGCAAAAACGCTTGAAATGGCGCGCCAGATGGCTCTGGTCGAAGAAACCGACCTGCGTCGCGACCACGGCGCCCGGCACGCCTGCCAGCAGCAATAGCTGCGCGCGGCGCACGCGCACCTCGCACAGGTACTTGTAGGGCGAGAGGCCGACCTGCTGACGAAACACGGTAGCGAATCGCGAGACGCTGAGCGCCGATACCTCGGCCAGTTCGGCGAGGCTCACGGACTTGTCGAAATTCGCGTCGATATACGCCAGCGCATCGCGAAGCGGAGTGACTGGCGCGGCAACGAATGCATTCGCGTCATGCATGATCAAGCCTCGCTGGCCGTCGATGCGCTCACGCCGACAGCCGGCGCCGCGCGCCCGAAGCGCGCAATCGCAAACGGTTCGAGCGGTATGTCGGTCGCGCCGGCATCGAGCAGTTCCGCGAGCGTCTCGCCCACGCCCGGCCCGATCTGGAAGCCCGAGCCGCTAAAGCCGAACGCATAGAAAAGCCCCTCCGTCGTCGAACTCGGGCCGATCACCGGCTCCGAATCCGGCAGGTAGCTTTCCACGCCGCTCCACACGCGGATCACATGCAGCGGCGCGAGCGCAGGAACCATCCGGCGGAACTGCGCGATCTGCTGCACAGTGTTGCCGGGCAGCACGCCGGCGCGGCGCGTGCCGGCGTCGGCAGGCCCCGGAGCGCCGCCGCCCAGCACGAGGTTGCCGCGCGGAATCTGCCGGAAGTACACGCTCTCTTCCTTGATCGACGTGTAGACGCCCATCGAATGCATGAAGCGGTAGGGCACGGGCTCGGTCACGGCCATTTGCGGGCCGCGCGCGACGAGCGGCACCGGCTCGCCGAATTGCGCGGACAAGGCGCCCGCCCACGCACCCGCACAGATAAGCAGTTGCTCGGCGCGCCACACGGCGCCCGTGGCGCTCTCCACGCGAAAGCCGCCCGCTTCCTTTTCCACGCGCACGATTTCAGCGTTCTCCACGAGGGTCGCGCCGAGCCTCGCGGCGGCGCGGCCGAAGGCCGGTGCGGCCAGACGCGGATTGGCGTGGCCGTCGCGCGGCGAGATAGAGGCGGCCAGCACCTCGCGGCCCAGGAACGGAAAGCGCTTGAACAACGCGGCACCTTCGAGCACTTCGAGATCGAGCCCGTAGGCGCGCGCCTGCTCGGCGTAGCGATGAAAGTATTCGGCGTCGTGTGCGTGGTAGCACACGCGCGTGTGGCCGGAAGGCAGAAATTCGACGTCCTCGCCAAGCAGCGACTGCGCGCGATACCAGATATCGAGCGCGCGATTGGACATGGCAAGCTGCGAGAGTGCGCGTCCCTGGCGGCGCACGCCGCCGAAGTTCACGCCGCTCGCCTGCTGGCCCGTGAGCCCACGTTCGATCAGGATCACTGAGCGCTTGCGACGGCTCAGGAAGAACGCCGTGGACGTCCCGATGATGCCGCCTCCAATCACGATCACATCGGCGCGATCCGTCATTCGCTGAACTCCTTTGTGCGGCATGCGCCGGGCTGCGTTTGCGCGGCAAGCGCCGCGCCGTCCTGCGCTTCGTCGATGCCATTCCCGCCAGCGCTCAGCGCCATCGTCAGCGGCTTGACCGGCGCCTGCCCGCGCAGCCGGCCCACGGCTTCCAGCGGCACATGCGCCTCGGCTGCGATGACTTCGGCCCCTGCGTGCGCGCAGAAGCGGCCCTGGCAGCGCCCCATCCCTACGCGTGAAAACGCCTTCGCGCGATTCGCTTCCGTGGCGCCCGTCTCGCGCACCACACGGCGCAATTCGCCCGCCGTGATGGCCTCGCAGCGGCACACGACGGTGTCGTCCGGCAGCGTCGCCGCGAAATGCGCGGGCCACGGAAAGGCATTGCGCAAGCCTTGTGCGAAGCGTGTGAAACGTGCGAGTTCAACCCGCAGTCTTGCCGCTTCGGCGAGTGTTCCGTTCGATGAGCCCGCGCCCGCATCCTGCAATGCCGCCAAGGCGGCGAGCCGCCCCGCGCGCTCGGCCGCGTCGGCGCCGCGCACGCGTGCGCCGTCGCCGGCCAGATAAACGCCCGCCACGCTGCTGCGGCCGTCCTGATCGATTTCGGGCAGCCATTGCCGCGCGGCTTGATCGAAATGGAACGCGCAACCCGCGAGATCCGCGATTTGCGTTTCGGAGCGCAAGTGATAGCCCAGCGCGACGGCGTCGCACGCCACGCGCGCTTCGCGGCTGTTCGCGAGTTTCACGCGCACCGCCGTCACGCCGTGCTCGGGCGAGCCTTCGATCGCAAGCGGCATCACGCCCCGATGCATCGGCACACCCGCGCGGCGCAGCGTGCGCAGGAGCGCCATGCCCTTGCGCAGCGTGGCGGGCACTTGCAGCAAATCGGGCAACGCGCGCATGCGCTGGCCGAGGGTGGATGTATCGAGCACCGCGCTCACCGTTGCGCCCGCTTTCACGTACTGCGCGGCAACGAGGTAAAGCAGCGGGCCGGTGCCCATCATGACGGTGCGCGCGCCGATGGCGCAACCCTGCGACTTCAGCGCGACCTGCGCGCCGCCCAGGCTATAGGCGCCCGCCAGATGCCAGCCCGGCACCGGCATGAGCCGGTCGGTCGCGCCGCTGCAGACGATCAGCGCGTCGAACGCCAGTTCGTGGTAGCGCGCGCCGCTCGCCAAATGCACGGACTTCGGCCCGACGTTCCAGACGAGCGTGTCGGGCAGGTAGTCGATCTGCGAGCGCAGCGCGTCGAAGTCGCGATGCAGCGACGCCGCGCGTTCGGCCTCGGTGCCATAGAGCGTTGCGTAGCTGCGCTTGAAGCCTTCGGGCTGACGCCGATAAATCTGCCCGCCGTCGCGCCGCCCTTCATCCACGACGACGGGACGCAGGCCCGCCGCGACCAGCGTCTGCGCCGCGCGCACGCCGGCCGGTCCCGCGCCGATCACGACTACCTTCAGTTCTGCGTGCGCGGCCATACGCCCTCCCCGGTAAGCGCGTTGCGCGTGACGATCGACATGCCCGGCGCAGCCGGCGTCGTGCAGGCGCGCAGCCGCTCGCCCTGCGCGGTCCACACCCAGCAGTCCTGGCACGCGCCCATCAGGCAGAAGCCGGCGCGCCGCCCCTCGTCGAACTCGCAGTCGCGCAGCGCGTCCTGCGTGGCGAGCAGCGCGACCATCAGCGTGTCGCCCTCGGCGGCCTGCGACACGCGGCCGTCGATCTCGATCTCGAAGGTCGGGCGGCCCGCTTCCGCCACTCTCACGAAGCGTGCACTCATGCGGCCGCCCTCTTGGTGGATTGGGTGGATTGGGTGGATTGCGTTGCCTGCGCGACTTGCGCAGCCTGTGCGGTCTGCAGGCGCTCCAGCTCCGCTGTCGTGTGATGGCAAAGGATCTGCGCGCCGCTCGGCAAGCGCTTCATCGCGGGTGCCGACACATTGCACGCGCCATCGATACGCACCGGGCAACGCGCTCGGAACGCACACAGGTCGCGCACCTCGGCCGACGCCCCGAGCGGCGGAAGTGCCGTGCCCGCCACGGCGCGCCGCGCGTCGAGCCAGCCCGGCTGCAGGGCCGGCACCGAATCGACGAGCAAACCCGTGTAGGGGTGATAAGGCGGCGCCTCCAGCACGTCGCGCTGGCCCGCTTCGACGCACTGGCCGCCATACAGCACGACGACGTCGTCGCAGATCGCGCGCACCGTTGAAATATCGTGGCTGATGAACATGTACGAGACGCCCAGTTCGCGCCGCAGTTCGGCGAGCAGGTCGAGAATCGCCGCGCCAACGACGGTATCGAGCGCGGACGTCACCTCGTCGCACAGAATGAGCGCTGGCTCGGCCGCAAGGGCGCGGGCCAGGTTCACGCGCTGCTTCTGGCCGCCCGAGAGACCGCCCGGCTGACGCTTCGCAATCGATGCGGGCAGCTTCACGAGATCCAGCAGTTCGAGCATGCGCTTTTGCGCCCGCGCACCGCGCAGGCCGTGATAGAAGCACATGGGCCGCGCGAGGATATCGGCAATCGTGCGGCTCGGGTTGAGCGCCGTGTCGGCGTTCTGGAACACGATCTGGATGCGCCGGTACTGGTCGGGCGTGCGCGCCGAAAGCGTCGCGGGCAGCGGCACGCCGTCGAGCAGCACCTCGCCGCTCGCGCGCTCGACCAGCCCGGCCACCACGCGCGCGAGCGTCGTCTTGCCCGAGCCCGATTCGCCGATCACGCCCAGCGCACTGCCGCGCGGGATGCGCAAGCTCACATCCTCCAGCACGCGCACGGCGGGCACCCCGTTCGCGTCGACCCGGCCATAGCCCGCGATCAGGTTGCGCACTTCGAGCAGCGGCACCTCGGCGGCGGGCGGCACGGCGGGCGGACCGGGGTCGGGGTGGCGGCGCGCGGCCAGCAGCGCGCGCGTGTAATCGTCGGCGGGGGCGTCGAGCACCTGGAGCATCGTACCGTTTTCGCGCACCGCGCCATTGTTCAGGACGACGATACGATCGGCCATCTGCGCAACGACCGCGAGATCGTGCGACACGTACACGGCCGTCGTGCCCAGCTCCCTCACGACCTTGCGAAAGGCCGCGAGCACTTCGATCTGCGTGGTCACGTCGAGCGCCGTGGTGGGCTCGTCGAACACGACCACGGCGGGATCGGTGATCAGCGCCATCGCCGCCATCAGCCGCTGCAGCTGGCCGCCGGATACCTGGTGCGGATAGCGCGCGCCGATCGTCTCGGGCGAAGGCAGCGCGAGCGCGCGAAACAGGCTCACCGCCTTCTCGCGCGCCGCTGCCGGCGACATCAGCTTGTGCAGCAGCGCGGGCTCGGTCACCTGGTCCATGATCGTGCGCGCCGGATTGAAGCCCGCCGAGGCGCTCTGTGCGACATAAGCCACGACGCGCGCACGCAGCGCACGGCGCCCGCGTTCGTCGAGCGCGAGCACATCCTTATCGCCGATCTTTACGCTGCCGCCCGCAATGGCGCAGCCGTCGCGCGCATGGCCGAGCAGCGAGAGCGCGATGGTGGTCTTGCCCGACCCCGACTCGCCGATCAGCGCAAGCACTTCGCCCTTCTTCACCGTGAAGTCGACACCCTTGACGATCTCGACGACCGCATCGGGCGCCGCGCCCGCGACCACACGCAGGCCCGTCACTTCGATCATGTTCATTTTCCGCCTCCATGCGCGCGGCCGCCGTGACGGCGCAGGCTGTCGATCAGCAGGTTCACGCCCACGGTCAACGTCGCGATGGCGACGGCCGGCATCAGCACGGCGGGCGCGCCTTCCGCGAGGCCGCCAATGTTCTCGCGCACCAGCGAGCCCCAGTCCGCGTCCGGCGGCTGCACGCCGAGGCCGAGGAACGAGAGGCCGGAGAGCAGCAGCACGATGAACACGAAGCGCAGGCCGAAGTCGGCGAGCATGGGGTGGATCATGTTCGGCAGCACTTCCACACGGGCGATATAGAACAGCCCTTCACCGCGCGCCCTGGCGACCTGCACGTATTCGAGCGTCATCAGGTTCACGGCCAGCGAGCGCGAGATACGGAACGCGCCCGGAATATAGGCGAGCGCCGCGACGGTGATGAGCATCGGCACCGACGAGCCGAACGCCGCGATCACGACGAGCGCGAGCACCTTGCTAGGAATGGAGATCAGCGCGTCGAAAATGCGGCTCAGCACCTCGTCGATCCAGCGCGGCGCGACCGCCGCAAGCAGTCCGAAGAATGTGCCGATACCGCTTGCGAGCAGCGTTGCTGCGAGCGCGAGGCCCACGGTGTACTGCGTGCCGTAGAGCACGCGGCTCAGCATGTCGCGGCCGAGGAAATCGGTGCCGAGCAGATGCGCCGCGCTATACGAGCCGAAGATCTCCGTGGAGGTGATCGCGCCGCCCTTGTACGGCGCGACGAGCGGCCCGATGAAGGCCACGCCGAGCCAGAACACGACGATCGCAAGCCCGATCAGGCCGAGCACCGACAGGCGCCCGACGATGCGGCGCAGCGGCGAGCGCGGCGGCGTGGGAACGTCGCCCGGTACGTCCTTGACGACGTCGGCGGCGGACCGCTCCTCGCTCTCGCTAGTCGCGTAGAGCACGGTCGCGGCATGAGATGTGGCGGGTCGGTTCATCGTTGACGCAGCCTCGGGTTGGATACGATTTGACACAGGTCCGCGATCAGCACGAGCACCAGATACGCGGCGCAGAACACCATCACGCAGCCCTGCACGAGCGGCAGGTCGCGGTTCGTCACGGCGTCGACCATCAGGCTCGCGAGGCCCGGATAGTTGAAGATCGACTCCACGATCACCACGCCGCCAAAAAGATACGAGAGGCTCAGCGCGACGGCATTGGCGATCGGGCCGATCGTGTTCGGCAGCACGTGGCGCAACACGATGCGAGCGGGCGACGCCCCCTTCAGGCGCGCCATTTCCACATAGGGCGCGCTCAGCTGGTCGAGCACGGCGGCGCGCGTCATGCGTGCCATCTGCGCGACGATCACGCAGCACAGCGTCATGACCGGCATCGCGTAGATGCGCAGGAGCGTGCCGAACGAGTCCACCTCCGAGAGGTACGAGAGCGCGGGCAGCCAGCGCAGCTTCACCGCGAAGATCAGCACGGCGATGGTGGCGACCAGAAATTCGGGCACGGCCACGGCGGAGAGCGTGAGCACGTTGAGCACGCGGTCGAGCAGCGAGCCGCGGAACACGGCGGAAAAGATGCCGATAGCCAGCGCCAGCGGCACCGAAACGACCGTGGTGAGCCCCGCGAGCACGAGCGAGTTCGGCAGACGCGTGGCGATCAGTTCGCTGACCGGCTGGTTGTTCGACACCGACGTGCCGAAGTTGCCGGTCACGGCCTGCAGGAGCCAGTGAACATATCGCGTGAGCGCGGGCTGGTCGAGGCCGAACTGGTGCCGAAGCGCGGCCACCTGCTCAGGCGTGGCCGCCTGGCCGAGGGCCTGCTGCGCGGCGTCGCCGGGCAAGAGGCCCGTGAGACCGAACACGATTGCCGAGACGATCAGCAGCGTGAGCAGCGCGAGACCGAGACGCGCGGCAATGAGACGTTGCGCGTGAGCTTTCATCGGATGTCGCCTCCCTGAGCATCATGAAGCGGGGAATCGGTGGCCGGGCGCACATCCAGGCGCACACCGGCCGCACACATCACACCTCGAACTACGCCTCGAGCCAGACGTTCTCGGCGAACTTGAAGCCCATGAGTCCGGCAATCGGAATCGAACCGAGGCCCTTGAGCTTCGTCGTGTGCGCGTCGAGCGAACTGAGAAACAGCGGAATGCCGATGCCGCCGTCGCTGTGCACGAGTACCTGCATGTCGCCGTAGATCTTCTTGCGCTTCGCGTCGTCCGGCTCGCCGCGCGCGGCCAGCAGCATCTGGTCGAACTTCGGGTCCTTCCAGTTCGCCTCGTTCCACGGCGCATCCGACTTGAAGAACTGCGTGAAGATCACATCGGCGCTCGGGCGCGCGTTGATGTTGCCGAAGGTCAGCGGGTGCTTCATCCAGTGGTTCGACCAGTAGCCGTCGCCGGGCGTGCGCACCACCTGAAGGTTCAGGCCCGCCTGCGGCGCGACCTGCTGCAGCAGCATCGCCATTTCGACGGAGCCGTCCGCCGCCGGGGAGGCATAGATCTGCAGCGGCGTACTGCCGAGCTTGGCCTTCTGGAAGTAGAACTTGGCCTTCTGCGGGTCGAACGTGCGTTCCGGCAGGCCGGCAAAGTAATACTTGTTGGTCGGATCGATCGGCTGATCGTTGCCGATCGCGCCATAGCCGAGGAACACGGCGTTGCGGATCTGCTCGCGGTCGAACAGGTGCATCATGCCGCGGCGGAAGTCCGCGTTGCCCGTGACGCCGCCTTCGTCGCGCATGATGAGGTCGGTGTACTGGCCCGTCTTCGTCTCCTTCACCGCGAAGCCCGGCGTGCCCTTGATGCGCGAGGTCGAGCGCGGGCTCACCTGGTTGATGAGCTGCACGTCGCCCGAGAGCAGCGCGTTCACGCGCGCCGATTCGTCGCCGATGCCGACCAGTTCGATCTCGTCCAGATGCGGCAGGCCCGGCTTCCAGTAGCGTTCGTTGCGCACGACGACCGTGCGCACGCCCGGCGAGAAGTCCTTGAGCTTGAACGGGCCGGTGCCCACGGCCGTCTTGAAGTCGTTCGTGCCGTCCTTGATGATCATGAAGTGCGAGTCGGCGAGAATCACCGGCAGGTCGGCGTTTGCCCCCGTAAGCGTGATCGTCACTTCGTTCGGGCCCGTGGCCTTCACGTCCTGGAACTGATCGGCGAGCGTCTTGACCTTCGAGCCCACGGCGGCGTCCTTGTGGCGCATGAGCGAGTACACCACGTCGGCGGGCGCGAGCGTCTTGCCGTCGTGAAACTGCACGCCGCTGCGCAGCTTCACGACCCACACCGTCGCGTCCTTCGTATCGAGCGACTGCGCGAGCGCCATCTGCGCGCCGAGGTGCGAGTCGTACTCGGTCAGCCCGTTGTACAGCATGTACGCGCGCACGTAGTCGGTGGACACCGACTCCTTCGCGGGATCGAGCGTGTCGGAAGCCGACGACGACTGCGTCGCCACGCGGATCTTGCCGCCCTGCTTCGGCTTTTCCTGCGCAAAGGCCGCGCCGCTCGCGGCGAGCAGGCCCGCGCCCGTCATCGACATCATGCCCCCCGCGACCATCGCGCGAAGGAGGTCGCGGCGCGAGGCGCCGCGCTTCGTCAATGCCTCGAGCCGCACGCCCGGGTGAGCGATGTCTTCAAGCGATTTGTCGATGCTCATGAAACTTCTCCGCGTCTGATGTGGGGGGCCGCAGCTCGACGTATCGAGGCTGTGTGTTGTGGAAAAGCAGGGTCAGTAAAAGGCGTCTTTGATCTGGTAGTACGCGCCGACGAGCGGCAAAAACCACGGTTTGCCCGTGTGCCCCGGAATGGCGGGCCATGCGAAATCGCGCCACGGATTCGCGGACGGGTTGCCGCTCATCACCTCGGCCATCACCTGACCCATGTGCGTCGACATCTGCGTGCCGTGACCGCTGTAGCCCATCGAGAACCACACGCCTTCGTGTTGGCCCGCGCGCGGCAAGCGGTCCGCGGTGATATCGACGAGCCCGCCCCAGCAGTAATCGATCTGCACGCTCGCGAGCGCCGGAAAGAACTGCGCAAGATTGCGCTGCAGGATGCGGCCGCTCCTGGCATCGGACGGCTGCTCCGACGCCGTGAAGCGCGCCCGGCCGCCGAACAGCAGGCGCGAATCCGGCGTCACGCGGAAATAGTTGTGCATGAGGCGGCTCGTCGTGTACGAGCGGCGGTTGGGCAAGAGCCGCATGAGCTGCGCGGGCGGCAGCGGTTCCGTCACGACGATGAACGAGCCGACCGGCGCAAGCCGCCGCCGGTACCACGCGAACGGCCCATGGCGCGAAGGACCCGTGGCGATCAATACCTGTTGCGCGCGCAACGTCCCGCGTGCCGACTCCACGCGATAGCCGCCGCTCTCTTTCGCGATGGACGTCACGGCGGCGTGCTCGTAGAGCCGTGCGCCGCGACGTACGGCTGCATTCGCGAGCCCCACTGCAAAGCGGCCCATGTGCATCTGGCCGCCGTGCTTCTGAAGCAGACCGCCATAGAAGCTGTCCGACTCCACCTCACTGCGAATCTGTTCGCGGCCGATGATTTCGACGTCCGGATCGACTTCGCGGCGAATCAGCTCAGCCGTGCGTTCGAGGTGTTCGAAGTGATGCGGCTTCGCAGCGAGCTTGAGCTTGCCCGAAGCGAGGTAGTCGCAGTCGATGCCTTCTTCGCGAATCAATCGCTCGACGGTCTCGACGGCCGCCGCGTAAGCGCGGTAGCAACCCTGCGCGCGCTCGACGCCCAGTTGCCCGCGCAGCGCCGCATAGTCCTGCGCCACGCCGGTATTGCACTGGCCGCCGTTGCGCCCCGATGCGCCGCCACCCATACGGCCCGCGTCCAGCACCGCGACGCTCGCGCCGCGGCGGCCAAACGCGAGCGCCGCGGAAAGCCCCGTGAAGCCGCCGCCCACCACGGCGACGTCCACGCGGCCCTCCACCGGTCCCTCGCTCGCGAGCAGACCGCCAGGGGCGGTATCGAGCCAGTAGGAATCGAGCTTCATCGGGCGGCCTCGGCTATCGCTATTCTCACAGACCCAGTTGCGAGGCGAGTTCGCCGATCGTCTCGACTTCGTAGTACTCGTAATACGGCGTGCCCGGCTCGTGGCCGCGCTTGACGAAGGCCTTGTGCTTGATGCCCATGTCGTGCGCCGTCATGATGTCGTAGCGCAGGCTCGACGAAACATGCAGCACGTCGCCGGGGTTGCAGTTGAGCTGATCGAACATGTACTCGAAGCCCTGCATGCGCGGCTTGTACGACTGCGCCTGCTGCGCCGTGAACACGCGGTGGAACGGCGCGCCGAGTTTGTCGACGTTGCTCTGGATCTGGTCGTCCGAAGCGTTCGAGAGAATCACGAGCTTGTACTTCTTCGCCAGGCGCGAGAGACCCTCCGGTACGTCCGGGTGCGGGCCCCACGTCGGCACGGCGGTATAGAATTTTTCGGCTTCGGACTCGACGAACTCGACGTTCATGCGCTTGCAGGCGCGGCGCACCGCATTGACGACCACGTCGCGGTATGGCTTCCATGCGCCGAGCACCTCATCGAGGCGATAGCCCGCGAAGAACGTGACGAACTTCTCGAGATCGGCGCCCTTGAGGCGGTCGCCGTACAGCTCGCGCGCCATGTCGGCCATGCGGAACTTCGTCAGCGTGCCGTAGCAGTCGAACGTGATGTACTTCGGCTCGAAATCGATCATGATGGCAGTCCTTTCGTGTGATGAACCCGCTCCGGGCTCAGTGGCGAGAACAGGTGGAAGTGCGTCCCTGTGGAAAATTTAAACAGTGCAATATTTGGGGTTGGCGTCGAATCGTGGGCACTTCACGGTATAAACCACGCGTTTGCGGGGGCCGCCACAGCAGATTCTGCGGTGGCGCCATCGAGCGTGTGATTGCCGCATGACCGTGCGTTTTCCTGCGTCATTCGTCAGCATTACCGTTAGCATGGCGTCAGGTTCCCGTATCGATCAGCACGCTCTTGAAACGCAGGTGCGCTTCGTAGCCCTGGCGCCCGAGATCCTTGCCCATGCCCGAACGTTTGTAACCGCCCGTCGGGATCATGAAGTCGTTGCTGCGTCCGTAGCGGTTGACCCACACGGTGCCCGCCTCCAGCGCGCGCACGAGCCGCAGCGCGCGGCCGATATCCGCGGTGTGCACGCCGGCGGCGAGGCCGTATTCGGGATGCGAGGCGAGCGCGAGCGCTTCTTCCTCGGTGTCGAAGGTCTGCACCGTGAGCACCGGGCCGAAGATCTCGGCGCGCACCGCCTCGGTTTGCGGCGTCACGCCGGTGAGGATGGTGGGCAGGTAGAACGCGCCGGGCACGGGCGCATCCGCGCGGCGGCCGCCGCAGTACAGCGTGGCGCCTTCGGCCACGCTGCGCTCGACGATGCCTTCGATGCGCGCGGCCTGGGTTTCCGAAATGATCGGCGGCAGCGTCGTGCCCGAAGCCCACGTCGCGCCGGCGCGCAGCTCAGCGAACGCCTGCTCGATGCGAGACACGAGTTCGTCCGCAACGGCGCGCTCGACCAGCAGGCGCGAACCGGCCACGCACACCTGCCCCGCGTTGACGGCAATCGCGCCGGCGATGCGGCGCGCGACCTCGTCGAGTTTCGGCGCATCCGCGAACACGAGTTGCGGGCTCTTGCCGCCCAGCTCCAGCGTGACCGGCTTGGTGCCGCTTTGCGCACACGCCGCCATGATCGCGGCGCCCGCGCGCGTCGATCCCGTGAACGTGACTTTCGCGACGTCCGGGTGGCGCACGAGTGCGTCGCCGGTCGTCGCGCCGTCGCCTTGCACCACGTTGAAGATGCCCGCCGGAATGCCCGCCTCGATCGCGAGTTCGGCCAGACGCAGCACGGAGAACGGCGTCATTTCCGAAGGCTTGAGCACCACGGCATTGCCCGCCGCGAGCGCCGGACCGATCTTCCACGATGCCATCACGAGCGGAAAATTCCACGGCGCGATCGCGCCGACCACGCCATGAGGCTCGGCGATCGTCATGCCCAGATGGTCGTGATCGGTGGCCACGACTTCGCCACCGATCTTGTCGGCGAACTCGGCATAGAAGCGGATGCCTTCCGCCGTGAACGGCACGTCCCACGCGCACACGTCGCGCACGGGGCGCGTCGAGCCGAGCGCTTCGAGCGGCGCGAGCGTGGCGGTGTCGGCGGCGATCAGGTCGGCGAAGCGGCGCAGGATGCGGGCGCGCTCGCGCGGCGCCATGCGTGGCCAGCCGCTCGTGCGAAACGCGCGCTTCGCGTTGTCGACGGCGCGGTCCACCAGTTGCGCATCGCCAAGCGGCGCCGAGGCATAGACGACGCCGTCCGATGGCCGCGCGACCCCGATGCGCGCCGCGCCCTCGGCGACCCACTCGCCGCCGATGAAATGGCCGGCTTTCTCAGCCACGGGCGCAGCCACTGCGGCAGGATCGAACTGGTCCATGACTGGGTTCCCTCGACTTGGTCTCGATGGGAAATATCGTAGATCCACTGCCACCGCATATTTCGCCGACAAAAAAGCGCAATCAGCAGAATCGACGCGTTATTGACCGTCCAACCCCGCGTTTTGCATTGCATCACGGGCGCAGGCCGGGCGCGCGCCCAAACAGGAAGATCGTCCTAGTCAGCCACGGCGGGCGATGCGATAGTCACGGGACGCGTATACAGAATCTGGAGGCCGGCGTGTCCGACCCAAACCTGAACAGCGTCATTACCTACCGCGCATTTACTGCCGACGATCTGGCCGCCGCGCATGCGTTGTCGACGGCGGTGCGCTGGCGGCACCGCCCCGAAGACTGGCGTTTCGCGGCCCGCATCGGCGAAGGCATCGTGGCCGTGGACGAAAGCGGCTCGCTCGTCGGCACGGCCTTCTCGTGGTTGTTCGGTCCCAACGCGGCGACGCTCGGCATGCTGATCGTCAAGCCCAGTCATCAGCGCCGCGGCATTGGCCGGGCCATGATCGAGCACTGGATGCAGGCGCTCGCCTCGCGCACGCTGCTGCTGCACGCAAGCGACACGGGCTGGCCGCTCGTCGAGCGGCTCGGCTTTACGCGCATCGGCCGCATTCACCAGCACCAGGGCGCGGCGTTTCAGCCGCCGCTCGTCTCGCTGCCCGCGGGCGAGCGGCTGCGCCCGATCGGCGCCAGCGACCGGCCCCGCCTCATCGAGCTGGCGACGCGCGCAAGCGGCCTCGACCGCTCCGACATGCTGCCGAAGCTGCTCGATCAGGCGAGCGGCATCGCGCTCGACCGCGATGGCGACCTGATCGGCTTCGCCCTCTTTCGCCGCTTTGGCGACGGGCACGTGATCGGCCCCGTGATCGCCCCCGATTCGCCGGATGCCTGCCGCGCCAAGGCGCTGATCAGCCATTGGCTCGCCTCCAACGCGGGCATATTCGTGCGCATCGATACGCCCGTCGATCTGGGCCTCTCCGACTGGCTCGAAGGCGTGGGGTTGCCGCTCGTCGATCACATCGAGAAGACGGAGCGCGGCGCGCCGTTGCGCGTCGATACCCAGTTCAAGCAGTTTGCAATCACGAGCCAGGCGGTGTGGTGAGCGCGGTCGAGTGGAAGGCCTCCGGCGCGCTACCACCCGGGCAGCGAACGGATTACCATTAGGATTCTCGCCTCGAGGGTGACGGTTATGGCTACCTATGGTATCGACGGTGTCCGCATCAGTTCCTCAACGGACCGCGTAACACACGTGCGCTGGGCGCTGATCGACCCCCAGACGCACGACTGGCTCTCGACACCCACCATCTCCGAGGTGGCGGCCGTTACCAGCGACATCCGCTCGGGCGCCGTGGTTTATTCGGTATTTACGCTGGGCGGCATGAGATTCCTTGGCCCGAAGATCAAGCCGGTGCCGCATCCCAACGGAATCGATGGAATCGATCTGGAAGTGCCGGACGGTAACGTCGAAAAATCCATCGACGATCTACCGCGCGTCTAGCGGCGCGTCGATCGTTCTGCCGACTACCGGAAAGAAAAAGCGGGAAAGAAAAGCGCGATGCGCGCGGATGGGCGCACATCGTCCGCTTGTCGCCAACGCTGACTCGCCGAATTCAATAATTCGGAATACCGAGTATTTGACCCGGCAATCGGCGAGCGAACGTTGCAGTCAGTTGTAGCCCAGTATCGCCGACGTAGCGACGTCTGCGCGGTCGCTTGGGTTGCCAACCAGTACGACGGTGGGCTCATGCAATAACGAGCGATACGGATGCAGATACGGTTCGTTCGCCGGATCGACGTCGTCCTGTTCGATCTCCTGGGAGTGGCTGTTCTCACGTTTGTCCATGATCGTCTCCTGATGTAGGGTCTAGTTGTTCGACCAGTAGGGTTCCCTACACACCGACTCAGCAAGTTTGGTGCCGTAGCCGCAACTGCAGCGGCCCATGCCTCGCCATCGCACGGATCCATGCGGCCGCACGCCTTGTCCCCAAATCGCCGCACGGATTCGGCCTTGCATCGACTGTCGAACGCCTCCGATAGATATTACATCACAATGTGATGCTTTTACTCTCTCTATCGCCGCCGGAGGAAATCCGTCTGCCGTGCGTGACTATTGCGAAGTCGTGAGCTTCAGGTTCGGGCGCAAGTCGTGCGTAACCGCTTCACGTTGCCCCTTGCGCAGGTCCGACACCTGTTCGATGCCAGCCTTCAGCACTTCTTCGCAAAACCCGATTCGCGTGCGGTAATACTCGGCCTGCAATTGCGCATCCAGAACCCGCTGTTCGGCCTGGAAGAGTGCCATGCGCAATTCACCCAGCGCGCGTTGAGCCTGCTTCTCCGGCGTTGCGGCATTGTGGGCAATCAAGTTTGAAAGCCAATGCAACATGGATAAGCCCCCCTGTCTTCGATTTCACGATCGCACGCGTCAAGTTTGATAACCGCCCGAACTGTCGCTGGGAAAAGACTATCAGAGGCGAAGAAAACCAGTGTGTGCACAAACGAACGTGTTGTATAAACGATGCAAAAGGTCGTACCCACGACGCGCTTTCATCGCGCGTTTTTATCGCATGCTTTCGTTGCGCGCTTTCGTTGCAAATAGGGAGCGATACATGTCCGTGGTGCCGGATCAGCCGATCGAGATGGGGCGCAACCGTGACTATCCACAAGCTGAGGGTTCGCACACTCGCATTCGGCATAGCGTTCGCGTTACTGGGCCCAGGCGTGTGTCTGGCAGACCAGGTGAAAGTCATGATGTCGGGCTGGTTTGCGCCAGCGTATCGTGACCTGGGCCCGCAATTCGAGGACGAGAGCGGCTATACACTGGCCACCGTCTGGGGGGCGGCGACGGGCACCGCCCTGACTGCGATTCCCGTGCGGTTTGCGCGTGGCGAGTGGGCCGACGTGCTGATCGTGGTCAGCTATGCGCTCGACGACCAGATTCGCGCCGGCAACGTCGTGCCTGGCAGCAAGGTGGACTTCGCACGCTCGCCAATCGGTATGGTGGTACGCGAGGGGGCGCCGAAACCTGACATCAGCACCGTCGACGCCTTGCGCCGCACGCTGCTTGCAGCGAAGTCGATTGTCTATCCGGAAAGCCCCAGTGGCGTCTATATCGCCAACGAACTGTTTTCGCGTCTCGGCATTGACGGGCGTGTGAAAAGCAAGAGCCGCATGGTTTCCGCCGAGCGGGTCGCCACTGTCGTCGCGAACGGCGACGCCGAGATTGGCTTGCAGCAGGTCGTGGAACTGTTGCCGGTGAAGGGGATATCGGTGGTCGGCAGTCTGCCCGCGGAAGTACAACGGTACACGGTGTACTCCGGGGGCATTGCGACTACAGCGAAAAATCCGCTCGGCGCAGAAGCGCTGATCCGCTTTCTGTCCTCGCCGGAGGCGGCAGCCGCGATCACGCACAGCGGGCTCGAACCGATCACGGCGCCGCAACCTCCTGCGCTGCCGCTACCGCCGCAGCAGCCACAATCACAGCCGCAACTGGCACCGCAAGCGCCGCTGCAACCGCAACTGGCGCCACAACCGCCGCCGCAACCGCAGCTGGCGCCACAAGAGCCGCAACTGCAACCTCAACCGAATTGAGCGAAGCAGCGATGCTGCCGATCGGCCGTCACCAGGAGCTGGACATCAACCCGCCGCCATCCCTTTTTCGGCCAGCTCCTTCTTCGCGCTTTCGTTCTTGGTCAGATGCATCAGGCCCATGCCGCGCAGAACGTTCGGCGCCTTCGTGTACTGGATATTGTCATAGCCTACGATCTCGATGCGATTGCCCCAGGGGTCGCGAAAATCCAGAAACGGACCGTCGAGCGGCTTCACGCCTGCCGCCTCTAGCGCGGCGCGCGCCGCCTCCTTGTCATCGACAACGAGGCCGATATGCCGGCCGTCGTCGGCGGCCTGTTTGCGTCCCGCCTGCAACGCGATGAATTGATCGCCAAGATCGATGAAGGCCATCGTCCTGCTCTTGCCGCGCAACTGAAAGTCGAAGATGCGGCCGTAGAAAGCCAGCGCTTCCTCGATATCGCCGACTTCCAGTGCGACGTGATTGAAGCCGATGGCGCGCGGCTTGGTAGTTGCGGTGTCAACCATTTTCCTCTCCTTCTGCAATCCGTGCATAGCGTTCATGAACCCGCCCGGAACTGGCCAGTGGGACACCTTCAAGTATCGGGATTGAAGGCGTCCGACACTAGCCGGTCAAACAGGATATGTTGGAGCCGTGATTGAACAAATATCGTTCCCGATCCGGCGCATGTAGCGTGCGTCACCTATGATGGTTCGTGCGGAACGAGTTGGCAAACCTCGAGGGCACCATGGACAGGACAGAGCGGACCATCAAGTGGCGCAGTCTGCCAAATGTAAGCAACGGCGCGAGCGAGCCCCACAATCCACTGCCTGCGGTCTGTGACGTTTCGGTGACGAACGTTTGCAACGCTGCATGCGACTTCTGCGGCTTTTCGCGTGAGAAGAAAATGGCGGGCCCGCGCCGCTATCTCGATCCTGAAGCGTTTGCGCGCGCAATGCCGATGCTGCGCAGACGCAAGATTCGCTACATGACGCTGCAGGGGGGCGAGCCTCTGGTGCACCCGCAAATCGAATCGCTTGTAGGCTCGGCCACGAATGCCGGCATCCAGTGCGGCGTGATCACGAACGGCTGGTTCCTTCCCCGCCACATCAAGCAGCTCGCTGCCGCCGGCCTCAAGCGTCTCCTGATCTCTATCGATAGTGCGGACATGAGCGAGCACGAGAGCAATCGCGGCCTGCCCGGCCTCGAGGCACGCATCCGCGAGGGCATCGCTCAGGCGCACGCCTTCGGCATCCCGGTTTGTGCAACGGTTACGGTGAGCCATCTGGTCCGTTACGCAGCGCTTCCCGAGACGCTCAACCAGCTTGGCTTCGATTCCGTGGTGTTTTCCTATCCAAGGCGCGAGGCATTCGGTTCCACATCGCTCGTGTATGACGAAAATTCGAAGCTCGTCGACCTCAGCCGTGACGAGCTGCTCGAAGCATTGAGTGCCATCGAGGCCCTCAAAAAGCGCTTTCGCGTGATGGACCCTGGCGCTGCACTGGACGAGGTCGCGCGGTTCGTGCGCGGCGAACAGCAACTCATTCCGTGTATCGCCGGCAGCAAGTATTTTTATATCGACTGGAACCTCGATGTCTGGCGTTGCGAACCATGGCACGAGCCCATGGGCTCCGTGTTCGACCTCGACCGCCTGCCCGATCAACGCGAACCGTGCAATGCCTGCATGATGGGGTGCTACCGCCACGCCAGCGTGCTGATGCACGGCGCCAAGGCCGTCACTGACTCGGTCTATGCGCTGGGCAGGGGCGAGCTTCGCAGTGCTGTCAGCTTGTTGTTCCAGCGCGGCGTGGCGTATTCGCTGTGGGCCCTCGCCACCGAAGAATTACCTCGAACGGCGCTTGGCGCACTCGCAGGACGGACCGGCGCCCGCCGTTCATCGCCGCAAGGCGCATGAATCGACGCTACGGGCAAATCACCGTCATATTGAACGGGCCGCCGTTCGCCGCAGCATGCGCGACGGCCTCGTTCGCATCGTCGAGCGCGAAGGCCGTGACGTCGAAATGGCGCAGATCGAGCAGTGCCCCGTGAATCAAACCTGTCATGAGCGTCACGGCGTGCGTGGGGTACATCCATTTGCCCCGCACCGTGACGTCATTGCGCATGATCCACGGATAAGGCAGTTCGAGCCCGGCTCCACCCAGCATGCCGACACCGCCCATCAGGACCACGCGCCCGTATGGGCGGACCGCCATCACCGCGGCGCGCACCGTCGTCGCCGGCACCGATGGCGGCATCAGGTCCATCACGCAGTCTATCGGCCCAGGCGCCGCCCGTTGCATGCGTTCGCGATCCGTTGCCTCGTCGCCGGAAAGCGCCACGGTTCGCACGCGCTCGCCAAATTTGCGCGCCAGCTTCTCGAGCGCCTGCACGTTGCGCCCAGGTGCAACGACGCACCGCGCCCCCATGGCGAGAGCCACCGCGACGCACGCGCTGCCGAAGTTGCCGGTCGCGCCGCTCACGAGCAGGATTTCGCCCGCCCGCAGATCGGACGCGAGCAGTCCGCCATAAGGCACGAGCAGCGTATTGAGCGCACACCATCGCGCGGCATCGGCCGGATCGATGTCGCCGATACGCACCGCGTTCTCGGTCGGCACCCGTAGCTGTTGCGCGAACGGGCCGTCATGGAAATAGCGCTGCAATTTCTGGCCGCCCTCGCCTCGCGCGCTCCAGCCCTGCAGCACGATGTCGGGCATGAGCGCGTCGTCGCGAGAGCGCACGGTCGGGTCGCAGAACACCCAGTCGCCCGGTTGCAGTTTCGTCGCATCCGGGCCGAAGGTTCGAACCCGGCCGATCGCGCCGCAGCCAGGCACGATCGGCAGCTCGATGGGATAACGGCGTTCTCCGCTGAACACTTCCTGCGCATAGGACAACACCGGCGCCGCAACGACGTCCACGATGACCTCGCCAGTGCCCGCGGAGGGATCCGGTATCTGTTCGATCGCGAGCGGCGCGTTGAGGGTTTTCAGAATGGCAGCTTTCATGGCGCTTCCAGAAGGGGGAACGAACCGATTCTGGCAGGCTTAGAATGGGCAACAAGGCCCGCTGCGATCCCAGGATTGCGCAGTCCCACCCTGCACGAAGCGAACGCGATGACAGCCACGACACAAACCCAATTCGGCGATTTTCTGCGCTCCCGGCGCAAGAAGCTCAGACCCGGCGACGTCGGCCTGGGCGGCGGCCAGCGCCGCCGTACGCCCGGCCTGCGGCGTGAAGAAGTCGCGGAACTCGCGGGCATCGGTGTCGACTGGTATGTGCGGCTCGAGCAGGGGCGCGCGGTCAGTCCTTCGGATGCGACGCTCGATGCGCTTTCTCAGGCATTGCGGCTCGATAAGGCGGAAGCCGCCCATTTGCGCGCGCTCGCACAGCGTGGCGAGCCGCGCGTCTTCGCCCGCGAGAGCGTGCCGCCGACCCTTTCGCGGATCGTCGCCAGTCTCGGTCTGCCCGCGTACGTCACGGGCCGGCGCTGGGACATCCTCGTGTGCAACGAGGCCGCCGCGGATCTGCTTGGCTTCGATCGCCTCGCTGCCGAAGATCGCAACATCATGGTCTACATGTTCATCGAACCCGAGGCACGGCGGCTCTTTGGCGCGAGCTGGTCCGATGAAGCCCGCCGCATGATCGCGCTGTTTCGCACGAGCCACGATCTCTATGCGGGCGACCCTGCGTTCGTCGAGCTGGTAGAGCGCCTGCGTTCAGGCAGCGAGGAGTTCGCGAGGTGGTGGAGTGCGCACGACGTGCGCGGCGGCGCGTCGGGCCAGAAGGTCCTGGCGCACGCGAAGCACGGTACGCAGCGCTACGAGTACGCAACGTTTCAGGCGAACGACGATCCGGCGCTGAAACTCGCGATCTACACGCCGGTCGGCACGGATGCCGTTTAGCCTAGCGCGGCAACCAGCGTATGGTGCGCCCGCTTGCCGGCGTGGTGTTTGACGCTCTGCCGGTGCGCACCGGACGTCGGGGCGCTCCGGTACGATGCGAGCCGCACCCTGACGCCGTGCGAACGCGCGAGCATCGAATCGTGATGATGCGCACGGGCGCTTGCGTAATAGCGCGGTTCGACGACCGGCGTGTCGTCGCCGTTCAGCCAACGCCGTATCGTGACGAGATCGGCAGAGCGTCCCCACGAGGTTCGCGAGCCGAGCAGCGCAATCATCACCTGCCCGTTCGGCATGTTCGCATCGACCACGATGCAGCGCCCCGCCTCGCGGATATAGCCTGTCTTTGCGACCAGCACGTCCCAGTCGGCTGAGCTCACTATCGGGTCGGTGTTGTGATAGAACCGCGTCCTCGTGCCGATCGCCTCTTCGTAACGGGGAAGCGTCGTGTATTCGCTGATCAACGGATAGCGCGCCGCGGCGTCCGCCATCTTCACGACATCGCGCGCCGTCGAGAGATTCTCGGGCGAGAGCCCGGTTGGATCGTCGAAGTGCGTATTGGCCATATTCAGCGCGCGCGCCTTTTCATTCATCTGCCGGATGAACGCTGGCTGGCCGCCCGGGAACGCATGCGAAAGCGCGGATGCAGCGCGGTTCTCCGACGCCATGAGCGCAAGACGCAGCATCTCTCCTCGATCGAGCGACGCACCGATAGGGATGCGGGACCCCGTATGCTTGAGCCGATCGATGTCGTCGTTGTCGACGGTCACCGTGCCTCCCAAGGGCTGGGCGCTGTCCAGCACGACCATCGCCGTCATCAGCTTGGTGAGCGACGCGATCGGCTGGGCCTCGTCGGCGTTCTTTTCGAGCAGGACTTCGTGGCGCGCGACGTCGTACACGATCGCGCTGTGTGAATGGAGGAATGGCGTCTCGCCCCACGCGACGAACGGCGCCGAAGCGAGCAATAGCGCGCTGAGGAATTTATTCATGGCGTTCACACCCTGGGACGGCAATCAGGCGATGGCGGGTCCAACGTGCAACTGATCCCCAACGATTCAACTGTAGTTGCTCGTTGCACGAATGAGTGTGGGAAAGAGGACAGAATTCTTGTCCTTCACGCCGAGTATTCAGCGGCTTGCGAAAATTCACCGGGCGTCAGCGAATCCGCCCGTTTCATGGCGTCAAGCAGACAGCCGCTCGACAATCTCATCGAACGAAGGCCGCCTGTCGACTTGCTCGGCGAAACAGTCTGCAATCAGCGCGTCGAACCCGGCGTCGCGATCATGGGCCTCTCCGGCCAGACGTTGCGCGAGTTCTTCCAGCAGGCAGCCGAACGCGCGCACCTCGATGCGCTCGAGCGCCTGCGTCTGCGCGCGATCGTCGATATCGTGAAAGGACGCCGCGCCGAAGTCGCCGAGCAAGACGTGCCCTGAGCCGTCGTGCAGGATGTTGTGCGCATAGAGATCGCCGTGCATGATCCCGCGCCCATGCAGGTGGCGCGCCGCCGACGCGATCCCGCGCGCGATCTGCAGTGCAACCGGCCTGTCGAACAGAACTTCGGCTGCATAGACGTCCCGCGTACACGAGTCGAGGCTCGGCGGCCCGGCGAGATTGGCGAACGACGGAGGGATCAGTTCCATCACGAGGCCGTGCTCGCCCAGCGGATGCCCCGTGATCTTGCCGAGCACCGGGATGAGGTTCGGGTGCGGCCCGGCCTGCAGGCACGCGGCCATTTCGAGCTCCGGCAAACCGTCGCTCGTCACCGCGCCCTTGAACAGCTTGACGGCGACCGCCTCCACCGGATGCCCGTCGCGCAGGAGACGCGTCGCGCGATGCGTCACGCCCGATGCGCCCTCGCCAAGCGTTTGTCCGAGCGCGAGCGTATGCCAGTCGATATCGGGCACCGGCGCATCGGCCAGTGCAACCTGCTCGCGCACGACGTTCAGCGGATTGCCCGCGTAGGCGAGCCACGCGAGCCGCGGCAGGCGCAACAGCCAGTCGGGCAAGGCGTCGAGCCGGTTCGCCGAAATCCGCAGCAGTTCGAGCCGGCTGCAAGCGGCCATCGTCTCGGGCAACGAGCGCAGCCGGTTGCCGGCGAGCATCAGCTTCTGCAAATTCGGACGCTCGCCGATTTCGGCCGGCAACGCGTCGACGTCGTTATCGGTCAGGATCAGCCAGCGCAATTGCGGCGGCAGCGCGCGCCCCGAAACGCGGCGGATGCGGTTCGCCTTGAAGCCGACCATGCTCAGCGATTCGCAGTCGCCGAGGACGGGCGGCAACTCGGTGAACGGGTTGTTCGAGGCGAACAGAATGCGCAGACGGCGCAGCTTCGGCAGGTCGTCCGGCAGCGACGTGAGCGCATTGCCCGAGAGGTCGAGCACCTCCAGGGTGTCGGCGAGGTCGAAGATCTCGCGCGGAAATTCGCTCAACCCGCAGGCGAGCTTGAGCTGTCGTGCGCCGGCGAGTTGCCCGTCACGCAGTTGTTCGAGGGTAGCGGTCTTCACGCGTGAATTGATTCGAGTAATGGCAAGGAAGTCGCAAGCGCCGCCGCACAACGCAGCGCCGGCCATTGCAATTCTAGCGGGTCGCTCGCCTGGGTCGCATCCGGGACTGCATTTTGGACTGCATGCGTCAGGAACGCGCCTGCTCGCTTGCGGCAGCCTCATGCACGCTCGCCGCGGACCAGCCGCCGCCCAGCACCTTGTACAGCGTGACCTGGTTCGAGAGCTTCGCCAGCTCGTCGGTGACGAGTTGCTCCTGTGCGGTATAGAGCGTGCGCTGCGCGGTCAGCACGGTCAGGAAGCTGTCGGTGCCGGTCTTGTAGCGCGCCTGCGCGAGATCGTAGTAATCCTGCGCCGATGTCACGTAGTCGCGGTCCGCTGCGACCTGATCGACATAGGTCGCGCGCCCCGCCAGTGCGTTCGACACTTCCTTGAATGCCGTCTGGATCGCCTTTTCGTAGTCGGCCACGTCGATATCCTTCTCGATCTTCGCAACGTCGAGCGACGCCTTGTTGCTGCCGTAATCGAAGATCGGCATCGTGATCGTCGGCGCGAACGTCCACGCGCCCGTGCTCGCCTTGAAGAGTTGCGAGAGGCTCGTGCTGGCCGTGCCGGCGCTCGCCGTCAGCTCGATCTTGGGAAAGAACGCGGCGCGTGCGGCGCCGATATTTGCGTTCGCCGCCTTGAGCGTATGCTCGGCCTCGATGATATCGGGCCGCTGCGCGAGCAGATCGGACGGGATGCCCGCATCGACGTCGGCGAACATGGCGTCGCTCTCGAGCAGCGTGGACCCGGTGGCAAAGTCATCGGGCAACGGGCAGCNAATTTCGGCGATCAGATTGTTACGGTCCTGCGCCACCGCGCGCGTGTATGACGCCACGCTCGCGCGTGCGCTCGCCAGCGAGGTCTGCGCCTCGCGCACGTCCTGAAGCGACGCGCTGCCGATCTTCATCATGCTCACCGTGAGGTCGTACGTGCTCTGGTCGGCCGCGGCGGTGTCGGACGAGACCTTCAGCAAGGTCTCGTCCGAGAGCAATTGCAGATAGTCGGTCGCCACGTCGGCCACGAGCGAAAGCTGCGTGCTGGTGCGCGAGGCCTGCGTCGACAGATAGTTTTCGAGCGCCTGGCGCTTCAGGCTCCGGATGCGCCCAAAGAAGTCGATTTCCCACGACGTCGTGCCGACCGAAACGGTATTCGAGTGGCTGACCGCGCCATCGGTGCGCGTGTTCGTGAGCGAGCCGCCGGCGTCGATCGTCGGCGCCAGCTCCGCGCGCGTGATGCGGTACTGCGCCTCGTACTCGGCCACCTGCAGCGCCGCGACACGCAGGTCCCGGTTGTGGTCGAGTGCGAGCGCGATCAGCTCCTGCAGTCGCGGGTCCTTGAAGTAATCGCGCCAGCCGATGTCGGCCGCGTTCGGTGCTGCAGGTGACGTGGCAGGCGTAGCCGCCGATGCACCGGCGTCGTACGCGGCGCCCGTTGGCCACGCGGTGGCGACCGGCGCTGCGGGCCGCTGATAAACCGGGTCGAGAGAACACGCACTCAATGCTGCCGCACAGAGCACGGATAGAAGCTTCAATTTCATTCCTGGTCCTTTGCGGGCTGCACGGCTTCGCCGTCGCCATGCTCCTTGAACAGCCGGCGCACGACGATGAAGAACACGGGCACGAAGAAGATGGCGAGCGCCGTCGCCGCGATCATCCCGCCGGCAACGCCGGTTCCGATCGCATGGCGCGCGGCCGAGCCCGCGCCGGTGCTGATCACGAGCGGCAGCACGCCGAACACGAACGCCAGTGAGGTCATCAGGATCGGCCGCAAACGCTGGTGCGCCGCTTCGAGCGTGGCCTCGACGAGCCCGCGGCCCTGTTCCTGGAGGTCTTTCGCGAATTCGACGATCAGAATCGCGTTCTTGGTTGCGAGGCCGATTGTCGTCAGCAGGCCGACCTTGAAATAGACGTCGTTCGACAGGCCGCGCAAATGCGCGCCCAGCAACGCGCCGAGCACGCCGATCGGCACCACGAGAATGACCGCGAGCGGCACCGACCAGCTTTCGTACAGCCCCGCGAGGCACAGGAACACCACGATCAGCGAAATCGCATACAGATAGGTGGCCTGCGAACCGGCAAGCACTTCCTGGTACGACTGCCCCGTCCACTCGATGCCGAATCCGGCTGGCAACTGCTTCGCGAGGTTTTCGACGGCGGCCATCGCCTGACCGGTGCTCACACCGGGCGCTGGCTGTGCGCTCATCTGCATCGCCAGTTCGCGGTTGTAGCGTTCGATCTGCGGCGGCCCGAACGTCCAGCGCGTGGTGGCGAACGCGGAGAACGGCACCATCTGGCCGTCGTAGCCCGATGTCGTCGTGGACGAGGTAGACGTCGAACCCGAAGTCGAACTCGACGACGAACTCGAGGACGAACTCGAGGATGACGAAGTACTCGACGACGTCGAATCCGCGCGCACGTACCATTGCCCGATGTCGTCCGGCATCATCCGGTACGGTGCGTCCGCCTGCACGTAGACTTTCTGGATGCGCCCGGTATCGATGTAGTTGTTCACGTACGCAGAGCCGAACGCGGTGGAGATCGTCGTGTCGACATCGGCGATCGACAGCCCGAGCGCACTCGCCTTCTCCCGGTCGATATCGACGTAGAGCTGCGGCGTGTCTTCGAGGCCCGCGGGACGCATCATTGCGAGCGACGGATCCTTCGCGGCCAGCGCGACGAACTGGTTACGCGCTTTCAGCAGCTTGTCATGACCCTGGCCCGCACGGTCCTCGATCTCGAAGTCGAGACCGCTTTGCGTGCCGAGACCATGAATCGCCGGCTCGTTCATCACGAAGATCTGTGCATCGCGATTGCCCGCAAAGGCCGCGTTCGCGCGATTGATCACCGCCTGCGCGCTATCGTTCGATCCGCGCTGGCTCCAGTCCTTCAGCTGGACGAACGCGAGCGCGTTGTTCTGCCCTTGCCCGTTGAAGCTGAATCCGTTCACGGCCATCACGTGCGTCACCGCGGGCTGCTTCAGGAAATACTGCTCGACGGCTGCGACGGTCTTCAGCGTCTTCGAAGAAGGCGTGCCGACCGGCGCCGAAATCGACACCATGATCGAGCCCTGATCCTCCTCCGGCAGATACGATGATGGCAGCATCACGTACAGAATACCGACCACGCCCGCGATGAGTGCATAGCCGAGCATCCAGCGCGCGGGCTTTGCCACCACGCGAGCAAGCGTGGTGCTGTAGCGCGCGTTGCTCTTCGTGAAGAAGCGATTGAACGCGCCAAGCAAGCCGCGGCTCTGCGCGTGTTCGACGGCCGACGGGTTCAGCAGGCTCGCACAGAGCGCGGGCGTGAGCGTCATGGCGAGCAGCACCGAGAGCACCATCGCCGAAACAATGGTGACCGAGAACTGGCGATAGATCGCGCCGGTCGAGCCGGAAAAGAAGGCCATGGGGATGAAGACGGCGGTCAGCACGGTCGTCACGCCCACGAGCGCGCCGGTGATCTGGCCCATCGCCTTCTTCGTCGCCGCCTTCGCGTCGAGCTTTTCCTCGGCCATGATGCGCTCAACGTTCTCGACGACGACGATCGCGTCGTCCACCAGCAGGCCGATCGCGAGCACCATGGCGAACATCGAAAGCACGTTGATCGAGAAGCCGATCGCCGACATCACGCCTAGCGTGCCCAGCAGCGCAACCGGCACGACGATCGTCGGAATCAGCGTCGCACGCAGGTTCTGCAGGAACAGATACATCACGAGGAACACGAGGATCACCGCTTCGAAGAGCGTCTTCATGACCTCCTCGATCGAGATCTTCACGAACGGCGTGGAGTCGTACGGATAGGCAATCGCCACGTCCTTGGGCAATTGCGGCTGCAGCTCTACGAGCTTCGCGCGCACGGCCTTCGCAACCGCCATGGCGTTCGCACCAGTCGAGAGCTTGACGGCCAGCGCGGCCGCCGGCTTGCCGTCGAGCCGCGAGGACGTATCGTATGAATCGCCGCCCACCTCGACGCGCGCGACGTCTTTGAGCCGAACCTTCGAGCCGTCGCTATTCACGCGCAGGAGAATGTCGCCGAACTGGTCGGCCGTCGTCATCAGGCTCGACGCCGAGATCGTCGCGTTGATCGCCTGGGAACCCGTAGCAGGCGCGCCGCCGAGTTCGCCGACGGAAAGCTGCACGTTCTGGTTGGTGACCGCGGTCGTCACGTCGGACGCGGTGACGCCGAAGCTGCGCAGCTTCACGGGATCGAGCCAGATCCGCATGGCATGCTGCGCGCCAAACAGCGTGACGTCGCCCACGCCGTTGATCTGCGTAAGCGGGTCCTCGATCTGCGTCGCGATGACGTTGCCGAGGTCGATCGAATTGAGCGTGCCGCCCGGCGACGACAGCGCGACGATCATCAGAAAGTCGCTCGACGCCTTCGCAACCTGCACGCCCTGTTCCTGCACCGTCTCCGGCAGCGAGGCGGTGGCCTGGGTCACCTTGTTCTGGACCTGCACCTGCGCGATGTCCGGATTGGTGCCGGGCTTGAACGTCAGGTTGATGGTCGCCTGCCCCGCGCCGCTACTGGTCGACGACATGTACAGCAGGTTATCGATGCCGGAAAGCTTCTGCTCGATCACCTGGGTGACGGTCTTCGCGACCGTGTCGGCAGAGGCGCCCGGATAGGTCGCCGTGACCTGCACCGAAGGCGGCGCGATGGTCGGATATTGCTCGATCGGCAGCGTAGTGGTCGCCGCGCCGCCGATCAACATGATGACGATCGCAACGACCCACGCGAGGATCGGGCGCTGGATGAAGAAACCTGCCATGCGCCCTCCTTACGATGCCGCAGCAGACGAGGCGGCAACCGCGGTGGCCGAATCCGCCGCCACGTGAACCGCCACGCCGGCCTGCACCTTCTGCAGCCCGCTCACGATCACGCGATCGCCGGCTTTCAGTCCGCTCGTGACGATCCACTGGTCTGCATAGGCACTGTCCGCGTGCACCGCAACCTGCTTCGCGTGTCCGGTCGCATCGACGACCCATACGCCCGCGCCGCCGTCCGAAGCGCGCGTGACCGCGAGCTGCGGAACGAGCAGCGCGCTCGTGCTCTCGCCCTCGTCGAGTTGCGCGCGCACGAACATGCCGGGCAGCAGTTCACCCTCCGGGTTCGGGAAGACCATGCGCAGCGTGACCGAACCCGTTGTGGCGTCGACGGTGATGCCCGAAAACTGCAGCACGCCCGCGTGGCCGTACGGCGTGCCGTCTTCCATCACGAGCTGCACCGCCGCGCCCGTGCCCGAGCGCTTGAGCCGGCCCGAGGCAAACGCCTTGCGCAAGCGCAGCCAGTCGGCGCTCGAGCGCGTGACGTCGAGGTACATCTCGTCGTATGCCTGAATGGTGGCGAGTGCGGTGGTCTGCTCCGAGGTCACGAGCGCGCCTTCGGTCACCGACGAAGCGCCGATGCGGCCTGAAATGGGCGCCGTGATCCGCGTGTAGCCGAGATTGATGCGCGCCGACTCGAGCGACGCGCGATCGGCGATCACGTCGGCCTCGTCCTCGCGAACGGCCGCGATCGCGTCGTCGTTGTCCTGCGCGCTGACCGCGTTGATCTTCACGAGCTGCGCGTAGCGGTCGGCTTTCGTCTTTGCAGAAGCGAGCGTTGCCTCCGCCTTGGCGAGTGTGCCGCGCGCCTGATCGTACGTCGCCTGGTAGGTGGCCGGATCGATCTGGTAGAGCACCTGCCCCGCCTTCACGTCCGAACCCTCGACGAAGAACCGCTTCTGCACGATGCCGCCAATCTGCGGCCGCACATCCGAAACCTTGAGCGACGAAAGCCGGCCCGAAAGCTCGGCCGTCATCACGATGCGTTGCGGTGCGAGCGTCTTCACGCCGACTTCGACGCTCTGGCTGGCGGGGTTCGCGGGCATCCCGGCGTCGTGACGTTGACAGCCGGCGATCAATATGACGGTCGAGCAGAAAAGCGCCGTGCCCAGGCGTTGGCTTTTCCTGCTCCACCCCTCTCTTGCATGAATCTGTTGTGGCATATATCCCATCGAATCGTGTGTTGACTCGCCTTGCCGGAACATGAGCAGGCGCGAAGCCATTGACTCGCAGTACTAAGCGGTTGAAGTCTTGCAGCCCGGAAAGGTTGATGCCTCGTTGCGCTTCAGCTTCCAACCCTGAATGGGTTGTTCCCGGTCACATAACTAAACTGAACGGTATGGTTTATAATGGAACGATCGATGGCTGTCAATCGCCTTACCTGGCAACGAATGTTTCAATCCATGACGGGCCAGCGTATTGGCGTGGACGCTCGCGTCCCAGCCCGAGAGCGAGTGAGGAAGGGAGACCCCATGAGAAAGAAGACCGAAGAAAAGCGTCAATCCATCATCGAAGCCGCGCTGGCCGTGTTCCGGGACGTCGGCTTCGAGCAGGCGTCGATGACGCAAATCGCGGCTCGTTCGGGCGCGTCGAAGGCGACGCTGTATAGCTATTTCGAATCGAAAGAGGCGTTATTTGCTGAAACAATGACGAGCCGCGCCGGAACGGAAATCCGCCATGCGTTCAGTCAGCTGACGCTCGATATGCCGCTATGCGAGTCGCTCGTCGCGTTTGGGGTCCATTACCTGACGGCCATGCTGCAGCCCTCTTTTCTCGCGACGCGCCGGCTGTGCTATCAGGAGGTCGACCGGTCGAACGTGGGCCGGGCCTTGTACGAATCGGGTCCGAAACGGGGCTTGATGCATGTGCGCGACTTTCTGGCCAGCGCGATCGAGGCGGGCACGATTCGGCCGTGTGACCCAGGCGTCGCCGCGCACCATCTGCTGGCGCTTCTCGAAGCCGAGTTGGTCGAAATCGCGACGCTTGGCTATGAGGTCAAAGCCTCGCGCGCGAAATTGCTGGAGGTCGTGAACCGGGCAATCGACGTATTTCTCGCGGGCTATGCCGTGGCAGCGCCGCAGGCGAACCGCAAGGGTCCGCCGAAGGCAAAATAATGACGGGCTTCGTGAGCCCAAGCCGCATCAGCAAGGCGCGACATGCGGAATCATCGCCGCCTGCCCGTGCAGCACGCCGGCTTCGTCGATCAGCTGCCATACGGTCGCGCGCTCGATCCAGAAGCGCTGCCCTGACTTCGTGATGCGGATGCCGCGATAGTCTTTCACGAAGCCTTCGCGCGTCACCGAATCGAGAAATGCCTGCCGCTCGCCACGCTCGGGCGCCTGCGCGGAAAGACGCGAAGGCAGCGCCGTGATTTCGTCCCAGTCGTAGCCGAAGATCGCTTGTGCGCGACGATTGCCATACAAGAACACGGGGTCCGCCTGCGTGCCGTGCGCAAGCAAGCCGAACGGCGCGTGCTCGTAGAGCCAGGCCGCGCCCTCGGTGTCGCTCATGCCTTCGGGCACGAGCGCAATGCCCAACAGGCGGCGATAGCTGTTTGCGAGAAGGCGAAAAAATTCGGCATCCGTGTTCGGCGACATTCAGACTGGCTCCTTCGAATCGAGGGGTTGCTTGCGCGGTGCGCAATTCTATCAACCGCGCGTGAACGCGCGCGCCCAGCCCAGCGGCATATACCGCCGACACAAACGCGATAAAAACGGATACGTGTGCGCGCCAGGCAAGCTGGAATATGACCGAAACGCCGGGTGTTCTGTTAGCGTTCGGGCGACGTGGTAAAAGCCATCGACCTCAGTGGCCGGAGCGGCCTCGTGTATCGGCACAATTCACAGACCGGTCAGATCGAGGCACTGGAAAGCGCCAGGAGCTGGGTGTCGCTGCGTCCGTCGCTTCACCGTCCCTCGCCTCAATCGTATCTCGCCACGTTGGACAGCCAGTTATTTCGCAAACCTTATTATTTCATCCGATCTGCTTTTGTAAGGAATAGTTCGCGGCGCCGCCCGCGCGCAAGGTGCTTGCAACCGCTTACGTATGACGAAAGGCGGCGAAATGCACAAACACTCAAGAAGGGCAGGCTCGAGCCGTAATAAGGAGGTCGGCGCGTCATGCGCCTTGCATTTACAGCCATTTGCCCCCCCATGAAACTCAGCCGCAAAATTCCGCTCGCTTTCGCCGCCTCCCTCACCCTCATGTCGGCGGGTGCGTTCTACGGCATCCACACGCTCAATCAGGCCATCGATACCTACGGCACCACCGTGCAGGACGCCGCCGCGAACGAGCGCATGGTGTCGGCCACGCTCGTCGAGTTCAAGCTGCAGGTGCAGGAGTGGAAAGACACACTCCTGCGCGGCAAGGACCCGCAGAAACTCGATCGCTACTGGAGCGCGTTTCAGAAGCGCGAGCGCACCGTGAACGATCTCGCCGCCGCGCTCGAAACGAAGCTGCCCGAAGGCGAAGCGCGCTCGCTCGTCGCGCAGTTCGCCGAGGCGCACGAGGCGATGGGCCAGGGGTATCGCAAGGGCTTCGAGGCATTCAAGGCGGCGGGCGCCGATCCCGTTGCGGGCGATACCGTGGTCGCCGGCGTCGATCGCGCGCCGGCCCAACTGCTCGACCGCGCCGCGCAGACCATTGCCGCCGCCAATGCGCAAGTGGCCGCACAGGCCGCGGTGCAGGCCGCGCACGCCACCCTCGTGAGCGCCGTGCTGATGGTGGTCGCGTTCCTGCTCGCGCTGGCGGGCGGCGTGCTGTTCAGCCGCACGGTAACGAGCCCGCTGGGCCGCGCCGTGGACTTTGCGCGAGAGGTCGCCGACGGCGACCTGTCGACCGATCTGCATGCGCATGGCGACGACGAAACCGCGGAACTGCTCACGGCGCTCGCGAGAATGCAGACGAGCCTTGCGCGCGTGGTGAGCGAGGTCCGCGCCAACGCCGAAGGCGTGGCAACGGCGAGCGCACAGATCGCCTCGGGCAACCAGAATCTGTCCTCGCGCACCGAAGAGCAGGCGGCGTCGCTCGAAGAAACGGCCGCGAGCATGGAAGAGCTGACGTCGATCGTACGCATGAACGCGCAGAATGCGGAGCACGTCAGCTCGCTTGCGGGTACAGCGGCGCAGACTGCGGCGCGCGGCGGCACGGTGATGCGCGGCGTGGTCGGCACGATGCAGTCCATTGCGGACAGTTCGAGCAAGGTCGGCGAGATCATCGGATTGATCGACGGCATCGCGTTCCAGACCAATATTCTCGCGCTCAACGCCGCCGTCGAAGCGGCGCGCGCGGGCGAGCAAGGCCGCGGTTTCGCCGTTGTCGCGGGCGAAGTCCGCACGCTCGCGCAGCGCAGCGCGAGCGCGGCGCGCGAGATCAAGGCGCTCATCGAGCAGTCGAAACAACACGTCGAAAGCGGATCGTCCCAGGTGGCCGACGCCGGCCACATCATCGACGAGATCGTCGAAGCCGTGCAGCGGGTTTCCGGCACCGTGCAAGACATTTCGACGGCGTCGCGCGAACAGTCGACGGGCATCGAGCAGGTGAACATCGCCGTCACGCAAATGGACGAGGTCACGCAGCAGAACGCGGCGCTCGTGGAGGAGGCATCGGCGGCGACGTATGCGCTGGCCGAGCAGGCGCACGCGCTTCGCGAGACCGTGGCCGCGTTCAGGCTCAGGGAGGGCGCCATCGCCTGATTTCACGCGCACGCCGCGCGCCTTGGGGGACATAACCGCCGCGGCATGTCCGGCATCTTGCTCGCGAGGCTGACTCCGGCCGATCGCGAGCGTAATATACGCGGGACTATAGCGAATGCTACATTGCCGGCCCGGAGACTCATGCATGGAAATCGCGACCGCCCCTGCCCCGATCGACCACACCGCCGGGCAAAGAGCCCCGCTCCAGCTCACGGGCAGCCTCGTGCGTCCGCTGTCCCTCTCGCTCGAGGCGCTCCGGCAATATCCGGCCGTGACGGGCCCGGCGTTCGACCTGCGCTGCTACACGACGCAGCGCTTCATCCGGACGGTCGCGCCCTATCGCGGCGTACGCCTGACGGACCTGCTCGCGCACGCGGAACTGCGCAACGACGTGGACGGCGACTTCAAGCGCATGATCTTCCTCGCCGTCGGCCATGACGGCTACTTCGTGACGTTCTCGTGGCATGAACTGTTCAACACGCCCGTTGGCGAGCAGGTAATCGTCGCGTACGATTGCGGGGACAAAGCACTCGACGCGCAGCACGGCGCCCCGGTGCTGTTTTCGGGCGCCGATCTCGTACCCGCGCCGCGCCACGTCAAGCGTCTCGCGCGCATCGAGGCTCGCGTCCTCGCGCTCTGAGCCTGTTCCCCGGCTGGTCTGTGCAACGCAGGCTGGCCGTCACTGACTGACACGCCCGGCCGCGGCTCGCCTTGCGGCTATGGCAGCCACCGCCGCCGTGTTCGCGCTCTAATTTTGTGAGGCGATACGCCGCACAAAAACTTCGCTCCCATTGCTTGAAAGCAAATCTTACGGAATGTAAACTTGGTGCAAGCTTTGGATTCGGACGCAGTCTTCCCGCGGCTTCCCTCGAGCCTCGAGTCAATCCATCGATAATTTAGTCATCCTTTACTTCATTGCCAGGGAGAAAACCATGAACTCGTACATCAACCGACTCAACGCCTCGTTCGCGATTGCCGGCCTCCTCATGATGGCGCCGTTCATGGCTATGGCCCGCTTGCCAGCGCCGACCTCTGTCCCGCACGGCGAATCCCTCGTCAAGAAGCGTACGTCGAACCGCGTCGCCGATGAGGAGCGTCGCGCCAGCGAATCCGGTGGAAGTGAATCCGTTAGTGAGTGATCAACATTCCTAAGGAAATTTAATCTCACTTCCTCTTTTCCTGAACGCTATTTGGAGCATTCACCATGAAAGCGAAAGTCACGACATTCTTCATTATTGCCGCCCTGCTCGCAACGACAGGCACCGCGTTCGCATCGCAGCCTGAACACCGCCCTGGCAACCCGCCGCCCACGTCGATCGAAAGAGCCAACCGTCCGGTCGGTGCGATTCCGCATCGCGACTGGCATCGCGGCGACCGCCTGCCGCCTGAATACCGTGACCGGATTTTCGTGGTCGAAAACTGGAATCAGCATGGCCTGAAAGCGCCCCCGCGCGGCTACCATTGGGTCGGCGTAGCCGGCGACTACGTGCTCGTTGCCAGCGCGACCGGCGTGATCTCAACGGTTCTGGCCGCCGGTACCTATTGATCATGGCCTTGTTTTTCCACGATTTGCCCGCTCTTCGCCGCCACGCGGCCGAGGGCCGGCAACCGGCAGCGACCTGAAATCGAGCCGCAACGACGGCAAAAAAGCCTAGCTCCCGCAAATGCCCGGCACGGCAACTTTCTGGAAGATATGCGGCGACGCGATCACCGAGGAAGGATAAGCGGCCAGACTCGACCGGAACGCCGGCTGAGAGAACGCCGCCCGAAAATGCGCCGTGGATTCCCAGACAGCGTAATTCATATAAGCCGGCTGCTCTCCAAGCGCGCGATGGAGTTGCGTTGAAATAAAACCGGGTTGCTGCTTCATGAACGCGGCGTCGTTCTGCCAGGCCTCGAGAAACTTCGCCTCATCGGCCAGATCCAGTGTGAAAACGTTCACGAGCACAACGGGCTCGGCGTCAACGGCAAGTTGACGCTCGATCGGGAAGGAAGGATCAAGCGGTCGCAATTGCAGCATGGTGCACTCCAGATTCTAAAAGCATGATGTCAACCGGTCATGGCCAATTTATAGTAAATTGACATGATGATGTCAATTTAGAAATAGGGTGACATATGCGCGAACCTGCGAGAACACCGGCCGGCGAACTCCTGTCGAGCATCATGCTCGATCTCTTCCGGCTCAATAGCGGACTGCTCACCTCGGGCGACCGCCTGGTCGAGGGCCTCGGGCTCACGAGCGCACGCTGGCAAATGCTTGGCGCCATCAGTGCCGCGGAGCGGCCGCAGCCAGTGGCCTGGATCGCCCGGGATCTGGGAGCCAACCGGCAAAACGTGCAACGAATCGTGAACGACCTCGCCAACGACGGTCTGGTCCGCTTCGAGGCCAACCCCCACCACCGCCGCGCGCAGCTTGTCGTTTTGACCGACGAGGGCCGGCAAGCCTTCGAAGCGGCCATGCGTCTTCAGGCCCCCTGGGTCAGCCGCCTCTCCGAGGGCGTGACCGTCAACGAAATCAAGACCTTGCACCGCGTCATCATGAAATTGCAGGCGAATCTGGACCCCATGGCCGGGGCTGACGAGCCCGATTGATCGCCCGGCGCTGCTTGCGCATGCAATGTGCTACAGCAGGGCATCGTTCCCATCCGCGAGGCGAGGCCCACGCATGTCGACCATTGCCCTCATTGTCGTGACGGTCGCGGTGACGCTCGTCGTCATCCTGGTGATTGCGAACCTCACGAGCGGCGAAAAGAAGATCGAGCACAAGATCAACCGGCTTTACGCGAGCGAGAGTCCGCAGTTCATCCGCTCGATGGGGCTGCTGCTCGGGCCGCCCGTCGTGGGAGGCAACCGCTTCGACGCGCTCGTGAACGGCGACGAAATCTTTCCGTCGATGCTGGCGGGCATCCGCTCGGCCCAGCACACCATCACCTTCGAGACCTTCATCTACTGGTCCGGCGCGATTGGCGAGGAAATCGCGCGTGCGCTGTCCGACAAGGCGCGCGCGGGTATCGCCGTGCATGTGCTGCTCGACTGGGTTGGCTCGTCGAAGATGGACAAGCGTTATCAACGGATGCTGCGCGAGGCGGGCGCCCAGCTCGTGCTGTATCACAAGCCCCACTGGACCGGCCTCGGCCGCATGAACGACCGCACGCACCGCAAGTTGCTCGTGATCGATGGACGCGTCGGTTTTACGGGGGGCGTGGGTATCGCCGACGAATGGACCGGGCACGCGCAGGACGAAAAGCATTGGCGCGACACGCACTTTCGCATCGAAGGCCCGGCGGTCGGACAAATGCAGGCGGTCTTCATGGACAACTGGGTCAAGTCGACGGGCAATGTGCTGCACGGCCCGCAGTACTTTCCCGCGATCGACGCCGCGGGCAACGGCCTCGCGCACGTGTTCAGCAGCTCGCCCTCGGGCGGCAGCGACGACATGGAGCTGATGTACCTCATGGCGATCACCGCCGCGGCGCGCTCCATCCATTTGTCGACGGCGTACTTCGTGCCGGACAAGCTGACAATCAACGCGATCGTCGAGGCGGTGAAGCGCGGCGTGAAGGTGCGCGTCATCACGCCCGGCAAGCGCATCGACACCCACACGGTGCGCGAGGCGTCGCGCGCGTGCTGGGGCGACCTGCTCGCGGCCGGCGTGGAGATGTACGAGTATCAGCCGACCATGTTCCACTGCAAGCTGATCGTCGTCGACGAATACCTGGTGTCGGTCGGCTCGACCAACTTCGACAGCCGCTCGTTCAAGCTCAACGACGAGGCCAATCTCAACATCTACGACCGCGATTTCGCGCGCCAGCAGACGGCCATTTTCGATGCCGATGTCGCCCTCGCCAAACGCATCACGCTTGAGGACTGGCGCCGCCGGTCGTTCAGGGAAAAGCTGCTCGAACACGCGGCTGCCCTGCTCGATTCGCAGCTGTGACGCCTCCCGCGAGCGCGGCGATGCCAATCGACAACGAAGCGCAGATCGCCGACAATCGGTGCCCGACATCGGGCAGTCGACAAAGCAATCAGAAAAATGGGACCGCAATCCATGCTGCACATCGAGGATCTGGCCGCTCCGCCGGAGGGGTTTCTGCGCGACGAGCCGGAGGGTGCGGAGTTTTACGAGGCCTTTCAGACGGCCCGGCTGGATGATTTCAGCTTCGGTTATTTCGCCGTGTACCGGGACAGCGCGCTCGTTACCGTGGCGCCCTACTTCGTGATGGATTTCCGGCTCAACACCCTGCTTCCCAGCGGCTGGCTGAAGCGCAGCTTGAGCTGGATCCGCTTCAAGCTGGCCTGCATCGGGCATCCGACTGTCGATGCCGGCCGCATCCAGGGCGAAGTCTCGCAGGAGACGCTCGCGGCCATCAGCACCGCGCTTGCGAAGAAAGGGAGCCTGCTCGCGTACAAGGGTTTCGCCGAGGACTTGCCGCTGCGCGGCTTCGTGGCCGCAAAAGGCCTGCCGGTGCCCGTGCTGTCGATCGGCCCGGACTACTACCTGGCCATGAAGAGCGACCGCAGGAACCTGCTCAAGCGCAAACTGAAGAAAGCCGCCGCGCTGCGCTATGAAGAATGCGCGGGGCTGCCCGATCACCTCGTCGCCAGCGTGTATGCGCTCTATCTGAACACCTGGCAAAAGGCCGAGTTGAAGTTCGAGAAGCTCACGCCGGAGTATTTCGCCAATACCCGCAGCCTTAGCCATTATCTGCTGTACTTTCTCGACGACGAGCTGATTGGCTTCACCCAGTTGATCGGCAAGGGACGGCACCTCGTCAACCGCTATATCGGGCTCGACTACGACAAGAGCCAGCAATACGGCTTGTATTTCGCCATGTTCATTCGCACGGTCGAATTCGGCATTCGGGAAGGCTTCGAGGAAATCGAGCTGGGCGCGACGTCCTATGAGTTCAAACGCATTCTGGGCGCCCGCCAGATTCCCACCTGGAATCACTATCGGCACAACAACGCGTTCGTCAACTGGCTGCTCGGCAAGCTGCGCAGCGTGCTGGAACCGTCGGAGTCCGAACTGCGTTAGCGCGCGCCGGATGGGCCCGGTGCGCGTGGGTGCCGGCGACACGCGTTACAGGCGATAATGTGCCAAACGCAATCGACTTGAGAAACGGAGTAAGAATGAGCAAGCAAGGCTTCACCACTGGCATCGTTCACGGCGACAGGATCGCGGGCACCGAGCACGGCGGCGTGCGCCAGCCGATTCATACGTCCGTGCAATATGGTTTCGAGCGCGTCGAGGACCTGATCGGCGTGTTTCAGGGTACGAAGAAAGGCGGTTTCAACTACGCGCGGCAAGGCACCCCCACGACCGCCGCGCTCGAGCGCAAGATCACGAGCCTGGAAGGCGGCACCGGCACGGTCTGCTTCAGCACCGGCATGGCCGCGATCACGGCGACCTTCCTCACGCTGCTGCGCGCGGGCGATCATCTCGTGTCGAGCCGCTATGTGTTCGGCAATACCAACAGCCTGTTCGGCACATTGCGCACGCTCGGCGTGGAAGTCACGACCGTCGACGCCTGCGACGCCGAAAACGTGAAGAACGCCATCCAGCCGAATACGCGCATGGTGTTCGTCGAAACCATCGCGAATCCGGGCACGCAGATTCCCGACCTGCAAGGCATCGGCGAGCTGTGCCGCGAGCGCGGCATTGTCTACGTCGTCGACAACACGATTACCTCGCCCGCCTTGTTCCAGCCGAAGGCGGTCGGCGCGAGCCTCGTCATCAACTCGTTGACGAAGACCATCGCGGGCCATGGCGCCGCGCTCGGCGGCGCGGTGACCGATACGGGCCTGTTCGACTGGAGCGCGTACCCGAACATCGCCGACGACTACCGGCGTTCGGCGGCGAAAGATCAGGGGCTCCTGCAGATCCGCAAGAAGGGCCTGCGGGACATGGGGGCATCGTTGTCGTCCGAGCAGGCGCACGCCATCGCGATGGGCGCGGAAACGCTCGCCCTGCGCGTGAAGCAAAGCAGCGACAATGCGCTCGCACTCGCGCAGTTTCTCGAAGGCCATGCCGCCATTGGCAAGGTGTTCTATCCGGGCTTGAAGAGCCATCCGCAATACGAGGTCGCACAGGCGCTCTTCAAGGGCGCGTCGTGGCTGCTCTCGTTCGAACTGCTCAACGTGGAGCGCATGATCGACGTCGTCAACGCGCTCGAACTGCCGATCAAGGCGACCGGCCTCGGCGACACGCGCACGCTCATCATTCCCGTCGCGCCGACGATCTTTTTCGAAGCCGGGGCGCAAACGCGCAAGGCGATGGGCATCTCCGACGGCATGCTGCGGCTTTCGGCGGGCATCGAGGATATCGACGACCTGATCGCGGACTTCTCGCAGGCGCTCAAGCTGGCGACCTGACGCCGGGAGCGTCGATGTCGTGAACGGGGCCAGCGCACGCTGGCCCCGCGCGTATGCAGCGCTTACGGATTGAAGCGTTTCGCCTCGTCGCGCCAGTAGTGCTGCTGTTGCCAGCCCAATAGCCGTTTGAGCTTCTCGTTGCTGAGCAGCGTCTCGAACTCGCCGAGGGCCTTCTTGACCGGCACGCCCGGATAGTAGCGATCCAGCAGCGTCTGGGTCGGCAAGTCGGACGACACGTCGTCCGCCGCGACATTCATGATCTCGAAGCCGAGGCCGTCCGTTTCGATGGCGAGGCGGCACGCGTTGGCGAGGTCTCGCCCGTCGATATAGCTCCACGCAATGCGCTTGCGCAGCGCGGGGTCCTTGAGCCACGTGGAGAATTTCGCGTAGTCCTCGGGATCGAGCACGTTGCCGATGCGAAAACAGTAGATGTCCGACCCGGTGCGCGCCTGGAACGCCTTCGCGGTCACTTCGTTGACCACTTTCGAGGTGGCGTAGCTGTCCATCGGGTCCACCGGATAGTTCTCGTCGAGCGGAAAGTACGCGGGATCGCGATGCCGGTGCGCGAACACCACGCCGTAAGTCGTCTCGCTCGAGGCCAGGATCACCTTGCGGACCCCCAGCTTCGCAGCGGCGTCGAGGATGTTGTAGGTCCCCATCACGTTGATGCGGTAGACCTCGTTATCGGTCGTCAACATGATGCGGGGAATCGCCGCGAAATGAACGATCGCGTCGATCGGTTTCGGCTCCAGGTCGTCGGCGAATTCCACCGGCGCCGTGGTCGATGCGATCGCATTGAAAACCTGGCCCGCGTCGGTGATGTCCGTGATCAGCGTGCGCGCGGTGCGCTTCGGCATGGGCACACGGTCCAGATTCAACACTTCGTAACCGTGCGCTACCAGGTTCTCGACCACCCATTTGCCGGCAAGGCCGCTGCCGCCGGTCACTATCACTCGCTTTGTCATCTGTCTCTCTCCTGTTCGTGGCGTCATTCCAGCCTCTGCAAACGCGCACGTTACCGCAAACATTGGCTGGCTGTAATGACCACCGCTTCCTTTCCAGCCGGATGGATTGTCTACGGTGGGGGAGACAAAAAAGGGGCTTCACGCGCCCGATTGCGCGGGCGCGGCGACCGCAGTCTGCCGATTGAACCGCTCCGCCAGAAAATCGATGAACGCACGCGCACGCGCCGATTGATTGCGCCTGTTCGGGTAATACACGAACAAATCGGCAAGCGGCTGCACGAACTCAGGCAGCACGACGCGTAGCCGCCCGCTCTCCAGATACTTCGCGAGGTCCCACTCCGAGCGCAGCAGAATGCCGTGCCCGTCGAGCGCCCAGCCAAGCACGATATCGCCGTCGTTGCTCGACAGCATGCCGTGCACCTTCACCGAATGCGCCTCGCCACTGCGCTCCAGGCGCCATATGCCGTAGGCGTTGTCGTTCTGTCGATGCACGATGCACTGGTGATTGGCGAGATCGCCGAGCGTTGCGGGCGTGCCCTGTGTCTCCAGATAACGCGGCGACGCGCACAGCAAACGGCGGTTCGTCATGATGCGCCGCGCAATGAGCCGCTTGTCGGGCAGCTCGCCAAAACGGATCGCCAGATCCACGCCGCTTTCGACGAGGTCGATCGGCCGGTCGGTGACATCGAGCTGCACTTCGACGTGGGGATGCCGCCTCGCAAACTCCGAAACGAGCGGCGCGATCGTCGTGCGCCCGAAGCCGAGCGTCGCGTTCACACGCAACAGGCCGCGCGTGACGGAGCGGCTCGACGACACCACATCTTCCATTTCCTTCACTTCGGCAAGAATGCGCGTCGCGTAGTGGAGAAAGGTCTCGCCTTCGGCGGTCAGGCTCACGCTACGGGTGGTCCGGTTGACGAGCCGCACGCCCAGGCGCGCCTCGAGCTGCGCGAGCCGCTTGGTCGCCGCCGGCGGCGTGATGTCCATGTCCCGCGCAACGCTTGAAAGGTTTCCGTAACGTCCGAGCAGGACGAAAAATTCCAGGTAGGAGGTCAGGTCATTCTTCACCGCAAGTTAATAAAGATGTGAAAACAAGTGAATCATAGTACCGATCCGGGCGCATAACCTAGCGTCTCCCACAGCCAGCTCACCGCGAACGACCGCGAGAACGACCGCGCATGCTGGCCGTGCCACCAGGAGACACCCGTGAGAATCGTTGAAATCCGCGAAAAAACCGTGCCGATCAGTTCCTCGATCCGCAACGCCTATATCGACTTCAGCAAGATGACGCTCAGCCTCGTCGCCGTGGTCACCGACGTGATCCGCGACGGCAAGCCCGTCATCGGCTATGGCTTCAACTCGAATGGCCGCTATGGCCAGGGCACGCTGATGCGCGAGCGCTTCATCCCGCGCATTCTCGAAGCCGATCCCGCCTCGCTCGTGAACGACGCCGGCGACAACCTCGACCCGCACAAGATCTGGGCGACGATGTTCACCAACGAGAAGCCAGGCGGGCACGGCGAGCGCTCGGTTGCGATCGGCACGATCGACATGGCGGTGTGGGACGTTGTGGCGAAGATCGAAGGCAAGCCGCTGTTCCAGTTGCTCGCCGAGCGCTACGGCAACGGCCAGCCCGACCGCAAGATCTTCGTGTATGCGGCGGGCGGCTACTACTACCCGGGCCAGGACCACAACAAGCTCAAGGACGAAATGCGCAGCTATATCGACCGCGGCTACACGGTCGTGAAGAAGAAGATTGGCGGCGCGTCGCTCGACGAGGACCTGCGCCGCATCGATTCGATTCTGAGCGTGCTGGGCGACGGCCAGAAGCTTGCCGTCGACGCCAACGGCCGTTTCGATCTGGACACCGCGATCCAGTACGCGAAAGCGCTCTCGCAATACGACCTGTTCTGGTACGAGGAGCCGGGCGACCCGCTCGACTTCGAATTGCAGGCGACGCTGCGCAACTACTACGACAAGCCGATGGCAACCGGCGAGGATCTGTTCTCGATGCAGGACGCGCGCAACCTCATCCGCTACGGCGGCATGCGTCCCGACCGCGACTGGCTGCAGTTCGACTGCGCGCTGAGCTATGGCCTCGTCGAATATTTGCGCACGCTGGAGATGCTGCATCAGCACGGCTGGTCCGCGAGCCGCTGCATTCCGCACGGCGGCCATCAGATGTCGCTCAACATCGCGGCGGGCCTCGGGCTTGGCGGCAACGAGTCGTACCCCGATCTGTTCCAGCCTTATGGCGGCTTCCCCGATGGCGTGAAGGTCGACAACGGCTACATCACGATGCCCGACCTGCCTGGCATCGGCTTTGAGGGCAAGGCCGACCTGTTTGCGCAAATGCAGAAGCTCGCGGCCTGACGCCGAAGCGAACAGTAAAGCGCGACCGGAAACACAACCGCTGCACGCATGGCGGTTGGCGGTCGCCCGAAATCACCTGGATGGCGCCATGCTCAGGAGACAGACATGCGGCCCTCGAAACTCAAAAAGTATCTTTCGAAGCTCTACATACAGGTCTTGATCGGTATCCTGGCGGGCATTCTTGTCGGCCACTTCTATCCGGATATCGGAGCCGATCTGAAACCGCTTGGCGACCTCTTCATCAAGCTGATCCGCATGGCGCTCGCGCCGATCATCTTCGCTTCGGTCGTCGTGGGCATTGCCCGGATGAACGATCTGCACGAGGCGGGCCGCGTAGGCGTGAAGGCGCTGCTCTACTTCGAAGTGGCTTCGACCATCGCGCTTCTCGTGGGCCTCGTCGTCGTGAACGTGATCAAGCCGGGCAGCGGCATGAACATCGATCCGGCGCACCTCGATAGCTCGGCGATCGCCAGCTACGCGCACGCGGCGCATGACCACACGGCGCTCGGGTTCCTCATGAGCATCGTGCCGAACAGCATCGTCGGCGCGTTCGCGAACGGCGAAATTCTGCCGATCATCTTTTTCTCGGTGCTGTTTGCCATTGCGCTGGCGAAGCTCGGCCCGCGCACCGCACCGCTCGTCGATATGCTCGACATGTTCTTGCAGGGCATGTTTGGCGTTGTGCGGATCGTCATGTATGTCGCGCCCGTGGGCGCGTTTGGCGGCATGGCGTTCACCATCGCGAAGTACGGGCTCGGCACGCTGGCGTCGTTTGGCGAGTTGATGCTTTGTCTGTACGTGACGTCGATATTCTTTGTCGTGGTGGTGCTCGGGCTCGTCATGCGCGTTTGCGGCTTTTCGCTGTGGAAGTATCTTCGCTATATCCGGGACGAAATCCTGATCACGTTCGGCACGGCGTCGACCGAGGCCGTGCTGCCGCAGATGCTCGTCAAGATGGAGAACCTCGGCTGTTCCCGTCCGGTTGTCGGCATGGTGTTGCCGACCGGCTATACGTTCAACGCGGACGGCACGGCGATTTATCTCACGATGGCGGCCCTCTTCGTGGCGCAGGCGATGAACATTCATCTCTCGCTGCTCGATCAGCTTGTCGTGCTGAGCGTTTTGCTGCTGACTTCGAAGGGGTCTGCCGGGGTGGCGGGAGCGGGGTTTGTTGCACTCGCGGCGACGCTTGCTTCGATGCATAAAATTCCGGTTTCCGGGCTCGTGCTGTTGTTGGGGGTCGATCGCTTTCTCAATGAAGCTCGTGCTGTGACGAATCTGATTGGGAATGGCGTTGCGACGATTGTGGTCGCAAGGTGGGAAGGTGCGATGGATGTCGAGCGGGCGCGGGCGGTTTTGAATGGTGAGGTTGAGGTTGAGTTTGGGGAGGCGGCGGGCGCTGGCGATATGTCTTTGCCTTGCGGCGAGGGTGTTGGTGGTACGCAGGGGCTAGCAGAAAACCGTCTGTGAGTTGAGCGCTTTGGGGTTGCTTTGGGGTTGCCTTGTGTTCGCGTCGGTATGCAGGCGTTGCCCCTGTGCGGGGCGGCACCTACTTTTCTTTGCCAGCGGCAAAGAAAAGTAGGCAAAAGAAAGCCGCTCAAACCGCTAGCGCCTGCCACAGTTCACATCTCGCCGTAAATGGTGAATGGCTCCGGAGCGTCTGTCACCTCGCACCTTCAAAGGTAGTGACAAGGCGCTCATCCTTCCGGCGGCGCTTCGCGCGCCGAAGGGCATAACCAAAAACCATTGGTGCGCGTGCATTCTCGCCAAGGCTGACAATGCCCCCTGGTTTCCCTTGCAGGCCCAACCGCAGCGCGCGTAGCGAGCAGCGGGATGAATGAGCGCCTTGTCACTAGCTTTGGTGGTGCGAGGTGACAGACGCTCCGGAGCCATTCACCATTCATGGCGCGAGGTGAACTGTGGCAGGCGCTAGCGGTTTGAGCGGCTTTCTTTTGCCTACTTTTCTTTGCCGCTGCAAAGCGCATCGAAGGCCGCAAAGCCACGCCCACCTTGGTTTTCAGCGAAATTCGCCATCTGTACCCCCGCCAGCACCCCCACCAATATTTTTCCAATTTTGGCTTCGCGCCGAATTTTTTAAATTTCGCAGAAGACGTTCGCGCGCACGATCGCTGCGTCGGTATAGACCGGTCGCCGCCAGCGTCACCACGGACCGGATTTCGCGCCCGCTGCGTGTTTTTGCGATCGACCGTCGAGCGGCCGTCACGAACGATCCGCCGGCAGATCTCAAAACTTTTAAGAAACGTCTGAGTTTGCGAACAGCCGATGCGCGCGCAACGATTGAACTTCTGAAAAACGGCTCGCCGGCGGCTTCGCGGCCGCTCGCCGCTACTCGCGCATAGGCAGACCGTCGCCAGGGTCGTCAGCGCTTGATCTGGCGCGCCGCTGGCGGTTCTGGCCTGCCGCCGGTCGACCGGTCGGCGACCATCCCGCCGGAACGGATCAGCTTTGCCGATATACTCGCTCGACCAACAACGGCGGGGTGACCAATGGCGGTACAGCAGGCGGGACGTAGCAACCGGTGGAACGGCTGGCTTAGGCGCTGGGGCTCATGGACATGGCGATACTGGCTCAGACTTCCCGTTTGCTCATTTGCTCCGGTAGTGGTTTCGCTGGTTTTCCTATACGACCGTCACTGGTCCGAGCCCTCGATAAGTGCTGCAGGCGCATGGTTGCAATGGCTGGGATTGGCCTTTGTAGGGCGAGGTGTATGGTCGACCCGAAAGCAGTTCAATCTTCCATCGCTATCCGGACATATCGCCCGAGCGATGCGTGAAGTCCCGCGTAGTGACGTGAACATCGTCCTTGGTACAGCGCATGCCACTGCAAGTCTCGGAAAGATGTCAGCGATTGGTACAGTGGTTCCCGCAGAGCCTCCCGACGTGATGTCACGCCTCGATGCGCTCGAAAAGAACTATCAGGCGCTCAGCGCGACTCTCACCCGTCATCACGACGAGGCCGAGGAACGGTTCCAGAAATACGCTTCCGAACTGGAAGCCGAGCGAACGAAGCGCGCAGAAGAGGATCATACGCTGCGTTCTGCGCTGCGAGAGACCGCAACGGGCGGGCTCGATTTCGCTATCTACGGCATCATCATTGGAATCGTTGCAATTGCGTATAGCAGTTTTGCCCACCAGATTGCCTTGTATATGGGGGGCGAAACGGCAGAGTCAGCCTGTACACAGATCGTTGTGCAACCTGCACTACCGCGAACCCCGCTGATAGCAGACGCGCGTCTCGCCAGAACGTGAGTCCAGATCTGGTCCGACATCTCCCCAGTTTTGGGGAGCCGATGGCGAGCGACGGCGTCCGGTTGCCTGTCGACCATCGCACGCTCGTCTGGCGTCTCGCGCGCGTGCCCTTTCGTGTTCGTACGTCACGCGTGCGCCATCGTCGCCGCGGCCCGATTTGCGCGCCTGCTGGCGGTTTTCAAATCTTGGCGCCTGCGCTCTGGCGATCCCCCTATACTCTTCGGTACCTCGACAAATGAAGGGGGTGACTATGGCAGGTCCCTACGTTCCGCACTATGTCGGAGATGCGGTCGATAAAAAGCTTCGGAGCCGCCTCGGCTGGCTGACGGCCGGTGTCGCCACTTCGATTCCGTGGCCGCCAAGCGACGTTTGGGTCACCTATGATGGTGACGACTATATTCTGCGGGGCTCGAAGCGGAATGAGCAGCCGTCCCCTCCGGGTATCACAATCGCGTGCGACAGGGGCAACGTCGACGATGCCCTCGCAAAGGTGTATCGGTTCACCTCTATTCTCGGGTGGTATAGAGGCGGCTTTGTGGACGTAAGCGGATATACCTACGGCTCGCATCCGGTCCTGTATGGCGATCCGCGTAACGTCTATTCAAGCATCGGCACGATGAATGCAAAGAACTTTAATTGCAACCATATGCCGATTGTTCACGATGAACTTGCTCGCAAAGCATTGGCGTTCTATCGCGAAGGCAGCCGCCTTCGGCACGTCCACGACAACTACTCTTTTCTGAGCTTTCACAAGGTCATCGAGTCGCAGTTCGCTAATGGTCGAGCCAAGGGCCAATGGATTAACGCGAATCTGGACAACCTGACCGACGAGAGAGCCGTGGCCCGAATTGCAGAGCTTCGCGCGAGCGGACTGGATGTCGGTGATCATCTCTTTGAAAGTGGACGTTGTGCTGTCGCACATGCAAGTCTCAACGGGGAGATCGTTGATCCCGATATACCGGCCGATCGACGCCGCCTGTCAAGCGACCTTTGCATCATGGAGGCGCTCGCGCGCTATTACATCGGTAACGAGCTACATATCGAGAACGACAGTGAGACTTACGCCAAGCGAAATAGGCTGGCGCCGTGGCGCGAGCTTATTGACGCTGCAACGTTGGCCCAGCTGCAAGCCGGCGAAGTGCCGCAAACAGTTGATCAGCTGGATGGCCACCATGTATCCATTGGTCTTTGGCCCGACGGACCCATTCCGGGTCTTGAAGCAATGACGATGCGCGTTGACGCAGTTGGCGCCGGTGCTATCCGCGTTGTGCTTGTCAACGAGCGCGCGACAATAGGGCTTCCGTTCGTACTGGATTTTCGTCACGGCAGGGTGCATACGCAGCTGGAGGAAGGTGGGCTATATCAATCGCCACAAATCCAACCCAACGAAGCTGACGTCCGCGCGTATGCGACGTACTTTTATAACGTACTCGGAAATGGCAGGGCGGAATTGGTGATCGCCGGTCTGGAGCCAGTAGACTGCGAGATCGTCATACCGGTAAACATAATCCCCCAAGATCCCAATCAGGCAATTGAGGAACAGGTTGAGCGCTTCCGACAGCAGGGAGCCGCGTGAATTTTGTGCCGAGGCGGGCTTTCGCCATCGCCCGATGGCGAGGGTGCATCGAAACCTTGGATGGGTTCTGGCCAGCACCCCCCGTCCTGTTTTTTTTCCAGAAACGCATTTCAGACCCTGGGGGTCGAGCAGCCACGTACGTGCAACGAAGCGTTCCAGCGATCCGGGCGCACCGTCGAACGTCGGCTCAAAATTGAGCGGACATGAAAAAGCCCCGCCGAGGGCGGGGCGACGAAGGACATGACACGCGGCTTTCTGTGCCGGCCGCGCAACGGCGGGTGCGTGCTGCAGGAGTAGACGGCGCGCGCAAGACTTTACTCAAGCCTTCGCTTTAGCGGCGAGCGGTGGCGCGACTGCCGGTACGAGCGGGCCGTACAGGCACAGCGAGGGACGTTGCACGACCAGCGCCAAGCGGGCCTCGACGAGCGTCGTGACGAGGTTCTTGCGGAAGTTGTCGCTGTCCTCGCGCGAGACCTCAACAACGATGTCGTTACGCAATGCGATGTAGCAACCTTCCGGTGTGCCGACCGCCGTAAAGTTGCCCGCCGGCACCGCCGAGCACGGCACGATCACCGCGCCGATCATCGCCAGCAGGTTCGCCCCCGGCGAGATCACATACTCGCCGGTCGAGGTCTTCACCAGCATCGTCGCCAGATAGTCCGCGATGCTCGTGCCGATCACGACCTTGCTCGCGCCGTTCGCACGCAGCATGACCACCGCGCTGATCAACTGGTCGAAGCCGATCGAACCGGCCGCCGGCACCCACGGCGTGGACGCGCCGACGAGTCCCTCCATGTGCGGTGCGACGCCCGAGCCGTTGATTACCTCGCCGTCGATCTTCGCATCGAGCCCGTTGCGCATCTCGCCGTCCAGGTACATCGCGAACGCGGCGCTATCGTCCATCAGCTGCTTTGAGCACAGCGCCCAGTATGCGATCGTGCTGACGGGCACGGTCGACGGTCCATAGCTCAGACCGGCCTCAGGCTTCAGAGCACCTTCGCTGACTGCATCCGCACCCGTCGCGCCACCGGGCGTCGCGGTCACCGTCTCGATCGCATTGCTCGAGGTCGGGCGACTCCAAAGCGCGCGCCAGAAGCGTGGCACTGCGAGCGACGGTGCGACCTGAAAGTCGGGCATCACCGGGAAGCCGCCGGCCGCATCGCCGACGTTCGAGAGGATCGCGGCCTTCAGATCGAGCGGCACCTCGGTGCGCACGACGCGGCTGTCGCCCGACTTCCAGCGCTCCAGCATGTCGGATTTGACAACCAGTGCGCCAAGGCTCTCGCCGCCACTTCCGCTGCCGCGCCATTCGCGGCCGCCCGCGACCTTCTGGCCTAAATCGATGATGTTCGTCTCTGCGGCCTTGATGCGCTCGCGCAGCGGTGCGACCGTTTCGTCGAATGCCTGTTTGACTGGCCCCATGTCCATGGTGGCCTCCTTTCGTGTTCCTCTTTCAGCGGCACGTTTCGGACGTTCGCTCGGTCGGGCGTCACGCTCGCAGCGCAGGCGCGGCCAGCGCCTGACTTCAACACCGGGCGTCATCGCATCACGCGCGCGCCGGCACGGCAGTTTTCCCGTTGGCTTGGGGCGCGCGCCGCAACGGATAGATCCGTTCGCGGCCCGAGCGCCCATCGATGCTCGCTACCAGCTGGCCAATCTGCCCGGTGCGCGCGTTGAACAGTACGATCGCGATGCCGGTCGGGTCGGATAGCATCACGAGCCTGTAGCCGCTTCGAAGCGCATTGCTAATGGCAGCCGTCGTTTCGTCATCGAGCGACTGGCACACGAGCTGGAGCGTCTCGGCACTCGTGCGCATTGCGCCCGCGTAAAACCGTATCGCTTCGTCCATCGCCGCCCGCTCCGCTGGTTGCCTCGTGCTGCCAACTATCGCGCGACGGGCGGGGCAAGGTCAATCACTGCACGGCGCCGGAGCGCGTCGCCTCGTCCTGCAGGTGACCGATCAGGTCGCCCAGCCACAGGATGACCTCGTGCGACCAGCGCTTCTGCGCGCCGGGATCGTGATACGCGCGCAGCGCGACCGGTTCCTCGCTGGCCGGCCTGATGCCGCCGCCGTCGTGCATCAGCACCGTATAGGTGCGTCGCGCGAGTTCCAGACGCAGCGCGTCGTCGTGGATGACCATGGACGTCGCGTCAAACAAGGCGAGCGAGACTCGTGCGCAGTCCGCCAGATGCACCTGCTCCAGCGGCGTGCGCCAGTGCTCCCGGAACGTCTGCGCGAGCAGGTCTAGCGCGTCACGCTGCACCTGTGTGAAGTCGACGAGATGGCCGGTCATAACGGCTCTCCTTTCGTTTAAAAAGAAATTGGACAAACCGGACAGAACTGGACAAATGTCCGTGTCCGTCCGATATGTCCGCGACCCATTCCAGACACCGGACACCGGACAGGACAGGACACACTCCTTAAGGAGTGTCCTGTCTGTCCGGTCCGTCCGGGGTGGGTGGACATTCGAAGAGAACAGTCATGTACGCCATGCCCATTCCCCGCTTGTGCCGATGAGCCTTGCGGCCACCAGCAGGTCGCGCGCACGGCTGAACTCCTTGCGCTTGGCGTCGTGATTGCGCGCGACCTGCCTGGCGTCGTCGGACGGCTCGGGCCGGAACTTGTAGAAGTAGCGTTGTCGCCAGTCATCGACCCGCACACCTTTCCGGCCGGGTGGCGTGATACTCGTGATGGCCAGCGGCTCGCCGCGTTCCGTGAGCAGCTCGTCGAACACCGCGAGCGCATTGGTCGCGCTCGATGTCAGGCGCGGCCCACGCTCTGGCTCGGGTTCCTCCGGCACCTCGGCATCGACCGCCACGCTCACGGTCTGCGGCTTGCCCCACTCGTCGACACCAAGTTCGACACGCTGGAAGCGCGCGGCGAGCTTCATGCCGCTCGTGCCGAGGTTGCGCTGCTTGTTCACGGTCAGCGTGCGAATGTCGAGCCGTTCGTCGTGCTCGCAGACGATCTCGGCGTCAGCGTTCGAGTAGATGACCGACGAGCCGCGCGCGCCGCGCGTGCTGTCCTTGCCCGTGTGATGCACGACCACCACCGCCGCGTTGGTTGCCTCCGCAATGGTCGTGAGGTTGCGCATCACGATGCCCATGTCGCGCGTCGAATTCTCGTCGCCGTCGCCGCACGAGCGCGCGAGCGTATCAACCATGACCATCTTCACTGTCCCGGCGCGCGCGCCGAATGTCTTGACGGCATCGACCACGCGCGCCACATCGGCCAGCCCGTCGAACAGGTCGACCGGCTCGCGCACGATTGCGAGCGGCACGTGATCCACTCCGAGCGCGAGCTTCGCGCCCTGTACGTGCATCGCGACGTTGGCCCATGCTTCAGAAGCGATATAGACGACCGAGCCGCCGAGGCGCGTACGCCTGCCGAGGAACGGCAGCCCGAGTGCGGCGCACACCGCCATATGCACGGCCACCGTGGTCTTGCCCGAGTGCGACGGCCCATAGAAGTCGCACACCTCGCCCATGCAGATCAGATCCTCGATCACCTGCGGCGGACCCTGCACATCCTTATCCAGATCGTCGGCGTGGATCACGCGCAGCGGCGCAGGCTGCGGGTCCAGATTGCCGTTCTTCGTCGGCAGTGGGCTGTCGTCGGGCTGGACATGCTTGAAGAACCGCGCGCGCGCAGCCTCGATTTCCCTTGCAGTCGGCTCGCTCACGACGGCCTCCGCATGGCTTGCGACATTGCGAAGCGCGGACTACCATTGGCGCGTTTTTCGTCATAGTCCATTTCGCCCGCTGCGCTCGCGCCGCGGGCCTTTTCTTCTGGGCTGGACATGACGGCACCTCACGATGCGGAAGTGCGCGAATCCTGTGCGCCGCGGGCCTTGATCGTCAGGTACATCTCGATATCGGCAATCAGGTAGTTGTGCTCGTGACCGCCAATAGCGAACGGCTTCGGCCATTCCGGATCGTTGCGTTCGAGACGTTTTATGGAACTGATCGACTTGCCGATCATGCGCGCCACGCCCCTGCGATCCGTGACGAGCGGAACCACGCCCGAAGGCTGCGGTTGCCGCTGCAACTCTAGTGCTACCGGTTCAGTACGGATCTTGCGTGGACGACCCGGGCCGCGCCTGACCGGTGTTTCGATGGCTTGTTCGTTCATGGCTCACGTCTCCTGGAAGAAAAACCAGAATGAGCCATCCTTTCTCAAAATTCAAATGTCCTCTGTGGTTCCAAAAGACACCCAAAGACATCAAAGGACATCAAAGGACATCGTAAGACATCCTAATACATCCTAATACGCCTTATTTTTTTGTAACGAGATGTTATGCTGCGCGCATCCGCACGACCTTCGTCATCGCGTCGTACGGCTTCGCGAGATGGTCAGCCCATTTCTGCATCAGCGGCGCGCGTTCCTCGAAGAAGCGCGTACGCTCGTAGGCCTTCTGCACGTCGCTTCGCGAGTCGTGCGCAATCAGGCTTTCGCTCACACGCTCGGTCGCCTTCGCGCACTCGCTCGCCCACGTGCGCAGGCTGGAGCGCAGGCCGTGGATCGATGCTGCCTCTTTCGGATACCCGATCTCGCGCAACAGGTCGCGCTGGACCGTGTTGCTGATTTCCTTGCCCTTGGCACTATCGAACAGCCGGTCGTCGGGGTCGCGCTCGCCGGGAAGCGCTTCGAGCAGCCTGATCGCAGCGTCGGACAATGGCACCCAGTGTTCGATTTTCGCTTTCATGCGTTCGGCCGGAACGCGCCAGACCTTCGCCTGAAGGTCGATCTCTTGCCACGTCGCGCCGCTGCCCTCGTTGGATCGCGCGCCGGTCAACATCAACCATTCGACCAGGCGCGCCACGCTGCCCTCTGCGGCCCGAAGTTTCGCGGCGAACTCCGGCATCTCGCGCCAGTCGATTGACGCGCGATGGCTCGTGCGCTCCTTCTGCTTCGTGAGCACCTGTTCGAGATGGTCCTCGAAGCGCGCGGGATTCTCACCCGATCGAAAGCCGTGAATCCTCGCCCAGTCGAGGATCGCCTCGATGCGCTGGCGCAGCGCTACACCCGTTGCGTGCTTCTCGTGCCACAGCGGCTCGATCACCTTCAGCACGTCCGATGTCTCGACATCGCGCACGATCATCGAGTGCAGCGGCTTCGCGTGCAGCCGGATCGAACTCTCCCACGCATCGTGGTTGCTCTTCGACCACTCGGACTCACGCAGCCCGATATAGCGCTCCGCGGCATCGGCGAACGTGATGCGATGTTCGGCCTCGCGCTGGGTACGCGCACGCGCGCCGACCTTCTGTGCCTTCGGATCAATGCCGCCCGCCCGGAGCTTGCGGTGCTCGACGGCCTTCGCGCGCGCCTCGGCGAGCGTGACGACCCGCGCCGAGCCCAGGCCGACAGAGTGCTCCTTCTTTTTCTTCTTCGCGCCGGGCGGCGTGGGCAGCACAAGGTACGAATAGCGATACAGCCACGATGCAGCGCCGGTCGGCGTGATTTGCAGATAGACCCCGCCGCCGTCGTGGTGGTAGACGGCCTTCTTGAGGGGCGGATGAGCGATGAGCGCCTTGACGCGGGCGACCGTCAGGCGATTGAGATTGGGCATCTTTGGATTCTCCGGTTCGGGTTCGCCCGTACCTCCACCTGTACCCCCACCGCAAGATGCGCGGCGTTGGTCTGGAGAAAACGGGGTTTGGACCGCGAATATTATATCAAGTCGTTGATTCGCAATATTTTTTAGCGATTCAGGCCGACTCAACATAGACCAGAAAATACCGCGTTTCGCTTTCCGCTGGCAAAGAAAAGTAGGTTGTAGTGGTCCAATAGTCGTGGACACCTCTAAAGGGGATAATTGCCCCAACTGAGGTGAGAGATGAGCAGACGGAACCTGACTGACGAATTCAAGGCTGAGGCGGTACAACTGGTGGTTGCGCAGGGCTATTCATTTGCCAAGGCCTGCGAGGCACTAGGCGTTGGCGATACCGCGCTGCGACGCTGGGTGGCGCAATGGCGCGCCCAGCAGGTTGAACCGCCCCGCAGCGAGGCGCAAATCCAGAGCGACCAGCGGCGCATCCGTGAGCTGGAGGCCCGTGTCGTGGAG
>NZ_JAFA01000005.1 GCF_000519185.1 Paraburkholderia nodosa DSM 21604 | reverse complement strand
CACCTAACTACCGGCTTCCTTCTGCGTTGCTGCGTCAGCAGCAGAGAAACGAGATTATGAAGAATCTTTTTCGCTTCGTCAACCCCTTTTTTTCGCTCACCGCTTAAAAAAGCTGCCGACTCCTGCGTCCGCCGGTTTCCGCGGCGGCCTTCGCTGCCCTGATGTCTGAGACATCGAACTGCGAAGGGGGCGAATCTTATCGCCCCCGCCGGCGCTGTGCAAGGGGGTGACGAAAATATTCCTCACTTCCGGGTAAGGACCTCCAGCGGCACCGCATTCGCCATCGCCGCGTAGCCCGCATCGCTTGGGTGGATGTGGTCGCCGCTGTCATAGCCGTAACGCAGTCGCGCGGGATCCGCCGGGTCCCGCAGCGCCGCGTCGAAATCGACCACGCCGTCGAACGCCCCGCTCGTCCGGATCCACTGGTTCACCGCCGTGCGGATCGCCTCGCGCTCCGGCGGAAGCGAAGCCGGCGTGAGCGTTGCGCCGAAAATGCGTACGCCGCGTCCGTGCGCCTGCGCGATCACACGGCGGTAGCCCGCGATCAGGTCGTTCGCGTCCACGTGCGTATGAGGAAAGTCGCAGTCGAGGCCCGATCGGGCCGGCATCGCCTGGAAGTTGATGTCGTTGATGCCGATGAGCAGCACCACGGTCTTCACGCCCGGGTGGCCGAGCGCGTCGCGGCCAAAGCGCCGCTCGAGCGCCTCGCCGTAGCAAGGCGAATCGCTCAGCAGCCGGTTGCCGCTAATCCCGAGATCGATCACGGCGAGATCCGTGCCCGGCGACTGCGCGATGCGGCGCGCCAACGCGTCCGGCCAGCGACGGTTCTGATTGAGCGAGGAACGCATGCCATCGGTAATGGAATCGCCGATCGCCGCGACCGTTGACGCCCCTGGCGCCTCGACCGCCAGCCCCGTCACCCACGCGTACTGCGTAAAGCGCTGGGTGAACGCACCGATCGACGGATCCGCGACGTGATTGCCCGGACGCGAGACGTAATTCACCTGACTCGCCACGCGGTGCCACGCGACCATCTTTTGCTCGGGTCCCATATAGGAACTGATGGCGTAGGGTGCGTGCGCCTTCAGATCGATCTGCACCGGATCGCTATCGAGCGCAGCACCGGGAGGCACCGACACCGCCGGCCGCCCGCCGAAGGTCACATGCGCCGTACCCGCCTCGCTCGCCGCCGCGCCGCCCGCGGACGGCGCAATCGCCATCGCCTCTATCACGAGCGGCGTGCGCCCGTAGAGGTTACTCACATGCACCCGCGCAACCGTGCCGCCCAGCGTCGGATACACGATCTGCCGAACGGTACGCCCGGCGACCTCGGGCGCGCGATACAGCGCCGGGAGCGCGTCGCGCTCGGGAATCGACTGTAGGGCCGTCGCCCAGCTCGTGACCCAGGGGCCCGGGGCTTGATCCGCGAACGCCGGAGACGCGGCGCCAAGTGAAATGAACGCTGCGGCCGCAGCCGCGAGGGGAGCAAAAGAAATCTTCATCCGTGAACGAGTGCGCAGGCAAAGGCGCATTGTGCCCGATGGCCCGGTGCACAGCCTTCCATCCGCCTGACAGCCCAGCGCACTACCCTACGCAAAATCCCACGCACACGCCGCCCACGCGCACAAATCCCAGGCAATCCCGCTGCCGCCCCACTAAAACTCAACTGTAGGTTCGAATTTCTTTGCCCTACCTCAAAAAATTCATTTACCGACCGGTCGGTTGGTTTATACTGCGCGACATACCCAACTTCGACGAGAGCGTCTCCATGTACACGCAATCCCTCGACATCCCCGGCAACGTTGCTCCGCTCGACGCGGACGCAACCTCGCCGGAGCAGGCGCAGTTCGACGCCATCATGGCCGCCGACGGCAAGATCGAGCCGCAGGACTGGATGCCCGAAGCCTATCGCAAGACGCTCGTGCGCCAGATCTCGCAGCATGCGCACTCGGAAGTCGTCGGCATGCTGCCGGAAGGCAACTGGATCTCGCGTGCGCCGAGCCTCAAGCGCAAGGCAATCCTGCTCGCCAAGGTGCAGGACGAAGCGGGCCACGGCCTCTATCTCTATAGCGCGGCGGAAACGCTCGGCGTTTCGCGCGACCAGCTCGTCGACGCCTTGAATGCGGGCAAGGCCAAGTATTCGAGCATCTTCAATTACCCGACGCCCACGTGGGCCGATGTCGGCGTGATCGGCTGGCTCGTGGACGGCGCGGCGATCATGAACCAGATTCCGTTGTGCCGCTGCACGTACGGCCCGTACGCGCGCGCCATGATCCGCATCTGCAAGGAAGAGTCGTTCCACCAGCGTCAGGGCTTCGACGCCCTGCTCGCCATGATGAGCGGCACCGAAGCGCAGCGCGAACTCGTCCAGCAAGCTGTGAACCGCTGGTGGTGGCCGGTGCTGATGATGTTCGGCCCGGGCGACGCCGATTCGGTCCACAGCAACCAGTCGGCCAAATGGGGCATCAAGCGCATCTCGAACGACGATCTGCGCCAGAAGTTCGTCGATGCGACGGTCGAGCAGGCGAAGGTGCTGGGCGTGACGCTGCCCGACCTGGATCTCAAATGGAACGAAGAGCGCGGCCACTACGACTACGGCACGATCGACTGGGAAGAATTCTGGCGCGTCGTGAACGGCGACGGGCCGTGCAACCGCGAGCGTCTCGGCACGCGCGTGAAGGCGCACAACGAAGGCGCGTGGGTGCGCGAAGCCGCCCTCGCCCATGCCGAAAAGCAGCGTCAGCGCGCCGAAAAGCACGCAGCTTGAGCACCTCATACATGAATCAGGAAGGAAGGAGATCCACGATGAACAAGGAATGGCCGATCTGGGAAGTGTTCGTGCGTAGCAAGCAGGGCCTCGACCACAAGCACTGTGGCAGCCTGCACGCCTCCGACGCCTCGATGGCGCTGCGCATGGCGCGCGACGTCTACACGCGCCGCCAGGAAGGCGTGAGCATCTGGGTGGTGCCGTCGTCGGCAATCACGGCATCGGATCCGAACGAAAAGGCCGAGCTCTTCGAGCCGGCCGGCGACAAGATCTATCGCCACCCGACGTTCTACACGCTGCCCGACGAAGTCAACCACATGTAAGAGCGCAACATGACGACGCCCACGCCTGAACAACTCGCGTACGTGCTGCGCCTCGCCGATACGGCGCTGATCCTCGGTCAGCGCAATACGGAATGGTGCGGCCACGGCCCGATCCTCGAAGAAGACATCGCGCTCGCCAACATGAGCCTGGACCTGATCGGTCAGGCGCGCCTGCTCTACACGCATGCCGCCACGCTCGAAAAGGCCCTCACCGGCCGCGAGCGCACCGAGGACGACTACGCCTACTTCCGCGCCGAGCGCGAGTTCGCGAACTACACGCTCGCAGAACTGCCGCATTTCGGCCCGCTCGCCGGCACGACGCATTCGGCCAACGACTACGCCGTGACGATCGTGCGCAACTTCCTCTACGCCACGCTGATGGAGCATCTGTGGACCGCGCTGCTGCGCTCCGCCGACCCGCAGCTGGCCGCGATCGCCGAGCGCTCGATCAAGGAAACGCGCTACCACGTGCACCATGCGCGCGAGTGGCTGATCCGTTTCGGCGACGGCACCGATGAGTCGCACAGCCGCGCCCAGGCCGCGCTCGACTGGCTGATGCCGTACACGCGGGAATTCTTCAGCACCGACGCCGTGGAAGCGGCTGTGGCCGAAGCCGGCATCGCACCGCTTACGGCGCAGTTCGAAGCCGCGTGGCGCGCCGACGTGGAAGCCGCGCTCGAGGAAGCCACGCTCACGCTGCCCGCGCAGGTGTTCCACATCACGACCGGCAAGCACGGCGAGCACTCGGAGCACATGGGTTTCGTGCTGGCCGAGATGCAGAGCCTCGCGCGCCAGCACCCGGACGCGCGCTGGTAAGCACCCCCGCAGGAACAGAGGAAGTCACGATGCAAGCAACGGCAGATCACGCGCTCGAACGCGCCTGGGAAGTGCTGGAATCGGTGCCCGATCCGGAGATTCCGGTCGTGTCGATCCGCGAACTGGGCATTCTGCGCGACGTGCGCCGCGCCGACGACGGCCAGATCGAAGTGGTCATCACGCCCACCTACTCCGGCTGCCCGGCGATGTCGCAGATCGCGGAGGACGTCGCGCACGCGCTCGACGCCGCCGCGCTCGCGCCCTACCGCATCGCGACGACCCTGACGCCCGCGTGGACCACCGACTGGATCACCGACGAAGCGCGCGAGAAGTTGCGCGCCTATGGCATCGCGCCGCCCACGGGCAACTGCGGCTCAGCGCCGCAATCGGCCGAACAGCCGATCACCTTCATCGCGAAACCGAAGCCGTTGCCCGCGCCCGCCTGCCCGCACTGCGGCTCGCAGCACACCGAGCGCCTCGCGCAGTTCGGCTCGACCGCGTGCAAGGCGCTCTACCGCTGCATCGACTGCCGCGAACCCTTCGACTACTTCAAACCGTACTGATATGGCCACTCCGCAATTCCATTCGCTGCGCATCCGCGAAGTGCGGCCCGAAACCGCGGACGCGGTCTCTGTCGCTTTCGAAGTCCCGCCCGAGCTGCGCGAGGCGTTTCGCTTCACCCAGGGGCAGTTTGTCACGCTCAAGACGCACATCGACGGCGAGGAAACGCGCCGTTCGTACTCGATCTGCGTGGGCGTGACCGACTACGACCGCGATGGCGAGCTGCGTATCGGCATCAAGCGCGTGCGCGGCGGGCGTTTTTCGAACTTCGCGTTCGAGCAGCTCGCGCCCGGCCACGAGATCGACGTGATGACGCCCGATGGCCGCTTCTTCACGCACCTGAACGCCGAGCACGGCAAGCACTACATGGCCTTCTCGGGCGGCTCGGGCATCACGCCCGTGCTCGCGATCATCAAGACGACGCTCGAAACGGAGCCGCGCAGTGAGTTCACGCTCGTGTACGGCAACCGCAGCGTCGACGCGATCATGTTCGCCGAAGAGCTGGAGGACCTGAAGAACCGCTTCATGAGCCGCTTCCGCCTTTACCACGTGCTCTCGGACGACCTGCAGGACGTCGAGCTCTTCAACGGCGTGCTCGATCAGGCCAAGTGCGCGGCGTTCCTCGAAACGCTGGTGCCCGCCGACGAGATCGACGAAGCCTTCATCTGCGGCCCCGGCCCGATGATGGACGCCGCCGAAGCCGCGTTCAAGGACGCGGGCGTGCCGCCGCAAAAGGTGCACGTGGAGCGCTTCGGCTCGCCGCTGCCGCAGGCGGGCGTGCCGAATGTCGAGATCACCGAAAACACGCCGGCCGCCGACCTCGAGATCGTCATCGACGGCAAGAAGCGCAAAATGCGTCTGCCGTACGAGGGCGTGAGCCTGCTCGACGTCGGCCTGAAGGCGGGTCTGGCGCTGCCTTACGCGTGCAAGGGCGGCGTGTGCTGCACCTGCCGCGCCAAGGTGCTCGAAGGCGAGGTGAAGATGGACAAGAACTACACGCTCGAGGAGCAGGAGGTGAAGGACGGCTTCGTGCTCACCTGCCAGTGTCATCCGGTGAGCGAGCGCGTGGTCGTGAGTTTCGACGAACGTTAAGGCGTTAGAGCAACAGCACGCTTTCGGCCTGCAGGCGATCCGCTTACACTAGGGGCCGCCCGTCGGTGTTGCAGCGCAGCGCTGCGACACCCGCGGGCGGCTCCTTTTGTTATTAGCGTGCTTTCGGGCTTACAGGGCGTTCAGCGTGAACGCAACGAGTTGTCGATGACCACGATTCACCTCATTTACGGCGAGCCGGCCGTGACGGCGCTACGTCAGGCTCTCGAAGCGGCAGGCCGTCCGGACCGCGTGATCGCCCTGCGCGATGATCTGACGGTAGGCCCATTGCGCGACATCGACGTGGCGGGCGACCCCGGCGTGGCGCAACGCGCCGCCTTCTGGGAGCGTCTCGGCGATGCGCCACCAGCCCTTGCACACGACGACTGCGCGGCGCTGAATGCGCTCGAAGCCGACGACTCCCATGTGCTGATCTGGCACACGCACGACGCCGCCCACCAGCTCGCGCTGCGGCGCGTCTGCTACCGCTTGCGCGACGTCCCGCAGCGCTTGAACGAAGTGCGCCTCACTGTCGACGAAATTTCGGGCCCGAACGCTGCAGCCTGCATCGAGGCGCGCTTGCCCGACGCCGCGCCGATCTCGGTGCTGCGCATCGCGCGTCTCGCGCTGGAGTGGCAGGAAGCCAAGTTCGCCAACGGCGAGACGCGCCGCTGGCGCGACAACACCTTTACGAGCGGCACATGGAGCGACCTCGACGCCATGATCCTCGACGTGCTCGACGCCCATGAAGACCGTCCGGCGGGCGCATCCTGGCTCGCCAGCGACGTGCTCGGGGCCGCGCTCACGCGTGGCGGCGCCGGCTTCACGGTTGGCGAGCCGGTCGTGCTGTGGCGCCTGCGCGAACTGTGCGCGGCTGAAGAACTGCGCCTGCGCGACGACATGTGCGCCGCCTGCGCCCCGCTCGCCGCTGCCGCGCGCGCCGCGCGTCCGCCGCTGCCGCAAACCGCCGCGCACCTTTCCCTCCCCCGCTGAATTCCCATGGCACGCACCCGAGCGCCCGACCACGAAACCCAACGCGACCAGATCCTCGAACTCGCCGCCGCCAAATTCGCGCAGACGAGCTACCCGAGCACCTCGATGTCGGATCTCGCGGCCGCCAGCGGCACCTCGAAGGCGCGGCTCTATCACTATTACGAGAGCAAGGAAGCGATCCTCTTCGATCTGCTCGATCGCTACACCAAGCGGCTCATGCTGATCATCGCGGAGGTGGAAGGCGCGAGCCAGCGGCGCGGCCACGACGAGCGCGAATGCTTCGCGGCGCTGATTCGCGCGTTTCTCGCCGAGTACGAAACCTCGCACAGCCGCCACGTGGCGCTCCTGAACGACGTCAAATACCTCGTGGACGCCCAGCGCGAGATCATCCTGAACCGCCAGCGCGACGTGGTCGCCGCCTTTACGCGCCAGCTCGCGCGCGCGTACCCAGGCCAGGTCACGAGCGAAAACCAGACCGCGCTGACGATGATGGTGTTCGGCATGATCAACTGGACGTTTACGTGGCTCAAGCCCGGTGGCCGCATGGGCTATCGCGACTTCGCCGAGCAGGTGATCGCCATGGTCGATCACGGCCTGAAGGGCGCCTGAAGATTGCCTGGACGGTGCTCCGGGCGGTAGAAATTTTCGGGTCGGATTGCTGCAGTGCGACATGATGCGTCAGGGCAACAGTTGACACGTCAAACGACCACTTCTGAATAAACGTTAATAATCAATCGCTTGCGCTTATATTTTTATTAATTAGGCGCAACACTCAAATTTGCACTCCGGGTTTTCCCTAGAGTGCACCCAGGGTTTCCGCTAGAATGCGTTTTGCGCTGCATCATGCGGCATGCATTTTAAGGAGAACCCACCATGAACCCGCTTTCGACCCAAGCCAACGTGCCGATCATATCGTCCGCTCGTCCGCTGACGTCCGGACATGCGCCCGTCATGGTGCGAGTGCTCACCTCGGCAGACCGCGAACGCCTGCTCGCGCACTTTCTCACGCTCGACAGCGATGACCGCCTGCTGCGCTTCGGCCAGGCCGCGCCGGACCACGTGATCGAAAAGTACGTGCGCTCGATGGACTTCACGCGCGACACCGTGTTCGGCGTGTTCAACCATCAGCTGCAACTCGTGGGCGTCGGCCATCTGGCCTACCTGCCGGCGGACGGCAACGGCCGCACGGCCGAGTTCGGCGTGTCGGTGCTGGAAAGCGCGCGCGGCCAGGGCATCGGCTCGAAGCTGTTCGAGCGCGCCGCCATCCGCAGCCGCAACACGCACGTCACCACGCTCTACATGCACTGCCTGTCGCGCAACTCGACGATGATGCACATCGCGAAGAAGTCGGGCATGAAGATCGAGTACGCCTACGGCGAAGCCGACGCCTATCTCTCGCTCGAGCCGGCCGACCAGAGCAGCATCATCGCCGAAATGCTCCAGGAACAAGCCGCCGTGTTCGACTACGCGCTCAAGCGTCAGGCGCGCCAGGCCAGCAAGCTGATGGAATCGATCCTGCCGCAGGCTGTCGCGGCGTGACTCCTGCCCTTCGGGACAGACTGATGCACTGAAAAAGCGGCTTCGGCCGCTTTTTTTTGCGTCTGCTGCACAGTGCCGCGCAGTCAGCGGATCGGCAAAGCCGTCGTTTCCTTGAACGTGTCGAGCGAAAAGCTGGACTTCACGTCGATCACCGAAGGATGGTGCAGCAACTGGTCCTGCACGAAGCGCGAGAAGTGCGCCATATCCTCCACCTGCACGCGCAGCAGGAAATCCATGTCGCCCGTCATCGCGTGGCAGGCCACCACCTCCGGCCAGGTCTGCACCGCCGCACGAAACAGCTCGGCGTGCGTCACGCCTTCGCGCCCCGCCGCCGTCGGCCCACGCTTTTCCAGCCGCACGTTCACGTAGGCGAGCAGGTCGAGGCCCAGCTTCTGCGCATCGAGCAGCGCCACGTAGCTGCGAATCACGCCGCTTTCCTCCAGCCGCCGGATGCGCCGCAAACACGGGCTCGGCGAGAGGTTCACGCGCTCGGCGATCTCCTGGTTCGAGAGCCGGCCATTCTCCTGAAGGATCGCCAGAATGCGCCGATCGATCGCGTCCAATTCGATGCTTGCCATTTTCTGCCTTCCGAACATTCATTCAAGGCAGTTTATAGCGCAGATCGACGGCAATGCGACCCAACTCGCAAGTTTTCTCCCAATACGGCGGACTACACTGTCCAACACGAAATCTGATCTACATCAGCCAGGAGACAACCATGCAGGTCCCCAACTGGGAGAACCCCGTCGGCACCGACGGCTTCGAATTCATCGAATACACCGCGCCGGACCCCAAGGCGCTCGGCAAACTGTTCGAACGCATGGGCTTCACGGCCATCGCGCGCCATCGCCATAAGGACGTGACGCTCTACCGTCAGGGCGACATCAACTTCATCGTCAACGGCGAACCCGATTCGTTCGCCCAGCGCTTTGCGCGTCTGCACGGCCCGTCGATCTGCGCGATCGCCTTCCGCGTGCAGGATGCCGCCAAGGCCTACAAGCACGCGCTCGAACTCGGCGCGTGGGGCTTCGACAACAAGACCGGCCCGATGGAGCTGAACATTCCGGCCATCAAGGGCATTGGCGACTCGCTGATCTATTTCGTCGACCGCTGGCGCGGCAAGAACGGCGCGGCGCCGGGCAGCATCGGCGACATCAGCATCTATGACGTCGACTTCGAGCCAATCGCGGGCGCCGAGCAGAACCCGGTCGGCCACGGCCTCACCTATATCGACCACCTCACGCACAACGTCCACCGCGGGCGCATGAACGAGTGGGCCGAGTTCTACGAACGCCTCTTCAACTTCCGCGAAATCCGCTACTTCGATATCGAAGGCAAGGTCACCGGCGTGAAGTCGAAGGCGATGACCTCGCCCTGCGGCAAGATCCGCATCCCTATCAACGAGGAAGGCGGCGAGACGGCGGGCCAGATCCAGGAATACCTCGACGCCTATCACGGCGAAGGCATCCAGCACATCGCGCTCGGCACGAACGACATTTACCGCACCGTGGATGGCCTGCGCGCCAAAGAGATCGCGCTGCTCGACACGATCGACACGTACTACGAGCTCGTGAACCGCCGCATTCCGGGCCACACCGAGCCACTGGAAGAACTGAAGAAGCGCAAGATCCTGATCGACGGCATGCCCGAAGACCTGCTGCTGCAGATTTTCACGGAGAACCAGATCGGCCCGATCTTCTTCGAGATCATCCAGCGCAAGGGCAACCAGGGCTTCGGCGAGGGCAACTTCAAGGCGCTGTTCGAGTCGATCGAGCTCGACCAGATCCGCCGCGGCGTGGTGCAGGACAAGGCCTGACGCACCCGCGCCGATAATTTCGGCCAATGCCAAACAAAAAGGGCGAAGATCGCACGATCTTCGCCCTTTTTGACTTTTGAATCCGCCGCCGCACACCCCGGCGCCGGATTCGGGTGAATGGAATGCTGCGCGGATCAGCGCGGCATCAGGATTTGCGTTCGGCCTTCGCGGCCGGCATGGCGTTCGTATCAGCCTTCATGCTCAGCGTGTACTGGGCGCATCGGGTCGTCGCATTCTCGCCGCTCTTCGTGCTGGCGTTCGAATGCAGCGGCGCGCTCATGGCAAAGAACGCGGCCGAGACCGTCAGAAAGGTCTGGATATGTCGATTATTCATGCTGAACTCCTTTTTTCAGACTGCCTGTTGCAGTAGTGCCCCTTTAATAAGCGTTAACTGCGAGGGACGCTGCGCGGTTCGCACAGGTGAGGGAGTTAGACAGGATATTCAAGTCCGGTTCCCAGGTAGTGCAAGTTTTACACGTTGTTACTCCTCTGAGGAATTCGATACATCCGTTATTACACGGGGGTTTCAGGCCGCTTGCGCGACACGGCGCCACAGGCCCGAAAGATGCAGCGCAATGCGGCGCGGCGCCCCGAGCCTCGCAGCGGCGGGTTTATCCGAGTGCTACTATCGAAAGAAAGAAGCCAATATGGCGACCCCGGCCGAAGCATTCACAAGATGCCGAGGCCCTGAAGTTCTGGCGATCCCACAACGGATTGGTTGGATGGAGGAAGACACATAATGAATGCCCCGCTAGACGCAGGTCAGCGCGCTTCGCTTGAAGCCGCACTCGCTTCCGTCACGCTCGACGATAAATACACCCTCGAACGCGGCCGCGCGTACATGAGCGGCATCCAGGCGCTGGTCCGCCTGCCGATGCTGCAGCAGGAACGCGACAAGGCCGCCGGTCTCAATACCGCGGGGTTCATCTCAGGCTATCGTGGCTCGCCGCTCGGCGGTCTCGATCAGTCCCTCTGGAAGGCGAAGCAGCATCTCGCCGCGCATCAGATCGTTTTTCAGCCAGGTGTGAACGAAGACCTCGCCGCGACCGCCGTTTGGGGTTCGCAGCAGGTGAACCTGTACCCGTCCGCGAAATACGACGGCGTGTTTTCGATGTGGTACGGCAAGGGCCCCGGCGTCGACCGCAGTGGCGACGTGTTCAAGCACGGTAATTCCGCCGGCTCGTCGCCGCACGGCGGCGTGCTCGTGCTTGCCGGCGACGACCATGCGGCCAAGTCGTCCACGCTCGCGCACCAGTCGGAGCACGTCTTCAAGGCCTGCGGACTACCGGTGCTGTTCCCCTCGAACGTGCAGGAATATCTCGACTTCGGCCTGCATGGCTGGGCGATGAGCCGTTACTCCGGCCTCTGGGTCGCGATGAAATGCGTGACCGACGTGGTGGAGTCGTCGGCTTCGGTCGAGCTCGACCCGCATCGCACGAACATCATCCTCCCAGAAGACTTCGCGATGCCCGAGGGTGGCCTGAATATCCGCTGGCCCGATCCGCCGCTCGTGCAGGAAGCGCGTCTGCTCGACTACAAGTGGTACGCGGGGCTCGCCTACGTGCGCGCCAACAAGCTCGACCGTGTCGAAATCGATTCGCCGCATGCGCGCTTTGGCATCATCACGGGCGGCAAGGCATATCTGGACGTGCGCCAGGCGCTCACCGACCTCGGCCTCGACGACGAAACCTGCTCGCGCATCGGTATCCGGCTCTACAAGGTCGGCTGCGTGTGGCCGCTCGAGGCGCAGGGCGCGCACGCCTTCGCGCGCGGCCTCGAAGAGATTCTCGTGGTCGAGGAAAAGCGCCAGATTCTCGAATACGCGATCAAGGAAGAGCTGTACAACTGGCCCGACGCCCAGCGTCCGCGCGTGTACGGCAAGTTCGACGAAAAGGACGGCGCGGGCGGCGAATGGTCGGTGCCGATGGGCAACTGGCTCCTGCCCGCGCACTACGAGCTATCGCCCGCGATCATCGCGAGAGCCATCTCCACGCGGCTCGACAAGTTCGAATTGCCCTCGGACGTGCGCGCGCGTATCGCCGCGCGCATGAGCGTGATCGAGGCCAAGGAAAAGGCGCTCGCGAAGCCGCGCGTGCAGGCGGAGCGCAAGCCGTGGTTCTGCTCGGGCTGCCCGCACAACACGTCGACGAACGTGCCCGAAGGCTCGCGCGCGATGGCCGGCATCGGCTGCCACTACATGACCGTGTGGATGGACCGCAACACGAGCACCTTCAGCCAGATGGGTGGCGAAGGCGTGGCGTGGGTCGGCCAGGCGCCGTTCACGAACGACAAGCACGTGTTCGCCAACCTCGGCGACGGCACCTACTTCCACTCGGGCCTGCTCGCCATCCGCGCGGCGATCGCCTCGAAGGCGAACATCACCTACAAGATTCTCTACAACGATGCGGTCGCGATGACGGGCGGCCAGCCTGTCGACGGCACGCTCACCGTGCCGCAGATCACGCATCAGGTCGCCGCCGAAGGCGCGGCGAAGATCGCAATCGTCACCGACGAACCCGGGAAGTACGAAGGTGAACCCGCCACGAAGCTCGCGCCGGGCGTGACGATCCACCACCGCGACCAGCTCGATGCGATCCAGCGTGAACTGCGCGAGATTCCCGGCACGACGATCCTGATCTACGACCAGACCTGCGCCACCGAAAAGCGCCGCCGCCGCAAGCGCGGCACGTATCCGGACCCGGCGAAGCGCGTGGTCATCAACGAGGCTGTGTGCGAAGGCTGCGGCGATTGCTCGGTGCAGTCGAATTGCCTGAGCGTCGAGCCGCTCGATACGGAATACGGCACGAAGCGACAGATCAACCAGTCCACCTGCAACAAGGACTTCTCGTGCCTGAAGGGCTTCTGCCCGAGCTTCGTGACGGTGGAAGGCGGCCAGCTGCGCAAGCCGAAGGCGAGCAGCGTCGCGAACGAAGCGATGCCTGCCGTCCCGACGCCCGACGTGCCCGCCATCGACCGGCCCTACGGCGTGCTCGTGACGGGCGTGGGCGGCACCGGCGTGGTGACGATCGGCGCGCTGCTCGGCATGGCCGCGCACCTCGAAGCCAAGGGCGTGACCGTGCTCGACGTGACCGGCCTCGCGCAAAAAGGCGGCGCGGTAATGAGCCACGTGCAGATTGCCAACCGCCCCGGCGACATCCACGCCACGCGCATCGCCATGGGCGAGGCGAACCTCGTGATCGGCTGCGACGCCATCGTGACGGCCGGCGACGACTGCATCTCGCGCATGCAGGAAGGCATGACCCAGGTGGTGCTCAACAGCGCGCCCACGCCGACCGCCGAGTTCATCAAGAATCCGCAGTGGCAGTTCCCGGGCTCCAACACCGAGGCTGACGTGCGCGCCGCAGCGGGCACGGACAACGTCGCGACCGTCGATGCGAACCGCTACGCGCTCGCGCTGCTCGGCGACGCGATCTACACGAACCCGTTCGTGCTCGGCTACGCGTGGCAAAAGGGCTGGCTGCCGCTCACGCACGAGTCGCTCGTGCGCGCGATCGAGTTGAACGCGGTGCAGGTCGAGAAGAATCTCGCGGCGTTCGAATGGGGCCGCCGCGTGGCACACGATCGCGCCGCCGTGGATCAGCTCGTGAAGAAGCCGATGCCCGAGCAAAACGCAGACTCTGCCGGCGCGAAGATCGTCTCGCTGCATACGCCCAGGGCGCTCGACACGCTCATCGAAAAGCGCGCGCAGTATCTCGCCGCGTATCAGAACGCGGCATACGCGCGGCGCTATCGCGCGTTCGTCGAAAGCGTGCGCGAGGCCGAAGCAAAGCTCGAGCACGTCGACGGCCAGTCTCCGCTCACCGAAGCCGTGGCGAAGAACCTGCACAAGCTGATGGCATACAAGGACGAATACGAGGTCGCGCGCCTCTACGCGGACCCGGCGTTCATCGAAAAGATCAAGGCGAGCTTCGAAGGCGACTGGAAGGTAAACTTCCATCTCGCGCCGCCCTCGTTCGCGAAGCATGACGACAAAGGCCAGTTGGTGAAGAAGCAGTATGGCCCGCGCATGCTCACGGCCATGCGCATGCTCGCGAAGTTCAGGTTCCTGCGCGGCTCGGCGCTCGACCTGTTCGCCCGCACCGAGGAACGCCGTCACGAACGCGCGTTGATCGGCGAGTACGAAACGCTGATGCGCGAAGTGACCGGCGGTTTGAGCGAGGCGAATCTGCCGCTCGCGGTGGAACTCGCGAACCTGCCCGACGCAATTCGCGGTTACGGCCACATCAAGGAGAACAACCTCAAGGCCACGCGCGCGAAGTGGGCCACGTTGCTCGCGAAGTGGCGCTCGCCGGAGAACGGCGCGGCGCGGCATGCGGCTTGACGCTCACCTGATTTGAGGCGGGAAAAACAAAGGGCGCTCCGTGCAACACGGAGCGCCCTTTTCACGTCAGGCGATGAGCGAGAGCGTGCTTACTTTGCCGCCGCCTTCGCCACGTTCGCGTTCGCCGAAGCGACCGCCGTCATGTTGATGATGCGTCGCACCGTGGCCGCCGGCGTGAGGATGTGCACCGGCTTCGACGCGCCCAGCAGGAACGGGCCGACCGTCACGCCTTCACCGCCGATCACCTTCAGCAGGTTGTAGGCAATGTTGGCCGCTTCCACGTTCGGCATGATCAGCAGGTTCGCTTCGCCCGTGAGCGTCGTGCCCGGGAACGACTGCTTGCGGATCAGCTCGGAGAGCGCCGCGTCGCCGTGCATTTCGCCGTCGACTTCGAGCTGCGGATCGCGCTCGGCGATCAGCTCGCGCGCGGCCTGCATGCGCTGCGACGTCGACGAACGCACGCTGCCGAAGTTCGACGAAGACAGCAGCGCGACCTTCGGCGTGATGCCGAACTTCTCGATTTCGCGCGCGGCGAGGATCGTCATGTCGGCGAGCTGCTCGGCGCTCGGCACTTCGTTCACGTAGGTGTCGCTGATGAAGATATTGCGGCCCGGCAGCATCAGCAGGTTCATCGCCGCGTAGTTCTCGGCTGCCTTCGCCTTGCCAAACACCTGATCGATGAACTTGAGGTGGTAGTCGAAGCTGTTGAGCAGGCCACAGATCATGCCGTCGGCGTCGCCCAGATGCACGAGGATCGCGCCGATCAGCGTGTTGAACTTGCGCACCGAAGCCTTCGCCACGTCGGGCGTGATGCCCTGACGCGCGCCGAGTTCGTGGTACGCCTGCCAGCTCTTCTGGAAGCGCGGATCGTCTTCGGGATCGACGATCTCGAAGTCGGTGCCCGGACGCAGCTTCGAGCCCATCTTCTTCAGGCGCATTTCCACGACCGACGGACGGCCCACGATGATCGGCCTGGCGATCTTCTCGTTGAGCACGAACTGCGCGGCGCGCAGCACGCGCTCGTCTTCGCCCTCGGCGAACACGATGCGCGCGCAGTTGGCCTTCGCCGCCGCGAACACCGGGCGCATCACCATGCCCGAGCGGTAGACCGTCGCGCCAAGCTGCTCGCGGTAGGCTTCCATGTCCTGGATCGGGCGCGTGGCCACGCCCGAATCCATCGCGGCCTGCGCCACGGCCGGCGCGATCTTGATGATGAGGCGCGGATCGAAAGGCTTCGGAATCAGGTACTCCGGGCCGAATTCGAGCGTGTGGCCTTCATAGGCCTTCGCCACTTCGTCGCCCTGATCGGTTTCCTCGGCGAGTTCCGCGATCGCGCGCACGCACGCGAGCTTCATCTCTTCCGTGATGGTCGTCGCGCCCACGTCCAGCGCGCCACGGAAGATGAACGGGAAGCACAGCACGTTGTTGACCTGGTTCGGATAGTCCGAACGGCCCGTGGCGATGATCGCGTCCGGGCGCACCTTCTTCGCTTCTTCCGGGCGGATTTCCGGCTCCGGGTTCGCGAGCGCGAGGATCAGCGGCTTGTCGCCCATCTCCTTGACCATCTCGGGCTTGAGCACGCCTGCGCTCGAGCAGCCGAGGAACACGTCGGCGGCCTTGATCGCATCGCCGAGCGTGCGCGCTTCGGTGTTGGCGGCGTAACGCGCCTTCGACGGATCGAGATTGCCGCGGCCTTCGTAGATCACGCCCTTCGAGTCGGTGACGAGGATGTTCTCTTTCTTCAGACCGAGCTTCACGAGCAGGTCCAGACACGCGATCGCCGCCGCGCCCGCGCCCGAGCACACGAGCTTCACGCTGCCGAGATCCTTGCCCACGACCTTCAGGCCGTTGAGGATCGCCGCCGACGCGATGATGGCCGTGCCGTGCTGGTCATCGTGGAAGACCGGAATCTTCATGCGCTCACGAAGCTTCTGCTCGATGTAGAAGCACTCGGGCGCCTTGATGTCTTCGAGGTTGATGCCGCCGAGCGTCGGCTCGAGCATGGCGATGGCGTCGACGAGCTTGTCCGGGTCCAGCTCGTCGAGTTCGATGTCGAACACGTCGATGCCGGCGAACTTCTTGAAGAGACAACCCTTGCCTTCCATCACCGGCTTGGCCGCGAGCGGGCCGATGTTGCCGAGGCCGAGCACGGCCGTGCCGTTCGTCACGACGCCGACGAGGTTGGCGCGCGAGGTGTACTTCTGCGCATCGAGCGGTTCTTCGTAAATCGCCATGCACGCGGCCGCAACGCCGGGCGAGTAAGCGAGCGAAAGATCAAGCTGGTTCGAGAGCGGTTTGGTCGGTGTGACCGAGATCTTGCCGGGCTTCGGATTCTGGTGATACGCGAGCGCGCTTTGCTTCAGTTGTTCATCCATTTTCAGGCCTGCCTGGACGTGAGAGACGTGAGAGAGAGAATCTTTTATGGTCGTAGGCCCGCCGGTTCGCACGGCACGAGCGTTCCAGCAGGGCCGATTAGTGTACACCTGGGGCCGTTCACGTCCACGTGGGTCAAAGCCTGATACCGGGAATTCGCGCGGCCGATAGTGCGGGATAGCGCGGCGGCGCTTTCGTCTGACCGATGCACGTTGCTTATTCGAGCGCCGCGCCGCGGCGCTCGGGAATCAGGAAGAGCGTCGCGAAGATGTCGAGCACGTAGATGGCGGCGAGCATGCCGAGCGCCGCCGTGAAGGAATAGCGTGCGGCCAGTGCGCCCACGGCGAGCGGCCCGAAGCCGCCCACGGCGCGGCCGATGTTGAACAGCACGTTCTGCGCGGTGGCGCGCGCCGCGGTGGGATACAGCTCGGAGATGAGCGCGCCATAGCCGCCGATCATGCCGTTGACGAACACGCCCATCGCCGCGCCGCCGATCAACAGCGCGAACGGCGTGGAAAGCTGCGCGTAGACGAACACCATGACCACGGCGCCCGCCTGATAGAACAGGAACGCGGGCCGGCGGCCGAACCGGTCGGCCGCGATGCCGAATAGCCAGATACCGAGCGCCATGCCGGCAACCGTCGCGGCGGTCCACAGCCCCGACTTCGTGAGCGAAAAGCCGAAGGACTTCGAAAGGTACGCGGGCAACCAGATCATGAGCCCGTAGTAGCCGAAGTTCTGCACCGAGCACAGCACGGCCACGCCGAGGCTCGCGCGCGCGGTGCGCGCATCGGCCACGAGCATGCGCAGGGCACGGGGGCGCTCGGCCCTGGCGGCGGCGGCCGTGCGCCGCGCATGCGCGACGAAAAGCTCGGGCTCCTCCACGCGCCGCCGCACCACGAACGAAACGACCGCCGGCAGCAGCCCGATGGCGAACATGCCGCGCCAGCCGATCAGCGGGAGCAACAGCGGCGTGAGCAGCGCCGCGGCCAGCACGCCCAGCTGCCAGCCGAGCCCGACGTACGACGACGCCCGCGCGCGCAGCTGCGCCGGCCACGCCTCGGCAACGAGCGCCATGCCGATGCCGAACTCGCCGCCCAGCCCGATGCCCGCGATCGTACGGTAGATGAGCAAGTCGCCGTAGCCGCGCGCCAGCGCGCACATGCCGGTGAAGACGGCGAACAGCAGAATGGTCCACGTGAGCACGCGCACGCGACCGTAGCGGTCGCTCAACAGCCCGAACACGATACCGCCCATCACCGCGCCGACGAGCGTCCATGTGACGAGCGCGCCCGCCTGCGCGCCTGAGAGATGCAAATCGGCGCTGATCGCGGGCAGCATGAAGCCGAGCATCAGCAGATCGAAGCCGTCCATGGCGTAGCCGAGCACCGACGCGACGAGCGCACGCAGGGCGTGGCCGCGCGTGGCGGCGGCTGGGTTGGTAGAAACGGCGGTCATGTGGGCAATCCTGAGGAACGTGCGCGCACGGGGAGCGCAAACCGGCGTGAGTGTAAAGGCGTGGCCGGGCCGTCACAACCGCGACGCCAACCGCGCGAACCGCGGCGCGGCCGGCGTTCGCGCCCCACATCGCTGCCGGCGCTTGCCCGTGCGACTCGTCGGCGATCGTCAAGTCGGGTAAAATACCGGCCTACGCGCGCAAGAGAAGCCGTCCGGACCGGGCGAGTCGCCTTGACCCCATGCAGTGAGAAAGGTCAGGCGACCCACGCCTTTCGGGCCGCGCACCGCAGGCGCCGAAGCCACGCTTCGCGCCCGCCGTGCCAGCGCCACCGGGCCCCGCGCCCACCCTCCTCCCGCACTCATATCCAAGGATTCGCCCATGACAGGCTACGATCGCCAGACGATCTCGGACGCAACCGCGAAAATGCTGCTCGAAGTGAAGGCCGTGCACTTCAACGCCGAAAAGCCCTTCATCTTCACTTCCGGCTGGGCGAGCCCGGTCTATATCGACTGCCGCAAGCTGATCTCGTATCCGCGCGTGCGCCGCGGCCTGATGGAAATGGCCGAAGCCACGATCCTGCGCGACGTCGGCTACGAGCAGATCGACGCCGTGGCCGGCGGCGAAACCGCGGGTATCCCGTTCGCGGCATGGCTCTCCGACCGCCTGATGGTGCCCATGCAGTACGTGCGCAAGAAGCCGAAGGGTTTCGGCCGCAACGCGCAGATCGAGGGTCTGCTCACCGAAGGCCAGCGCGTGCTGCTCGTCGAAGACCTGACCACCGACAGCCGCAGCAAGATCAACTTCATCAACGCGCTGCGCACGGCCGGCGCGCAGGTGAACCACTGCTTCGTGCTGTTCCACTACAACATCTTCAAGGAAAGCGTCTCGGTCCTGAAGGACATCGACGTCGACCTGCACGCGCTCGCCACGTGGTGGGACGTGCTGCGCGTCGCCAAGGAATCGGGCTACTTCGAAACGAAGACGCTCGACGAAGTCGAGAAATTCCTGCACGCACCGGCCGAGTGGTCGGCTGCGCACGGCGGCGCGACGTCGGCACCGCAGTAAGCACACGAGCCGCACGCGCGCGAGCGCGTGCGCATGGCAAAAAGGCCATCTGCCTCCTGGGCAGATGGCCTTTTTTTCTGGCCGGTGTATAAGCGTAAAGCGGGTGTCGAGCGGGTGTCGGGCGGCAGGATCAACGCGCCGTTTCTGCCTCACCGCCCGCTTCGGGCACATCGGGCGTATACGAGGAGAGATTGAGCAAGCCATTGCTCTGCGCGTACTGGAAAAGTTCGGAGTCTCGCTCGAGCCCGAGCTTGCGCATCGCCGTATTCTTCTGAGTACTAATAGTCTTAATACTGCGGTTCAGTTTCTCGGATATTTCTTTAATCGTCATGCCCGAAACAAAGAGTCGCACGACTTCGAGTTCCCGCTTTGAGAGAATCACTTCATCGGTTTTCCCGCCGCTGTTGATGCGTAATTGATCGAGCGCGATCTTCACCTGTGGGCTCATATATTCGAGATTGCGGCTCACATGCTGCACCGCGAGGCCGATGTGGCTCAGGTCGTCGGATTTGTGCACCACCGCGAACACACCGAGTTCGCCGAGCCGTTTGAGCAGCGCGGGATTTTCGAGCATTGTGAGGACGACGATGGGAACGTTCGGGAAGTTGCGCCGCAGGTAGCCGATGAGCGGCAAACCGTCGCCGTACTGGCCGCCCGGCATGGCAAGGTCAGTCACCAGCACGTCGCAGGGACCTGTTTGCAACGCCTTGACGAGTTCGGTGGACTGGCGGGCGCGGCCAACGACCTGGATGCCGGGAAAGTTGAGCAGTGCATGTTCCGCACCAAACAAGATCACCGGATGATCGTCGGCGACTACGACCCTGATTGGTTGCTGCATTAGCCCTCCGTGTAGGCAAACCTGCTTATTTCTCCCGCGGCCAGTTCACATTTTGCTTGTTGTTTCTGGCCTCCGACGGCACTAGTTGCCCGAGCAGGAGAATATACGACTATAGCGGAATCCTCCTGCACGCCTGGTACGCGCGCAGGCGAAAGCTCGCTCGCTTATACCGCTATATTGGATCAAATCCGGACCAGGGAACAATTCAAAACTTTCCTTCAGGACAACGTGGCCCAAATTTCACAAACGTGCAGGAGAACTCGCTGATGCGTACTCCCTATGACTTTCAGCCTCGTTGCATGCGCCGTGCATCCCTATGCGCGGCCTTGGCGATGGCCAGTGTTGTGGCGACAACCGACTTGGCCTGCGCAGGCGAAAAATTCACGGTATCGAGCGCCGATTTCAGCGATGGCGGAAAAGTCGGTCCGCGCCAGATCTTCAATGATGCGGGCTGCAATGGGCCGAACCAGTCACCCAGTTTGACCTGGCGCAATGCTCCTGCAGCTACGCGCAGTTTTGCCATTACGATCTTCGATCGAGACGCGCCAGGACGCGGTTGGTGGCACTGGGCCGTCGCGAATATTCCAGCAAGCGTCACGAGCCTGCCGGAGAACGCCAGCGCCGCGGGCGCGCTGCGCAAGCTCGGCGCGATCGAGGCGCGCAACGACTTCAACATCGACGGCTATGGAGGACCGTGCCCGCCGCCGGGCAATCCCCATCGCTACGTCGTCACCGTGTACGCGCTGAACGTCGATACGCTCCCGCTCGCGCAAGGCCGCCCGGCACCGCTGTTCGATCGCGAGATCAGCGGCTCGACGCTCGGAAGCGCACAGATCACCGTGACGTACGGACGCTGACGGGGGGCGGTCGTGCGGCGAGCGCCTGAGCCCTTACGGGTAAGCCCCGATTTTTTTCCGGACGTGTTCACACGCGCGTCCGCATGACGTCTTAAAATACCGTTCCAGCACCGCCCCGGGTGATGGCGCCCCAATCCCCCGCGTTCAGAGAGACTGAGATGAGCACGAAAGTTTTTGTCGACGGACAGGAAGGCACGACCGGCCTGAAGATTTTTGAATACCTGTCGCCGCGCACCGACGTCGAGATTCTGCGAATCGACGATGCGAAGCGCAAGGACGTCGAGGAACGCCGCCGTCTCATCAACGCTTCGGACGTGACGTTCCTGTGCCTGCCCGACGTCGCCTCGCGCGAGTCGGCCTCGCTCGTCGAAAACGATCGCACCGTGCTGATCGACGCGAGCACGGCGTTCCGCACCCAGGCCGACTGGGCCTACGGCCTGCCCGAGCTGACCAAAGCCCAACGCGACAAGGTGCGCAAGTCGAAGCGCATCGCGGTGCCCGGCTGTCACGCTTCGGCGTTCATTCTCGCCATGCGTCCGCTCGTCGAAGCTGGCCTCGTTGCGCCGGATTTCGCCGCGCACAGCTACTCGCTCACGGGCTACAGCGGCGGCGGCAAGAAGATGATTGCCGAGTACGAAGCGGGCGGCAACGCGAAGCTCGCGAGCCCGCGCCCGTACGCGCTCGGCCTCACGCACAAGCATTTGCCGGAAATGGCGGTGCACGGCGGCCTGAAGTCGGCGCCAGTATTCACGCCGATCGTCGGGCCGTTCTACAAAGGCCTCGCGGTCACGACCTATTTTTCGCCGAAGCAGCTCAAGCGCGGCGCCAAGCCGCAAGACGTGCAGGCGCTCTTCGCCGAGTACTACGCGGGCGAGCCGTTCCTGCGTGTGGCGCCGTTCAACGCCGATGAGAACCTCGACGCCGGCATGTTCGACGTTCAGGCGAACAACGACACGAACCGTGTCGACCTGTTCGTGTTCGGCAACGACGAGCAGTTCGTCACCGTTGCCCGCCTCGACAACCTGGGCAAGGGCGCCTCGGGCGCGGCGATCCAGTGCATGAATCTCGCGATTGGCGCGGCTGAAAATACTGGCCTGCACGCCTGAAGCGGACTCGAAGCGCAAACAAAAAACCGGCTCGCTGAGCCGGTTTTTTTACGCCCTTCATCCTTGCCATGCGCCGATGCGAAACATACAGACGAAAAAAAGCCCGCCAATAGTTGGCGGGCTGAATCCATATCAGAGGAGACATGGAGGAGACAAGAAGCAGTATATCGACTAGCGTGATGCAATGCAACATGTAAAGTAGTGCGCACCCTGAATGTTGCGCCACAACAACATGCTCGTCATTGTCCTGTCATCGAGAGGATGAACATCAGCTGATCGAGCCCCACGGGTCGCACGAGATGCACGTCAAAGCCCGCCGCAAGCGCCTCGTCGCGGTGGCGCGATTCGCCCCAGCCGGCGAGCGCGATCAGGAGCGGCACGCGCTCGCCGCCGACCGCACGCAATTGCCGCACGATCGTTCCGGGCTCGTCCTGCGCGAGCGAAAGCGCCACGATCGCCACGTCGGGCGCGCCGCGCACAGCAAGATCGCGTGCCTCGTCGAGCGTGCGGGCCACAGATACGCCGTAGCCGAGATCGGTCAGCAAGGTGCTGAGCCCGTCCAGCGACTTCTCGTCGTTATCGGCGATCAGGATGCGCGTCTCCATCCGCCGTTCTCCTACCCTGAAATTGGCCTTGCAGCCGGATCTCCCGTTGGATCCGGTGCGTGCCCTGTCGTCGTCATCGGTTCCCCGTCCCCACATCGCGGGCGGCGCCGCCAATCCGGCCGCCATCCATCGAGATGCGTCACATTGTGCTCAGCCGCCCTCCGGGTCTTTGTGCGTCACCGAGCGGTCGTCTGAAGATTTTGATCGCAAAACGCCCCCGAACGTTCGCCGCGCCTCATTGCGCCCCAGTACTCAGCCGCGGCCCGCGCGCCGCGCGGCCACCTTGCCGAGCACGGCGAAATCGGACTCGCCGTCGCCGTGCGCCACGGCTTCGAGCAGGCTATCGCGCAGCACGCTCGCGAGCGGCATCGGCGTCGCGGCGGCGTCGGCCGCGGCCAGCGCGAGCCGCACGTCCTTCAGACCGAGGCGCGCCTTGAAGAGCGCCGGCTCGTAGCGCCGCTGCGCGATCATGCCGCCGTAGCCCGCATACACCGGACCCGGGAACGGTCCGCCCGTCACGACCTCGAGGAAGTCGCTCATCGCGACGCCGTAGCCGTCGAGCAGCGCCGCCGCCTCGCCGAGCGACTCGACGGCCGCAGCCAGCATGAAGTTCGCGGCGAGTTTCATCACGTTCGCCTGCTGCGGCACGGCGCCGACGCGCCATGTTTTCTGGCCGATCACGTCGAACAGCGGCTGCACGCGGTCGATCGCCTCCGAAGCCCCTGCCGCCATGATCGTGAGTTTCGCCGCCTGCGCGGCGTCCGGGCGCCCGAGCACCGGCGCCGCCACGTAGTGCAGGCCATGCCCGGCATGGGCCTGCGCAAGCGCTTCGGCCAGTGCGACGGAAATGGTCGCCATGTTCACGTGCACGAGGGCTTGCGGCGCATGGTCGAGCAGCGTCGCGTCGATGACCTCGCGCAGCGCGGCGTCGTCGGCGAGCATCGAGAGCACGGCGTCGCCGGCGAAGGCCTCGCCCGGCGTGCCGACGATGCGCGCGCCCGCGTCGGCAAGCGCCTGCGCCTTCGCTGCCGTGCGGTTCCACACGCGCACCGTGTGGCCCGCCTTCAGCAGATTGCCGACTATCGCGCCGCCCATTTCGCCAAGACCGATAAATCCGATGTCCATCGCTGCTCCTTCCATGAAAAACGAGGGGAAACCCACGGCAAAGGTGCAGTACAGCACAAGACGGGCCGCGCTGCAGGCGGGCTCTCACGCCGCGCGAACCCCCGCGCGCACTCCGGCAGGCGGTGCGATACTGCTTTGCATGGTCACCGCCACCTTCCGTTTTTACGAGGAGCTGAACGACTTTCTTGCGCGGCCGCTGCGCCGGCGTGCGTTCAGTTGCGCCTGCGCGCGCAACGCCACGGCGAAACACATGATCGAAGCGCTCGGCGTGCCGCACACGGAAGTCGAGCTGATTCTCGTGAATGGCGAATCGGTGGGTTTCGACCATCCGCTCGCGGACGGCGACCGCGTGGCCGTCTACCCGAAGTTCGAGGCGCTCGACATCCGGCCGCTGCTGCGCGTGCGCGACGCGCCGCTGCGCGAACTGCGCTTCGTCGCCGACGCGCATCTGGGCGGCCTCGCGCAACTCCTGCGGCTGGCCGGTTTCGATACGCTCTACGACAACCACTTCCCCGACGACGAGATCGAGGCGCTCGCCGCCGCCGAGCACCGCATCGTCCTCACGCGCGACCGCGAGCTGCTCAAGCGGCGCAGCATCACGCACGGCTGCTACGTGCGCGCGCTCAAGCCGCGCGCCCAGGTCCACGAGATTTTCGAGCGTCTCGACCTCGCGGCGAGCGCGCGGCCGTTCCGGCTCTGCCTCATGTGCAACGCGCCGCTGCGGCCGATCGAGCGCGCCGCGGTGCGCGAGCGCGTGCCCGCCGGCGTCTATGACCGGCAGACACGCTTCGTGACCTGCGACATCTGCCGGCGGGTGTTCTGGGAAGGCTCGCACTGGCAGCGCATGCGCACGCTGATCGACGGCCTCACGCGCCCCACGGACGAAGCGCACGCGGCGCATGACCGGCACGAGCACCACAACGGCCATGAGGGGCCGGATCGCGGCGGCGGAGCGTAGTGGTATTCACGGGTACCCGATGCGGCTCAGTGGCGCTCAAGAGGCAAGTCGCCGCGATGGACGCACGCGGGCGTTTGCGTACAATGCGCGCCACCGCCCAACACCGGAGCACGACATATGACCATGAAGAAAACCGACCTTGAGAAGAACAAGGCGCTGAAACTGATGCAAGCGACGCACAAGAACGGGCCCGACCGTTTCGGCAAGGGTTCGGCGCAACCGCCGCTGGACCGCCGCGAACAGCGCAAGCTGGACCAGGCGCAAGGGCTCGTGCCGTTCGCGTGCAAGCTCAACGCCGATCTCGTCGAGAAGCTGAAGGCTCGCGGCGAGAGTCACCCGGGCGGCGTGAACGGCCTGCTCTCGGAATTGCTGGAAGCCGGGCTCGCACGCGACGCGTCCTGAGCGCTCACCCGCGGCGCGCGCAAAAAAAAAGCCAGAGCAGAGGCTCTGGCTTTTTTACGGCTGAAGGGTGCTTTAGTTTGCCTGGCCCTTGTCTGCCGTACCGGCGGCCGATGCGCCTTCCGACACAGCGGCGCGCTTGCCGTGATGCTTGAGTTGCTTGTGTTGCTTCTTGGCCTTAGCCGGCGCGCTGGCTGCCGGTGCGGTTGCAGCGGGAGCCGAAGCGTCTTGTGCGAATGCCGAAGCCGTGACCAGTGCGAACGATGCTGCGATGAGCGAGGCGAGAATCTTTTTCATCTGTTGTTCCCCAAAACCTGACAAATAATGACCGGCACGTTGTGAATTAGAACAGCGTGAAACCGCGAAACGATCCGCTTGCCGATCTGGGCGGGCGTTTCGCGCGAAGCAGTATTACGCAGCGTAGGGCGTTTGTCATCCGCTAATGCCCGGGTGTATTTTCCGGGAGACAATTCCCTTTCAATTCGGATACGATCGGCATTTACGCGTCCGTTTTCCGGAAGTTCGTTGTTTTTTCACGTAATACGCTGAATTGGCCTGCCCCGAGCGAATTCGGGCCAGATTGACACCCAATTCAGATGCAATCGCGAAAAAAGGGGCAACCGCCCCTTGCGCAACAGGACACCAGGCGGGACATTGCGCGCCGCGCGCCAACCGTCGAAAACGCTGTCGCGCCCGTTCCCCGCGAAAAGAGATCTCCGCTTGCAATCCGCCTCCCGCCGCCACCTGCGCGCCAATCTGCTGATGCTGACCGCCGCCCTCATCTGGGGCTCGGCGTTCGTCGCCCAGCGCCTGAGCCTCGACGCCATCGGCCCGTTCCTGTTCACCGGCCTGCGTTTCCTGCTGGGCGCCGGCGTCGTCTCGGTCTTTTTGCTTGCACGCCGGCGCGCCAGCCGGCGCTGCGCCGCCGACAGCGGCAACGCGGCGGCCCCGGCGCTGTTCAATGGCGCGCTGCTGCGCTCGGGCACCGTGCTCGGCCTCGTGCTGGCCGTCGCCATCTCGCTTCAGCAGATCGGGCTCGGCTACACGAAGATCGCCAACGCCGGCTTCATCAGTTCGCTCTATGTCGTGATCGTGCCGATGCTCGGCGTGCTGCTGCGCCATCGCACGGGCATCGGCACATGGGTCGGCGCCGCGCTCGCTGCGGTTGGGCTCTACTTCCTCAGCATCAACGAGCACTTCTCGGTGATGTACGGCGACTGGTACCAGCTCGGCTGCGCGCTCGTGATCTCGATCCAGGTGATGCTCGTGGGCCACTACGCGCCGCGTCACGATCCGCTCGCGCTTTCGATCGTGCAGTTCGTCGCCTGCGGCGTGGTATGCCTCGCGATCGGGCTCGCGTGCGAACCGCTGCGCGCGGCCGACATCGTGCGCGCCGCGCCCACCATCCTCTACGGCGGCGCGCTTTCGGTGGGCATCGGTTATACGCTGCAGGTCGTCGCGCAGCGCGATGCCGCGCCTGCGCACGCCGCCGTGATCTTCAGTATGGAAGGCGTGTTTGCCGCGCTCGCGGGCTGGGCCGCACTCGGCGAAACGCTCACGTCGCGCGCACTCGCCGGCTGCGCGCTCATGCTCGCCGGCCTGCTCGCCTGCCAACTGCTGCCGGCCTGGCAAGCGCGCATGCATGCGAAGCAACGCACCGCTGCGCAATCTGCCGAAACGGTGTAAAAGCGCGCCATGATTTTCCGGCGTTGATATCGCGCTCCGCACTGTTTCGACAAATGGCGTCGCTCTCGAGCGGCGCCATTTTTTTTCGTGTGGATAACGCGTGATTGCGCCGCGCCGAACCAGGTTATCCACGCCAACCTCTGGACAACCTGGGGATGACCTGGCGAACGACCTGTGGACCACTTCTTGATAACTACGCACCTGGTGTTGCGGCCTGAAAAGTTATCCCAAGAGCGCGCAACACGTACATGCTTTGTCCGCATGGCTATCCGTTTTGCATCGGTATGAGCCAGCAGGCAATTTTCGTGTTGTCCACAGTTAATGCCAGGACTTGTTAACTGTTACTACTTATAAATATAAATACTGAAAAGACAATGGGGAAACACGCACCGCTCGCTGCGCTCGCGTGCTGTGCATTCGCGCAAAATGATTCCACGCTGTGTTTAATCGCGCGTGAGAACACCGTCGACGAATCGCGGCACGCCGAGCAACGCGCGTCGCGCGATCGATCTGCTTCGCAATGTTCATGACGGCAGCCAATGAAAAAGGGCGTGCCTCCTGAGGAGGCACGCCCTTGCCAAATGCATCGCGTGAGGACACCGTGGGAGCTAGTCGCCCGCCATCATCCGCTCGATCCTCGGCTCGAGATCGAGCAGACCGATGGTTGCGGGCTTGGCCTCGACGACGCCGAAGTATTCCGTGCGCCGCGGCGCCGGATCGACGAGGAAATTGCGCGCGTGATGCCCGCAGCGCTCTGGCGGCAGAAGCCGCTCGGGCGGGATCACCTCGAACGCCGTCCCCACGGCGATGAAGAGATCGTCGGGCGTCATGTCGCTCTGAATGCGCCAGAGCGTCTCGTACTCGGGCGCGGCCTCGTTGAAGAACACCACGCCGGGCTTCACACCCTCCACCTGTCCGCACGACGGACAGGCCGCTTGTGGATCGAGCGCGCGGCCGGACACGGGAAACCGGTAGTCGCAGTCGGTGCACAGAAGCGAAATCATGTCGCCGTGCAGATGCGTCACCTGGCGCGCGCCGGCCTGCTCGAGCATGTCGTCGATGTTCTGCGTGACGAGATGCACGCGCTCCGTGCCCCAAGCGTCCTGCCACTTCGCGAGCCGGTCGTGGGCGGCGTTCGGGCGCGCGTCGCCGCATTCGGCGATGCGCTGGTTGTAGAAACGGAACACCGCGGGCCGGTTGCGGCGCCACGTGAGGTAATTGCAGACCTCGTCGATGCTCGCATGGGACCAGATGCCGTCGCCGGTGCGGAACGTCGAAATGCCGCTTTCCGCAGACAGCCCTGCGCCGGAAAACACGAACAGGCGGGGGAGTCTGCCGGACTGACCCGGTTGCCGGGATTGCGCCACGTTTGCCACTTTCGCCTCCTTGATCGAACGGCGACATTATGACCGTCCAGCGGCGTTTCGGCAGAGCCTCGCCTTGGCCAACAGGCACAGGGTCCCGACGAGCGCGTTGCGCGCCCTCAGAGGCGACGCAGCGCGTCTGATCACCCCAGCCCACGCACCGAACCGCGGCAGCCGCCTGAGCGGCCTCTGAATGCCTTCTGCTGCGATCGACCCAACAAAAAGGGGATGCCGCAATGGCATCCCCTTATTCAACCGGCGCAATCAGCGCGCGAACATCCTCACTCCACCGTCACCGACTTCGCGAGATTACGCGGCTTGTCCACATCGGTGCCGCGCACGCACGCCGTGTGATACGCGAGCAGCTGCAGCGGCACGACGTGCAGGATCGGCGAAAGCAGCCCGTAGTGTTCCGGCATGCGGATCACGTGGATGCCGTCTTCGCTCGTGATGTGGGTATCGGCATCGGCGAACACGTACAGCTGGCCGCCGCGCGCGCGCACTTCCTGCATGTTCGACTTGAGCTTCTCGAGCAGCGCGTCGTTGGGCGCCACCGTCACCACCGGCATCGCCTCGGTCACGAGCGCGAGCGGCCCGTGCTTGAGCTCGCCGGCCGGATACGCCTCGGCGTGGATGTACGAGATTTCCTTGAGCTTGAGCGCGCCTTCGAGCGCGATCGGGTAATGCAGCCCGCGCCCGAGGAACAAGGCGTTTTCCTTGCGCGCGAATTCTTCGGACCACGCGATGATCTGCGGCTCCAGCGCGAGCACGCCGTTGAGCGCGGCCGGCAGGTGGCGCAGCAGTTTCAGGTGCGCGGTTTCCTGCTCGGCGTTCACATGCCCGCGCAGCTTGCCGAGCGTGACGGCGAGAATGAACAGGCCGACGAGCTGCGTGGTGAACGCCTTCGTCGACGCAACGCCGATCTCGCGCCCTGCGTGCGTGAGGAACTTGAGTGCGGTGAGCCGCACCATCGCGCTCGTCGCCACGTTGCACACGGCGAGCGTGTGTGCCATGCCGAGCGACTGCGCGTGCTTGAGCGCGGCGAGCGTGTCGGCGGTTTCGCCCGACTGCGAGATCGTCACGACGAGCGCGCGCGGATTCGGCACCGACTCGCGATAGCGGTATTCGCTCGCGATCTCGACATCGGTGCGGATCTTCGCCACGGATTCGAGCCAGTACTTCGCCGTGAGGCCTGCGTAATAGCTCGTGCCGCACGCGAGAATCAGAATGCTGTCGATGCCCTTGAACACCTCGCCCGCGTTCTCGCCGAAGAGTTCGGGCGTGAAGGCGTCGGTGGCGGGAATCGTGTCGGAGATCGCGCGCGGCTGCTCGAAGATCTCCTTCTGCATGTAGTGGCGATACGGGCCGAGATCGACCGCGCCGCCGTAGGCGCCATAGGCCTGCACGTCGCGCACTTCGCGCGTGACGAGGTTGCCGGCGCGATCGGCGATGCGCACGCCTTCCAGCGTGATCTCGCACACATCGCCCTCTTCCAGATAGCTGATGTGCTCGGCGCTGCCCGCGATGGCGAGCCCGTCCGACGCAATGAAGTTCTCACCCTTGCCATAGCCCACCACGAGCGGCGAACCGGCGCGCGCGCCGACCACCGTATGCGGCTGGCTCTTGTGCACCACGCCGATCGCATACGCGCCCGCGAGTTGCTGCACGGCGGCGCGCACGGCGGCGAACAGGTCGCCTTGATACAGGCTGTGGATCAGATGGGCGATGACTTCGGTGTCGGTCTGCGAGACGAATTCGTAGCCCTTCGCGCGCAGCATGTCGCGCAGCGACTCATAGTTCTCGATGATGCCGTTGTGCACGATCGCGAGCGTGTCGCGCGAGAAGATCGGGTGCGCGTTGTTCATCGTGGGCGCGCCGTGTGTGGCCCAGCGCGTGTGCGCGATACCGGTCACGCCTTCGAAGTGCGCCTCGCGCACCTGCTCGTCGAGCTCGGCCACACGCGCGACGCTGCGCACGCGCTGCGGACCGTCGGCCGTCACGACGGCCACGCCGCACGAGTCGTAGCCGCGATATTCGAGCCGCCGCAGTCCTTCGATCAGGACGGGAACGATGTTACGAAGCGCTACCGCGCCGACGATGCCGCACATGGATTCGATCCTTTGCAATGAGAGGCGTGGGCGCCGCGCGTCTTCGCACAGCGGCGCCGGGTTTCAACCGTTCAGTTCTTTTTCTTCACCGGCCGAACGTAGCCGGTTTTCGCGATCTGCGTTTTTTCGTTGAACACGAGCGTGGCTTCCGGCACGTCCTTCCACACCGTCGTGCCTGCCGCGATGGTCACGCCGCGGCCCACGCGCACGGGCGCGACGAGCTGCGTGTCCGAACCCACGAACACGTTGTCCTCGATGATCGTGCGGTGCTTGTTCGCGCCGTCGTAGTTGCAGGTGATGGTGCCCGCGCCGATGTTCACGCCCGCGCCGACGTCGGCGTCGCCGACGTAGCTCAGGTGATTCGCCTTCGAGCCCACGCCGATGTTCGCGTTCTTCACCTCGACGAAGTTGCCCACGTGAACGTCATCGGCGAGCTTCGCGCCGGGACGCAGACGCGCATACGGCCCGAGCACCGCGTTCGCGCCGACCGCCGCGTTTTCGATATGCGTGTAGGCGTCCACGCGCGTGCCCGCGCCGATCGACGCGCTGCGAATCACACAGTTCGGGCCCACGCTCACGTTGTCCGCCAGCGTCACCTCGCCTTCGAATACGCAGTTCACGTCGATGAACACGTCGCGCCCGCAGTTAAGCGAGCCGCGCACGTCGATGCGCGCCGGGTCCGCGAGCGTCACACCCGCCACGAGCAGCGCCTCGGCCACCGTGCGCTGATGCACGCGCTCGAGTTCGGCGAGCTGCTGCTTGCTGTTCACGCCGAGCGTTTCCCATTCGTCGTCGGGCTGTGCGGTCACGGCCGGATGACCGGCGGCGATCGCGGCTTCCACCACGTCGGTGAGGTAATACTCGCCCTGTGCGTTGTCGTTCTTCAGCGCGGCGAGCCAGCCCGCGAGCGGCGCGGTCGGCGTCACGACGATGCCCGTGTTGATCTCGGCGATCTTGCGCTGCGCTTCGTTCGCGTCCTTCTGCTCGACGATGCGCTCGACCTTGCCTGCCGTGTCGCGCACGATGCGGCCGTAACCGGTCGGATCGTCGAGCGTGACGGTGAGGATGCCGTAGCCGTTCTCGCCAGCGGTGTCGATGAGACGCCTGAGCGTCGACGCGCGCGTGAGCGGCACGTCGCCATAGAGCACGAGCGTGGGCACGTTCGCGTCGAGCAGCGGCAGCGCCTGGGCGAGCGCGTGGCCCGTGCCGAGCTGCTGCGCCTGCAGCGCGAACTGGACGTCGGGCGCGCCGACGGCTTCGCGCACGGCCTCGCCGCCATGGCCGACCACGACGACGAGCCGGGTGGGCGAAAGCGTGCGGGCAGTATCGATGACGTGCGAGAGGAGCGGCTTGCCGGCGAGCGGATGAAGCACTTTCGGCAGCGCGGAGTGCATGCGTTTGCCCATGCCTGCCGCGAGGATCACGATGTTCATTGCATCAGTGACTGGATGAGGAATGAAGCGGCTGATTTTAGCATGCGGGATATCCCCGACACGCCGGCCGGCCGGGCTCTCGTGCCCCGATAAACACAGTTTTACAACTGCTTTTCTCCGGATCGGCGGCTAGATGTAAAAAACGCTCCGATGCGGGGTCGGAGCGTTTGAGTCGAACCACAGGGACGACCTGGAAGGCGGCTCAAAGATCGTCGAACGGCGTGAACTTGATTGCCGTGCCGTCCGCGGGCGCCGGGTCGGTGGAACACGGTTCTTCGTCGAACGCGATGTCGCCGGCCGGATCGGCCACGCCCGTCGCGCGCAGGTCCGCGAAGTTGAACAGGTTCGCGTCCATGAGGTGCGACGGCACGACGTTGCCGAGCGCGTTGAACATGTTCTCGACGCGGCCCGGGAAGCGCTTGTCCCACTCGCGGATCAGCGCCTTCATCTCCGCGCGCTTCAGGTTCGGCTGGCTGCCGCACAGGTTGCACGGAATGATCGGGAATTCGCGCAGCACCGCGTACTTCTCGAGATCGGTTTCCTTCACGTAGGCAAGCGGCCGGATCACGACGTTCTTGCCGTCGTCCGACTGCAGCTTGGGCGGCATGCCCTTGAGCTTGCCGCCGTAGAACAGGTTCAGCAAGAGCGTCTGGAGAATGTCGTCGCGATGATGGCCGAGCGCGATCTTGGTCGCGCCCAGCTCGCCCGCCACGCGGTACAGGATGCCGCGGCGCAGCCGCGAACACAGCGAGCAGGTCGTCTTGCCCTCGGGCACGAGGCGCTTGACGATGCTGTACGTGTCCTGGTTCTCGATGTGGTACGGCACGCCCACGCGGTCGAGATATTCGGGCAGCACGTGCTCCGGGAAGCCCGGCTGCTTCTGGTCGAGGTTCACGGCCACGATGTCGAAGTCGATCGGCGCGCGCTCGCGCAGGCGCAGCAGCACGTCGAGCATCGCATAACTGTCCTTGCCGCCCGACAGGCAGACCATGACCTTGTCGCCGTTCTCGATCATGCTGTAGTCGCCGATCGCCTGGCCGACCTGACGCACGATGCGCTTGAACAACTTGTTGTTCTCGTAGGCTTCCTTCTGCTCGCGGCGCGTGAGCACCTGGCGGCCCGTCTCTTCGGTCGCGGCGTCCTCGCCGACGCTTAGCGTTTCGGGGGCGTTCATGAATCAGTCCTCTTTGATGCGAAAGACCTCGACGCCCACCGCGTCGCAGTCCGGATAAACGTCGGGCTTCTCGGTCGAGACGCGCACCGCGCGCACGAGTTCGTGCGAAAGCAGCGCCGCCGCGAGATCGTCGCAGAGCGTCTCCTGCAGATGGATATGACCCTTGCCCACGCGTTCGGCAACGGTCGAGCGCATGAAGTCGTAGTCCACGACTTCGCGCAGCTTGTCCTCTTGCGGCGTGGTCGAAGCGAGCGGCACGAACAGGTCGACATTGATGACGACGCGCTGTTCGCCGCGCTTCTCGAAGTCATGCACGCCGATGTTGATGTGCACTTCGTAGTCGCGCAGGAAAAGCCGGCGGCAATCGGCGAGCCGTGGGTGAAGCAAAACGGTGGACATACAGGTTCCAGTCGATAAAAGCGTGCGTTCTCTCGCACGTATGCCGGCGCGGCGCGCCCGGCGGGTCGTTCAGCCGGTCTGCAAAACCGCTCGTGCGCGGCGGCTTGCGTTCCTTTGTCTTCGTCAGCACCGCTCGCTCGCCGTTCTGCGCGCAGCGGGCTATGCATTTAGTTGCAAATTTAGATGCAACCCACGTTTGGGCGTCAGCCGCCCGTCAAAAACATCACGTCGCGCGGCAGCGGCACGAGGTGCTGGCCGCCGTCCACGACGAGCGTCGTGCCGGTCACGCCGGTCGCCCGCGCGAGATACAGCGCGGCTTCCACGAGATCGGCGGGCCGCGACGCGCGCTTGAGCGGCGTGACCTGGTGCGCGGCGGCGAAGCTCTCCGGCGTCTGGTCGCCCGACTGCAGCGTGAGGCCGGGCGCGAGCCCCACCACGCGCACCTTCGGCGCGAGCGCCTGGGCGAGCGCGACGGTGGCGTTCTGCAGCGCGGCCTTCGTCAGCGTGTACGACAGATAGTCGGGATTCATGTTGTACAGCTTCTGGTCGAGCACGTTGATCACACACGTGCGCAGCGTCTCGTCGTCCACCGCCGCCTCGGGCGTTGCCTCGTACAGCATGCGCGAGAGCACGAGCGGCGCGCCCACGTTGATCGCCATCATTTGCAGCAGCTTCGTGTAACCCACATCCTGCGCGGTGTCCTCGTCGAAGCGCGAGGCATTGTTGAGCACGCACGCAGGACGGCCGAGCGCCGCCGTGCAGTCCGGCACGAGCCGCGCCACCTGGCCTTCGTCGCCGAGGTCGGCGTGCAGCGCCACGGCCCGGCGGCCCAGCGCCGCGATCTGCGCGACGACTTCGTCGGCGTCTTCGCGCGACTCGCCGTAATGCACCGCGACGTCCCAGCCGCGCGCCGCAAAGCCGAGCGAGAACTCGCGGCCAATGCGGCGTGCTCCGCCCGTCACCAGCACAACGGGCGTCGGGGCGTCAGAATCGGGGCGCGATCCTTCGCCGGATGCGCTCAGGTCGGCGTCAGCCGGGCGGATGCCGGGAGTTGCGCTCATTTACAATGCCGGGATGAATCCGAAAGCTCACGAACCCGATAGTTTACCTGTTCCCGAGCCGATCGCGCTCGCGCAGTCCGAGGCGCTCGCGGCCACGTTGCGCGCCGAGATCGCCGCGGCGGGCGGGTGGCTCCCGTTCGACCGCTACATGGAGCGAGCACTCTACGCGCCGGGACTCGGTTACTACGGCGGCGGCGCACGCAAGTTCGGCCTCTTCGCCGAGGACGGCAGCGACTTCGTGACCGCGCCCGAGCTTTCGCCGCTGTTTGCCGCGACGCTCGCGCGCGCCGTCGGCGAAGCGCTCGCCGCCAGCCGCACGCACCGCCTGATGGAATTCGGCGCGGGCACGGGCCGTCTCGCGGCGGGTGTGATGCTCGCACTCGACGCCGCAGGCGTTGCGTTCGACTCCTACGCCATCGTCGACCTGTCGGGCGAACTGCGCGAACGCCAGCGCAAGACCATCGCGCAGCTCGCGCCGGCGCTGCTCAATCGCGTAACGTGGCTCGATGCGCTGCCCGCGCAGTTCGAAGGCGTCGTGATCGGCAACGAGGTGCTCGACGCCATGCCGGTGCGCCTGTTCTCGCGCAAGGACGCCGTCTGGCACGAGCGCGGCGTGAGCGCAAACGCGGAAGGCGCCTTCGTCTTTTCCGATCAGCCGGCGAACTCAGGGCGCGACGCCAACTGGCCCGAAAGCGCGCTCGCGGGCGTGGAAGGCAGCGAAGACTACGTGACCGAAACGCACGAAGCCGCACTCGCGTTCACGCGCACCGTTTGCGCGATGCTCCAGCGCGGCGCGGCGTTCTTCATCGACTATGGCTTTCCGCGCCACGAGTACTACCACGCGCAGCGCGCGCAGGGCACGCTGATGTGCCACTACCGGCACCGCGCGCATGGCGACCCGTTCCTCTATCCCGGTTTGCAGGACATCACCGCGCACGTGGAATTCTCGGGCATTGCCGAAGCGGGCGTCGAAGCGGGCGCGGACCTGCTCGGCTACACCACGCAGGCGCGCTTTCTGATGAACGCGGGCATCACCGAAGTGCTGAGCGAGATCGATCCGCGCGACGCACAGCGCTTCCTGCCCGCCGCGAACGCGGTGCAGAAACTCGTTTCCGAAAGCGAGATGGGCGAGCTATTCAAGGTGATCGCGTTTTCGCGCGGCATCGACGAGACCGTCGCGGCGTTCGCGCGCGGCGACCGCAGCCACACACTCTGAGGCTCACGCCACGCGACCATGATCCGCTGGTTTCTCACCACCTTCATCGCCGTGGCGATTCTCTCGAGCGCCCAGCCGTGGCTCAAAAAGCTCGGCATCGGGCGGCTGCCCGGCGACATCACGCTGCGCATTTTCGGCCGCGAATATCCGCTGCCGTTCATGTCGACGCTCGTGCTTTCGATGGCGCTTTCGTTTCTCGCGCGCGCGCTCTGAACGCGCGCACGCAACGGCTCAAGCCGTCGCGAGCGCACCTTCCACTGCCGCCACGCGCGCTTCGTGCACCGCTTCCTTGATCTTCTCGGCGCCGCCGCGTTCGATCGAGCGCGCAATCGCCCCCGCATCCACGCCGCGCGCGGCCACGAGCGCCAGACGCAGGCGCTCCGCTTGCGGATAAGGCGCGTTCTCCCAGTTCAGCCGCCCGCGCAAATCCGCCTCGCAGGACTGCAGCGCTTCGGCAAAACGCGCGGGTTTGCGCAGCGCGTCGCAACGTTCGAGCATGCGCACGAGCGCCGCCGCGCCCATCTCCATCACGCGATGCACATTGCCGTGCTCGCGTGCGACCAGCACCGCCAGTTCGCGGCAGTCGTTGGGCACGCGCAGACGGTCGCACAGCGGTTTGAGCAGATCGACGCTGCGCCCTTCGTGGCCGATGTGACGCGGCAGCACGTCCTCGGGCGTGGTGCCCTTGCCGAGATCGTGCGTGAGCGCCGCGAAGCGCACCGGCAGCGTGTAGCCCTGCGCGGCCGCATGGTCGATCACCATCATCACGTGCACGCCCGTATCGATTTCCGGGTGATAGTCCGCGCGCTGCGGCACGCCCCACAGCACGTCGACCTCGGGCAGCACCCGCGCGAGCGCGCCGCAATCGCGCAGCACCTCGAACATGCGCGACGGCTTCGCTTCCATGAGACCGCGGGCGATTTCCTGCCATACGCGCTCGGGCACGAGTGAATCGACTTCGCCCGACGCGACCATCTCGCGCATGAGTTCGAGCGTTTCGGGCGCGACGGTGAAATCGGCGAAACGCGCCGCAAAGCGCGCGATGCGCAGAATGCGCACGGGGTCTTCGAGAAACGCCTCGCTCACGTGGCGAAACACGCGTGCTTCCAGATCGCGCGCGCCGCCGAACGGATCGACGACCGCTCCCGTGAGCACGCCGCCCGGCTGGACTTCGCGCGCCATCGCGTTGATGGTGAGATCGCGCCGCGCGAGGTCTTCCTCGAGCGTCACGTCGGGCGCGTAGAAGAACTGGAAGCCGTGATAGCCCGCCGCCGTCTTGCGCTCGGTGCGCGCAAGCGCGTACTCCTCATGCGTTTCGGGATGCAGAAAGACCGGAAAGTCCTTGCCCACCGGACGATAGCCCTGCGCGGCCATCTGCTCGGGCGTCGCGCCCACCACGACATAGTCGCGGTCGCGCACGGGCAGCCCGAGCAGCTCGTCGCGGATCGCGCCGCCTACGACATAGATCTTCATTCGTCGTCGCGTTCGTCGTCGGCAACGATGTGCGTTTCACGGCGCGCCGCTTCGACCCACTCGGCCACTGCGGGCAGTGCGCTCACGCGCTGCGCGTACGCCGCCGCTTCGGGCGAGAGCTTCGGCTGGTAGCTGTTGAAGCGCATGACGACCGGCGCGTACATCGCGTCGGCAATGCCGAATTCGCCGAACAGGAACGGGCCGCCGCTCGCGGCGAGGCACTCGCGCCAGAGCGCGTCGATGCGCGCGACGTCGGCGAGTGCGCCAGGCGTCGCGCCTGCACCCGGCTTCACCTTGCGGATGTTCATCGGCATGTGGTTGCGCACTTCGCCGAAGCCCGCATGCATCTCCGCGCTCACGCTGCGCGCGCGGGCGCGCGCGTTCGCGTCGCGCGGCCACAGCGCGTGCTGCGGGAAGCGCTCGGCGAGGGTCTCGGCAATCGCGAGCGAATCCCACACGGCAAAGCCGTCGTCGCCAACGAGGCACGGCACCTTGCCCGAGGCCGAGAACGCCAGGATCGAGGACTTGGTGGCCGGCTCGTCGAGCTCGATCAGCACCTCCTCGAACGCGATGCCGAAGTGCTTGAGCAGCACCCACGGGCGCATCGACCACGACGAATAGTTCTTGTCTCCGATTACGAGCTTCATTGTTCCAATGACCGTTGTGAGTTGAAAGAGCGCCGGCTGATAGTCCGCGTTCGGCTATCGACCGGCATGGGCGCGAAAGATGTTCAACCGCGAACGCAGCGACGCGTCGGCGAGATAGAGCGGCGCGATCGTCTCGATGCTCGCGGGCTCGATATCGAGCTCGGGTGCGAGCGGCCCGGTCAGCACGCTGTCCACCTTCATCGAATCGAGATTATCGCGCGTGAGCACCGGCACGCCCGGCGCCATCTCGAACGACAGCGCCTGCAGGCGCCCAAACGCGTCGGGCAGCCGCATGATGCGTGCGTGGCGGCCCACCACGTCGCCGCAATACTGCAGCAACTGTTCGAGCGTGTAGACCGTCGGGCCGCCGAGTTCGTAAGTGTGCCCGCTCGCGGCGTCGAGATCGAGCACGTTGACGATCGCCTTCGATACATCGCCCACGAACACCGGCTGGAACTTCGCGTCGGGCATGGCGAGCGGAATCATTGGAAAGAGCCGCTGCAGGAGCGCGAAACGGTTCAGGAAGGTGTCCTCGGGACCGAACACGACGGAAGGCCGGAAGATGGTGGTGGCGAGCGCCGTGGCCGCGTGCACGGCTTTCTCGCCGTCGCCCTTCGAGCGCAGGTACATGCTCGGCCCGCGCGGGTCGGCGCCGATGGCGCTGATGTGGATCAGGCGATGCACGCCCTTGCCCTCGCAGGCGGCGACGATCTTCGTGGGCAAGTCGACGTGCAGCTTCGCGAAGCCCGGGCCGTAGGGATCGCCGCGCCCGCCGTTGAGCGTGCCGACGAGATTGATGACCGCGTCCGCATTTTCGACGAAGGCCGCGAGCGCGACCGGATCGGACACATCGGCCTCGATCACGTCGACGGGCAGCAGGGTGAGATGGCGGGCGTTGTAGCGGCGGCGGGTGGCGACGCGCACGTCCTTGCCCGCCTCGACGAGCGCGTTGACGAGATGGCTGCCGATGAATCCCGAACCGCCGATGACCGCAATGGCTTGATGTCTCATCTTCGACCTCCTCGGGCAGACGGCGCCGCCGCGTACGAGGTCCGGTTCGTCCCGCAGCGCGTCAGCCCGAAGACGGAGCACGCAGCGTGCCGTCATGCCGCGCGCGTTTCCGTATGAAGGGAAGACGGCGCGGCGTAACGGCCCGGCGCTTACGGCGAGATATAGCCGAGACGCGCCTTCAGCGATTGCGGACGGCCCTCGAACAGCGCCGCATAGTAGACCGTGTTCGACAACACGTTTTTCACGTAATCGCGGGTTTCCTGGAACGGAATGGTTTCCGCGAAGATGGCGCCCTCGACGCCGCCCTGCAAAGTCTGGCGCCATGCGCGCGGGCGGCCCGGCCCGGCGTTGTAGCCCGCGGTGGCGAGCACAGCGGAGCCGTCGAACTGATTGTAGATCATCGACAAATAGTTCGTTCCGAGCAGGATATTGGTGTCGAGATCGTTGAGCTGGTCGCGCGACAGGGGCCCGAGGCCGATCTTCTTCGCCACCATCTGCGCCGTGGCCGGCATGATCTGCATGAGACCGCTCGCGCCCACGCCCGACTTCGCGTTGAGAATGAAACGCGATTCCTGGCGAATCAGGCCGTAGGCCCATTCGACGTCGAGGCCGTTGGTTTGCGCGTCGCGCTCCACGACGTCGCGGAACGGCGCGAGATAGCGCAGCGAGAAGTCGTGCTCCGTTTGCGTGCGGTCGGCCGTGTTGACGGTGCGGTCGAGCAGCTGGATGCGCTTCGCGTATTCGGCGACGGCGAGCAGCTGCCGATCGCTCATGCCGCGCAGCGGCCAGTTCCATTCGCGATTGCCTTCGAGCCGCAGATTCAGCGCGTAGAAGCGCTGCGCGAGCGCGAAGCCCGGTGTTTGCGCAGCCTGGGCGATTTCGGCGTCGCTCACCGTGGTCTTCGGCGGGATGGTGATCTTCTGGCCGAGTTCTTCGGTGGCGAGCTGGCCGTAGAAGTTATAGCCCGGCGAGATCGACGCGAATTCCTGGTTCGCCTGCCCCGTTTCGCCGGCCTGCTTGAGCGCGCGTGCGTGCCAGTAGACCCACGACGGCTGCGCGCGCAGCGCGGCCGGCATCTGTTCGATCGACCAGCGCACCATGGTCCAGTCGCCGCCCAGCAGCGCGGCGCGCGTACGCCATTCGTAAGCCTGGCTCGAGAGCGGCGCGTTGGCCGAGAGGCGATACCAGTCGAGTGCGGCGGGCAGACGCTTCAATGCGCCCTGATAGCCGATCGTGCCCCAGCCGATCGCCCGCTCCGGCGACGCGAGCTGCGGCGCGACGGTGGCGAACGTGGCCGCGGCCATGGCCGGGTCGTTGCGCGCCATCACGGTGATGGCCAGCAGCGCGAGCTGATGCGACTGCGGATCGCCGGAAACGCCTTGCGCGAGCGTGAGCGGCGGCGTGCTCACGGCCTGGCTGAAGGCGGTCGGATCGGGACGCTGCGAAAGGCCGTCGAGCAGCTTGGCGCCGGTCGAGGTCTGGTTCTGCTCGTAGGAAAGGCGAATCTGCTGCCAGACGTCGTCGCTCGAGAACTGACCTTTGATGGCAAGCGCGGTGATGAGATCGACGCAGCCGTCGCCGTAATAGCGCGGCTCGGTGAGCAGCGCACGCGCGTCGTTCGCGACGTTCTCGCCGCGCGCCGCACGCGACTCCAGCGCGTAGCACTTCACCTGCGTGTCGTCGTTGAGCACGAAGCGCGAATATTGCTGGTCGAAGTTCGCCCAGTCGTGGCGCGCGCCGAGCACGGTCAGATAGTCGTTGCGCATGCGGTCGGCGATCGCCTGGCCGTCGTAGCGCTGCAGGAACGACAGCACCGGCGCGTCAGGCGCGTCGATGCGCGCGTGGCCCTGCGAATCGAACAGCTGCGGCTTGAGCTGGAAGTATTCGAGATACGACGGCGCCGGGTAATCGGGAATCATCGCAGCGAGTTGCGCGGCGCGCGCGGGATCGTTGTTGCGCGCGGCTTCGCGAAGCTGGATGAAAGTCTGATCGTCGCTGGAAAGGACTGCGCCTACGGGCAGTGCGACGGGGCGCACGGCGTCCGCCGTGCTGCATGCTACGAGTGCCGCGGCAGTCAGTGCGAGACCGACCACGCGATATACTCGGACAAGGCGTTTGGACATCGTTATTTCTGGAGCGCGAGGTGAACCCAAGCATAGCACGCAACCCTCACACGGAATCCAAAAAGGACTGGCGTACAAGGCTGCTTCCTCGGCGAATTGAGGCGGCTTCCGACGTGGCAATCGGTGCGTCACTCGCGGCTCGTCTCGATGCGCTCGTCGCGCGATTTTCGCCGCGTTCGATCGGGTTCTACTGGCCCTTGCGCGGCGAGTTCGATGCGCGCGCCTGGATCACCGCCTGGCTCGCCGCCGATGCGTCACGCCGCGCCGCCCTGCCCGCCATTCCCGAACGCCACACGCCGCTCCTCTTTCACGCCTGGACGCCCGACGCACCGATGCGCGAAGGCCATCACGGGATCCTCGAGCCGCAAGCGCAGGAACGGATCGTGCCCGATCTTCTCTTCGTGCCCTGCGTGGGTTTCGATCGCGACGGCTATCGCCTCGGCTACGGCGGCGGCTACTACGACCGCACGCTGGCCGCGTGGCCTGGCGAGGCGTTGCCCGTCACGGTTGGCATTGCGTATGAAGCGTGCCGCATCGACGATGGCGTGCTCGCGCGCGAGGCGCACGACCTGCCGCTCGATGCCGTGGTGACCGAAGCCGCCACGCATCTTTGCCAACGTTCACGTGAGCGCTGAACCCACCCTGGTCGCTCAGAGCGAAGCCGCCGCGCGCGCGGCCGTGTCATAGAGCCCCGACGCATTGCGCATGAGTTGCGCGGCGTCGCCGATCTGCTGGTTCGTGAGGCCGCTTTCCTTGAGCGTCGCGATGAGGCAACTCTCGCGCACGTCGCGGTAGCGCAGGCACAGTTCCTGGCCTTCCGGCGTGACCGAAAAGAAGACTTCCTTGCCGGTCTTTTCGCTTTTTACATACCCTCTGGAGACAAGCTTCTTCAACGCATACGTGGCCACGTGCGTGTCCTCGATGTTGAGCACGAAGCAGATATCCGCGAGCTTCTTGCGCCGCTCGCGATGGCCGACGTGATGGAGCAGCGACACCTCGATCGGCGTCATGTCCTTCACGCCCGCCGCCGACATGCAGCGCACCATCCAGCGGTTGAACGCGTTGCTCGCCATGATGAGCGCGTACTCGAACTCGGAAAGCTCGGCGCTCGACTCGGAGACGAGATGTTCGGACGAAACGATCTTGGTCGGCTGGCGCGACATGGCAGATAACCCGGTAGTCGGTGTTCGAAAAGGCAAAGCGGCGTGGCGTGAGTGTAATTGCAGTGTGTTTTCGGTGCGCCTGGCGAAAACGCTTATTGATAAATTGTAGATAATTTATCGACAATGTACGCTAGGAAGGAACGGCACCGGCCGTCCCGTGCGCCCATTTTCGACCGGTCGAACCCGTCCCCTCATCGATCCAACATGCCGAATTCTGACCCTCGCATTTTTCCTCTCGGTGACGAAGCGCTCGTCTGTGAAGCGCCGCCGCCCGCCACGCTCGAGGTCCAGCGCCGCGTCTGGGCCGTCGCTGCGCTCGCGCGCGGCTGGGCGCCGGTGCGCGAGGTGGTGCCCGGCATGAACAACCTGACGATCACCTTCGATCCGCTCTCGGCCGACGCCGCGGCGCTCGCCGGCGCGCTGCGCAACGCCTGGCGCGACGCCGAAGACGCGAGCGCAGCAGGCAGCGAAGTCGAGATACCGGTGGTCTATGGCGGCGCAGACGGCCCCGATCTCGAAGCCGTCGCGCAGCACTGCGCGCTCGCCGCCGCCGACGTCGCCGCGCGCCATGCCGCGGGCGTCTACACGGTGTTCTTCCTCGGCTTTCAACCCGGCTTCGCCTATCTCGGCGGTCTCGAACCCGCGCTGCACACGCCGCGCCGCCGCGAGCCGCGCATTGCCGTCCCGGCCGGATCGGTGGGCATCGGCGGGGAGCAGACGGGCATTTATCCGGCCGCCTCGCCAGGCGGCTGGCAACTGATCGGCCGCACCGCCGCGAAGCTGTTCGACGCTTCGCGCAATCCGCCTTCGCTGCTCATGCCAGGCGACCGCGTGCGTTTCACCATCGCGGAGCTCCACGCATGATCGAAGTACTACGCGCGGGCCTGCTCACCACGGTCCAGGATCTCGGCCGCCCCGGCTACCGGCATCTGGGCGTCGCCACCGGCGGCGCGCTCGATGCGCTCGCGCTCGAAGTGGGCAACCGCCTCGTCGGCAACCGGCCCGACGCCGCCGGCGTGGAAATCACCTTCGGCCCCGTCGCGCTGCGCTTCGCGCGCGCCACGCGCGTCGCCATTACCGGCACGGACTTCGGCGCCACGCTCGGCGGCCGCCCGGTCTGGTCGTGGTGGAGCCTGCCCGTGGCCGCCGGCGAGGAACTCGTGCTGAACGGCGCGAAGCGCGGCATGCGCGCCTATGTGTGCGTGGCCGGCGGCATCGACGTCCTGCCCATGCTCGGCTCGCGCAGCACCGACCTCGCGGCGGGCTTCGGCGGCCTCGCGGGCCGCGCGCTCAAAGACGGCGACCGTCTCGCCACGGGCGCCTCGTTCGCGCCGGGCCGCGAGCGCGCCGCGCTCGACCCGGGCGCGCCGGCCTTCGGCGTGAAGGCGCCCGTGTGGTGCAACTTCGCGCTGGCGGACGAGCCGCATCACCGGCGCGGACGCCATGCGGACGGCATGGCGTGGGCCGTGCCCGTGCGCGTGCTGCGCGGCCCCGAGTACGACAGCTTCACACCCGAGGCGCAGCGCGCGCTGTGGTCCGACGAATGGCAGATCACGCCCAACAGCAACCGCATGGGCTTCCGGCTCACGGGCACGCCGCTCGCGCGCGCGAACGGCGTGGACCTGCTCTCGCACGCCGTGCTGCCCGGCACGATCCAGGTGCCACCGAGCGGCCAGCCGATCGTGCTGATGGCCGACGCGCAGACCACGGGCGGCTACCCGAAGATCGGCTCCGTGATTCGCGCCGACTGGTGGAAGCTCGCCCAGGTGCGGCTCACCGGTGGCGTGCGTTTCATGGAAGCGACCCCGGCCGCCGCGCGCGCGGCGCTGGAAGAGGAACGGGCGTATTTGCGGCAGATCGACACCGCGATCGCCATGCACGACGAGCGCTTTGCGAGCCGCCGCGCGAACGCGGCCGCGAGCGCGTGATTTTCAAGCACCATCGGTAAGACGAGCAGTAAGAGGAACCCATCATGACCACCATCGATCTGAACGCCGATCTCGGCGAAGGCTGCGGCTCCGACGAGGCGCTGCTCGACCTCGTGAGCTCCGCCAACATCGCGTGCGGCTGGCACGCGGGCGGCGCCAACGCCATGCGCGAATGCGTGCGCTGGGCCGTGGAAAAAGGCGTGTCGATCGGCGCGCATCCGAGCTTCAACGACCCCGAGAACTTCGGCCGCAAGGAGATGAACCTGCCGCCCGAGGAAATCTACGCGGGCGTGCTGTATCAACTCGGCGCGCTCTCCGCGATCGCCCAGGCCGAAGGCGGACGCATCGCCCACGTGAAGCCGCACGGCGCGCTCTACAACCAGGCCGCGCGTGACCCGCAGATCGCCGAGGCCATCGTCTCCGCCGTGCACGACTTCGATCCGTCCGTGACGGTGTTCGCGCTCGCGGGCAGCGGCCTTGTGACGGCGGCGCGCGAAGCGGGGCTCGTGGCGATCGAGGAAGTGTTCGCCGACCGCGGCTATCGCGCGGACGGCTCGCTCGTGCCGCGCAGCGAGCCGGGCGCGTTGCTCGACGACGAAGACGCCGTGCTCGCGCGCACGCTCGCGATGATCCGCGAGCAGCGAGTGCAGGCCGTGAACGGGGCCTGGGTGCCGCTGAACGCGCAGACCATTTGCCTGCACGGCGACGGCCCGCACGCGCTCGCGTTCGCGCGGCGCATCCGCACGGCGCTCGACGACGCAGGCATCGGCGTGCGCGCGGCGGGGGCCGCCGAAGTCTGACGCACGCGCGTTTGAACGCAGCAAAGCGCGCGGCATGCGCCGCGCGCCAATCGAGCCGTATCACCGAAGGTTTTCACAAGGCAATCCCTCGGCAGCGCAAGCTTGCCAAGCGTAGTTGTACCAAGCAGGTTCGTAGTTGTACGAATGGCCATCAGAGCCGCGAAGTCAACGCCGCTATCCGCGGCAATCAACGACAAGCCAATACGTTTGGAGATCCACATGCAGAGCACCGTCAACTTATGGCCGCTGATCGGCGTGGCCGTCATCATCGCCGGCTTCCTGTTACGCTTCAATCCGATGCTGATCGTCGCCGCGGCGGCCGTCGTCACCGGTCTCGCCGCGGGCTTTCCGGTCGCGAAGATTCTCGCCGCCATCGGCACCGGCTTCATCAAGACCCGCAATATTCCGCTCATCATCCTGTTGCCGCTCGCCGTGATCGGGCTGCTGGAACGCCACGGCCTGCGTGAGCGCGCGCAGATCTGGATCGGCAGCATCAAGGCGGCCACCGCCGGGCGTCTGCTCATCGTCTATCTGCTCGTGCGCGAACTGACCGCCGCCGTCGGCTTGACGGGCCTCGGCGGCCATCCGCAGATGGTGCGGCCGCTCATCGCGCCGATGGCCGAAGGCGCCACCGAAAACCGTTTCGGCAAGCTCTCCGACGCCGTGCGCTACAAGCTACGCGCCTACTCGGCCGCGACCGACAACGTGGGCCTCTTCTTCGGCGAGGACATCTTCGTCGCGTTCGGCGCGATCGTGCTGATGGTCACGCTGCTCAAGGAAGCGGGCGTTTCGGTCGAGCCGATCCATGTGGCGTTCTGGGGCATTCCCACGGCGATCTGCGCGTTTCTGATTCACGGCGCGCGGCTCTGGCTGCTCGACCGCAAGCTCGAACGCGAACTGGGCGGCACGCGCAGCGCGAGCGACGCCAAGGGTGCAGACCGTGCACAGGGAGACGAAGCATGACGCTCACCCTCAACTGGCTCTTCTGGCTGCTCGGCATCGTGCTGCTGATCGTCGGCGGCATGATCGTGATGGACCGCGAGCATCCGCGCCGCTTCACGGCGGGCGGCTTCTGGCTGCTCTACGCGCTCATCTTTCTCGTCGGCGACCTGCTGCCCGCCGAAGTCGTGGGCGTGCTCGTGCTCGCCATGGCGCTCATCGCGGGTCTCGGCGGCGTGACGGCCGCCAAGCCCAAGGTGCTCGCGCTCGAAACGCGTATCGCCAGTGCGAAGCGGCTGGGCAACAAGCTTTTCGTGCCCGCGCTCACCATTCCCGTCGTCACCGTCGTGCTCACGCTCGCGGCCAGCCATCTCGTATTCGGCGGCAAGGCGCTCATCGACCCGAAGAACGTCACGCTGATCGGCTTCGGCATTGGCTGCGTGATCGCGCTCGTCATCGCCTGCATCATCACGCGCGATAGCGTCGGCCAGTCGATGAAGGAAACCCGCCGCCTCGTCGACGCGCTCTCGTGGGCCGCCGTCCTGCCGCAGATGCTCGGGATGCTCGGCCTCGTGTTCTCGGACGCGGGCGTGGGCAAGGCCGTGGCGCACGTGACGACGTCGTACATCAACATGGACGTGCGCTTCGTCGCCGTGGTGGTCTATTGCGTGGGCATGGCGCTCTTCACGATCATCATGGGCAACGGCTTCGCCGCGTTTCCGGTGATGACGGGCGGCGTGGGCGTGCCGGTGCTGGTGGGCGTGTTCCACGTCAATCCGGCGATGATGGCCGCCATCGGCATGTTCTCGGGCTACTGCGGCACGCTCATGACGCCGATGGCCGCGAACTTCAACATGGTGCCCGCGGCGCTGCTGGAGCTGCCCGACAAGAACGCGGTGATACGCGCGCAGGTGCCCACGGCGCTGGGCATCCTCGCGGCGAATATCGTGCTGCTGAATGTGTTCGGGTTTTGACCCGCGTACGCATGCGGTTGCAAAAAAAGCCGGCGAAAGCCGGCTTTTTTGCGTTCAGGCCGCGCGCGGCCGCGAGATTCGGGCGCAAAGACCCAAGCCGGCTCAACCTGGGTCGACGTTGAAGCCACGCTGGCGCAGCAACTGGAGCACGCCTTTCGGGCCGCCCAGGTGCAGCGCGCCGACGGCAACGAAGAGCGGCTTGTTCGGCGCCACGTATTGCTGCATGCGCGAAACGAAGCGCCGGTTGCGCTCGTAGACGATGCGGTTATCGACCGACGCCGCCACCCGGGCGTCGTGCGAGAGCTTTTCGGTGCGAGCCGATTCCCATGCGGCGATCGCGTCGGCGTCGCCCACGCGCCACAGGTGCAGGAGCGTCTGCACGTCGGATACGTTTTGCGCCGGCGTCTGCGCGAGGTCCTGGGCGAGCATCTCGCGCTGCTGTGCGAGGCTCAGGTTCGTGAAAGCGCGCATCTGCTCGCCGAGCGTCTCCAGCCCGACGATGCGGCGGCCCTTCCAGCGCAGGAACACGTTCTGCAGCTGCGCCTCGGTGCCGAACTCGGTCTGCAGGCCGGCGCTCAGCGAGTCGTAGGTCTCCACGAGCAGCGAAGCGAGCCACGGCCGCATTTTGCGGATCTCGGCGAGCGCCTCCGGATTGCCGCGCATGCGCGCCTCGAGTTTCTGCCAGAGCGGATCGGGCAACAGGCCCGGCAGGCAGGGCCGTCTGCACACCCCGTATTTCGAGACGTCGTCCTGGGAAACGAGCAGATCGTCGGGGGAAAGCTCGAGCGCGAGAATGGGCGACGCGGCGAGCGCCGCGAGAATCGGCGGGCGAAACGGCTGGCCGGGCGGGTAGTCGGCGGGGTCGCCCACATGGAGCGTGCCGAGCAGATAGATCGTGAGATTGCCGCGCGTGGCGACGTAGAACGGCATGCGCGCAGGCTGGGTGCGCACCGGACCGCCAGCCGTCGTGCCCGATGCGTAGCTCGGCACGGCGGGCGCGGCATGAAAGCCGGGAATGCCGCCGTTCGCGCCGCGCGCCGCGCCGGGCGGCATGGGCACGGCCGGGTGCACGCCGGGCGTGTTGGCGACGGCGCCGCCAGCGAACGCCGGGCCCGAGGCACCGGCGAGAACGCCGACCGCGAGCGCCAGCGTGAGCGCCGCGCGCGCCGCGTCGCTCGACGCTTTCTTCAACGCCGCACGCAACGCCACCGCGAATGCCACACCAAAAGCCACACCGAATGTCACACGAACAGCCGTACTCAACCCGGCCGCCACGGCAAACGCGGCAGCCGGAACGATTGAAAGAGCGGCGGAGAAAACGGTGGAAAAAACAGTGAAAAAGGCGGCACGACGGCCGCCCATCAACTGGCGGCGCGTAGCAATAAAACGACGCGCCGCCGTCGCTTCAGGCCGGCATGGGCCGCCCATCCTCTTCCCCCACCTCCTCTGCACGATGGCAGGATACCTGACGGCCGTCCACTTCGCGAAGTACAGGCACTTCCTTACGACACCGATCGACCGCGTATGGACAACGTTGATGGAACGTGCAACCAGACGGCGGGTTGAGCGGCGAAGGCAATTCGCCCTCGAGCTTGATCTTCACGCGGCGGTCCGCTTCGAAGATCGCGGGCGTGGCCGAGAGCAGCGAGCGCGTGTACGGATGGCGCGGCCGCGAGATCACCGTGTCCTTGTCGCCCAGTTCCGCCACGCCGCCCAGGTACATCACCATCACGTCGTCGGCAATGTGCTCGACCACGGCCAGGTTGTGCGAGATGAACACGTAGCTCGTGCGGAACTGCTCCTGCAAGTCCATGAACAGATTGAGAATCTGCGCCTGGATCGAGACGTCGAGCGCGGAAACCGGCTCGTCGGCCACGACGATCTGCGGGTCGAGAATCATGGCCCGCGCGATCGCCACGCGCTGGCGCTGGCCGCCCGAAAACATGTGCGGATAGCGCTTGGCGTGCTCGGGCCGCAGGCCGACGATGCGCATCATGTGCGCGATGCGGTCCGCGCGCTCGCTCGCCGTGAGCCGCGTGTTGATGGCGAGCGGCTCGCCGAGCGTCTGCTCCACGGTCTTGCGCGGATTGAGCGAGGCGAACGGGTTCTGGAACACCATCTGCACGCGGCGGCGCAGCGCGGCGATCTTCGCGGCGCTTGCGTGCGCAACGTCCTCGCCGTCGATGGTCAGCTTGCCCGCGGTGGGCGGCTCGATCATCGTGAGCTGGCGCGCGAGCGTCGATTTGCCGCAGCCGGACTCGCCCACCACGGCGAGCGTGCGCCCGCGCGTGAGCGAGAACGACACGCCATTGAGCGCCTTCACGGTGCCCGTGCCGAACATGCCGCGCTTGACGGTGTAATGCTTCTTGAGACCGTCGGCGATGAGAACCTTGTCGTCCTGATGGTCCTGATGAGCCGCGTGTTGCTGGACTGCGTTCATCGCGCGCCTCCACTGGATTGAGTCACCGCCGCGTTCAGCGGCTTGATGCAGCGCACTTGCGCATAGCCGCTCTCATCGGTCACCGCGTCGAGCGCGGGCCGCGCCTTCATGCAGTCATCCACCACATACTTGCAGCGCGGCGCGAAGAGACAGCCGCTCGGCCGGTCGTCGCGGCCGGGCACCATGCCGGGCAGCGCGGCAAGCCGCATCGCCCCCTTGTTGTGCTCGGGAATCGCGGCGAGCAGCGCTTCCGTGTACGGATGATGCGGACGCGAAAAGATGTCCGGCACGCGGTTCGTTTCGATGATCTCGCCCGCGTACATCACGGCCACGCGTTGCGCGACTTCGGACACCACGGCCAGGTCGTGCGAGATCAGCACGAGCGCCATGCCGCGGTCCTTCTGCAGACGCACGAGCAGCTCCATGATCTGCGCCTGGATCGTCACGTCGAGCGCCGTGGTGGGCTCGTCGGCGATCAGCAGCTTCGGGTTGCAGGCCACGGCCATCGCGATCATCACGCGCTGGTTCATGCCGCCCGACATCTGGTGCGGGAAGTTGTCGATGCGGTTCTTCGCGTCGGGAATGCCGACCTGGTCGAGCAGTTCGATCGCGCGCGCATGCAGCGCCGAGCCGCGCAGGCCCTCGTGCAGCTTGAGCACTTCCTTGATCTGATAACCGACGGTGTAGCTCGGGTTCAGGCTCGTGAGCGCGTCCTGGAACACCATGGCGATGTCCTTGCCCACGATGCGGCGGCGCTCCTTGCCCGTGGCGCCCAGCAGATCGCGGCCGTCGAAGGTGATCGAATCCGCGCTCACCTTGCCGGGGGCGTCGATGAGGCCCATCAGCGCCATCATCGTCACGCTCTTGCCCGAGCCCGACTCGCCGACGATGCCGAGCACTTCGCCAGGCGCGACCGACAGATTCACGCGGTCAACGGCGGGCAGGCCGTTGAAGTTCACCGCCAGATTACGGATGGTCAAAAGTTCTTTGTTCATGTCAGGCCATCCGCTTGAGCTTGGGATCGAGCGCGTCGCGCAGCCCGTCGCCGAGCAGGTTGATCGCGAGCACCGAAATGAGGATGGACAGACCCGGCATCGTGACGATCCACCATGCGCTGTCGATGTAGTCGCGCGCCGAGGCGAGCATCGCGCCCCACTCTGCACGCGGCGGCTGCACGCCGAGGCCAAGGAAGCCGAGCGCGGCGGCGTCGAGAATCGCCGAGGAAAACCCGAGCGTGGCCTGCACGATGAGCGGAGCCGTACAGTTGGGCAGCACCTGCGAGAACATCAGGCGCAGCGTGCCGGCACCGGCCACGCGCGAAGCGGTCACGTACTCCTTGTGCAGTTCGCCCAAAGCCGAACCGCGCGTAAGACGCACGTAGCCGGGCAGCGCCACGATCGCGATCGCGAGCATGGTGTTCGTGAGACCCGGACCGATGATCGCGACCACGGCCACCGCGAGGAGCAGCGAGGGCAGCGCGAGCAGCACGTCCATGAGACGCATGATCGGCGTATCGGCCCACTTCTCGAAGAACGCGGCCACGAGCCCGAGCACGATGCCCGGAATCAGCGCGAGCACGACCGAGACGCAGCCGATCCAAAGCGAAAGCCGCGCGCCGTACATGAGACGCGAGAGGATGTCGCGGCCCGCTTCGTCGGTGCCGAGAATGAACTTCCAGTTGCCGCCGTCGAGCCAGGCGGGCGGAATCTTCACGTAGTCGCGGTATTGCTCGATGGGGCTGTGCGGCGCGATCAGCGGCGCGAAGATCGCGATAAGGATCAGCGCGAGCACGATCACGCCGGCGCCCACGGCGCCCCTGTTGCGCGAGAAGTTCGCCCAGAATTCGCGCAGCACGAGCGCGCGGCCCGAAGGCGGCGTGACGGCGCGAGGCACGGTGTTCTGAATGTCAGCCATCATGCCTCCTGGTGTTGAATGTGGTGTTGTGGGGTTCGCATTGTCATGGCTCGCTTACCTCGTATGTCGAATGCGCGGGTTGAGCACGCCGTACAGCAGATCGACGAACAGGTTCACGACGATCACGAGCGTCGCGATCATGAGAATGCCGCCTTGCACCACCGGATAGTCGCGCCGGCTGATCGCGTCGATCAGCCATTTGCCGATGCCGGGCCAGGAGAACAGCGTTTCGGTGAGCACCGCGCCCGCGAGCAGCGTGCCGACCTGCAGGCCGATCACGGTCACCACGGGAATGAGCGCGTTGCGCAGCGCATGCACGACGATCACGCGCAAGGGCGAAAGACCCTTGGCGCGCGCAGTGCGGATGTAGTCCTCACGCAGCACTTCGAGCATGGAAGAGCGCGTCATGCGCGCGATCACGGCGAGCGGAATCGTGCCGAGCACGATGGCCGGCAGGATCAGGTGGCTCAGCACCGACCTGAACGCGCCTTCGTCGGTGCCGGGCAGGAGCGAGTCGATCAGCATGAAGCCGGTCACGTGCGGAATGTCGAATTCCACCGCGATGCGGCCCGACACAGGCGTCCAGCCGAGCTTCGACGAGAACACCATGATGAGGATGAGCCCCCACCAGAAGATCGGCATGGAGTAGCCGGTGAGCGCGGTGCCCATGACGCCGTGATCGACGACGGTGCCGCGCCGCAGTGCGGCGAACACGCCGGCGGGCAAGCCGACCGCGAGCGCGAAAATGAGCGCGCAGATCGACAGCTCGACGGTGGCGGGAAAGCGCGCGAGAAACTCGCCCATCACGCTCGTGTTGGTGATGATCGAGGTGCCGAGATTGCCGTGCACGGCGTGCCAGACGTAGTGCACATACTGCATCGGCAGGGGCTCGTCGAGCCCCAGGCGGTGCATCGCCTCGGCGTGCATTTGCGGATCGACGCCGCGCTCGCCCATCATCACTTCGATGGGGTCGCCCGGAATCAGGTGGATGAGTGCGAACGCAAGGATGGTGATACCGATGAACGTGGGTATGACCATGCCGATGCGGCGCAGTACGAAGCGGAACATGTGGTGTTCCCCCAAAAGCTTGAAATGAAACGCAACCGGCGACAGGGGCTCGTGACCCCGGTCGCCGGACCATTTTCCGCCGGTCCTGGCTGATGTGCGGACCGAGCGGAAAGTCTTACCCGATTATCCTTACTGCATGCCCACGCCGTCGAAGCGCGCGTAGCCGAGCGGTTCGATGCGCATGTCGGTCACCTTCTTGCTGACCGGCTGATAAACGGTCGAGTGAGCGATCGGCGAGAACGGCAGTTGCTTCGCGAAGATCTGCTGCGCTTCCTGGTAGTACTTCGTGCGCTGCGCCACGTCCGAGGTCTGGCGGCCCTTCTGGACCAGGTCGTCGAACGGCTTGTAGCACCACTTGCCGAAGTTGTTGCCGTTCACCGCTTCGCAGCCGAGCAGCGTGCCGAGCCAGTTGTCGGGATCGCCGTTGTCGCCCGTCCAGCCGATCAGCATCGAGTCGTCCTCGCCCGCGTGCGCGCGCTTGATGTACTCGCCCCACTCATACGTGACGATCTTCGCCTTCACGCCGATCTTCGCCCAGTCGGCCTGGATCATCTCGGCCATCAGACGTGCGTTCGGGTTGTAGGCGCGCTGCACGGGCATGGCCCACAGCGTGATCTCGAAACCGTTCGACAAGCCAGCCTTGGCGAGCAGCGCCTTGGCCTTCTCCGGGTCGTACGCGTTGGCCGGCAGGTTCTTGACGTAGGACCACTGCGTCGGCGGCATCGGGTTGGTCGCGAGCTGGCCCGCACCCTGGTACACCGACTCGATGATCGCCTTCTTGTTGATCGCCATGTCGAGCGCGTGGCGCACGTCCGCGTTGTCGAGCGGCTTGTGCGTGACGTTGTACGACAGGTAGCCCAGGTTGAAGCCCGGCTGCGACGGCATCGCGATGTTCGGCTCGGCCTTCAGCGGCGCGATGTCGGCGGGACGCGGATAGCTCATCACCTGACATTCGTCGCGCTTGATCTTCTGCACGCGCACGCTGGCGTCCGGCGTGATCGAGAAGATCAGCTTCGAGAGCTTCACGGCGCCCGGCTTCCAGTAGTCGGGATTGCCGTCGTAGCGGATGGTCGCGTCCTTCGTGTAGCTCTTGAAGATGAACGGACCCGTGCCGACCGGGAACTGGTTGATGTCGGCGGCCTTGCCGGCCTTCATCAGTTGATCCGCGTATTCAGCCGAAAGGATCGAGGCGAATTCCATCGCCATGTTCTGGATGAACGGCGCGTTCGGCTCGTTCAGCGTGAACTTGACCGTGTACGGATCGACCTTTTCGACCTTCGCGATCAGCTTGTCGAGGCCCATGTCCGTGAAGTACGGGAACGACACCGGGTACGCCTTGCGGAACGCATTGTTCGGGTTGAGCATGCGGTCGAACGAGAACACGACGTCGTCCGCATTGAATTCGCGCGTGGGCTTGAAGAACGAGGTGGTCTGGAACTTCACGCCATGACGCAGATGGAACGTGTAGGTCTTGCCGTCCTGGGACACGTCCCACGATTCTGCGAGACCCGGTTCGACCTTGGTGCCGCCGCGCTCGAACTCGACGAGGCGGTTGTAGACGGTGAACGTGTTCGCGGTGAAGTCGGTGCCGGTCGTGTATTGGGCCGGGTCGAAGCCAGCGGGGCTGCCTTCCGAGCAATAGACGAGCGTCTTGTTCGGAATGCTTTGCGCGGCGTGCGCGAGCGGCGCTCCAGCAATCGATGCCGCTGCGAGCGCCACGAGAGACGTCATTAGGGCAGCCCGCAACAGTTTGTTTTCTTTCATGTTTCCTCCAGTTCAATGCCGGCTTGCGCCAGCGTAGCGCGATCTTACTTGAGCACGTGCCGCAGTCACAAGCAAGCCAAAAGTCCGGTCGCTTGTGGAAAACGCCGGGTTGACAGGCGTCGTCGTTGCAGCATGCTGCGGTGCAGCGTAGCTTCGCCCCCTTTTTTTCTCTTGCTGGATCAGGAACATAGCGCGCCGAAATGCCGCGCGCAGCCGGGCCGCGCGGCCTTGCTGATGCAAATCGCGCAATCGCATCTCAATAAAAAACCGCGCGGCCCGGGAGTCCGGGAACCGCGCGGTTTGTCGCCGCTGGCCGGGTCTAGAGCGAGCGCCCTAGAACCCGAGCCGCTCGCAAATGGCCTTGGTGGCCGGCGCCGCGTTGAGCGTGTAGAAGTGGATGCCCGGCACGCCCGCCTCGACGAGACGGCGGCACAGGTCGGTCACCACGTCGAGCCCGAACGCGCGGATCGACTCGCGATCGTCGCCGAAGCTTTCCAGGCGCTTCGCGACCCAGCGCGGCACTTCGGCGCCGCACATCTCCGAAAAGCGCATGAGCTGCGAGTAGTTCGTGATCGGCATGATGCCCGGCACGATGGGAATATCCACGCCCAGCTTCTTCGCGTCGTCGACGAAGCGGAAATACGCATCCGCGTTGAAGAAGTACTGCGTGATCGCCGAATTGGCGCCCGCTTTCACCTTTTGCGCGAACGCTTCGAGGTCGTGGCGCGGCGAACGCGCCTGCGGGTGGTACTCGGGATACGCGGCCACTTCGATGTGGAACGCGTCGCCGGTTTCCTCGCGGATGAAGGCGACGAGTTCCGACGCGTAGCGTAGTTCGCCCACCGCGCCCATGCCCGAGGGCAGGTCGCCGCGCAGCGCCACGATATGGCGGATGCCGTGCGAGCGGTACTCGCCGAGAATCGCGCGCAGGTCCTCTTTCGAAGAGCCGATGCACGAGAGGTGCGGCGCCGCCTCGACGCCTTCCTTCGCGATGTCGACGACGGTGTCGAGCGTGCCCTGTTGCGTCGAGCCGCCCGCGCCGAACGTCACCGAGACGAACTTCGGCTTGAGCGTGACGAGCTGGGCGCGCGTGGCGCGCAGCTTTTCCACGCCGTCCGGCGTCTTCGGCGGGAAGAATTCGAATGAGAGTTCGATCGGTTTCATGTTGATGAGGCCAGTGAGGCCGGGCCGCAAACGTGGGCGGTCCGGGCCCGCGTCAGCCGAGGCTGCGGTTGCCGAAAATCAGCGCCGAAAGCAGCCACGACACGATGCTGTACAGGATCGAGCCGAAAAATGCCGACCAGAAGCCCGACACCTCGAAGCCCTTGAGGAGCGACGCCGCCAGCCAGAAGCACAGCGCGTTCACCACGAGGATGAAGAGGCCGAGCGTGAGGATGGTCACGGGCAGCGTGAGCACGATCAGCAGCGGGCGCAGCACGGCGTTGATGAGACCGAGCACGATCGCGACGATGAGCGCGGTGCCGAAACTGCGAATATGGATCGACGGAACGAGCCAGGTGATGATCAGGAGCGCGAGCGCGTTGATCAGCCAGGTCAGCAGCACGGTCATAAGGACTCCTTTTGCGTCGTTGCTTTTGTATCGCCAGGTGCCGGCAGCGGATGCCGCCCGCAGTCCCCACACGTTGCGCGCGCGGGGATTGGGGTCAGCATCCGCTTGACCGCTTAAAACGGGCTTAAAACCGCAGCCCGTTTTGTATCGCGTTGTATCGGCTTAATAGCGATAGTGGTTCGGCTTGAACGGACCGTTCTTGTCGACGCCGATGTACGAAGCCTGGTCGTCGGACAGCACGGTCAGGTTCGCGCCGATGCGCGCGAGGTGCAGACGTGCAACCTTCTCGTCCAGGTGCTTCGGCAGCACGTACACCTTGTTCTCGTACTTCTTGCCCTGGGTGAACAGTTCGATCTGTGCGAGCGTCTGGTTCGTGAACGAGTTCGACATCACGAACGACGGGTGGCCCGTGGCGCAGCCCAGATTCACGAGGCGGCCTTCGGCCAGCAGGATCACGCGCTTGCCGTCCGGGAAGATGATGTGGTCGACTTGCGGCTTGATGTTGTCCCACTGGTACTGGCGGGTCGACGCAACGTCGATTTCCGAGTCGAAGTGGCCGATGTTGCAGACGATCGCGTTGTGGCGCATCGCCTTCAGGTGATCGTGGTTCAGCACGTGGTAGTTGCCGGTGGCCGTCACGAAGATGTCGGCCTTGTCGGCGGCGTATTCCATCGTCACGACACGGTAGCCTTCCATCGCCGCCTGCAGCGCGCAGATCGGATCGATTTCCGTGACCCACACCGTGGCGCCCAGGCCGCGCAGCGACTGAGCGCAGCCCTTGCCCACGTCGCCGTAACCGGCCACGACCGCGATCTTGCCCGCGATCATCACGTCGGTCGCGCGCTTGATGCCGTCCACGAGCGACTCGCGGCAGCCGTACAGGTTGTCGAACTTCGACTTCGTGACCGAGTCGTTGACGTTGATCGCCGGGAACGGCAGACGGCCTTCCTTCTCCATCTGGTACAGGCGGTGCACGCCCGTCGTGGTTTCTTCGGTCACGCCCTGGATGTGCGAAAGGCGCTTCGAGTACCACTGCGGATCGACGTCGAGGTGCGCGGCGATCGACTTGTAGAGCGCAACTTCCTCTTCGTTCGTGGGCTTGGCGATGACCGAGCGGTCCTTTTCAGCCTTCGAGCCGAGGATCAGCAGGAGCGTGGCGTCGCCGCCGTCGTCGAGGATCATGTTGGCGAATTCGCCGTTCGGCCATTCGAAGATGCGGTGCGAGAACTCCCAGTATTCGTCGAGCGATTCGCCCTTGAACGCGAACACCGGCACGCCGCCCTGCGCGATCGCGGCGGCGGCGTGGTCTTGCGTCGAGAAGATGTTGCACGAGGCCCAGCGGACGTCGGCGCCGAGCGCGGTCAGCGTCTCGATCAGCACGCCCGTCTGGATCGTCATGTGCAGCGAGCCCGCGATGCGCGCACCCTTGAGCGGCTGCTGCGCCTTGTACTCTTCGCGGGTTTGCACGAGGCCCGGCATTTCGGTTTCGGCGATATTGAGTTCCTTGCGGCCCCAGGCGGCAAGCGACATATCGGCGACGATGAAATCTTTGGCTTGATCTTGCGGAACTGCGGCGTTCATCACGCCCTCCTTTCTAAAAGTGACTAGAAATTAAAGACGTGAGCGCCGTTTCAGTGCGATTGATTCAGTGGACTCAACCGGATTGAAGCACTTTCGAGCCTGGCGGGTTACAGAAAACCCGTCGCAACGCTCCTCGAAAGCGAGCCGAGATTGTAGCAAATCGGGATGGCGTCCGCGCGCGTGCGCATTCGCAACGTGCGCGTTGGCGACATGCGCGTCTGCGATAAAGCGGGCGCGAACGCGCCCGCCGGACTTCAAACCGGCAGAAACCCGAGCGCCGGCGCGAGCAGCACCATCACCACGCCCGCGATCATCATCGTGAGGCTCGCCACCACGCCTTCTTCGCTGCCCAGTTCGCGCGCCTTCGCCGTGCCCACGCCGTGCGCCGCCGCGCCGAAGAGCGCGCCGCGTGCCAGCCGCGTGCGCAGCGGCACGAGGCCGAGCACGAGTTCGCCGAACAGCATGCCGCACACGCCCGTGGCGATCACGAACAGCGCGGTGAGGTCGCGCGGCGCGTGGATCTTGTCCGACACCGCGAGCGCGAACGGCGTGGAGATCGAGCGCGTCATCAGGCTGCGCTGCAGATCGGGCGACAGGTGCAGGAGCTTGGCCAGCGCGAGCGAGCCGCCCACCGCCACGACGATGCCGACCGTCACGCCCACGGTGAGCGAGATCCAGTGGCGCCTGAGCAGGTCGCGGTACTCGTAGATCGGCACCGCAAAGGCCACGGTGGCCGGGCCGAGCAGCCACATGAGCCAGCGCGTGTCCTGGAAGTACACGGGGTACGGAATATGGAGCGCCAGCACGAACACGCCGAGCACCGCGGGCACCGCGACGAGCGGCGTGAGCCACGGCGAGCGAAAGCGCGCATAGAGCGCCTTCGAGGCGAAATAGAGCGCAACGGTGAGGATAAAGCAGCCGGCGGCGATGAGCCGCGCCGCGTCGTCGGCGAACAGGGACGAATAAAACGTGTTCATGACGGAACCCCTCTTGCTCTAGTCAGGACGCTGCAGCCTCAAGCCCGCGCCAGATGGCGCGAGTGCCGCGAATCGCGCACGCGGCGCAGCGCGAGGCGCCGTTCGAGCTTCGCGGCCTGTTCGACCGCGAACGCCACGGCCACCATCACCATCAGCGTGCCGCCGACCACGACGAGCGCGAGACGCCAGCCGTCGGCGCGAAAGAGGCCGCCGTATTTCACGGCTGCCACGGCAGCGGGGATGAAGAACAGCAGCATGTCGGAGAGCAGCCAGTCGGCGCCCGCCTTCACCCAGCGCGGCGTGACGCCGCCGCAAAAGAGCAGCGCGAGCAGCAGCACCAAGCCGACCACGCCGCCCGGCACCGGCAGGTGCGTGAAGCGCGTGAGGGCGTCGGCGGCGTACCAGACGCCTGCGAGCAGCGCCGATTGCACGGTAATGCGGCCGATACGGCGCCCGAAGCTCGCCATGCCGCCCACGTTGCACTCAGCGCTTTCGGAGACTTTCGCGGTCGCGGTGGAGGTAGTCATGGCAAACCCTAAGTGACACTGGAATGGAAGTCAGTATAGGGTGCAGCGCAGCATAAACATAATGACTTAAGATCATCTGCTACATTCCATATTGGAATGCACCAACTCAGCACCCGGCTGAGCGTGTTTCCTGCACATTTGTGGAGTCCCGATCGTGGAACTGCGCGCGCTTCGCTATTTCATCGAGGTGGTGCGGCAACAGAGCTTCACCGCCGCGGCCGAAAAACTGCATGTCACCCAGCCGACCATCAGCAAGATGGTGAAGGCGCTCGAAGACGAGACCGGCACCCAGCTGTTGCTGCGCGACGCGCGCCAGATGGTGCTCACCGACGCCGGGCGCATCGTCTACCAGCGCGGCCAGGACGTGCTCGCCGCGCAGGCGCAGCTACAGGCCGAACTCGCCGATCTCGGCACGCTCGGGCGCGGCGAACTCACCATCGGCATTCCGCCGATGGGCGGCTCGCTCTTCACGCCCGCCATCGCCACGTTCCGCCAGCGCTATCCGAAGATCGAGCTGAAGCTCTTCGAGCAGGGCTCGCGCGCCATCGAAGCCGCGCTGATTTCGGGCGAGCTGGAGCTGGGCGGCGTGCTGCTGCCCGTCGATCCCGCGCTGATCGACGTCTTGCCGATCTCGCACGAGCTGCTGTGGCTCGTCGCGCGGCGCGGCTCGCGCTGGGACAACAAGCTCGCCGTGCCGCTCGCCGAGCTGGCGGGCGAGCCGTTCGTGTTCTACGGCGAAAGCCTCGCGCTCAACGACGTCGTGCTGAACGCGTGCCGCACGGCCGGCTTCGTGCCGCAGGTGGTGGGGCGCAGCGGCCACTGGGACCTGATGGCGGCGCTCGTGCTCGCGGGCTTGGGCATTGCGCTGCTGCCCGCGCCGTACGTGCGCCGGCTCGACGCCGAACGCTTCACCTGCTTGCCCGTGAGCGAGCCGCAAATCACCTGGGACATGGCGATCGGCTGGAAACGCAGCGGCTATCTCTCGCACGCGGCGCGCGCGTGGCTCGACGTCGCGCGCTCGGAGTACGGCAAACCCTTCACGTTTCTCGATGACTTCGTGCATCCGCCGGGGATGGAGAAACTGCCGGGCAAGGCTGGCTGAAGCGGCGCGCAACAAAAAAAGCCGTCCGGCCTGAGCCGGGCGGCTTTTTGCATCGCTGCCAGGATGCGTCACGGAGTGACGACTTCGGACTACTTTGCGACGAACTCGATGCGGCGGTTGTGGAAGCGGCCGCTTTCGGTGTCGTTGCTATCCACCGGATTCGCGTCGCCATAGCCTTGCGCCGCGAGCCTGCTCAGCGGCACGCCCTGCGACGCGAGGTAGGTGCGCACCGCGAGCGCTCGCTGCTTCGAAAGCGCGAGGTTCGCTGCCTTGTCGCCCACGTTGTCCGAATAGCCCGCCACCTCGAGCGAGACCGGCTGGCCGCGCTTCGCGCACGCGATGAGCGCGCGCGCCGACTGGCGCAGATCGTCGGCTGCGGAGGCCGGCACGACCGAGCTGCCCGTCCTGAAGTTCATGACCTGCAGATTGAGCACCTTCGCCACATCGGCGCCCGCGCACGAGCTGTCCGCGGCGAACAGGCCCTTCACAGCGTCGCGGAACGACTGCGTCGCGTCGGTCACGGCCTTCTGCACGTTGAACACGCCGATGTCGAAGCCCGAACCGAACAGCGCCTTGAGCTTGTCGAGCCAGCCAGCCTTCGTGTCGGCCGCCGCGCCGCTCAGCTCGACGTGCGTGCCGTCGATCTTCACTTGCGCGCCAGGGAGCGCCATGAGCGGCAGCAAGCCGTCGAGGTGCGCGAGCCACTCGGCGGGCTTCGTCGCTGCGTCGACGTTCACGTTGGCCGTGAACTTGCCCGCGCCGAACTGCTTCGTCAGGGCGTCGATGAGTTGCGTCTTCTCGGCTTCGGTGCCCACCGTCGCCGTGATCGTCGGCATGCCGGACTTGTCGACCGTGAACGACAGATGCGAGTCCTGGGTCGGCGCCGGAACCGCATCGCTTGCGGCAACCGCAGCGACAGCGACAGAAGCGGCCGTGGCAGACGCGGTGACGGGCGCCGAAGCGCTATCCGCTTGCGACGCCGCGTCCGATGCAGCGACCGCGCCCGGCGCGATCGAGTTGGCCGTTGCGGGCTGCGCGGCGTCCTGCGGGTCCACCTCATTGTGCTGGCACGAACGCAGCGCAAAGAAAGCGACGATCAGCGCGAGCGCGGCGAGCAGCCACCAGAGCCAGTGATGGCGGCGCTTCTCCCCGGCGATGGGCGGCGTTGACTCGGCCACGGTCTGCGGCGGCACCGAGGCCGGCACCGGACGCACCACGGGCTGCGGATGATCGAGACGCGCGGAGACATCCTTCAGGCGGCCCATGATCGAGCCCGCGAACGCGGCGGCGCTGCCAAGTCCGACGGCGCTCGCGAGGTGATCGGTCAGGCTCGCGTTGACCGCAGGAAGCTGATGGCCGAGCAGCGTCGGCAGTTGTCCGACGAAGCCCTGGGAAGCCGTGAAGTGCTGCTTGAGAATCCCCATGATGGCTGCGCCGACCACGCCGGCAAGCGAGAAGGCCATGGACTGCGGCGCACCCGTTTGCACGGCGACCGCGTCGGCGAGCGCGCCGACATTCGCGCCGGTCGCTTTCTGGAGCAGTTCGCGGCCCGTGGCTTCGAGCTGGCCCAGGTCCGCTGTGCTCGCGAGCAGCTCGGGCAGCTGCTTGCCGATCAGCGGATTCGTGTCGGACGACATGATGGTGGAAAAGAGGCTGCGCGCGCCTTCGGGCGTGGCGCCGCGATTCATGATCGCGGCCATGATGGCGGGCGCGGCGGCGCCGGCGACCTTGCGCGTGAATTCAGGCGTGAGCCCGTAGCGCGTTCCCATCGTTTTGAAGACGTTCTCGCTCAGAACGGTATCCAGCAGTTGAAAGACATTGATGCTCATCGAGGCGGATCCTCCAGTTCGCGGACGCGCCACCGGACACGCCCAAATGCGAGCGCGATTATAGGGAGTCCGAAATCTCGAAAAAGCGCGCAAAGGGCGAACCGCACATTGTTTGACGAAAAAACCCGAAAACTCGGATTAGTCGCGACGTTGCGCGATGTTGCGGTTGCAACGAGACGACGGCGCGCCTCGTCTGCAAGACTGCGATGAGCACATGCAACGGAGTAGGATGAAACGAAGTCGCGCGTCAGGCATCGACGCGCTGAGGCGCCGTATCGCGCGCGTATCGCGCTTGTGCGATGAAGTCGGCCGCACGCTCGCCGATCATCACGCTCGGCGCATTCGTGTTGCCGCCGATGAGTGTCGGCATGACCGAGGCGTCGGCGATGCGCAGTCCCGTCACGCCGCGCACGCGCAACTGCGGATCGACGACGGAGCGCGCGTCGCCGCCCATGCGGCAGGTCGCGACGGGGTGATAGATCGTGTCGGCATGGCGGGCGATCGTCTCGCGCAGTTGCGCGTCGCTCTGCTCGCCATGCGTGTAGAGTTCGCGGCCGCCCAGTTGCGCCAGCGCGGGCGCGTCGAGTATGCGACGCGCGAGGCGCGCGCCCTGCGCGAGCGCGTCGAGGTCGCGCGGATCGCAGAGAAAGCGCGGGTCGATCACGGGCGCCACGCGCGCGTCGGCGCTCGCGAGCGTGACCGTGCCGCGGCTCGCCGGGCGCAGCACGCACACGTGCAGCGAATAGCCATGGCCCCAATGCAAGCGACGGCTGTGGTCGTCGACGAGCGCCGTGCAGAAGTGCAGCTGCAGGTCGGGCCGGTCGAGTTCGGGGCGGCTCTTCAGAAAGCCGCCCGCCTCCGCCACGTTGGTCGTGAGCATGCCGCGCCGCCCCTGCAGATAGCGCACGAATCCCGCGGTCATGCGCGCCGCGCCGCGCAGCGAGTAGCCCACGGTGTCGCTCGAATGCACGCGTTTGTTGAAGGTGAAATCGATATGGTCGATCAGGTTGCGGCCGACTTCGGGCGCGTCGTGGCGCACCGCGATGCCGAGCGCGCGCAGTTCGTCGGCGGGACCGATGCCCGAGCACATCAGCAATTGCGGCGAGTTGAACGCGCCCGCCGCGAGGATCACCTCGGCGCGCGCCTGCAGGGTCTCGATCGCGCCGCCGCGCGCAAGCTCCACGCCGCTCGCACGCGCGCCGTCGAAGCTCACGCGCAGGACCGTCGCGTCGGCGATCAGATGCAGGTTCGGCCGCTCTCGCCCATACAGATACGCGCGCGCCACCGTGCAGCGTTCGCCGCCGCGCTGCGTCACCTGATAGAAGCCGACGCCCTCCTGTTCCTCGCCATTGAAGTCGTCGTTCAGGCGAAAGCCCGCCTCGCGCGCGGCCTCGACGAAGCGCGCGGCGACCGGGTTGCGCTCGCGCAGGTCGGCCACGCCTAGCGGGCCACCCGCGCCATGCCAGGCGCTCGCGCCGCGCTCGTTGTCCTCGGCGCGTAGAAAGTACGGCAGCACGTCGCGCCACGCCCAGCCATTGCAGCCGAGCTGCGCCCATTCGTCGTAGTCGAGCGGATGGCCGCGCGTGTAGATCATCGCGTTGATGGTGCTCGAGCCGCCGAAGCCGCGGCCGCGTGGCTGGTAACCGCGCCGTCCGGCGAGACCCGGCTGCGGCACGGTTTCATAGGCGTAGTTGTTTTTCGTGCGACGCGGGACGAGCGCGGCGACGCCGAGCGGCATATTGACGAACGGGTTGCGCGCCGTGTGCGGCCCCGCTTCGACGAGCGCGATGCTCGCCTGCGGGCAACGGTCGGCCAGCCGGCCCGCGAGCGACGCGCCGCCCGAGCCGCCGCCTACGATGATGTAGTCGTATTGCATCGTCTCCGTCCTGTCGGCCTGTCTCTTGCGAGGCACCGGCGCGCTATTTGCACGCTCGTTCGTTTTCGGCTTCAATGGCGCATTGTAGGAAGCGTCTGATTCCGAGGTCAGCTTTTATGTCAGAGCATCCCCTCTAAACCTGACGGCGCATCGACGCCTATGATGGAAGGCGGTTCAGCCGCCAGAGCTGAAACCCCAAAAAAGATTCCAGCAAGCGGCAAAGGGAGCGCTGGAGCGCACAAGAATCACTCACCTCACGGACGCTTCCCATGGAGCGGCCGCTGCGCACGCCTCCCCGTCACGACAGCGAACAGAACACGAACGGCCGCGCGTGAAGCACGCCGCGTACCGCAGCAGCCTTGCATCGGAGACAGGCAGATGAACCCGACGGAAGTCACGCATCGCCCCGGCACGACCCACGAAGTGACGAACCAGGCGCCGCCGCTCGCCGACTACAACCTCTTCACCACCGACGCGGCGCTCGGCGAAGCCCTCGCGCGCGCGGGCGCGAACTGGCACCGCGAAACGCTCGCTCGCCACGGCGAGACGCTCGGCAAGGCCGAAACGCTAGCGCTCGCGGACCTCGCCAACCGCCACGAGCCCGAACTGCACACGCACAGCCCGCGCGGCGAGCGTATCGACGCGATCGAATTCCACCCCGCCTGGCACGAACTGCTCGCGCTGCTGCGCAAAGAAGGGCTGCACGCGCTGCCGTATTCGGACCCGCAGCCCGGCGCGATGGCCGCGCGCTGCGCGGGCTACTTCCTGCACGCGCAGCTCGAATCGGGCTCGTTGTGCCCGCTGACCATGACGTTCGCGAGCATTGCCGTGCTGCAGCGCGAGACGGCGCTGTTCGAAACGCTGCGCGCGCCGCTCTACACGCGCGAGCACGACGCGCGCGACCTGCCGCTCGCCCAGAAGCGCTCGATGATGATCGGCATGGGCATGACGGAGAAGCAAGGCGGCTCGGACGTGCGCAGCAACCGCACCGAGGCGCGCCCAGCAGGCGTCGAAACCGGACGCGGTGCGGCGTATCTGCTCACCGGCCACAAGTGGTTTTTCTCGGCGCCGCAGTGCGACGCGCATCTCGTGCTCGCGCGCACCACGGAGCACGACGGAATCTCATGCTTTTTCGTGCCGCGCTACCGGCCGGACGGCACGAAAAACGCGGTCAATGTGCAGCGCCTGAAGAACAAGCTCGGCAACCGCTCGAACGCAAGCAGCGAAGTGGAGTTCTTCGACGCGTACGGCGTCATGATCGGCGACGAAGGCCGCGGCGTGCCGACCATCATCGAGATGGCGAACTACACGCGGCTCGACTGCGTGATCGGCAGCGCGGCGCTCATGCGCGCGGCGCTCGTGCAGGCGATCCACCACGCGCGCCACCGCAGCGCGTTCGGCCGCGTGCTCGCGCAGCACCCGCTCATGCAAAACGTGCTCGCCGATCTCGCGCTCGAATCGGAAGCGGCGACGGTTCTCTTCATGCGTCTTGCGCGTGCCTTCGAAGACAGCGCCGACGCGAAACCCGGCGATACGGACGACCAGTCGCTCGAAGCGCGCGCCTGGCGGCGCATCGTCACGCCGGCGGCGAAGTTCTGGGTCTGCAAGCGCGCGCTCGCGTTCACGGGCGAGGCCATGGAAGTCTGGGGCGGCAACGGTTACGTCGAGGAAGGGCCGATGGCGCGCTTCTACCGCGAAGCGCCCGTCAACTCGATCTGGGAAGGCTCGGGCAACGTGATGTGCCTCGACGTGCTGCGCGCGCTGGAGCGCGAGGCCGACGCCGCCCAGGCGCTCTTTCTCGCGTGGCGGCGCGACGCGCAGACTCACCCGGTTCTGAACGCCGCGCTCGACCGCCTCTCGGTGCTGCTCAACGGCGCGCCGGGCACGCGCGAGGCGAGCGCGCGGCGCATCGCGCAGCAGATCGTGCTGATCGCGCAGGCCATGCTGCTGCGCGACGGCCCGCCGGAGGTGGCCGAAGCGTTCATCGCCACGCGCCTCGACGAGCACGACGCCGACTGCGACCGCGTATTCGGCACGCTGCCTGCGCGCTTCGATCACGCCGCGATCATCGAGCGGGCGTTTCCGGCGCGCCCGGTGTGACCCTCAGCGCCACCCGATAATACGAGCCGATTTTTCCGTTCGCCCGCGCGCCACAGCGCGCGCGAACCCCACGAGGACCGATCATGAAGCAGGACCTGCCCGAAGACTTCGCCCGCAGCGCCCACGACACGCCCGACGACCCGCGCGCCGCGCTCGACACGCTGCTCGCCGCGCAGCGCGAGGCCTTCCTGCGCGACCCGTTCCCGTCCTGGGACGCACGCGCGCGTAATCTCAAGGCGCTGCGCGACGTGCTGTTCTCGCACCGCGACGCGCTCGCCGAGGCGATGAACGCCGACTTCGGCCAGCGCGCGAAGGCGGAGGTCGCGCTCGCGGAATTCGTCGTCCTCAAGCAGGAGATCGATGCGGCGCTCAAGCACGGCGCGCGCTGGATGAAGCCGCGCCGCAAACCGGTCGGCAAATGGCTGCTGCCTGGGCGCGCGAAGGTGGTGCCGCAACCGCTTGGCGTGGCGGGCATCGTCGTGCCGTGGAACTATCCGCTGCTGCTCGGCGCGAGCCCGCTCGTGTGCGCGCTCGCCGCGGGCAACCGCGCCATGATCAAGATGTCGGAGCTGACGCCGCGCACTTCCGCACTGTTCGAGGCGTTGATTGGCAAGACCTTCGCGCGCGACCATGTGGCGGTCGTCAACGGCGACGCGTCGGTGGGCGCCGCCTTCAGCGCGCTGCCGTTCGACCATTTGCTCTTCACCGGCTCGACGCGCGTGGGGCACGAGGTCATGCGCGCGGCTGCCGCGAACCTCACGCCGGTCACGCTCGAACTGGGCGGCAAGTCGCCCGTGATCATCGGCGCCGCGGCGCGCCTGAACAACGCTGTGGACAGCCTGCTGCTCGGCAAGACGCTGAACGCGGGGCAAACCTGCATCGCGCCCGACTACGTGCTGCTGCCGCGCGGCCAGGAGGCGGCGTTCATCGCCCGCGCGCGCACGCGCTTCGCGCAGCTCTATCCGGACTTCGCGAACAACCGCGACTACACCTCGATCATTTCGGCGCGCCACTTCGAGCGCCTGCAACGCCTCGCAGACGAAGCCCAGGCGAGCGGCGCGCAGCTGCACGCGCTCGGCACGCACGACGCCGCCACGCGGCGCTTCGCGCCCGTCATCGTGACGGACGCCGGTGCGCAGACGGCGCTCATGCAGGAGGAAATCTTCGGGCCGCTCTTGCCGCTCGTGCCCTACGACACGCTCGACGAAGCGTTGCGCTACGTGAACGAGCGCCCTCGCCCGCTCTCGCTCTACCTCTATGCCGACGACCCGCGCACGATTGAACGCGTGACGCACGAAACGGTGGCGGGCGGGATGTCGGTGAACGAGACGCTCATGCATATCGCCGCCGAGGGACTGCCGTTCGGCGGCGTCGGCCCGAGCGGCATGGGCGCGTATCACGGCTACGAGGGCTTCGTCACGTTCTCGAAGATGAAGCCCGTCTTCACCCAGGCGCGCCTGAACGCGCGCGGGCTCATCGCGCCGCCCTACGGCAAGCGCGTCGCCTGGTTGATCAAGTTGATGTTGAGGGGTTGAAGGGGAGCGCGGGGCGGGTGCCGCCGATCCTGCGAATGTCGCTGATGTCGCGTGGGGCGCCGCCGGCTGCCGCGCCGGCCGGCGTGGCGGTTTGCGCTTGCGCGGCCGCTTTGGCTTTCGCGTCGTTGTCCGCTTCGAGGCGGTGCAGCCAGGCAAGCAGTTCGGCCACTGCCTGATAAAGCTGTGGCGGGATCTTCGCGTCGAGGTCCACGCGCATGAGCAGCGAGACCATCTCCGGCGCTTCGTGCACGTAGAGGCCCGCTTCCTTCGCGCGTTGCACGATCATCTCCGCGACGAGGCCGTAGCCCTTCGCGACCACGCGCGGCGCGCCGTCGCCTTCGGGGGCGTCGTAGGCGAGCGCGGCGGCGCTCTTGCGGTGCGTGCGGCTCATCACAACTCCCAGTCGTGGTCGAGGCGGTGGTTCCGCTGATCGGTCGCGTCGGCGCCCGGTCGTGCGGCGGACGCATCCGCCGCGGCGCCAGCCTGCGCGGTCTGCGCGGTGGATGCGGCGGAAGTGGTTTGTGCAGCGTAGGCACTCGCGGCGCTAGCGGCTCTCGCAGCCTCGGCGGGATTTGCCGCAGCGCCGCTGCCGATCTCGCGGATCGAAAGCCCCGCGAGCGTGAGCCCGAGCGCTTCGAGCCGCCCGCGCAGCGACTCGCTTTCCGCGGTGAGGCGCGCGGCGCCGCCTGCGTTCGCCTGCACGCGCACGGCGAGCGTCGAGCCCGTCAGCGTCAGTTCCGCGTCGACCGTGCCGAGCTTCGGCAGCGCAAGCGTGAGCCGCGTGCGCCATGGGATGTCGTCGGCGTCCACACCGCCTGCGCCCGGGTGCGGGTCGCGCGCATCGTAGTCGTCTTGCTGGATGCTCCAGTCCACCCGCACGCCCGGCCAGGCCTCGCCATTCCAGCGAAACTCACCGGTCGCGAGCAGATCGAGCTGCTGGCGCACGAGCGGTATCACGGCCGGATGGACCGACGGCCCCGCGGCCTGCGCGGCCGCCTCGTGCATGGCGGGCAGCAGGGTGTCGGCAAGCGTCGCGCGCGCCTGGGCCTGGCTTGCGGCCGCTTCGCCGCGCAGATCCGCCAGCCCGGGGAAGGCGCGCGCCAGCGCGGCGTTGAGCGCGTTTGCCGCGTTCTGGGCATTGCCCGCTTCGCCGCGCGCGGCGCCCGGCGCGTCGGAGAACGTCTCGATCCATTGGACGTCGTCGATGTCGTCGTCGGCCGGGCTCCAGTCGAGCGGCAGTTGCGAGTGAGCGCCGAGCAGACGGTTCTGCGGCTCATCGGCAAGTTCGGCGGGCGAGAGCTGGCCGCGCAACCATTGCGCGAGGTGGGCTTCGTAGAAGAGTCCGCTCGAACTCACCGTCTGCGCGAGCGACGCAGCGAGCGCGGCGACCGGGCCGGCCTGTGCGGCGGCGGCGGTTTGTGCCGTTTGAGCGGCTTGGGCGGTTTGGGCGGTTTGTCCGGCCTGCGGGTTTTGCGAGGACGCCGTTTGCGCGCTAGCACCGGTCCCGGCGTCGGCCGCCCCGGCCAGCGCCTCGCCGGCCAGACCCTGGGCCGCGAGCGCCACGTCCGCGAGCAACGCGGCTTCCACCGCCTGCGCTTCGCCCGCGAGACCCGGCAGCGGCAACGTGGCTGCGCCGCCGGGCGCCGCGTCGGCATCGGGGCTGGCCCAGAGCGGCGCGCGGCCCACCACGGCGGGCGTCGCTTCGCCGCCCGAGCGGATAATGGCGTCGAGCGCCAGCGCAACCGCCGAAAGCACGGTCTCGGTCGAGTCCTGCGTAGTGCTGGTGTTGGCTGCGGTGTCGGCGAGCGCGGCGGTGCCTGTTGCGAGCGCGGAGACGCCCGTCTGCGCCGCGCCGGAGGCGCTCTGCGGCCCGACCGGCGTGAGCGCCGCGATGCGGCTCGCGAGGAGCGCGGCGGCTCCGGTGTCGATTCCGTTCATGGTGTTCCGGATCTGCGCACGGCGCTGACCTGCCGGTTCATGGGGCGTTGCGCGCCGTTGCCTCGGGAGGCGCCACGCGCCGCGCTAGCGGGCTCCGTAGATTTCCTGCAAGACCCGCGCAGGCTGCACGGTGCCGTAAAAGAGCGCCGAAAGCCGTGCCATGCAAGGGCTTGCGAGATCGCGAATGGCGGCGTCGTCGGCGAGGATCTGACGGATCAGCTCGTACTTGCGCGCCCGTTCGGAAACCGTGAGCCGCACCACGGCTTCGGCGTCCTTCAAGGCATCGACGAGGATCCGGTACTCCTCCTGCAAGCCGATCAGATCGTTCCAGTGCGCATCGCGCGCCGCATGGAGCATCTGCTCCGACACTGCCGCAATCGCTTCGTAGCGGGCGAAGTAGTCTGCTTTTGAACTCATCTCATCAATGAGCCGGGCGCTGACGCGGATGCCTGTTCGGCCATCCTCGCCACTTCCGGCGCTATCCCCAACCAGGCTTCTTCGAGCGTAGCCAGCAGTCTATCGACCTCGACCAGCATGGTCTCGCTCTGTTTAATATTGGCTTCCAGCAGGCGCTTCGTCATGTAGCTGTACAGCGCATTCAGGCGTTGGGCGATCTCGCCGCCCGCCTCGACGTTCAACGCAAGCTGAAGTCCGCTCTCGACAATCCGGATCGCCTTGGCGATCGCCTCGCAACGCGGGCCGACGTTGCCGGCCTGCAAATGCATACGTGCCTGCGCGATGGCCTGGCGCGCTCCCTGGTACAGGAGCACGATCAGCTTGTGCGGGCTCGCACCCATGACCCCCGTTTCGACGCCCACGCGTGCATAGGCGTTAGCTCCAGATTGGGCAGGGGAAAACATCGGCGCTTCTCCTTGATACGTTTGGCTTGAATGCGGTTGTCCGACGCGCTGTGCAAGCACGAGCGACGGACTCTTCTAGCCGGGTTATCGGATCGTAGGGGAAGAAGCTTTAGCGCGTTGAGCGGGCAAAGGCTTCGGGCACCGTCACACCTGGATCTGCATGATGTCGGTGTAGGCAGTCACGAGCTTGTTGCGTACCTGCAAGCCGAACTGGAAGCCGATGTTGGCTTTCTGCATGTCGACCATCACGTCGTTGAGCGACACGTTGTTCGCGCCCAGTTCGAACGCCTGCGACTCGCCAACCGCCTTCTGCTGGGCGTCGCTGATCTGGTCGAGCGACGACTTGAGCGCCGCCGCGAACCCGCCGGCCGTGGCCGCGCCCGATTTTTCGTCGGCTGCGGTGGGGCCACCGGCCGCCTGGGTCGCCATCGACTGCATTTGCGCCAAGGCGGACGTGAGCGGGGATACTGGCACGGTCATGTTTGCTCCACGAAAAGGGGACCTGCGGGGTATTCCGGGGCGAGCCCCAGGACCGGAGTTTCAGCGATTGCGCGGCAATCCTGCGGGCCCGGCCGAGACGGCGCACCGACAGGGCGCCGAATCTGGAGGAGAGCATAGCAGCGGGTCCGTTTCGGCAGCCCCGAAACTAGGGGGAAAACCCGGCTCTATTCGCGCAATCGGCTTGCCAGTGGCCCCGGATAATGCGTCACGTGAAAGTCTCCGCCATGCAAGGCGAGACCTGGAAGCCTCCGGAGATACCCGTCGCATGGATTCGACTGCCAATTCTTTGATCAACCCCGACGCCCGCATGGGCCTCGCCACCTCTGGCGCGGGCGCCGCGCCCGGCGCTGGCGCGGGCGCAGGCCTGGGCGGCGCGGATGACCTCGGCGGCGGTTTCGCGCAACGCTTCGGCTCGCTCTCGTCGTTGCGCAACGTGCGCGGCAACCCGCGCGCGCCGCTCATTTTTGCCGTGGCGGTGCTCGTGGCCGTGGTCGCGGGTCTCGTGCTGTGGTCGCGCGCGCCCGACTACAAGGTGCTGTACAGCAACCTGTCGGATCGCGACGGCGGCGCCATCATTACCGCGCTCCAGGCCGCAAACGTTCCCTACAAGTTCTCGGACGCCGGCGGCGCCATTCTCGTGCCCGCCGAGCAGGTCAACGAAATGCGCCTGCGTCTCGCCTCCCAGGGCCTGCCGAAGAACGGCTCGGTCGGCTTCGAGCTGATGGACAACCAGAAGTTCGGCATCAGCCAGTTCGCCGAGCAGGTGAACTACCAGCGCGCGCTCGAAGGCGAGCTCGAGCAAACGATCCAGTCGATCGCGAGCGTGAAGTCGGCGCGCGTGCATCTGGCCATTCCGAAGCCTTCGGTGTTCGTGCGCGAGCGCGAAGCGCCCTCCGCCTCGGTGCTCGTGAACCTGTATCCGGGCCGCATTCTCGACGACGGCCAGGTCGCCGCGATCACGCACATGGTGGCTTCGGCCGTGCCGGACTTGCCGGTGCGCAACGTGACGGTGGTCGACCAGGACGGCAACCTCCTCACCCAGAGCGCCACGGGCGTGGGCCTCGACGCCTCGCAGCTCAAGTACATGCGCCAGGTCGAGCACGACACCCAGGCGCGCATCGACGCGATCCTCGCACCGCTGTTCGGCGCCGGCAACGCACGCTCGCAGGTGAGCGCCGACCTCGACTTCTCGAAGCTCGAGCAGACCTCCGAAGCCTACGGTCCGAACGCCAACCCGCAGGCCGCCGCCATCCGCAGCCAGCAGCAGAACATTTCGACGGAAATGCAGCAAAGCGGCGCGGGCGGCGTGCCCGGCGCGCTCACGAACCAGCCGCCGCAGCCGGCCTCGGCGCCCGTTAGCGCGCCGGCGGGTGCGAACGGCGCGTCGGCGCCGGTGCCGGTCTCCGATCATCGCGACACCACCACGAACTACGAGCTCGACAAGACCGTGCGCCACTACAGCCAGGCGCCGGGCGACGTGAAGCGCCTGTCGGTCGCCGTGATCGTGAACTATCAGCCGAAGGTGGACGCCAAGGGCCACGCCACCATGCAGCCGCTCGACGCGCAGAAGCTCGCCCAGGTCGAACAGCTCGTGAAGGACGCCATGGGCTACGACGCCAAGCGCGGCGACTCGGTGAACGTGGTGAATGCCGCGTTCCAGACCGAAGTCGACCCGAACGCCAACCTGCCGTGGTGGCGTCAACCCGACATCCTCGCCCTTGCCAGGCAGATTGCGACGTGGCTCGGCATTGGCGCGGTGGCTCTCTTCCTCTATTTCGTGATGGTGAAGCCGGCGCTGCGCCGCGCGTTCCCGCCGCCCGAGCCGGTTGCGCCCTCGCTGCCCGGCATGGCCGACGGCGAGCCGCTGCTGCTCGACGGTCTCCCCGAAGCCGTGCGCCTGGGCGGCGCCGGCGCGGAAGGCGAAGACAACGCGGAAAGCGAAGCCGCCCTGCTCGCCTTCGAAAACGAGAAGAACAAGTTCGAACGCAACCTGGAATACGCGCGCAACATCGCGCGCCAGGATCCGAAGATCGTCGCAACCGTCGTGAAAAGCTGGGTGAACGATGAACGCTGAAGGCGCAACCAAGAGCGCGCTGCTGCTCATGTCGATCGGCGAGCAAGAGGCCTCCGAGGTCTTCAAGTTCCTCGGTCCGCGCGAAGTGCAGAAAATCGGCGCCGCCATGGCGGCGCTCAAGAACGTCAAGCGCGAAGAGATCGAGATCGTGCTGCAGGACTTCGTCAAGGAAGCCGAACAGCACACCGCCTTCTCGCTCGACTCGAACGACTACATCCGCAACGTGCTCAACAAGGCGCTGGGCGAGGACAAGGCCGGCGCGATCATCGACCGCATTCTGCAAGGCGGCGACACGAGCGGCATTGAAGGCCTCAAGTGGATGGATTCGGGGTCGGTGGCCGAACTCATCAAGAACGAGCACCCGCAGATCATCGCGACGATTCTCGTGCACCTCGACCGCGACCAGGCCTCGGAAATCGCTTCGTGCTTCACCGAGCGCCTGCGCAACGACGTGCTGCTGCGTATCGCGACGCTCGACGGCATCCAGCCGCAGGCGCTGCGCGAGCTCGACGACGTGCTCACGAACCTCCTCTCGGGCAGCGACAACCTCAAGCGCAGCCCGATGGGCGGCATCCGCACGGCGGCCGAAATCCTCAACTTCATGACGAGCCAGCACGAAGAAGGGGTGATCGAGAACGTCCGCCAGTACGACGCGGAACTCGCGCAAAAGATCATCGATCAGATGTTCGTGTTCGAGAACCTGCTCGACCTCGAAGATCGCGCGATCCAGCTGCTGCTCAAGGAAGTCGAGTCGGAGTCGCTCATCATTTCGCTCAAGGGTGCGCCGCCCGCGCTGCGTACCAAGTTCCTCTCGAACATGTCGCAGCGTGCGGCCGAACTGCTCGCCGAAGACCTCGACGCGCGCGGTCCGGTACGCGTGTCGGAAGTCGAGGCACAGCAGCGCCGCATCCTGCAGATCGTGCGCAACCTCGCCGAGAGCGGCCAGATCGTTCTAGGCGGCAAGGCAGAAGACGCTTATGTCTGACACCAGCTCCGCGAACAGCCATCGCTCGGCGTACCAGCGCTGGGAGATGGCCTCGTTCGACCCGGCGCCTCCCCCGCCGCCGCCGCCCACGCCCGACGAGACCGCCGCGTTCGAGGCCCAGCTGCACGCGCTGCGCGACGCGGCCCACCAGGAGGGGCTCCGGTCCGGCCACGTGGCGGGTCAGGCGCTCGGTTATCAGGCCGGGCACGAACAGGGCCGCCAGCAAGGCTTCGAGCAGGGCCAGACCGAGGCGCGCGCGCAAGCGGCGCAGCTCGCGGCGCTCGCCAGCCGCTTTAGCGACGCGCTCGAAACGGCGCAAGCCGGCGTGGCCGAGACGCTCGTGGAACTGGCGCTCGATATCGCGCAGCAGGTCGTGCGCCAGCACGTTCAGCACGACCCGACGGCGCTCGTCGCGGTCGCGCGCGAAGTGCTCGTGGCCGAGCCGCAGCTCGCCGGGTCCCCGCAGCTCGTGGTGAGCCCCGCCGATCTGCCGATCGTCGAGGCTTATCTGCTGGACGACCTTCAGGCGCGCGGCTGGAGCGTGCGCACCGACCCGACGATCGAGCGCGGCGGCTGCCGCGCGCAGGCCGCGACGGGCGAAACCGACGCCAGCATCCGCACGCGCTGGGAGCGCGTGACGGCCGCGCTCGGCAAGGCACGGCCATGGTGAACCACCCCCAGCCGCCGAGCCATCAGACCATCCACACGGGCGGTCTCACGCCGCTCGAGCAGGAACTCGCACTCGCCTCGTTCGGCCCGCTCGCGAGCGACCCCGCGCACCTTGGCGCGCTGCTCGTGGGCGACCTCGACCTCCCGGGCAAACCGACCGGGCGCGAGGCACGCGAGCTGGGCGCCGTCGACGCGATCGACGCCGCGCTTGCCGCGGACGCGGCCGATGCGCCGCCGGGCCTGACGGATCACGGCGCGCCGCTCGCGGCCGAAGTCCCGCCCGCGCCCTACGCGCCGCCGGCGAACTACGACCCGGCCAACCCGTTCCTGACCACGTGGAACGCGCAACTGCGCGGCGTGCGCGAGCGCAATGCGCTCGCCCTGCCGCTGCGCGGCTGCGGGCGTCTCACGCGCGCGGCGGGCCTCGTGCTCGAAGCCGTGGGGCTGCGCCTCGCCGTGGGCGCCGAGGTGATGATCGAACTGCCGCCGGGCAGCTCGCTGCCGATGGCCGAAGCGGAAGTGGTCGGCTTCGGCGGCGACAAACTCTTCCTGATGCCGACGACCGAAGTCGCGGGCCTGTTGCCCGGCGCGCGCGTCTGGCCGCTGGAAACCGCACCGATCGCCGACCCGAAGGCGGGCGCGAAGCGGCTGCCGGTGGGCTGGGGCATGCTCGGCCGCGTGGTCGATGCCTCGGGGCGCCCGCTCGACGGCCTGGGCCCCTTGAACACCGAAGCCGACGCGCCGCTCACCGCGCCCGTCATCAATCCGCTGAACCGCGAGCCGATCCACAAGGTGCTCGACGTGGGCGTGCGCGCGATCAACTCGCTGCTCACGGTCGGGCGCGGCCAGCGTATGGGCCTCTTCGCGGGCTCGGGCGTCGGTAAATCGGTGCTGCTCGGCACCATGGCGCGCGCGACCAGCGCGGAAGTCATCGTGATCGGCCTGATCGGCGAGCGGGGCCGCGAAGTCAAGGAATTCATCGAGCAGATCCTCGGCGTTGACGGCCTCGCGCGCTCGGTTGTCGTGGCCGCGCCCGCCGACGTTTCGCCGCTGCTGCGCTTGCAGGCCGCCGCGTACACGACGTCGCTGGCCGAATATTTTCGCGACCAGGGCAAGCACGTGCTGCTGCTCATGGACTCGCTCACGCGCTATGCGATGGCGCAGCGCGAGATCGCGCTCGCCATCGGCGAGCCGCCCGCGACCAAGGGCTATCCGCCTTCGGTGTTCGCCAAGCTGCCGGCGCTCGTCGAGCGCACCGGCAACGGCCCCGAGGGCGGCGGCTCGATCACCGCGTTCTACACCGTGCTCACCGAAGGCGACGATCAGCAGGACCCGATCGCCGACTCGGCGCGCGCGATTCTCGACGGCCATATCGTGCTCTCGCGCGCGCTCGCCGAAGCGGGGCACTATCCGGCCATCGACATCGAGGCCTCGATCAGCCGCGCGATGACCGCGCTGATCGACGACCAGCATCTGAACCAGACGCGCGCGCTCAAGCAGATGCTTTCGCGCTACCAGCGCAACCGCGACCTCATCAACGTGGGTGCGTACGTGAGCGGGCGCGACGCCGTGCTCGACCGCGCGATCGCGCTGTATCCGCGCATCGAGGCCTTTCTTCAGCAGGGTTTTCGCGAAACCGCGAACTATGATCAGAGCGTCGAGATGCTCGGCCAGCTGATTGGAGCCAGGACATGACGAAACAGACCGCGCTGCAAACCTTGATCGGCCTCGCGCAAGACGACGTCGACGCCGCCACGCAAAAGCTCGGCCGCGTGCAGCGCGAGCGCGTCGAGGTCGAAAAGCAGCTTGAGGCGCTCATTACCTACCGTGACGAGTACCACACGCGTTTCACCGAATCGGCGCGCAGCGGCATGGCCGCGGGCAACGTGCGCAACTTCCAGGCGTTCATCGACACGCTCGACGCGGCGATCGAACAGCAGCGGCGCCTGCTCGAGCAGGCCACCGCGCGCGTGGAGGCCGCCAAGCCCGAGTGGCAGCGCAGCAAGCAGAAGCTCGGCTCGTACGAAGTCCTGCAAACCCGCCACGACGATGTGCAGGCCAGCAAGGACGCCCGCCGCGAACAGCGCGACACCGACGAGCATGCCGCCCGCGTGACGCGCATGCGAACGTCGCAACATCCGTAACACGTTTTCGAGGCCGCCAGCATGTCGCTCCTCTCTACCGTTTCCTCGCTGCTCGGCGCCGCCGCCGACGCGGTGACGGGCAATTCCGCATCGAACGCCGTGTCGAACACGGCGTCGAACTCCATCAGCCAGGCAGATGCCGCCAGCCAGGGCTTCGCGCAGACGCTGCAGCAGCAGATGAACGCACAAAGCGCGCAGGCCAGCCAGAACGCCCAGGCGGCGCAAAGCGCGCAATCGAATGCGTCCGCGCAGTCGAACTCGAACGCGTCGAGCAGCAGCGCTTCGCAAAGCAGCAGCAACACCTCGCAGACCTCTAGCTCTAGCTCTAGCTCTAGCTCGAACTCGAGCCAGGCCTCGCAGGGCACGTCGGGCGCCGATCGCCGCGCCGCCGCCGCGCGCGCCCAGCAAAAGCAGGCCGCCGACGCAGGCGCACAAGCCGCCGCCGCGCAGGCCCAGCAGGCGCAGCAGGGCCAGCAGACCCAGCAGACCCAGGACGACACGAGCACCGACGCGAACGCCGACGGCAGCCAGACGAGCAGCGACAGCACGCTCGCCGGCGTCGCCTCCGCCGCGGCAGCAGCGGCCGCCACGGCAGCCACGGCCGCCGCCGGGGCGGCAGGCGACGGCACGGCCACGGGCAGCGCCGCGAGCAGCAACTCGAAGTCGGTGCACGACGCCCTGCAAGCCGCGCTCGCGCAACTGCGCGGCGGCGCGGGTACGCTCGCTACGCATGCGGTGAGCACGGCCGGTTCGGCGGCGAATGGCGCAACCACGTCCAGCACGGGCTCGGGTTCGAACATCGTCAGCAGCTTCGCCTCGCATTTGAGCGCGACCGCCCAAAGCAAGGCGTTCAGCACGGCCGCGAGCAGCGGCGCGAGCGCCGACGCGGCCAAGGGCGCCACGACCACCGCGACCGACGCCGCGAAGGCCGCCACCGACGCGCTCACGGCAGCGGCGCAGCAGCAGGCAGGCGCCGCCACGCAGACCGACGCCACGGCGAGCACCGCGACGACCGACGCGCTCGCCGCCACCCAGGCCGCAGCGGTCGCCGCCGCGACGGCCGCGCAGGCCCAGGCCGCCCAGGCGGTCAGCGCAACCGCGAATCCGGCGGCTGCGGCCGCCGCCTCCGCGTCGATCACGCCGCAGGTCGGCACGAACGCCTGGGAAGACGCGCTCAGCCAGAAGGTCGTGTTCCTCTCGAACGCGCACCAGCAGTCGGCGGAACTCACGCTCAATCCGAAGGATCTCGGCCCGCTCCAGGTCGTGCTGCAGGTCTCGGACACCCACGCCCACGCCCTCTTCGTCTCGCAGCACCAGCAGGTGCGCGAGGCCGTCGAGGCGGCCCTGCCGAAGCTGCGCGAGGCGATGGAGCAAAACGGCATCGGCCTTGGCAGCGCGAGCGTGAGCGACGGCTTCTCGCGGCAGATGAACCAGCAGGCGCAGCAGGACGGCCGCGGTTCGGGCCGCTCCGGCGGTTCCGGTTCGGGCTCGGGCAGCACGCTCGCCGCAACGGACGCCGTGGACGACACGAGCAGCGTCACGAGCGGCACGACGCGCTCCGTCGGTCTGATCGACACGTTCGCCTGACCCTTTCTCCTCACCCTGCCTGAACTGCCCGGCACGTTCGGCGCGTTCGGGCAGCGCAGCCGCGCCCAGCGGCTGCGTGCGCTGACATCGCGCCCCCGTGCACGCGGTTTGCCGCGACGCGCAACAAAACCACGAGATAGCCGGAATTCCCCCGTCTATTCCTCCCATCGCTGAAAGGCAAAAGCCGGAACAATGCAGCATGCCCGGACTGACCACCAGGTCGGTGCCCCGGACCCTTGCAAGCATCCAGGCTGACTTTTCGACATGGCGACCACCACCGCATCCCAGCAAGCCGCGCCCCAGGGCGCGAAACCCGGACCGATGAAGCGCATTCTCGTCATCGCGCTCATTGCGATCCTCGCCGCCGCCGCGGCGGGCGGCGCGACGTGGTTCTTCATGTCGCGCCACGCGGCGAGCGCGCCGGCCACGCCGGCCGCCGCGCCCCCGGCAATGCCCGTGTACTACGCGCTCGAACCGATGACCGTCAATCTGCAGTCCGACGACGGCGAATCGCACTACCTGCGCATCGGCCTCACGCTCAAGCTCGACAGCCAGGCCACCCAGGACGCGCTCGTCGCGCGCATGCCCGAGATCCGCAGCCGCCTGCTGCTCGCGCTCTCGAACAAGCATCCGTCCGACCTCGCGCCGCTCGACGGCAAGCGGGCGCTCGCCACGGAACTCGCCGTGCTGATCTCGCAGCCTGCGGGCGCGAACGAGAAGCCGATGCACGTCGACGACGTGCTGTTCACCGAATTCGTCGTCCAGTGAGCGTGGCTGACATGATTCCCGCGATGGAGGGCCAGTCATCATGACGATGGGTCACGACGAGTTCATGTCCCAGGAGGAGGTCGATGCCCTCCTCAAAGGCGTCACCGGCGAAGTCGATTCCGATTCGGGCGGCTCCGATAACAAGGGCGTTCGGCCCTACAACATCGCGACGCAGGAACGTATCGTTCGCGGCCGGATGCCCGGCCTCGAAATCATCAACGAGCGCTTTGCGCGCCTGTTGCGCGTCGGCATCTTCAATTTCATGCGCCGCACCGCCGAAATCTCGGTCGGTCCGGTGCGCGTGCAGAAGTACAGCGAGTTCACCCGCAACCTGCCGATCCCGACGAACCTGAACCTCGTGCACGTGAAGCCGCTGCGCGGCACGTCGCTGTTCGTGTTCGACCCGAACCTCGTGTTCTTCGTCGTGGACAACCTGTTCGGCGGCGACGGGCGCTTTCACACGCGAGTGGAAGGCCGCGACTTCACGCAGACCGAGCAGCGCATCATCGGCAAGCTGCTCAATCTCGTGTTCGAGCACTACATGTCCGCGTGGAAAAGCGTGCGGCCGCTGCAGTTCGAATACGTGCGTTCTGAAATGCATACGCAGTTCGCAAACGTTGCCACGCCCAACGAGATCGTGATCGTCACGCAGTTCTCGATCGAATTCGGGCCGACGGGCGGCACGCTGCACATCTGCATGCCCTACTCGATGATCGAGCCGATCCGCGACGTGCTCTCCTCGCCGCTGCAAGGCGAAGTGCTCGACGTGGACCGCCGCTGGGTGCGCGTGCTCTCGCAGCAGGTGCAGGCCGCCGAAGTCGAGCTCACGGCCGACCTCGCGCAGGTGCCCGTCACGTTCGAGCAGATCCTGAACATGAAGAAGGGCGACGTGCTACCCATGAACATCGCGGAGCACATCACCGCCAAGGTGGACGGCGTGCCCGTGATGGAGTGCGGCTACGGAATTTTCAATGGTCAATACGCGTTGCGGGTCCAGAAGATGATCAGCGCAGCCGACACGATGAAGGAAGGTGGATATGAGTGACATCAACGGCACGAGCGCAGACGAGCCGGTGCTCGACCCGGGTTTCGACGCCGCGGTGCAGGAAGCGGGCGGCGACTCGATGGACGACTGGGCGAGCGCGCTTGCCGAGCAGAACAGCAACGAAGCGCCCGCCGCGCAACCGGCGGCCGTGTTCCAGCCGCTCTCGAAGGTCGATTCGACCAGGACGGCCAACGACATCGACATGATTCTGGACATTCCCGTCCAGATGACCGTGGAGCTGGGCCGCACCAAGATCGCCATCCGCAACCTGCTGCAGCTCGCACAGGGCTCGGTCGTGGAACTCGACGGCATGGCCGGCGAGCCGATGGACGTGCTCGTGAACGGCTGCCTCATCGCCCAGGGCGAAGTGGTGGTCGTGAACGACAAGTTCGGCATCCGTCTCACCGACATCATCACGCCGTCCGAGCGGATCCGGAAGCTGAACCGATGAAACCCCAGGCTGTTCCCGGCGCCGCTTCTGGCACCGCCTCTGGCACCGCCTCTGGCACCGCCTCTGGCGCCGATTCTGGCACCAGCACGCAGCGCACGCGGAAGTCCCGCGGCGCGCGCGTGCTGCGATTCTCGTGGCGCCTCGCCGTACACCTCTCGCTCGCCGGCGCCGCCGTTTTCGCGGTCATGAGCGCGCGAGCCGCCGACCTTCAGGCGGTCAACGAAGCCACGCGCGCGGCATCGGGTGCTTCCGGCGCCTCCGCCGTGATCGCCGGCAGCGCGGTCCCCTCGCTCGGCTTCGGCGCGGTCGTGCAGACGGTGCTGGGTCTGGCGCTCGTGATCGCCGTGGTGTTCGGCTGCGCCTGGCTCGCGCGGCGTCTCGGCCTGCAAGGCGGTCCGAAGAACGCGCTCGTGAGGACCGTGGGCGGCGCATCGCTCGGCGGCAAGGAGCGCGTGGCCGTAGTCGAGATCGGCGACACCTGGCTCGTGCTGGGCGCCGCGCCCGGCAACGTGCGCCTGCTCCACACGCTGCCCGCGGGCGAACTTCCCGCAGGCGCCGCGGCGGCCGCTCCCAACGCCCCCGCCCTCTCGGGCACCTTCGCACAGCGCTTTCGTGACGCGCTGAAAAGCGAGGCGAACAAACGCATCAACGCGCGTTTCATGCGTCACGACGGCGGAGCGCAGTAAATGCACGGCAGTTCCCTTCATGCGCCGAACGCAGGCGGCGATGTCCGCGCGCGCGCGGCTACCCTCGCGAAGATCGCCAGAACGGCGCTCCCGTTCGCGCTGATGCTCGGCGCGGGCGCCTTCGCCCTCGCGCTGCCGCACCTCGCGCACGCCCAGGCGGCACAGCCGGCGGGCCTGCCCGCCTTCAACACGAGCCCGGGCCCCAACGGCGGCACGACCTACTCGCTGAGCGTGCAGACGATGCTGCTGCTCACGATGCTGTCGTTCCTGCCGGCGATGGTGCTGATGATGACGAGCTTCACGCGCATCATCATCGTGCTCTCGCTGTTGCGCCAGGCGATCGGCACGACGACCACGCCGCCCAACCAGGTGCTCGTGGGCCTCGCGCTCTTTCTCACGCTGTTCGTGATGTCGCCGGTGCTCGACAAGGCCTACAACGACGGCTACAAGCCGTTCGCGGCCGGCACGATTTCGATGGACGACGCCGTGACGCGCGGCGTCGCACCCTTCAAGACCTTCATGCTGCGCCAGACCCGCGAGTCCGACCTCGCGCTCTTCGCGCGCATCTCGCACGCGGCGCCCATGCAGGGCCCCGAGGACGTGCCGCTCACGCTGCTCGTGCCCTCGTTCGTCACGAGCGAGCTGAAGACGGGCTTCCAGATCGGCTTCACGGTCTTCATTCCGTTTCTCATCATCGACCTGGTGGTGGCGAGCGTGCTGATGTCGATGGGTATGATGATGGTCTCGCCCTCGACAATTTCGCTGCCGTTCAAACTCATGCTGTTCGTGCTGGTGGACGGCTGGCAACTGCTGATCGGCTCGCTCGCGCAGAGCTTTACCTGAGGACACTGACATGACGCCCGAAATGGTCATGACGCTCTCCCACGAGGCGATGTATGTGGCGCTCCTGCTTGCCGCGCCGCTCCTGCTCGTCGCGCTCGTGGTGGGTCTGGTGGTGAGCCTTTTCCAGGCGGCCACGCAGATCAACGAATCCACGCTCGCATTCATCCCGAAGCTGGCCGCCATCGCGGTCACGCTCGTGATCGCCGGCCCGTGGATGCTCACGACGATGCTCGACTACATGCACCGCATCTTCACGAGCATTCCGCAGCTCGCGGGCTAGGCGCAGCCCCGGCCGCCCCCTGCGCGTTCGGCGCAATTCTTCCGGCACACGATGTTTACGGTCACCTACGCGCAGCTCAACGCCTGGCTCACGGCCTTCCTCTGGCCGTTCACGCGCATTCTGGCGCTCGTGGCGATCGCGCCCGTGGTGGGCAACCGCTCCGTGCCGACGCGCGTGAAGATCGGCCTCGCGGGCTTCATCACGCTGATCGTCGCGCCCACGCTCGGCGCCATGCCGCAGGTCACGGTGTTTTCCGCCGAGGGCGTGTGGATCCTCGTCAACCAGTTCCTGATCGGCGTGGCGCTCGGCTTCACGATGCAGCTCGTGTTCGCGGTCGTCACCGCGGCGGGCGACATGATGAGCCTCGGCATGGGCCTGGGCTTCGCGAGCTTCTTCGACCCGCAGGCCAACACCAGCTCGCCCGCACTCTCCTCGTGGCTGAACATGATGGCGATGCTCGCCTTCCTCGCGTTCGACGGTCATCTGCAGATGATCGCGGCGCTCGTCGCCACGTTCCAGACGCTGCCGGTTACGGCGAGCGTGCTCGGCGCCTCGGGCTGGCAGCTGATCGCCAACTATGGCACGACGATCCTCACCTCTGGCCTGCTGCTCTCGCTGCCGGTGGTGGTCGCGCTTCTCATCACCAATCTGTCGCTCGGCATTCTGAACCGCGCGGCCCCGCAGATCGGTATCTTCCAGATCGGCTTCGCGCTCACGATGCTCGTGGGCCTGCTGCTCATCCAGCTCATGATGCCGAACCTGATTCCCTACTTCGCGCGCCTGTTCGACAGCGGCATCGACCAGATGGGCCGCGTGGCGGCCGCACTGCGGCCGCACGGTTAAAACCGGCTTCGCACCGCGCGTGCAGGGCAATAAAAAAGCGGACCGAAGTCCGCTTTTTTTTCGACCGCTCAATGCCTCGTGATCAAGGATTGATGTACTGGAACAGCGAGAGATTCTGCGTGGCGGCAAAACTCTTCTGCGAAGCCGTGAGCGCGTTCGACAGCTGCTCGAACTGGCTGATCGCGGCCACCGTGTCGGTGCTCGTGAGGTCGGAGAGGTTCGACGTGACCTGCAGCGAGTTGGTCGACGTGACCGTTTGCAGCGCCTTCACTTCCTGCTCGCGGCCGCCCACGGAAGCCTGCACCGTGATCACGTTCGAGAGCGAGTTGCCGATCTGCGTGAGGCCGGTGTTCAGCGCGTTATTGAGGTTGGCGACCGCGGCGGTGGAGCCGCTCGTGGGCGTGTTCAGCGCGGCGATGATGCTGTCGATGCTCGCGAACACGTCCGTGTTCTGCGACGCCGTGGCGGGCGTGACCGAGAACGAGTCGCCCGCGCTGGGCGTACCCGACATCGTCACGCTCATGCCCGAGCCGAGCGAGATCGCATTGCCTGCGGTGTAGTTGGCCGGCGTCGTCGTCGTCGCGGGGCTGGCGCTGTTGTCGGTCACCGTGTAGGTGAGCGCACCCGTGGTCGCGTCGGTGGCGAACGCGATCGAGTAGTTGTCGTTGTTGGTCGCCTGGGTCGGGTCCGTCACCGTCACGCCGCTGATCACGCCCGTGCCCGTGTTCGACGAATTGCCCGAGGCCACGTTGGCCGAACCCACGGCCTGCACACTCTGGAATACCGTCGTGCCCGTGTCGCCGACCGCGATGTTGCGCGTGCCGGCCACCTGCATCACGCGCTGGCCCGCGTCGCCGTTGTAGGTCACGCCGCCGCCCGACTTGTTCGAGAACACCTGCGAGGTGCTCTGGAAGCCGGAGAAGATGTAGTTGCCCGCGCCGTCCGTGGTGTTGGCGAGCGTGAGCAGCTGGTTGCGGTCGCCTTGCATCTGCTGGGCGATCGCCTGGCGCGCCTGGTCCGTGAGCGAGCCGTTCTGCGCTTCGATGATGAGCGAGTGGATGCTCTGCATCGTGCTCGTCACGCTCGAGAGCGTCGTGTCCTCGAGCTGCAGCGCGGTGAGCGCCGTGGTCTGGTTCGACGAGTACTGCGTGAGCGTCGCGCTCGTCGCAGAAAGCGTCACGGCCTGCGCGGCGCCGAGCGGATTGTCCGCCGGGTTCGAAATCGCCACGCCGGTCGAGATCTGCTGCTGGACCTGGAGGAGCTGGGACTGCTGGTTCTCCATCGTCGACAGACTGGAGGAAAAAATCTGGGAAGTCGCGATACGCATGGGTCAGCGCCTCACTGGAAAATGCCGAGCAGGGTCTGGAACAGCGACGCCGCTGTCTGGATCACCTTGCTGTTGGCCTGATAGAGCTGCTGATACTGCAGCAGGTTCGCCGCTTCTTCGTCGAGGTTCACACCCTGCACCGACTGCTGCTGCGACGTGAGCTGCGTCACGAGCGACTGCTGCGACGTGTTCGACGCCTTGAGCTGGCTTGCCGTGTCGCCGATCGAGTTCACGTAGTTCGCATACGCCGTGGTGAGCGTGGTCGATCCCGTGTACGCCGTGCTCGACGTGAGGTTCGCGATCGCGAGTGCGTTGCGGCCGTCCTGCGTGCCGCTCTTGTTGCCCGCCACCGTGAACGTGTCGTTGTTGGAGGGGGTGCCCGTCATCGTGAAGCTTGCGTTCGTGACGGTGCCCGTGGAATCCATGATGGCGATCGTCGCGCCCGTGGTGGCGTCGTAGCTCACCGGCGTCGTGTTGCTCGTGATCGTGTACGTTGTCGGCGTGCTCGAGCCGGCCACGGTGACCTGCACCTTCGAACCGACGGGGAAACCGCTCAGCGTGCCGGTCGTGGTGCTCGTCGAGGCGTATGAGAGCGTGACGGGCAGCGCGCTGGTCGAGTAACCTGCGCCGACCGTGCCCTGCGAAACCGTAGCCGTGCCTGCGTTCTTCGTGGACGCCGACACGACGACCGGCGTGGCCGCCGCGATGGCCGCGGGGTCGCTGGTCGCGACCGAGAAGCTCGCGAGCGCGCCGGCCGTCGGCTGGATCATGAACGAGTCGCCCGCGCTCACCGTCCCCGAAGGCGTAATCGAAAAGCCGCCGATCGTGATCGGCGCGGTGCCGTTCGGCTGGGTCGCGACCAGCGAGTTCGTCGTCGTGTCGGTGAGGTTCCAGTTCGTGCCGTCGTAGCTCAGCTTGTAGTTGTCGGTGAGCGGCTGCGTGCTGTTCGTGAGCGTCGCGCTGACCGTGGTCTGCGTGTCGGGATTCGTCGAGCTGGCCGTGACGAGCGGGTTGCCCACCGTGAACAGATTGCCGCCCGCGCCGCCCGAGAGCGTGAGACCGAGTGCGTTCTGCGAGTTCACCTGCGCGGCGAAGCTCGTCACGATCGCGCCCAGTTGCGACTCCGCCGGATCGAGCGTGGACGAGACGAACGAAACCAGGCCGCCCACGGTGCCGCCCTGCAGTGCGGCCGACGACAGCACCTGCGGCGCGCCTTGCGATGCGGCGCTCGCGCCATTCAGGCCCTGCCAGGTCACGGCCAGTTCCTGCGGGTTGGTGCTCGAAGGCTGCGTGCCGAGGTTGTAGCTCTGGCTGCTGACCACGAGCGGCTGGCCGTTGCCGAGGAACACGCTGTAGCCGGTGCTGCCCTGCACGACCTGTACGCCCACGAGCTGCGAGAGGTTCGCGACCGCTTGATCGCGCTGATCGAGCAGCTGGTTCGGCTGCTGGCCGCCCGAGCTCGCGGAGGTGATCTGCGCGTTGAGGCTCGCGATCTGCTGCGTGTAGGTGTTGATTTGCGAGACCGCGCTCGTGAGCTGCGTGTTCACGCTCTGGCGCATCGCGTCGTACTGCTGGCTCGCGGCGTTGATCTGGGTGGCGAGCGTCTGCGCGTCGGAGAGCACGGTTTGCCGCGCTGCGGTATCCGAAGGCGAATTCGAGACGTTCTGCAGGCCCGTGAAGAAGTTCGTGATCGCGGTGGCGATGCCCGAGGTCGGGCTGCCCACGAGGTTCGAGAGCTGCGTGGCGAGGTTGTACGAAGCCGTGTACGAACTGCTGGCCGTCTGCGCATTGTTGACGGCCGTCGTGAGGTACTGGCTGTAGGCGCGCTGCACGGTGGCGGTGGTGACGCCGCTGCCGAGATAGCCGTTCGACGTGTACTGGCCTGCCGATTCCTGGTACACCGGCTTCTCGACGGTGTAGCCCGCGGTCGTCGAGTTGCTGATGTTCTCGCCGGTGGTCGAGATACCAATCTGCGCCGCCTGCAGGCCGCTCAGACCGATCGAGAAAATGTTGGACATGCGTGATCCTCGAAAGCGGCCTGCCCCCCTGGCAAACCGCGTGGTGTACTCACGGTATAACGGCAACGCACTGCAAAAATTGAGCGCCCGATGGGGGCGAAAACGTTAGCGTGCGCGGGCGTGCGCGCCCGCCGCGCGGCGGGCAAACCGGCGCAACATGCGCTGCGCCGGCCAGGGTGTTGCGGATCGTGCGGGTGACGCGGTAACGCTCAGGCACGCGCGAGCGCGCGGCGCTTCATCTCGAGCTGCGTGATATAGCGCTGCAGCGTGTTCTCGGAGGCGCCGGGCAGCGCGTCGAAGCGAAAGCCCATGTGATAGCGGCGGTCGCCGTTGGGCAGATCGATGAAACGCAGCACGACGAGCGCGAGATCCACGCGCAGCTTGCCGTGCGCGCGCAGGTCGAGTTCGACGTCGGGCAGCACGAGGCCCATGGCGAGATCCGCCACGCGCTCCTCGGTCGTACGCAGCCCGAGGCCGCCGAGCGAGAGGTCATGCACCTCGTACGCGAAGCGCGGGCCGCCGCTCGGCAGCTCGCCGCGGCAAATGCACGGCTCGAGCACGGGCGTGTCGACGCGGAAGTACTCGCGCCGCTGCACGTAGAACAGCACTTCGGGGAAATCGGCTTCGAACGCTGGGTGCCCTTCGAACTCGGTGCGCCGCGGCGTAGCCGTCTTGAACTCCACGCGTACGCCGTCGGGCGAGGCGTGGAACAGGCACTCGGGCGCCGCGAGCACGCCGGTGTTCTGCTCGGGCATCGCGCCCCAGTCGAACACGAAAGTGCGCTCGCGTCCGTTGACGGCCAGAATGCGCGTGACGAGCTGTCCGCCGCGATACTGGAGGGTCAGGAAGTCGCCGCGATTGACGAGATTGCGTAGCTGGACGCCGATCTCGAGCGGATTGCGGCGCCCAAAATCGTGGGAGCCGTCGGCACCCTCGGCGCCCTCGCCTGCTTCCTGTGGATTCGACTGAACGGTATTCATCGGCCTGCCGGGAATTCGTGAACGTGCCGGCGCGAGAGCGGACCCTTTCCGCACGCGCCGTTCGGGCGGTCCGACCGCCCGGATTGCTTTTCCATCTCGCCTGCATTAGCGGCAGACATTACGAAAAATTTAGGGATTGGGCGTAAAAAAAATATGCCTTTTCCCTGCATGAAACACGCGTGCGCAGCTTCTTCCGGCAACTGCGCCGAGGCAACGTTTGCGCTTGCCTAACTGACGTCAACCGCGGCGCCGGCCGTCGAACCGATCGTCAGGCCATCCGCTGCATGATGGTCAGCAGCTTTTTCGCATAGTGCGGGTCGGTGGCGTAGCCCGCGCGCTGCATGCCGTGCGCGAAGCCTTCGGCGCTCTTCGAGCCGTTGATCACCGACGCGTAGCGCGGGTTGCTCTTGAGCAGCGTGGCGTAGTCGGTCATCGCGTCTTCGTACGAGTCGTAGGCGCGGAACTTCTCCACCATGCGATGCGGCTGGCCGTTCACGTACTCGGTCGTGACCGTCGAGACGGTCTTGCCGGTCCAGTCCTTGCTCGCCTTGATGCCGAACACGTTGTGGCTCGCCGAGCCGTCGGCGTTCTTGATCTCGCGCTTGCCCCAGCCCGATTCGAGCGCGGCCTGGCCGAGAATGAAGCGCGCCGGAATGCCCGTGGTCGAGCTGGCCTGCTGTGCGGCGTTGGCGAGCTTGTCGACGAAGGCGTCCACGGAGGCGTCGCCGTTGCCCTTGATCGGCGGCGTGAGCGCGCTGTTGCCGCTGTAGCCCGAGCCGTTGGCGAGCGCGCCGTTGGCGGCAGCGTTGCCGTAGGCGCGGCCGAGCGCGTTGAGCATCGCGAGGTTGCCCTCGTTTGCGTCCTTGCCCGAAAGCCCCGAGATCGCGCCCGCCACGCCGCCTGCACCGCCGGCGCCATCGGCACCGGCCGCGCCGCCCATGCTGCGCATGAGCTGCTTGAGCATCGCGTTCGCCACGCCGATGCCCTTGTTCGACATCTGCTGGGCGAGCTGCTGGTCCATCATCGAAGTGAACTGGGCGCCGTCGTGCGAGTCGAGCGGGCCGTCGTCGGGCGTCGCTTCGCGCATGCTCTTGAGCATCATCTGCGTGAAGACCGCGTCGAACTGCTTCGCGGCCATCTTCACGCCCTGCTGGGGCGAGGCGTTCGCCGCGGCGCGCATCGAGTCGAAGCCCTGCACGTCGAGCGCGAAGCGGTTGGTGAGGTCGAGGCTGCCGCCGCCGATGTTCTTCGTATTATCCAAGTTACACCCCTTAGATGATCTCGAGGTCGGCGCGCAGTGCACCCGCCGCCTTCATCGCCTGCAGGATCGACATCAGATCCGCCGGCGTAGCGCCCAGCGCGTTGAGCGCTTTCACGACCTCGGCGAGATTGGCGCCCGCCGTGACGAGCTTGAGCGATCCGTTGTCCTGCTTCAACTGGATCTGCGACTGGCGCGTCGCCACCGTCTGGCCATTGGAGAACGCGCCGGGCTGGCTTACCGCCGTCTGCGTGTTCACGACGACCGAGAGATTACCGTGCGCGACCGCGCAGCTCTCCAGCGTCACCATCTGGTTCATGACGATCGAGCCGGTGCGCGCGTTCAGGATCACCTTCGCGGCCGGCGTGGCCGGATTCACGTTGAGGTCCTGGATCTGCGCGATGAAGCCCACCTGCGACCCCGGATCGGCCGGCCCGTGCACCTGGATCGTGCGGCCGTCGAGCGGCGAAGCCGTGCCCGGGCCGAACATGTTGTTGACGGCCGAGACGATGCGCTGCGTCGTATCGTAGTCCATGTCGTTGACGGTCAGCGTGAGCAGACCGCCTTGCTGCGAAACCGGCGAGATCACCGAGCGCTCGACGATCGCACCGCCCGCGATGCGGCCCGCGGCGAGCTGGTTCACCTGCACCCTGCTGCCGTTGGCCGAGGCGCCCGCGCCGCCCACGGCCACGTTGCCCTGCGCGAGCGCGTAGACCTGGCCGTCGGCGCCCTTGAGCGGCGTGAGCAGCAGCGTGCCGCCGCGAATGCTCTTCGCGTTGGCGAGCGACGACACCGTGATGTCGATCTGCTCGCCCGGCCGCGCGAACGGCGGCAGCACCGCCGTCACCATGACCGCGGCGACGTTCTTCAGCTGCATGTTGTTGAGCGTCGACGAGGAACCCGACGAGCTCGACGTGTTGTTGATCGAGATGCCGAGGTTCGCGAGCATGTTCGCGAGCGTCTGCGTGGTGAACGGCGCCTGGGTCGTCTGGTCGCCGGTGCCGTCGAGGCCCACCACGAGGCCGTAGCCGATCAGCGGGTTGTCGCGCACGCCCTGGAAGGTCGCGAGGTCTTTCACGCGCTCGGCGCGCGCCGGCGTCGCGTAGGCGACAAGTGCGCCGCAGGCCAGCACGAAGCCGAACGCCACGCCGAGTGCGGCGAGCACGTCCTTCACGCGCGAGCGGCGCGAACGATGGAAGCGGATCTTTACCATGGGGCGAGGTTCAGGAAGAAGCGTTGCAGCCAGCCCATTGTCTCGGCTTCGTCGATCACGCCTTTCGCGGAGTATTCGATCTTCGCGTCGGCGACGTCGGTCGAGAGCACGGAGTTATCTCCGGCAACGGTGTTCGGATTGACGACGCCGGAAAAGCGCACGTATTCATTGCCCTGGTTGATGAGCATCTGCTTCTCGCCGGAGACGACGAGATTGCCGTTGGGCAGCACGTTCGTCACGGTCACGGTGATGACGCCCGTGAACGTGTTCGAAGCGTTCGCGCCGCCCGTGGCGTCGAACTGGTTCGCGCCCGTGGAACTCAGGTTCGCGCGGTTGAAGAAGCCCGGCAGGAAGTTCGCGGTGCCCGCAAAGCTCGTGGCGCTGCCGCGCTTGGTATTCGCGCCCGACGACTTGGTCGCGTTGATGTTTTCGGAGATGACGATCGTGAGGATGTCGCCGGTATTGCGCGGACGCTGATCCTCGAAGAGCGGCCGTCCCGCGTAGCCCGGGTTGTAGATGGCGCCCGGCGACAGATTCGCGGGCGGCATGGGCGGCACGGCCGTCATCGGCTGCTGCACGATTGGTTGCTTGTTGGGAAGGTAGGCGCAGCCCGCCAGCATCGCGAGCGCCACAGCCGCCACGAGCGCCCGGGGATTGCCCGGATGCCGCGCGCGGATGCGAGGATGGTTTCGAACGGACTGCGACATATTCTTCACCGACTTGATTAACCAGAGAGACCTCAGACCTGCATCTGGCTGAGGGTTTGCAGCATCTGGTCAGAAGTGGTGACCGCCTTGCTGTTGATTTCGTAGGCGCGCTGCGTCTCGATCATGTTCACGAGCTCCTGCACGACGTTCACGTTCGACGATTCCACGTAGCCCTGGTTGAGCGTGCCCGAAGCGTTCTGGCCCGGCGTGGAAACGGTGGGCGTGCCCGACGATGCCGTTTCCGACAACAGGTTCTGCCCGTTCGACTGCAGGCCGGTCGGGTTGATGAACATGGCGAGCTGCAGCGTGCCGATGGTCGTGTTGTTGCTCGAGCCCGGCGTCGTGACCGTCACCACGCCGTCGCTGCCGATGGTGAGCGAGGTGGCGTTGGCGGGCACCGTGATCGCCGGGATCACCTGGTAGCCGCTCGCCGTCACGAGCTGGCCTTGCGAGTTGGTCTGGAACGAGCCGTCGCGCGTGTAGGCCGTTGTGCCGTCGGGCATCTGCACCTGGAAGAAGCCCGCGCCGTTGATCGCCACGTCCTTCGAGTTGCCGGTCTGCTGCAGGTTGCCCTGCGTGTAGAGACGCTCGGTCGCCACCTGCTGCACGCCCGTGCCCACCTGGCTGCCCGAAGGCAGTTCGGTTTGCTGGGTCGAGTTCGCACCCGGCTGGCGCAGCGTCTGGTACATGAGGTCCTCGAACACGGCGCGCGAGCCCTTGAAGCCATTGGTGCTCACGTTCGCGAGGTTGTTCGAGATCACGTCCATCTGCGCCTGCTGGGCGTTCATGCCGGTGGCGGCGATGTAGAGCGATCGGTTCACGGTGTCTTTCTCCCGGTCCGGCCTCGCGCGTGGCGCGAGGCGGCCTTCATTTAACTTGAAATGGCTTAGCTGAAGTTGAGCAGCTGGTTCGCGCTCTGCTCGTTCTGGTCAGCGTTCTGGAGCAGCTTGGTCTGCATCTGGAACTGGCGCGCGTTGGTGATCATCGAGACCATCGCCGCCACCGGGTTCACGTTGCTGCCCTCGAGCGACTCGGTCGCGACCTGCACGGTCTGGTCCGCGTCGGCGGGGTTGCCGTCCGACGTGTGGAAAAGACCGTCGTCACCGCGCGTGAGCGCACCGGCCGGCGGGTTGACGAACTTGATCTGGTCGATCATGGCGATCGCGTTGGCGGGGCTGCCCGGCGCAATGGCCGAAACTGTGCCGTCCTTGCCGATCGTGATCGCCGAACCGGGCGGCACCGCGATCGGGCCGCCGCCGCCGATCACCTGCAGGTTGGCGGCCGTGACGAGCTGGCCGTTTTCATCGACGTGCAGGTTGCCCGCACGCGTATAGGCCTCGTTGCCGTCGGCCGTCTGCACGGCCATGAAACCCTGGCCCTGAATGGCGATGTCGAGCGGGTTTCCGGTATGCGAGATCGCACCGGGCGTCATGTCCGAGCCAGGCGTCGCCGAGAGCACGTAGGTGCGCGTGGTCTGGTCGTTCACCGTCGAGCCGTCGCCGAACGACATCGGCACGGCGCGAAAGTTGGCGAGCTGCGCGCGAAAGCCCGTGGTCGAGACGTTCGCGAGGTTGTTCGCGACGACGGCCTGCTGCTCGAGCGCCTGGCTCGCGCCCGTCATCGCGGTATAAATGAGTCGGTCCATGATGTGCCCGGTACGTGGTTAGACGCGTTACATCTGCAGCAGCGTCTGGTCGACGGTCTGCTGCGTCTTGATGGTCTGCGCGTTCGCCTGGTAGTTGCGCTGGGCCGTGATCAGGTCGACGAGCTGGTTCGTCAGGTCGACGTTCGACGCTTCGAGCGCGCCGCCCGTGAGCGTGCCGTGGTTCGTGCTGCCCGGCGTGGAGACCTGCGCGACGCCCGATGCCGCCGTTTGCTGGAACTGGTTGCCGCCCAGGTTCAGCAGGCCGTTCGGGTTGTTGAAGTTGGCGAGCACGATCTGGCCGAGCGCCATGGTCTGGCCGTTCGAGTAATTGCCCGTGATGGTGCCGTCCGCGCCGATCGAGAAGTTTGAGAGCGTGCCGCTCGCGTAGCCGTCCTGGGCGAGGTTGTTCACGCCGTTGGCCGAGCCGTACTGCGTCGTGCCCGCGAGGTCGAGCGTCAGCGACTGGGGCGTCGTGGAGCCGTCCGCCGGCGTAATGTTGAACGTGAGCGACGTGGTCCCGTTGGTCGTTGCCGTGCCCGAGGCCGTGATGCTCTGGAGCGCGCCGGACGAGCTGAACTGTGCCGTGCCGAGCTTCGTCACCGAGCCGGCCTGACCGGCATACACGTCCCACTGGCCGCTCGTCGCGTCTTTCGCGAAATACATGTTGACCGTCTGGGTGCCGCCGAGCGTGTCGTAGGCCGTGACCGACGTCGAATACGTGTAGCTCGACGAGTCGGTTGCGCTGAAGGGTGTCGTGGTCGGCGTCGTGGCCTGCGCGTTCAGGTTCAGCTGCGCCGTAATGTTCTTGGTCGCAACCGGCGCGATGTTGGTGGTCGGCACCTGCAGCGGCACGGTTTGCGCCGTATTGACCACGCCCGTCGAACTGGCGGCATAGCCCATCAGGTCATTGCCCGACGCGTCGGTGATAAAGCCGTTCTTGTCGAGCTGGAACACGCCGTTGCGCGAATACGTGATCGTGCCGTTGTTCGACATCTGGTAGAAGCCGTTGCCGTTGATGGCGACGTTCAGCGCCTGGCCCGTCGTGCTGATCGTGCCTTGCGCGAAGTCCTGCTGCACGGTCTGGAGCGAGGCGCCGAGGCCGATCTGGTTGCCCACCGACGTCGCGATGGTGTTCGCGTAGACGTCGGCGAACTGCGCCGTGCTCTGCTTGAAGCCAACGGTGTTCGCATTGGCGATGTTGTTGCCGATCACGTCGAGGTCGTTCGACGACGCGGCGAGGCCGCTCAATCCTTGCTGGTAGCCCATGTTTGTCTACTCCGCCTTTATCGTGTTCAGAGAATGGCGCCGACGCTCGAAAGCGCGACCGTTTTGCCGTTGGCGAGCGAGAGGCTCGCCGTGCCGTCCGACTGCTGGACCACGCCCTGCACCTGGCTCGCGACGAGCGCGGTTGCCGTGGCGGACTGACCGTTGGTCGTCGCGCTGGCGCTGATCGTGTAGGTGCCGTCGGCGACCGTGTTGCCCGAGCTGTCCTTGCCGTTCCAGGTGACCGGCACGGTGCCGGCCGACTGCGCGCCGAGGTCGAGCGTGTTGACGACCTGGCCTGCCGAATTGGTGATCGTGAGCTTCACGTCCGACACCGCCGCTGGCAGCGTGACGCCGAGTTGCGGCGACGTCCCGCTCGACACGGCGGCGCTGCTGCCCGGAGCGAGCACGGTCGAGCCGATGAGCAGCGCAGCCTGCGCGTTCTGGCCAGCCGAAAGCTGCGTGGAGAGCGATGACAGCGACGTATTGAGCTGCTGGATGCCCGAGACCGTGTTGATCTGGGCGAGCTGCGAGGTCATCTGCGAGCTGTCCATCGGATTAGTCGGGTCCTGGTTCTGCAATTGCGCGACGAGCATCCGCAAGAAGGTGGTCTGCAGGTCGCTCGCGCTCGTGCCGCTCGACGACGACGACGAACTCGAGCTCGTGCCGTTCATGGTGTCGAGCAGTTGCTGCGACACGGTGGCGGTGCTGCCGCCAATGGTTGTGTTGCTGGAACTCAACGCGTTCTCCCTCGATTGCGCTTCGTGCTTGGCGTGTGGTGGTGGCGGGCGCTCGTTCGTTTCGCGCCCGCTGGTCTCTTGTGCTTGCTGCAGTCTCTGTTGCTGCGGCGTGCCGTGCTTCAGGTTCCCGCTTTACGTTCCGATCGTGAGCGTCTTGAGCATCAGCGTCTTGGCCGTGTTCAGCGTTTCGACGTTGGCCTGGTACGAGCGCGACGCCGAGATCATGTTCACCATCTCCTGCACCGGATCGACGTTCGGCATCGTCACGTAGCCGTCCGCGTTGGCGGAGGGATTGTCGGGGTCGTAGGTCTCTTTCATCGGCGTGGGGTCGTCCACGACGCCGGTCACCCTGACACCGCCCACCTGCTGGCCCGAGGCCGTGCGCGCACCGCCGAGCGGATTCACCGCGAACACGACCTGCTTCGCCTTGTACGGCTGACCGTCGGGGCCGGTCGTGCTGTCGGCGTTGGCGAGATTGGACGCCGTCACGTTCAGACGCTGCGATTCCGCCGTCATGGCGGAGCCCGCAACGCTGAAAATGTTCATCAGGGATGGCATGGTTTCGTTGACCTCACATCAGGTGCGCGTCACGCGCGCGTTGGTCGTTCATGGCTTCGTTACTGCGTCTTTCCGGCTGCGCCGCGTGCGGCGATCAGCTCGAACCCGAGGTGATCGCGGAGAGCATCGTCTTGATCTGCTGCGAGACCACCGTCATGCCCGACTCGAAGTGCAGCGCGTTGTCGGCGAACTGCACGCGCTCGGTGTCGAGATCGACCGTGTTGCCGTCGAGCGCGGGCTGCACCGGCGTGCGGTACATGAGCTGGCTCTTGTAGGTGTCGGCCGGGCCGCCCGTCGGGATCAGCTTCGCGTCGCCGGCCATGTGGCCCGACTCCGTGGACGCCATCTGCATGCCGCTCGTCACGCCCGCGGGCTGCGCCATGGCAAGCGGCTGGGCGTTGCCGCCCGAGGTGGCCGTCATGCCCACCGTGCCGCCGGCGCCCGTCTGGCGCAGCGCGCCGGCCAGCGAGGCCGAGAAGTCCACGTCGCGCGCCTGGTAGCCCGGCGTGTCGGCGTTCGCGATGTTCGAAGAGATCAATGCCTGCCGCGTGGCGCGCACATCGAGCGCTTCGCGCCCAAAGGCGAATTCGGCATCGAGTTTGTCCAGCATCGGGCGTTCTCCGTGAAACGAAAAAGGATTCGGCGTGAGCGCGGCGGGCTCGCCAAAAGGCGGAGAAAGCGGCGCAAACGTTAGGCGCGTGGTCCGAAGGCCTTTGCGCATGGAGTGGAATATTAGGCGGGGGTGGCAAGAACCAATCGGACGAATAGCCGGTAAAGCGCCCCTCTATTCGACGCTAGCGCGCGGGGGCCGCCGCCTAGAATGCGAGGCGTGTCAATGCATTCGATGGAGAACGACAATGCCGCAGACTGCCTCTTTCCGTAGGCCGCACGCCGGCCTGGAGCGGCGTGCGCGCGCGCTGTCGTGGCGCGCGTCCTGGACGTGCGTGCTGGCCTGCGCCTTTGGTAGTGCGCTCGCTCAGGCACAAACCCCGCCGCAACCTGAAAGCGCCGGCGGCCAGATCTTCATTGCGGGCCCCGGCGACCGTTCGGGCGCCGACGCCGCGCAGATGAACGCGCTGCTCGCGAGCAACGCGAAGAAGCCCGCCGCGGCGGCGGCCAGCAGTGCGCCCGCCAACGAGGCCGCGCCGCTGCGCGCGGCCAGCTACGCCGATCTGAATTCGCGCGGCGTGCCCGCGGATGCGCGCGCGGGCGTCGAGTCGAACGGCATGATCACGATTCCGGGTCCCGGCGAGCGCGCGTCCCAAGGCGACGCGCCGCGCATCGTCACGGTTCCCGCGCCAGGCGCGAGCGCCCAGCCCATGCGCGTGCCGGCGGCCAATGCGAACAACGCCGGCGCGCTGCAGCGCGTGAACCTGTCGAGCGCCGCGAACCGCGTCGCCCCGGTGGTCGTGGACGCCGGCGCGGCGACGCTCGCGGGCGCGAAGCCGGTTGCCAGCACAAACTCCGGTGCGCCGCCGAATCCCAATACCAGCGCCAATACCAGCGCCGTCGCCACGAACGTGCAGGCCACGCCGCCGGGCCAGCAGGACGGCGAATCGATCCGCGCCGTCGCGCTCGCCTTCCTGCAGCAGCAGTCGGCGGGCTTGCCGGGTCACGTGAGCATCACGGTCGCGCCGGTGTTTCCGCGCGGCCTCGCCGCCTGCACCTCGCTCGAGCCGTTCATGCCGCCGGGCGCGCGCACCTATGGACACACGACCGTGGGCGTGCGCTGCGTCGGCGCGAAGCCGTGGACGCTCTATGTGAGCGCGCGCATTGCCGTGGACGTGACCTACTACGTGGCTTCGCGCCAGATCGGCGCGGGCGAAGCCCTTTCGGCCGCCGATTTCATGCCGCGCGCGGGGGACCTCGCGAACCTGCCGCAGACCATCATCACCGATCCCAACCAGGCGACGGGCGCCGTCGCGCTCGCGCGCATTTCCGCGGGCCTGCCGCTGCGCACCGACATGCTGCGCAGCGCCGCCTCGGTCGTCATCGGACAGTCGGTCAAGGTGATCGCCGTGGGCAGCAACTTCACGATCTCCGCCGAGGGCAGCGCGCTCAACAACGCCGAGCCCGGCCAGCAGGTGCGCGTGCGCACGAGCGGCGGCCAGATCATCTCGGGCGTGGTCAAGGACGCAGGTACCGTGCAGGTGCAGATCTAAAGCCGGTAAGCGCTGGTAAGGGCCGGATCGGGGCGCACCAAGCCCCGTCCGGCGGCCCGATCCAGCCGTTTCCGGCTTGGTGCGCCAGCACACGTAACAGCATGTAACGTTGGGATTTTCGGCTAAAGTTCGGCCCGACCTGTGCCGTTATCAAGGTCAAATCGATCAGGAACGCCCATCGTGAAAGTTGACTCCTCCACCCGCAATGATCCGCGCACGCTGCAGGATGGCCTCGCGCGCTCGCAAGCCGATTCGACCGGCGTAGGCGCCGACACCGCGGCCACCTCCGGCGCGGCAGGCAGCACGACCGCCGCCGCTCAGGGCGGCGCGAACGTGAGCCTCTCGTCGCTCTCGTCGACGATGCGCTCGCTCGCGGCGAGCGGTTCCGCCGACATCGACACGGCGCACGTGCAGTCGATCAAGGACGCGATCCGCAACGGCACGTTGCAGATCGACTCCGGCAAGATCGCCGACGGTGTGATCCAGACCGCGCGCGACCTCGTGAAGCCGACGTCGGGCAACTGACGCCGGATGCGCGAGCGCCGCGCAAACCTCGCTTTTTTGGTGCCTTGCAATGAAAGATGCCCTGTTGGCCACACTGATCGACGAACACGCCACGGTCGAGGCGTTCGCGTCGCTGCTCGCCTATGAAGAGAAGGCGCTCGTGTCGGCCGACGGCATGGAGGCACTGCCGCAGATCGTCGAGCAGAAGACGACGCTCACGCAGCGTCTCGCGGGCCTGGAAAAGGCACGCGACGCGCAACTGGCCGGCCTCGGCCTGCCAGGCGGCCGCAAGGGCATCGAAATGGCCTGCGACGGCGACGCCCGTCTTGCCAGCCAGTGGGCGCTGCTCAAGGGGTCGACGGAGCGCGCGCGCCGCAAGAATCTCACCATTGGCATGATGATCCGCACGCGCATGGAGCATAACCGCCGCGCGCTCTCGATCCTGCGCGGCGAAACGGGCAACGGCGCGATGCTGTACGGTCCCGATGGACGGCTGCCGGCGTTCGGGCTGTAAGCGCGCACGCAGACCGTTCGCCAAAGACAAAAGCCGAAGCGGCGATGCTTCGGCTTTTTTGTTTGCGCGAGTCCACTGCACCAACAAAAAAGCCGGAGCGCTCACGCACTCCGGCTCTTTCACCGCACCGGCCCGCGCCGGCAGCCGCGCAGACCGTCTACCGCCTCAATTCTCCTGGCCGGCCCACGACATCTCGCGCAGCCGCGTGCGCAAGCGCGCCACCGCCTGGCTGTGCAGCTGGCACACGCGCGACTCGCTCACCTCCATCACCGCGCCGATTTCGCGCAGGTTCATGCCGCGCTCGTAATAGAGCGACATGAGCAGCTTCTCGCGCTCGGGCAGCCGGTCGATCGCTTCGACGAGCGCGCCGCGCAGGCTGTCGTCGAGCAGCGCCGAGAGCGGGTCCGAATGATCGACGCAGTAGCGGTCGAGGAACGGTTCGTCCTCGGCGGAGCGGTCGAAGTCTTCGTAGTAGATGAGCTGGCTGCCGTGCAGTTCCTGCAGCATGCTCTGATACTCGTCGAGCGGCATGCTCAGATGCTCGGCGATCTCCGTCTCGCTCGCCGAGCGCCCGAGCCGCTGCTCCACCTTGTGCACCGCGCTTTCCACTTCACGCGAGGTGCGGCGCAGGCTGCGCGGCAGCCAGTCGTTGCTGCGCAGCTCGTCGAGCATCGCGCCGCGAATGCGCTGGCTCGCGTAGGTCTCGAACTGCGCGCCCTGATCTTCCTTGTAGCGGTTGGCCGCGTCGAGCAGGCCGATCATGCCTGCCTGGATCAGGTCGTCGAGGTCCACGCTCGCCGGCATCTTGGCGACGAGCTGCAAGCCGAGCCGCCTGACGAGCGGCGCGTACTTCGCGAGCACGTCGGCCTGCGAAATCTTTCCTTGAGCGTTATACATCGTGCTCTCCACTTCTCATCTCCCCTATTGGCGTCGTCGTGCGCACGTCAGACGTGCTGCGGCGACGTCCGCTGCGCGGGCGTATCGGTCCGCCAGCCCACATGGGACGGCGCGGACGCGGATGTTGCGTTGGGTGCGGGATGCACACCCGTCACGGCCGCAACGAACGTATCGGCGTTCGCGGCGAGCGTGCTGTGTGCGGCGTTTGTTGCATGCGTAGCGTGGGGCTGGACGCCGGCTTGCGGCGCGCCGTCCAGATCGTCGGCGGGTGCTTGGCCCGCCGCTTCATGTTCTTCGTCCGTCGCGCCGAATAACGCTGCGCTGGCGCGCGCCGTGGCCGGCGAGCACGCCGAGACCGCGGGTCGCATCGGCCAGTGCGGCAATTCGGCGGCCACGTGGCGGAAATCGCGCGCGGCGGCCGTCGACGGAAACGCATCGACGATGCAGCGCGCGAGCCTGAGCGCCTGCGCCATGTGCTGATCGGCGACGACGCTTCCGGCGCTGTCGAGCGACACGCTCAGGTAGCGGCTCGCCACCCCCGCGAGGTTCTCGATCGCGGCCTGCGCGTCGCTCGCGTTCGCCACATGATTCGCGAGCACGCGAAACTGCGCGATCGCATGCGCGAAGTGCAGCCGTTTCATGCACGCGTAGGCGTCCGTGATCGACTGCGCACCGATGCGCATCACGATCAGCACGTCGTGCGCGTGCATGGCGAGCGGCGAAAGCGCGCCTTCGGCGTCGAGCTGCGCGTCGATCAAGACGATGTCCGCTGGACCCGAAATGACCTTCTGCAGCTGCGCGGCCGTGTACTGCGCACGGTTGTCGCGCGAGGCGGCCAGCACGCCGAAGCCGAGCGCATGGCGGCCCACGGCTTCCTCGAGCGTGCGCTCGCCGCGCATGACGGCGGCGAAGTTGCCTGCGCCGCGCACACCGCCCACCAGCGCACAGACCGAGCGGGGTCCCAGACACTCGTCGATCACGAGTACGTCCTTGCCCTGCGCGGTGAGCGCCGCCGCAAGATTGACCACCGTGGTCGTGCGCCCGGGTGAGCCTGCACCGCCCGTCACCGCGACCACGCGCGAGCCTTCGCGCGCGAGAAGCCGCCGCAGCCCTTCGGCCTGATCGATTACGAACTTATCCAAACCTGACCTCGTGAGCCTGCGAATTCGAACGCGTCGAGAGTGCCGACAGCAGCGCCGGGATATCGTCTTCGTGCGGCACGAACGGCGAACTCTCTCGCGGAATGCAGAAAGCGCTGCGGATCAGGAAGCGGCGCGTCGCCACGTAAAGATTCTCGGGGACCTTCTGGCCCGTCGAGACGTAATGCACCGGCAGCTTGTAGCGCAGCACGGTGTCGAGCGCGCTGCCGAGGTTGGTCGCTTCGTCGAGCTTGGTGAGGATGCAGCCCGTGAGCGGCGCGTTGTCCGGACCGCTCTGGTAGGCCTGCACGACTTCGTTGAGCGTGTCGCCGTGGTTGGTCGCCGAGAGCAGCAACAGGCGCTGCACCGGGCGGCCCGCGCCGCACAGCATGGCGATCTGGTCGGCCACGGCGCGGTCGCGCTGGCTCATGCCGATCGTGTCGATCAGCACGATGTGCTTGTTCTTGAGTTCGGTGAGCGCGAGCTGGAGGTCCGCGCCGTCGCGCACCGCGTGCACCGAAACGCCGAGGATCTTGCCGAAGATGCGCAGTTGCTCGTGGCCGCCGATACGGTAGCTGTCGGTGGTGAGCAGCGCCACCTTGCTCGCGCCGAAGCGCATCACGCAGCGCGCGGCGAGCTTCGCCGTGGTCGTGGTCTTGCCCACGCCCGTCGGGCCCATCAGCGCGAACACGCCGCCGCGCTCCATGAGCGCTGCTTCGTCTTCGAGCACGGGCAGGTTCGATTCGAGCACCGACTGGAGCCACTCCATGCCGGCCTCTTCGGTCTGCACGTCGGGCAGGCGGTCGATCATCATCTTCACGAGCTGCGCCGAGAAGCCCGCGGCGAACAGCTGCTTGGTAAGCGCGCCCTGCACCGGGCTGCGGCGCTGGCGCTCGCCCCACAGGAGGCCCGCGAACTGCTCTTCCATCATGCCGCGCATGGAGGCGAGCTCGTTCATCACGGTTTCGTTGACGACCTGCTCGATGCGCGCGCGGATCGCTTCGCTGACGGTTTGCGCCGCGTTGGCGCTTTCGCCGCCCTGCGCGTTGCGGCTGCCGGGCGCGGGGCCGGCGGCTTCCGGACCGTGGCCGAGACGCTGCGCGGCGCGGCGCGCGGCGACATGCGCGGCCTCGAGCGCCCAGTCGGGCGTGCTGGCGTCGACGTCGGGCGGCAGCACCGGGTCGGCGACGCTGCCAAGGCCGCGCGCGGCGGCGGCGGCGGGCGTCATGCCCGGCACGCGCGGCGCGTTCTGCTGGTTCGCGATGCGGCGGGCGTGGTCGATCAGCCAGGGGTTCGTCTCGGCCATCGTGCGCGGCGAGTCGCTCGCCGGCGCGGCGGCGGCCTGGGCGCTGGCGTTCGCGGCCGGCGCCGTGGACGCAAACGATGGCGCAAAGGCCGGCGAGGCGAGCGACTCGGTCGCGGCCTGCAGCGCCATTTGCAGCGGCGAATGCGCATGCGGAACAGCTTGTTGCGACTGCGCGGCCTGCATCGCGGATTGCAGCGTCGGCGGCATCGCCGATTGCGCGGCCTGCTGGCCCGCCGCCGCACGTGAGGAAGGCGACGAAGCCGAAAGCGGCGCGAGGGCGGCCGACGCGGCCGCTGCTTCCTTGCCGAGCGAGACGGCGGTGTCGGCGGCGTGGTCGCCATCGGCATCGGCGTCCGCGCTCGCGCCGCCGTTTTCGACGCCCACTTCCGGGCTCGCGCCGAACACCGAGGAGAACACGTCCGGCATGCCGCTCGCGTAGGGGTTCGCACTGCCGATCGGGGCGGCGAGCGCCGCGGGCGCGGCGCCCGGCGCGCTGCGCGGCGCGCGCGACATTTGCGTCATGGCGGCGGAGGGCTGTGCGAACGGGGCGCCTTGACCACCCTGAGCCACGAGGCCACCCAGGCCTTGCGCCGCGGCAGCATCGGCCGGCGCGATCGCCGCGAGGTCGCGGTCCGCGAGCGCGACGATTTCGACGCTGCCGTCGTCGAGCGTGCGGTTCGACAGAACGACGGCGTCCGCACCCAACGCTTCGCGTACGAGCCGTAACGCGTCGCGGCTGGTGCCACCGATGAATTTGCGAATGTTCAAGCTAAGCCCCTGATGAGGTGAGCGGCCAATGCCGCCGCCGGTCGTCTGTTGCTGGAATGGCGCTGGATTGCTGCCGGCCTGCCGTCCTGTGCAAGGCCTTTTCCGATGTTGGAATTATTTCGAAGGTGAGCCCCCCATGATCGATGGATCAAGGCGGAGAAATGCGGGCAATTCGCGGAATCGGCGGCGGGGGGNGGNGGGCGGGGAAAAATTGCGCGCGGGAAGGCCCGCACGCGGCTCGGCTAACGAAAAAGCCCGCAAAAAGCGGGCTTCTTCTCATTCAGACGCGGCAGCGCGATCAATGCGCCCCAATCACGTTCACCACCTTCACGTTGCGCGTATCCGGCACCTCGGCATACGACAGCACCTTGAGCTGCGGCAGGCTGCGGCGCAGGAAGCGTGACAGCATGGGCCGCAGCGCATGCTGTACGAGCATCACCGGCGCGAGACCCAGCGCCTGCTGACGCCCCATCGCCTGCTCCGTCTGCGTGAGCAGCGTATGCGCGAGCCCCGGTTCGAGGCCGGGGTTCGGGCCCGAGGTGAGCGTCTGCGACAGCACGCGCTCGAGGTTCGCGTCGAGGCCCATCACCTGCATGTCGGCGTTGCCGGGGAACCATTGCTGCGTGATCGCGCGGCCGAGCGCGATGCGCACCGCCGCGGTCAGATCGTGTGCGTCGGTGATGCGCGGCGTGTGCTCCGCGAGCGATTCCATGATCGTGCGCATGTCGCGGATCGGCACGCCTTCTTCCAGCAGGTTCTGCAGCACCTTCTGCAGCGTCGTGACCGGCAGCACCTTCGGCACGAGGTCATCCACGAGCGAAGGCGTGTCCTTCTGCACGCGCTCGAGCAGCGCCTGCACTTCGCGGCGCCCGAGCAGCTCGGCCGCGTGCATGACGACGAGGTGATTCAGGTGCGTCGCCACCACGGTGCTCGAATCGACCACTGTGTAGCCGAACACCTGCGCCTGCTCGCGCACGTTCGAATCGATCCACACGGCGGGCAGGCCGAACGCCGGGTCCGTGGTCGGCGTGCCGGGCAGCACCGCGCTCACCTGGCCCGGGTTGATCGCGAGCCACTGTCCCGGGTAAGCCTCGCCCGTGCCCACTTCCACGCCCTTCAACGCAATGCGGTAGGCGTTCGGGCGCAGCTCCAGGTTGTCGCGAATATGGATGACGGGCGGCAAGAAGCCGATTTCCTGCGCGAACTTCTTGCGGATGCTCTTGATGCGCTTGAGCAGCTCGCCGTCGGTATTCTTGTCGACGAGCGGGATGATGCGGTACCCCACTTCGAGGCCGAGCGTGTCGATGAGCGCCACGTCGTCCCAGGTCGCCTCGGCGTTTTCGACGGGCGCAAGCGCGGCGGGCGCGGCGTCCGCGATCACGGCGCTCGCCTTCTTCGCCGCGGCGTTCTTCTTCAACGTACGGCCAAGCTGGATCGAGCCGCCGCCGAGCAGCAGAAACGCGAAGTGCGGCATGCCCGGAATCAGGCCCATCATGACGATGATCGTGCCCGTGATCATGAGCACGCGCGGGTTCGTGAAGAGCTGGCCGGTGAGCTGCGTGCCGATGTCTTCGTTGGTCGCCACGCGCGAGACGATCACACCGGCCGCCGTCGAGATGACGAGCGACGGAATCTGCGCGACGAGGCCGTCGCCGATGGTGAGCAGCGTGTAAGTCTCGCCCGCCGAGGCGAGCGGCATGCCGTGCTGCACGACGCCCACGATCAGGCCGCCCACGATGTTGATCACCATGATCAGCAGGCCGGCGATGGCGTCGCCGCGCACGAACTTGCTCGCACCGTCCATCGAGCCGTAGAACTCGGCTTCCTGGGCAATCTCGCTGCGGCGCTTGCGGGCCGCGTCTTCGTTGATGAGGCCCGCGTTCAGGTCGGCGTCGATCGCCATCTGCTTGCCGGGCATCGCGTCGAGCGTGAAGCGCGCGGAGACTTCGGCGATACGGCCCGCGCCCTTCGTGATCACCATGAAGTTGATGACCATGAGGATCACGAACACCACGATACCCACGGCGAAGTTGCCGCCCACGAGGAAGTGGCCGAACGACTCGATCACCTGGCCCGCGGCGCCCGGGCCGGTGTGGCCTTCGAGCAGCACGATACGCGTCGAGGCCACGTTCAGCGAGAGCCGCAGGAGCGTGGAGAACAGCAGCACGCTCGGAAACGCCGCGAAGTCGAGCGGCTTCATGGTGTACATGCTGACGAGCAGCACCATCACCGAAAGCGCGATGTTGAAGGTGAACAGCAGATCCAGCAGGAACGGCGGCAACGGCAGGATCATCATGCCGAGGATCATGCAGATCAGGATCGGTCCCGCCAGCGCGCGCAGATTCGTGCTTTGCAGCATCTCCGGGCGCCGCGCGAGGAAACCGGTGCGGGCGTTCATTCTGTTGCTCCTTCAGTGCCGTCGCGCGCCGGGTTTGTATCGGCGCGGCCGGCGGTGTTCGATGCGTTGTTTGCGTTCGCCGCGTTCGCTGCGTTCGTGGAATTTGCCGCGTTCGCGCGACTGGCGGCCTCGGCGGCCGTGCGCTCCTCGGGTGTGAGGGCTTCGTCGGCTTCGCTGGCTTCGTCTTCGTCGCTCATCGCGCCCTTGTCCATTTCGGCTGGCACGTCGAGGTCGGTCGGCTCCATCGGCACGTCGCCGCCATGCTCGCGGAAACGCTTGAGCTGATAGACCCACGCGAGCACCTGGGCGACCGCGCCGTAGAGCGGCCCGGGAATTTCGCGGTTGATGTCGACGTTGTAATAGAGCGCGCGGGCGAGCGGCGGCGCTTCGAGCAGCGGCACGTTGTTCTCGGCCGCGATCTCGCGAATGCGCGCGGCCACGAGGTTCACGCCCTTGGCGACGACCTTCGGCGCGCGCATCTCGCCATCGGCGTACTTGAGCGCGACGGCGAAGTGCGTCGGGTTGGTCACGACCACGTCGGCCTTGGGCACCTGGGTCATCATGCGGCGGCGCGCGGCGGCGCGCTGCTGCTGACGAATACGCCCCTTCACGTGCGGATCGCCTTCGTTTTCCTTGTGCTCGCGCTTGACCTCTTCCTTGGTCATGCGCAGCTTGCGGTAGTACGACCAGAGCTGGTACGGCACGTCGAGCGCGGCGACCACGAACATGCCGGCGACCGTCATGCCGCAGCACACGCCGATCAGATGCATCGCGTCGGCGAACGCGCGCGGCGCGGGCTGCATGGCGAGTCCGAGGATCTCGTCGCGCCGGCTCCAGAGCGCCCAGCCGCCGATCACGCCCACCACGAGCGTCTTGGCGAGCGACATGCCGAGCTGGATCGGCCCGTTCACGGAGAAGATCCGCCCCAGGCCCGACATCGGATTGAGGCGGCCGAAGTTCGGCTGCAGCGCCTTCGTCGAGATGAGCCAGCCACCGAGCGCCATCGGCGCGAGCAGCGCGGCGAGCCCCGTGAGCGCGAGCACCGGCATGAGCGCCATGAGCCCCTCGCGCGCGGCGACGCCGGCGCCGATGAGCATGCGGCTTGTTTCGAACGCCCCCGCGTGATTGAACGTGAACGCGCCGCGCATCATGGCCTGCAGATGCTCGCCGATCGTGCCGGAGAGCATCCACGTGCCATAGAAGCCCGCCGAGAGCAGCGCGAACGTCGCCAGCTCCCGGGAACGCGGAACCTGCCCCTCCTCCCGCGCCTTTTCGAGGCGCTTGGGAGTGGCGGATTCGGTTTTCTCGAGGTCGCTGTCCTCAGCCACGCATGCTCCGGTCGCGGGCACGCGCCGCTCGTCGCGGCTGCGCGGCTGGCGCGCGCCCTTTTTCAGTGACAGCGATTATTGCCGCCGGAGCCAAGCAGCGATTGACGGAGTAGAACGGGGAAATCAGGGTATTTCGGCCGATGGAACCGGGGCGGCATCACCGGCGAACGCCGGCGCGCGATGCGCGCACGCGCTCGCGGGCCGCAAACTTCACGGCAAACGCCCCCGGAGCGCCTGCAATTTCAGAACGCGACGTAGGGCGCCTTGCCCCCGGACGCGGTCATGTCCATGCCGTAGTAGACGTAGCGGCCATAGAAGAACGACAACCCGAGGTCGAGGTCCGCCGACGAGCCGAACTGCCCTGCGAGGTTGTTGGCCGCATAGTTAGCGCCGCTGCTGAGCAATGCGTTCCCGTTCGCGACATTGAAGGTCGCGGTGCCCGTCGTTGCGCCGTTATTGGAAACGAGCGCCGCGCTGAAGGACTGCGTCGACGTTGGGCAATAGAACGTGCCGAGATTGCCGCCGCACTGCGGCAGGGCGCTGTCGACGAAGAAGATCGCGTTCGAACCCGAGTCGAGGAAGGTCTGGAGCGTGCGCCCGTTGAACGTGGAGCTGAGCCTGCCCCACGAGTCCGTGTTGAAGCTTTGCGAGGCGGTCATCGCGTTGTTCGACTGCGTGCCGATGCCGAACACGAGCGTGCCCGTCGCGCTGGGCGCGCCGCTATCGGACACGGGCGCCATCTCGAGGATCACGCCGTTGCCGTCCGTGCCGATTTTGGGCACGGGGTTGGCCACCAGCTGGGTTTGCGTGACCGTAGCCGTGACGCAGTTCGCGTTGCCGGGGCAGGAGTAATACGTGCCGATGTTGTCATAAGGCGCAACGCCGATCCCGAGAATGCCGTTCGCGCCGAGGTCCTGCACCGTGTTCTGCGCGTTGCCAAAGCCCGCGCACGCCGACGGCACCGTATTCGAGGCGAGGTCGCCGATCACCTGGATCGGAATACTGGAGGCCGTCTCGCCGCCGATCTTGACGTCGGCAGGACGCACGGTGCCCCACGTGTAACCGTCGGCGAAGGCCGTGCATTCGGCGAGCGTGCCGCCGTTGGCCGTGGCGGGAGTCAGCGAGTTCAACAGGTTCGGCAGCGCCGACGCGAGCAGGCGCAGCCCGAACGAGGCCGTATCCACCTGAACGTTGTCGACGGTCTCGCAGGTGCTCGTGCCGGCCACGCAAATCGTCACGCTGACGGTGGGAATGTTGGGCAGCGTGCCGGTCAATCCGCGGTTCACGACGACGCCCACGGTGTTCGCGGCGGTAGCCGCAGTGGGTTGCTGTGTGGGACTGGAAACCGCTGAGCTGCCGCCGCCACTGCTGCCGCTCGAACTGCTGCTACTACTGCTACCGCTGCTGCCGCCCCCGCCTCCGCAGGCGGCGACGAGCGAAACCAGGGCAACGAGCGCGGCGCCCGAAAGAAACCGGAAAGGGCGCAGCCACAAGCTGCGCGAATGGCGTGAAGTCAGCCCTGAAGTCAGCACGTTCGGCCTCCGCTCGTCACTGGATATCGGAGGCGCTGACGCCCGCAGGCAGCGCCTGCGGCAGCCATGCCTGCCCGGAGAAGGCGCCCATGTGGCCGCCCGAATGCACGACGACGTTCGAGTTTTCGACCACGCCCGGCCCGCGCACGCGACCGGCGGCGTGGCTCGCCTTCACGCCGGCCGTGTATTGGGGAAAGTAGCTGCCCAGCAGCGTGGCGAGATTGGGCATCTGCGGGCCGTCCCAGGCCACGCCGAATACGGTGCCGGCCTGCGTGAGGTATTCGCGCACGACGGTGCCGTTGGCCAGCGTGGTCTGCTGAACGGTGTAGGCGGGAGTCGAGGAAGCGCCAGAAGCCGCGCCTTGTACCGCTGCGCGCGCAACGGCCGAGGCGTTGCCGGCCGCGGCTGCCGCCGAAGCGGCGCTCAGGGTGCTGACGCTCGCGCCCGCCGGCGTGGGCATGGGCGCGCCGCCGAGCGCGGCGTGAGCCGCAGGGGCCGCGAGCAGCGCGCAAAGCAGGGAACCGAGAAGCGCCGCGCCGGGCGCGCAGCGGGGTGCGGCGCGGCGCGCAAACGAGCGCGCCGCCTTGCCACAGAACGATGTGTATGGATACAAGGCGTCCCCTCCCTCTTGCGATGGCGCGTTGCACCATACGCTGTCGGGGCCGCGCAGGAACGTTGCGGCGGGACGCAGCAGGACGGGCAACGGCTGGCTATGCTTCGTGCCCCACCGCGACGCTCGCCGCGGTGGGGCACGAAGGCATGAGCACTAGTATGCCCGCCTTGGACTACATGCGGCAGCTAACCGAACGGTTAGCTGCATGTTAAGGGTCAGAACCCGAGACTTGCGAGCAGATCGTCGACCTGCGCCTGGTCCTGCACGACGTCGGTCTTGCCTTCCGGATTGATCTGCGGCCCGTTGAGCAGGCCTTCGGGACTGCCCGTGCTGCTCTGGGTCTCCGCGAGCGCCGCCGCCGTTGCCGCGAACTGCTCACGCCGCTCCGGCGCGATGTTCTCGACCAGCACGGTAAGCAACTGCTGCTCGATCAGATAGACCACGTCCATGATCTTCTTGATCACCTGGCCCGTCAGGTCCTGGAAGTCCTGAGCGAGCATGATCTCGAGCAGCTGCTGGTTGGTCGCCGCGGTGGCTTGCGGCACGCCATCCACAAAGGCGCGCGTGTCGTCCATCAGCTGGCGCACTTCCTCGCGGCCGATCGGCGCGTCGTACCAGGTCGCCCAGCGGCTCGTCAGTTCCTTCGCGTCGCGTTCGAGCGTTTCCTGCAGCGGCTTGGCGATGTCGATCGCGGTCAGCACGCGCTCGGCGGCCTGCTCGGTCATGTTCGCGACATAGCGCAGCCGGTCGCGCGCGTCGGGCACCGCCTCGGCGGCGCGCTCCACATGCTTGTCGAGGCCGAGTTCGCGCATCGAGTCGCGCAGGCTGCGCGTCAGATGTCCGATGCGGGCGAGGATGCGGTCCGTCGCCAGCTCGCCGGCCTCGCCCGCGGCGGGCGGCGCGAAGTCGAACTCGGGAGGCTGCGGGAGCGGCTCGACGCCCTCGCCTTCCGGCCACTCACCGCAATGAGCGCCGGACTGCTCACTGATGGGCTCGTTCACGTCAGCTCCCCGTCTTGGCCATCTTCTCGAGAATCTTGTTGAGCTTCTCGTCGAGCGTGGCAGCCGTGAACGGCTTCACCACATAGCCGCTCGCGCCAGCCTGCGCCGCCGCGATGATGTTCTCCTTCTTCGACTCGGCCGTCACCATCAGCACCGGCAGGTGCGTCAGGTTCGCGTCGGCGCGGATCTCCTTGAGCATGGCGAGACCGTCGAGGTTCGGCATGTTCCAGTCGGAGATCACGAACTCGTAGTTGCCGCCGCGCAGGCGGGCAAGGCCCGCTGCACCGTCTTCGGCTTCGTCGACGTTCGAGTAGCCCAGTTCCTTGAGCAGGTTGCGGACAATCCGGCGCATCGTCGGAAAATCGTCCACCACCAGAATCTTCATTCCCTTATCCATCACGTTCCATTCCTCCAGGCGAAAACCCGGGCAATTATCCAGAGAAGCGCACTGCCTATCCAGATAAATTAATCGCGAGCGATCGTGCAAGCGTTTGCGGCCCGCATGATCTCTCTATATCGGCAATTTATTAGACGCGCTGAACCCGGTCGCCCATCGAGGCGAGTCGGGTCATCACGCGCCGGCTCATGTCTGAGAGCGAGGCGATCTCGTCGGCGCCGCCCATGGCAATGGCTTCGCGCGGCATGCCGAACACGATGCAGCTCGCCTCGTCCTGCGCGAGCGTGTACGCACCGGCCTGGCGCATTTCGAGCAGCCCGGCTGCGCCGTCGCGGCCCATGCCCGTGAGAATCACGCCGATGGCGTTCTTGCCCGCGTGCAGCGCCGCCGAACGAAACAGCACATCGACCGACGGACGGTGCCGGTTGACCGGCGGGTCGTCGGACAGATGCGCGATGTAGTTGGCGCCACTGCGTGCGAGCAAGAGGTGTGCGTGGCCCGGCGCGATGTAGGCGTGGCCGGGCAGCACACGTTCGCCGTGCTCCGCTTCCTTGACGGTGATGCGGCACAGCCCGTTCAGGCGCTGTGCGAACGACTTCGTGAAACCGGGCGGCATGTGCTGCGCGATCAGCACCGCGGGCGCGTCGGGCGGCAGCGGCTGCAGCACTTCGCGGATCGCCTCGGTGCCGCCCGTCGACGCGCCGACGATCACGAGCTTCTCGGTCGAGACGAGCGGATTGTTGATCATCGGCGCCGGGCTCGCGGCGTGCGCAGCGGCGTGGCCGTGCGCGTGCGCTGCCGCGCCGGCGGGCGCAGCAGACGGAGCATGGTGCGCACGCACGCGGGCGCGCGCGGCGGCGCGCACCTTGTCGGCGAGCTTTTCCGAGTATTCGAGCATGCCGTCGCGAATGCCGACTTTCGGCTTCGTCACGAAGTCGACCGCGCCCAGTTCGAGCGCGCGCAGCGTGATTTCGTTGCCGCGCTCGGTGAGCGACGACACCATCACGACCGGCATGGGCCGCAGGCGCATCAACTTCTCGAGGAAGTCGAGGCCGTCCATGCGCGGCATTTCCACGTCGAGCGTGAGCACGTCGGGGTTGTGCTGCTTGATCAGCTCGCGCGCGACGAGCGGATCCGGCGCGGTGGCGACGACCGTCATATCGGGCTGACTGTTGATGATTTCCGTCATCAAACTGCGAATCAGCGCCGAATCGTCGACGCAGAGAACCTTGATTTTTTGCACAGCGTTCACGCCTCCTCTACTGTCCTGGCGTTGTCTTGACCGGATGCGCGCAGCGCGGACGACACGCTCGAGCCGAACAGCTCGATGCGAGGCCGCGCGCCCTGCGGCTGGGATTGGGAAATCTGGGGCGTATGAGCTGCCGCGTTGGCCGCCGCATTTGCCGCCGCGTTAGCCGCCGCATTTGCCACATGAGCCGGCGCCGTGGCGCCCGGGCCGGCGCGCCCGGCGCCGCCGACGCCGAACAGCTCGACGCGCGCCCGCGCTCGCGCGAGCCGTTCGGCGCGCGCTTCGGGGGTTTGCGCGGCGAGCTGCTGCTCGCGCTCGGCCACGCTCGTGTCCTGCGAGAGACGCAGCTTCTTGACCATCACCTGGCCCGTGCGCGGCAGGAACGCCACCTTGCGCGGATGCGAGCCTTGCAGGTCCTCGGCCACGATGCGGATGTTCTCGGTCGCCAGATAGCGACGCACGAACACGGCATTGCGGTCGCCGATGTTCATCGTCGTCATGCCCGCGAGCACCGCCGCGCCGCCGAACACCTTGGCCTCGAAGCGCTCGCGCCGGCCACCCGCCTTGATCAGCTCGTTGATGAGCACTTCCATCGCGTACGCGCCGTAGCGCATCGCGTCGGAGGCGCCAGTGAGCGCGTGGGCGGAGTCCGCGCCGTCGTCGGGGAGCATGAAGTGGTTCATGCCGCCGATGCCGGCGGTGCGGTCCTGAATGCAGGCCGCGACGCACGAGCCGAGCACGGTGACGAGCACCATGTCCTCGCCCGTCGTGTAGAACTCGTTGGGCAGCAGCTTCACGCCGGGGCGCTGGAAATGCGTGTCGAAATAGCGGTTCGTCGCGATCGGGAGGCTGGCGCTCATGCGGGCACTCCGATCGCGTCGTTCGCGCGGCGCGGCGCGGCACTGCCCGCGGCGCCGCGCGTGAGTTCGTAGACCGTTTGGCCGCGCAGACGGAACGCCTGCGTGACGTAGGTGAAATTTTCCGAGTGGCCCGCGAACAGCAGGCCGTCCGGCTTCATGAGCGGCTCGAAGCGCGTCAGGACCTGTGCCTGGGTCGGCTTGTCGAAATAGATCATCACGTTGCGGCAGAAGATCGCGTCGAACGTCGTGCGCAAGCCGTAGTCCGCGTCGGTGAGATTGAGCTGCTCGAACTTGATCATCGCGCGCAGCTCCGGGCGCACCTTCACGAGCCCCGAGTGCGAGCCGGTGCCCTTGAAGAAGAAGCGCTTCAGACGCTCCGGCGACAGGTGCTTGACCTGGTCGAACGAGTAGACGCCCGCGTCGGCCTTGGCGAGCACCTGGGTGTCGAGGTCGGTGGCGAGCACGCGCGCCTCGCGCGCCGCGCGGTCTCCAAGCGCTTCGACGAGCGTCATCGCGATCGAGTACGGCTCTTCGCCCGTGGAGGCCGCCGAACACCACACCGAAACCGGCTGCGCACCTGGGCCCCCCGCGCGGCGCTTCACGAAATCCGCGAGGATCGGGAAGTGATGCGCCTCGCGGAAAAACGCCGTGAGGTTCGTGGTGAGCGCGTTCGTGAACGCTTCCCACTCGGCCGTGTCGTTGCGCGCTTCGAGCTGGTCGAGGTACTCGCGAAAACTGTCGAGGCCGAGCGTGCGCAGGCGCCGCGCCAGCCGGCTGTACGCCATGTCGCGCTTGTGGTCCGAGAGCGAGATGCCGGCGCGGCGGTGAATGAGCGCGCGAATGCGCTCGAAGTCCGCCGAGGTGAAATCGAAATCGCGGTTGCTCTCGACGCCCGAACCGCCCGGCTCGCCGGCGTCCTGGCGCGTATTTCGCAGCGCTTTCATGCTGATGCTCCTTCGCATTGCGCGCCGCCCACTGCATGGGATACCGCGGCGCAGGACTGCTGCGCGCCGCGCCTGCCCGGTTGCAATGCGTGCGGCGCATGGGCGGCCTGCGCAGCGCGCGCGGGCCGCGGGGCCCGGCGCGGCAGGTCTTGCCGTTGTGTAGCGCTCATGTGCATTGCAGTTGCTCGTCGTGTTCAGTACTTCACTACGCTTCCATGCCGCGTTCGATCAGAACGTTTCCCAGTCCGAATCGCCCGAAGCGGATGCCGCCGTACTCGCGTACGTCTCGGCGCGCGCAGGCGCGGCCGGTTTCGCCGCCGGCTTTGCCGACACCTTGTTTGCCGACTGCGCTGCCGGTTGCGCCGCGGGCCTGGCCGTTGGCTTCGCGGTGTCCGCCGGTGCCGCCGCCGTTGCGACTGACGCCGTCGCGGCCTTCGTCCCCGCCGAAGCCGAAGACGGCGTCGTGCGTTTCGCGGCAACCGGCGCCGCCGGCGTCACACGCGCCGGACTTGCACTGACGCTGCGCGCCGGCGCGCCGCCCGTCGTCCACGTGCCGAGCACGTTCTGCAGCTGGCGGGTCTGCTCTTCGAGCGACGCCGCCGCCGCGGCCGCCTGCTCCACCAGCGCCGCGTTCTGCTGCGTGACGGTGTCCATCTGCGTGACGGCGCGGTTGACCTGCTCGATGCCGCCCGACTGCTCCTCGGACGCCGCGCTGATCTCACCCATGATGTCGGTCACGCGACGCACGGCCTGAAGGATTTCTTCCATCGTCGTGCCTGCGCGGCCCACGAGCTGCGAGCCGCTTTGCACTTTCTCGGCCGAGTCGTTGATGAGTTCCTTGATTTCCTTCGCCGCGCTGGCGCTGCGCTGCGCGAGGCTGCGCACTTCGCCGGCCACCACCGCGAAGCCGCGGCCCTGCTCGCCCGCGCGCGCCGCTTCCACGGCCGCGTTGAGCGCGAGAATGTTGGTCTGGAACGCGATGCCTTCGATCACGCTGATGATGTCCACGACCTTCGCCGAACTCACCGCGATGCCCTGCATCGTGTTGACGACTTCACCCACCACCTGGCCACCGCGCGTCGCGATGTCCGAGGCGTTGACGGCCAGCTGGCTCGCCTGGCGCGCGTTCTCGGCGTTCTGGCGCACGGTGCCGGTGAGCTGCTCCATGCTCGACGCCGTTTCCTGCAGCGAAGCGGCCTGCTGCTCGGTACGCTGCGAGAGATCGGTGTTGCCCATCGCGATCTCGCGCGCGCCCACGTCGATCGAGCTTGCCCCCGTATGCACCGCGCTCACCAGCGTGACGAGGCTTTCCTGCATGCGCTTGACGCCGCCGAAGAGGCGCCCGATCTCGTTGTCGCTGTAGACCGTGACCGGCTGCGAGAGATCGCCGTGGGCGATGCGCTCGAAGCACGACACCGCGTCTTCGAGCGGCTGCACGATGAGGCCGCGCATGGCGAAGCGGATCGCCACCACGAGCACGAGCGCCACGGCGATCACCACGCCGATCGCGATGCGCATCACGGCGATCTTGTCATGCGCGCCGACCTCGCGCGCCTGTGCGCTATCTTCCAGCGCCTGCGCGAGCGGCCCGGCGACGTTGTCGTAGTCGACGAACATCGGGCTGATCTTCGTGTCGGCGATGGCGTGGTAGGCCGGTTGATCGTTTGCGCGCAGGGCCGCGAATTCGGGCTGCACGCCGTCCTGCATGAGCGTGGCGCGTTTGGCCGCGAGCGCGTCGAGCGTGGCGGCGTCGAGACCGCTCTTCGGCGCGTTCTGGAAGGCCTGCCAGGCTTCGTTGGATTTGCCGAGCAATTCCTGGGCGCGATCGATCACCTTCTTCGCATCGTCGGCCTGGCCTGCGGCCGTGAGCGCGCTGGCGCGGTCGATCGCGACGCGCGTGCGCAGCAGATACGACGACGCGTCGTTCAGCGCATGCATCGCCACGAGATCGCCTCGCACGATCTCGGTGAACGCATCGCTCGCACGCCCGAGCGCGACGAGCCCGAGTGCGCCGACCAGCACGGTCAGCGCAACCAGAATGACCCCGACGCCCGTGAGCGTCGAGCGGATCGACCATCTTTGCAGCATCTCGTTTGCTCCTGTCCTGTGCGAATCGGGGCGGGCTATGCGGGCGGGCGCGGGCGGCCAGCAAGACGCGGCGACGCCCGGGACCCTGTACGAAGCGCGCGCGAAAACGAAGGCGGCTTGCCGCTTCTTGGCGGCGGCTTATCCGCTCTCTCTCACGCTGGCCTCGCGGCCCCCCGGTTTAACTCTCGGCGCGTTAGACCAGCGCCTCGATCAGAGCCATTTCGCGGCTCGTCATCAGTTTTTCGATATCCATGAGGATCAGCATGCGGCCTTCGACGGTGCCGAGGCCCGTGAGGTACTCGGTCGTGAGCGTCGCGCCGAATTCGGGCGCAGGCATGATCTGCTCCATCTGCAGCGTGAGCACGTCCGAGACGCCGTCCACCACCATGCCGACCACGCGATGCGCGACGTTCAGGATGATGACGACCGTCTGGTGGTCGTACTCGACGCGGCCCAGATGGAACTTGATGCGCATGTCGACGATCGGCACGATGATGCCGCGCAGGTTGATCACGCCCTTGATGAAGTCGGGCGCGTTCGCGATGCGCGTCACGCTGTCGTAGCCGCGAATTTCCTGCACCTTCAGGATGTCGATGCCGTACTCTTCCGCGCCGAGGGTGAAGACGAGGAATTCCTGGCCGCCCGCGTCGGCCTGCAGCGCGTCGCGGCGTTGCGCGCCGGCAATCGCGCCGTGCGCGCCGTTGCCTTGAATCGATTGGACTTCTGCCACGTTAGCCCCTGAACGGTTGGGAGATGATTGGTTGAGTGCGTCCGGACTTCATAACGATTACGCGAATTCGGCGAACGCACCCGAATTTGCGCTGGCGCTTACGCCATGTGTGGCGCGCGTCTCGCGATTGAGCGCGGCCACGTCGACGATCAGCGCGACGCTGCCGTCGCCGAGAATGGTCGCCGCCGAAATGCCGTGCACCTTGCGGTAGTTCGTTTCGAGGTTCTTCACCACGACCTGCTGCTGGCCGACCAGCTCGTCGATCAGCATGGCGAAGCGACGGCCTTCGGTTTCCATGATCGTGACGATGCCCTGCGTCGGGTCCGTGCGCGCGCCTTCGACGTTGAATGCCCGGTGCAGCGCCACGAGCGGGAGATACTCGCCGCGCACACGCACCACGCGGTCGCCGTTGGTGACCGTGTAGATGTCTTCGTGGCGCGGCTGCAGGGACTCCATCACGAAGTTCAGCGGCAGGATGAAGATCTCGCTACCCACCTTCACCGACATGCCGTCGAGAATCGCCAGCGTGAGCGGCAGCACGATGCGCGTGGTGCTGCCCTTGCCCGCGTGCGAGGTGATTTCCACGTGGCCGCCCATCGCCTGGATGTTGCGCTTGACCACGTCCATGCCCACGCCGCGGCCCGACACGTCGGTCACCTGCTCGGCGGTCGAGAAGCCCGGCAGGAAGATAAGGTTCCAGACCTCGTCGTCGGACATGCTGTCGCTCACCTGCATGCCCTGCTTGATCGCCTTGGCGAGAATCTTGTCGCGGCGCAGGCCCGCGCCGTCATCGCTCACTTCGATCACGATGTTGCCGCCGTGGTGCGCGGCGGAGAGCACGAGCTGGCCCGTGGCGTCCTTGCCCGCGGCGCGGCGCGCTTCCACGGTTTCGATGCCGTGGTCGAGCGAGTTGCGCACGAGGTGGGTGAGCGGGTCGATGATGCGCTCGATGAGGCTCTTGTCGAGTTCGGTCGCCTGACCGAAGGTGACAAGCTCGACTTCCTTCCCGAGCTTCGCCGCGAGGTCGCGCACGAGGCGCGGAAAGCGGCTGAAGACGTAGTCCATCGGCATCATGCGGATCGACATCACCGCTTCCTGCAGGTCGCGCGCGTTGCGCTCGAGCTGCGCCATGCCGTTGTAGAGGCGGTCGTGCAGCGCCGGGTCGAACGTGCTGGTGGTTTCCGCCAGCATGGCCTGCGTAATGACGAGTTCGCCCACGAGGTTGATCAACTGGTCGACCTTTTCCACGCCCACGCGAATCGAGCTGCCTTCCGCCGAATTCGCGGCGGCGGCCGGACGCGCCTTGCGCTCGCCTTCGGCTTGCGCGGGCGCCGGTGCGCTCGCGGGCGGGCGCGGCATTTCGTGTTCGGCTTGCGCAGCGGGCGGCGGGGCCGGGATCACGGCGCTCGCTGCAGGGGCCGCTGCCACCGGTGCGGCGGGCGGTGCGGCCGGTGCCGGTGCAGCCGCAGGCGCTGCGGCCGCAGCCGGTTGCGCGTCGCCCTGCGGCGCGGCGCCCCGGCCGATCGAAATCTGTTTCTCGTCGATCACGAAGCAGCACACCGCGATGATGTCGTCGGCGGTCACATCGGTTTCGAGCCACAGCGTGAGGTCGTCGCCGGTCTTCACCTGACCGAGAATGCGGCCGAGGTTGCCGAGCTCTTCGACGAGCAGCTCCTGGTCCTTCGCGTCGACGGCGCGCAGCGTGACGCGCAGGTGCGGACCTTCCGCTGCGGCCTCAGCGCCGGCAGCGGGCGCCGCGGCTGCCGCATCGATCGCCTCGCTCACGACGTGCTCGGGCGCACCCGAACCTGCCGCCGCCAGCGTACTGTGCATTTCGAACGCGGCTTCGAGATCTTCTTCCGAATCGCCGGCGCTCGCCTGCGGGGCCGGCGCGGGCGCAGGGGCCGGGGCCGGTGCGGGTTCAGGCGCGGACGCCGGTACGCCGCGGCTTTCCGCATAGAGGCGCTCGAGCTTCGTGCGCACGGCGTGCGCCGCTTGCGCGTCGGGCTCGGCGCTCGCGCGGTAGGCGCCGAGCTGGTCGGAAAGCACGTCCTTCGTTTCGAGGAACGTGTCGATCATGTCCTTGCGCAGCACCAGCTCGTTGTTGCGAGCACGGTCGAGCAGCGATTCGAGAATGTGGGTCGTCTCGGTCAAGGCCGTGAAGCCGAACGTCGCCGCGCCACCCTTGATCGAGTGCGCCGCGCGGAAGATCGCCGCCAGATCCTCGGGATCCGGGCGACCGACGTTCAGGTTCAGGAGAAGCTGCTCCATCTGCGCGAGCAGCTCGTCCGCCTCGTCGAAAAACGTCTGATAAAACTGAGTGATGTCGAGAGTCATTGCTCTTTCACCGCGTTAATTGCCTGGGGGGTGCCTGGTCGTTCGCCGCGCGGCACCTCAAGGGTGGGCCTCGCCGAGTGCGCTCGCCAGATCGACGAGCAGCTCGGGGTCCACCGGTTTTTCGATCCAGCCGGTCGCGCCTGCGTCGCGTACGGCTGCCTTGAAGCCTTCGTCCGATTCCGTGGTCAGCACGAGGATGGGCGTTTCGAAGTACGAAGGATTCGCCCTCAACTGCTTGATCAGGTCGAGCCCGCCCATGCGCGGCATGTAAAGGTCGGTGAGCACGAGATCGAAGCGCTGGGCGAGCGCATGCTCGAGCCCTTCTTCGCCGTCGCCCGCCACCGTCACTTCGTAGCCTGCCGAGCCGAGCGCCGCACGCAGGATCTCCCGCATGGACACCGAATCGTCGATCGCCAGAATGTTCCTGATCATCCGTTCCTCGTTGTCATTGCGCTGCCGCCGCGACGGCTGGGGCGACCACCGGCACCGCCGGCGCCACCGTGGTTGCCACCTTCGGCGCGATCGCGACCGGCGCCGGCGCCGCCCGGCCCATGCCGGCGTCCGGCGTGAGCGCGGGCAGGCTTTTGCCCGAGCCCGCTGCGTCGTCGGAGAGCGTGGTGGTGGTCGAGTCGTCGTGCATGAGCGCGTCTTCGGACTTCTTGTTCAATACGATGATGCTGATGCGGCGGTTCTCCGGGTCGAGCGGATCGGCCTTGTTCAGGTTCTGCGTGGAAGCGAGACCGAGCACGCGCAACACCTTCGATTCGTCCATACCGCCCGCGATCAGCTCGCGTCGAGAAGCATTCGCGCGGTCGGCGGAAAGCTCCCAGTTGCTATAGCCCTTCTCGCCGCCCGCGTAGGGCACGGCGTCGGTGTGGCCTTGCACGACGATGCGGTTGGGCACGTCGTTGAGCGTCTTGCCGATCGCCTGCAGGATGTCGCGCATGTACGGCTCGACCACGTCGCGGGCCGTGGCGAACATCGGGCGCTTCTGCGAGTCGACGATCTCGATGCGCAGGCCCTGCAGCGTGGAGTCGATGCGGATCTGCTGCTTGAACTGGCGCAGCACCGGGTTCGCCTCGATCGCCGCCATCAGCTTCACCTGCAGGTCGTGCAGGCGTACCTGCTCCTTGCGTTCGAGCGAACCTTCGAGCTGCTTCATCGCATCGTCGTCGTTGTGCTTCGACTGGTTGCGCTCCGAGCGCTCGGTCGCGCCGTCGCTGCGGCGCGTGATGCCCTGGTCCTGCGACGAGATGTCACGGCCGCCGCCCTTCAGGATGCTCGAGTCTTCGGCGCTGCGATCGCCGCCCCAGAGCGTGATCTTCATCGGCTGGTTGAAGTAGTCGGCGATGCCCTTCAACTGCACCGTCGAAGCCGACGAGAGCAGCCACATCAGCAGGAAGAACGCCATCATCGCGGTCATGAAGTCCGCGTAGGCGAGCTTCCACGCGCCGCCATGATGGCCGGCCTTCTTCGGCGCGGCGCGCTTGACAACGATTGCGCGGTCCTTGTTGTTGCTCATGAGCCGTCCCTTACTTCGCCTTCACGCGGCGCACGTGCTCTTCGAGTTCCGTGAACGACGGACGCTCGGTCGAGAACAGCACCTTGCGGCCGAACTCCACGGCAATGGCCGGCGCGTAGCCGTTCAGGCTCGCGAGGATCGTCACCTTGATGCACTGGAACATCTTGGTCGACTCGGTCACGCGCTGTTCCGCGAGGCTCGAGAGCGGGCCGATCAGGCCGTACGAAAGCAGAATGCCGAGGAAGGTGCCGACCAGCGCCTGGGCGATCATCTCGCCGAGGACCGCGGGCGGCTTGTCGGCGGACGCCATGGTGTGAACCACGCCCATCACCGCCGCGACGATACCGAACGCCGGCATCGCGTCGCCCACCTTCGCGAGCGCGTGAGCGGGCGCCTCGCCTTCGGCGTGGTGCGTTTCGATTTCCTCGTCCATGAGGCTTTCGATCTCGAAGGCGTTCATGTTGCCGCCCACCATGAGACGCAGGTAGTCGGTGAGGAATTCGACGATGTGATGGTCGGCCAGGATCTTCGGATACTGCGTGAAGATCGGGCTCTTCTGCGGATCGTCGATATCCGCTTCGAGCGTGAGCGTGCCTTCCTTTCGCGCCTTCGCGAGCAGGACATAGAGCAGCGCGAGCAGCTCCATGTACACGTCCTTGTTGTATTTGGCGCCCTTGAACAGCGTGGGAAGCACGCGCAAGGTGGCCTTGATGGTCTTGATGCCGTTGCCGAGGATGAACGCGCCGACGCCAGCACCACCGATCATGAGCAGTTCCATCGGCTGCATGAGCGCGCCGAGATGGCCGCCCTCGAGTGCGTAGCCGCCGAAGACGCAAAGGATCGTCAAGAGGGTTCCAACGATAATCAGCACTGCCGGGTCCTCACTAGAAATGCGCCGCGAACCGCCGTCGGCCCGCGCCCTTAGCTGGGTTTACGGCAACGGCGCGAAAAACTTTGGGTTTGAGTGGGCGCGGATCGTAAGCCGGCCGGGCATCTGCCGTCTGCTTGACATCGGCATGACGGATGAATCTGGGGCCGGTTCGCAAAGCCGCACGGGAAGGGGTTGCGGTGCGTGCCTGTGACCGCGTTTAGGATGCGGGCTTGCTGCGGCAGGCGCCGTCCGGTGGGGCCGCGCGGCCTTTGCGGCGGGGCGGGCCGGGTTTATCCGGAGTCCCGGCCTGCACCGACGGCACCACGCCGCATCTAACCGCGTCAAGCCGCGTCGATCTGCCTCAAGCGGCGATCTGCGACGCAAGCGCGTTGCGCCGTGTGCGCCCCGCCCGCGAGGGCGGCTGGCACAGCCCGCAGACGAAACCGCGTTGCGGGTCGTGCGCGTGAGCCACGTAGCGGCCGCCGCAACGACTGCACGTCGTCATCTGCAAGAGGCCCGATGTGAAATAGCGCACGAGCGTCCAGGCGCGCGTGAGGCTCAGCGTGGGCATTTCGTCGTGGAGCCGCAGGTGCTCGAGATAGAGCCGGTAGCTCTTCACGATCGCGTGGATCGGCTCGCAGCGCGCATGGCGGCTCATGAACATGAACGTGTTGTAGAACAGCGAGGAATGGACGTTGGGCTGCCAGGTCATGAACCAGTCGGTCGAAAACGGCAGCATGCCCTTGGGCGGCGACTCGCCCTTCACTTCCTTGTAAAGCCGGATGAGCCGGTCGCGCGAGAGCGAGGTCTCCGCTTCGAGCAGTTGCAGACGCGCGCCCAGTTCGATCAGCTCGATCGCGAGCGCGATCTCCTTTACCTCCTGCACCACACTCTTTGTCGCCATAGACACCCGTTGGAAGCCGCAAAGGAATACGCCTGGCCCCTGCCGCCGTCCGCGGGCAGCAAGGGTGCAATGCGTGGCCGCGCGCTGCGGCGCGGGGCGAAGCGGTTCAGCCGATCTGCTCGACGTCCTGGCCCGCCATGATGATCGCCGAGTGGGTCAGCGCGGTTTTGCCCTTGTCGGCAAGCGCGCTCAGGATGGCGTGGTCGTCGAACCGGAAGCGGCAAAGCAGCTGGTTCGATGCGGCAAGGCGTACGGTCTGCGCGAAAGAGAGATTCGCGAGCACCTCGGCAGACTGCTCGGAGATGCCCATGCGGAACATGCCCGTCGGCTTGTCCTCGCGTAAAAGACGTTGCGCGAGCAACAGGTACGACAGGTTCACTTCCTTGATCTCATTGAGCATGTCGCTGTGCGTCGTCGCGCTCATGGATTCCCCCGAATCAAATCGCGGCGGCTGGTCAGACCGCCTGCGGAAAACGTTTGCTCGCCCAGATGCAACCCGAATGCACCCGAACGGCCTGTTTATGGTCGTGGGTGCATTGTGGCTGGGGCGGGAACAAATGGAAATCGGACGGATGCCGCGACGCGTTGCGAGAAAAGCGATCGCTAACGTGTAGGAATTTTTCTGACAATGAGGCGGGAGCAGCGGCGGGAGGCGGGGCGCGTCATGTCATGCGCATAAGCCGCGAAATTCTGGACTGATTATAGGCTTTTTCATGGATGCGTCACGCGTGCGTGCTACCGGCCCTATTCGCGACCCACGCGCCAACGTCTTTTGACCCTTATACGGACGCCCGGGCACGCGGTTTGCGCAATGCGCGCCCAGGCCACGTCACGCTTTGCAATGGCCTCTTACACCTGCTGTATCCCGCTGTAACAACATTAAGCGTTTGCAAAACCGCGTGTATCGGGCCGCGAAATGGCCATAATCGGTCTCAGGGATAACCCGATACCGTTGTACCGCCGCAGTGCCGCATCACAGGTTCGTTGCACACGCGGCTTTTTGCCCAGGAGATCGAACAATGCGAATCGCACAAATTGCGCCACTTTATGAAGCCGTTCCGCCCAAGCTTTATGGCGGCACCGAGCGCGTCGTGTCCTACCTGACCGAAGCGCTGGTCGACCTCGGCCACGACGTGACGCTGTTCGCCAGCGGCGATTCGGTCACCTCGGCAAACCTCGAAGCCGCCTGGCCGCGCGCACTTCGTCTGGACCCGACGATCCGCGACGCGCTGGCCCCGCACATGGTGCTGCTCGAGCACGTGCGGCGCGTCGCGCACGAGTTCGACGTGCTGCACTTCCACCTCGACTATCTGCCGTTCCCGCTTTTCACGACCATGGACACGCCGTTCGTCACGACGCTCCACGGTCGCCTCGACCTGCCGGAGCTGCAACCGGTATTCGAGCAGTTCCCGAACGCTCCGGTGATCTCGATTTCGGACTCGCAGCGCCAGCCGTTGTCGCAGGCCGCGTGGCAGAACACGATCTATCACGGACTGCCAAAGAACCTGCTCACGCCGCAGGCCGACCGCAAGCCCGAGTACCTCGCGTTCCTCGGCCGGATCTGCCCGGAAAAGCGCGTGGACACGGCGATCAGGATCGCCGCGCTCTCCGGCCTGCCGCTGAAGATCGCCGCCAAGGTCGACAAGGTCGACCAGGACTACTTCAAGACCGAGATCGAGCCGCTGCTTTCGCAGGCGCACGTGGAGTTCGTCGGCGAGATCAACGAAGAGCAGAAGCCCGCGTTCCTTTCGGGCGCGAAGGCGCTGCTGTTCCCGATCGACTGGTCCGAGCCGTTCGGCCTCGTGATGATCGAGGCGATGGCGTGCGGCACGCCGGTGATCGCGTTCAACCGCGGTTCGGTGCCGGAAGTGATCGACCCGGGCGTGACGGGCTATGTCGTCGAGGACGTACAAGGCGCCGTGGCCGCGCTTCAGAATATCGATTCGCTTTCGCGCGTGGCAATTCGCAACCAGTTCGAACACCGATTCACGTCGCACATCATGGCCGGCAATTATGTCGACACTTATACGGCGCTCATCGAAGCCGCACAGCGTCCGGTACTGCGTCGTGTCGCCGCCGGCTGAGTGCGAAGCATTCCAGGTTTCGCGATAAATCCAGACGAATGTACGGTGTGAATCGTTTGCGAGTCGTCGAATAGCGCCATTACGCGTTCATTACAGATGACGCACAAAAAGAGCCGCATGAATCATGCGGCTCTTTTATTGCATTTGCGGTTGCGCCGGTATGGCGGCCGGGCTGTTCCCCGGCGGCATGCGTCAGGCGATCAGATAGCGTTCGCGATTCTTGCCCGCGATCCACTTGGGCGGCTTGCCGCGCCCGCTCCAGGTCGCGCCGGACTTGGGGTCCTGATAGCGCGCGGGCAGCGGCGCCTTTTTCGGCGGACGCCCGCGGCGCGCGGCCTCGGCAAAGCCCAGGTCCTGGGCGGAAAGGCCGTACTCGGCGATCTTTTCCCTGATCGTGGCGATGACGTCCGCGATCTCCGTGCGCCGCGCCTCTTCGGCCTGAGCCTGGAGTTTTGCGATCTGCGCCTTGATTTCCGTATATTGCGACATTTCTATTCCCCCTTCTTTGCTCTTGAAACCGGCTCGATCGGAGATTAGACGCAAATAACGGAATTCGCAATCGCTATTAATACTGCTTTTTCACGCTATTCTTCGATTTAACGACGAGTGGCTCGGGCGCAATTGCGTGCACATCGAACGCAATAATTCGATGAATTACGTCGGAATTGACAATCCTTGACAGCACCGAAAAGTGCGACTGCCTAGAATCTGGCATTTCCCGGTGCCGGTGCTTTACGCGGCCCCTTCTAGAATCGACTTTTCGAGGTGTCACGCAATGCACTTATTCAGGCGACTCATTGCCGAACTGATCGGCACTTTCTGGCTCGTTCTGGGCGGCTGCGGCAGCGCCGTGCTCGCGGCCAACTTCGCCGGCCCGGTTCACGGACTCGGTATCGGGTTCGTGGGCGTGTCGCTCGCCTTTGGCCTGACCGTGCTCACCATGGCCTACGCCATCGGCATATTTCGGGCTGCCATCTGAATCCCGCCGTGAGCGTGGGCCTGACCGTGGCGGGCCGCTTCCCGGCGCGCGACCTCGTGCCCTATATCGCCGCGCAGGTGGTGGGCGCGGTGATCGGCGCTTTCGTGCTTGCGCTCATCGCGACGGGCAAACCCGGTTTCGACCTCGTCGCGAGTGGCTTCGCGACCAACGGTTACGGCGAGCAGTCGCCAGGCCACTACGCCATGGGCACCGCGTTCGTGTGCGAAGCCGTCATGACCGCGTTCTTCCTGTTCGTCATTCTCGGCGCAACCGACAAGCGCGCACCCGCTGGCTTCGCGCCGATCGCCATCGGCCTGTGCCTCACGCTCATTCACCTGATCTCGATTCCCGTCACCAATACCTCGGTGAATCCGGCTCGCTCGACCGGCCCCGCGCTCTTCGTGGGCGGCGAGGCAATCTCGCAGCTGTGGCTGTTCTGGGTCGCGCCGATCGTCGGCGCCGTGATCGCGGGCATCGTGTACCCGGCGGTGGCGGGGCGGCGCGAAGCGGTGGCGGCGGTCGCCGTGCGCGAGACGGCCTGACGGCCTCTGGCACGCTCTGACACATCTGCGCGGCCCGGACCGCGCCGAATCGCGATACTTTCTTTGCGCAGCTGCAAACGGGTGCTTCGGCGCCCGTTTGTCTTGCTGGCCGCGTGGCGCTCCGGCTGCGCTGCTGGCCGGGCCCAGGGCGGCCGCGCTGCTAGAATCGGGCGACCTTCCCATTGTCTTGCGACCTGGAGCATCACGCCCAGCATGAAGCGCTCACGCCCCCGGCCATTCCGGATCGCCCCGACGCTCGCCGCAGCGTTGGGCGCACTGCTATGCGCCTGCGCGCCGCTGCCACACGTCAACGGACCCGCTAACGCCGGCGAGACAGCGCAGACCAATCCGGGCAGCGCGCCAACCGCACGCAACGTCGAAACGCTCATCTTCGTGAGGCATGGCGAAAAGCCGCCAGAGGGATTCGGCCAGCTCAACTGCAAGGGGCTGAACCGCGCGCTTGCGCTGCCGGCCGTGATCGCGGCCAAGTACGGCAAGCCCGACGCCATCTATGCGCCCGACCCCGGCGAGCAAAAGGAAGACAGCGGCCACGCCTACTACTACGTGCGCCCGCTCGCGACGATCGAGCCGACCGCGATCCAGTTCGGCATGCCGGTCCAGACGCCATATGGCTATTCGAAGATCGACGCGCTGCAAAGCGCGCTCGTCGATCCGCAGTGGCGCGGCCGCACCGTGCTCGTTGCGTGGGAACATCGGGAAATCGAGACGCTCGTGCGCCGCATCGTCGCCGCGCACGGCGGCAGCGCGAGCGATGTGCCGCGCTGGGAGAGCGCGGACTTCGACAGCATCTATGTGGTGCGCATCGACTGGAGCGGTGGCGGCGCGCACGCGCGTTTCTCGCACGAGCGCGAAGGGCTCGACGCACGCGCGGACGACTGCCCGTGCGCGCAACTGCCCGCCACGCAGTAACCGTTCGAATGGAATCGCGACAGCGGTGACGGCGCTAGCAGCTGCGCCCGCGTGAACTACGACGCGAGCTCGTCGTTGAGCGCGAACAGCTTGCGAAGATGATGCGCGACACCGGCTTCGAAGTTGTTGCCGATGCGCGGCACCCGAGGCAGCCGCTTGATGAGATCGGGATTGGCGTTGTTCATCATGAACGGATGACCCGCCGTTTCGAGCAAATCGATATCGTTCATGTTGTCGCCGAACGCGACGCAACCCGCGGCGTCCACGCCGAGCCGCTCGAGCACGACGCGCAGCGCTCGGCCTTTCGAAACGCCGGCCACCATGACTTCGAGACAATCCGGCAGGGAGTAGGTGACATAGAGCGCGTCGCCGAATTCGCGTGCGAGATTCTGCGCGACGAGTGCGAGATCTGCCGGATCGCCAATATAGAGCGCCTTGGCGATGCCTGCGCCTGCGTAATCGCGCAGATCCGCCACGCGGTACTCGAAGCCCGAGTCCTGGTGATACGCGAGCAGTTCAGGCGCATCGCGGTCGATGAGCCAGGCGTCATCGGTATAGATGCTCACGATCACGCGACCGTGCTCGCCCACCGTTTCGGCAGCGACGAGACGCTCGACCATGGGTGCACTCAGATTGCTCGCGTGGATCAGCGTGTCGTCGGGTGCGTGCACGCGCGCCCCGTTCGCGGTAATGAGATACGGGCGGATGCCTAGCACGTCGCGAATGCCGGCCACGTCGCAATAGTGGCGACCGGTCGCGATCACGAACGGCAGCCCCTGTGCATCGAGCGCGCCCAGCGTGGCAACCGTGAACGGATCGACCTGATGGTCGCTATTGAGCAGCGTTCCGTCGAGATCGGTTGCAATGACCTTGTACATGTTGATCAGACAGCTAGCGGGAAACGTTGCATCGTAGCATCTGCGGCACGGCTATGCCCTTGACCTACGTTCCCGCCCCTTGTCGCCCGCCATTCAGTTGTCCGCAGCAGCGCTTGCCAGCCGCTGGGCTTCCATTTGCGCGAGCCGAAGCGCACCGGTTGTGGAATCGGCGAGCGGCGCGCGCAGGCGATCACGCACCGCTTGCGGCACCCATTCGCGCAGCGGCTGCCCAAGGCCGCCCGAGAGCGCCGCCGGCAGCTTGCCCGAAGGATCGAGCGCGGTGATGAGTTTCGCGATTTCCACGCCGGCCTCGGCGAGCAGCCTTGCGACGAACGGATGTTCGCGATGCGCGAGGACGACCGGGGCGAGGCTGGCATAAGCGGTCTGGTTCGCCGCGCACTGCCACACGATCAGACTGTCGCGATCGGTGGCCCGCGCATGTGCGAGCAGGGCCCGCGCGAAGTCGTCCATGGGCACGCGGGCATCGAGCGCCTGCTGCGCCCAGACGATCGCGCGCAGGCCGAACCAGGCGCCACTCGCCTCGTCGCCCGAGGGAAAACCGAAACCGCCCGCAATGCGGCACTGGCCGTCCTCGTCGAGCACCGCCGCGATGCTGCCCGTGCCAAGGGCGACCACCACGCCTGGTGCGCCGCCGTGCGCGCCCAGCAGCGTCGTGTAGGCGTCGCTTTCCACCGCGAGTCCGGCCACCGGGGGTGCGGCTGCGAGAAACGGCGCCAGCCAGTCGGGGTTGTTCACGCCCGCGAGCCCGCAGCCGAGCACGCATTGCGACCAGTCGAACGCGAGCCCCGCCTGCGCAAACGCCGCGCGGCAGCCTTCCTCGATCGATTGCCAGGCGCGTTCGATACCGAGTCCGAGCCCCGACGGCCCCGCGCCCGCTCGCGCGAGTTCGACGCCGTTGGTGTCGCCGAGCGCGATTCGCGTGCCCGTGCCGCCGCCGTCCACGCCAATCAACCAGGTGTATTTCTGCATGATGTCCGCCGCGCCTCGCGCGCCTGTCAGTCCGGTTCGAATGCCAAAAATTTTTGTCGTGCCGCAGAGACTAGCGGCTTCCCAGGGTTCGCACAATCGGCCATCCGGCCAGGGTGGCGGCGCGGCACCGATCCGCTATGCTTGCGTGGCTCGAACGACGTCTCGCAAGGAGAACTTACCGTGACACACCGCTGCAACTGGGTATCGGCTGGCGCGTCGCCGCAGTATGTGCAATACCACGACGAGGAGTGGGGCGTGCCGTCGCGGGACGACCAGCATCTGTTCGAAATGATCGTGCTCGAAGGCGCGCAGGCAGGACTCTCGTGGTCCACGATACTGAACAAGCGCGAAGGATATCGCCGCGCCTTCGCCAACTTCGACATCGCGAAGGTTGCGCGCTTTACGCCCAGGCACGTCGAAACGCTCATGCAGGACGCCTCGATCGTGCGCAATCGCGCCAAGATCGAGGCCGCCATCGCCAACGCCCGCGCCGTGCAGCAAATTCAGGCGGAACACGGCTCGCTCGCGAAGTTCGTCTGGTCGTTCGTGGACGACACGCCCATCCAGAACGACCTGGCTTCGTATCGCGACGCGCCGGCCTCCACCGAGGTCTCGGACGCCCTTAGCAAGGCGCTCAAGAAATACGGCTGCAAATTCGTTGGCACGACGATCTGTTACGCGTTCATGCAGGCTGTCGGCATGGTCAACGACCATGAGCGCGACTGCATGTGCCGCGAGGCTTGCGCAGCGCTTGGCAAAAAGAAGCGCCGCGCCTGAGCGCAGCGAAACTCGCGCGACTCGGGAAAGTCCCGAGCGGGGCGGGACGCGCCTTGCAAACCTTTGTCCCGCATGGCTTTGTGACACGCCAGAGCGATTACGCCCGGCACCGGGCAACCCACTTTTTGATCGCTACGGTGCGCCGCCCCACGGTTTTCCACTGGCGTGCCGTTATAACGGGAAGTGAATGCAGGCGCGTCAGGGGAACGGGTAGTGATGCCGGCTGGAAGGCCGGCGGCGCCGCATTAGAAGGGAATTAACCTGTGCCCGGCACCCGGGCAACAGGGGGTTGAAATGAAAAACGTCCACTTCCTGAGTCATCAGGAGATCTTCGACCGCGCGGTGGCCCATCTCTTTGGCCAGGGGCGCGCGGCACTTCTTCCACGCGGCGGCGGCGCCTACCGGGGCGGTGGCTGTGGCGGCGGCTCCGGCAGTGCGCATAGCTACGGCGGTTGCCCGGTCGGCAGCTTCATCCGGCCACGCGACTATATGAGCGCCATGGAAGGCATTCCTGTGCGCTACATCGGCCGTGAGACGAACGACGTGCCGCTCTATATGGACGTGGGCGTTGCCGCGCTGAAAAAGGCGCTGCTGCGGGCCCATATCAACATATACGACCCCGCTACGATCAATCTGCTGAGTTGCCTGCAGAACGTGCACGACGTGTTTGGCGTATGGGAATGGCGCGAACGCCTTTGTTCGATTGCCGCCCAGTTCGGCTTGTCACCCGAACAGCTAAGGGACGCCGCCTGATATCGGCCGGCGCGCGCAACTCGCGCCGCGCTTCGGCGCGTAGTTGCTACGCACAAACACGCACAAACGCAAACGGCGGCGCAGCCTCTTGCGAAGCATGCGCCGCCGTTTGGCGGAACACCGAAAAGCGAAAAAGCTTAGTGGAGCTTCTTCGGCAGCATCTGGCTGCGCAGGCGCTTGTGCAGGCGCTTCACAGCAGCTGCCTTCTTGCGCTTGCGAACTGCCGTCGGCTTTTCGTAAGCTTGACGCTCACGCAGCTCGGCGATCAGGCCGTTCTTTTCGATTGCACGGCGGAAGCGGCGAATCGCCACTTCGAACGGCTCGTTTTCCTTCAGAAGAATCGTCGTCATGTATTTCCTAACTCAAATCGCTTAATACGGTTCAAAGGCGCGAGCGTCAAAGCCGCTCACGCGCCGGCCCTCCGGTCGTTCGCCACGCTGGGGCTAAACGAGAGGCAAGGCGGCCACGGAGGCCGGAAAAGAGAAGTAGGGGGTTCACAGCGGAACGCGATCAGGTCGACCTTGCTGCAACACACCTGACCGCCGGTTTGCGGCCGCCAACAGTAACGAACACGGCAACAAAACAGGCAAAGATCTCAATTCACTCCCAATGATATCAGGAAAAGAGCTACCCGACCAGGGTTTCTTGATTCTACTCAGGGACTTGCGCGGCTTGCCACGGCCGCCGCGCCCGCCCTCTCAATTAGGACACCTGGGTTAATGCCTTTCCCGTCAGGCGCTCGCGTCGTTGAGCGCCTGGATGTCGGCCGGATCGAGCTTCAGCCGCACCGCGGCCGCAAGACTCTCCAGCTGATCCAGCGAGGTCGCGCTCGCGATCGGCGCGGTAATGCTCGGGCGCGCGATCAGCCACGCCAGCGCAACGGCCGCGAGCGTGCTGCCATGACGCTCGGCCACAAAGTCGAGCGCCGCGAGGATCCGGATACCGCGGTGATCGAGATACTTCTCGACGCGCGAGCCGCGCGTGCTCTTCGCGAGATCCTCGCGCGATCGGTACTTGCCCGAGAGAAAGCCGCTCGCGAGGCTGTAATAGGGCACGACCGCAAGCTTCTGCGCCATGGCCACCGGCTCGAGATCGGCCTCGTAGTGGGCGCGGTCGTACAGGTTGTATTCGGGCTGGATGATCTGGTACGCGGGCAGGCCGGACTTCGTCGAAACCGCGAGCGCTTCCTCGACGCGCGCGCCCGTGTAGTTCGACGCGCCGATCACACGCACCTTGCCGGCCTCGATCAGCCGCTGATACGCGCCGAGCGTTTCCTCGAGCGGGACTTTCTGGTCGTCCTCGTGCGAGAAGTACACGTCGATGTAGTCGGTCTGCAGCCGACGCAGCGAATCCTCCACGGCAGCCGCGATGTTGGCGGCGGAGAGCCCCGGGCGGCGCGCATCTTTTGCGACCTTCGTTGCGATCACCACCTTGTCGCGCTTGCCGCTCTTCGCGATCCACCTGCCGATGATCGTCTCCGACTCGCCGCCCTGGTTGCCGGGCACCCAGGCTGAGTAGACGTCGGCGGTGTCAATGAAGTTGAGGCCGGCGTCGGTGAAGGCGTCGAGGATCGAGAACGAGGTGGCTTCATCTGCGGTCCAGCCGAAGACGTTGCCGCCGAACATGAGCGGGGCGACCTGCAACGAGGAAGTGCCGATCCTGCGTAGTTCCATGGGGCCTCCAAAAAAAGGGCGAACGGGGAACCGCTGAGGATACGCCGCCTCGCGGCGCGTTGCAGCGGGCACGGGCGCGCGGCCGACGTCACTGCACTAAACCACGCGCGATACCTGCCGTAAACACGCTTGCAAACTGCAAGACGCATGAATGCGTGAGGGAAGCGGGAAGCACAGAGCGCGGCGCAACAGGACTTTCTATGCACCGCGCAAATGAGGTCTCGATTGTCGGTGCTTCCCCTCAAGTTTTTTTTACCCACGCCGACAACCTTCACTGAGGCGGCCAGCAATGAAAGATTGCACCCGCCGCGGCCATAGTGGCTTGTAACGGGCTTTCAGCCCGCTTAGGAGAATTTCCATGCTCGGAATTAACAGCAACATCAACTCGCTCGTCGCGCAACAGAACCTGACGGGCTCGGGCAGCGCGCTGTCGCAAGCGATCACGCGCCTGTCGTCGGGTAAGCGCATCAACAGCGCAGCTGACGATGCAGCAGGCCTCGCGATCTCGAACATCATGCAGACCCAGATCAACGGTCTGAATCAGGGCGTGTCGAACTCGAACGATGGCGTTTCGCTGGTTCAAACGGCATCGAGCGGTCTGTCGTCGCTGACGAGCAGCCTGCAGCGTATCCGCCAGCTGGCCACGCAAGCGGCCAACGGCTCGATGACCTCGGACGACCGCGCAGCACTGCAGCAGGAAGTGAACCAGCAAGTTTCGGAAATCAACCGTATCGCGTCGCAAACGACGTACAACGGCATGAACGTGCTGAACGGCTCGCTCGGTACCGTGTCGTTCCAGGTCGGCGCGAACGTCGGCCAGACGATCAGCCTTAGCCTGTCGCAAAACATGTCGGCAGCATCGATCGGCAGCGGCGTGCCGCAAGCTGGCCAGACGCTCGGCACGTTCAGCGGCCTGAGCCTGAGCTCGGCTGGCGTTTCGGTCGCCGCTTCGGCAGCAACCGTTACGTCGATCAATGTCGTCTCCGACGGCAGCGGCGGCTTCACGTTCACGGACCAGAACAACCAGGCACTGAGCAACACGGCAGTCGGCGCGCTGTTCACGGCCACGGGCGCCTCGGGCACCAGCGGCAACGCCATCCAGGGCTCGGGCGGTGCGGTCTCGCTCAGCATCGCCGCCGCCTTCAATACGGCTGTCGGCTCGGCCGGCTCCGCTGCTGTCGCTTCTGTGGACGCTCAGGTCAACTCCTACAACGTGCCGACGGATGTTGCAAACGTCGACATCAGCACGGCAAGCGGCGCAAGCATGGCCATGGAGTCGATCGACAACGCACTGAACACGCTGAACAACCTGCAGGCAACGCTCGGCGCAGCGCAAAACCGCTTCACGGCAATCGGCACGACGCAGCAAGCTCAGTCGACCGACCTGTCGACCGCCCAGTCGTCGATCCAGGACGCCAACTTCGCAGAAGAAACGGCAAACCTGAGCAAGGCGCAAGTGCTGCAGCAAGCGGGTATCTCGGTGCTCGCACAAGCGAACTCGCAGCCGCAGCAGATCCTGAAGCTCCTCCAGTAATTCGAGCTTCTGTAGCCCAAGCGTTGCGCGCCCGGCCGCCATACCCGTGAGCGCAACGCAAGCCAATCGGGAGGATCGCCTCCCGATTGGCGTTTTCCAGACTTGAACCGATTCACACTGCAACGCCGACGCACGGAGCCCCTTCATGTCCACCGTATCCAGTTCGACAGCCAGCACGATCGCAAGTAGCGTCGCCGCTACGACCGCAGCGAGCAATGCCGCTTTGCAGCAAGCCGCCCAGTCGATCGTCAGCGGCTCGACCGGCAACTCGTCGATGGACGTGAACTCGCTCGTCACCGCGCTCGTCAATGCCAAGACTGCCGGCACGGCCGCTACGATCAGCGCCGAGCAGACGCAGGACAACACAGAGATTTCCGCGTACGGCGCGCTTTCCGCGGCGCTTTCCGCACTTCAGGCAAGCCTCTCGCCGCTCTCCGACGGCACGACCCTCAATGCATTCAGCACGACGGTCAGCGGCACCGGCATTACGGCCACCGCAGGCAGCGGCGCGGCAGCAGGGTCCTATTCGCTCGACTTGAAGCAGGTGGCGCAGGCCCAGGTGCTCACCTCGACCGGCTACGGCGCGACAACGGCGCTCGCATCGGGCTCGTCCACGATGACGCTGACGGTCAACGGCGCCAGCACCACGATCTCGCTCGACAGCACGAACAGCACCGTTGCGGGCATTGCATCGGCGATCAACTCGGCCACCAACAATCCGGGCGTGACGGCAACGGTCGTCAACGGCGCCGACGGCGCGCACCTCGTGTTGCACTCCACCTCGACCGGTGCATCGAACGGTATCAGCATCGCAATCAGCGATTCGAATTCCAGCGACGCGTTGAACAACCTCGCCGTGACGACCACGGCAGGCACGGCGATCACGAGCGCAAGCGCGACTTCCGCCAACCTCACCGCCAACCAGTCGACGATCTCCAACACGACCAACTGGACACAGTCCACGGCCGCACAGGACGCCTATTTCACGATCGACGGCACCGGCGCGACCAGCACGACGAACACCGTGACCTCGGCGCTGTCCGGCGTCACGCTGAACCTCACTGCAGCGGCAGTCGATACGTCGAGTACGGGCAGCGGCGCACAAACGATCACCGTTGCGCAGAACACGAGCGCCGAATCCAGCGCGATCAACAATTTCGTCACGCTGTACAACACGCTCGTGACGACGATGGCCACGCTCACGTCGTTCAGCTCGACCTCGACGTCGCAAGGCGTGCTGCTCGGCGACTCGACGCTGAACATGATTCAGAACCAGCTCGCGACGATCGTGGCAACGGGCGTGAAGAGCGGCAGCACCACGACCAGCCTGGCTTCGATCGGCGTCACGCTGAATTCCGACGGCTCGCTCTCGGTCGACAATGACACGCTGAACACCGCACTGCAGAACAATCAGTCGACCGTAGCAGCGCTGTTCAATTCGACCAACGGCGTGGCCGCCCAGTTGAACAACAACATCACGAGCTATTCGTCGAGTACGGGTGTCATTACGACGCGTACCAACTCGATCCAGACTGACCTGACGAACCTCACGACACAGCAGTCGAATCTTGCGGAGTACCAGTCGCAGCTGACCAGCATGTACACTGCGCAGTTCACCGCGCTCAACACGCTGATGGCGACGATGAACAGCAACCAGCAGTACCTCACGCAACTCTTCGGCGGCACGAACAGCGCAGGTGCGCTGGCGACCAACAAGAGCTAAGCGCATCCAGCAGGAGAGACGACATGGAATTCGCAGCGCCCATCGATCGCATCTGGCAGATCACGAAAGACATCGAGCAGGCGGCAGCCGTCGGCGAATGGGAAAAGGCGGCCGAGCTCGCGAACGAGCGCTCGCCGCTTCTCATGTCGCTCTCCACGAAGCAAACGGGCGCCACGCTCGACGTGCTCAAGCAGATTCACGCGATCGACGCGCGTGTCGCCGCAGTGGCAGGTTCGGCACAGTCGGCGCTGAGCGCCGAGTACCGTTCCGCCATGCAGGCAACGCGCAACGTGAACCAGTATCAACGCGTCGCGCAGTTCTGAAGTACGGACTTTGCAGCGCGTACAGGAATAACAAACAACCATTGCACCCTCGAGGGCGCATTTGCGTACCTCGGCCCGCCTCGCGCGGGCTTTTCTTTTGTGCGCCCCTATTGCGCACCGCTCAGGCAGCAACGGCCTTCCACCCCGACCCCATCACCGCCCTTCGTTCGCACCACCGAATTGGCAGGCGTTTTGACGTCAACTCGGCAATTCGTCCCGAGTGCGCGCGCTCGATAATTGCCTTACTTCTGCTAACTGCGGCGCAAGCACGCCTTCGTCATGACCGCTTTCCCCACTCCGACCGAAACCCCCGCGCTCGCCCCCCAATCGCAAATGGGGAACGACATCCAGCTCGTCATGGAAGCCGGGATCGAACACCATCGCAAGCAGGAATACGACGCAGCCGAAGCGCTCTACGCCATCGTGCTGGAAGCGGATAGCGATCATGTCGACGCCAACTACCACATGGGCGTGCTGTACATGCAAACGGACCGGCCAGCCGAGGCCGTGCCGCACTTCGAAGCGGTGCTCGGCCATACGCCGAACTTCGCGCAACTCTGGGTCTACTACTTCAACGCCCTCACCGCGAGCAACCAGTTCGAAGCCGCACGGATGGCGCTCGACGTGGCGCGGCAATGCGGCGTTCCCGGCGATGCCATCGAGACGTTGAAGGCTCGTCTGCCCCAGCCGGACGCCGCGGCGGCACCGGCGCCGTCGACTGGACCTTCGCGCGCGGCCGCGGCGGAGGCTCCCGAAGCTGCGCCGCAGCAGAAGACTTCGGACACGCCGGCAGCGATAGTCGACCCGCGCCGCGCAAGCATGACGGATCTGCGCGAGTTTGCCGATCTTTTCAACGGCGGAAAAACAGAGGCCGCGCTGAAGCTTGCCCGTCGCTTGACGGAGCAAAACCCTGCGCACGGCGAATGCTGGCTGACGCTCACGCACGCCCTGCAGCGCGCAGGCAAGTACGCGGAGTCCGTGATGTCGGCCGAGCGTGCCACCGGCCTGATGCCCAACAGCCTCCCCGCCCAGACGATGCTGGCCGACGCGCTGCATATCACGCGTCAGCACCAGCGAGCCATCTTGCACTGCATCCAGGCTCTCGAGAAGCATCCCGAGAGTGCAGCACTGCATCGCACATTGGGTGCCGCCCTTCAGGCAACGGGTCGCGCCGGCGAGGGCATCGCCCAGATGCGCCGCGCCGTTGAACTGGAGCCGAACAATGCTCTCGAACTCGACGCGCTTGCCAACGCGCTTAACGAGGATGGCCAGTACGACGAAGCGGAAAGCGCCTTTCGCAAGGCGCTCGCACTCGCGCCCATGCAGGCGGCCACACACAGCAACATGCTGTTCTGCCTGATGCACAAGACTGATCTCGATGCAGAAAGCGCCTTTGCAGAGTTCAGCGAGTACGGGAAGCGCCAGGAAGCTTCCCTGCGTGCAAACTGGCCGCAACACACCAACGATCGCAATCCGTCGCGACGCCTGCGGATCGGCTTCGTTTCCGGCGACCTGATCAATCACCCGGTCGCCTACTTCTTCCAGTCGATCGTGGAGCATCTGGCCCGCGACTCAAGCCTGTCACTGCACGTCTATTCGAACTACGTGGTCACCGACGCGTTCACGAAGACGATCCGGGAGCACGCGCAAGCGTGGCACGAAATCTTCGGCATGACCGACGCCGCGGTCGCGCAAAAAATGCGCGACGACGGCATCGATATCATGATCGATCTGTCCGGCCATACCGGTCGTAACCGTCTCGTGGCCCTCGCGCACAAGCCCGCGCCTATCCAGGTGAGCTGGATCGGCAATCCGGCCACGACCGGCCTGACGTCCATCGACTATTACATGTCGGACCGGTTCGTCACGCCGCTCGAACAGTTCGCCAGCCGTTTCTCGGAAAAGCTCGTGTTCCTGCCGGCTCTCGCGCCGTTCAAGCCGTACGCGCAAGCGCCAGAGGTGAACGAGCTGCCCGCCTTGAAAAACGGCTACCTGACATTCGGCAGCTTCAGCCGTCTGGTCAAGATCGGGCCGGAAGTCGTGGCGCTTTGGGCGCGCGTGCTTCGCGAGATACCCACTTCGCGCATGCTCATTGGCGCGATCACGTCGATCGAACAGATGAACAAGCTGGCCAGACTGTTCGCGAACGAAGGCATCGACGTGAACCGCGTCAGCTTCATGCAGCGCAAGGGCACGGATGTCTACCTGCAACAGCACCAGCAGGTCGATGTCTGTCTCGACGCGTTCCCATTTGCCGGTTCGACCACGACCATGCATGCCCTGTGGATGGGCGTACCCACCATGACGCTGCCCGGCGTTTCGATGGCGAGCCGCGGCAGCACGGGATGGCTCTCGCACCTCGGACTCGAGGAGGCGTTCGTCGCGCACGACAAGGACGACTTTGTGAGCAAGTGCGCGGCGCTCGCCAGCGACCTCGAAGCGCTCGCAACGGTACGCCGCGAATTGCGCCAGCACTGCATGCAGTCGCCCATCATTAGCGCCAGCACGATCGCCAACGCCGTATCGCGTGCGCTGCGAACCATGTGGCAGCGCTGGTGCGACGGGCTGGCGCCGGAGCATTTCGAGGTCCAGGCGCAGCCGCAGGACGTGGCGCCGGAACCGGTCGTGGAACTGGCACGCGAGCAGCAACAACCGGGCATAGCTCCAACAGCCGGCTCGATCACGTCGATCGACGCGGTGACCGACCTGCCCGCAGCGACGAAACCCATCCGTATCGTCTGCGGTACCCGTCGCACCCGTGAGCAGTTCTCGAATGAAACAGCGCTTGGCCGCTCGCTGAAGCTCTACGCCCATCTGCCCAACATCGAACTCCAGCTGTTCGACAACAACACGCGCGGACTGTCCAGCATCTACAACACCGCGATCGAAGAAGCCAGGCAGCGCCCGGCCATCCTCGTCTTCATTCACGACGACGTCTGGCTCAACGACTTCTTCTGGACTGAGCGCATCCGCGAATCCCTCGCTCGTTTCGAGGTGGTGGGGCTTGCCGGCAACCTGCGCCGCGTGCCGCGCCAGCCTGCATGGGCCTTCGCCACGCCGGATCTGCAGTGGGACGAACGCAAGTATCTGAGCGGGACAGTCGGCCACGGCAAGGGGTTCCCGTGCAACATCGCGTCGACCTTCGGGCCTTCCGGACAGGAATGCAAGCTCCTCGACGGACTTCTGCTGATTGCAGATAGCGAAGTGCTCGTGAAGAGCGGACTGCGTTTCGACGAGCAGTTCAAGTTCCACTTCTACGACATGGACTTCTGCCGCCAGGCGGAACTCAAGGGGCTGCACATGGGCACCTGGCCGATTTCGGTCGTGCACGAGAGCGGCGGCGCGTTCGGCACGCCGAGCTGGCGCGAAGGCTACGAAAACTATCTGCGCAAATACGGCGATTGAAGCCATTCTCCCAGCAGCCAGGCGACGCTCCGGCGTCGCCTGCAGGCAATCATTAAACGGTGTGTCGGGTAGCGGACCAGGCCCGACACCGTCCATATCGGCGCAGCGCCCGTCTCGCGCTACACGTTCCCCCTCCAGTAGATCGACAGGCGCTCAAGTGAGACGCTGTTGAACGGGCCTGTCACGGCCTGTGGACTCGCCGGACACAAGCAACGCAGACAGTTCGAATATCCGTCTAGAAGTCGCGGCGCAGCGTTCGATCTCACCAGAGCCCGGCGAACCATGCGTCGGGTCGAGGACCCGAACACCGTCTCGGCCAGCACGCATCGATCGAATCAGGTTGCGGCGAGGACTACTGATTACCGTTTCGCGAGGACGTGGCGGCCAACTCGCGGCGCCAGATGCGGCGCCTCCCAGTTGTCATTCTGTCCAGCGGCCGCGTCATGAACACGACCTGCCTGCCGCTTCGTCCGCGCATCCTGCTCACATCGCTTCGAACAAAAAAAGCCTGCTCACGGGATAGTCCCGGAGCAGGCTATGAGTCGTCCCGTGACACTCAGGTCACAGCGAACAGAACGTCCTGCGGCAACAGCGGTGACTTGTCGATCGCCTGCAGCGCACGAATCTTTTCACGCGAGACGACCTGCGGATCGACCCACCAATCCTCGAACGGAATTGGATCCGGTGAGACGGGCGGGAACAGCACCGAGACGTCTCGCGCGACGAGTTCATAGCCGTGGCGATGCAGAATATCGCGGCTCTCGCTGCGCGCGCGAAAATCGCCCGAATACGCGTCGGTTTCGAATGTGATCACCGAAAACCGGTAGCGATCCAGCGGCAATTTTTTCAGCACTTGCAGCGTGTTGTAGCTCGGATCGATGTCGAGCTGCAGGTAATCGATTCGTTGCGTGTCCTCACCGAACCATGCGGGCAACGCCTTCGCGTAATCGAGTGCGAGCGCGTCTGCGAGCACGAGCGTATGGTCGGGCCGGTCCTTGAGCCAGCTGCCGAAAAACGCCGGATCGAACTCGATCGATACGCCTTGCCAGCTGTAAAGGAGGGCGAGCAACGCGGTGTTGTTGTTCGACAGCGGATAGTTCGCGCCGACTTCCAGATAGCGGCCGTTCGTACGGCCATCCAGCATCGACAGCACGAAGATGTCCTGCCATGCCTGCGAAGCGTTGCGATTGAGTGTGCCAGCACACGCGAACGGGAACCGCAAATGCTGCTGCATCTGCGGCTGCCACGTCCACGCTTGCTGCAATGACTGAATATCCATAGAGATGGCGCCTTGCATGCGAATCCCGGCTTAGACGATTTCGATTTCCGGGAACGGGAAAATCAGTCGCCCGCCGCTCTTCAGATACTCGCTTTCACGACGCAGAATGCCGTTCTTGAAGTGCCACGGCAGGACGAGGAAGTAGTCCGGCTTCATCGCACGCGCCTTCGCTTCGGAAATGATGGGGATATGCGTGCCCGGCGTCACGCGGCCGAATTTTTCCTCGTTCACTTCAGCGATGGCCGGAATGTCGGCCGCGGTGAGTCCGCAGAACTGCAGTACGACGTTGCCTTTCGTCGAAGCGCCGTAACCGAGCACCTTCTTGCCGTCCGCATTCAGCGCACGGATCAGTCGCGTCAGATCATCACGATGGCGGAACACGCGTTCCTCGAATTCGCGATAAGGACGCGGCGTATTCAGGCCCATCCGGTCTTCCTGCTCGAGCAGCCAGTCGATCACCGGATGATTCACCTTGATCGAGTGATTGCCGACTTTCGCAGCCGTCACTGCGAAGCTGCCTCCGTTGACGGCATTCATCACGACGTCCACCAGCTTGAGCCCGGCCGCTTCCAGAATGATCTTCACGACGGCGAGCGAATAGTACTCGAGGTGCTCGTGGCAGATCGTGTCGTACGCATTCAGACGCAGCATCGACGGCATGTAGCTTTGTTCGAAATGCCAGACACCGTCATCGGCGAGAATCGACTCGATCTGTTTCGCGAATTCGATCGGCGCTTCGAGGTCGTAGAACATCGCGATCGACGTGACAATCTTCGCCGGGCGGCTTTCGACCGAACGGTAAGCGTCGGCAGAGAAGAAGTCAGGGACAAGGCGCACGTCTTCCGGATAATATTCGCGGAATTTCTTGCCGGTCGGATCGATGCCGATCCGGCGCAGACCGGTGGTGCGGTAAGCCCTCAGCGTCGTGCAGTCGTTGCTGCCGATGTCGAGCACGACGTCGCCTGCCGAGAGCGGCTTCAGGCGTTCGAGGTACGCGATCTTGTCGGTCAGGTGATCGACCATCGACTGGTTCAGCCCCGATCGATAGCCGTAATTGTCGCCGTACATCTCCGACGGCTCGTACGAATGCGCGAGCTGCAACAACCCGCTGCCTGGCGACCACACGAGCTCCAGCGGGCCCTGCGTGACCGGCTCGTCAGCAGACTTCGGAAAAACGCCGGTAAGCGCCTGGTGGCCGAGATTGAGCACCGGGATCTGATGTGTGCTGCCGCTCACGCGGCAACCGGTTATGGCGCGATATGAATTCATGGATGGCTCCGTTACGAAGCGATTTCGATGGGAAACGGATGGAATGAGGTCACTGCACGCGATCCGCCGTGTGCGTGGCGACCGCGGAATCCGAGATCAACATGTTGTGGCCGAACACACCGGCGTTCCTGAAGTGTTCGACGATCAGATAGCTGTGCAGACGTTCGAGCAGAAAGCCGACCGAGCGGCGTTGATAACCGTCGCGCGCAACGAAGCGCGGCGAGTTCATGAACTTCGACGCGCACTCGAGCACCGCGAAGATCGAGCGGAACAAATCGACGTGATAGAGACCGATGCTGCAGGACGGCACGAAGTGCTGCTGGCTGATGAATTTCAGCGCGTCCGACGAATCGAACAGCTTCTCGTCCATCATGTACTGCGTGAAGCTCAGGAAATCCTCGAGTACGTGGGCGCCGTGGTATTGGGCAATTACGCCCGCCGCACCGAGGGTGATCGGCGTATTGAAGCAGCTGTTCGCGCGCTGACGCTCGAAGCAGTATGCGTAATTGCCCAACTCCACTTCCTGAACCACCGAAGCCCACGGCAGATTGCTTGCTTTCGGAGCATTTACGGGCGTGGGCGAAATGAATCGGCGGTACTGAAAGATATTCAGATACTCGTATCCCGACGCGATCGAGTCGAGACTGCGAAACAGCCAGAAAAGCTGCGCGTATTCCGACAACGCATGCCCGTGCTCGCCGTACAACTCATCGGGCACGATTGCCTTTCTCCGGATGTTGCCCGGCACGGCATTCGGCGAAATCAGCAGATCGACGAAATGCGCGTGCTCGGCCGGAAACGGCACGTGCCCGATGCACACATTCAACGTATTCATTTTGACGGGCCCACAAAGCCTTTTGCGAAGCTAAAGGCTAACGGCTGTGCCCCCCCGTCAATCGGGCGAACAGACCGCTGTTAGCGGTGCAATTCTTGAGATGCGCTGCTGGCGATGGTGCGTGGTCGTGCACACCCGGGCAGGCAAGATCAGGAGGGCGTCCGAAGGACCGAGTTTCAGACGGACATCCTTACGGATTGCCTGGTATCGGGCGCATGCCAATCACCGGTCTTTGCTTGTGGGCTGTCGCGATCGACACCCTTCACCTCGAATCTGTACGCATTCGCGGAGCATTGGTGAATGCGTGTTTAAGCGATTCGAAAGAGGTATGACGGAAGATGACGCAGATTTGTCGAGTTGCGTAGACGTCCTACGGCAGGCAGGACTCTCGACTTTGCGGAAGCGAGAAAGTTTTGGCGCGCCCGGCTGGGATCGAACCAGCAACCCCTGCCTTCGGAGGGCAGTACTCTATCCATTGAGCTACGGGCGCGTTGACTTGCTGGCACCGCCGTCTGCCCGAAGAATACGGGAAAGGCAGCGCCGAAGAGAGACCGAGAGAATAACCGGTTTCGGTTAAACCGTCCACCGCACAGGCTATTAAGGGCCACATCTCCATCTGGCAACTCAGGCGTAAGCGCGCGCCCGATCGCCAGTCCGCTCCGGGTAAACGCCCGCTGAACTACGTCCGCACCCGCCCACCAGCCGGAAAACCTTCCGTCTATAATCGTCGGTGTTTGATCTGCCGCATGGCCATTGCCGTCCTGCTGTACCGCTCACCATAAAACAACGGGAGTCGAGACAAGCATGAGCGAAGCACCCCACGGAGTCCCGATCAAAACGCCCGGCCAGCTGATCGCCGCTGTCATCGCCGGGTTTGCCGTCCCCATCGTCATCATCATTCTGCTCGTCTACTACGTCGACAACACGACGCGCACCGGCGCGGGCACCGACGAGCTCTCCACCCAGCAGGTCGCCGCGCGCATCGCGCCGGTCGCGCAGGTCAACGTGCGCGACGCCAATGCGCCGCGCGTCTACAAGACCGGCGAGCAGGTCTTCCAGGCTGTCTGCTCGGCGTGTCACGCCTCGGGCGCCGCCGGCGCGCCGAAGTTCGGCAACTCGGGCGACTGGGCGCCGCGCATCGCGCAGGGCTTCGACACGCTCTGGAAAACGGCGCTCTCCGGCAAGGGCGCGATGCCCCCGCGCGGCGGCACGAGCCCCGACGACTACAGCGACTACGAAATCGGCCTCGCCGTCGCCTATATGGCGAACCACGCCGGCGCGAACTTCCAGGATCCGCCCAAGCCCGCGCCAGGCGCGGCCAATGCAGCCAATGCGGCTTCGGGCGCGGCAGCCGCTGCACCGGCCTCGGGTGCGTCGGGGGCCGATGCGAACGCCGCCCAGGCGCAAGCTGCCGCAGCCGCGATCGCGGCCATCCCGCAGGCTTCGTCCGCTCCCGCGGCAGGTGGCGGCTCGCAGAGCGCCGACGCCTCGCAGGCGGGCAAGGCGCTCTATCAGCAGGTTTGCCAGGCGTGTCACGCCGCCGGCGTGCTGGGCGCGCCGAAATTCGGCAACAAGGCCGACTGGGCGCCGCGCCTCAAGGACCCGATGGACACCGTCTACAACTACGCGCTGCACGGCAAGGGCCAGATGCCGCCCAAAGGCGGCTCGACCGCCTCGGACGCCGACGTAAAGGCCGCCGTCGACTACATGGTCAGCGCGGCGAAGTAAGCGACTCACGCGCGCTAAAACGCACAGCGATCCCCGCCCGTAGCAATACGGCGCGGGGATTTTTATTTCCGTCGATGGAAAGACAGTCGCGCATCAGCGCACGGGACGCGCAAATTCGCGGGCAAAGGCGAACGCACCCGAAGCATCCCCGGCCAGCGCGCCGTAACGCGCTGCCAGTTCGGCGGGAGCGAGCCACGGATAGCTCAAGCCCTCTTGCAGGCGCTCGAGCCTCGCACCGTCCGGATCGTCGATCACGTCCATCCGGGCAATGTGAATGTGGAATGCGGACACGCGCGGCGCGATGTCGTTCGCATCGAAAGTCCAGCGATAAGTGCCGTGACCGATGCGCAGCGCGCCCGCCGCGTCCTCGCGCATCACGACGAGCCAGGGCAGCGCGTCGATCGTGCGCTCGCGCACAACGAGCGCAGCGGCATCGCAGAGGTACCAGGTGCGGCAACGCGAATAACGCTCACCAAAATCGCTGACCAGCGTCTTCGCGATCGCTTCGGCGCCGACGCTACGCGCCGGAAACGCGATATTCGGTGTGGCCAGCGAGAACGTCAGTTCCGCATCTGGCGCGAACGCTTCGTGTATCCGTGCGGGCTTCGTGTTGTCCTTCGCGTCGATATACGTTTCGAGCGCGTGACGGTAAAGCGGGAGCAATGGATCTTCCATTGGCGGCAGCGAGCAGGACAGGGGCGTTCACTCTACTGCCGTCCGCGTCCCAATAAAGCAAACACCCGCTCCACGCCAGGGTCATCACCCCTTCTGCAACAACGCCTTCAAACTCGCCAACCGGTCCTTCGGCGTCATCGGCGCTTCTTCGGCGGTTGGCGGCGGTGCGTCGTCCAGGCCCATTTCCGGAATGAAGCGCGACGCCTCGCACACCACCGTCTCGCGCGCCCGCTTGCGCTTCTTGCACCAGTTCAGATGCAGGCTGCGCTGCGCACGCGTGATCGCCACGTACATGAGGCGGCGCTCTTCCTCGATGCGCCCTTCGTCGATCACGTCGTCTTCCGAGCCGCCGCGGTGCGGCATGATCCCCTCTTCCACGCCCACCAGGAACACGTGCGGATACTCCAGTCCCTTCGAAGCATGCACGGTTGAAAGCCGCACGGCGTCCGGGTCCTCTTCCTTGCCTTCGAGCATCGACATCAGCGCGACGGTCTGAATGAGGCCCATGAGGTTCTTGCCGGTGTCGGCGAGACCGTCGGCGTTGTCATAGCCGGTCGCCTCGCTGTCTTCGCCGATCTGCTGCTCGGGCTTCGTGCCCTTGCGCTTGAGCCACTCCATGAATTCGAGCACGTTCTGCCACTTCGACTGCGCCTGGCGCTCGTCGAAGGCGTCGTAGAGATACGCCTCGTAGTGAATCGCGTCCATGAGGTCGTCGAGCACGACTGTCGCCGGGTCCTTCTGGGCGCGCTCGGCGAGGCGCTGCATGAAGTCGCAGAACACGCGCATCGGCTCGACCTGGCGCGCCGAGAGCCGCGCCTCGATGCCGCCCATGTACACGGCCTCGAACAGCGACACCTTCGCCTGCCCCGCGAACGAGCCGAGCGCTTCGAGCGTGGTGTTGCCCACGCCACGGCGCGGCGTGGTGATCGCGCGGATAAACGCGGGATCATCGTCGTGATTGGCGATCAGGCGCAGGTAAGCGCAGATGTCCTTGATCTCGGCCTTGTCGAAGAACGACTGGCCGCCCGAGAGCACATAGGGAATGCGCTCGCGGCGCAGCACCTGTTCGAAGATGCGCGCCTGAAAGTTGCCGCGATACAGAATGGCGTAGTCGCGAAACTGCGCACGCCGCTCGAACTTGTGCGCCGAAAGCCGGAACACGACCGACTCGGCTTCGTGCTCTTCGTCGTTGCAGGGCGTGACGGTGATGGTGTCGCCCATGCCGTGCTCGGACCAGAGCTTCTTCTCGAACAGCTTCGGATTGTTCGCAATGACGTTGTTCGCCGCCGTGAGAATGCGCACCGTCGAGCGGTAGTTCTGCTCGAGCTTGATGACGTGCAGCTTCGGAAAGTCCTTGCCGAGCTGCGCGAGGTTTTCGAGCGTGGCGCCGCGCCAGCCGTAGATGGCCTGATCGTCGTCGCCCACGGCCGTAAACGCCGCGCGCGGGCCCGCCAGCAGTTTCAGCAGTTCGTACTGGCAGGCGTTGGTGTCCTGGTACTCGTCGACCAGCAGGTAGCGCAGCTTGTTCTGCCAGCGATCGCGCACCTGCTCGTTCTTCGCGAACAGCTCGGCAGGCAGGCGGATCAGGTCGTCGAAGTCCACCGCCTGATAGGCATGCAACGTCGCCATGTAGTTGCGGTAGACGATGGCCGCCTGGTGCTCGTCCTCGTTCGAGGCCGTGGCCAGCGCCTCCTCGGGCATGACGAGACCGTTCTTCCAGAGCGAGACGATCGACTGGATCTTGCGGATGAAGCCTTTGTCCGTCGAGCCCACCTGCTCCTGGATCATGGCGAAGCAGTCGTCGGCATCCATGATCGAGAACTGGGGCTTCAGGCCCAGGTGTTCCGCCTCCTGGCGCAGGATCTGCACGCCCAGCGAGTGGAACGTGCAGACCGTCAGCTGGTTGGTCGGCACCTTACGGCCTTCCTTGCCGGGCGTGGTGAGCGTCTTGCCTTCGAGCAGCTTGCCCACGCGCTCGCGCATTTCGGCGGCGGCCTTGTTGGTGAAGGTGACGGCGGCGATATGGCGCGGCTCGAAGCCTTTCGCTTCGATGAGGTGCGCGATCTTCTGCGTGATGACACGCGTCTTGCCACTGCCCGCGCCGGCGAGCACGAGACAGGGACCGTCGAGATAGCGCACCGCTTCGTTTTGGGCGGAATTGAGGCCTGCGGACATCGTTGCTGGATTGGGAAAACGGGTGGTACGGCTGGGAGGCGTGCGAACGGGGCGCTTGGCCTTTCGTGACACCGCACGGCGCGAGGCGTGCGAACGTCGCAGCGGCCTCTCACGCGGGAGGTGCGATGTTAACACGGCACAGCGATACGCCGATGCCGCCCCGATGTTCCTCTTTCCACGGCTCATCCGTCCCTCGCCGCGTTCCGCACGTTATACGCGCCGTGCCACAATAACGGGCTCCCGCCACCCGCACTCGCTGGAAAGAGGAAGCGCTAAATGACTGCACCGCAACCGCTGCAAATCGGCCTGATGGGCTACGGCTTCGCCGGCCAGACTTTCCACGCCCCCGTGATCGCGCATAGCGGCGCCGCGCAGCTCGCCGCCATCGCCACGAGCCAGGCCGAACGCGCCCAGGCCGACTATCCCGACGCCGCGATCGTGCCCGACCTCGACGCGCTGCTCTCGATCGACGCCATCGAATGCGTCGTGATCGCCACGCCCAACGACACGCACTACGACCTCGCGCGCCGCACGCTCGAGCGCGGCAAGCACGTGCTGGTCGACAAGCCCGTCACGCTCACGGCCGAGGAAGCGCGTACGCTCGCGGCCATCGCGAAGCAGCGCGGCCTCGTGTTCGCGCCGTTCCACAACCGCCGCTGGGACGGCGATTTCCTCACCGTGCGCGAGCTGATCGAGCGCGGCGAACTCGGACGCATCACGCATTACGAATCGCACTTCGACCGCTTCCGCCCGCAAGTGAAACAGCGCTGGCGCGAAGACGCCACGCGCGGCGGCGGCCTGCTCTACGATCTCGGCCCGCATCTGATCGACCAGACGCTCGCGCTCTTTGGCGCACCCGAGTCGATCACCGCGTTCGTTCACACGCGCCGCGAAAACGCGAGTGCGCCGGATTACGCGCACCTCGTGCTGCGCTACCCGCACCACGACGCCGTGCTGCACGCCAGCGCGCTCGCCGCGTACGCGCCGCGCTTCGCGATTCACGGCACGCGCGGCAGCTACCTGAAGAACGGGCTCGACACCCAGGAAGATCAGCTCAAGGACGGCCTGCGCCCGGGGCAGCCCGGTTTCGGCGCGGGCAACGAGTCGGGCCGCCTGCACGTGCTGCGCGACGACGGCCAGGAAGCCGATCTCGACGTGCCCAACGCCGCGGGCAATTACGCCGATCTGTACCGCGCGCTTGCCGCGGCGATCCGCGAAGACAAGCCGTTCCCGGTGAGCCCGCAGGACGCCATCGACGTCATGACGCTCATTGAACTCGCCATGCAAAGCGCGCAGGAAGGCCGCACGCTGGCGTTCGTGCGCCGGTCCTGAGCGCGCTGGCGCGCGCTTTCGGCTGCGGCGTCGACCTTGCATTGCGCCGACGCCGCTGAAAGGTCCATACAAATGGTTACATCTGGTTGCCGCGGCGGGGTCATCACGCGGCAATCGCCAGACGTTTGTGGACATGCAGGACAAAAAAGGCAGCAACGACAAGACAAAGGAGAGTCTGAATGACCCGCTACACCCACGCTCTACGCCTGATCGCCGCTGGCGCGCTCGTCTCGACCCTCGCCGCGTGCGTGGTCAACCAGCCGGCGTCGCGCCCCGCTCCGCCGCCCCCGCCCGGCCCGAATCCGCACGAGGTCGCCGTCGATCGCCTGCATCAGGTCGACGGCCGCATCGACAACCTGGGCCATCGCATCGACATGCGCGTGAGCCAGGGCTACTACCCGCCGCCCCAGGGCGGCGCGCTCCATCACCGCCTCGACACGATCCGCGGCGAAGCGCACGACATGGCCGCGCAGCACGGCGGCGGCATCTCGCCCGACGAGCAGCGCGTGCTGAACCAGGAACTCGACACGGCCGCTCGCGCCATCGGCGAGTAAGCGCCACGCGTATCGAAATCTCGTCACGGACCGCGCGTTCGCGGTTCGTGCCACGCCTCCTGGCCGCCCCGAACCGCCCCCGTTTTTCCCCTGCGCGATGGATGGCGCGCTGCCGATCCGCGCAAGCCAATACCAGCAAGTCTCACGGCCCATTGCCCGCGCCGCGCGCAGAATTTTTCCGCATTGACACAGCCCCGAGGCGTCCCGCACAATCGCTGCGCGCGCCGGGAGAGCGCGCCGTTTGCCTTAGCTCGCTTCCGCTAGTGCAACCGGCGCCGCCGAAGGGGCAACCCACAAACTCTCAGGCAAAAGGACCGTGCGCGCCGGACCGCTGATTCGCTGCATTTGCGCTTTTTGCGCGAGATGACGCGAAGCGGCACACAGTCCGCAACTCTGGAGAGCGGCAGTAGAACGGGCGGCGGCGGATCGTAACCCCCACGCGTTCAGGCTGCCCACCGAAGGGGCGCGCGCCAGCGGCAACGGCGCAATCTCTCAGGTACCGAGGACAGAGGGGCCATGCAAGAACCGACCACGGGCATCGTGCCTGCGGCGCTTCCTGCATGGCCTTTTTCGTTTTCGCGCGAATTTTCGCGACCGCCTGAGGCCCCATGACCGAACTCAAACGCACCCCGCTGAACGACACGCACCGCGCGCTGAACGCCCGCATGGTCGACTTTGGCGGCTGGGACATGCCCGTCAACTACGGCTCGCAGATCGACGAGCATCGCGCCGTGCGCACCGACGCCGGCATGTTCGACGTCTCGCACATGTGCGTCGTCGACTTTTCGGGCCCGAAGGCGCGCGAGTTCTTCTCCCGCGCGCTCGCCAACAACGTCGCCAAGCTCACCACGGCGGGCCGCGCTCTCTACTCGTGCATGCTGAACCCCGAAGGCGGCGTGATCGACGACCTGATCGTCTACTTCTTCGCCGACGACCAGTTCCGCACCGTCGTCAACGCCGGCACGGCCGAAAAAGACATCGCCTGGTTCGAGAAGCTCAACGCCGAAGGCGGCTTCGGCCTCACCATCACGCCGCGCCGCGATCTCGCGATCGTCGCCGTGCAAGGCCCGAACGCGCGCGAAAAGGTCTGGCAGGTCGCGCCCTCGTCGCGCAGCGCCACCGAAGTTCTCAAACCCTTCAACGCCGCGAAGATCGAAGCCACGCCGTTCGGCGAGCTGATGATCGCGCGCACGGGCTACACCGGCGAAGACGGCTTCGAAATCGTGCTGCCCGCTGTCGCCGTGTGCGAGTTCTGGGACGCCCTGCAGCGCCAGGGCGTGAAGCCCTGTGGCCTCGGCGCGCGCGACACGCTGCGCCTCGAAGCGGGCATGAACCTGTACGGCCAGGACATGGACGACGGCGTCTCGCCGCTCGACGCCGGCCTCGCCTGGACCGTCGACCTGAAGGAGCCGCGCGACTTCGTCGGCCGCCCGGCGCTGGAAGCAAACGGTTCGCGTTCGGCCTTCGTCGGCCTGATCCTGCAGAAGGAAAACGGCAAGGCCGGCGGTGTGCTGCGCGCGCACCAGAAAGTGCTCACGCCGCACGGCGAGGGCGAGATCACGAGCGGCACGTTTTCGCCGAGCATGCAGGAATCGATCGCCTTCGCGCGCGTGCCGCAGGGCGTGCAGCCGGGCGATGTCGTACAGGTGCAGATCCGTGACAAAGCCCTTCCCGCAAGCGTGGTAAAACTGCCGTTCGTGCGCAACGGCAAGGTGCTCGCCGCCTGATCCGCGAGGATCCTGCCAGCGCGCACGCCCTCCCCTTTTCGAGCAACAAAAACCGAACCACGCACTGGAGCAACCATGAGCATCCCGGCCGATCTGAAATACACCGAATCGCACGAGTGGATCCGCACCGAAGCCGACGGCACGCTGACCATCGGCATCACCGACCACGCGCAGGAAGCGCTCGGCGACATCGTCTTCCTCGAGCTGCCCGAAGCGGGCCGCGCGGTCACCGCCGGCGACGCCGTTGCCGTGATCGAGTCGGTCAAGGCCGCCTCGGACATCTACGCGCCGGTCGCAGGCGAAATCATCGAAGCGAACACGTCGCTCGTCGACACGCCCGACCAGGTGAACGGCGCGCCGTACGAGTCGTGGCTCTTCAAGATCAAGCCCGCCGCCGACGCCAAGCTCGACTCGCTGATCGACGCCGCCGCCTACGAAAAGGCGATCGGCGCTTAAATCGCAACCTCGCCTTAACCGCCACGGCGCGGCGGCGCGCTCAGAACGCCGCCCGCGCCCGCAGGAATCCCTATGAAGCTCGAACACCCGGATCGTCTGATGAACTCCCCGCTCTCGCTTGCTGCACTTGAAGCGCACGACGCCTTCGCTGCCCGCCACATCGGCCCCGACACGGCCGACCAGCAGGCGATGCTCGACGCGCTCGGCTTCGCCTCGCGCGCCGCGCTGATCGATGCGGTGATTCCGGCGAAGATCCGCCGCAACGAGACACTGCCGCTCGGGCCGTTCTCGCAGCCGCGCTCGGAAGCCGAGGCGCTCGCCGCCCTGCGCGCGCTCGCGGACAAGAACCAGGTGTTCCGCTCGTATATCGGGCAGGGCTACTACGACACGCACACGCCGGCCGTCATCCTGCGCAACGTGCTCGAAAATCCGGCGTGGTACACCGCGTACACGCCGTACCAGCCGGAAATCTCGCAGGGCCGCCTCGAAGCCCTGCTGAACTTCCAGCAGATGATCACCGACCTGACGGGCCTCGCGATCTCGAACGCGTCGCTGCTCGACGAAGCCACCGCCGCCGCCGAAGCCATGACGCTCGTGCAGCGCGTGGGCAAGTCGAAGTCGAACGTGTTCTTCGTCGCCGACGACGTGCTGGCGCAGACCATCGAAGTCGTGAAGACGCGCGCCAAGCCGATCGGCATCGAGGTAAAGGTCGGTCCGGCCGCTGGGGCAGCAAATGCGGGCGCCTTCGGCGTGCTGCTGCAATATCCGGGCGTGAACGGCGATGTGCGCGATTACCGCGCACTTGCGCAAGCCGTGCACGCAGCCGGCGGCGCGGTGATCGCCGCCGCCGACCTGCTCGCACTCACCGTCCTCACGCCCCCGGGCGAATGGGGCGCGGACGTGGCCGTGGGCAACTCGCAGCGCTTCGGCGTGCCGATGGGCTTCGGCGGCCCGCACGCCGCCTACCTCGCGGTGAAGGACGAATTCAAGCGCCAGATGCCGGGCCGTCTCGTCGGCGTGACCATCGACGCGCAAGGCAACCCGGCGCTGCGCCTCGCGCTGCAAACGCGCGAGCAGCACATCCGCCGCGAAAAAGCGACCTCGAACGTCTGCACGGCGCAGGCGCTGCTCGCGATCATGGCGAGCATGTACGCCGTCTACCATGGCCCGCAAGGCTTGAAGCGCATCGCGCAGCGCGTGAACCGCGTCGCCGCGATCCTCGCCGCGGGCGCGAAGCAGCTTGGCTACACGCTCGTGACCGAAGCGTTCTTCGACACGCTCACGTTCGAAGCCGGCCCGCGTACCCAGGCGCTGCACGACGCGGCGCTCGCGCGCGGCATGAACCTGCGCCACGTGAGCGAGACGCGTGTGGGCGTGTCCGTCGACGAAACGACTTCGCGCGCCGATCTGGCCGATCTGCTCGCCGTGTTCGCGCAAGCCGCGTTCGCCGGCGAAACGCCTTCGGTCGACAAGCTCGACGCCGAACTCACGCAAAGCGGCGCTTTGACGTTCCCGGCCGCGCTCGCGCGCGAAAGCGCGTACCTCACGCATCCGGTGTTCAACCGTCACCATTCGGAAACGGAAATGCTGCGCTACCTGCGCAGCCTCTCCGACAAGGACCTCGCGCTCGACCGCTCGATGATCCCGCTCGGCTCGTGCACGATGAAGCTCAACGCGACCTCGGAAATGCTGCCGGTCACGTGGCCCGAGTTCGGCCGCATCCACCCGTTCGCGCCTGCCGAGCAGACGGTTGGCTATCGCGAGATGGTCGATCAGCTCGAACAGATGCTCGTGGCCGCAACGGGCTACGCCGCCGTTTCGCTGCAGCCGAATGCGGGCTCGCAGGGCGAGTACGCGGGCCTGCTCATCATCCAGGCGTACCACGCCTCGCGCGGCGAAGCCGGCCGCAACGTCTGCCTGATTCCCGCTTCGGCGCACGGCACGAACCCCGCATCGGCGCAAATGGCCGGCATGCAGGTCGTGGTCGTGGCCTGCGACGCGCAAGGCAACATCGATCTCGCCGACCTCAAGGCCAAGGCCGCGCAGCATGCGGCCAGGCTTGCGGCGATCATGATCACGTATCCGTCCACGCACGGCGTGTTCGAAGAGAACGTGCGCGAAGTCTGCGAGATCGTGCACGCGGCGGGCGGCCAGGTGTACGTGGACGGCGCGAACATGAACGCCATGGTCGGTCTGGCGGCGCCGGGCCAGTTCGGCGGCGACGTCTCGCACCTGAACCTGCACAAGACCTTCTGCATTCCGCACGGCGGCGGCGGCCCGGGCGTCGGTCCGGTCGCGGTGGGCGCGCACCTCGCGCAGTTCCTGCCGAACCAGCTTTCGTCGGGCTACAAGCGCGACGATCACGGCATCGGCGCGGTGAGCGCAGCGCCTTACGGCTCGGCCTCGATCCTGCCGATCTCGTGGATGTACATCGCCATGATGGGCGCGGCCAACCTGACCGCTGCGACCGAAAACGCGATCCTCAACGCCAACTACGTCGCGAACAAGCTCGCAGCGCACTTCCCGGTGCTCTACAGCGGCCCGGGCGGGCTCGTCGCGCACGAGTGCATTCTCGACCTGCGCCCCATCAAGGACGCAAGCGGCATCACCGTGGACGACGTCGCCAAGCGCCTGATGGACTACGGCTTCCACGCCCCGACCATGAGCTTCCCGGTGCCGGGCACGCTGATGGTCGAGCCGACCGAGTCGGAGTCGAAAGAAGAACTGGACCGCTTCGTCGACGCGATGGTTGCCATCCGCGAGGAAATCCGCGCCGTGGAAGACGGCCGCGCGGACAAGGAAGACAACCCGCTGCGCCACGCGCCGCACACGGCCGCCGTGGTGGTCGCCGACGACTGGAAGCACGCTTACTCGCGCGAGCAGGCCGCCTACCCGGTCGCGTCGCTCGTCGCGCGCAAGTACTGGCCGCCGGTCGGCCGCGCCGACAACGCTTACGGCGACCGCAACCTGTTCTGCTCGTGCGTGCCCATGAGTGAGTATTCGGGCGAACATGCCGGCGAAATGGCCGGCGAATAAGCCGCGCGAAGCCGCTGCGCTATCTTCGGTTAATGCAGCGGCCGTCATCCCCCTCACATTTGCCGCCGCAAACCGCTAACATCACACACCTGTCAGCCTTGAATCAGGGAGTCGCGCATGGCGCGGAAGGTGCGAATGGTTCCATTGCGGGACTCGGTGCGGGACTTACCGCATGCCGCAACGCGGAATTCGGTCCGGCAGACCCGGCACGCGCGCGGTGCGCTGCAAAGCCGGCCACAGAGCCTTGCCGCCGCGCTGGCGCTGGCCTGCGCCACCTTCACCGGCACTTTCGCCGGCACGGCCCACGCGGCCATGAACTTCTGTGCGGCACCCGCGCTGCAATCGAGCGAGCGCACCAACTCCGATCCGGGCGTGAAGGCGCTCGTGGCCGAGGTGCTGACGCACGTGAACGACACGCCGCGTCCGCTGCCGCGCCTGCACACCGAGGGCACGCTGCCGCACGAGGGCATCTACGACCAGAGCGTCGAGGCCGCGAAGGAACTCGATCTCATGCGCAACGCCGCGCTCGCGTGGCGCGCGACGAGCGACGAGCGCTTCCTGAAGCTCGTGGACCGCTTTCTGCTCGCCTGGGTCACCACGTACAAGCCGAGCTTCAATCCCATCGACGAAACGCGTTTCGAGGGGCTGATACTCGCCTACGACTTGACCGCGAGCGCGCTGCCCGTGAAAACGCGCAACGCGACCATGCAATTCCTGAACAGCTTCGCGACCGGCTATATCGCGCAGATCGACGCGCAGCCGCGCCCGCTCAAGGGAAATTTCGCGAACAACTGGCAGAGCCATCGGGTCAAACTGGTAGCGATGATCGCGTTCACGCTCGACAACCGCAAGATGATCGCGACTGCGCAGCGGCTTTTCGTGGAGCATCTCGGCGACAACGTCGCGCCCGACGGCTCGACACTCGACTTTTCCGAGCGCGACGCGCTGCACTACGTGACCTACGATTTGCAGCCGCTCGTGACCGCCGCACTCGCCGCGCGCCGCCACAACCGCAACTGGCTGACCGAACGCGCGGCCAACGGCACCACGCTCGCCAACGCGCTCGACTGGCTCACGCCCTATGCGCTCGGCCAGAAAACGCACGAGGAATTCGTGCACTCGAACGTACCGTTCGACGCGAAGCGGCGCGAAGCGGGCCTGCCGGGCTACACCGGCCAGTGGGACCCGAAAAACGCCGCCGAACTGTTTCATCTCGCGGCGCGACTCGACGGCCGCTTTGCGCCAGTCGCGCTGAAACTCGCGCCCACGCCGCCCGCGTGGCTCGCCGTCTGTCTGCCGTTGCCGGCGCGGTAACACGCGCGCGGGTTGCGGCGGCGGCACGGAAATAACGATGCCGCGAATCGCGCTGCATCCCCACCAACCAACGTCAGACAAGCAGGAGCAGTACCATGGCAGTAAGCGTTTTCGATCTCTTCAAAGTCGGCATCGGGCCCTCCAGCTCGCACACGGTCGGGCCGATGCGCGCGGCGCTGATGTTCGCCGAGGGACTCGAGCGCGACGGCCTGCTCGCGAGCACCGCCGCCGTGAAGGTCGAGCTGTACGGCTCGCTCGGCGCCACCGGCAAGGGCCACGGCACCGACCGCGGGGTCATGCTGGGCCTCATGGGCGACGCACCCGACACCGTCGATCCCGACACCATCAGCGAGCGTCTCGAAGCCGTGCGCACCTCGCGCCAGCTCGCGCTGCTCGGGCGCCATCCCATTACGTTCGTTCCGAAGGAGCACGTGGCGTTCTATCGCCAGGCGCTGCCCGAACACCCGAACGGCATGAAGCTGCGCGCGCTCGACGCGAACGGCGATACGCTGCGCGAAAGCACCTACCTCTCGGTGGGCGGCGGCTTCGTCGTCACGGCCGGCGCGCCGAACACGAAGGTGCTCGCCGCCGCGCAGCAATTGCCGAATCCGTTCACCACGGGCGCGGAGATGCTCGCGCTGTGCGCCTCGACGGGCAAGAGCATCGCGCAGCTGATGCTCGAAAACGAGCGCGTCTGGCACGGCGACGAGCAGATCCGCTCAGGTCTCCTGCACATCTGGAACGTGATGCAGTCGTGTGTGTCGCGCGGTTGCGGCATCAACAATCCCGACGCCGACGGCACGCTGCCCGGCCCCTTCGCCGTGAAGCGCCGCGCGCCGCAACTCTACCGCGCGCTGACCAGCAACCCCGAGCGCGCGCTGCAAGACCCGCTCTCGATGATTGACTGGATCAACCTGTACGCGATCGCCGTGAACGAGGAAAACGCCGCGGGCGCGCGCGTGGTGACCGCGCCGACCAACGGCGCGGCCGGCATCATCCCTGCCGTGCTCCACTACTACGTGCGCTTCACGCCGGGCGCGAACGAACAGGGCGTGATCGACTTCCTGCTCACCGCGGCCGCCATCGGCATTCTCTACAAGCTCAACGCGTCGATTTCGGGCGCCGAAGTGGGCTGCCAGGGGGAAGTGGGCGTGGCCTGCTCGATGGCCGCGGGCGCGCTCGCCGCCGTGCTGGGCGGCACGCCGCTGCAAGTGGAAAACGCCGCCGAAATCGGCATGGAGCACAACCTCGGCCTCACCTGCGACCCCGTGGGCGGCATGGTGCAGATTCCCTGCATCGAACGCAACGCCATGGCTTCGGTGAAAGCCGTGAACGCCGCGCGCATGGCGCTGCGCGGAGACGGCGCGCATTACGTCTCGCTCGACTCCGTCATCAAGACGATGCGCGAGACCGGCGCCGACATGAAGACGAAGTACAAGGAGACCTCGCGCGGCGGCCTCGCGGTGAACATCGTCGAGTGCTGATTCGTTGAAGCGCTGTCGCCTTGCCTGAACCATCTGAACGTAATCACGTAACGATTGAAGGAGACTTGACCGCCATGCAGCAGCCGAACGCATCCGCCACCACCGAAGCCACCACGACCGGGGCTCGCCTCGTCGTCGATGCACTCGTCGCCAACGGCGTCGAGCGCGTGTTCTGCGTACCGGGCGAAAGCTATCTCGCGGTGCTCGATTCGTTGTCCGACGAAACCACGAAGATCGAAACCGTGGTGTGCCGTCACGAGGCGGCGGCGGCGAACATGGCGGAAGCGATCGGCAAGCTCACGGGCAGGCCGGGCGTCGCGCTCGTCACGCGCGGGCCGGGCGCCACGCATGCCTCGATTGGCGTGCACACGGCGTTCCAGGACTCCACGCCGATGATCCTCTTGATCGGCCAGGTCGCGCGCGAGCAGATGGACCGCGAGGCGTTCCAGGAAATCGACTATCGACGCATGTTCGGCCAGATGGCGAAGTGGGTCGCGCAGATCGACGACGCGCGCCGCGTGCCCGAATACCTGAGCCACGCGTTCCATGTCGCGATGTCGGGACGGCCGGGCCCGGTCGTGCTCGCGCTGCCCGAAGACATGCTGAGCGGCGAGATTCGCGCGTCCGAAGCGCAACCCATCGCACCGCCCGCGCAACGCGTGCAGGCGTCGCCTTCCGCCGCGCAGATGGAGCGCGTGCGCGAACTGCTCGCGGGTGCGAAGAAGCCGTTCGTGATCGCCGGCGGCCATGGCTGGAACCCGCAGGCCTGTGCGGACTTCCAGCGCTTCGTCGAGAACTGGCAATTGCCGGTCGGCCTCGCGTTCCGCTTTCAGGACACGCTCAACAACGACCACCCCAACTACGCGGGTGACGTGGGTCTCGGCGTAAATCCCGCGCTCGCGAAGCGCATCCGCGAAGCCGACGTGCTGCTCGCACTCGGTCCGCGCCTGGGCGAATCGACGACGGGCGGCTACACGCTCTTCGACATTCCCAAAACGAAGCAAATACTCATTCACGTACATCAGGGCGCGGAGGAACTCGGCCGCGTCTATGCAGCCGATCTGCCGATCGTTTCGGGCCTCGTGGAATTCGCAGCGCTGCTCGCAGAACTGCCCGCTCCCGCTCAACCCGCGTGGGCCGGCAGCGCCGCTGAAGCGCACGATGCGTGGCACGCATGGCGCAAGCCGCTGCCGATGCCCGGCGACGTGCAACTCGGCGAAGTCATGCAGCAGCTGCGCGCACGCCTGCCCGACGACGCGATCGTCACGAACGGCGCGGGCAATTACGCAACGTGGCTGCATCGCCATTTCGCGTATCGCCACTTCCGCTCGCAGCTCGCGCCCACGAGCGGTGCGATGGGCTACGGCGTGCCCGCCGCGATCGCCGCGAAGTCGCTCTACCCCTTGCGCACCGTGGTCGCGCTCGCGGGCGACGGCTGCTTCATGATGGCTTCGTCGGAACTCGCCACGGCGATGCAGTACGGCCTGAATGTCGTGTTCATCGTCGTGAACAACGCGCACTACGGCACGATCCGCATGCATCAGGAGCGCCACTATCCGCACCGCGTGCACGGCACGCAGCTCACGAACCCCGACTTCGCGGCATTTGCGCAGTCGTTCGGCGCGCACGGCGAAGTCGTCACGACCACGGCGCAATTCGCCCCCGCGCTGGAGCGTGCGCTCACGGCAGGCAAGCCCGCGCTGATCGAGATCCGTGTGACGAAGGAAGCGAGCACGCCTGCGGCCACGCTCGAACAGATTCGCGATGCAGGCAGGAAAATGCGCGGAGAATGACTGAAAAGGAATCCTGAACAAGCTCACCTTTTACGCTGGATGAGCCATTGCGAGCGCACAAACAAAAGCCCCGCAGATCTTTCGATTCTGCGGGGCTTTTTACTTCAGCCGAAGCTCAGGCGCTTACTTGCCGCCCACGCTTTGCAGCGTCGTCCACTTGCCGTCGACAACCTTGTACAGCGTGATGCCGCCGTTCTTCAGGTCGCCGCGCGTGTCGTACGCGAGGTCCGACGTCGTGACCGCCTGCATGCTGGTCTTCGCGAGGAACGGCAGGTACTTCGCCGGATCCGTCGAGTTGGCCTTCTTCATGGCGTCGAACATCGCCATTGCGCCGTCGTAGGCGTACGGCGAGTACGTCTGCACGTCTTCGCCGAAGCGCTTCTTGTACTTCGCGACGTAGTCCTTGCCACCCGGCATCTGGTCGAGCGGCAGGCCGGCGAGCGACGCCACCGTACCGTTCGCCGCGTCACCCGCGATCTGCAGGAAGGTCGGCGTGTGAACCATTTCGCCGCCCATCAGCGGGGCCTTGACGCCCAGCGACTTCATCTGCTTGACCATCGGTGCCGCTTGCGAATCCGCGCCGCCGAAATAGACCAGGTCGGGATTCATCGCCTTCGCCTTCGTCAGGACCGACTTGAAGTCGACGGCCTTGTCGTTGGTGTATTCACGGTCGATGATGTTGCCGCCCGCAGCCTTCGCAGCCTTCGAGAACTCGTCGGCGAGACCCTGGCCGTAAGCCGTGCGGTCGTCGATCACGACGATCTTCTTCATGCCGAGGCTCTTCACTGCGAACGTGCCTGCGACCGAACCCTGCTGCGTGTCCGAGGTCATCATGCGGAACGTCGTCTTGAAGCCTTGCTGCGTGTACTCAGGCGCCGTCGCCATGGCGATCTGCGGGATGCCTGCGTTCGCGTAGATGCGCGAAGCCGGGATCGTCGTGCCCGAGTTGAAGTGACCGAGCATGCCCTTGATGCCGTCGTCGACGAGCTTCTGCGCGACCGTCGTGCCCGTGCGCGGGTCGGCCTGATCGTCGGCCGAGTCGAGCACGAAGTGAACCGGCTTGCCGCCGATCACGGGCTTCGTCGCGTTCATGTCTTCGACTGCGAGCGTGATGCCGTTCTGGAAGTCCTTGCCATAGTGCGCCTGCGCACCCGTCATCGGACCGGCGAAACCGATCTTCACGTCTTCGGCTTGTTGTGCGTGCGCAGTCCCCGCCAGCGACAGGGCGGCAACAAGCGTTGCGCCTGCCAGCTGCTTCATCGTGTGTTGCATTGCTTCTCCTTGGTACCAGGTATCAAACGAGCGGCTTCGGTTTCTATGGGCCTTGCCGCTTCCTTGTCTTGAGACGACCGACAGTATCGCTTGTGCTTAACCGATCGTCATCAAATTTGCATTACCGCCTGCTGCTGCCGTATTCACGCTGACCGAACGTTCCGCGAGCAGTCGTTCGAGAGCGTAATCTTCATCGCCGTTGGCGAGCGCGTGCGCTGCCACGCCCTGCACCGAGACGATCGGGCCAGGACGCTTGGCCACTTCCTTCACGAGTGCGAGCAGCTCGTCGCTGTCGCCTTCGAAGAGGACTGCGTCGAAGTCGGCATCCGCCGTCTTCTTGATCGCCACGTGCGCCTTCAGTGCCGCCGGCAATGCGCTCACCAGCGCTTCGCCTGCCGCGCCCTGGAACAGCGCGCGGTTGCCCGTTGCGAGCGCAACGGCGAGTTGCGCGCGGGCGCCCGTGGCCGTCGATGACACGCACAGCACCGTGCCGCGCGCCGAAAGCGTGTAGGTGTTGCGCTCGCCCGTCGGGCCCGGCAGAACCGCCGTGGCGCCCGCGAGCACGTATTCGAGGTAGCCGTCGCAGCGTGCCGCGAGCGCGGGCTCGCGCTCGGCAATGAGCCAGTCGCGCAGCGTCGTGAGCGCGGACTGGGCCGATTGCGGCGCGCCGTTGCCTTCAGGACCTTGCGGCGCGTCGACGACGAGCACATCCGCGAGCGACTTCGGCAAACCAGCCGGACGCTTCGCGAGCAGACGCGAAAGATACAGCGCGCCACCCGCCTTCGGACCCGTTCCCGAGAGGCCTTCGCCGCCGAATGGCTGCACGCCCACCACCGCGCCGATCACGTTGCGGTTCACGTAGATGTTGCCTACGTGCGCGCGGCCGATCACGTGCGCGATCGTTTCGTCGATACGCGTGTGAATGCCGAGCGTGAGGCCGTAGCCCGTTGCGCGGATCTGCTCGAGCAGCTTGTCGAGCTGGCTGCGGCGATAGCGCACTACGTGCAGCACCGGGCCGAACACTTCGCGCTTGAGTTCGTCGAGGCTGTCGAGCTCGATGAGCGTGGGCGGCACGAACGTGCCTTGCGCGCAGGTGTCGGGCGTCGGCATCTGCTGGACCTTGCGGCCCTTTTCGCGCATGCCGGCGACGTGCGTATCGATACCGCGCTTCGCGTCGATGTCGATCACGGGGCCGACGTCGGTCGAGAGGCGGTCGGGGTTGCCCACCGCGAGTTCCTTCATCGCGCCCGTGAGCATTTCGAGCGTGCGGTCCGCCACGTCGTCCTGCAGGCACAGCACGCGCAGCGCGGAACAGCGCTGGCCGGCCGAGTCGAACGCGCTTTGCAGCACGTCGGCCACGACCTGCTCCGCGAGCGCCGACGAATCGACGATCATCGCGTTCTGGCCGCCGGTTTCGGCGATCAGCGGAATCGGGCGGCCTTCGGAGTCGAGTCGCTCGGAAAGCGTCTTGTTGATGAGGCGCGCGACTTCGGTCGAGCCCGTGAACATCACGGCACGCGTGCGGTGATCGGCGACGAGCGCCGCGCCCACGGTTTCGCCGTTGCCCGGCAGCAGTTGCACCGCGCCCGCCGGCACGCCGGCTTCGCGCAGGATGCGCACCGCTTGCGCGGCGATCAGCGGCGTTTGTTCAGCGGGCTTCGCGAGCACCGTGTTGCCGGCTGCGAGCGCGGCCGCCACCTGGCCCATGAAAATCGCGAGCGGGAAGTTCCACGGGCTGATGCACACCACGGGGCCGAGCGGGCGATGCGTGTCGTTCGAGAACTCTTCGCGGATCTGCGTGGAGTAATAGCGCAGGAAGTCGATCGCTTCGCGGATTTCGGCCACGGCGTTTGCCAGCGACTTGCCCGCTTCACGCACGATCAGGCCCATCAGCGTATGCATTTGCGCTTCGAGCAGATCGGCGGCGCGTGCGAGGCAATCGGCGCGCGCTTCGACGGGCGTGGCCTGCCAGATCGGCGCGGCGGCCACGGCGTGCGAGAGCGCGGCGCTCACGTGCTCGCTCGTGGCTTCCGCCACGGTCCCGACGAGATCGCGATGATCGGCGGGGTTGCGCACGTCGCGTGCAGCGCTGTCTGCGATATCGGTGTCGGCGAGCATCGGCGCGGCGCGCCACGGATGATGCGCGCTAGCCAGCAGCGCCGACGAAAGCGACGCGAGACGATGCTCGTTCGAGAGATCGAGGCCCATCGAATTGAAGCGCTCGCTGCCGTACAGCTCTCGCGGCAGCGGAATCTTCGCGTGCGGCGCGCCGAGCGGCACGACCTTGGCGGCGTCGTCGATGGGGTTCGTGACCAGCTCGGCGACCGGCACGGAGGCATCGGCGATACGATTCACGAACGACGTGTTCGCGCCGTTTTCGAGCAGACGCCGCACGAGATACGCGAGCAGCGTTTCATGCGTGCCGACCGGCGCGTAGACGCGGCACGGACGGTTGAGCTTGCCCTGCGAGAGCGGGCCCGTGACTTCTTCGTACAGCGGCTCGCCCATGCCGTGCAGGCACTGGAATTCGTACTGGCCGGGATAGTAGTTCTGGCCCGCGAGGTGATAGATCGCCGAGAGCGTGTACGCGTTGTGCGTGGCGAACTGCGGATACACGGCATCAGGCGCGCCGAGCAGCTTCTTCGCGCAGGCGAGGTACGACACGTCCGTGTAGATCTTGCGCGTGTACACGGGGTAGCCTTCGAGGCCATCCACCTGGGCGCGCTTGATTTCCGTATCCCAGTAGGCGCCCTTCACGAGGCGCACCATGATGCGGTGACGGCTGCGGCGCGCGAGATCGACGATGTAGTCGATCACGAACGGGCAGCGCTTCTGGTAAGCCTGCACCACGAAGCCGATGCCGTTCCAGCCCGCGAGTTCCGGATCGAAGCAGAGCGCTTCGAGCAGGTCGAGCGAGAGTTCGAGGCGGTCGGCTTCTTCGGCGTCGATATTGAGGCCGATGTCATAGCGGCGAGCGAGGACGGCGAGTGCGCGCACGCGCGGCAGCAGCTCGCCCATCGTGCGTTCCTGCTGCGCGCGCGAGTAGCGCGGGTGCAGCGCGGAGAGCTTGATCGAGATGCCCGGGCCTTCGTAGATGCCGCGGCCGCCCGCGGCCTTGCCGATGGCGTGGATCGCCTGCTCGTACGAGGCGTAGTAGCGCTGGGCATCGGCTTCCGTCGTCGCGGCTTCGCCGAGCATGTCGTACGAGTAGCGGAAACCGCGCGCTTCGAACTTGCGGCTGTTGGCCAGCGCCTCGGAGATGTTCTCGCCCGTGACGAACTGCTCGCCCATCAGGCGCATGGCCATGTCCACGCCCTTGCGGATCAGCGGCTCGCCGCCCTTGCCGATCATGCGCGTGAGCGCCGACGACAGACCGGTCTCGCTGTTCGTCGTGACGAGCTTGCCGGTGATCATGAGGCCCCACGTGGCGGCGTTCACGAACAGCGACGGCGCGTGGCCCACGTGCGATTTCCAGTCGCCCTTGCTGATCTTGTCGCGAATGAGCGCGTCGCGCGTGGCGCGGTCGGGAATGCGCAGCAACGCTTCGGCGAGGCACATCAGCGCCACGCCTTCCTGGCTGGACAGCGAAAACTCGTGAATCAGCCCTTCCACACCGCCGCCCGTGCCTTTCGCGCGCAGCGTTTCCACGAGCTTCGTGGCGAGCTTCGTCACGTCGCCCGTGAGGTTGGCCGGCAGGCGCCCTTCGCCGATCAGGAACGGCACGCACTCTGGCTCCGGACGGCGGTACGCGGCCGTGATGGCCGCGCGCAGCACCGACTGCGGTTGCACGTTTTGCGCGAATTCGAGGAACGGGTGCGATGCCGCTTCGTCGTCGTCAGCGGTAGCACCTTCGGCGAGATCGGTCGCACCGACATGGCCATTGAGTTCCGGAGGCAGCTGGCCGTGCTCGATTTTCTCGAGATAGGCAAAGATGGCTTGCTTGATGAGCCAGTGCGGCGTGCGCTCGAGCCGCGTGGCGGCGTCCTTGAGGCGGGAGCGGAGGAGATCGTCGACTTTGACGCCAAGTGTGGTGCTAGCCATGTTTCCTTCGTATGCCGGCAGACCCGCACCGGCGGTGACCAAAAAGTTGGCGAATCGTAACCCTACCAATAAAAAGGTGCAACCACTCTCTCAAAATGGTTGCACCACGGTTGAGGCCTTGTGCAGCCTGGGTTTGCGGCCGATGTCCGCCCACCGGGCCGCACGGGTTGCGCTCGGTATTTTCCCTGGCCCAACAACACGCTGGACAACCCTAATCGATTCCGCGGCCGTGCCGTTATACAAACAGAGCGGGGGTTGTTGATCACAAGAAAGAGCGTAGGGACCGGAAAATGGAAAAGCTGCTGGTAATCGCAGGGATCTGGACGATGTGCGCCATGTGCGCCGTGCTGTTCATGCGCGGCGCGACGGCGCCGGATGAACGCCGCATGAGCTTGAAGCGCGCGGCGCGCAGGGAAGTGGCCGATACCGTCGGCCAGTGAGGCAGGAAACGGGAAGTTGATGCCGAGTGGCCCCGCTGTTGCGGCAACGGGGTCAGGCCGGCTGCTGTCCGCTGCTAGATGTCGAGCGGATCGACTTCGAGATTCCAGCGCAGCACGCCGCGCAACGCGCGCAGCGCGGGCTGCCACGCGCGCAGCGTTGCCTGCAGCGCGGCACGCGACTGGCTTTCCACGAGCAGTTGCGCGCGATGCACGTTCATCACCTTCACGATGGTGAGCGGCACCGCGTCGTAGGCCATGACACGCTCGGCGCCCGGAATCCCGGTGAGCGCCTCCGCGGCCTGGGCGAGAAACGCCAGCGCCGCCTCCAGCGTGCGCCCTTCGGCGCGCAATAACGCCTGATAGACGAACGGCGGCAGGTGCGCGTCGCGCCGCTCCGCGACCTGCGTATTCGCAAACCCCACATAGTCCTGGCGCGCCAGCGCGTGATAGAGCGCGTGGCGCGGATAGCGCGTCTGCACGAGCACCTCGCCGGCCAGTCCGGCGCGCCCCGCCCGCCCGCTCACCTGCATCAACTGCGCGAACAGGCGCTCGCCGGCCCGGAAATCATGTGAAAAGAGCGCATTGTCGGCGTTCAGCACGCCAACGAGCGACACGCGCTGGAAGTCGTGCCCCTTTGCGATCATCTGCGTGCCCACCAGGATGTCGACTTCGCCCGCGTGCACGTCGGAGAAAAGCGCCTGCGCGCTGCCCTTGCGGCGCGTGCTGTCGGCGTCGATGCGCAGCACCCGCGCGCCCGGCACCGCGCTCGCGAGCGCCTCCTCGATGCGCTGCGTGCCGCGCCCCATCGGCGCGATGTCGACGTTGCCGCACTCGGGACACGAATGCGGAATGCGCGATTCCCAGCCGCAGTGATGGCAGCGCAGCGCGCGCTCAGGCTTGTGCAGCACGACGTACGCGCTGCAGCGCGGGCAGCCCGCCACCCAGCCGCAGGCGTCGCACGCGAGCGTGGGTGCGTAACCGCGACGGTTCAGGAACACGAGGCTCTGCTCGCCGCGCTCGAGCCGAGCCTTCATCGCCGTGACCAAAGGCCCGGAGAGCCCTTCGAACGAAGCGCGGCCGCGCCGACGCTCCTCTTCGAGATCGATCAGCTTGACGGTGGGCAGCACCGCGTCGGCAATCGCGCGGCGCGAGAGCGTGAGGCGCGTGTAGCGGCCCTGCTCGGCCTGCCACCAGCTTTCGAGCGACGGCGTGGCCGAGCCCAGCACGACCGGCACGCCCAGCTGCTTGGCACGCCATACCGCGAGGTCGCGCGCCGAGTAGCGCAGCCCTTCCTGCTGCTTGTAGGCGGGGTCGTGCTCCTCGTCGACCACGAGCATCGCGAGACGCGGCAGCGAGGCCAGCACCGCGAGCCGCGTGCCGAGCACGATGCGTGCGCGGCCCGTGTGCGCCGCGAGCCAGTTGCGGGCGCGCTCGCCTTCCGCGAGGCCGCTGTGAAGCGTGACGATGGCCTCGTCGGCGAGCGTGGCCGCGAAGCGCGTGCGAAAGGCCGCCTCGAACTGCGGCGTGAGATTGATTTCCGGGACCAGCACGAGCGCCTGGGCGCCCGGGTCGCGCTCGAGCAGCGCCGCGAGCGCGCGCAGATAGACCTCGGTCTTGCCGCTGCCCGTCACGCCGTGCAACAGGAAGGGCGCGAAGCCGCTCGCCGCGCCGATGGCTTCCACGGCGTCGGCCTGCTCGTCGCTCAGGCGCGGGACTTCCACCACGGCGATAGTCTGCGCGGCGTTGTGGGCCACGCTTGCGGCCGTGCCGAACTCGATGGATTCATGCTCGACCCAGCCGGCTTCGCACCAGGCTTCGAGCGTCGCAATCGCCTTGGGATGCAGCGCGCGGGCCGCGGCGGCGTCGAGTTCGCCGGCGTCGGCAAGCGCCTGCGCGAGACGGCGCAGCGCCTGGGCGCGCGCCGGCAAGGCGTCGGGCAGCGCGGCGCGCCCTTGCGGCGACAGACGGTAGCGCTCCTCGGGGGCGAGCAGGCGCGCCCAGCGCGACGGATCGCGCAACGCCTGCGGCAGCGCCGGCAAGGCGACCTCGCCCAGACCCCGCTGATAGTAGTCGGCGGCAAAGCCGGCCAGCGCGAGCCACTGCGCCGAAAGCGGCGGACAGGCGGCGCATACCGCGCTCACGTCACGGAGCTTGTTCGCGGGCACGTCGCTGTGAGCGTTCACTTCGCAGATCAGGCCGACCACGTCGCGACGCCCGAACGGCACGCGCACGAGCATGCCGGGCTCGGGCGCGCTGTCGAGGCCATAGCGATAGTCGTAGAGCGCATCCAATGGATGGTCCAGCGCCACGCGCACGTACTGCCCTGTCATGCCTGACTCCCAGGGAAGTTCCGTACGCTAGCGCACAGACACGCAAACCTAAAGTAATACTTTAGATTTCGCGCTAAGTTTTGGATTCCGCAGAACAATCGCGCCCCCGAATCTGCGCCTGTGGATAACTTTGTTGAGAACTTCCCGGCCGCCACCGCAGCGCGCCGGCGCGTGGTCGTTATGTGGGATACCGCACAGAGCGCCGTGGAGCGCCGAAAGCCTTGTCTGTCAAGGGTCTGATTGATTCTGCGCAGACCTGAACGGGCGCCTGCGACAACCTTTCCCTCTTGCGCGCCGCAACGAGGCAAGTGTGTATAAGTCAAGTCTTGACAGGACCGCGATGGCGTCTGGATGGCCTCTTGAGCCCGGTCATACCCTGACGCCCGGAGCCCAGCTTGCTGCGACGCACCAAAAAAGTCACGCGCCGGTCGCGCGAATCGCGCGGCTGTGACGATGCACTTCGTCCACGAGTTCGGCCACGCTTTCGGGCGGCGTGAACTGCGAAATGCCGTGGCCGAGGTTGAACACGTGACCCGGGTGCGCGCCAAAGCTGTCCAGTACCGCGCGCGCCTGCTCGCGAATCGCGGCCGGCGAAGCGAACAGCACCGTGGGGTCGAGATTGCCCTGGAGCGCCACGCGCTCGCCCACGCGCTCGCGCGCGCGGCCAAGGTTGACGGTCCAGTCGAGGCCAACGGCGTCCACGCCCGTATTGGCGATTTCGTCGAGCCAGAGCCCGCCGCCCTTCGTGAACGTGATCACAGGCACGCGCTCGCCATCGTGCTCGCGCTTGAGCTGCGCCACCACCTGCGCGATGTACGCGAGCGAGAAGCGCTGATACGCGCCGTCCGCGAGCGCGCCGCCCCAGGTGTCGAAGATCATCACGGCCTGCGCACCGGCTTCGATCTGCGCGTTCAGATAGGCCGCCACTGCCTGCGCGTTGACTTCGAGAATGCGCTGCATGAGGTCCGGGCGCGCGTACAGCATCGACTTCACGGTGCGGAAGTCGTCCGAGCCGCCGCCCTCGACCATGTAGCAGGCAAGCGTCCACGGGCTGCCCGAAAAGCCGATCAGCGGCACACGCTGGCGCCCTTCAGCGTTGGTGAGCGCGCGGCGAATTTCGCGCACGGCGTCGGTCACGTAGCCGAGCGTCGCGTCGATATCCGGCACGGCGAGTCGCGCCACGTCTTCTTCAGTGCGCACGGGGTGCGCGAACTTCGGCCCTTCGCCCGCCTGGAACGAGAGGCCGAGGCCCATCGCGTCCGGAATCGTGAGGATGTCGGAGAACAGGATCGCGGCGTCGAGCGGATAGCGCTCGAGCGGCTGCAGCGTGACCTCGGTCGCGTAATCGGGATTCTTCGCGAGGCCGAGGAAGCTGCCAGCGCGGCTGCGCGTGGCGTTGTACTCGGGCAGATAGCGGCCTGCCTGGCGCATCAGCCAGATCGGCGTGTACTCGGTCGGCTGGCGCAGCAGCGCGCGCAGGAAGGTGTCGTTCAGGAGAGTGTGGGCCACGTGCTGGATGCGCGAAGTCGCGCCAAGGTTCGGAAGCAAGCGGGCATTTTACCGGAGCGTGCGCCGCGCCATGCCGCTGATGGGTGGGATCAAACAGCGCAACGACACTGAAGTATAGGTCGTTGCCTACCCAGGTAAGTCCGCGCTTATCTGCCGCGTACGCGAGGACTATCATCAGACGGCTTTCCAAAACATTACATCAATCAAAACCAGATCTGGAGACACGATGAAAAAAGCCGTCCTCGGCCTGACGATCGTTAGCGCCGCTTTGCTGAGCGCGTGCGCCACGAGCCAGTCCGCCGGCACAGCCGCCAACGGTGCGCAGACCGCCACCGCCCCTTCGCGCCTCGACGAAATCATCGCGCGCGGCACGCTGCGCGCCTGCACGACCGGCGACTACAAGCCCTACTCGTTCTACAGGCAGGACGGCACGTTCGAAGGCATCGACATCGACATGACCCAGTCGCTTGCGAAGTCGCTGGGCGTGAAGGCCGAGTTCGTGAAGACGTCGTGGTCGAACCTCATGAACGACTTCCTCGCGAAATGCGACGTTGCGGTGGGCGGTGTCTCAACGACGCTCGAACGCCAGAAGCGCGCGTTCTTTACCGAGGCTTATCAGGTCGACGGCAAGACGCCGATCGTGCGATGTGAAGACGTCAAGAAGTACCAGACCGTTGCGCAGATCAACCAGCCTTCGGTGCGCGTGATCATGAATCCTGGCGGCACGAACGAGCGCTTCGCGAAGCAGTTCCTGCCGCATGCGAATCTCATCATGTATCCGGACAACGTGACGATCTTCAAACAGATCCTCGCGGGCAAAGCCGACGTGATGGTGACCGACGCCTCCGAGACCATGCTGCAGCAGAAGCTCAATCCGGGCCTGTGCTCGGTGCATCCCGACAAGCCCTTTCAATACGGCGAGAAAGCGTGGATGGTGCCGCGCGGCGACGTGGCGTTCCAGCAGTATGTCGATCAGTGGCTGCACCTTGCGCGCGCGAGCGGCGAATATCAGGCAATCTCCGACAAGTGGCTGAAGTGAGGTGTTGAATCGCGCCGCATTGTTATGGCCCTTCGAATTGCTACGATGAGTTGCAGAAGATGGGGTGACACGCGGCGCGCAAAGTTTGCATTTCGCGCACGAGCGCAATGTCGACGCATTGCGCATGTGCGCAGCCGGTAATTCTGTACGGTGCGCGTCGTGCGTAAAAGGCCCATACCGTGGGCCTTCCTTCATGCAATTCGAATCCGCGAGCGCGAATTGCCGTCAAGGCTGTCAAACAGCCGCGAAAAATAGCGGTAAAAATGACTTCCGCGAAACGCTCAGGATGGCAAAAAGCGCCGCAGAGCCTTATCTGACGGGCGTTACAACCTGAAACACTTTGTTACCGCGAACCTATCTTAATTCGCCCACAATGCCTTCAACGGTTTCAACACGGATGTGGCGCGGTGCCAGTGTGAGCGGACACAAAACACCAGCCGGTCGGCCCTACGCCGAAGCCCTCTCGAGGGGCATCCTTGTTGGAGCCGTGACCGGCGTCGAAGACGTTTCATGACCCGGCTCCTCCTTTGGTCTCCTCGCGCTAACCCCGTAGCGTGTGGTTTTTAGCGGGCTCCAGGCCCGCTTTTTTTTCGCCTGTACGTTTCGTTATTCAACAGGCATCGTTCGACTCCCACTCCTCCAGCGCCAGACAATCGTTCGGTTTCCCGACTATTTTTGGCGCGCGCTGAAAAGCTGCCGCGGCGCCATCCATCGCCCGCCGCGGCATGGCATCAAACCACGTATCAAGCCGTCTTCTGCTCGCTGATCTTGAGTTCGTCGATCATGCGCGCGCGCATCACGAACTTCTGCACTTTGCCCGTCACGGTCATCGGCAGTTCGTCGACGAAGCGGATGTACTTCGGGATCTTGTAGTGCGCAATCTGCCCCTGGCAGAACGCCTGAATCTCCTCCGCCGTTGCCGCTTCGCCCGGACGCAGCACGATCCACGCGCACACTTCCTCGCCGTACTTCGCATCGGGGACGCCGAACACCTGCGCCGACTGCACCTTCGGGTGGCGGAACAGAAACTCTTCGATCTCTCGCGGATAGATGTTCTCGCCACCGCGGATGAGCATGTCCTTGAGACGGCCGACGATGTTGCAGTAGCCTTCGGCGTCGATCGTCGCGAGATCGCCCGTATGCATCCAGCCATCGACGATCGACTCGGCCGTCTTCTCTGCGTCGCCCCAGTAGCCCTGCATCACCGAATAGCCCTTCGTGCACAGCTCGCCCGTTTCGCCCACCGGCACAGTATTGCCGAGCGCGTCGACGATCTTCACTTCGAGATGCGGCTGAATGCGGCCCACCGTGGTCGTGCGCTTGTCGAGCGGGTCGGTGGTCGAACTCTGGAACGACACCGGGCTCGTTTCCGTCATGCCGTAGGCGATCGTGATTTCGGCGAGATGCATCTTCGAGACCACGCGCTTCATCGTCTCGATCGGGCACGGCGAGCCGGCCATGATGCCCGTGCGCAGCTTCGAAAGATCGAAGCGCGCGAACTCCGGATGATCGAGTTCCGCGATGAACATCGTGGGCACGCCGTGCAATGCCGTGCAGCCCTCTTCCGAGACGGCTTCGAGCGTCGCGCGCGGATCGAAAGCCTCGCCCGGGAACACCATGTTCGCGCCAACGGATACACACGCGAGTACCGCGAGCACCATGCCGAAGCAGTGATAGAGCGGCACCGGAATGCAGAGCGAGTCTTCTTCCGTGAGGCGCATCGCCTGGGCAATGAAACGCCCGTTGTTGAGCACGTTGCGGTGCGTGAGCGTCGCGCCCTTCGGATTGCCGGTCGTGCCGCTCGTGAACTGGATGTTGATGGCCTCGTCGGGCGATAGCGTCGCGTTGATCGCGTCGAGCCACGCCGTGCCGTCGCGGGCGATGCGCTCACGGCCCATCTCCACGAGTTCGCTAAAGCAGAGCATGCCGGGCGTGGCTGTGTCGCACATGCGCACGACCGCGCGCAGTTCGGGCAGGCGCGCGGCCTGCAACTGGCCGGGCGTGGCGCTCGCAAGCTCGGGGGCGAGCGTCTGCAGCATCTCCAGATACTTCGAGGTCTTGAAGCTCTCGGCCGAGACGATCGCCTTGCAGGCGACCTTGTTCAGCGCGTATTCGAGTTCGGCGAGGCGATAGGCGGGATTGATGTTGACGAGCACCGCACCGATCCGCGCGGTCGCAAACTGGGTGAGCAACCACTCGACGCGATTGGGCGACCAGATGCCGACGCGATCCCCCTTGACGATGCCTAGCTCGGCGAAGCCGGCTGCGAGCACGTCCACTTCGGCGGCGAACTCGCGCCAGTTCCAGCGGATACCCTGCTCGCGGAACACCACGGCAGGCCGCTCGGGAACCCGGTTCGCGGTCTCCTGCAGGAACGTGCCGAGGGTCGCGTCGCTGAGCGGCACGTCGGTCGTGCCTCGCACGTAGGAAAGCCCGTCTTTCGGCGCGATGAGCGGCTCATGTACACCGGGCGCGGCGCGCGCGCCTGCTGCGTCGATTGCCATGATGGCTGTCTCCTGGGGAGCGTCACTCCCGCGTTTGAAATGAATTTGAAAACCATTGTGCCACCGGCTTTCCCGGGGGCGGCATCAAGTCTTACCCGCAGGGTCTGGGCCGGCTGCGAACGCATGATTTGGCATTACCTTTCCGTAAACGTCAAGTATGTCAGAGCGTTTTTGTCGACCACCGTGGCCCACGGCATTTATGCCGTGTTTTTCAGCGCGATGCCATTGGGCCGTGCCCGCTCAGCGGCGCGCAAATGCAAAAAGGGCTCCCCGGTTGGGGAGCCCTTTTCGCTTCGAACGCGGCGCCACAAGGGCGCGCGTACGAGAACCGATTAGTGCTGGTTCATTTTGCGCAGGCGCTGGATCGCCGCGAGCTGCGCGACCGCGTAGGCCAGCTCGGCCTGGGCGGTGGCGTACTCGAGGTTCGAGCCCGCGTTCTGCAGCGTCTCTTCAGCGCGCTTGCGCGCTTCCGTGGCCTTCGCCTCGTCGAGATCCTTGCCGCGGATCGCGGTGTCGGCGAGCACCGTGACGGCGCCCGGCTGCACTTCGAGAATGCCGCCGGCGACGAACACGAACTCTTCACCGCCGTCTTCCGCCACGATGCGCACGGCGCCCGGACGAATACGCGTGATGAGCGGCGTGTGGCCCGGCAGAATGCCCAGCTCGCCCGCCTCGCCCGGAAGCGCGACGAACTTCGCCTGGCCGTCGAAGATGCTCTCTTCGGCGCTGACGACGTCTACCTTGATGGTTGCTGCCATATGTGTCGACTCCTGTGTCGATCGGAGTTGGCGCTTTAGCGCTTACTCCGGTCCCATGCACAGCTTGAGTGGGTTGCGAAGGCGATGCGCCTCACGAATGAAGCGCCGCGCCTTGTTGCCTGCAACTCAACCCTTACTGGATCTTCTTGGCCTTTTCGAAGGCTTCGTCGATCGTGCCGACCATGTAGAACGCCTGCTCCGGCAGGTGATCGCATTCGCCGCCAACGATCATCTTGAAGCCGCGAATCGTTTCCTTCAGCGGCACGTACTTGCCCGGCGAGCCCGTGAAGACTTCCGCGACGTGGAACGGCTGCGACAGGAAACGCTGGATCTTGCGAGCGCGGGCGACGGTCAGCTTGTCTTCCGGCGACAGTTCGTCCATGCCCAGAATCGCGATGATGTCGCGCAGTTCCTTGTAGCGCTGCAGGGTTTGCTGCACGCCGCGCGTGATCGAGTAGTGCTCTTCGCCGATCACGTTCGGGTCGATCTGGCGCGAGGTCGAGTCGAGCGGGTCGACTGCCGGGTAGATACCCAGCGAGGCGATGTCACGCGACAGCACGACGGTTGCGTCCAGGTGGCCGAAGGTCGTAGCCGGCGACGGGTCGGTCAAGTCGTCCGCAGGGACGTACACGGCCTGAACCGACGTAATCGAGCCCTTCTTGGTCGACGTGATGCGCTCTTGCAGCTTGCCCATTTCTTCAGCCAGCGTCGGCTGATAGCCCACTGCAGACGGCATACGGCCGAGCAGTGCCGACACTTCCGTGCCAGCCAGCGTGAAACGGTAGATGTTGTCGACGAAGAACAGCACGTCGAGGCCTTCGTCACGGAAGTGCTCGGCCATCGTCAGACCGGTCAGCGCGACGCGCAGACGGTTGCCCGGCGGCTCGTTCATCTGGCCGTACACCAGCGCGACCTTGTCGAGAACGTTCGAGTCCTTCATTTCGTGGTAGAAGTCGTTGCCCTCACGGGTACGCTCGCCCACGCCGGCGAACACGGAGAAACCACCGTGTTCCTTGGCGATGTTGTTGATGAGCTCCATCATGTTGACGGTCTTGCCCACGCCAGCACCGCCGAACAGACCCACCTTGCCGCCCTTTGCGAACGGGCAGATCAGGTCGATCACCTTGATGCCGGTTTCGAGCAGTTCCGCCGACGGCGACAGCTCGTCGAACGCCGGAGCCTTCTGGTGGATCGAGCGCGTCGTTTCGCTCACGATCGGGCCCGCTTCGTCGATCGGACGGCCGAGCACGTCCATGATACGGCCGAGGGTCGGCTTGCCGACCGGCACGCGGATGGGGTTGCCCGTGTTCTTGACCACGGTGCCGCGGCGCAGGCCGTCAGCCGAACCCAGACAGATGGTGCGGACAACGCCGTCGCCCAGCTGCTGCTGCACTTCCAGGGTCAGTTCCGACCCTTCGAGAATCAGCGCGTCGTAGATCTTCGGCATGGTCTCGCGCGGGAATTCCACGTCGATCACCGCGCCGATGCACTGTACGATCTTGCCTTCTACCAAAGCAGTTGTACTCATCGATTTTCCTTTAGATACCTGAATTCTTCACTCGCTCACCGGCTCACACCGGCGCGGTTTCGCAATCGGTTCGCGCTTATCAGACGGCTGCTGCGCCGCCGACGATTTCCGAAAGTTCCTTCGTAATCGCGGCCTGGCGGCTCTTGTTGTACGAAAGCTGCAGTTCGTTGATGACCGTCTTCGCATTGTCCGACGCCGCCTTCATCGCCACCATACGGGCCGACTGCTCCGAAGCCATGTTTTCCGCCACGGCCTGATAGACCAGGGCTTCGACATAGCGCACCAGCAGTTCGTCCACGACGGTTTGCGCGTCCGGCTCGTAGATGTAGTCCCACGCCGACTTCGGCGTCGTGCCGTCGTCATTCGCTTCGAGACGCTCGGCCGACAGCGGCAGCAGTTGCTCGATCACCGGCTCCTGCTTCATCGTGTTGACGAAGCGCGTGTACGCGAGGTACACGGCGGAAAGCTTGCCTTCCGAGTACTGGTCGAGCTGCACCTTGATCGCGCCGATCAGCTTTTCGAGGTGCGGCGTGTCGCCGAGTTGCACAACGTTCGAGACGACCTTCGCGCGCAGACGGTTCAGGAAACCGAGGCCCTTGCTGCCGATCGCAGTTGCTTCGATCGACGTGCCGGATGCTTCCAGATCCTTGAACTTCTGCAGCGTCGCGCGCAGCACGTTGGTGTTCATCCCGCCGCACAGACCCTTGTCGGTCGTGACGAGAATCACGCCTGCGACCTTCGCACCGGTGTTTTCCACCATGAACGGGTGGCGGTACTCGGGGTTCGCACGGCTCATGTGCGCAGCGATGTCGCGGACCTTGTCGGCATACGGGCGGGCGGCGCGCATGCGCTCCTGGGCACGGCGCATTTTCGACGCCGCGACCATTTCCATCGCCTTGGTGATCTTGCGCGTGTTTTGCACGCTCTTGATCTTGCCGCGAATTTCCTTCATTCCAGCCATTGCTTGCTCCTTGATCGAAGCGAGGCGGGTTTCAACGAACCCCGCGCCGCTTCAATGTCCGTTTATCGTGATTGATTCCCGGACGGATCAGTATGCGCCGGACTTCTTGAAGTCCTTGAGAGCCGCGTGGAGCGCGTTCTCGTCGTCCTTCGACAGGTCCTTCTTGTCCTCGATGCGCGCGACGAGGTCAGCGTGCTTCGACTTCAGGTATTCGCGCAGGCCCTTTTCGAACGGCAGGACGTCCTTGACGTCGATGTCGTCGAGGTAGCCGTTGTTCGCCGAGAACAGCGCAACAGCCAGTTCCCACACTTGCAGCGGCTGATACTGCGGCTGCTTGAGCAGTTCCGTCACGCGGCGGCCGCGCTCGAGCTGCTTGCGGGTCGCTTCGTCGAGGTCCGATGCGAACTGGGCGAATGCAGCCAGTTCACGGTACTGCGCGAGGTCGGTACGGATACCGCCCGACAGCTTCTTCACGACCTTGGTCTGTGCCGCACCACCCACACGCGACACCGAAACGCCGGCGTTGATTGCCGGGCGGATGCCTGCGTTGAAGAGGTCGGTTTCCAGGAAGATCTGGCCGTCCGTAATCGAGATCACGTTCGTCGGAACGAATGCGGTCACGTCGCCGGCTTGCGTTTCGATGATCGGCAGTGCGGTGAGCGAACCCGTCTTGCCCTTCACTTCGCCGTTCGTGAACTTCTCGACGTAGTCGGCCGACACGCGCGCCGCGCGCTCGAGCAGACGCGAGTGCAGATAGAACACGTCGCCGGGGTAAGCTTCACGGCCCGGCGGGCGGCGCAGCAGCAGCGAGATCTGACGGTATGCCCAGGCTTGCTTGGTCAAGTCGTCATAGATGATCAGGGCGTCTTGACCGCGGTCGCGGAAGTATTCGCCCATCGTGCAGCCGGCGTACGGCGCGAGGTACTGCAGCGCGGCCGATTCCGAAGCCGAAGCGGCAACGACGATCGTGTATTCGATCGCGCCCGTTTCTTCGAGCTTGCGCAGCACGCTCTGGATCGACGAAGCCTTCTGACCGATGGCGACGTAGATACAGATGAGGTCCTTGCCTTTCTGGTTGATGATCGTGTCGACGGCCACTGCGGTCTTGCCGCACTGACGGTCGCCGATGATCAGCTCACGCTGGCCACGGCCGATCGGCACCATCGAGTCGATCGACTTCAGACCCGTTTGCACCGGCTGCGACACGCCTTCACGCCAGATCACGCCCGGAGCGATCTTTTCGATCGCGTCGGTCATCTTGGCGTTGACCGGGCCCTTGCCGTCGATCGGGTTGCCGAGCGGATCGACCACGCGGCCGATCAGTTCGGGGCCAACCGGCACTTCGAGAATGCGGCCCGTCGTCTTGACGATGTCGCCTTCCGAGATGTGCTCGTACTCGCCCAGAATCACCGCGCCGACCGAGTCGCGCTCGAGGTTCAGCGCGAGGCCGAAGGTGTTGCCCGGGAATTCGAGCATTTCGCCCTGCATCACGTCCGACAGGCCGTGGATACGCACGATACCGTCGGTCACGGAGATCACGGTGCCCTGGTTGCGAACGTCTGCGCTCGCTTCAAGGCCCTGGATCCGGCTCTTGATCAGCTCGCTGATCTCAGAGGGATTGAGTTGCATTATTCGCTCCTGATGTTCAATTCTGTTGCGTGCCAGCCGCCGCGCCCGATTTTTAGAATCGAGGCGCTCAGGCGGTCAACGCCGCCTGCATGCTGGCGAGCCGCGCGCGGACCGAGGTATCGAGCACTTCGTCGCCGACCGTGACGCGCACGCCGCCGATCAGCGAGTTGTCGATCTCGACGGTCGGCTTCAGCTTGCATTTGAACTTGCGTTCGAGGCTGGCGACGAGGTCGTTCAACTGGGCGCCTTCGAGCGGGAACGCGCTGACGATCACTGCGTCAGCAGCACCTGCCTTGGCGTTCTTGAGCGCTTCGAACTGCGTCTGGATTTCCGGCAGCAGTGCCAGGCGATGATTCTCGATCAGCATCTGCACGAGGTTCTTCACCTCGGCCGATTCCTTGACCGGCGACTTCACCGCCGCGAGCAGCAGCTCGGCGACCTGGGCATGGCTCACCTTCGGGCTCGTCGCGACCGACTGCACCTCGGGCAAGGCCGCAACCTGTGCCAGCTCCGAAACGAGCGTGGACCAGGCGGCGGTGTCACCAGCTTCGGCCACGCCAAACAATGCTTCTGCGTACGGGCGGGCGATGGTTGCAAGTTCGGCCATGATCAGAGCTCGGCTTTCAGTTGATTCAGCAGTTCGGCGTGAGCCGACTGATCGACTTCGCGCTTCAGGATCTGCTCGGCGCCTTGCACGGCGAGGGCGGCGACTTCAGCGCGCAGTACTTCGCGTGCCTTGACGACCTGCTGGTCGGCGTCGGCCTTCGCCTGGGCGATGATGCGTGCCGCTTCGGCGTGTGCCTGGGCCTTGATTTCTTCTGCGACGGCCAGCGCGCGCTTTTCAGCGTCGGCGATACGGCTTTGACCCTCGTTACGGGCGGTAGCGAGCTCTTCGCCGACGCGCTTGTGCGCCGCTTCGAGTTCCGCCTTGCCCTTTTCCGCAGCGGCGAGGCCGTCCGCGATCTTCTTCGAGCGCTCGTCGAGGGCGTTGATCAACGGCGGCCACACGAACTTCATCGTGAACCACGCGAGGATCAGGAACACGACCATTTGCGCAAACAGGGTTGCGTTGAGATTCACGGTGTTTCCTTAATCGTTGCTATTCCGGGGAATTGAAACGGCAAGGCGCTCATCGGTTGTGAACTCGATCAGCGCCTCGTCTCCCGTTCCGCCATGCGCCCACTACCCGTTATAGGTCAGGCGCAACCTTCCAGGGAACTTAGCCCGCGAGCTTCGAGAGCAGCGGGTTAGCGAACGCGAACAGCATTGCAACACCCACGCCAATCAGGAACGCCGCATCGATCAGACCAGCCAGCAGGAACATCTTCGTCTGCAGCGGGTTCATCAGTTCAGGCTGACGTGCGCAGGCTTCGATGTACTTGCCGCCCATCAGGCCGATACCGATACAGGCGCCGATTGCACCCAGGCCGATGATGATGCCGATACCGATGGCCGTGAAACCCTGGATGTTGGCGATGAAAGCTTGCATGATCACTCCTTATTGAGATTTTCTGGAACTGGGGATTTAAAACTGCAAATCTGGTTTGACGAGCACTTAGTGCTTGTCGTGTGCCTGGCCGATGTACACCAGCGTCAGCATCATGAAAATGAACGCCTGCAGCAGAACGATCAGGATGTGGAAGACCGCCCAGACGCTGCCCGCAATCACGTGGCCGATGAAGCCAAGCACCGTCGTGTCCGCGCCGAAGCTCCACAGACCGCCCAGCAGCGCGATCAGCAGGAACAGCAGCTCGCCTGCATACATGTTGCCGAACAACCGCAGGGCGAGCGAAACCGTCTTGGCGACGAACTCGATGATGTTCAGTGCAAGGTTCGGGATCCACAGCAGCGGATGCGCGCCGAACGGGGCCGAGAGCAGCTCGTGTGCGAAGCCGCCAGGACCCTTGATCTTGAGGTTGTAGTAAATCATGAGCACGAACACGCCGAGCGCGATGCCGAACGTGCCGTTGAGGTCGGCGGTCGGAACGATGCGCTGGTGCGGCAGTGCTTCGGACAGACCCAGCCAGCCGATCACGCGGCCCGGCAGGTCAACCGGAATGAAGTCGAGCGAGTTCATGAGCGCGACCCAGATGAACACGGTCAGCGCGAGCGGTGCGATGAATGCGCGGTTGCCATGGACGATGGACTTGGACTGGTCCTCGACCATCTCGACCAGCATTTCGATGGCGCACTGGAAGCGGCCCGGTACGCCCGGGGTCGCCTTGCGCGCGGCGAGGCGCAGGATGAAGATAGTCACGACGCCGCACAGGATCGACCAGAACAACGTGTCGATGTTCCAGACGCTGAAGTCGACGATCGACGTCTGGTGCGAGGTCGCAAAGTTCTGCAAGTGGTGAGCAATGTACTCGGACGGACCCGGTGCGCTCGTTCCTTCGCTAGCTGCCATATCGTTAAAGCCACCCAAATTGTCGAAAATCGTTTTCGGCCGCTCCCGCCGCAATACTGTATTGCGGGAACGCACCGCCGTGGATCGCGTCTTACCTGCTTCGCATCGGCCAGCTAACTTCCACCGTCATCGCTTCGACGCCCTGACTTGAGGCGGCGCGATGTGGGTGGGTCAGCGCCACGCGAGCGCGATCCAGTATGTCTTTAGTGCGATCAGGTACGTGACGAGCAAGGGAATCCACTGCACGTCGTGATACCAGAACGCGATGGCGACGAACATCGCAATCGTCGCCCCCATCTTGAAGGCTTCACCGAGCATCCAGTTAAACACGGTGCCGGCACGACTCAACTGCTTCAGGCGCGCTGCGAACAGCGCACCGGGAAACCAGCAGATCGCTCCGCCCAGGAACGCCGACAACGCAGCACTGCCCGGCGGCTTATAAAACAGCCACCACGCCAACGTTGCAACCAGGGACAAAACCACTTGCGCCGCGACGACACGAAACGGCGTGACGCGCGATGGGCGACTCACCTGCGCGCCGAAGATCTGCTCGGCTTCGGCCCGGGTGAGCGGAACGATGTCGTTGTTATCTTGCTGGCTGGCGTCCAGCTCATCCCAGCGCACGTTGTGATCAACGCGTCCGGAATTATCTGCCGCTGCATCCTGCCCCCGGCGGGATGCTCCGACTTCGCCCGGCGGTACATCGGGCCCTTCATGCGCCTGCGGCGCTTCGTCTGGCCTCTGACCCACCATCGCTTGATTCCGGAAATTCGCCTCGCACGCGTTTTATTACAGCGCACTTACGGCATCGCCAACCAAATAAATCCGGGCGATTGTAAGCGATAGTTGCAGGCAATTCAAGACTTTAGGCCCTTCAATAACACCTGTGAAATGCGACTTCATGATGCGGGAAACGCGACGCCGCGAAGGTGTGACCGGTAACTGTAAGGGACGAAGCAGGGAAGAATGGATCTTCAGGAGGACCAGGTAAATATGAGGTCATCTGGCGCGTAATCGGCGATATGCGCCAGGATGTGGGACCGGTGGCGTCAGAACAGATGCAGCAGCAGCGCGCCGCCCAAAAAGGCCACGATCCAGAACGGCACGGCGATCAGGTGAAACAGCAGCCAGACGCCGCGCTGGCCGGATAGACGCACGGCGATGAGATTCGCTAGCGAGCCGATGGCGACCCCGAAGCCCCCCACGCTCACGCCGAACGCGAGCGCACGCCAGTCGTGTGTGAAGCCCGCGAGCACAATGGCGGCCGGAACATTGCTAATGATCTGCGACAGCACCGCGCCTGCGGCAAAAGCGCGCATCGGCGTTTGCAGTGACAGCGACGTCAGCGCGTGATGAATGGCGGGTAGCGCGGCCACGCTGCGCAGGACGATGAACATCAGCACGAAGATCAGCAGCAGCAGCCAGTCGATCTTCAGCACGATGCGAATGCGCCACACCACAAAGCCCGCGGCGACGGCGGCCAGCGCGACGCCTGCGTGGTGTGCATCGGCGAGCAGCACGAACGCGACGAAGAGCAACGCGGCCACGCTCGCCAGTGCGCGATCGACGCGCTGCGGCGCGGCATCTTTCGAGAGATCGAGCGGTGTGGCCTTGAAAAGAAACGCGGCGATCACGATGAGCATCGCCATAAGAAACGCGCAAAGCGGAGCGAGCCCCACGACGAAACGTCCGAACGACACCCCGCTCGCCTGCCAGAGAAACAGGTTCTGCGGGTTGCCGAGCGGCGTGAGCACCGAGCCTGCATTCACGGCAAGCGCGATGACGATCACGAGGCGCTTGAGCGGCAGCGGCGTGAGCTTGTGGAGCGACAGCACGAGCGGCACCACGACAAAAAGCGCCACATCGTTGGTCACAATCATCGCCAGCACCGCTGCCAGCGCGACGAGCAGCAGCGCGAGCCCGCGCTCCGAGTGAATGTGGTGGACGAGCTTGTGCGCGAGCCAGGTCAGCAGTCCTGAATATTCGATACCCTTCGTCAGAATGAGCAGGCCCGCGAGGGTCATCACCGTTTGCCAGTCGACCAGTGCGGGCAGCGAGGCGATGGGACGAGGCGCGTAGATCTGCAACGCCACGAACGCCACGACGAGAATCGCGAGCACGGGCTCAGAAACGGCAAATGCGCCGATGCGGCGCAGCAGGTTCAAGGGCTCACGCGCGCCCTGCTCCGATTCGCGCACCGGCTTCATGCGCCGGCGTGCGCGTTAGCCGCGGCGGCCCGCATCAGGACCATCACGCCGCCGTTTCGCCGCGCAGACGCAGCAGGATGCCATCGAGCGCGTCGAGGTCGCCGAAGTCGACCGTGAGCTGCCCTCGCCCGCGCCGGCCGAGCTTGATCTTCACCGATGCGGCGAGCAGGTCCGACAGCTCCTCTTCGAGGCGGCGCGTGTCGCGCCCGCCGTCGTGAGCGGCCTTCGCCTTCACTGCCGGTGCGGCCTTCGTCGTGGCCGAAACGAGCTTCTCCGTTTCACGCACCGACATCCGCTTGTTGACCACCTGGTTCGCCAGCGTGATCTGCGTGGCGGCGTCCACGGCGAGCAGCGCACGGGCGTGGCCCATGTCGAGATCGCCGGCCAGCAGCATGGTCTGCACGGGCGCTGCGAGGTTGAGCAGACGCAGCAGGTTCGACACCGCGCTGCGCGAGCGTCCCACGGATTCGGCCGCCTGCTCGTGCGTGAAGCTGAACTCGTCGAGCAGGCGCTGGATGCCCTGCGCCTCTTCCAGCGGATTCAGGTCCTCGCGCTGGATGTTCTCGATCAGCGCCATCGCGGCGGCGGCCTGGTCGGGCACGTCCTTCACGAGCACCGGCACTTCGGTCAGGCCGGCGATGTGCGCCGCACGGAAGCGTCGCTCCCCCGCGATGATTTCGTAGCGCCCCGTCGCAATCGGGCGCACCAGAATCGGCTGCATCAGACCCTGTGCGCGAATGCTCGCGGCCAGCTCCTGGAGCGCGCCCTCGTCCATGCGCGTGCGCGGCTGGTACTTGCCGGCCTGCATCTGCGTGAGCGGCAGCGAGTTAGGCGCGCCGTCGATCTTCACCGCCTCGGTGATGTCCGCGCTGCCGCCGAGCAATGCCTCCAGGCCCCGGCCTAGCCCCTTCTTCCGTGCTACTGCATTCATCGTGCTTCCCCAGTCTCGTCAGAGTGCGCGCACGCGCTCGATCATTTCCGCGCCGAACTGCACGTAGGCCTGTGCGCCGCGCGAGGCGCGATCGAACACCACACCCGGCAAGCCGTAGCTGGGTGCTTCAGCAAGCCGGACGTTGCGCGGGATCACCGCGTCGAAGACCTTGTCGCCGAAGTGCTCCTTCAACTGCTCGGAAACCTGCTGCTGCAGCGTGATGCGCGGGTCGAACATCACGCGCAGAAGGCCGATCACCTTCAGGTCGCGATTCATGTTCGCGTGGACCTGCTTAATCGTATTGATGAGATCCGAAAGGCCTTCGAGCGCGAAGTATTCGCACTGCATCGGGATCACCACGCCATGGGCGGCGCACAAGCCGTTGAGCGTGAGCAGCGAAAGCGCCGGCGGGCAGTCGATGAGTACGAAGTCGTACTCGGCGTCGACTTCGGCGAGCGCGGCCTTCAGGCGCCGCTCGCGCTGCTCGACCGTCACCAGTTCGACCTCGGCGCCGGCCAGCTCGCGGTTGGCCGGCACCACGTCGTAGCCCACCTGCTCCGGCCGCGTGCGCGCGGCGTTCACCGTGACACCGTCGACGAGCACCTCGTACACCGTGTTCTCGCACGCGGCCTTGTCGATGCCGCTGCCCATCGTGGCGTTGCCCTGAGGGTCGAGGTCGATGAGAAGGACACGTTGTCCCTGCGATGCGAGGCTCGCGGCGAGATTGACCGTTGTCGTCGTCTTGCCGACGCCGCCCTTCTGGTTCGCAACGCAGAAGATTTTTGCCATCTTTCGTGTGTCCCTTTTACTACCTTAAGAAGTTTGCTTACGTTACGACGCGACCGCCTCGCACACCATTCGGCCGATTGGCCATCGCCGGACCGGTTCAGGCCGCAGTGACCGGCTCAACCGACACTTCGATCAGGTGGCGCTCCGCATCGAGCATCGGCACGCTCAGGCGGATCGTCTTCAGCGCCCGCGTGCCCGTCGGCAAGCGCTCGATCTCGTCTTCGGGGTGCACACCCTTCATGGCCCAGATCGCGCCGCCTTCGACAACGAGATGACGGGCCAGTGTAACGAAATCGGCGAGATCCGCGAATGCCCGAGACACGATCAAATCGAATTTTTTCGGTACTTCCATGCCTGGACGCAGCGATTCGACCCGGCCGGTCACCACCGAGAGGTTCGCGAGTGCGAGTTCAGCCTTCGCCTGCGACTGGAACGCCGACTTCTTCTGCACGATATCGTTGAGCGTGACCTGCCAGTCCGGGCGCACGATCGCGAGCACGATGCCGGGCAGGCCGCCGCCGGAGCCGACATCGAGCACCGTCGCGTCGGCGCGCGTCGGCAGATGCGGCACGATCGAAAGCGAGTCGAGAATATGCTGGATCAACATCTGACGCGGATCGCGGATCGCCGTAAGGTTATACACGGCGTTCCACTTCGCGAGCAGCGCGACGTAGTCGAGCAACTGCTCGTGCTGCCGCTCGGTGAGTTCGACGCCCAGCGCCTCTGCGCCCTCTTTCAGCAGGCGAGCCAGCGCGTCGCGGTCTGCAATGCCGGGTTGCCTCGAGCGGCCCGTCATTGCGCCACCGGCGTCGAGTCGGTGCCGCTTTCGTCAGCAGCGCCCGGATTCTGGCGTCGGCGGCCAAGGCCACGCTTGAGGTGAACCATCAGCAGCGAGATCGCGGCGGGCGTAATGCCCGAAATGCGCGACGCCTGGCCGATCGTCTCCGGGCGGAACTGGCTCAGCTTCTGGCGCGCTTCGAACGACAGGCCGCGCACTTCCGCGTAATCGATGCTTTCCGGCAGACGGGTATTTTCTTGCGCGCCATTGCGCTCGATCTCGTCGGCTTGGCGATCGATATAACCCTGATATTTGATGCCAATTTCGATCTGCTCCTTGATCTGAGCGAGCAGAACCTCGTCATCAGCGAGCGGGGTTTCCGGCGCGCAAGCGCCTTCGCGCAGACTGCACACGCCGTCATAGCTCACGCCCGGGCGACGCAGCAAATCCGCGAGGTTGTATTCCCGGTCGATCGACTTGCCAAGCACCGCCGTCGCTTCTTCGGCCGAAAGCGTCTTGGGGTTCACCCACGTCGACTTCAGACGCTCTGTTTCACGTGAAACAGCGTCGCGCTTGCGGCAGAACGCGTCCCAACGCACGTCATCAATCACGCCCAGCTCACGGCCGACCTCCGTCAGGCGCATATCCGCATTGTCTTCGCGCAGGCTCAAGCGGTATTCGGCTCGGCTCGTGAACATGCGATACGGCTCGGAGACGCCACGCGTCACCAGATCGTCGACCAGCACGCCGAGGTACGCCTGATCGCGGCGCGGGCACCATGCGTCCTTGCCCTGCACCTGCAGGCCTGCGTTCATACCGGCGAGCAGGCCTTGTGCTGCCGCCTCTTCATAGCCCGTCGTGCCGTTGATCTGGCCCGCAAAAAACAGACCGTTGATCACCTTGGTTTCGAGCGAAGCCTTGAGGCCGCGCGGGTCGAAGTAGTCGTATTCGATTGCGTAACCCGGACGCAGGATATGCGCGTGCTCGAGGCCGCGCATCGAGTGCACGAGTTCGAGCTGCACATCGAACGGCAGGCTCGTGGAGATCCCATTCGGGTAGAACTCGTTCGTCGTCAGGCCTTCCGGCTCGAGGAAGATCTGGTGTGATTCCTTCGACGCGAAGCGATGAATCTTGTCTTCGATGGACGGGCAATAGCGCGGCCCTACCCCTTCGATCACGCCCGTGTACATTGGCGAGCGGTCAAGACCGCCGCGGATAATGTCGTGCGTGCGCTCGTTCGTGTGCGTGACCCAGCACGGAATCTGACGCGGATGCTGCTCCGCGCGGCCGAGAAACGAGAACACCGGCACCGGATCGAGGTCGCCCGGCTGCTCTTCGAGCACCGAGAAGTCGATCGTGCGGCCGTCGATACGCGGCGGCGTGCCCGTCTTGAGGCGGCCCTGCGGCAGCTTCAGCTCCTTCAGGCGCGACGAGAGCGTCACGGCAGCAGGATCGCCGGCGCGGCCGCCCGTGTAGTTGTTCAGGCCCACGTGGATCTTGCCGTCGAGGAAAGTCCCCGCCGTCAGCACGACTGCACGGCTGCGGAAGCGGATGCCCACCTGCGTGACGGCGCCCACTACGCGGTCGCCTTCGACCATCAGGTCTTCCACGGCCTGCTGGAACAGCCACAGATTCGGCTGATTCTCGAGACGGCGGCGGATCGCCGCCTTATAAAGAATGCGGTCGGCCTGCGCGCGCGTCGCCCGAACCGCCGGGCCCTTGGACGAATTGAGGATGCGGAACTGAATCCCGCCCTCGTCCGTCGCAGCGGCCATGGCGCCGCCGAGCGCATCGACTTCCTTGACCAGATGGCCCTTGCCAATGCCGCCAATCGACGGATTGCAGCTCATCTGGCCGAGCGTTTCGATGTTGTGCGTGAGCAGGAGCGTCTTGACGCCCATGCGAGCGGCGGCAAGCGCAGCCTCGGTTCCGGCGTGACCGCCGCCGACGACGATGACGTCAAACTCTGTGGGATAAAGCATGGCGGGACCTCACGCATGGACGGAAACGACCGCGTGAGCCTTCTCAGAAAAAGTGGTATCCGCGAATTATAACGGCTTACGGTTTATCGCCGTTCACACCCGAATAATGTGTCGGCCAGAATTAGCGCTTTAGCGCCTACTCTGGCCCCCCGCAAAGCGCTCTGTGCGGTGCGGTATCGCCAAAAAAAAGCGGCGTGTTTCACGTGAAACACGCCGCTCATTTCTACAGCGATAGACGAAGTCAGACGGGTTTCTTCGCCAACCCGAGATACGTTTCAATCACGCGTGGGTTCTGTGCCAACTCCCCCGCCGGTCCTTCGAGCGCCAGGTCGCCGGTTTCCAGCACATAGCCGTAGTCGGAAATCTGCAGTGCAGCGCGTGCGTTCTGCTCGATGAGCAGCGTCGCGACGCCGGTTTGCCTCAGCGCGCTAATGATGTGGAAGATTTCCTTCACGATCAGTGGCGCGAGACCGAGGCTCGGCTCGTCCAGCATCAGCAGATCGGGCTTGCCCATCAATGCACGGCCGACTGCGAGCATCTGGCGCTCGCCGCCCGAAAGCGTGCCGGCCGCCTGCGCGCGGCGTTCCTTCAGGCGCGGAAACAGCGTGAAAACCGGTTCAAGCTGATCGAGGAAATTACGCTCACCGGCGCGCTTGCGGCGATACGCACCGAGCACGAGGTTGTCCTCCACCGTCATCGAGGCAAACAGCTCGCGCTTTTCCGGCACGAGGCACATGCCGCGCGCCACGCGCCGCTCGATCGGCAGCGCGCCGATCTCTTCGCCCATATAAGCGATGCGGCCGCTCGCATGCCCTGTCACAGGCAGCGCGCCCATGATGGCGTTGAGCAGCGTGGACTTGCCTGCGCCGTTCGGACCGATCACGGAGACAATCTGCCCTGCGCCCACCTTGATCGCCGCTTTGTGCAGCGCCTCGATCTTGCCGTAGCGAACCGCGAGTCCGGAAACGTCCAGTACGGGAGTCGTCATCATTCCACCCCGCCCAGATACGCTTCCAGCACAGCCGGATCCTTCTGCACCTCTTCCGGCAAACCTTCTGCGATGCGCGTGCCAAACTCCATCACCACGAGGCGGTCGGTGAGATTCATCACGAAATCCATGTCGTGTTCGACCAGCAGCACGCTCATCCCCTCTTCTCTCAGTTTGCGCAGCAAGGCCGCCAACTGTTGCTTTTCCTGGTAACGCAGGCCAGCCGCAGGCTCGTCGAGCAGCAGCAAGGTCGGATCGCAGCACAGCGCGCGTGCAATCTCCAGGATGCGTTGCTGACCGAGCGCGAGGCTGCCTGCTTCGTCGTACATATGCTGCTCGAGGCCCACGCGGCGGATCTGCTGCGCCGCTTCGCTCATGAGCTGTCCTTCTTCCGTCGCATTGAGCTTGGCCACGCTGCGCAGCACGCCCGCGTGACCACGCAGGTGTGCGCCGATGGCGACGTTCTCGAGCACCGTCATCGTCGGCAGCAACTTGACGTGCTGGAACGTGCGCCCAATGCCGCGCGCGACGATTTCACGTGAAGTCAGGCGGTCGATGCGCTCCCCGCGGAACGTGATCTCGCCGCTGGTCGGCTGAAGCACACCGGTCACGAGATTGAAGGTCGTCGACTTGCCCGCACCGTTGGGACCGATCAGGCCGATGATCTGCCCCGCCTTCACGTCGAAGCTGACGTCGTTCACGGCTACGAGGCCGCCGAACTGCTTGCGCGCCTTGTTCACCGTCAGCAGCATCTCTCCGGTGGCCGGCTTGCTGCGCTGCGGCAAGGCTTCAGCATGCTCCGGCACATGCGCCTGCGGACCGCGCGGGAAGAAGCGCGCCACGAACGGCCAAACGCCACGCCGCGCGTATTGCAGCAGCAGCACCATCAGGATGCCGAACACGATGATCTCGAAGTTGCCGTTCTCACCAAGCAGCTTCGGCAGCAGCGTTTGCAGCCAGTCCTGCAGCACGGTGAGAATCGCCGCGCCCAGCACCGCGCCCCAGACGTGCGCCACGCCGCCCACCACGGCCATGAAGAGATATTCGATGCCGTGATTCAGACCGAACGGCGTCGGGTTCACCGCACGCTGCAAATGCGCGTACAGGAAGCCCGAAACGGCTGCGAGCACGGCCGCATAGACGAAGATCACCACACGCATCCAGCCGGTGTTCACGCCCATCGCCTCGGCCATCATGCCGCCGCCGCGCAGCGCGCGAATCGCCCGGCCCATACGGCTATTAAGCAGATTTTGAACAGACACCACGGACGCAAGCACCACGACCCAGATCAGGTAGTAGATATGGCGGCCCGATTCGAGGTCGATGCCCAGCACGTTCAGCACGGGAATGCCGTTGATGCCGTCGTACTTGCCAAGCATGTCGAGGTTGCCGAACAGGAAGAATAGCGCGAGCCCCCAGGCGATTGTGCCGAGCGGCAGGAAGTGGCCCGACAGACGCATCGTGACGAGCCCCAGAACGAGCGCCACGAGCCCCGTGATCACCACGCCGACAATCAGTGCGAGCCAGGGCGAAACGCCGTACTGCGTCGTCAGATACGCGGTCGCGTAAGCACCGAGCCCGACGAACGCGGCCTGCCCGAAGCTCGTCATCCCGCCTATGCCGGTGAGCAGCACGAGCCCGATCGCGACGATCGAATACAGGCCGATATAGTTCAGCAGCGTGATCCAGTACTCAGGCACGTGCACCGGATGCGGCAGCACCGGCAACGCGAACATCACCACGAGGAACAGCCAGAAGAAGCGGTTGTGCATGACGAATCGTTTCATCGCGTCACTCCTCTTCCTCTTCGGCGTGCGGCGTCGAGAGCGAGCGCCACAGCAGCACCGGGATGATCAGCGTAAACACGATCACTTCCTTGTAAGAGCTCGCCCAGAACGACGAGTACGACTCCAGCAGGCCCACGAGCACGGAACCTGCCGCAGCCAGCGGATAGCTCACCAGGCCGCCGATAATGGCGCCTACGAAGCCCTTGAGGCCGATCAGGAAGCCCGAGTCGTAGTAGATGGTGGTGAGCGGCGAGACGAGAATCCCGCACAGCGCGCCGAGACCCGCGGCGAGCGTGAACGCGAGCCGCCCGGCCTGCGTGGTGCCGATGCCGACGAGCCGCGCGCCGAGCCGGTTCACCGAGGTCGCGCGCAGCGCCTTGCCCGAAATCGTGCGATCGAAATAGAGATACAGCGCGACGATCAGCACGGCGGCCGTGCCGATCACCCAGAGGCTTTGGCCCGAGATCGAGAGGCTGCCGATGTTGAACGTGGCGTCGGAGAACGCGTTCGTGCGCGAGCCTTCCGCGCCGAACATCACGAGCCCGAGGCCCACCATCGCGAAGTGCACGGCCACCGCGACGATCAGCAGCAGCAGCGTGGTTGCCTCGGCGATGGGCTCATACGCGAGGCGATAGATGAACGGCCCCATCGGCACCACGATCGCGAGCGTGAGCGCAATCTGGACGAGCATCGGCAGCTGCTGGCTCGCTACGCCGCGCGTCACCGCGTAGAGCGCGATGGGAAAGAGCAGATATTTGCCTGCAAGCGTCACGAGCGTGCGCGCCGCGTGGCGCCGCCGTTCGGCGTGACGCACGAGCCCGGCGGTCTCGACCACGAAGCACGCCGCGCCAAGCGCGACGAGCAGCCAGCAGGTGGCCGGAAACTTCTGCGATTGCAGCGCGGCGAGCGTGAGCGCGCCATACGAAACGAATTCGCCCTGCGGAATGAAGATCACCCGCGTGACGGAGAACACCAGCACCAGGGCGAGCGCAAGCAGCGCGTAGATCGCACCGGTGGTGATGCCGTCCTGCGCGAGGATCGCGGCGATCGATAAATCCATACTCCCCTCTTCCTGAAACCTTCTGGAACCCGGAAAAACAGCGACGTCGAAAAATGGCAATGCGGGCGTGAACCGTCAGCGGCGCGGTTCGGACTTCACGTGTGAAAAGCCGGTGCGCAGCGGCGACGCCGCGCACCGGTCATGCTTGATCTCGCTTGATCTCGATTGTCAGTGGCCAGAATGACGCCGTGACACGCGCGCGGGTTTCACGGGAAAACGCGCCGCGCTTTCCCGTGCGCCGCACGTTATTCGCCCTGCAGCTTCCACTTGTTGTTGACGATCTCGACGATCACGCGCGCACGCTGGTCGAGGCCCGCATGATCCGTCGCGCTCATGTTGAAGATGCCGTGCGCGCCCGCCACGTCCTGCGAGTTTTCGAGCGCGGCGCGCAGCGCCACGCGGAACGCCTCGGTGCCCGGCTGGCCCGCCTTCAGCGCGACCGGAATCGCGCGCTGGAGCAACTGGCCGGCGTCCCATGCATGACCGCCGAAGGTCGCCACCGTGCCAACGCCATAGGCCTTCTCATAGGCCGTTTTGTAGGCCAGCGCCGACTTCTTCACAGGGTTCGAATCGGGCAACTGGTCAGCCACGAGGATCGGGCCTGCGGGCAGCAGCTCGCCTTCGCAATCCTTGCCACAGACGCGCAGGAAGTCGTTATTCGCCACGCCGTGCGTCTGATAGACCTTGCCCTTGTAGCCGCGATCCTTGAGCGTCGTCGCAGGCAGCGCCGCGGGCGTGCCCGAGCCGGCGATCAGAATCGCATCGGGGTTCGCCGACATCAGCTTGAGCGCCTGGCCCGTCACCGACGAGTCGGTGCGGTTATAGCGCTCGCTCGCCACGACCTTGAGGTTGTGCTTCGCGGCCGCACTGTTGAACTCCTTGAGCCAGCTGTCGCCGTAGGCATCGGTGAAGCCGATGAAGCCCACCGTCTTCACGCCCTGCTTCTCCATGTAGCTCGCGAGCGCGTCGGCCATCAGGCTGTCGTTCTGCGGCGTCTTGAAGGCCCACTGACGCTTCGCGTCGATCGGCTCGACGATCGCGGCGGATGCGGCGAGCGAGATCATCGGCGTCTTGCCCTGCGCGACGACGTCGAGCATGGCGAGCGAGTTCGGCGTGACCGACGAGCCGATGATGGCGTCCACGTGGTCTTCGTCGATCAGCTTGTGCGTGTTCTGCACGGCCTTACTCGTGTCCGAGGCGTCGTCGAGCACGATGTACTGCACGCTCTTGCCCGCGATCTCCTTGGGCAGCAGCGCGATGGTGTTCTTCTCGGGAATGCCGAGCGACGCGGCCGGCCCCGTTGCCGAGAGCGTCACGCCAATCTTCACCTGCGCGGCGGCTATACCCGCCGTGCCCATCAGCGCCGCTGCGAGTCCGGCACTAATCGAGCTCAAAACCCACTTCTTCGTTTTCATTGCGCGTCTCCAAACGCTTGGTCTGCGTGTTGTCGATTGATCCTGCGCCGATTACTAGGATATTCGTAAATCGACGCCGGCCTTTGAGTGTAGTAATCGGGATCGCGCGTGTAATGCATGGTTTTCCCTGCCTGCGGCGCCGCACAAGCCGCCGCGCGTCAGGCTGCGCTCTCCGCTTTATCGACTGCTGTCATTGCCGATGGGAGTTGGCGATTCAGCGCTTACTCCCATCCCATGCAAAGCTCCTGCTCCCCTGCTGCTGCAAAGCCGTTGCAACGGCAACAAAAAAGGCACCTCAAACGAGCGTGCCTTTTTCGTGTTTCGTGCGCCATTCAACCGGCGCTCAATCGCCGGCGAGCTTCCACTTGCCGCCGACGATCTCCACCATCACGCGGGCGCGCTGGTCGAGACCCGCGTGGTCCGTCGCGCTCATGTTGAAGATGCCGTGCGCGCCTGCCACGTCATACGAGTTTTCGAGCGCGGCGCGCAGCGCTTCGCGGAAGGCCTTCGAGCCCGGCTGACCGGCTTTCAGCGCGAGCGGAATCGCGTGCTGGAGCAAGAGGCCCGCGTCCCACGCGTGACCGCCGAACGTCGAGATCGAGCCTGCGCCATAGGCCTTTTCATACGCGGCCTTATACGCAAGCGCCGATTGCTTCACGGGATTCGAATCAGGCAATTGATCGGCCACGAGCAGCGGCCCGGCGGGCAGCCAGGTGCCGTCGCAGTCCTTGCCGCACACGCGCAGGAAGTCGTTGTTGGCCACGCCGTGGGTCTGGTAGTACTTGCCCGCGTAGCCGCGCTCCTTGAGCGTTTTCTGCGGCAGCGCGGCCGGCGTGCCCGCGCCCGCGATGAGCACCGCGTCGGGGTGCTGCGAGATCATCTTGAGCACCTGGCCCGTGACCGAGGCATCGTTACGCGCGAAGCGTTCGTTCGCGACGACCTTGATGTTCTGCTTGGCAGCGGCCGCGCTGAATTCCTTGTACCAGCTCTCGCCATAGGCGTCGGCGAAGCCGATGAAGGCCACCGTCTTCACGCCGTGCGCGGCCATATGCTGCGCGATGGCGCCGGCCATCAGCGCGTCGTTCTGCGGCGTCTTGAAGACCCACGAGCGTTTGGCGTCCATCGGCTCGACGATCGAGGCCGCTGCGGCCATCGAGATCATCGGCGTGGACGTTTCCGCTGCCACGTCGATCATGGCGAGCGAGTTGGGCACGACTGTCGAGCCGATCAAGGCGTCGACGTGATCTTCGCTAGTGAGCTTGCGCGCGTTCTTCACCGCCTGGGTGGAATCCGTGGCGTCGTCGAGCACGATGTAATCGACTTTCTGGCCCGCGATTTCCTTCGGCAGCAACGCAACCGTGTTCTTTTCCGGAATCCCGAGCGAGGCAGCGGGCCCCGTCGCCGACAGCGTCACACCGATCTTCACATCTGCATACGCCCCGCCGGCCGTCGCCGCGAGCACCCCGGTCGCGACGCAAGCCGCCCCCATCCAACGCAAAACCAACTGCATCTCCACTCCTTCGATATTCGTTTTCTTTATTGCTACGGAATTGTGGCGCACCGCGGCCGATTACCTCATAGGCAAATCGATAATCGGCTGCGGGAAATCAACGCAAAAATGCTGACCGCATGGTCGGTGATTGGCGAGTGTAGCGGTCTGCGTATTCAGATGGCAAGCGCTTTCCATCTGCTTACAGTGAGCAGGATTACGCGCTCGCTTTGCGTAATGCGCAAACGCTTGTGCTGCGGACAAAGTCCGGCCGCGCGGCCTGATTTGCGTAATTTGGGAAGGGATAATCGGCGCGTACGAAGGTGCGTAAGTCGCATGCCTCGCAGCGGAAAAAAGATAATCGGCTCGCCGTTGAAAACAGGCGTGTAGAAATATAAAAAGCGCTGTTGGACTCTCATCCAACAGCGCTTCCTTGTCCGGGCACTTGGTGCCTCAGTTGTCTCCTCGTTCTCCACCTGCAAATTCGGTGCATCAGAACTAAGTGCAACTTTAAACTTCACCCCCCTCTGCAGCAACTAGCATTTACCCTAGTGGTGCAGTGCGGCACCGAAATGGGGCGAGGCGCCACAGATTTGTCGCTCGGCGGGCCGCTGCGGGATGCCGCAGCGCGACATCTTTGCGCGCGTTACGCCTGCTCGGGCCGGCGGGCGATCATTCTATCGCAGTCCGGAGCAGTGCTGGCACGCCCGGCCATCACGCGCGCAAGGGTCGCACGCGCGCCACGATCTCGCCGACAATGCCGCGCCGGAACGCCAGCACGCAGGCAATGAAGATGATGCCCGTGACGATCGTTGTGGACTCACCGAGTGAGCGGAACCACTCCACGCCCGTCCCTCTTGCGAGCGCGGTGCCGATGTCGCCCAGCCGGTCCTCCAGCGCGACGATGAGGGTCGCGCCGAGTAGCGGCCCGAACAGCGTGCCCATGCCGCCCACGAGCGTCATGAGGATCACGAGACCGGACATGGTCCAGTACGCGTCGCCGAGCGTTTCGAAGCCGAGCACGAGTACCTTGAGCGCGCCGGCCAGACCCGCGAGCCCCGCCGACAACACGAACGCGAGCAGCTTGAAGCGGTCGGTGTCGTAGCCGAGTGAGACGGCGCGCGGCTCGTTCTCCTTGATCGCCACGAGCACCTGCCCGAACGGCGAATGCACGATGCGCACGATCAGCATGAACGCGAGCACCATCGCCACGAGCACGACGTAATAGAGCGTGAGATCGGAATCGAGCGAAAGCACGCCGAACAGCTTGCCGCGCGGCACACCTTGCAGACCGTCTTCGCCATGCGTGAACGGCGCCTGCAGGAAGACGAAGTACACCATCTGCGCGAGCGCGAGCGTGACCATCGAGAAGTAGATGCCCTGCCGGCGAATCGCGAAGATGCCTACCACGAGCCCGAGGACCGTGGCAACCGCCGTGCCCGCGAGCACGCCCACCTCGGGCGTGAAATTGAGCGACTGGATTGCGTAGCCGGCCGTATAGCCCGCGCTCGCGAGAAACATCGCGTGGCCGAACGAGAGCAGGCCCGTGTAGCCGATCAGCAGGTTGAACGCCGCGGCGAACAGGGCGAAGCACAGCACCTTCATCACGAAGAGCGGATAGGCGCCGGCGAACGGCGCGACGATCAACCCGATCAGCAACAAACCATAGAGCGCTTTTCTTTGCATCATCGTTCCTTGCCGAAGAGACCAGCGGGGCGAATCAGCAGCACGATCGCCATGATTACGAACACCACGGTCGCGGAGGCCTCGGGCCAGAACACCCGCGTGAAGCCTTCGATCACGCCGAGCATGAGGCCGGTGAGAATCGAGCCCATGATCGAGCCCATGCCGCCGATCACGACCACGGCGAACACGGTGATGATCATCGGCTGACCCATGAGCGGCGACACCTGGATCACGGGTGCGGCGAGCACGCCCGCGAACGCCGCGAGCGCGACGCCAAAGCCGTAGGTGAGCGTGATCATGAGCGGCACGTTGATGCCGAATGCCTCGACGAGCTTGGGGTTCTCCGTGCCCGCGCGCAGATACGCGCCAAGGCGTGTCTTTTCGATCACGAACCAGGTCGCGAAACACACGGCAAGCGAAGCCACCACCACCCAGGCGCGATAGTTGGGCAAATACATGAAGCCGAGATTCGTCGCGCCGGAGAGCAGGTCGGGCACGTCATAGGGCTGGCCCGACGAGCCGTAGATCGAGCGGAACACGCCCTCCACCACGAGCGTGAGACCGAAAGTGAGCAGGAGTCCGTACAGATGATCGAGCCGGTAGAGCCAGCGCAGCATGGAGCGCTCGATTACGACGCCGAACAGGCCGACCACGAGTGGTGCGACGACGAGCATCACCCAGTAGGGCAAATCGAAGTACGCGAGCCCCATCCACGTGAGCATCGCGCCCAGCATGAACAACGCGCCGTGGGCGAAGTTGATCACGTTGAGCATGCCGAAGATCACCGCGAGACCGAGGCTCAGGATCGCGTAGAACGAGCCGTTCACGAGCCCGAGTAGCAACTGGCTCAGCATTGCCGGAAGCGGAATGCCAAAAATCGTCATGAAAGCCGCCCATTGACGCATTAACGGATTACGCAATCACGCCGCGCCCGGCGCACCCACCTCGGGGCGCCGGGCGCGGCGTACGACTGCAGCATTTACGCGCTCGCGCTTACTTCCACAGCGCGCACTTGCTCTCCTGCTTCGTCGTATAGGCCTGCTCGCCCGGGATCGTCTGCAGCACCTTGTAGTAGTCCCACGGCCGCTTCGACTCGGACGGCTTCTTCACCTCGACGAGATACATGTCGTGGATCAGCACGCCGTCCTGGCGGATGTAGCCGCCCTTGGTATAGAAGTCGTTGACCTTGGTCTTCTTGAGCTGCTCCATGACCTTGTCGGAATCCGTCGTACCGGCCGCCTGCACCGCCTTCAGATACGTCGTCACCGCCGAATAGTCGGCCGCCTGCAGTTCGGACGGCATCTTCTTCGTCTGGTCGTAGTAGCGCTGCGCCCACTTGCGCGTGTCGTCGTTCTGGTCCCAGTACCAGCCGGTCGTGAGCACGAGGCCCTGCGTGGTGTCGAGCCCGAGGCTGTGCACGTCGGGCAGGAACATCAGCAGCGCCGCGGTCTTCATCGTCTTGTTGATGCCGAATTCCTTCGCGGCCTTGATCGCGTTGACCGTGTCGCCGCCCGCGTTCGCGAGGCCGAGGATCTGCGCCTTCGAGGCTTGCGCCTGCAGCAGGAACGACGAGAAGTCCGACGCCGAAAGCGGATGGCGCACTTCGCCGAGCACCTGGCCGCCGTTCGCCTTCACGACGTCCGCGGTGTTCTTCTCGAGCGACTTGCCGAACGCGTAGTCTGCGGTCAGGAAGAACCAGCTCTTGCCGCCCTGCTTGAGCACCGCGAGGCCCGTGCCCTTCGCGAGCGCGACCGTGTCGTAGCCGTAGTGGACCGTGTACGGCGTGCACTGCTCGTTCGTCAGTGCGTCCGTGCCCGCGCCCGTGTTGAAGTACACCTTCTTCTTCTCTAGCGCGACCTGGTTCATCGCCAGCGCCGTTGCCGAGTTCGTGCCGCCGAGCAGCATGGTGAGCCCGTCACGGTCGAACCATTCGCGCGCCTTCGAAGCGGCGATGTCGGCCTTGTTCTGGTGATCGGCGTACTCGATCTGGATCGGCTTGCCGAGCACCTTGCCGCCGAAGTCCGCGACCGCCATCTTGATCGCCGTGAGGCCGCCCTGGCCGTCGTCGTCTGCGTAAAGGCCGGACATGTCGGTGATGAAGCCGATCTTCACCGCGTCGTCGGCGGCCTGCGCGCTCCCCGCGCTGAACGCCATCGCAGCTGCCGAGGCGGCAAAGAGGCCCGCGAGCCGCGCGAACGTGGTTTTCTTCATTGCAGTCTCCTTCCTTGGTTGCGTAATTATTCAGGAACACTCCATGAACACTGGAGGCAAAGCGATTCGCGCGGCACGTTTGCGTCGCGCGGCAAACCAGAACCGAAAATTAAACGCCCAGCAGGTCGTGCAGCACCGGCATCTTTCCCTCAAGCTCGGCAGTGCCGAAGTGCTCGACGATGCGCCCGTGCTCCATCACGTAAAAGCGGTCCGCGAGCGGCGCCGCAAAACGGAAGTTCTGCTCGACCATCACGATCGTGTAACCACGCGACTTAAGTGTGAGGATCATGCGCGCGAGCGTTTGCACGATCACCGGCGCGAGACCTTCGGATATCTCGTCGAGCAGCAGCAGGTTCGCGCCCGTGCGCAGGATGCGCGCCACGGCCAGCATCTGCTGCTCGCCGCCGGAAAGCCGCGTGCCCTGGCTGTTGCGCCGTTCGGCGAGATTGGGAAACATCGCGTAGATCTCGTCGAGCGACATGCCCTCCGCTAACTTTCCCCCTTTCGCGCCGATATGCGGCGGCAAGAGCAGATTTTCTTCGCACGAGAGGCTCGCGAAAATGCCGCGCTCCTCGGGGCAATACCCCACGCCGCAGTGCGCGATGCGATAGGTGGGCATCTGGATAGTCTCGCGCCCGCCAATCCGGATCGAGCCCGTGCGCCGCCCAGTGAGCCCCATGATGGCGCGCAGCGTCGTCGTGCGCCCCGCGCCGTTGCGCCCGAGCAGCGTCACGACCTCGCCGCGCCCGACGGAGAGATCCACGCCGTGCAGAATGTGCGACTCGCCGTACCACGCCTGCAGCCCCGCAATCTCCAGCGCCTTCGCGCTCTCGGTCGCACCCGCAGCGGCGGCCGTCTCGCGTTCGGTGACCGTATTCATGCGTGCGCCCCCGTCAGCGCCGCGTCCGCACTGCCCATATAGGCCTCGGCGACGAGCGGATTCTTCGAGACCTCCGCGTAGCTGCCTTCGGCGAGCACCTCGCCGCGCTGAAGCACCGTGATGGTGTCGGAGATGCCGGCAATCACGTTCATGTTGTGCTCGACCATGAGGATCGTGCGCCCGCTCGATACCTTCTTGATGAGCGCCGTCACGCGGTCCACGTCTTCGTGGCCCATGCCCTGAGTCGGTTCGTCGAGCAGCATCAGTTCGGGCTCCATCGCGAGCGTCGTGGCGATTTCCAGCGCGCGCTTGCGGCCATAGGCCAGCTCGACCGTGGGCACGTCGGCGAAATCGGTGAGGCCCACCTGCGTGAGCAGATCCATCGCACGGTCGTTGAGCTCCGCGAGCGTGCGTTCGCTCTTCCAGAAGTGGTAGGCGGTGCCCAGCGAGCGCTGCAGCCCCACGCGCACGTTCTGAAGCGCCGTGAGGTGCGGAAACACGGCCGAAATCTGGAACGAGCGGATGATGCCGCGCCGTGCGATCTGCGCGGGCCGCTCATGGGTGATGTCGATGCCGTTGAAGACGATGCGCCCAGCGCTGGGCACGAGGAATTTGGTGAGGAGGTTGAAGCAGGTGGTCTTGCCTGCGCCGTTCGGTCCGATCAGTGCATGGATCGAGCCGCGGCACACGCGCAGGTTCACGCCGTTCACGGCCGTGAAGCCCTTGAACTGTTTCGTGAGGTCGCGTGTCTCCAGAATCGTGTCGCCGAGAATCATGTCCCCTTCCGAGCGTGGTAAGGCGTAACACTGCAGACCGTCCGTGACTCGTGGTGCACGGTGAGGTCCGGCGCGGACGTGGCGGCGCGCCTCCCGATGCGCGCAACGCGCGCCTGCCGACTTTCGCGTCATTGTCTCGCCAATGATGCAGCGCAATCATTGGGATTTGCACTTAAGGGAGCGTCACAACGACAGCGAACATTACAACCGATAGTTGACGACAGTACGATGAAAGATGTGCGCACGTTAGACGCACGATCACCGCAAACCCATATCTGACGGACGTACAGAAACACGCGCGCGGAGGCGCTTCCGCGTGCGTCCCATATAATCGTCGAATCGACGCTACCTTGCGCGTCGCTCCATGCCCTCAGGCGGTCGTCAGCGTTGCACCGGCGGCGGCCTCCGTTTGCGCACGCGCCCCTTCGCGGCGATCGGCGCGCAGCATCGCGGCCGCGCGCTCCGCGATCATCAGCGTCGGCGAATTCGTGTTTCCCGAGGTAATGGTCGGCATGACCGAGGCGTCCACCACACGCAGGCCCTCCACGCCGCGCACCCGCAGGCGCGCGTCGACCACGGCGTCGGGGTCGTCGGCGCGGCCCATGCGGCACGTGCCGACCGGATGAAAGATCGTCGTGCCGACGTTGCCGGCCGCCTCGCGCAGCTGCTCCTCGGTCTGAAACGCGAGCCCCGGCAGGATCTCGTGCGGCTGGTAGCGCGCGAGCGCGCCAGAAGCCGCGATGCGCCGCGTGAGCCGTATCGAATTGGCCGCAACGCGCAGGTCGTGATCGGTCGAAAGATAATTGGGTGCGATCGCGGGCGCCTGCGACGGGTCAGCCGAAACGGCGTGGATACTGCCGCGCGACGTGGGCCGCAGGTTGCACACCGAGGCGGTGAACGCGTTGAAGCGATGCAGCGGCTCGCCGAAGCGGTCGAGCGAAAGCGGCTGCACGTGATACTGGAGGTCGGGCCGCGTGAGCGCGGGGTCACCCGGGTCCGACTTCGCGAACGCGCCCAGCTGCGAGGGCGCCATCGACATCGGCCCGCTCTGGAACAACGCGTACTGCATGCCGATCATCAGCTTGCCCCACCAGTGCGCGGAGGCCGTATTGAGCGTACGCACGCCGTTCACGCGAAACGCCATCCGTAATTGCAGATGGTCCTGGAGGTTCTCGCCCACGCCGCGCAGATCCTGCACGACGCCAATGCCGAGTTGCGCGAGCCGCTCGGCATCGCCGATGCCCGAAAGCTCGAGCAATTGCGGCGAATTCACGGCGCCCGCGCTCAGGATGACTTCACACCGCGCCCGCGCGACGTAATCGACGTCGCCGCGATACTCCACGCCCACACAGCGCTTGCCTTCGAAGATCACGCGCTGCGTGAGCGCGCCGGTGACGACCGTGAGGTTGGGCCGCTTCATCGCCGCGCGCAGGAACGCCTTCGACGCGTTCCAGCGCACGCCGCGCTTCTGGTTCACCTCGAAATAGCCCACGCCGCTGTTGTCGCCGCGATTGAAGTCGTCGGTGGCGGCAATGCCCTGCTCTTGCGCGGCGTGCGCGAACGATTCGAGAATCTGCCAGCGCAGGCGCTGCTTCTCCACGCGCCATTGGCCGCCCGCGCCGTGAAACTCGCTCGCGCCGCCGTGATGGTCTTCGCTACGGCGGAACACGGGCAGCACGCTGTCCCACGACCAGCCGGAATCGCCGGTCTCGCGCGCCCAGTTGTCGTAGTCCTCGCGCTGGCCGCGCATGTAGATCATGCCGTTGATCGACGACGAGCCGCCCAGCACGCGCCCGCGCGGGTAGGAGAGCGAGCGGCCGTTGAGGCCTTTTTCGGCGGCGGTCTTGTAGAGCCAGTCCGTGCGCGGATTGCCGATGCAGTACAGGTAGCCCACGGGAATGTGGATCCAGTGATAGTCGTCCGCGCCGCCCGCCTCGAGGAGCAGCACGGAGACGTCCGCGTCTTCGGTCAGGCGATTGGCGAGCACGCAACCCGCGGTGCCCGCGCCAACGATCACATAGTCGAATTCGCCTTCGAGGCGGCGCGCGGCCTGAGCTTCACTCGGTGCAGGCATGATGTGTCTCCAGCAATGACTGCTCTCTTCATGTTGTATTTTTTGAACTGCGCTTACTGCGCCGGGCGGCATCGAACGCTTCGGATTCCTTTCGAACCGCCCGGCTCCCGAGCGCCTACTTCGCCACCGGCATGGTGAACTCCGCGCCCTTGGCGATACTGTCGGGCCAGCGTTGCATGATGCTCTTGTAGCGCGTGTAGAAGCGCACGCCTTCCTCGCCGTAGGCATGATGATCGCCGAACAGCGAGCGCTTCCAGCCGCCGAACGAGTGCCACGCCATCGGCACCGGAATCGGCACGTTGATGCCCACCATCCCCACCTTGATCTGGCGCGAGAAGGCGCGCGCGACGCCGCCGTCCGAGGTGTAGCACGACACGCCGTTGGCGAATTCGTGCGCGTTGATCAACTCGACGGCGCTCGCGAAATCGGGCACGCGCACGACCGACAGCACCGGACCGAAGATCTCTTCCTTGTAGATCGTCATGTCGGTCTTCACGTCGTCGAACAGCGTGCCGCCGAGGAAGAAGCCGTCCTCATGACCGTCCACCTTGTGGCCGCGCCCATCCACGACAAGCTTCGCGCCCGCCGCCACGCCCGCCTCGATATAGCCCTGCACTTTCGCGCGATGCACGCCCGTGACGAGCGGCCCCATTTCCGAGGCGCCGTCCATGCCGCTGCCGATCTGCAGCGACTTCACGCGCGGCGTGAGGCGCTCGACGAGTTCGTCGGCGATATGGCCCACGGCCACCGCCACCGAGATCGCCATGCAGCGCTCGCCGGCCGAGCCGTAGGCCGCGCCGATCAGCGCATCGACGGCCTGGTCGAGGTCCGCGTCGGGCATCACGACGAGGTGATTCTTGGCGCCGCCCAGCGCCTGCACACGCTTGCCGTGCTTCGTGCCTTCCGTGTAGATGTACTCGGCAATCGGCGTCGAGCCGACGAACGACAGCGCGGTGACGTCGGGATGCGCCAGCAGCGCGTCCACGGCCACCTTGTCGCCGTGCACGACGTTGAATACGCCGTCGGGCAGCCCCGCTTCCTTGAGCAGTTCGGCAAGCCGCACCGAAGCGGAAGGATCGCGCTCCGAAGGCTTCAGCACGAACGTGTTGCCGCAGGCGAGCGCGATCGGGAACATCCAGCACGGCACCATCATGGGGAAGTTGAACGGCGTGATGCCCGCCACGACACCTAGCGGCTGGCGCAGATTCCAGTTGTCGATGCCGCCGCCGATCTGGTCGGTGAAATCGGTCTTCAGCAGATTGGGAATGCCGCACGCGAACTCGACCACCTCGATGCCGCGCATCACCTCGCCCTTCGCGTCGGAGAACACCTTGCCGTGTTCGCGCGTAATGAGTTCGGCGAGTTCGTCGTGATGCTGGTCGAGCAGATCCTTGAACTTGAAGAGAATGCGCGCGCGCTTGATGGGCGCCATCTCCGCCCACGCGGGAAACGCGGCCTGCGCGGCGGCAACGGCGGCGTCGACCTCCGCCACGCTGGCGAGCGGCACGCGCGCGCTCACTTTGCCGAACGCCGGATTGAAGACGTCGCCATGACGCTCGCTCGTTCCAGCCAGCGGCTTGCCGTTGACGAAGTGGGTCAGCATGCGTACGCCGGCTTCGTTCTGATGTGTCTCGCCCATGGGTGTGCCTCTTTTGTCGTGAAGCCTCGATCTAATTAGCGTAATCGCGAGGCCTGGGCGCGATCCAATGATTAATGCTCAACAGCGATATAAGGCGGTTTAATATCAGGATATGGACCTGACCTTGCTCCGAGCGTTTGTCACGGTCGCGCGCGAGGGGAACCTCACGCGCGCGGCCACCCATTTGCATCTCACGCAGCCGGCGGTGAGCCTGCAGATCAAGCATTTGCAGGAGGCGCTGGGCGTCACGCTCTTCACGCGCACTTCGCACGGTCTCGCGCTCACGCGCGACGGCCAGGCGCTGCTGCCGCACGCCGAACGCGCGCTCGCCGCCGCCGGCGACGTGCTGCGCGCCGCTGCTGCACTGCGACACGAGGTCCGCGGGCGCTTGCGCATCGGGACCATTCTCGATCCGGCGTTCCTGCGCCTCGGCGGCTTTCTGCGCCAGCTCGTCGAAACCTGGCCGCAGATCGAAACGGCGCTGCGCCACGGCATGTCGGGCTGGGTGCTCGACCAGGTGCGCTCGCGCGAGCTCGACGTGGGCTACTACATTGGCCAGCCGACACCCGACCCCGATACGTTCCACGCCATCACGCTCACGCGCTTCCAGTACCGCGTGCTCGCGCCCGCGGGCTGGAAAGACCGCGTGAAGGATGCGCGCGACTGGCGCGCACTCGCCGCGCTGCCGTGGATCTGGACACCGCCCGCCTCCGCGCACAATCGCCTGCTCACCACGCTGTTCGAGGCCGCGCATGCCAAGCCCGTGAAGGTAGCCGAGGTCGACCAGGAGCCGTCGATGCTCGATCTCGTGAAGTCGGGCGTGGGCCTCACGCTCGCACGCGATTCCACGGCCCTCGCCGAAGCGCACGCGCACGGGCTCACCATCGTCGAAGGCGTGACGGTGCCCACGGAACTCACCTTCATCACGCTCGCCGCGCGGCGCGACGAGCCCACCATCGCGGCAGCGCTCAAGTCGATCGAAACGCAGTGGGCGATATGAGCCGCGCTCATAAAGACGCGCATGCGCCGTTCATGTCTGACGTTAGCGCCGGCCTGCTCGCGTAACAGCGCTGTCACACAAGTTTTGATAGATTGGGAATTCGCTCCGCGTTTTCGGCACGCCCACCGGTGTGCTCACCCTGCGCGGCGCGTTTCCAGCCTCTCCCATCGTTCCCCCTTGTTCTCTTCGTTCGACAGGAGCCTTGCATGGCCCGCAACATCGAAATCAAAGCCCGCGCCCGTCAATTCGACGTCCTGCGCGATCGCGCTTCCCAGCTCGCCACCGACGCTCCGCTGATCTTTCGCCAGCAGGACTTCTTCTACGACGTACCGCGCGGCCGCCTGAAGCTGCGCCAGTTCGACGACGGCACGCCGCCCGAGCTGATCTTCTATCAGCGCGACGACCGCGACGGCCCGAAGGCCTCGTACTACACGCGCAGCCCCGTCACCAATGCCGAGGCCATGCACTCGCTGCTCGCCACGGCGCTCACCACGCGCGGCATCGTCTCGAAGGAGCGCCACGTGTATCTGGCGGGCCGCACGCGCATCCATCTGGACCGCGTGGATGGCCTGGGCGACTTCGTCGAGCTGGAAGTGGTGCTCGGCCCCGAGGACGACGAGCAAGGCGGCGAAGCCGAAGCGCACGCGGTGTTCGCGAAGCTCGGCGTGGACGAAAGCGATCTCGTCGCGGTGGCTTACGTGGATCTGCTCAATACGGCCAGCGCGGCCTGACATCGGTAAAACGGCCAGGCGGGCCCTTGCGGCCCGCCCTGGCCCCCTCAGCTCACGCCGCCGGCGCGCCCGGCTCCAGATGCCCGAGCGGCAGCGGCCCGTTGCGCTTGAACGTGGTGAGCACGATGTTCGAGCGCACGCTGTCCACGCCGGGCACGCGCATGAGCTTCTTCATGACGAAGGTCGAGAGCGCGTTCAGATCGGGCGCGACGATGCGCAGCAAATAATCGGCGTCTCCCACCACGGCATGGCATTCGAGCACTTCGGGCAGCACGTCGATCTGCTGCTGGAACTGCTCGATGATCGAATCCCCATGATGCTTGAGCTTCAGGCTCGTGAACGCGGTCACGCCCAGCCCGAGTTTTTCGGGCCGCAGCACCACGCGATAGCCGTCGATCACCCCTGACGCCTCGAGGCGCTGCAGCCGCCTGCCGATCTGCGAAGGCGAGAGCGGCACCTGCTCGCCAAGCTGCTGATGCGTGGCGCGGCCAAAGCGCTGCAAGACGTCGAGCAGCGCCAGATCGAAATGGTCGAGTTCAAGCATGAATAAATTCCGCATTAATTGACGATGTTACGCTCGATTATTGCATATGCTAGCCGCATCCCATGGAGTACGCGCACATGCCGCGCGCCAACCGCTCTAGACTTGCATGACAGCAAGCCTTTTTAGTGGAGCGTTACGAACATGGCCGCCGCCACCGCGAAACTGCAGGAGCAGTTCGACGCGGGTCTCACCACCCGTCCCGATTTCACGATCGACCAGCCGCTCGCACGCTACGGCGCGGCCGATCACGCCGTCTGGGACCAGCTCTACCGGCGCCAGCGCGCCCTGCTCGAAGGCCGCGCCTGCGATGCCTTCATGGAGGGTGCGTTGCGCATCGGCCTGAATGTTTCCCACGTTCCGTCCTTCGCGCAGGTGAGCGAGCGCCTGATGGCCGCAACCGGCTGGCGCATCGTGGCCGTGCCGGGCCTCGTGCCCGAGCGCATTTTCTTCGAGCACCTTGCGAACCGGCGCTTTCCGGTCACCTGGTGGATGCGCCGTCCCGATCAGCTCGACTATCTGGAGGAACCCGACTGTTTTCACGACCTGTTCGGCCATGTCCCGCTGCTCACCGACCCCACTTTCGCCGATGCGATTCACGCCTATGGCCGCGCCGCGCTCGCCGTCGAGGAACGCGCGTTGCCGTTGCTCGCGCGGCTCTACTGGTACACGGTGGAGTTCGGCTTGATGCGCGATGCGAGCGCGCCCAACGGCGTGAAAATCTACGGCGCCGGCATCGTCTCGAGCAAGGGCGAGACGCTATACAGCGTGGAGAGCGGGGCGCCCAACCGGCTCGCGTTCGACCTCGACCGCGTGCTGCGCACGCGCTATCGCATCGACACGTTCCAGAAGACCTACTTCGTGATCGACTCGTTCGCCCAGCTTTTCGACGCGCTGGGCGCGGGCATTGCTTCGCGCCTGACCGATCCGGCGGCGCTCATCGCGGCGCAGCCTCACGCGGCAGGCGACGTGCTGCACAGCGACACGATCATCACGCGCGGCACGCGCGAGGGCTGGCTCGACGACGGCGACGTCTGAACGACACGCGGGCTTTGCGCCGCAGCAAGCGCGCGTTCCTTGATTCGAGCGCTCGCACGCGTGCCCTATACGTGAAAAAATGGCTGATCGGCTAATGGCGCACGCCAGGCCTCAAGCTCAATACAGGTGCAACGATGATCAACCGACTCACATCCGAAGAGCGCGCATCGCAACTCGCCGACCTGCGCGGCTGGCAGGCCGTCGCCGGCCGCGATGCGATCCAGCGCCATTTCCGCTTCGCCGACTTCAACGAAGCCTTCGGCTTCATGACGCGCGTCGCCATCAAGGCGCAGGAAATGAACCATCACCCCGAGTGGTTCAACGTGTACAACCGCGTGGAGATCACGCTTTCCACTCACGAAGCCGACGGCCTCACCTCGCGCGACATCGAACTCGCGCGCTTCATCGATTCGATCGCGCCAGGACCGCTCAGCGCATAAGCAGCGGTACTAAGCATGGGTACGCTGTGCGCACGGCGAGCGCACACAACGAGCGCACAGCGCGCCATGAAAGCATAATGCAGGGTGCTGGGCCTTCAAACCTTCAGCTTTGAAGGCTATTCTTGATGGATACGTAAGACTCCCAGGCAGCGCGGGCAATCGGGTCTAAACGTTCCGGTGATATGGCGTTCTGACGCTGTACAATCAGCAGCGCATAAGGCTTGGAGAGCGCACTCGCCTCCTGGCACAACGCGAGTTCATCGCCAATCGAAGGCGAGCGGTTGCGCCAGAAGTTGATCGCGGCTTCGAGTTCGGTGATTGAAATATCGGACATGTGGATCGTGATCGCGCAACCGTCGGGCTGTGCCTCGTGGCCAGCAAGCGACGCTTTGCGAACTGCGTGCCTGAACGCTAAAACCTATTGTACTTGAGCGAATCCCATGCGACTCCTTCTGATCGAAGACGACCGCCCTATCGCACGCGGTATCCAGTCCAGCCTCGAACAAGCCGGCTTCACGGTCGACATGGTCCACGACGGCATTTTCGCCGAACAGGCCCTCACGCAGAATCGCCATGAGCTCGTGATCCTCGATCTCGGGCTGCCGGGCATCGACGGCATGACGCTGCTTTCGCGCTTTCGCCAAAGCAACCGGCATACGCCCGTCATCGTGCTTACCGCGCGCGACGAACTGAACGACCGCGTCCAGGGCCTGAATTCCGGCGCCGATGACTACATGCTCAAGCCGTTCGAACCGGCCGAGCTCGAAGCGCGCATTCGCGCCGTGATGCGCCGCAGCGGCCCGCACGGCGACGTGCCGCGCCCCGAAGTGTCGCTCGGCGGCGTGCGCCTGTCGGGCGTCGATCGCCGCATCTTCAACGACGACAAGCCGCTCGAACTCTCGCCGCGCGAGTTCGCCGTGCTCGAAATGCTGCTGCTGCGTCACGGCCGCGTGGTGAGCAAGGCGCAACTGCAGGACCACCTCACGCACTTCGGCGGCGACCTCGGCGACACCGCGATCGAAGTCTACGTGCACCGCGTACGCAAAAAGCTCGAGAACTGCCGTGTCGAGATCGTCACGGTGCGCGGCTTCGGCTATCTGCTGCAGGAAATCCGCCAGGCGGCCTGATCCGCCTCGTTTTCCGAGCCAGCTAGCGGCGGCGGAGCACTCCGCCGCCGTTTGTGCTTGATGGCACCGGCTTCTGGCGCCTCACCGGCACTTGAGCCGCCACGCCCGCGGCCCGCGTACAATGGATCGGTCCCGTGCAGCGCGCGCCGCCGCACCCACGATTCATCATTCGCACCGAAGCCATCATGTCCTCACCTGCCGCAACGAGCCTGCGGCGCACGCTGCTACGGCGCCTAGCCGCCCCGCTTTCGCTGCTCGCGCTGATGAGCGGCCTGATCGCCTATTGGCTCGCCTGGCAGTACACGCAGCACGTGGTCGACCGCTCGCTCGCCGACCTCGCCACGGCCATTTCCCGGCAGATCCAGATCGCCGGCGACGATGCCGCCAATACCGTCCCGCCACTCGCGCAGGCGATGTTTTCCGACCCCGTCGAGCACCTCGTCTATCGGATCAGCAACGGCGAAACGGAAATCGCGGGCGACCGCGACCTGCCGCTGCAGGGCACCAACGTGCGCCGCATGCATTACGCGTACGTGTTCGAAACGATCTATCAGGGCGTGACCGTGCGCGTCGCCCAGGTGCGCGTGCCGCAGACGCATGGCAATCCGATCGTCGTGGAAGTCGGTCAGCCGGTGCATCATCGCTTTCGCATCGCTGCCGAATTTCTCGTCGCGATCATGATGCCGTTGCTGCTCCTGCTGCTCGCCGGCTGGGTCATCGTGTGGCGCGTGGTCAACCAGCAGCTCAACCCGCTCACCGCGCTCGCCGACTCGCTCAACCGCCAGACGCACACGTCGCTCGAACCCGTGGACGAGACCTACGTGCCGGTCGAGATCCGTCCGCTCACGGGCGCGCTGAACGCACTGCTCGGCCGCCTGAAGACCGCGCTCGACGCGCAGCGCAAGTTCATCGCCGACGCCGCCCACCAGCTGCGTACGCCGCTCACCGCGGTGAAGCTGCACGCCGAGCAGGCCGTGAACGCGCGCGAGCCGCAAAAGGTCAACGACGCGGTGCGCGAGCTGCGTGCGGCCGCCGATCGCGCGGTGCGTCTGTCGAATCAGTTGCTCTCGCTCGCGCGTGCGGAGCCGGGTGAACAGGCCGCGCGCTTCGTCGATATCGACATGGCCGCGCTCGCCTTCGAGACAGGCGCCGAGTGGGTGCCGCGGGCGCTGGCGAGCCGCGTCGATCTCGGCTTCCAGCGCCTCGACGATCCCGAAAACGACACGCCGTTGATGGTGCGCGGCAACCCCGTGCTGCTGCACGAGGTCATCGCGAATCTGCTCGACAACGCGCTCAAATATTTGCCCCCCGCGCGTTTCGAAGGCGCGCGCATCACCGTAACCGTTTCGCAGTCCTCCGTGGAGGGCCTGCCGATGGCCGAGATCGTCGTGGAAGACAACGGCAGCGGCGTGCCCGCTTCGCAGCAGGCGGATCTCTTCAAACGCTTCTTCCGCGGCGACGGTCAGAGCGAAAGCGGTGTGGATAGCGGCGCGGGCCTGGGCCTCGCGATCGTCCACGACATCATGACGCTGCATCGGGGCAGCGTGCATTACGAAGATGCGCCGGAAGGCGGCGCGCGCTTCATCGTGCGCGTGCCGCTCGCGCGTCGCAGCGCGCCTGGCGGCAAGGACGCCAGCGACAGGAAAGACAGCAAGGAGGCCGCCGCCTCCGAGACCGCGCATCTGCGTACGGTCGAGGCCGACGAGCCGCCGCGTGAGAAGAAACCGACCCACCAGGCAAGCATCGATCTCTGACGTTGCAAGTGCCAGAGAAACGACAAGGGCCGCTCATGCGGCCCTTGTGCTTGATGCGGTGCGACGCGCGTCGCACCGCTTACTTCTTCTTTTTGCTCTTGCTTTTCGACGCTTTCGCGCCCTTCGCAGACTTGTCGTCGTCGGGCGGTGCGAGCATCGTGCCGCGGCACTTGCGGGCGCCGCAACGGCATTCGTATTCGCGCTTGAGCTTCTTCGTCTGCTTCGCGTCGATCACGAGGCCGTAGTCGTAAAAGAGCTCCTCGCCCTCGGGGATATCGCGCAGCGCGTGAATATAGACGTGCCCTTCGATCTCCTCGGCTTCGCAGTTCGGCGCGCACGAGTGATTGATCCAGCGCGCGCTGTTGCCCTTCACCTTGCCGTCGATCACGTCGCCATCGTCGAGCGCGAAATAGAACGTGTGATTCGGTTCGTCTGGATTATGCGGATGACGCCGCAGCGCTTCCTTCCAGGAGATGCGCTCGCCCTTGTATTCGATCAGTCGTTCGCCGGTCGCAATGGAGACCGCCGCAAACACGCCCTTGCCGTGCACGCCCGACTGGCGCACGACGATCCTGCGTTCACTCATTGAATGAATCCTTGTGAAGTACTGGGGGAGACTGTCCCGGTCATGACAGGCGGCGTGGAACATGTCCTCCCGCACGCCGTCTGCGGCTCTCTCATGAAGCCGTGCCTGGCGGTCTGCCTGGCCTTGCATCGGCCCTTGCATCCAACCTCGCGTCCTGGCTCGTCGCGCTCCGTACGCAAACGCGGCGCCGATTGGGCGCCGCGCTCATGCGACGCCCGGCGCGCCACAGACGGCATCGTACACGCTCGCGCCTCTTTCGTTCAACCCATATGCGCCGTGAGAAACCGCGACGCGCAGCGTGCTTCAGCGCTGCCCGAGCGTCGTCTCGCCGAACAGCTTCTTCAACTCGCGCGGTTGCGAGCGCCAGTATTGCGGCGGCGCGCTCACGCTCGCGCCGAGTTGCGCCGCGGCGTGCCACGGCCAGCGCGGATCGTAGAGCATGGCGCGCGCCATCGCGATCATGTCGGCTTCGCCGTCTTCGATGATCTGGTTGGCCTGCAAGGCGTCGGTGATGAGGCCCACCGCAATCGTCGTCAGGCCGGTTTCGGCCTTCACCTTGCGCGCGAACGGCACTTGATAGCCGGGCTCGAGCGGAATCTTTTGCAGCGGCGACACGCCGCCCGACGACACGTCGATCCAGTCCGCGCCGCGCGCCTTGAGCGCCTGCGCGAAGACCACGGTGTCATCAGGCGTCCAGCCGCCATCGACCCAATCCGTTGCCGAAACGCGCACGCCGATCGGGCGATCGGCGGGAAACTCGGCGCGCACGGCGTCGAACACTTCGAGCGGAAAGCGCATGCGGTTTTCGCGCGAGCCGCCGTACTCGTCGCTGCGCTGGTTCGCGATCGGCGAGAGAAATTGGTGCAGTAAATAGCCGTGCGCCGCGTGGATTTCGAGGGCGTCGATGCCAAGACGCACAGCGCGGCGCGCCGTGGCCACGAACGCATCGCGCACGCGATTCAGACCCGCCACGTCGAGTGCGAGCGGCGGCGCCTCGCCCTCCTTGTGCGCGAGCGCCGAAGGCGCGTGCGGCAGCCACCCGCCGTCGGCAACCGAAATCAGCTGGCCGCCCTCCCAGGGCACGTGACTCGACGCCTTGCGCCCCGCGTGCGAGATCTGCATGGCGATGCGGACAGGCGAATGACGGCGGATGGCGGCGATCACGGGCTCGAGCGCGGCTTCGGTCACGTCGTCCCACAGGCCAAGACAGCCCGGCGTGATGCGGCCGTCAGGCTCGACGGCCGTCGCTTCGATGCAGAGCATCGCGGCGCCCGAAAGCGCCAGGTGGCCGAGATGGATCATGTGCCAGTCGTTGGCTTCGCCGCGCTCGGCGGAGTACTGGCACATCGGCGAAACGACGATGCGATTGGGGAGCATCACGCCACGCAGTTCGAGCGGAGTGAAGAGCTTGCTCATGGGAGGTCCACGGACGGTTGGCAGAAGCGTCCGAGAATAGCACGCGCTTTTTTCACGCGTTCGACAAGGCACACCACGCCTGCGCGGCGTGCGCCCGCGCGAGGTCGATCAAGCTGGGTTCAGGCGCGGGTCAGGGTTGGCGCGCGGCCATCTGTGCGTCGACGGCGTCGAGCCATTCGCCGAACATGCGGCTCGCCTGCGCTTCGAGGAGCGGCCCGTGGCGCGCCGTGTCGTCGCGCAGCGCGTTCACGTCCACGCCCGCGCCGGCGATCTCAGCGGCATGACCGATCAGCCATGGCTCGAAACGGTCGGCGCGCACTTCGGGATGGCACTGCAGGCCGAGCACGTAGTCGCCCCAGGAAAACGCCTGGTTCTCGCATAGCGGCGTGGAAGCGAGGCGCGTCGCGCCCTGCGGCAGATCGAAGGTATCGCCATGCCAGTGCAGCATGGAGGTCGCCGCGCCGTCGAGGTGCTGCAGCGGCGAGGCGTGGCCGGCGTCGGTGAGCGTGAGTGGCGTCCAGCCGATCTCGGCCTGGGGTCCCGCATACACGCGCGCACCGAGCACGCGCGCAATGAGTTGCGCGCCGAGGCAGATGCCAAGCGTAGGCAGACCCGCCGCGATGCGCTTTTCGATCATCGCGGCAAGGGGAACGAGTGTGGGATAGCGCGCATCGTCGCACGCGTTGATCGGGCCGCCGAGCACGACCATGAGCGACGCCGACAAAGGATTGAGCGCGCCAACCCGGGCGAAGCCGACATCGACGTAGCGCACGGGGCGTCCACGGTCGCCGAGCACGCGCTCGAAGCTGCCGAGGTCCTCGAAATAGACATGGCGCACAGCCAATACTTCGCGATTCATCGGCAAATTCCCGGGTCGGCTGTGGGCGGCATGCACGTCACCGCTTTTTCACGGCGCGTGCGAACGTTTGCGCCAACGGTCGTGACAAAAACGTGTGGCCAATACTTGCGAGAACTACACAAATTGCCATGTGTGCGTTCGATGCAGGCAAAGTCAGCACGCAACGTCGGCACGCCAACGCGCGCGATGCTTTGCACTACCGTGCATGACGCGCGCCGCCCGCATGGGGGCGGCGGCGCAGCTTCGGCCTTAAACCGCGAAGATCTTCCAGTTTTTCTTCTGGGTCGTCACGTCGGCCTGTTCGTAGACCGAGCAATCGAGACGCAGATCCGTGTCAGCCATGTTGATGTTCAGAAGCTGGCAGTGATGCGGCGTCTTCTTCGGGTTCTTGCTCGGCTCGAAATGCGAGCAGGTCAGGCACATGCGGTGTTGCGGGCTGGTTTCCTGCGATTCGAGCAGATAAACCGTCTTGAGCAGCGTGCGATAAAGCGTGGACTGCTCGTCCGCCTTCAGCGTGCCGACCGCCTTCGACAGGAAGTCGGGCCACTGCGAGGCCTTTTTCGCCGCCGTCCGGCCGCGCGAGGTGAGACGCACCGCGAGTGCGCGGCCGTCGTCGAGCGCACGGCGCTTTTCGACCAGCCCCTTGGTTTCGAGCGTGCTCACCGCATCGCTGGTGGTCGCGGCCGTGAGGGCCGTTTCACGCGCGATCTCGCCGAGGCGCATCGGCCCCTTACGCTGCATCAGCAGCACGAGAATTTCGCCCTGGGTAGGCGTGAGTCCTGCCCCTTCGGCCCAGTCCCACGCCTGGCTCCGCATTGCCGTGCTAAGTCGCAGCAGGCTATGGGTCACCCGCCCGGCTGCCTGCTCTCCGTATACGCCTTCGCTCATAGTCTTTCGCTGGTTATTGGCAGCTTGCGCTGCATCGTCAGCCGCCGCTTTGACCGACGGCCTGTGGGAACGCTGGCGCCCGGTTCCCCGAGCGCCGCACCATCTCAAAAAATTCCTGCTTCGCATACGCCATCGTATGCGTTGCACTGCCATGTTTCTTGCCGCAGGCCCCGGAAACATCCTTCAAGTCCCGACGCCGGTGCAACAAACCGACATTCTATGCGAGAGCGGCAAATCGCACAGCTAACTTATCCAACGTGAATTGTGGATAACCCGTTGATAAGCACGCCATTGCCTTGTGTACAGGTTCCTGGCCGCTCGCCATCGTCGCCCCGCGACCCATGCAGGTTATCGCGGATTTCTGTCTCGAACGCAACTGGAATCTGCCCGATTGTGCCTAACCAATCATTACGTAGTCCATTGAGTTTGCAGGGAAAACGAAGGTTACCCACAAAGGCACGGGGCATCTGTCCATGAATATGGACCATGTCGGGACCCAGGTCAAAAAAATAAGAACCCCCAGGTACCTCGAAGCCGGCAAAAAAATTTTCGTCCACCTCGAAAAAAGTGGCGTACGGAACCAACGCGCCCCGTATTTGGCCCGCTTTTAGCATGCTTCCCACCCGTTTTCCGGTCCCAGAAAGCACGAAGGGCAGCCCGAAAGCTGCCCTTGCGTCCTGTCTTGCCGGCGCGGAGCGCGCTTCTGACACATCCGGCACCCCGCGAAAATCGGTCAGTGGTCCTGTGTGTCCGCCGGCTCCCCCCTTCCAATTCCGTCAGGCGCGCCAGCGCAGGCACTGCTGGCGCACCGCTTCGTGCAGCGATTTTTCCTCGGCCACGACGCTGCGCAGCCACGTGGCGTCGTTGTTCTGCGCACGGGCGATCGTGCCGATTTCGGTGAGCGCGCGCGTCGAACCGAGTACCTCGCCGTGCGGCGCGATCCGGTCGAGCGTTTCGAGAATGTCTTCGGAAATCGTACGGCGCTCGCCCGTTTGCGGATTCACGCAGGTGCCGGCCAGGCCAAAGCGGCACGCCTGGAAGCGGTTGAACGTGTACACGAGGTAGTCGTCCTCGAGCGGCGCGATCGGTCGGTCGGTGAGCAGATGGCGCGCGAGCGTCTGGATGTAGCAGGCGATCGCGGCGGCGCGCTCCACCGAAAGCGGCGTGTCCATCACGCGCACCTCGATCGTGCCGAAGCCGGGTTTCGGGCGGATGTCCCAGTAGAAGTCTTTCATGCTGTTGACAACGCCCGTGTGCACCATCTTCGAGAAGTACTCCTTGAACTCCTCCCAGCTCAGCACGAACGGCGCGCGGCCCGACAGCGGAAACGCGAACACGGAATTCAGTCGTGCCGAATGAAATCCGGTGTCCACACCCTGGACATAGGGCGACGACGCCGACAGCGCGATGAAATGCGGGATGAAGCGCGAAAGCGAGTGCAACAGGAAGAGCGCGCTGTCCGCATCCGGGCAGCCGATATGCACGTGCTGGCCGAACACCGTGAACTGCTTTGCCAGGTAGCCGTACAGCTCGGACAGATACTGAAAGCGCGGCGTATCGACGATGCGCCGGTCGCTCCATTGCTGGAACGCGTGCGTACCGCCGCCGCACAGACCGACGTTGAGACGATCGGCCGCGGCGACGAGCACGTCGCGAATCTTGCGCAGATCGGTCACGGCCTGCTCGTGATTCGTGCAGATGCCGGTGGAGAGTTCGATCATGCTTTCGGTGATTTCGGGCGTGATATTGCCCGGAATCTCCTGATCTTTGACGAGGCGCATGAGGTCGCTCCCCGCCTTGGTCAGATCGTAGTCGTGCGTGTTGACGATCTGCATTTCGAGTTCGACGCCGAACGTGAACGGCTTCGAATCGACAAACGTTTCAAGTGACATGGCGTTTCCTGTCGGGGGCGTCGCGCGCAAGCCGCCGGCCGCGCGCGCCGCGAGATTCATTTTTCGCCGCGTTCGCCGACGAGCGCAAGCGCGCGATAGACCAGCCAGGGTCCGAAGAGCTGCAGCACGACGATCGAGCAAAGAATGATCGCGCGCAGACGCGGATCGAACGTCGGATAGAGTTCGTACGTGTCCTCGACGAGCAGCAGCGCGAGCGCCGACATGGGCGTCAAGGCGAGGCCGAGCGCCACACCCTGCTTCCAGTGCAGCCCGCTCGGCTTGGCGAAGATCAGCACGCCGACGAGCTTGGCCACGAGACGGGCGACGATCAGCCCCGCCGCCGCCACGCCGCCCACGAGAATGTCGTGCCACTCGAAGGTGGTGAGCGTGAGCACGAACAGAATCACCGTGAGCAGCCATCCGGCCGTGCCGAAATGCTGCGGCCACAGCTGCGGGCGCGGCTCCAGATTCTTCACGATGATGCCCGCGGCAAGCAGGCTCAGGATCGTCGAGAGCTTGAGCAGGTGCGCAATGGCGATCGCCAGCAGCACGAGGCCGAAAAGTGCGACGAACGAGTGCTCGTCCTGCGGGCTCAGCCGACGGTAAAACAGCGTGCACGCGCGGGCGAGCACGAACGCGAGAATCAGCGAGCCGATCAGCAAATACAGCGGCTGCAGGATCGTCGCGAACACGTTGCCGTACATTTCCTGATGCAGCCAGGTCGAGGCGAGCTTTTCCACGATCACCGCATACATGCTGTTGAGCGCCGTGAGCGTGAGCAGGCGCTGCGTGACCTGGCCTTCCGCGCGCAGCTCGGTCTTGAGCTGGATCACCATCGCAGGCGACGTCGCCATGGCGATCGCGGACACGACGAGCGCGATCATCGTCGGCACGGAAAGGAACAGCAGCACCGCGAGCACGAGCACGAAGGTGAGCGAGGACTCGGCAAGACTCGAAAGGATGAGCCAGGGATTGCGGCGGATCCAGCGCAGGTCTAGACGGCTGCCCAGTTCGAACAGCAACAGGCCGAGCGCGACGTCGAGCAGCGGCCGCGCGGACGTGCCGACATCGGTGTCGATCACGCCGAACCCGGCCGATCCGGCAATGAGCCCGATCACCCCATAGCCCGAGATCCGCGGCAAGCGCCACGCCCGATAACAAAGCTCGCCGCACAAACCTGCGGCGAGCAGCGCGAGCCCGGCCCAGAAAATACCGTCGAGCGGCAACGGCCAGGCGGGAAAAAACGAAAACGCCGACTTCATCGTGGTGGCTTCTCCTTGGCAACGACATCTTGCGTGGGATCGAATCCGGCTGTCCGACGTTAGATCGACATACGACTGGCTGACAGGCAAGCCGCGTGCCGCACGAGGCGAACGACACCTCTACTCCCCGTCAGTTGTCTGCCTGCGCACCAACCCATGCAGCCGGCTGGCCGACGATATGACGATTGGGCGAGCTGGCGCGAATATGTGCTTCCTGCGGCGAGTGCGGGCAAACAGTGCGGCAAAACGCTGCGGCAAAGCAGTGCGCCGGCACATGACGGTGCGGCGAACAGCCGGTACGGGCGCTTTGCGTGTGGTGTGGCTGCGCCCGCGTTGGATGAACGAACGCTGCCGTCTACCCTGAGCACTCAGATTCAGGATGAGGGGCAACCGTTCCTTGGATGCGTCGACCGTCTGATGCGGCATGTGACGCGGAAAGAACGGCGATTGTGCCATAGCTTTTTTGCAATTGCCCCACCTCTTCGAAAGCATCGACAAAGACGGTAATTGCGTCTGTATTGTGCGCTTTTGACGACGTATGCGGAAAAAATGACCGCATCGACGAGGCGGCTTTCGTCTGGGGTTTCAAGCTCCGGCTGGATCATGCTTGCCGGCAGCGATGGCGCTAGCTTGGGGTTTACTGTTTACCGTATGTATACGTAGTAGAAGTTAACAAGGGCCTGGATTTCCTGTGGATAACCGGGGTTTACCGAAAGGAATCCGCGAGTTGGCGCTCGCACAACCACGCGCAAAGCATGTGCGGTCTGTGCGCACTTCAAAGAGTAACTTTTGGGCCTGGAACGGGGTGTGCTGAGTTACCCCGTTTACGTCCACACCGGTTCCACACGCGATTCGCTGGCAATTCGCGCGGTTATCCACAGACTTGCATGAATAACCTGGGCGGCTTTCTTCCGTGTGACGCGTTCAAAGACTGCGCTGGCGCAAGGCGCGCTGCAGGAAGCGCGCCGGATCCAGCTGGTCCGCAAGGTCCCGCTCCAGCGGCCACGGCTCGCCTTCCAGTTGCGACGCGATCAGCTCCGCCCCCAGCCCCGCCCACACGAGCCCGCGCGAGCCAAACGCATACGCACCGTAGAGGCCGCTTGCGCGCGGCAGGTCGAGCGGCCACGCGCCGGCCAGACGCTGGGCGTCGCGGCGGGCGGCGTCTTCGTCGGCGAGCGGGCCGAGCATCGGCATGCGGTCGCTGGTGACGCAGCGGAACGCCACGCGGCCCGCGAAGTCGCGCTCGCTCTGGGCCGCGGCAAGCTCAGGGAGCATGTGCGCGACGCGTTCGATGTTCTCGGTATGGCCGGCGGCGCGCAGCGCGTCGTCGGCGTCGTCGACTTCGTAGGTGGCGCCCGCGAGCGTGACGCCGCCGTCGAGCGGCACCGCATAGCCCTCGCCGATCACGGGTACGCGCAGGTTCGCGAGCGGGCTGGGATCGACGAGCGTGAGCTGGCCGCGCACGATGCGGGTGGGCGCATGCGCGAGCGCGGCGGCGCGCGAGGCGTCCTGGGCATTGGCGAAGATCACCGCGGCTGCCTGGGCGACGAGCCGTCCGGCGTCGTCGAACACCTGCCATTCGTCGGATTCGTGTTCGCCGGCGCGCGCAATGTGACCGATACGCACACCGAAACGTGTCTCGACCTGCGCGCCCGGCAGCGCGGCGCCGAAGGCGCATTGGGCGCGGCAGAGCGTCGCCGGGTCGATCGCGCCGCCCTGCGGATAGAACCAGCCACCCTGATTGAGCGCGACGCCGGCCAGCGCCTGCGCTTGCTCGCGCGTGACGGCGCGCACGAATTCTTCGGGATAGCCGAACGATTCCAGCGCGGCGGCGACGGCGCGCGATTCGTCGTCGGTGGCGAGATGGAGCAAGCCGGCGTGCGAGCGCCTGGGCGCATGGCCGGCAGTTCCGAGCGCGGCCCAGCGTTGCAGCGCGTAGAGAAACCCCGCGCGCGTGATGCGTGACGCGCTGCTGTCGTCGCGCGAAATCAGCGGATGAAACACGCCAGCCGGATTGCCCGATGCCTCGAGCGCGGGCGCGGCGTTGCGTTCGATCAGCGTCACGCGCCAGCCGCGCACGGCCAGCCGCTCGACGAGCGCACAGCCGGCGAGTCCCGCTCCCACGACGACGGCGTGCCGCTCGCGCAGCGCAAGCGGCAGCGGCGGCTCGTAGCGGCGAACGCGCCAGCGCGGCGCGAAGCGTCCGACCAGCATCTCCCACTTGCCGTTGAAGCCTTCCACCTTGTGGTATTCGAAGCCGTTTTGCTGCAGCGCGCGCTTGACGTCCCCCGAACTGCTCCAGGTCGCGACGGTGGCGTCTTCGCCGGCGATGCGCGCAAGCGCCTTGAAAATGGCCGGCGACCAGAGGTCGGGATTCTTCGCCGGGGCGAAGCCGTCGAGGTAGATCGCATCGGCGCGCATCCACATTTTGGGAAATACCTCGAGCGCGTCGCCGAAAACGAGCGTGAGCGTGACGCGTCCGCCCTCGAATTCCAGGCGGTGGGTGCCCGGCACGAGCATCGGCCAGGCGCTCACGAGTTCGCGCGCGAGCGGCGCTTCGCGTGTGTGCGCAACGACTGCGTCGAGTGCGCTTTGCAGGTCGTTGCGCGCGAACGGATGTTTTTCCACCGAAACGAAATGCAGGCGCTCGCAGCGCGCCGGGTCGTCGCGCCATGCCGACCACGTGGCGAGAAAGTTCACGCCCAGGCCGAAGCCGGTTTCGACCACGGTGAAGATCCGCCGGTCTTGCCAGCGCTGCGGCAACGCGTTGCCGTTCAGAAAGACGGCTTGTGCCTGTGCGAATGCGCCAGCAGTGCTGTGATAAACGTCGCCATAGATGGGCGAAAACGGTGTGCCGTCTTCCCGAAAGGCGAGCGTGGCGGGTATCAGGGTGGCGGTCATGAGGAACGCGGAGCCAGAGGTGAGGAGAAAACGGGCAAGCAGCGCGGCTGGAAAAAGCGTGTGGCGAAGGCCGATCGCGTCGGCGCAAACGCTTGCCGGACCGGCGTTTGCGCGCATGCTGCGTTGGCGCGGCGCAACGCGTGCGGCGGGAAAAACGTCGCACGCGGGGGGATTTGCGGGGGTGGACACCCCAAAAAGGTCTGCAAGCTCCAAAAAACCCGCATATCCCGCGCGAAATCTTCGAAACCCTTGTCGTTATTGGGTTTGCGCTGCGCTATCATAGCAAGCGCCGCCCAGGGAAGCGGCAGCACGGACGTTGCGGCATCAGACACACGCTAGTCGCCGCAACGCGAAAACGCCGGGGTGCTCCGGGTCCGTCGCTGCTCGACGGCGCGGCACGCGTCCGTATAATCGGCGCGTTCGCGCTGTTCGTGTCAACCTAAACACAGAAAGGAACTTCTCAATGAATAAACAGGAACTGATCGACGCCGTCGCAGCACAGACGGGCGCTAGCAAGGCACAAACCGGCGAGACGCTGGACACGCTCCTCGAAGTGGTCAAGAAGGCTGTGTCGAAGGGTGACGCGGTTCAGCTGATCGGCTTCGGCAGCTTCGGTTCGGGCAAGCGCGCAGCCCGTACGGGCCGTAACCCGAAGACCGGCGAAACCATCAAGATTCCCGCTGCCAAGACCGTCAAGTTCACGGCTGGCAAGGCGTTCAAGGACGCCGTCAACAAGCGCTAAGGCATTGCCGCTTTAAGTTGACACCCGCCCCTGGCGGGTTTTTTTTCGCCTGCGCGATTCATGCATTGCGGGCGCAAAAGCAAACGGCGCCGCACTTTTGCGGCGCCGTTGTTCGTTGAGCGCGTCGTTCCGGTCAGTCGGGACGGTGAACGATTTCGTCGTGATCGCCGTGATCATGATCGTGATCGTCGTCATCGAGCTCCCAGGACGGGAACGGGTCGGCGTAGCCCAGCCAGGCTTCGGGGCCTGCCGCGTATTCCGCATCGTTGAGAAGGCACGCATCGAGCTTCGCGCGCCACGCGTCGCGCTCGAGATCGACGCCGATCATCACCAGCTCCTGGCGGCGGTCGCCGACGCTGGGGTCGTCGAGATCGCCCTGCCAGTCGGCGGCGATTTCCTTTTCGAGTTCGGCGTCCTGCGGCCATTCCTCGCGCGGTAGCGCCGCCCACCACGTGCCCGCGGGACCGTGACGACACACGCCGCCCGCCTGCGAAAGCGTGCCCGTGATGTCGTTGCGCGTGGCGAGCCAGAAGAAGCCCTTCGAGCGCAGCACGCCCTTCCACTCCTGGTTGAGCAGCGCCCAGAAGCGCTCGGGATGAAACGGGCGGCGCGCGCGATAGACGAAGTTGCTGATGCCGTACTCGTCGGCTTCGCCGCGCGGCGTATGCGCTGGATCGTGGCAATGCGCCGGGTCGTCGCACTGGTCATGGTCGTGCAGCGACGCGAGCCAGCCCGGCGCGCTCGACGCGGCATCGAAGTCGAAGCGGCCAGTGTTGATCACTTCCTCGAGCGGCACGTTGCCGAAGCGGCTCACCACTTGCACCGCGCGCGGATTGATGCGCGCGAGAATGTGCTGCAGGCGCGCGAGTTCGTCGTCGCTCACGAGGTCGGCCTTGTTCAGCACGAGCACGTCGCAGAACTCCACCTGATCGACGAGCAGTTCCACGATCGCGCGGTCGTCTTCCTCGCTCGTCGCAACACCTCGCTGCGCGAGCTGGTCGGCGCTCGCGTAGTCGCGCAGGAAGTTGAATGCGTCGACGACGGTGACCATCGTGTCGAGACGCGCGAACGCGTCGAGCGCGACGCCGTCGTCGCCGGCGAACGTGAAGGTCTCCGCGATCGGCATGGGCTCGGCCACGCCGGTCGACTCGATCACGATGGCGTCGAAGCGCTGGCCGGCGCGCGCCGGGTCGGCGAGACGCTGGATCTCGGTGAGCAGGTCGTCGCGCAGCGTGCAGCAAATGCAGCCGTTCGACATTTCGACCACGCGCTCTTCCACGCGCGAGAGCGCCGAGGCGTCGCGCACGAGCGCGGCGTCGATGTTCACCGAGGCGAGGTCGTTGACGATCACTGCCACGCGCAGGCCCGCGCGGTTCGACAGGATATGGTTGAGCAGCGTGGTCTTGCCCGCGCCCAGAAAACCCGAGAGCACGGTGACGGGCAGTGGCGGCTGGTTCATCGCAGTTGTGGTGCAGAAAGTGAGTCGGGAGGCGCGCCGCGCGAAAGGATCGAAATCCTCGTAAGGGTGCGGCGCCAGCCAGCATTTTGCACCATGCACGCGCGCCGCGCAGGGCACGCGTGCCGCCGCATTCAGGGCGCAAGCACGCTGGGAGCACTCAGCACGCGTTCAAGCGTGCTATTGCATGAGATGCCACTTGCGCAGAATGTCGGCGATTTGCTGCGCGTACTGGTCGCGCAGCGTCGGCGTTTCGGAATGGTAAGCGCCGATGGCAGCCCACGTGTTGCCGTACTTGTTCATCTTCTGGCGCAGATGCCACGCGGCGATATAGACGTTCTTGCACGGCTCCATAAGCGTGCTTTGCGAAATGCCGTACTGCGAGAGCACGGGCAGATGCACGGAATTGATCTGCATGACGCCGTAGTCGATCGAACCGTTCGCATTCCTGTGTACTGCGTCGGGCCGGTTGTGCGACTCCTGCCAGGCAATGGCGCGCAGGATCAGCGGATTGACCTTCTGGTAGCGCGCGGCCTCGTCGAAACAGTCCGCGTGCGCGAGCGTGCTGACGCTCGCGGTGACGAGCACCACGGCGGCGGCAAGCGTAGCGGACCAGACGTTTGGCATGGCGACTCGCGCGGAAGCTGACAAAAGGGCAAACAAAAGGACAAGCAAAGAGGCGAACGGCGCAGCCTGAAGGATGACGCAATCTCTCGCTGGCCGGCCTGATTTCTGGCGCGCAATGCGGGAATTCCCACATAAAGACGGGGGAAACGTGCGTTGGCCATCCTTCGGGCCGCTCGTATGATACCGGTCACCGATGACGCGTCAAGCTGGCTGCTCAGACAAGACGTGGCGCTTCGAGCCAATCGAAGTCCGCGCGCGCCAGCTCATGAGGAATGCATGCTTACAAACAGCTTGGGATTACCGGCTGGCGCGGCTCGGCGATTAGAAGAATTCCCCGGAGAGCCATTTTTTGTGACAAATTCGACACGAAAAACTGCTACTGTTCCATCTTTTGTTGACTAACGGACGTCCGGGCTGAGGAGAGCCGGCGCCGGCACTAGTCAGGAAAGCACAGGCGAGTCGGCCCCACAGCCGTACGTCGAGGACGAATAGCCGCGCGCGTCTGCCGCTGGCTTCGATAAGACACCCATGAGAAGAAATCGTATGGCTTTGCGTCGCGTCGCCACGGCGCTGCTCGTGAGCGGACTCTTTACGGCACAGCTTGCCTATGCGCAGGTCACGCTCAATTTTGTCAACGCCGACATCGACCAGGTGGCGAAGGCAATTGGCGCCGCCACCGGCAAAACGATCATCGTCGATCCCCGCGTGAAGGGGCAGCTCAATCTCGTCTCCGAGAACCCAGTACCTGAAGACCAGGCGCTCAAGACCCTGCAGTCGGCGCTGCGCATGCAAGGCTTCGCGCTCGTGCAGGATCACGGCGTCCTGAAGGTCGTGCCGGAAGCCGACGCCAAGCTGCAGGGCGTGCCCACCTATGTGGGCAATGCGCCCACCGCGCGTGGCGACCAGGTGGTGACCCAGGTGTTCACGCTGAGGCACGAGTCGGCGAACAACCTTCTGCCGGTGCTGCGCCCGCTCATCTCGCCGAACAACACCATTGCCGCCTACCCGGCCAACAACACGCTCATCGTGACCGACTATGCGGACAACGTGCGCCGCATCGCCTCGATCATCGCGGGTGTGGACTCGGCCGCCGGCCAGCAGGTCCAGGTGGTGCCGCTGCACAATGCCAATGCGCTCGACATCGCGCCGCAAATCGCGAAGATGCTCGACCCGGGCGCGATCGGCGCCTCGGACCCGTCGCTGAAGGTCTCGGTCATCGCCGACCCGCGTACCAACTCGCTAATGCTGCGCGCCTCGAACGCGCAACGCCTGGCCTCCGCGGTCCAGCTCTCGAAGCAGCTCGACGCGCCGACCAGCATGCCGGGCAACATTCACGTCGTGCCGCTGCGCAACGCCGACGCCACGCAGCTCGCCAAGACGCTGCGCGGCATGCTCGGCAAGGGCGGCAACGATACGTCGTCGTCCGGCAACGCGAACGGCTTCAACCAGGCCGGCAACAGCGGCGGCGGCAGCACGTCGACGGGTACCTCCGGCACGCCGCCGCTGCCGTCGAGCTCGCTTGGCGGCGGTACGTCGTCGGGCAGTTCGCTGGGCGGGGGCAGTTCGTACGGCAGCGGCGGTAGCGGCAGCAACGAAGCGCCCTTCCTCGGTGGCGACAAGGACAAGGGCGACGAGAACCAGCCGGGCGGCATGATCCAGGCCGACGCGGCGACCAACTCGCTGATCGTCACGGCGCCGGACGCGGTGTACCGCAACCTGCGCGCCGTGATCAACCAGCTCGACGCGCGGCGCGCACAGGTCTATATCGAGGCACTGATCGTCGAGCTGAACTCGACCACCAACGCCAACCTGGGCATTCAGTGGCAGGTGGCGAGCGGCAACGTCTACGCGGGCACCAATCTCGCGACGGGCAACGGTAACAGCATCGTCAACCTGACGGCGGCGGCGGCCGCTGCCGCGAGTACCGGTGGCCTTGCCAACGCGCTCGGGGCTTCTAACCTCCAGCAGGGCCTGAATGTCGGCTGGATCAAGAACATCTTCGGCGTGCAGGGGCTTGGCGCGTTGCTGCAGGCGCTCTCGCAAACGGCCGACGCCAACGTGCTGTCCACGCCTAACCTCATCACGCTCGACAACCAGGAAGCGAAGATCGTCGTCGGTACGAACGTGCCGATCCAGACGGGTTCGTATTCGAACCTCACGAGCGGCACGGCGAGCACGGCGTTCAACACCTACGATCGTGTGGACGTAGGCTTGACGCTGCACATCAAGCCTCAGATCACCGACGGCGGCATCCTGAAGCTGCAGCTGTACACGGAAGACTCGGCGATCGTGACGGGCACGACCAACGCGACGACCAATCCGGCCGGCCCCGAGTTCACCAAGCGTTCGATCCAGTCGACCGTACTCGCGGATAACGGCGAGATCATCGTGCTCGGCGGCCTGATGCAGGACAACTACCAGGTCGCCAACAGCAAGGTGCCGCTGCTCGGCGACATTCCGTGGATCGGCCAGCTGTTCCGCTCGGAAAACAAGACGCGCGAGAAGACCAACCTGATGGTGTTCCTGCGTCCGGTGATCATCAGCGACCGCGACACGGCGCAGGCGGTCACGTCGAATCGCTACGACTATATCCAGGGCGTGACGGGCGCATACAAGTCCGACAACAACCTGATCAAGGATCGCGACGACCCGGTCGTGCCGCCGATGCCGGTCGGCCCGAGCCAGGGCGGCTCCGTGCTGAACCTGTTCGATCTCGACCAGATGCGGCGTCAACAGGCGCTAGGCGTGCAGCCCGCGGCTCCCGCCAATCCGGCAAGCGCCGTGCAAATGCAGCCGGCCGCACCCATGCAGACGGCGCCGGTGGAAACCACGCCGGTGCAGCAGGCGGCGCCTGCCACGACGCGGGTGCAGCCGTGAGCACGCCGCACGCGCCTGCGGCGACTGACGGTGCGGACCGCGAGCCGCCCTCGCCGCTGGCCGCTCGGCTCGTGCCGTACGGCTTTGCGCGCAGCGGCCAGATTCTGGTCGCCCAGCAGCGCGCCGAAGGCCTCGAAGTGTGGATCAGCGAGCGCACCTCGCAGGCTGCCATCGCCGAGGTCGCGCGCAACTTCGGCGCGTTCGCGCTCGTGCGCGTGCCGGCCGACGAGCTCACGCAGGCCATCAACCAGGCGTACGCGCGTCAGGACGGCAGCGCCGCGCAGGTGGTGGGCGAAGTGGAAGGCGAAGTCGATCTCTCGCGCCTCATGCAGGACATTCCCGAAGTGGAAGACCTGCTGGAGTCCGAAGACGACGCGCCGATCATCCGCATGATCAACGCGCTCCTCACGCAGGCCGCGCGCGAGCAGGCATCGGACATTCATATCGAGCCGTTCGAGAATGCCTCGGTCGTGCGCTTTCGCGTGGACGGCACGCTGCGCGACGTCGTGCGCCCGAAGAAGGCGCTGCACGGCGCGCTGATCTCGCGTATCAAGATCATGGCGCAGCTCGACATCGCCGAGAAACGCCTGCCGCAGGACGGCCGCATCACGCTGCGCGTGGGCGGGCGTCCGGTTGACGTGCGCGTTTCCACGCTGCCCACGGGCCACGGCGAGCGCGCGGTGCTGCGCCTGCTGGAAAAAGACGCGCAACGCCTGAACCTCGAAGCGCTCGGCATGGCCGGCGACACGCTCGGCAAGTTCGACCAGCTGATCGCGAAGCCGCACGGCATCGTGCTCGTGACCGGCCCGACGGGCTCGGGCAAGACGACCACGCTCTATGCGTCGATGTCGCGGCTCGAAACGGCCACGACCAACATCATGACCGTGGAAGACCCGATCGAGTACGACCTCTCGGGCATCGGGCAAACGCAGGTGAACGAGCGCATCGGCATGACGTTTGCCCGCGCCTTGCGCTCAATCCTGCGTCAGGATCCGGACATCATCATGATCGGTGAAATCCGCGACCTCGAAACCGCGCAGATCGCCGTGCAGGCGTCGCTCACGGGCCACCTCGTGCTCGCCACGCTGCATACCAACGACGCCGCCTCGGCAGTGACGCGTCTTACCGACATGGGCGTCGAGCCGTATCTGCTCGCATCGTCCCTGCTCGGCGTGCTCGCGCAGCGCCTCGTGCGTCAGCTCTGCCCCGTATGCAAGGAAGAACGCGTGGAAGACGACGGCCGCAAGCGCTGGCATCCGGTGGGCTGCGAACGCTGCGGCCATTCGGGTTACGCGGGGCGGCGCGGCGTGTACGAACTGTTGCTCATCGACGAGCCGATTCGTGCGCTCATCCACCGCAACGCCGCCGATGCGGAGATCTTCGCGGCCGGCCGCGCACAAGGCATGCGCACGCTGCGTGAAGACGGCGAGCGCTGGGTCGAAGCGGGCAGGACGTCGCTCGAGGAAGTGCTGCGCGTGACGGGCGGCGCGTGATGCACCGCACGATGAACCACCAGATGGACTCTCAATAAGAGCGAGGGCGATCAGCAACATGCCGGCATTTCGCTTCGAAGCCATCGACGCCACGGGCAAAGCGCAAAAGGGCGTGCTCGACGCGGACAGTGCACGCGGCGCGCGCGCGCTGCTGCGCGGCCAGGGCCTCACGCCGCTCGTGGTCGAACCCGCCGCGAGCCGCACGCGCGGCGCAAGGCAGCAGCGGCTCGCGCTCGGGCGCAAGCTCTCGCAGCGCGAGCAGGCGATCCTCACGCGCCAGCTCGCGAGCCTGCTGGTGGCGGGCCTGCCGCTCGGCGAGGCGCTTGCGGTGCTCACCGAGCAGTCCGAGCGCGACTACATCCGCGAACTGATGGCGGCGATTCGCGCCGAGGTGCTCGGCGGCCATTCGCTCGCCAGCGCGCTCGAGCAGCATCCGCGCGATTTCCCGGACATCTACCGTGCGCTCGTGGCCGCGGGCGAGCACACCGGCAAGCTCGGCATCGTGCTGTCGCGCCTCGCCGACTACATCGAGCAGCGCAACGCGCTCAAGCAGAAGATCGTGCTCGCCTTCACGTACCCGACGATCGTCACGATCATCGCGTTCGGCATTGTCACGTTCCTGCTCAGCTACGTGGTGCCGCAAGTGGTGAACGTGTTCGCGAGCACGAAGCAGCAACTGCCCTTGCTCACCATCGTGATGATGGCGCTCTCGGGGTTCGTGCGGCAGTGGTGGTGGGCGGTGCTGATCGCCGTGGCCGTGGTGGCGTGGATCGTGCGCTCCACCTTGCGCCGGCCAGGCCCCCGCCTCGCATTCGACCGCTGGATGCTCACCGCGCCGCTCGCGGGCAAGCTCGTGCGCGGCTACAACACTGTGCGCTTCGCGAGCACGCTCGGCATTCTGAGTGCGGCAGGCGTGCCGATCCTGCGCGCGCTGCAGGCGGCCGGCGAAACGCTCTCGAACAAGGCGATGCGCACGAACATCGACGAAGCCATCGTGCGCGTGCGCGAAGGCACGTCGCTGTCTCGCGCGCTGGGCAACACGAAGACGTTTCCGCCCGTGCTCGTGCACCTGATCCGCTCGGGCGAGGCGACCGGCGACGTGACGACCATGCTCGACCGCGCGGCCGAAGGCGAGGCACGCGAACTCGAGCGGCGCACGATGTTCCTCACGAGCCTGCTCGAACCGTTGCTGATCCTGGCGATGGGGGGTGTGGTGCTCGTGATCGTGCTTGCGGTGATGCTGCCGATCATCGAGCTGAACAACCTCGTGCAGTAAGGCGTACGAACTGCACGAAGTCGCAGGAAGCCGGGCGCGCGGAACTCAGCGCACGTAGATGGTGGGACCGGCTGCGTTGGGCGGCAGGAAGATTTCGGAGTGCACGCCGTGGCGGTCGATGACGATCGAGCGGGGGCGCACTTCGAAGAGTTTGGAGTTCTGGTCGATCGGGCCGCCGAGCGAGATGGCTCGCGGCGGTTCACCGCCCACGCTGACGATGGCCGCTGCGCCCTGCGCGAGCGAGAGGATGCCGAACAGGTGAATGTCCTGCACGGGGTTGCGCTCGAGCCTGCCGCCGAACGGCGTGCCGGCCTGGTCGAGCGAAACCGGCACCCGGGCGGCGGCGGCCTGCACCGGCGCCGCGCGGCTGGTGGCGAGGGTGATCGTCCACCACGTGGCCGTGGCGCAGAACACCGCAAACGCGGCGAGGGAAAGAAGGCGGATTTGCAGTGGGCTCATGCGCTCATTGTACGAAGGTTTATGAAATTTTTGATGTACGCGTTTGCCATGCCCGCAAGGCGTCGGAAAGGCGTCATCGTGTGACATTACAATGACCCGTCATGCATGCGAGGACCCGGCCGATGCGAGCGACGGGGTCGATTGCAGGCGGGACGAAGCGCGGCGCACAGGCGTGCACCGCAACCATATCTAGCGAGGGAGGAAAGAACTCATGTCCATGTGGGCCAAACGCCGTGCCGAAATCGAAGTCACGCGCGCGCGCCGCCAACGCGGCTTCACGCTCATCGAAATCATGGTCGTGATCGCGATTCTCGGCATTCTGGCCGCGTTGATCGTGCCGAAGATCATGAGCCGTCCCGATGAAGCGCGCCGCGTCGCCGCGCGCCAGGACATCGGCACGATCATGCAGGCGATGAAGCTCTATCGCCTCGACAACGGCCGCTATCCGACCCAGGACCAGGGGCTGCAGGCACTCGTGCAAAAGCCGACGACCGACCCCGTGCCGAACAACTGGAAGGACGGCGGCTATCTCCAGCGTTTGCCGAACGATCCATGGGGCAACGCGTATCGGTATCTCAATCCGGGTGTGCATGGTGAGATCGACGTATTCAGCTACGGCGCCGATGGCAAACCCGGCGGCGAAGGCAACGACGCCGACATCGGGTCCTGGCAGTAAGTCGTCCGCCACGCCGCATCCATGCAACCGAGCCACCTCGTCCCTTGCCGGGACCGCCGATCGCCACGCACCGCGCGCACCTCACGCGCGGGCCTGCGTTCGCGCGCGGCGGGCTTCACGCTGCTCGAAATGCTCGTGGTGCTGCTGATCGCGGGGATTCTCATCTCGCTCGCTTCGCTCACGCTCACGCGCAATCCGCGCACCGACCTGAACGAAGAAGCGCAGCGGCTCGCGCTGCTGTTCGAATCGGCGGGCGACGAGGCGCAGGTGCGCGCCCGGCCCATCGCATGGCAGCCGCTCGCGGGCGGGTTCCGCTTCGACGTCCATACCGAGGACGGCTGGCGTCCGCTGCGCGACGATCTGCTCGGACCGCGCCACTGGGAAGGCGGCGTGACCGGCGTGTCGATCACCTACCCCGGCAGCGACGACACGCAGGCCAACCGGCTCATTTTCGGCACCGAAGCCGTGGACGTGCCGGTGCAGGTCACGCTCTTCTCGGCAGCCGGCCGCGCGACGATCGTCGGCACCGGCACTGGCCGCTTCGAGGTGCGCTGAGATGCGGCTCTCGATGCGTGGGGGAAAGCGCAGCCTCAGCGCTCGCGTGGTTCGTCCGGCTCGTCCGGTGCGTGAGCGCGGCTTCACGATGATCGAGGTATTGGTTGCGCTCGCAATCATCGCGATTGCGCTGGCTGCGTCGCTGCGCGCCGTGGGCAGCCTCGCCGCAAGCGAAGCCGATCTGCACGACCGCCTGCTCGCGGGCTGGAGTGCGGACAACACGCTCGCGCAACTGCGTCTCGCGCACGCGTGGCCGGACCTTGGCGAGAGCAGCTTCGACTGCTCGCAGGGCAATCTGCGGCTGACCTGCACACAGCAAGTCGCGACGACGCCCAACCCCGTCTTCCGGCGCGTGGAGGTCTCGGTGACGACGCCCGGCCGTTCCGGCAATCTCGCGCAACTCGTCACGGTGCTCGCCAATGAAACGAACCGCTCGTTGTGACCGCGCGCGCGGCGCCCCGTCAGCGCGCGGCTTCACGCTGATCGAGCTGCTCGTGGCGATCGCCATCATGGCGGTGGTGGCGATCCTCTCGTGGCGCGGCCTCGACGAGATCATGCGTGGGCGCGAAACCATCACGCGCTCGATGGCAGAGGAACGCGTGTTCGCGCAGATGTTCGACCAGATGCGCATCGACTTGCGCGAAGCGGCCTCCGATGACGAAGCGGGCGGCGTCGCCATCTCGCTCGACGGCGGTGCGCTGCAGATCGTGCGCGCATTCGCGGTGCCGCCGGGCGCGGCGCCGCGCCTGCAAGTGGTGCGTTACCGCGTGTCGGGCGGCCAGGTGGTGCGCTATGCGTCGCCCCCGCTCGCCAATCTCGGCGAGTTGCGGCGCGCACTGCGCGGCGGCGAGGGCGACAACTGGGGCGCGTTGCCGATGATGAGCGGCGTGGACGTCATCAACGCGCGCCTGTACGTGCCGAAGACGGGCTGGACGGCGAACATGCAGGACGTGCGCTCGCAGGTGAGCGGCTACAACAACGATCTCAAGGTGCCGCAGCTCGGCAACGCGCCGCTGCCGCGCGCGGTGACGGGCGTGCAGGTGAGCGTGAGTTCGCATTCGCTCGAGCGGCCGGTGAGCCGCGTATTCATGGTGGGGGAATGACGTTGCGCACACAACGAACCTCCGCCAGACGATTCCGACGATCCAGCCGCTCTACGCGCGCGCGGCGCGGCGCGGCCATCATCAGCGCGCTGCTCGTCGTGGCGCTGTCGGCGATCCTCGTCTCGGGCATGTTGTGGCGCCAGCAGGTGCAGTTGCGCCGCATCGAAAATCAGCGGCTGCTCGCACAGGCGCAATGGATTGCACGCGCCTCGCTCGACTGGACGCGCCTCGTGCTGCGCTCCGAAGCGGATACGTCGGCGGGCATCACGTATCTTGGCGGCGCGTGGGGCGTGCCGCTCGCGAGAACGCGGCTGTCCGACTTTCTCGGCCAGATCGGCGACGCGCGCGCGCAACAGGGCGCGGACACCTGGCTCTCGGGTTCGATCGAAGACGCCCAGGCGCGCTTCAATCTGCGCGATCTGGTGGCGAGCAACGCGCCGGGCTCGCTGCAGCTGAACCTGACCGAGATCGAAGCGTTCGCGCGCCTGTTGCAGATTCTCGGCATCGACCAGCAACTCGCCAAGAACACCGCGGTGTATCTGCGCTCGGGCCTCGCCTACTCGGCAACGCGCTTCCAGACGCAAACCGCTACGACGAGCGGCACCTCGCAAACCGAGGTGCTCGCAGGCGGCGGAACGACTGGCGGCGGCAACTACACCGACAACCCCGGCCTCTCCGATTCCGACAACAACAGCGGCGTCGCGCCGCTCCTGATGACGAGCGTCGATTCGCTGCTCGACGTGCCCGGCTTCACGCCCGACGCCGTCGCACGGCTGCGCCCGTTCGTGACGATCCTGCCCACCGTGACGCCCGTGAACATGAACACGGCGAGCGCCGAGGTGATCGCCTCCGTCGTGACGGGCATGAGCCTGTCGAACGCACAGGCGCTCGTCGCGCGTCGCCAGAGCGTGTTTTTCCGCAATGTGAGCGACGTGCAGCTCGCGCTCGAAGGCGTGGGCGTGAAGCAGGCCTCGATCGATACCACGCAGATCGACGTCAACACGAGTTATTTTCTGGTACATGGGCGCGTGCAGCACGAGCGCGCCGAGGTGGACCGCACGACGCTTGTCTGGCGCGACCCGCTCACTCATACGACGCGCATCGTGCGCGTTCGCGACGAACCATGAATCCGTCCCCGACCAACATCGAAAAGAGGTGCGTTTGAGCACGCTGATCGTTCTCATGCCGCCCCGCGACCCGGCGGTCCACTCGCAGGAATGGCAGCTGCCGGAGCTGCCGTTCGTGCTGCTCGACAAGACGGGCAACACGCAGCGCGCGGGCCGTTCGGCGCTCGGGCTGCTGCCGAAGGCCTCGGCCACCATCCTGATGATCGCCGCGCGCGACCTGCTCACGCTCGCCGCCACCGTGCCGCCGCTCAAGGGGCCGCGGCTGCGTCAGGCGCTGCCGAACGTGGTCGAGGATCATCTGATCCAGGACGCGCAGACCTGCCATCTGGCGCTCGATCCCAAGCGCCTGGCCGACGGCCGCCAGGTGGTGGCGGCCATCGATCGCGGCTGGTTCCGCTTTCTGCTGGAAGGCTTCACCGCCGCGGGGCACCGCAATCTGCGCGCCGTGCCCGTGGCGCGCTGCCTGCCGGCCGCGCAGGCGGTGGAAGCGGTTCAAGAGGTTCAGGTGACCGAACCAGCCGAGCCCGCAGAGCCGACCGCAGCGCCCGACGCCGCGGCTCCCGCGACGCCCGCGCTCGAACCCGTGACCGCGTGCGTGCTCGGCCATGTCGTCGCGACCGCGCCCACGCTGCTGCCCGGCGTCGCGCCCGAACCCGCGGCCGCCACGGCGCAAGAGGCGCTCGAACTCGCGATCGTGCGCGGCGCGCTCGCCGAGGGCTTCGCGGTGCCCGCCGCGAGCGTCGCCGCCACCGTCACGGCGCTCGCGGGCGGCGCGCCGGTTTCGGGCTACGTCCTCACCAATCTGCCAGGCGAGCCCGTGAGCGCCGCCGCGCGCGCGTCGCTGGCCGCCACGTTGCCGGGCGCGCAGACGCTCACGTTCGAGGCGCTCGCGCGCCGCGCGCTCGCCTGCCGTTTCGACCTCTGCCAGTTCGAGTTCGCCTCGCAGCCGTGGCGGCTCGACCGCGCGACGCTGCGCCGTCTGCGGGTGCCGATCGTGCTCGTGGCGGCGTCGCTCGTCGTGGCGGTCGTCGGCGCGAATATCCAGTGGCTCATGATGGCGCGCCAGCGCGACGCGATCAGCGCGCAGATGACCGAGCTGCTGCTCAACGCGTTCCCGAAGACGACGGTCGTGCTCGATCCCGCCGGGCAGATGGCGCGCCAGTTGCAGCAGTTGCGCCTGGCCGCGGGCGAGCCTTCGCCCGACGACTTCCTCGCGCTCTCCGACGGCCTCGCGCGCTCGCTCGGTCCGGTGCCCGCGAACGCCATCGCGGCCCTCGACTATCACGACCGGCGTCTGGACGTGACCTTCAAGCCAGGCGTCGACGTCGACGCCGATCTCGTAAAACGCCTCGCGGCCAACGGCCTTGCGGGCACGGTGGATGCCAGCACGGGCAAATGGACCATCAGGAGCGCATCGTGAAGACAACGGCTGTGAGCGGCGCGTGGGCCGAGGCCTGGACGGACTTCTGGGAGGCGCGTTCGACGCGCGAAAAGGCGCTGCTCACGTGGGGTGGCGCGGTGCTTGCGCTCGCGATCGGCTGGTCGGTGCTGTGGCAGCCCGCCGCCGACGGCCGCGCGCGCCTGCGTGAGAGCTTGCCCGGCATGCAGCGCGGACTCGCGCAGATGACGGCCGAGGCCGACGAGGCGCGCTCGCTGGCTGGCGCGGCGGCGAGCGTGGCGCCGGGCGGCCAGGCGCTCAAGGACGCGCTCACCGCCTCGCTCGCCGATCACGCGCTCACGGGCGCGCAGATTCAACTGATCGGCGCGACGGTGCAGGTGCAGATGAAGAACGCGTCGTTTCCGGCGTGGGCCGCGTGGCTCGACGACGTGCGCAAGCAGTTCAAGGTGCAGGTGGTCGAGGCGCACATCACCGCGCTGAAGGCCGATGGCCAGGTCGACTTGACGGCCTCGCTGCAACCGGCGAATACGCGTTAAAAAGAAAAAGCGCGCATCGAAAAGCGCGCAAAGAGAATCGCCGGAGAAATAAGCAATGAGTTACTGGATGCGGCGTCTGCGCGCCGCGTTGCCCTGGCTGATCGTGGGCCTGCTGTCGAGCGCCGTCGTGCTGCTCGCCCGCCTGCCCGCGGCCTGGATCGCGCCGCAGTTCGCGCGCGCGACCCAGGGGCACGTGAATCTGATCGACCCGGAAGGTTCGCTCTGGCACGGCTCCGCCACGCTGATGCTGGCCGCGGGCCAGGACGCGCGCGGCGCGACGCTGCTGCCGGGGCGCATCGTCTGGCGTACGGCGTTCTGGCCGCTTTTCGTCGCGCGCGTGCGCATGGAAATGCTGCAGACCGAGGCGATGCCCGACGCGGTCACGGTGGATGCGTCGATGCGCGGCGCGAACGTGAGCGCGGGCACGATCGCCGTGCCGGCGTCGCTGCTCGCGGGTCTCGGCGCGCCTTTCAACACGCTCGATCTGGACGGCAAGGTGCGGCTCGCGTGGAGCCCGTGGCGCGTGTTCGGCACGGATGCGTTCGGACGACTGACCGTCTCGCTCGCCAACATGAGCTCGCGCGTTTCGCTCGTGAAGCCGCTCGGCACGTATCAGGTGGTGTTGCAGGCGCAAGGGGCGACGTCGACGCTCGATCTCTCGACGCAAAAAGGACCGTTGATGCTCGAGGGGCGCGGTGCGTTCTCGCGTGCGTCGGCATCGTTTCAGGGCACCGCGAGCGCGGCGCCGGATCAGCGCGACAACCTGGCGGGCCTGCTGAATCTGCTGGGCCGGCCGGTCGGGCCGGGAACCGTCGCGTTGACCTTCATGCGCTGAGGTTCGTGGTCTGAGCGTGCGCCCGCCTGCGCGGGCGCGTACGCATTACTGCGGCTGCGCGGCCGTCGTAGCCGTAGTCGCCGCCGCTGGGGACGAAGGCGCCGAAGCCACCGAAGCCACTGCCGGCGCGGCCACGCTGCCCGTCTCGTGATCCATCTGCGAGGCATCCCAGCCGCCGCCCAGCGCCTTCACGAGCCCCACCGACGACACCATGCGCTGGCCGCCGATGCTCACGAGCTTCTGCTGCGCGGTGAAGGCCGTGGCCTGCGCGGAAAGCACGTTCTGGAAATCGGTCGTGCCCGCTTTGTACTCGTTCGTCACGATCGCGAGCGCATGCTGTGCCGACTCCACCGCCTGCTGCTGCACGACGACCTCTTGCCCGAGGATGCGCTGCGAAGCGAGGTTGTCCTCCACATCCTGGAACGCGGCCAGCACCGTTTGCCGGTACGTGGCCACCTGCTGGTCGTAGGCGGCGCGCGCGGCCTCAGTCTGGGCCTTGCGCAGCCCGGCGTCGAAGATCGTGCCGGCAAGCGAGGGCCCGAGCGTCCAGAAGCGCGAGGGCATCTGCAACAACTGCGACATCACCGAGCTTTCGAAGCCGCCGCTCGCGGACAGCGTGAGCGTGGGGAAGTACGCCGCGATGGCGACGCCGATCTGCTCGTTGGCGGACGCCGCCTTGCGCTCGGCCGAGGCGATGTCGGGCCGGCGCTCGAGCAGCGCCGAAGGCATGGCGAGCGGCACCGTGGGCGGCGTGGCGGCGAGCGGCGACGGCGGGATCGAGAACGTGGAGGCGGGCTGGCCGACCAGCACGGCGATCGCGTGCTCGTCCTGGGCGCGCGCCACGCCGTTGTCGATCGCGGAGGCCTGGGCGGATTGCAGCTGGGTTTGCGCCTGGATCACGTCGGCGCGGCCCGCCACGCCCTGGGCGTACTGATTCTGCGTGAGCTGCAGCGACTTCTGGTACGCGAGGACCGTGTCGTCGAGCAGCTTCTGCTGCGCGTCGAGCGAGCGCAACGTGAAGTAAGTCTGCGCGAGCGTGGCCTGGGCCGACAGTCGCGCGTTCGCGAGATCGGCGGCGGCGCCCTGCTGGCTCGCCTCCTGCGAGCTGACCGTGCGGCTCACCTTGCCCCAGAGATCGGGTTCCCAGGTGGCGTCGAGCCCCAGGTTGACGTTGTTGTTGATGCTGCCGCTCGACAATCCGCCGCTCGAGTTGGACACGCGCGTGGGCGTGTACGAGCGCGTGCCCGCGAACGAACCGCTGATCACAGGGAAGTACGCCGCCCGCGCCTCGCCCACGAGCGCCCGCGCCTGGCGGTAGGCGGCGGCATTTTGCGCGACCGTCTGGTTGCTGGTGTTGAGCTGGTCCATTAGCGCATTGAGCTGCGCGTCGTCGTAGATCAGCCACCACGCGCCGCGGTCGGCGGTATCGGCGGGTTGCGCGACCTTCCAGCCCTCGGGCGCTTCCTTGAACGAAGCGGGCACGGCGGCGCTGGGCCGATGATAGTCGGGGCCGACGGCGCAGCCACTCAACTGGAAGGTAAGCGCGGCAGCCGCGCACAGCGTCAGGATGGAAAGCGGCTTGGGCGCGCGGCGCGCCACGGACCCGGCGGATCCAGCGGTCGCGCCGGAGCGGACGAAACGGCAAGGCATGCAAGGATTCCTGTCGATGCAACCGGCGCGCTCAGGCGGCCGGGCGCGCACGGGGTTGTCGCGTTGCGGCAATGGTAGCGCACGCGCTAGTCATTACACGGAATCCGAAAGCTTACGCGTTGGAAGGGTTGGCGGGTGTTACGGCGTGAGGCGCGCAGGTTACGCGTCGTTACGGCGGCGCTTCGGTGCGCGGCAGGCGGGCTGGCCGCCACCGCACACGGGCGCATCCGCTGCTGGTGTTACTGCCGCTGCTGCCGTTGCGGTCGCGGGCGTGGCCGGCACGACAGCGCTTGCCGCGGCGGGTTCGGGCTGCGCGCGCCGACGCTGCGCCCACACCACGGCCACCACCGCGATCGATCCACCCGGCAGCGCGAACATGGCCGCATACAACGCGAGCTTGCGCCAGCGCGACGACTCACCGGTCTTCGCGAAAGCGAGGCGGGCGGTGTCGGTGACGGAGCGGCCAAGGCCGCCAAGCGCGTTGATCAGGAAAAGCATGATGCGGAAACGGGTGGACTTAGGAGAATGAAACTGGTTGCCTGTCATAATATTGACTATGCAATCAAATCACAACATACTTTGCAGCGCATCAAACCAACTGTTGTTTTTACGCGCCGATCGCCGCAGCCGAAGCCTTGGCAACCCGGCGATTGACTTATCTGCCTGAGCAGCGAAATAACCCGTTATAATCCGCTCGTCTTTTGAGATGCTGCAAAGCGAACTGCCATGAGCGATGGTCCTTTCGTCCCGGCCAGTCTGGGCGTCGAGCCAAGTCTCGGCTATTTCCTTTCGACCGCGCGCAACGTGCTGGCCGGGCGTATCGACCGTGCGGTTGCGCCGCTTGGACTGACATCCTCGCAGATTGGTGTGATCCTTTTATTGTGGTTCGAGCGCGCCAGCACGCCGAATGAGATGTCGCGCGCGCTCTCGTACGACACCGGCTCCATGACGCGCATGCTCGACCGGCTGGAGAAAAAGGGCTTTCTCGAGCGGCAGCGCAGCCAGGCGGACCGCCGGGTCGTGGAACTCGCACTGACGGAGCAGGGGCGCACGGCGGCGCAGCAATTGCCCGACCTGATCGCCGCGGAGATGTCCGAGCAGCTGCGCGGCTTCGCGCCCGAAGAAGTCGCGACGCTGGTTCATTTGCTGCAGCGCTTCATCGCCAATGACGGCTCGACCACACCGCTCTGCGGATCGATGGACGGCACCGGCAAGGACGCACAAGCGCCGGCGCAGGAAGACGGCGACTAGCAACGCCGCACGCTGCGCGGCAGCGCAACACATGGCGTAGTTTGATCCAATCACTGTCTGGGCAGAAAATGCACAGACACGAAATAGCAGGCTGCCGTGCGCGGCTCCCCGGGGGCAGCGGCAACGGCCGACCCAACAAGGACACGGAACATGGCAGCTTCTCCCGCGGTGCCCGCGCAGGCCGAACCCGCACCGTTTTCCGGCGGCACGCTCGCGCTCCTCACAGTCGGGCTCGCGCTCGGGACCTTCATGGAGGTGCTGGACACCTCGATCGCCAACGTGGCGGTGCCGACCATCTCGGGAAACCTGGGTGTCGCCAACAGCGAAGGCACGTGGGTCATCTCCTCGTATTCGGTCGCCTCGGCGATCGCCGTGCCGCTCACCGGATGGCTCGCGCGCCGCGTAGGCGAAGTGCGCCTCTTCACGCTCTCCGTGCTGCTGTTCACGCTGGCCTCGGCCGCTTGCGGCTTCGCCACCAACTTCGAAACGCTCATTGCGTTCCGTCTCGTGCAAGGGCTCGTTTCCGGGCCGATGGTCCCGCTTTCGCAGACCATCCTCATGCGCTCCTACCCGCCTGCGAAACGCGGCCTCGCGCTCGGGCTCTGGGCGATGACCGTGATCGTCGCGCCCATCTTCGGACCGGTGATGGGCGGCTGGATCACCGACAACTACACGTGGCCGTGGATCTTCTATATCAACGTGCCGATCGGCGTCTTTTCGGGCATCTGCGCGTACCTGTTGCTGCGCGGCCGCGAGACGAAGACGACGAAGCAGCGCATCGACGCCGTGGGCCTCGCGCTCCTCGTGATCGGCGTGTCGTGCCTGCAGATGACGCTCGACCTCGGCAAGGACCGCGACTGGTTCAACTCGACGTTCATCGTCACGCTCGCCATCATCGCGGTGGTCGCGCTCGCGTTCATGCTCGCGTGGGAGGCGACGGAAAAAGAACCCGTGGTCGACCTCTCGCTCTTTCGCGACCGCAATTTCGCGCTCGGCGCGATGATCATCTCGTTCGGCTTCATGGCCTTCTTTGGCTCGGTGGTGATCTTCCCGCTCTGGCTGCAGACCGTCATGGGCTACACGGCGGGCCTCGCGGGTCTGGCCACCGCGCCGGTGGGCCTGCTCGCGCTCGTGCTCTCGCCGCTCATCGGGCGCAACATGCACCGGCTCGATCTGCGCATGGTCGCGAGCTTCGCCTTTGTCGTGTTCGCGATCGTCTCGCTCTGGAACTCGACGTTCACACTCGACGTGCCGTTCGACCACGTGATCCTGCCGCGTCTCGTGCAGGGTATCGGCGTGGCCTGCTTCTTCGTGCCGATGACGACCATTACGCTCTCGAGCATTCCCGACGAGCGGCTCGCGAGCGCCGCGGGCCTCTCGAACTTTCTGCGTACGCTTTCGGGTGCGATCGGCACGGCGGTGAGCACGACGTTCTGGGAAGACGCCGCGATCTATCACCATGCCGTGCTCTCGGAATCGGTGACCCAGTACTCGCCGAACACCGTCGCCTACAAGGACGCGCTCGCGAACCTCGGTTTCGCGGGTCAAAGCCTGACGGCCAAGCTCAACGACGTCGTGACGACGCAAGGCTACATGATGGCCACCAACGACTTCTTCCGCATTTCCTGCGTGATGTTTGTCGTGCTGGCCCTGCTGGTATGGGTGACGAAGCCGAAAAAAGGCGCGGGACCGGCAATGGGTCATTGACGGTCCCGAGAAAGGCCGCCCGAGCGACGCCGCGGGCGACCGGGTGCGCGTTGCGCTGCGTTACTGGCGCAGTGTGATGCCGCTTGTCTGGATCTCGACGCGACGGTTCTTTGCGCGGCCTTCTGGCGTGGCATTCGACGCGATGGGCCTCGAGAAGTCGTAACCGTGCACTTCGTACTGGCCAGCGTGGAGGCCACGCGACTGGAGATAGCTGCGAACGGCCTCGGCGCGGCGCAGCGAGAGGCGATCGTTATACGCCTTCGAGCCGACCGAGTCGGTGTGGCCGTCGATCACGACCGTACCGATGTTCGCACCGTCGCTTTCCCTGACGAACTGGTCGAGCGTGCGCTTGCCGTCGGGCAGCAGCTCGGCCTTGTCGAACGCGAAGTTGGCGTCGGCGTTCAGCGTGATCGTGCGCGGCTGAACCTGGGGCGGCGTCTCGCCGATCGGCGCCGGGGCGGGCGACGGGACCGGCGCCTGTGGCGACTGGCAGATGAACGTGATTTCACGCGGGTCGTCTTCCGGCTTGAGGCCGGAAACGGCGCGATCCACCGATGAGACGCGCAGCGGCGTCTTGCTGCCGCAGATCTCGCTGACCTTTTTCATACAGGTTCTGGAGCTTTCGAACAGGCCGAGACATTGCACGCGGTACGCCTGCGAGCCGTTAGCGAGCGTGACGATGTCGAGATTGTGGGTGGGGCCTGAGGCGGTGGTACAGCCAGCGGCGGCGGCGATGACGGCAGCCGCGGCACTGGCAGACAGAAGGCGCAATTTCATTGTCGATTCGAGTTGTGGATGAGGATGAACGGCCCAGACCACGCAGGCCGAATCGAGCCCAAGATACGGGCTCCTCAATCCCTCCCTCAATCAGACAATGCCCAAAATCGGGCATCAGCGATCAATGCGCGCTCGAAGCCGGCTCGGCCACGGCTGCGCCGCTCACGCCAGCCGTGTCGCCACCTGCGCCCGTGGTCGTGTCGCCGGGAATCGGCGCATCGACGCCGGTTCGCACGTACTGCTTGAACGCCGCGCCCGCCGACCACGGGTTGGGCTTGCAGCCGAGCGAACTGTCGCAATGCGCGGCGAAGCCGATCGTGGCCGTGCCGTCGTTGTTGGCGGACTTCGTGATTTCATAGGCGAGCAGACGCCGGCCGCCGCCCGGGCCCGACGTCTGGATCAGCGTGTCGGTCACGGTTTGCACTTCGTACTTCGAATGACTGCGCACCCAGTCCTGGGCGCGTTGCCACCAGAGATCGCATTCCGCCTTGTTCGAACAGGTGAGCGGCGCGGTTGCGATCTGCATGACGTCGGGATTGACCTGCCCGCGCGACGCGCAGGCCGCAGCCGTCGCGCACAGCAGGATCGCAAGAATTCGTTTCATCGCGTGGATTCCTCCCAGAGTGAGCCGTATTGCGCGCGGCCCGTGCATTTTTGGTGTTTTCAGCTTCGTTCGTCCGGCGCGCTCGTCCGCGCGGTTCGGTAACGCGGCGCCTACCCTGGTTGGACCGCATCTGCACGCTGACGTTGCGCGCAAATGCGGTGCCCGGGACAAACCTCGATGGGATGGGGCGCGCCGCAGCGGCGCACCGGCACGCGGCTCAGACGCTGAAGCGATTGAGCGTATAAGCGCGATAGGCGGCGACGAACGCGTCGAACGAGCCGACTTCGTCGTGCTCGAGTTGCGCCTGCTCGGCGAGCGATTCGCGCGCGAGCGTTTCGAACTCGGCCGTAGCTGCGGCATCGAGCGGACGCGCGAGGAATTGCGCCGCGTGGTGCTCGCTTTGTGCGCGTGCAAATTGCAGGAAGGACTGCTTGCTATCGCGCATGGTTTGCAGCACGCGCGCCGACGGCGTGAGCGACGGGTCGGCCAGCTTCGCGCGTTGTGCCGCGAGCGAGCGCGTATGCGCGTCGCTGCCGTGCTCCGCGTCGAGTACGGCGGCTGCGTGGCCGATCTTTTCGAACAGCGCTTCGGCCCACTCGTGCATCGCCACGTCCTTGCCGTCGCGCTTGAGCGCGAGACCCGGGCGGCGCCCTTCTTTCGTCACCAGGCCAAAGTTTTCATTGGATTCGGCGTAGGCGTCGGCAGGCAGGAACGGGCTTTCATCGAGCGCGCAGGCGAGCAGGTAGGCGTCGAGAAACCGTGCGGTTTCGAGCGAGATGCCGGTCGGCTCGAACGGATCGATGTCCATGCAGCGCACCTCGACGTACTGCACACCGCGCGCGGCGAGCGCATGCAGCGGCCGCTCGCCCGGATGCGTGACGCGCTTGGGGCGAATCGTTGAGTAGAACTCGTTCTCGATCTGCAGCACGTTCGTGTTGATCTGCACCCACTCGCCGTCGCGATGCGTGCCGATCGCCTCGTAGGGCGGATACGGCTGGCTCACGGCCTGCGCGAGCGCGTCGAGATAGCCTGCCAGCGTGTCGTAGTCGGCGCGCAAGGCGGACTGGCCCGTCGTGTTCGAGTAGCCGAGATCGCTCATGCGCAGGCTCGTTGCGTACGGCAGATAGAGCGTGTCGGCGTCGAACGCTTCGAGCTTGTGCTCGCGGCCGCGCAGGAAGCGTGCGTCGAGCGCGGGCGAAGCGCCGAACAGATACATGAGCAGCCAGTTCGTGCGGCGGAAATTGCGGATCAGCGCGAGGTAGCGCTCCGACTGATAGTCGGTGAACGAGGCCGTGGACTGATGATGCGCATGCAACACGCGCCACACTTCGTCGCTCAGCGAATAGTTGTAGTGGATGCCGGCAATGCACTGCATCGTGCGGCCGTAGCGCAACGCGAGGCCCATGCGGTACACGTACTTGAGGCGGCCGATGTTCGAGCTGCCATAGCGCGCGATGGGAATGCCGTCGTCGGTGTCGGGCAGGAGGCCCGGCATCGATTCGTTCCAGAGCATCTCGCCGTCCCGCGCGAGTACCGCATAGACGTAGCGATGCAGCTCGTCGAGCTTCGCGAGCGTGATCGACGCGTCGGGCTCGGCGGGCGTGATGATCTCGATCAGCGCTTCCGAATAGTCGGTGGTCAGCGACGGATGCGTGAGCGCCGAACCGAGCGCTGCCGCGTGCGGCGTCATGGCGAGGCGGCCGTCGCGCGTCACGCGCAGGCTCTCCTTCTCGATGCCGCGCAGACCGCGCGTGAGCGCGCCGCGATGTGGCCCGTCGCCCAGCACAGAAAGGCGCTGCGCGAGAACGTCGTTCGTGCGTGTAGAGGTCGTGTCTGACATTGGGGCAAGTCGGGCTCGGGCCGGCGGTGCAGTGCTGCGCGCAGTGCTGCTAACACTCGCCGGCCGGGATTCTTTTCGGTAGCGGGCACTTTAACATCTCGCCGAAAGACCTGCTTGGGCCTGCCTCGGGCGGGGTTTTGGCCTGTCGGCGCGTGCTTCTCGCGGTGATGGCACCCCGTTCCCTGCCGCTGCCTTCCGCTGCCCTAGCCGCCGCGCGCCGCGCCCGCGCGATCGGCGATTTCGTTCCACAAATGCATGGCCGCGTATGCGCGCCAGGGGCTCCATGTGTCAGTGCGGGTGCGCTGCTGGGTCGCGCGCACGAGCGCCGGGTCGCGCGCCGCGATGGCCTGCATGAGCACGAGATCGGTCGCGGGCCACGCGTTCGCGTCGCGCCATGCGCGCATCGCGACGTATTCCACGGTCCACGGTCCGATGCCAGGCAGCGCGAGCAGCGCGGCGCGCATGGCGTCGAGGCCGGCGGGTTCGGGTGCGATAGCGTCGATTTGTCTGCTTTGACGCTTGCCGCGCGGCTTGTTTTGATCCTTCTGCGCGTAGTCGCGTTCGATGATCACCGCGCCGCTCGCCACGGCCTGCGCGAAGCCCTGCAGCGCGGCGACGCGCTTGCCCGGCATGCCGATGCCCGCGAGATCGGCGGCGGCGAGCGCGGCGGGCGTCGGAAAGCGCCACGCGGTGCGCGCGTGCGCATGGTCGTCGATGCGCTTGCCTACGCGTTCGACGAGGCGCCCGATGATCGTCGTCGCCGCCTTCACGCTGACCTGCTGGCCGACGATCGCGCGCACCACGAGCTCGAAGCCCGACCACGCGCCGGGCACGCGAAGCCCCGGAACGGCCGCGACGAGCGGTGCAAGCCACGGGTCGCTGCGCAGATGGGCGGCGACGGCGGCGGGATCGGCCTGCAGGTCGAACATGCGCGAGAGCGGCGCGGCGAGCGCCGCCGCATGCGCGCTCACGGGCCCGTCGATCTGCACGACGAGGCAATGCTTGCGCGCGTGGCGGCGCACGGCGAGCGTGCCGCTCGCGCCGTTGAAATCGATTGCACGCAGCCACGCGCCGTCCTCCACCGCCTCGACGCCCGGCGTGGCGCGGCCGCTGAAGAAGCGCAGCACGCGTGGCCAGTCGTAGGGCGCGCGAAACGGCAGTTCGAGTGTGGCGCGGTGCGTCGGCGCCTCGGTTTGTGCTTCGGGTTGCGAGGCGATAGCGCTCAAGTGGCGGTCTCCGGCGTGTTGGCGCGGTTCGGGGTCGATCGGGTGCTTTTCGGGTTTTTTGCGCCGGTTTGCGCACCTTGCGAGGCGCGCGCTTCGGCGTCGATCAGCGCCGCCTTGCGCTCGAGCCCCCAGCGATAACCCGCGAGCGAGCCGCCCTTCTGCACGACGCGATGGCACGGAATCGCCAGCGCCACCGGATTCGACGCGCACGCACTCGCCACGGCCCGCACCGCGCGCGGCGCGCCGAGCGTTTCGGCGATCTGCGAGTAGCTGCGCGTCTCGCCGTAGGGAATGCGCTGGAGCGCGTCCCAGACGCGCTGCTGGAACGCCGTCGCGGCAATGTCGAGCGGCAGATCGAAACGCTCGCGCCGGCCGTGCAGATACGCGTCGATCTGCGCGGCGAACGGCGCGATTGCGGCCTTGTCCTCGATGCACTGCGCGTTCGCGAAATCGGCCGTGAGTGCGGCGGTGAGCGTCGCGGCTTCGTCGCCGAACGCGATCCGGCAAATGCCCTTTTCCGTTGCCGCGATGAGCACGAGCCCGATCGGCGTGGGCGTGGCGGCGTAGTGGATCGTCTGGCCGGCGCCCTTGCGGCGGTAGACGGAAGGCGCCATGCCCAGCTCGCCCGGCACGCTGTGATAGAGCCGCGACGACGAGCCGAAGCCGGCGTCGGCGCTAGCGCGCGTGACGTCGGCGCCCTCGCCGAGCGCGTCGCGTAGCACGGCCCCGCGCCGCGCCGCCTGGTATTGGCGCGGCGAGACGCCCAGCACGCGCTTGAAGAGGCGCTGCAGGTGAAACGGGCTGAGATGCACGGCTTCGCCCAGCTGCGCGAGCGTGAGCCGCTCTTGCGGGTCGGCGTCCAGCGCCGCACACGCGCGCCGCACGATTTCCAGTTCGCGCGGCAGGCCGCCCGGGCGGCAACGCTTGCATTCGCGATAGCCGGCGGCACGCGCGTCGTCGGCCTCGGCGAAGAATTCGATGTTCTCGCGCCGCGGCAGCCGCGACGCGCACGACGGGCGGCAGAACACGCCGGTAGTGCGCACGGCGTAGAAGAACGCGCCGTCGGCGCGCGCGTCTCGCGACGTCACGGCTTGCCAGCGGTCGGCGTCGTTGGTCCACTCGCTGTCTGGCGTTTGCCTGGGTTTTGCGGGTTTCATCGCGGGTTTCATTGCAGGAACGGCGCTCATTTGAGGGCTCCTCGAAGTGCCTGTCTGTATGCCCTTACTCTAACTTCGCGTACGGAGGACGGCGCGCCGGATCTTGCGCTGTCATTGCGGTCGACATGTGCCGTGAATGCGCCATGATCGGGTACTTTTATGGCCTTCGGTGAATCCCTGGTGGCGTCTTGCAGATTCCCGTGCGACAAAATGGCAACTTTGCGGGTTTTCCCTTAAAAACTTGTTGCGTCGCGACAGCCGACTCGGTATAGTGGTTCCTGTCTCCTCCATGTCTCCTCCTGATATGGATTAAGCCCGCTCACAGCAGCGGGCTTTTTTTCGTCCAGCGTTTCCTTACGTCAACTCGCCCCCCGCGCGGCGCGCCCGCAAATTCCGCGGCTTCAGCGCTTTCGGCTATTTTCCGCCGCTTCCCACTGTTCTGCTGCCGGCGATTCCGCTTCGCGAGTCTCGCTGAAATGCGCGCCTTCTGCGCAGCCCGGCGTCCACAGGTTCATCATGAGAATCCCAGCACGACCTCGAGGACGCCATGCGGATCCAGATTCGCGAGATCGATCACGTCGTTATCCGGGCCGCCGATATGGCCGCCATGACGCGTTTCTATTGCGAAGTACTCGGTTGCCAGCCGGAGCGTGAACAGCGCGATCTCGGCCTCGTGCAGTTGCGCGCGGGGCGCTCGCTCATCGATCTCGTGACGATCGGCGGCCCGCTCGACCGGGGTTCCGGCGCGCCGCCCGCTGGCGCGAGCGGCAACATGGATCATCTTTGTCTGCGCGTGGAGCCGTTCGACGCCGAGGCGCTCGCGTCACATCTGACGCAGCATGGCGCGCGTCCAGGCAATGCCGTCGAGCGCTATGGGGCGGAGGGTTTGGGGCCGTCGCTGTATCTGTTCGACCCGGAAGGCAACATGGTGGAACTCAAGGGGCCGCCGCACGCCTGAACGCGCACAGCCCGCTTTCACACGTTTTCGGGCGCCTTGAATACGCTCCATTCGACTGCCACTGGCTCGGCGCTCGTATTGCCGATCCACGCCGCGCCGTCCTGCACCGTGCATTGCAGGCGCATGGTGCGCTCGGCCAGCGCGCCGAGCGACGTGGCGACGCCCTCGCCCAGCGACCAGACCGTCACGTTGCGCAGGCGCTCGACCTTGTTGCGCACGCCTTGCCACCAGATGTCGGAGGTGCGCCCGCCGTAAGCGATCACGATGACTTCGCCCGCACGGCCGCTTGCCTTGGCAATGCGGCGCTCGTCGGGCTGGCCGACCTCGATCCACGTTTCGATCGCGCCCGTGTAGTCCTTGCACCAGAGGTCAGGCTCGTCCGTGTCGGAGAGTCCCTTGCAGAATTCGAGCCGCTCGCCCGCAAACAGCGCGAACGCCGCGATGCGGACCATCATGCGGTCGTCGGTTTCGGACGGATGGCGCGCGATCGTGAGCGCATGGTCGGCGTAATAGTGCCGGTCCATGTCCGCGATCTGCAGTTCTGTCTTGTAGATGGTCGATTTGAGTGCCATACCGAATTCCGGTCGCGCGAAAGCCGCACATGATAGCGAAGTTTCTAGCAAGCGATGTGCCGGTCGAGTCGACGCGCAGCGCGCGTCGATGCGGCGCGCGACGCAATGCGGATGGTCTGACGAGAAAGTGACGGGGGTTTGACAGCGGCGCGCGACGCGTTGCATTACGTCACGGCCGCGCGCCCGGCAAGCACGATGGCCCGGCGCACGTGCGTCGGGCCATGTCGAGAGGCGCGATGGGAGAGGCGGCCTTACTGCTTGATGAAGCGGTCCGTGGTCCAGAGACCTTGCTCGTCGGTATTCGCCGCGTTGACGAATTCGACGTCGTGGCCCACCACCTGTACGACGCGGAACGACTGGTTGTCGGGCGTGGACAGACACTGGAATCCCGAGAAGTATTCCTGCATCTGCTGATGCTCGCCGGCCTGCTCGTGAAGCGCGACGGCGTCGAGCTTGTCTTTCGTGAGGCAGCCATAGGAGCCCGGCTTGAGCTGCACCGTTTGCTGCGCCTTGACGCTCACATCCTGAGCCTGAACCGCAACGACGCAAGCGAGGCTGGCCGCCGCGACGACCATACCGGATAGCATTTTCATGATTGCCTCCTGCGGGTTTGTACTCAGGTTAGCTATGTATTTAACTCTCATGCCATACCCGCGTCTTTAAACATAGAAAACTGCCGAAAGACTGCAAGCCCGACTTGTGTGCGCTCGCAATAGTCGTGGAGGCTCGCAGCATGATGTCGAGCGCCGCTATGCCATTCAGCCTGACACTAAAAGGCGTCCAGCAGCACTCCGAAGCATCGATTACAAAGCCCCGCGCCTTATCCAACAAGGCATAGACGGTTATAGCGGGGATAGAAGAATCGAACTGGCTTTGATTTAAACGGCTTAATAGATCGCGGGACAGCCAATGACGCGGCGCACCCAAAGTCGCATGGGCGCCAAGTGGGGACGCGAACATTAATGGATTGGCGACAGAATAAAAACAATGCCAGGCGCCACAGGAAGCTCTCGAAACGAAGCCGCGCGCCGCGCTTGCATCCCGCAAAAGTTCGTGGATAAATCGGGCTTCCCAATGGAGGAACCCCATGACTTTCGCTCACTGGCTGCCGTTCGCGATCGCGTCGGCCATTCTCGTAGCCATTCCCGGCCCCACCGTGCTGCTCGTCGTTTCCTACGCGCTTGGCCACGGCCGCCGCTACGCGCTCGCAACCACGGCTGGCGTCGCGCTTGGCGACTTCACGGCGATGACCGCCTCCATGCTCGGACTCGGCGTGATCCTCGCGGCTTCCGCCACGCTGTTCTCGGTGCTTAAATGGATTGGCGCCGCCTATCTGATCTATCTGGGCGTGAAGCTCTGGCGCGCGCCCGTTGGCGTTGGCGACGACGCACCGGACACCTCCGAGACGCGCACCGGCCGCATCTTCGCGCATGCGTACGCGGTCACCGCGCTCAACCCGAAGAGCATCATTTTCTTCGTCGCCTTCGTGCCGCAGTTCATCGATCCGCATCTGGCCATGACGCCACAGATCGTCGTGTTCGAGGCCACCTTCATCGTGCTCGCGACGCTCAACGCTCTCGCCTATGCGCTGCTCGCGGCGGCGGCGCGCAAAGTCGTGCGCAGCCCGCGCGTGCAACGCGTGGTCAATCGTACGGGCGGCACGCTGCTCATCGGCGCCGGGCTCTTTGCCGCCGCGTGGAGAAAGTCGGCGACATAAGCGGCACATTCGGATCGACGGCGACCCTGACGCGGGGCGCGTCCCGGGCCCCGCGAATCGGGCACGCAGGCTGCTCTTCGTGGCTTGTGATGGTTGGCGAACATTGTTTTCAAGCTTCAGTGCGCGCCCAATGGGCAAACTGTCGCGTCTTGGCTACAATGCAATTGCAAACCGCTTGACAACCAGGAGGTAATCGTGATCGAACACGTAATACTGGGCGCGTTTCTGGTGATCCCCCTTGTCATCGTCGTCTTCCTGTTTTCCGACGAAATCCTCGAGGAACATCGACAGCGCGTAGAAGCGGGAGACGGACATCATATGGACTGGCGCCATCCGCTACGCAGCTTCCTGCATCACTGAGCGGGAGCACGCATCGCGCGGATGAACGCGCCGAAGCACATGGGTGGCACTCGTGGATTTCGAGTTCTCCTGGATGGCGTACTTCGTCGCATTGTTCGTGCTGATGGTGTTATCCATCGCGCTCACCCTTCTCTGTCCGCCTGCCGGGCAGCGCGGTAGCACGCCGCGCACACACGAGGCAGACGCGCACGACGGCGAGCACGCACGCTGACGGGATTCGCTCCCGGCCAGCGCGCGCTGGCAAGCCACACCTTCCGGTAATTCGGCGTTACCACTTGCAGCACCTGTATCCAGCAATCGGGCTGACAATCGCTCGCATGTTTTCAAAGGTTCTCAGGGAGAACGACATGCGAAAGATGGCAGCCGTTTTGGTGCTGGCGGGGTGTGCGGTGGCGGCTGGCCCCGCGAGTGCGCACGATCACGGCGGTGACGTGGTGGGCGCGCTGGTTGGCGGCGCGTTGATTGGCGCCGCGGTGGGCGCCGTGCTGAACAGCGGCCCCGCGGTGGCCTACCCGGCACAGCCGGCCTATGTGCAGCCCGCGCCCGTGTATGCCCAGCCGGCGCCGGTTTATGCCCAGCCGGCGCCTGTCTATGCCGCCGCCCCGGCCGGCGCAGCGTGTTACGACCAGTATTCGGGCCGCTACGTGCCTTGCGCGCCAGTCCAGATCGCGCCGCCGCCGCAATATGACGACGGCTACGCGCAGCCCGGCTACGGGCAACCGCCGGTTTATGCCCAGCCTGGCGGCGGCTGGTAATGCACGAAGCGGCGCACGCCACGGTGCGCCGCCCTTCACCTCGGTCGTTCCTTGCGCCTAGCTCGCCTGCTCGACGGGCGTCACGCTCAGGTTGAGTCGCTGCGTCAGGCGAATCACGCCGATTTCCACCGTGCGATCGATGCGCGAAACGTCGAAGAGACGCTGCAGCGTGTCGATACCGTCCACCGGCACCCCATCGATCGTCACGATCGTGTCGTCCACGCGCAGGCCGCCGAGCGCAGCGGGACTGCCCTTGACGATCTCCATCACGCGCACGCCGGTGGTCGCGCTCAGGCCGAAGTAACGCTGCACCTTGCGCGCGATCGGCACCGTGGTCCCGGCAATGCCGATATAGGCCCGCCGCACCCGGCCGTGCGCGAAGAGCTGCGTGATGACCCACTTTGCCGTGTCGATGGCCGTGGCGAAGCAGATGGCCTGCGCACCCGGAATGATCGCCGTATTCACGCCGATCACCTGACCCGCCGAATTGATGAGCGGCCCGCCCGAGTTGCCCGGATTGAGCGCGGCGTCGGTCTGGATCACGTCGTAGATCATGCGGCCGGACTCCGAACGCAGCGAGCGGCCGAGCGCCGACACCACGCCCGTCGTCACCGTTTGCGCGAGGCCGAGCGGGCTGCCCACGGCGATCGCGATCTGCCCGACGCGCAGGCCCGCCGAATCGCCGAGCTGCGCGTGCGGCAGCGCCTCTGGCGTGCCGATACGCAGCACGGCGAGATCCGTGCTCGGGTCGTCGCCGACGAGGTCGGCGCTCTGCGTCGTGCCGTCCGCAAGCGTCACGCTCAGCCTGCTTGCGCCATGCACGACGTGGCTGTTCGTCAGCAAGTAGCCGTCCGGCGTGAACAGGAAGCCCGAGCCGCTGCCGCCGCGCGCGGGGGCCGGGCCCGATGCGCGGCGCTCGACGGCAATGTGCGCGACGGCCGGCTGCACGCGCTCCAGCGCGCCGATCACGGTGCGCGAATAGGCGTCGAGGAGCGCGTCGTCGTCGAAGCCCAGGCGCTGGCCCGCGCCGTCGGGAGGGACGCCGCGAGCCAGATCGTCAATGAAGGAAGGTCGTCTGCCCACGATCTGAATCTCCGAAAAAGTGGGCTCTACATGCAGGGGGCGCGCGACGTTTTCAAGAGCGCGCGCCGAGTCGGCCGAAACGTTAAGGATTGTCAAATCGGGGCGCAAAGCGTTGCTGCGCCTTGGGCGAGCCGCGAGAATGGTGTGGCGGCGACAACCCCTCGGCGCCGCGTAGGATGCCTGATGGCAAGCTCTTGACCGCGGCCCCTGCCGCGGTCTTTTTACGTCTGCCAGCCCGTTGCGAGCGCCCCGGAAAAGAAAAAAGCCCGCTCGCGCGGGCTAATCCATGCTCGGGTGACATGGCGAGGTTAAGCGGGAATTCGCGGCGCGGCGCGCTCGCGAAGCAAACGCGTGAACCGGTGAGTCAGGCGGCCAGCGCCTCGCGCACTGCTGCGCCGGTGGCAGCCTGGCGCGATTCGAGTTGGACCATGAGCGCGTCGACGGTGCGGAACTGGGACGGCGTAATCTGGGCAAGGTCGAGCAACGCGCACAGGCGCGCGTACCAGTAATCGAATGAAAAGACAGCCGGCGTCGTGCCGGCAGATAACGAGGGCGCCATTACGCGCGTGATATGCGCGATCTCGTCGTCGATGAATCTCATGGTTGCCCCCGTGCGCTGGTCCAACGTCTTGTGAAAACCTGTCCCGCCACTTTAGTTCGGCGGCGGCGCGTGTCCAGCTATCACATCGGATAGGTCAAGTTCATACGTCAGACATCAACCTTTCAGACGGCTTGTTACGGTCCCCTTAACGTCGCCAGCCGTGGCCGTAATAGCCGCCCACGCCAACCCCGATATCTACCGACGGCGCCGCATAGTAGCCCGGCGCATAGCCATAGCCGTAGGCCGGCGCAGGCGCGTACGCGTACGGCGGCGCCACCACACAACCCGTGAGGCCGGCCGACAAGCCAACCAGAGCAATTACACAGAAGAGTGTTTTCATCGTCGTTCTCCTATACCGCTGATTGTCGGCGAGCCACGCCGAGGCAAGGGTTTGGAAAAGCAACGATGTGTGTCCACAAATTACAGCCGCACACCGCGGCCGTTGTGCGTTTATGGAGGCAGAGCGGGGCGCGTTAGCGAGCGGCAGCGTTGAGGCGCCCGCAGGACGATCGCCTGCTTGTGAACTTGAAGATAGGTCGCACTACGAATTAAATGACCTGGCAGTTAGCTCGTAGTGCGCTGAGATGAGGCTGAACAAGCTTTGCTTTTGAGCAGCGTCGCCGATTTGCTTGACGGTCGCTGGAAAAAGCGCCCGGGCCAGAAGGCCCGAGCGAAGCCGTCGCGTCAACGACGGCGGAGGTATTCGTTCAGGTATGCGAAACGCCTGCTGGAGATGATGGCAAGCGTTTCAGCAGTATTCCCGTGTTACGGATGGTTATACATCGCGTTCCAGTCGGCCTTGGACACCGCCGGGCGGCCTGCATCCGAGTTGCCGGCTGCCGCGCCGCCGTAGCCGCTCGTTGCGCCGTTCGCGGCGGCTACCTTGGCTTCGGCTGCGAGAAGATCGTCGGGGTAGTGCGGGTCGGCCCCTGCGCCCGGACGCCAGCCCGCCTTCGCGAGCTGCTCGAGCTCGGCGCGCACCTGGGCGCGGGTCACGGGCGCATTCGATTGCGCGAACGATGCCATCGGCACCACGAGTGCAACGGCAACGGCTACGGTCTGGATCAGGGACTTCATGCTAACTACCTCCTTTGGCTTTTGATTCGGTGCGACAACCTGTCTGCATCCGATGAGCGAAAGTCTAGGAGGATTGGCGCCGAGGGTTAACCCTCGGGCTTCGAAGGGATTGTTCCAGGCTGAAGAAGAATGGGGCGGGGCGTGCTCGCGGGTTACTTCCCGATACAAAAGCGGCTGAAAATCACGCCCAGCAAGTCATCGGAGGTGAATTCGCCGGTAATCGAATTCAGCGACTCCTGCGCGAGCCGTAGCTCTTCGGCGAACAGATCGAGCAATTGCGAATTCTGGTCGGCGTGCGCCGCCGCGTGCGCGAGATGCTCGCGCGCCGCACGCAGCGCGATGAGATGCCGCTCGCGCGCGAGATAGACGCTTTGCGCGTCCGCCTGCCAGCCCGCAATGCGCAGCAACTCGGCACGCAGCAGCCCGACGCCGTCGCCCTGTTTCGCCGAAAGACGCAACTCGCAGACTTCGCTGCCGTTCCCGGCACGACGCTTCGCCACTTCGGGCCGCACACCGGTCAGGTCGGTCTTGTTCAGCACGCGCACGACCGGCACGCCGGCGGGAAAGCGCGCGGCGATCACCTCGTCTTCGGCGTTCATGCCCGTGCGCGCATCGAGCAGATGCAGCACCACGTCTGCGCGGCCGATCTCGCTCCACGTGCGCTCGATGCCGATCTTCTCGACCTCGTCCTCCGTGTCGCGCAAACCTGCCGTGTCGATCACATGCAGAGGGATGCCTTCGACCTGGATGGTTTGGGAAATCTTGTCGCGCGTCGTGCCGGCCACGGGCGTCACGATCGCGAGTTCCGCGCCTGCCAGCGCGTTCAACAGCGACGACTTGCCCACGTTGGGTTGTCCCGCGAGCACGACCGAAAGTCCCTCGCGCAGCAGCGCGCCCTGGCGCGCTTCGGAGAGCACGTGGTCGAGCTGATCGCGAATGCGTGAGAGCTTGCCGCGTGCGTCCGCGGCCTCGAGGAAGTCGATCTCTTCTTCGGGGAAATCGAGCGTCGCCTCCACGAGCATGCGCAGCGTCACGACGTCGTCCACGAGCGCGTGAATGTCGCGCGAGAACGCGCCGTCGAGAGAGCGGCCGGCCGAGCGCGCCGCCGCTTCGGTGCTCGCCTCGATCAGATCGGCCACGGCTTCCGCCTGGGCCAGATCGAGTTTGTCGTTGAGGAAAGCGCGCCGCGTAAATTCGCCAGGCTCGGCGAGGCGCAGCCCGAACTCGCGGCCGGCCTCGATGCAGCGTTGCAAAACGAGTTGCAGCACGATCGGGCCGCCGTGGCCCTGCAGTTCGAGTACGTGCTCGCCGGTGTACGAATGCGGCGCGGGGAACGACAGCGCGATCCCCCGGTCGAGCACCGTGCCGGCACCGTCGAGGAACGGCACGTAGCTCGCATGGCGCGCAACCAGCTCCTGGCCTGTGAGGGCCTGCATCAACGCGACAGTCGCCGCCGCGCCGGCGCGGCCGGCCGAGACGCGCACGACACCAATCCCGCCGCGTCCGGGCGCAGTAGCAATGGCGACGATGGGATCGGAATCGGTGGCGAGCATGATGGGCGTGGACCGTAAAGCAGGGCTGGAATCGGGATGGAGTGCGCGGACTCACTGCGGTCTCACGAGCACTCGCAAAACGCGAGGCATTGTAACGCGGCGGACAGAGCGTTTTCCGGCTGGCAACCCGGCTGAGAATCGTCTCGCTTTATCTTAAATTAGCTAAGATTAGTCTTAAGGAATTCTGTCAGATTTCAGATAATTCGAGCGCCAAATCCCGCCAACGGCTTTCCACTAGGGAATTCGTGGGGATCTCGACCGAAGTCATACGGTAGCCAGAAGCAGGTGAATTATCTCTTTTATACGCTAAATGTAGCCCAACTGGTTGTCATCTTCGGCTATTTCGGGCTGCACAATCTGGCCCATGCCGACATCCGACGAAAAAGCCGCCTTTGCCGAACGTCTCAGGTTCGCGATGAAGCGCGCGCCCGAAAAACTACGCGGCAGCACCGACCTGGCGAACCGGTTCAATCTGCGCCATCACGGCGAGCATCCGGTTTCGCCGCAAACCGCTCACAAATGGCTGAGTGGCCGCACCATTCCCACGCAGGACAAGCTGGAGACCCTGGCGAAATGGTTCGACGTGGACATCCACTGGCTGCACTACGGTCCTCCGGGCAAGGCGGGCTCGACTGTGCCGCGGCCCCGCAAGCCTGACGGCAAATATCCGGTTTCCGAGGAAACGCTCGAACTGGCCTCGAAGATCGAGTCGCTCAGCGCCCATCACCGCTATCTCGTGCAGGAACTGGTCGCCCAATTCTACGGCGACGCCGAGAAGAACTAACGCGCACACACGAACGCTGCGCTCTGCGCCGTCAAGGAAATGGCGCTCCAACCATGCAAAAAGCCGTCCGGTTCGCACCGGACGGCTTTTTTTCGAGCCTTGATTCAGGTGGCGGCATCACTGCCGCCCCGGCACTCAGGCGGCCTTCTTCTTGCCTTTACCCATCATGCGCGTGATGTAGTACTGCTGCGCGATCGACAGCACGTTGTTCACGACGTAGTACAGCACGAGGCCAGCCGGGAAGAAGAAGAACATGACCGAGAACGCGATCGGCATGAACATCATCATCTTCGCCTGGACGGGGTCCGGCGGCGTCGGGTTCAGCTTGGTCTGCACGAACATCGAGACGGCCATCAGCACCGGCAGGATGAAGAACGGGTCCTGCTGCGAGAGGTCGTGAATCCAGAGAATCCACGGCGCGCCGCGCATTTCCACCGACGAGAGCAGCACCCAGTACAGCGAGATGAACACCGGGATCTGGATCACCACCGGCAGACAGCCACCGAACGGGTTCACCTTCTCCGTCTTGTAGAGCTCCATGAGCGCCGCGTTCATCTTCTGCGGGTCGCTCTTGAAGCGCTCGCGCAGCGCCTGCATACGCGGCGTGATTTCCTTCATGCGCGCCATCGACTTGTAGCTGGCGGCGGAGAGCGGGAAGAACACGGCCTTGATGAGCAGCGTGAGCAGCACGATCGACCAGCCCCAGTTGCCCACGTAGCCGTGGATCTTCTCGAGCAGCCAGAAGAGCGGCTTGGCGATGATCGTCACCCAGCCGTAGTCCTTCACGAGCTCCAGACCCGGCGCGATGCCTTCGAGCATGCGCTCTTCCTGGGGACCCGCGAAGAGGCGAGCCTGCACGGTATCCGTCGCACCCGGTGCGATCGTGCCGAGCGGCTGCTTCACACCCACGCGATAGAGCGAGTTGTCGAACTTCTCGACGTAGATGCTGCGCTTGGCGCCTTGCTGCGGAATCCACGCGGTCGCGAAGTAGTGCTGCACCATCGCGACCCAGCCGTTGTCGGCCTGGCTCACGAAGTCGGCCTTGTTCTTGTCGATGTCGCTGAACGTGATCTTCTGGAAGTGATGCTCGTTCGAGTACACCGCCGGGCCGATGAAGGTGTGCGAGAAGCGCGGCGTTTCGACCGGTTGGCTGTCACGCACGATTTCCATGTAGAGCGTGGGCGAAACCGGCGCGCCGCTGACGTTCTGCACCTTCCAGTCCACGCCGATCACGTAGCTGCCGCGCGTGAACGTGTAGGTCTTGGTGACCTTCACGCCGCCTTTCTCGGGCGACTGAAGCGCGACCTGGAAGGAGTTGGCGTCGCCGGTCAGCTCGCGCGGGCCTTCGACCGCCGTGAACACGTCGTTGTGGTTCGGGAAGTCGCCGCCGAGCAGGCCGGTGCGCGCCAGGTACGTGTGGTCGTTCGTGTGATCGAACAGCGTGATGTACTGGTCGGGACCCTTGCCGTCGGCGCTTTCCTTCAAGAGCGAGAGCTTCACGAGCGTACCGCCGCGCGTGTCGATCACGCCGTCGTAGACGTCGGTGCGAAAGTGAACGAGCTGTGCTGCGGCTGCAGCCGGCTGGGCGGTGTTCGTCGGCGCCTGGCCCGCGGCGGCGGCGGCCGTCGGCAGGTCGGACGCGCCGTTGGCGGCGCTAGCCGGCGCAGGGCCGCCTGCGGCGGTTTGCGTCTGCGTTTGCGTCGCGTTCGGGAAGAACATCGACTGGCGTCCATGGTCGCGCTGCCAGTTGTCGTACAGCATGACAGCTGACATGAAGAAGATGACCCATAGGACGGTGCGTTTGATATCCATGCGTTGTCTCAGTGTCGATGGAATGGCGCGTCAGCGCTTTTTCGGAGATGCAGGCGGGACGAGATCGACGCCGCCCGCCGAAAACGGATGGCAGCGGCACAGCCGCCGCGCGGCGAGGTAAGTCCCACGCGCGGCGCCATGATACTGGATTGCCTCGCGTGCGTAATCCGAACAGGAAGGATAAAAACGGCACCGGCTGCCGAGGAGGGGACTCACGGCGAGCTTGTAGAAACGCAGCAGTGCGATCAATACCGTTTGCATGGCGTTGCGGCCTGGCTGCGCCGCGTTCGATGACGAACCACGTGCCGCTTGCGCGGCGGCGACGTCGGATATGCCGGACTCGCGCGCCCCGCTCATGATGCGCGGGGCTTGCTCTCGTCCGGCGGCAAATCTTTACTGGCCTGGGCCTGCGCCGGTTCCCCGGCTGCCTGCCCACTTGGTGCCGCAGCCTGCGTCGCACAAGGGGTGCGCGCAGATGTCGCAGGCGCAGCACTGCCACGCCGCGTGACTTCGCGCGCGGCCTTTTCGAGCAGCGTCTCGATCTCGCCGCGGCACAAAGCTTTGAGCCCCGGCGAAGACGCGGCCGGCCGTGCCTTGCGGTCGAACTTCGTATGCAGGCGCAGCAGCAGGTCGAAACCTTCGAACTGCGCACGGCGCACACGAAACGCTTCGCGGGCAATCCGGCGCACCAGGTTGCGCGTGACCGCGCGCGGTGCGTACTTCTTGCCGATCACGAGTCCGAGCCGCGCCTCGTTGCCGGTGGGCCGCCCGTACACGACGAAGTGCTCGGTGCGGCGCCAGGGGCGCAAACGAAAAACGGATGAGAACTCATCCGTTTTCAGTAGCCTTGCGGCTTTCGGAAAAGCGGCTTGCGTTCGCGACGGCATGACGCCCCGATCAGTTACCAGGTTCGTCCTGTTCGCCGTGCTCGCGAGCGGGCCGCTACCCGTGATTTCGCTGATAGCGATGCTGCCCGACTTAGACGGCGAGGCGCTTGCGACCCTTCGCACGGCGTGCGTTGATCACTTTGCGGCCACCAGCGGTCTTCATGCGCACGCGGAAACCGTGGGTACGCTTGCGACGGGTAACGGAAGGTTGGAAAGTACGTTTCATGTTGCTCTCACTGTTGAGTTTTGACCGCGGCGAGCATCGCGGAAAAAGGCAATGGCCGGTGGTACTAGGGATTGGTTTTCGAGGAACCCGCTATTTAAGCCGGTTTTTCGTTGGCCGTCAATAGGTTAGGCGATCGAACCTTCTGGACCGGGCGCGCAGCGCCTGCATCGGCCGTGGCGCGGGCACGAACGAGCGTGCGTTGATCCGTCCCTGTGGATAACTTCCTGGTGAGGGTATTTCGGCGTTAGAATCTCGCCTATCCCAAGAATCCTGCATGCCGCTCCGGCCCGCCTGCTTGCCGCAAGACCTTTGCCGCGCGGGCTTCCGGAGCCATTGCCGTCGCCTCGTCAGGGCCTCGTCGCGTATGTGCGACAAGAGCGGAGTGACCGCAACGCATGCAAACAAAACGACCACAGCAACTCGATGAACGATTTCTGGCAACACTGTTCCGCACTACTGGAGCGTGAGCTAACGCCCCAGCAGTACGTGACGTGGATTAAACCGTTGGCCCCGGTTGCCTTCGATGCTGCGGCGAACACGCTGCAGATAGCCGCTCCCAACCGTTTCAAGCTCGACTGGGTCAAGAGCCAGTTCTCGGGCCGGATTACCGATCTGGCCCGCGACTTCTGGCAGACCCCGGTCGACGTGCAGTTCGTCCTCGATCCGAAGGCGGGCATGCGCGCGCCTCACGTCGCACCGGCACCCGCCGCGTCGCGCGCGCCGCTGGCTGCCGCGTCGGTCATGAGCGCAGCCGCCGCGCCGCAGCCGGCCGCCATGACTGGCGGGACGGGACTCGCGGGCATGGTGCAAGCCGCGTCGGCCGCCGCCGCGCAGGCCACCGCCGAAGACGCCGCCGACCTCGATCTGCCCAGCCTCGACGCCAACGAAGCCGCCGCCGGCCGCCGCACATGGCGTCCGGGCCAGGGGGCGGCCGCGGCCGCTTCGAGCGGCGAACCGGACCCGACCTACGAGCGCTCGAAGCTCAACCCGGTGCTCACGTTCGACAACTTCGTGACGGGTAAGGCGAACCAGCTCGCGCGCGCGGCCGCCATCCAGGTCGCCGACAACCCCGGCATCTCGTACAACCCGCTATTCCTCTACGGCGGCGTGGGTCTCGGCAAGACCCACCTGATCCACGCGATCGGCAACCAGCTGCTGCTCGACAAGCCGGGCGCGCGCATCCGCTACATCCACGCCGAACAGTATGTGTCCGACGTGGTGAAGGCTTACCAGCGCAAGGCGTTCGACGACTTCAAGCGTTACTACCACTCGCTCGACCTGCTGCTGATCGACGATATTCAGTTCTTCTCGGGCAAGTCGCGCACGCAGGAAGAGTTCTTCTACGCGTTCGAGGCGCTCGTCGCCAACAAGGCGCAGGTGATCATCACGAGCGATACGTATCCGAAGGAAATCTCGGGTATCGACGACCGCCTGATCTCGCGCTTCGACTCGGGCCTGACCGTGGCGATCGAGCCGCCCGAGCTGGAAATGCGCGTGGCGATCCTGATGCGCAAGGCGCAGTCGGAAGGCGTGAGCCTGAACGAGGACGTGGCGTTCTTCGTCGCCAAGCACCTGCGCTCGAACGTGCGCGAACTCGAAGGCGCGCTGCGCAAGATCCTCGCGTATTCGAAGTTCCACGGCCGCGAGATCTCGATCGAGCTGACCAAGGAAGCGCTCAAGGACCTGCTGACAGTGCAGAACCGCCAGATTTCGGTCGAAAACATCCAGAAGACGGTGGCGGACTTCTACAGCATCAAGGTCGCCGACATGTATTCGAAAAAGCGCCCGGCGAACATCGCGCGCCCGCGCCAGATCGCCATGTATCTGGCCAAGGAGCTCACGCAGAAGAGCCTGCCGGAAATCGGCGAGCTGTTCGGCGGCCGCGACCACACCACGGTACTGCACGCCGTGCGCAAGATCGCCGACGAACGCACCAAGGACGCCCAGCTCAATCATGAGCTGCACGTGCTCGAGCAGACGCTGAAGGGGTAATACACAGCCAGGCGGCACCGGAATGGCGGGGCGGACGGCCGCAACCCGAAGGTTTGCCTTGTTTATTTCGCGGATCGCCCCCAATTTAGGGAAGTGGTCCGTTTTCAGGCACAATATGGGTTTAACCGCCCGGCGGTCCGGGGCGGGAACCACGCCGCGGCCTGTGCTGCATTAACCGCCAGAGCGGCGCCGGGGTCGCGTGACATACGTGGGGTCATGTCGGCAAAACCGGCGTCAGGCGGGCGCGCAGACCGTCACATCAACGAAGGAACTCTATGCAACTGGTCAAGACCGAACGCGATAACCTGCTGAGGCCGCTGCAAACGGTGAGCGGCATTGTCGAACGCCGCCACACGTTGCCGATCCTCGCCAATCTGCTGATCACCAAAACCGGTTCCGACGTCTCGTTCCTGTCGACCGACCTCGAGTTGCAGATCACCACGACCGCCGACTTCGGCGTCGGCAACGACCAGGTGGCCACGACCGTCGCCGCGCGCAAGCTGCTCGACATCCTGCGCGCCATGCCAGACGGCCAGGTCACGCTCACGCTCGCCGACAAGCGCCTCACGGTGCAGTCTGGCAAGAGCCGCTTCGCCTTGCAAACGCTCGCCGCGGACGAGTTCCCCACGGTGGCGCAAGCCAAGGACTTCGGCGCGAACCTCGCGGTGCCGCAGAAGACGTTCCGCCAGTTGCTCGGCATGGTGTATTTCGCCATGGCGCAGCAGGACATCCGTTACTACCTGAACGGCATGCTGCTCGTCGTGGACGGCGACCAGCTCATGGCAGTCGCGACCGACGGCCACCGTCTCGCGTTCTCGTCGATGAAGATCGAAGGCTCGTTCGCGCGCCAGGAAGTCATCATCCCGCGCAAGACCATTCTCGAACTCCAGCGCCTGCTCGAAGACATCGACGACGTGCTGAAGATCGACATCGGTTCGACCCAGGTGAAATTCACGTTCGGCCAGGTCGAACTGGTTTCGAAGCTCGTGGAAGGCAAGTTCCCCGACTTCCAGCGCGTGATCCCGAAGGCGCACAAGAACACCTTCCAGATCGGCCGCGAAGAACTGCAACGTTCGCTGCAACGCGCGGCAATTCTCACGTCCGACAAGTTCAAGGGCGTGCGCTGCATCATCGAGCCGGGCCAGCTCAAGATCATGTCGACCAACGCCGACCAGGAAGAGGCGCAGGAAGAACTGGAAATCGCCTACCAGGGCGACACCATCGATATCGGGTTCAACGTCACGTATCTGCTCGACGTCCTCGCGAACCTGAAGGTCGACACGCTGGAAGTGAGCCTCGGCGACGCCAGCTCCAGCGCGCTCATCACGATTCCCGAGAACGAGGAATTCAAGTACGTGGTGATGCCGATGCGCATCTAAAAAGCGCGACAGAAGAAGAACACCAGGGGGCGCTGCGCCCCTTTGGCGTTTTTATGGCTTTTTGAAAAAGTCTCGAGCAGTAACACAGGCAGTACGCAGAACCGGAAAATTCCATGACTGATACGAACAACTCGCAACCCGACAACAGCAGCTATGGCGCCTCGTCGATCCAGATCCTCGAAGGTCTGGAGGCAGTGCGCAAGCGGCCCGGGATGTACATCGGCGACACGTCGGACGGCACCGGTCTGCACCATCTCGTCTTCGAAGTGCTGGACAACTCGATCGACGAAGCCCTCGCCGGCTACTGTAACGACATCCGCGTGGTGATTCACGCGGACAACTCCATCTCGATCACCGACAACGGCCGCGGCATTCCCACGGACGTGAAGATGGACGACAAGCACGATCCGAAGCGCAGCGCCGCCGAAATCGTGATGACCGAGCTGCACGCGGGCGGCAAGTTCGACCAGAACAGCTACAAGGTCTCGGGCGGCCTGCACGGCGTGGGCGTGTCGTGCGTGAACGCGCTCTCGAGCTTCCTGCGTCTCACGGTGCGCCGCAACGGCAAGAAGCACTTCATGGAATTTCACCGTGGCGTGCCGCAGAACCGTGTACTCGAAGAGCGCGACGGCCACTCGGTCTCGCCCATGCAACTGCTCGGCGATACCGAAAATCGCGGCACCGAAGTGCACTTCATGGCCGACGAAACCATCTTCGGCAGCGTGGAGTACCACTACGACATTCTCGCCAAGCGTATTCGCGAGCTCTCGTTCCTGAACAACGGCGTGCGTATTCGCCTGACCGACCAGCGCACGGGCAAGGAAGACGATTTCGCCTTCGGGGGCGGCGTGAAGGGCTTTGTCGAGTACATCAACAAGGCCAAGCAGGTCCTGCACCCGACCATCTTCTACATTCAGGGCGAGAAAGACGGCGTGGGCGTCGAAGTGGCGATGCAGTGGAACGACAGCTACAACGAAAGCGTGCTGTGCTTCACGAACAACATCCCGCAGCGCGACGGCGGCACGCACTTGACCGGCCTGCGCGCGGCGATGACGCGCGTGATCAACAAGTACATCGCCGACAACGAAATCGCAAAGAAGGCCAAGGTGGAAACCTCGGGCGACGACATGCGCGAAGGTTTGTCGTGCGTGCTTTCGGTGAAGGTGCCGGAGCCGAAATTCAGCTCGCAGACGAAGGACAAGCTGGTTTCCTCGGAAGTGCGCGCGCCGGTCGAAGACGTCGTGGCGAAGGCGCTCGAAGAGTTCCTGCTCGAAACGCCGAACGACGCGAAGACCATTTGCGGCAAGATCGTCGACGCCGCGCGGGCTCGTGACGCCGCGCGCAAGGCGCGCGAAATGACGCGCCGCAAGGGCGTGCTCGACGGCGTGGGCCTGCCGGGCAAGCTCGCGGACTGCCAGGAAAAGGATCCGGCGAAGTCGGAGGTCTATATCGTCGAGGGCGATTCGGCGGGCGGCTCGGCCAAGCAAGGCCGCGATCGCAAGTTCCAGGCGATCCTGCCGCTGCGCGGCAAGGTGCTGAACGTCGAAAAGGCGCGCTACGACAAGCTGCTGTCTTCCGAGCAGATCGTCACGCTGATCACCGCGCTCGGCTGCGGCATCGGCAAGGACGACTACAACCTCGAGAAGCTGCGCTACCACCGCATCATCATCATGACCGACGCGGACGTGGACGGCGCGCACATTCGCACGCTGCTGCTCACGTTCTTCTATCGCCAGATGCCGGAGATGATCGAGCGCGGCTACGTGTATATCGCGCAGCCGCCGCTGTACAAGCTCAAGGCGGGTAAGGACGAGCGTTATCTCAAGGACGATTCGGAGCTCAACGCGCATATGCTGCGTCTCGCGCTGCAAGGCTCGGAGCTGGTGCCGAACGAAGGCGCGACGCCGATCTCCGGCGATGCGCTTGGCGAACTCGCGCGCTCGTACCAGCTTGCGCGCGGCGTGGTGGATCGTCTCTCGCGTCTGTACGACGAGCGCGCGCTCGAAGCGATCATGGACGGCGTGGCGATCGACCTGTCGAGCGAAGCCTCGACCGAGACTTCGGCGCGTGCACTCGAAGCGCAGCTGCGCGACGATCCGCTCAAGCCCGAAGTGAGCGTGGTGCCGATGTACGACCAGGTGCGCGAGCAACGTTCGCTGCGCGTGGAGCGCCGCCATCACGGCAACGTGAAGGTCTCGGTGATCGACGAGGAGTTCCAGCTCACCGCCGACTATCAGCAGCTCGTGAACACGGCCAATACGTTCAAGGGCTTGATCGGCAAGAACGCCGTGATCAAGCGCGGCGAGCGCAGCATGGCCGTGAACGACTTCAAGAGCGCGATGAAGTGGCTGATCGCCGATGCCGAGCGCAACGTGTCGAAGCAGCGCTATAAGGGGCTTGGCGAGATGAACCCCGGGCAGCTGTGGGAAACGACGATGGACCCGACGGTGCGCCGTTTGCTGCGCGTGCAGATCGAGGATGCGATCGCCGCCGATGGCATCTTCACGACGCTCATGGGTGACGATGTCGAGCCGCGTCGTGCGTTTATCGAAAGCAATGCGCTGCGGGCGGGGAATATCGACGTTTGATCCTCTGCTGCCGTGATTGAAAAACAAACGCCCGGTTTCCCGGGCGTTTGTTTTTTGTACTTCCTCGCGCCGCAATTCAAACCGCAAAGCCCACCGGGATGACATAGACGACGCTCTGCCCGGCAGGCAAACCGAGCGCCTGGGCTGCCTGCGGCCCGTCGACCGCGCCCACGGGCACGGCGACGAGCCCGAGCGCGACGGCCTGCAGCAGCATGTTCTGGGCGGCGTGTCCGGCCTCGAGGTCGCTATACACACTGGCTCTCGCGCCATACCGCTGCTTGAGCCGGCTGGGATCGGCAGCCACCGCGAGCAAGGCCGGCGCCGCCCCGACAGATGCCTGGTTTAGCGCAAGCGCTTTCAGCTTGGGGCGCATATCGGGTGTCGCTCGCGTTTCGGCCCGGTGGCCGTGAGGCAGGTAGTGCATCACCTCCGCGGGGGTCACCGCGTAGAGTTCAAGCGCATACAGGGCGCCGGCCGAAGGTGCCGCGCGCTTGCCGTCCGCGCTGGTGACGCCCTGGCCGGCCCACAGCAGCTGGCCGATGGTCTCGACAGGCAGCGGGTCGGACCGGAAGGTGCGTACGGACCTGCGCCGCTGGATGGCATCCTCGAGGGAGACCGTGCCGGAGATTTTGGGCTTGGGCAGTGTGATCTCGTTGGTGTACTTCGCCGGGCTCTCCTGCGCCTGGCCGGTAGAAACTTGGGTCATTGCGCCCGCGGCCAGCACGGCCAGCAGTTCACGGCGTTTCATCCGGCGCCTCCATGAGTGAACGAGCAGGCCCGCATGGCCTTCGCGATTCTCACTATTTCACGTTTTCGAGCGACACTCGGGCCATGGCGCAATTTGATCAACAGTCACGTGCTGGCCTACTCGCAGAAGTTATAGACCGTAAATTCGAGATTGCGAGGCCCGATTTAACGTCGCGATTTTCAACAGCGAAAAAGCGCCTTTGGAGGCGCTATTTTTTGTCTGGAAGACAGCGGGAATTCGCGTCCGGCACTATCCACAGCCCCTAGCGGATAACTCCCGGAAAACCCCTGGAAATCACTGTGCATGAATCGGGGATAACTTCGGCAGCGCGCAAAATGTGGAAAAGTTGCCAGCAGCTGCCTGGCGTTGTCCCGTTAACGCCCGCAAGGTTATGTTTTTTCCACAGCCTTGTTTACTCAATGGTTTTCCGGGGTTATCCACAGAATACCCAGGGGCTTGTTAACTATTACTACGTTTACGTATACATAAGTTATTAAAACCTTAGGACCCTCGCATCGGAAACGAAGATGCCGCTGGAAAACGTCCCGGCGGCATCGTTCAAACCGTGCGAATCGCATAGCTCACGCGAGCGGGATATAGAGCTCCGTCTTCAGGTCATCCGGCGTCGCCTCATCGGGCGTATTCAGATAAACCTCGAACGATGGCGCCGAAAAGTCCGGCGTGCGTCCGAGCTTCTGCAATCCTTCGTTGTAAAACCACATCCACGCCTGGCCGAGCCCTTGATACGGCCCCTTGTGCAGCATCATCGCGTGCTCGCCGCCGCGCAGCTGGAACTTCTCGACTGGCGCCACGACCTCCACGTCGGCTTCCTGCCCCAGATGCAGCGCCGCCTTTGAGCGCAGCTTCGATTCTTCGACCGTGTTGGGATCGTCGTAATAGATGCCGACCATCTTCGAGCCCGATGTGCGCACGTTGCGCTCGCCGAGCCATTGCGCGAGCGTGTAGAACGCGTCGCCGATCTTCATGTACGGACCCACGTGGCTGACGGCGAGCAGGTCCATCGGCTCGAGGGTGAGGAGTTTCACGTCGTGGTTTTGCATGATGGCGTCTCCTGGTGCGATGGCCGCGCGAATGCGCAGCGCCTGCGAACCAAGATAGCACCACGCTCCGTGCGACGCCCCTGGCGTGCCGGGCGCCCGAGCCTCACAAACTCACGCGCGTCACCGGATGCGCCTCGAGCCACGCGTTCTCTTCGTCGTCGTAGAGCCGCGAGCGCGTGAGAAAGCGCAGGCCCGTGGGTCGTTCGAGCGAAAACATGCCGCCGTTGCCTGGCACGGCGTCGATGATGAGCTGGGTGTGCTGCCAGTACTCAAACTGCGCCTCCGTCATATAGAACGGCATCCCGCCAATTTCTCCCAACTGCACGTCGGCATTGCCGACCATGAATTCGCCGACGGGAAAGCACATGGGCGCGCTGCCGTCGCAGCAGCCGCCCGACTGGTGAAAGAGCAGGGACCCGTGCTCGCGCGCCAACTGCTCGATCAGCGCGAGCGCGGCCGGCGTGGCGGTAACGCGTTCGACCATGTCGTAACGCTCCTCTCAAGGTGCAACGAAGGGGGCGTCGCGCGCGGCCGCGGCCGCTCGACCGCACAACACCGCGCGCGACGCACAGGGCACACAGTGCGATCAGAAGAACCCGAGCGGCTGCTCGCTATAGCTCACGAGCAGGTTCTTCGTCTGCTGGTAGTGGTCGAGCATCATCTTGTGGTTCTCGCGCCCGATACCCGACTGCTTGTAGCCGCCGAACGCCGCATGCGCAGGGTAAGCGTGGTAGCAGTTGGTCCACACGCGCCCCGCCTGGATCGCGCGGCCGAAGCGGTAGGCACGCGTGCCGTCGCGCGTCCAAACGCCTGCACCGAGGCCGTAGAGCGTGTCGTTGGCGATTTCCAGTGCTTCCTCTTCGGTCTTGAAGGTTGTGACGGACACCACCGGTCCGAAAATTTCTTCCTGGAAGATGCGCATCTTGTTGTGGCCGCGGAAGACGGTCGGCTTCACGTAATAGCCCTCGCCGAGTTCGCCCGTGAGGCTGTTGCGCTCGCCGCCAATCAGGCATTGCGCGCCTTCCTGCTTGCCGAGGTCGATATACGAGAGGATCTTCTCGAGCTGCTCCTGCGAGGCCTGCGCGCCGATCATCGTTTTCGTGTCGAGCGGGTGGCCCTGCTGGATCGCCGCTACGCGCTTGAGCGCGCGCTCCATGAAGCGGTCATAGATCTTCTCGTCGATGAGCACGCGTGACGGGCACGTGCACACTTCGCCCTGATTAAGCGCGAACATCGCGAAGCCTTCGAGCGCCTTGTCGAAATAGCTGTCGTCGTGGTCGAGCACGTCGGCGAAGAAGATGTTCGGACTCTTGCCGCCCAGCTCCAGCGTCACGGGAATGATGTTCTGGCTCGCGTACTGCATGATGAGGCGGCCCGTGGTGGTTTCGCCCGTGAAGGCGATCTTGGCGATGCGCTTGTTCGAGGCGAGCGGCTTGCCGGCTTCGAGGCCGAAGCCGTTCACCACGTTGAGCACGCCGGCCGGCAGCAGGTCCTGGATCAGTTCGGTGAGCACGAGGAACGACGCGGGCGTCTGCTCGGCGGGCTTGAGCACCACGCAGTTGCCGGCCGCGAGCGCCGGCGCGAGCTTCCACGCGGCCATGAGAATCGGGAAGTTCCACGGAATGATCTGGCCGACCACGCCCAGCGGCTCATGGAAGTGATACGCGACCGTATCGTGATCGATCTCGGAGATGCCGCCTTCCTGCGCTCGCACGCAGCCCGCGAAATAGCGGAAGTGGTCGGCGGCGAGCGGGATGTCGGCGGCGAGCGTTTCGCGCAGCGGCTTGCCGTTGTCGATGGTCTCGGCCACGGCGAGCTTGTGGAGGTTCTGCTCGATGCGATCGGCAATGCGGTTGAGAATATTGGCGCGCCCGGTGGGCGAGGTCTTGCCCCAGGCGGCCTTGGCTTTGTGTGCGGCGTCGAGTGCGAGTTCGATGTCGGCTTCGCGCGAGCGCGGGATGGACGTGAACGCGTGGCCGGTGATGGGCGAAATATCGTCGAAATACTCGCCGCCGAGCGGCGCGACCCACTCGCCGCCGATGAAGTTGCCATACTGTTTCTTGTACGGGAATTCGGTGGTCAGGAATTGCATGTCCGCGTGATTCATCTGCGTGCTCCTCTGTGTTCTCGATCTCGATATGGATGGACGCGGCGAGGCCGCGCTACCGCGGCACGCTAACGCGAGAACCATGCCAGCGCGGCGGCGCAACGGCGTTGTGCCGTGCGGCAGCGGCACGGCACGCGCGCGTCATGGAAATGCGCGGTCTGCGGACTACGCGAGCCATCGCGCGATTGCGTCAGGCCGGAACAAAAGGGCGGCCAACTGCTCAAGAAGTGAACAGCCTGGCAGCGTAATCGCGGCGGGAGTCGGAGATTTGCGGCGCGCGGGCCGCACTTGCGGTAGGCTTTGCACCCGTAACAATCAGGAGAGTCTGCATGTCGAGTACATTCGTTTGCCGCAACCAGTCGTGCGGCACCCCGTGGGAACAGAGCGAGGTCGTGATCAAGAACGAAGGGCAGGGGCCCTTGTTCCGGTGTCCGCTGTGCGGCGCCCGAAACTACCTGGAGCAGTTCGAAGACGACGACGGCAAAGTCGTCTATGAACAGGTGGACGGCAAGCCGTTCCTCTGAGCGCTGGCGGCTAGAGGATCTGGGTCGCGAGCGTGACGCCGAAGAAGAAGCCGCCAATCACGCCAAGCGTGCGGCCGACCAGTAGCTGGTTCAGATCCTCGTCCAGCATCGTCGGGTCGCGCCGGTCGCGCAGGACCGTTTTGAGCAGCAAGGGGTGGATCAGGAGCGCGCAGGCGGAAATGAGCACCGGCACTGCGAGCCGCAGTGCCAGGCTGACATGCTTTTCGGGCGGAATATCCAGCCAGACCAGGAGCAGGACTAGCAGCGTGGTGACGAGCGCGCCGACGATTGCGCCTGTCACGAGCCGGTCGACAGGATGACCGTGCATCATGATCTACCTCGTAAGACGGTTAACCTGACTATGATCAACAGCTAGTCAGCCAGACCCTATAGGAAGAGTCCGAAAAGCGAGGCAGTTCGTTCGGAATGAAATAATCTGGATTCCGAAATTTCTCGCCGCCTATGGGGTGACAGACCAGGCAAGCATGGAAAGTGAATGACTGGCCTGCCGGCGAACGACGAAGCGCGAGAGTGGGGCAGCGAGGCGCCGGTTTCGGCGGCGTCGATCCCAATTTAGTCGGACTATTTGTTACCTATCCATACGGGTAGGCTGGCGAGCGCCCCGGAGCGTCCTACAGTACTTCATACGATAAGAAACCACGGCAGGACCAACGGGGATAGCCATGACATTCGTCGAACAGGAAATCGCGCACATCGCGCGCGTGATGCCGCCGTCGCTGGCTGGCGATTTCGAAATGCCGGTGATGGGGGTCGCGTACTGGCGCAAGCGCCTGCATGCGCTTCTGAAGCAAAACCATCTGACACACGTTCAGCTTTCGACCGTCGACACGCTGCTGCGCCAGCTCGACGGCTTCGAGGCGCTTGGCCGCTGGCTGCCGCGTCCGAAGCAGGCGTCGCGTCACGTGAGGCGCGTGAAGTAACTCAGGCCAGTGGCCGCGGAGAAATGCAAAAAGCCCGATCGCAAGGATCGGGCTTTTTGGCTGAATTCGCTGGTGGGGCGTGAGTGACTCGAACACTCGACCTACGGATTAAGAGTCCGCTGCTCTACCAACTGAGCTAACGCCCCCAACAGAAAAAAGATTATGCAGGACTTTTAGGGGCTTGGCAAGCCCCCTCTGTAAATTATCCGTAAATAGTTTGTCGATCCGGCGCAGGCTCCGTCTGCGCAGGCGTTTGCGCCATTACCACGGGGGCCGTGCTGTCCCGGTATGATGTCGCCACTCCTGGCATCAAGCCCGGTTTCAAGCCAGTCGCTGTGCACCGCCTGTTTGCCGAAGCCGAAGCTGGCCGAGGTCGGCGGCAATCGGCTGGAATCGTCGCACGGCAATCCACAAAGGCAAACGATGGACGACAACGCAATCGACGCGCTGCTGGAGCGCGTGCTGGCCCCGTGGGTGCGCGCGCTCGGGATGAAGCCCGTCGAGGTCTCGGAAGACAGTGCCACCCTGCGCCTGCCGTTTTCCGGCGAGCTGCGCCATTCGGGCGGCGTGATCTGCGGCCAGGTGTTCATGGCGGCGGCGGATACGGCCATGATCGTCGCGATCACGGCCGCGCTCGGTGGCTTCAAGCCCATGACGACCGTCGCGCTGAACACGAATTTCATGCGCGCGGTGCGCAAGGGCGACGTGCTCGTGACGGCGCGCGTGCTGCGCATGGGCCGTAATCTGGTGTTCGGTGAAATAGAACTCTACGACGAAGACGGCCGGATGGCGGTTCACGCGACCTCGACCTACGCGCTGCTCGATTAAGCTTGGCGCTTCCGATCGGTTTCGATCGCTTCGAAGGACGCAGAAGGCATGTTCGATCAGGTGGTTTTCGCCGGCGGCGGCAATCGCTGCTGGTGGCAGGCGGGGTTCTGGGACATCGTCCAGCCCGAACTGCGCATTCGCCCGCGCGTCATTACGGGTATTTCGGCGGGCGCGGCCACCGCGTGCATGCTCTACACGCGCGACGCCGACTGGGTCATGCGCTATTACGAGGATGCGCTGCGCCACAACAAGCGCAACGCCTACTGGGGCAATCTGCTGCGCGGCGAGTCGGTGTTTCCGCATTACCGCATCTATCGCCAGGCGCTGCTCGACATCTACGGCGAGCCGTTCACGCAGCTCCAGGACGCGCCTGAGATCCGCATCGGCGTGTCGCATGTGCCGCGTTGGCTCGGCGCGCGCAGCGCCGTGGCGGCGGGTCTCATCGCGTACAACATCGAAAAGCACATCCGTAAGACGCTGCACCCGACGCTCGGGCGCAAGCTCGGGTTTCATCCGGAGTTCGTGACGGCGCAGGAATGCGCGAGCGTCGAGGATCTCGCCGATCTCATCCTGCAGTCGTCATGCACGCCGCCGTTCACGCCGGTGCTGCGGCGCGACGGCCGCCCGGTGCTCGATGGCGGCATGGTCGACAACGTGCCGGTCGGCGCGCTCGACGACACGCCCGGCCGTGTGCTGGTGATGGTGACGCGGCTCTATCCGCGTCCGCAGATGTTCGTGGTGCGGCATCAGGCGGCGCAGGGCGTGCAGCAGCGCCTTTACGTGCAGCCGTCGGCCAGGGTGCCGATCTCGAGCTGGGACTACACGAGCCCACAGCAGATGCAGCATGCCTACAACCTCGGCCGCGTGGACGGCGAGCGTTTCCTCGCGCGTTTGCCCGAGGTCATGGAAGCGGCCGCGAACGCCTGAGCGCACGCGGCCGGATCAAAAGCAGCCGGAAAATCGCACGAAGGGCGGCGCGCGCCGCCCCGTGCAGCCGCGCTTACTTGCGGCGGCCGCCCTGCAGCGCTTCGGGGTTCGCGACGCTCACGTGATCGCCCGCGTCGAACGCGAGGATATTGCGGAACGCCCCGCCGAAGTACAGCTCGTAGCTCTCGCGCTCCACATAGCCGATGTGCGGCGTGCAGATCACGTTTTCCATGCGCAGCAGGCTGTAGCCCTGCAGGATCGGCTCGCTCTCGAACACGTCGATCGCGACCATGCCCGGCCGGTTGTGCGAGAGCGCGCCGAGCAGCGCGTTTTCTTCCATCAGCTCCGCGCGGCTCGTGTTGACGAGCAGCGACGTGGGCTTCATGCGCAGCAGATCTTCCTGCTTGACGATCCCGCGAGTGTCATCGTGCAGGCGTAGATGTAGCGACAGCACGTCGCTCTCTTCGAACAGCGCCTCGCGGCTTGCGGCGGCTTCGTAGCCGTCGGCGCGCGCCGCTTCGAGCGAATGCTCGCGGCCCCATACCAGCACGCGCATGCCAAAGGCCTTGCCGTAGCCGGCCACGAGCCGGCCGATCTTGCCGTAGCCCCAGATGCCGAGCGTCTGGCCGCGCATCACCTGGCCGAGGCCAAAGTTGGGCGGCATCGCCGAGGTCTTGAGGCCCGACTGCTGCCACGCGCCCTGCTTGAGATTGGCGACGTACTGCGGAATGCGGCGCTGCGCGGCCATGATGAGCGCCCACGTGAGTTCGGCGGGCGCGACGGGCGAACCGGTGCCTTCGAGTACGGCGATGCCGCGCTCGGTGCAGGCCTCCATGTCGATATGCGGACCGGCCTTGCCCGTCTGGCTGATCATGCGCAGATGCGGGAGCTTGTCGAGCAGTTGCGAGGTGATGCGGGTGCGTTCGCGAATCAGGACGAGCGCGTCGACTTCGGCGAGGCGGCTGGCGAGCTGGCCGAGGCCGCGCACCGTGTTGTTGAAAACCTTGACCTCGTGGTCGGCGAGCAGTTGAAAGCAGTCGAGCTTGCGGACGGCGTCCTGGTAGTCGTCAAGGATGGCAATTTTCATGGCAGCGGGTTGTTTTGCGTGTTATGCATCGCGCCTTTCGTAGCGCGACTTCGGTGTTCATCTGGTGGTTATCCCACTATGCAGCGGCGGGAAGGCTGGTATGAATATAGGGAGCCTTCACGTCGCTCGCCGCGTGCAGCAGCAGGCATTGCAATTGCGCAAGCCCGAGGCTACGCACACAGGTTTTTTGACGCGGTAATCAGCCGCGAATTTGCAACTTTTAACAGCTTGTCGGGCTCCGATGCAAGCCGCTTTACAGACGGTTTCGAACCCCAGGCTAAAGGACCTTGACGACCTGCCCAACTGCGCGAACCGATTCGCATGTTGATCTGCCATCGACATTCGGTTCGCATGCGTTGCGCCTCTCGCGAGCAGCGTCGAAAAGGGCCGATTCCTTTTTTACAGCCCTAAGAATGGAGACAGCTCGATGAACCATCCCGATTACCAAGCCCAGGCCGCCGCACAGGTGCCCGCCTGGGTCCGGCACCGGAAACTGATCGACTGGGTGCAGAAAATCGCAACGCATACGCAGCCGGATCGCATCGTGTGGTGCGACGGCTCCCAGGAAGAATACGACCGCCTGTGTGCGCAGATGGTCGACGCCGGCACGATGCGCCGCCTCAATCCGCAGAAGCGCCCGAATTCGTATCTCGCTTGCTCCGACCCTTCGGACGTCGCGCGCGTGGAAGACCGCACCTTTATCTGCTCGCCCACCAAAGAGGACGTCGGCCCCACCAACAACTGGGTCGCGCCTGCCGAAATGCGCGCGACGCTCGACGGCCTGTTCGCAGGCTCGATGCGCGGCCGCACGATGTATGTCGTGCCGTTCTCGATGGGCCCGCTCGGCTCGCCCATCGCGCATATCGGCGTGGAGCTTTCCGATAGCCCCTACGTGGCCGTGAACATGCGCATCATGACGCGCATGGGCCGCGCCGTGTACGACGTGCTCGGCGAAGACGGCCCGTTCGTGCCGTGCGTGCACAGCGTGGGCGCGCCGCTCGCCGCAGGCGAGCAGGACGTGCCGTGGCCGTGCAACAAGACGAAGTACATCGTCCATTTTCCGGAAACGCGCGAGATCTGGAGCTACGGCTCGGGTTACGGCGGCAATGCGCTGCTCGGCAAGAAGTGCTTCGCGCTGCGCATCGCTTCGACCATGGGCCGCGACGAAGGCTGGCTCGCCGAGCACATGCTGATTCTCGGCGTGCGTTCGCCGGAAGGCCGCAAGTACCATGTCGCGGCGGCGTTCCCGTCGGCATGCGGCAAGACCAACTTTGCCATGCTGATTCCGCCGCCCGCCATGAACGGCTGGGAAATCACCACGATCGGCGACGATATTGCCTGGATCAAGCCCGGCCCCGATGGCCGTCTCTATGCGATCAACCCGGAGGCCGGCTACTTCGGCGTGGCGCCGGGCACCGGTGAGAAGACCAATTTCAACGCCATGGCGACGCTCAAGGAGAACGTGATCTTCACGAACGTCGCGCTCACCGACGACGGCGACGTCTGGTGGGAAGGCATGACCGATGAGCCGCCCGCGCATGCGATCGACTGGCTCGGCAACGACTGGACGCCCGCCATCGGCAAGGAAACCGGCCGCAAGGCCGCGCATCCGAACGCGCGCTTCACGGCGCCCGCGTCGCAGTGCCCGTCGATCGATCCCGAGTGGGAGAACCCCAAGGGCGTGGCCATCGATGCGTTCATCTTCGGCGGCCGCCGTTCGACCACGGTGCCGCTCGTGACCGAGGCGCGCGACTGGACCGAGGGCGTCTATATGGCCGCGACCATGGGCTCGGAGACCACGGCTGCGGCCGCGGGGCAGCAGGGCGTCGTGCGCCGCGATCCGTTCGCGATGCTGCCGTTCTGCGGCTACAACATGGCCCACTACTTCGGCCATTGGCTCGACGTGGGCGAACGCCTCGCCAGCGCTGGCGCAACGGTGCCGCGCATCTTCTGCGTGAACTGGTTCCGCAAGGGGCCGGACGGCAAGTTCGTGTGGCCGGGCTTCGGCGAGAACATGCGCGTGCTCGAGTGGATGGTGCGCCGTATCGAGGGCAAGGCCACGGGCGACGAGCACGCATTCGGCGTGTCGCCGCGCTACGGCGATCTCGAGTGGAGCGGCCTGGACTTTAGTGAGGCGCAGTTCGAGCAGGTGATTTCGGTGGACGCCGACGCCTGGCGCGCCGAACTCGCGCTGCACGCCGAACTGTTCGACAAACTCGCGCATGGCTTGCCGCAAGTGTTGAAGGACGCTCGCAAGGCGCTGGAAACGCGTCTGTAAGCATGTGATGTGAGCGCTCGCTAACTGAATGGCCGCCTTCGGGCGGCCATTTTTATTTCCGGGGTCGAATGCATTGGTGCAGTGCAGAGGCCCGTCTGTTCGGCACCTGAGCGGTTATTTCGCTGCAATGCGCAAAATTGTTTCGTTTGAGGTAACAATCGGACCACTGTTAATGCATTTTGGGGTGCAGTCGAAGAATTCGTAAAGAAAATAAGGGCTTCGGAGGCAACTTCTGCAGGATTTCTGCTGTCGTAGGAGAATTCGCGGTTTCCTCCGCTGATTAACAGCGGGGTAGTAACAGGCAGGAGTTGTCTCATGGATCATTTGCAGTCGATGCGAGTATTCGTCAAAGTGGCCGACCTCGGCAGTTTCGCCCGGGCTGCTTCTGCGATGGATATCTCCAACGCGGTTGCGACGCGGCATGTTGCCGACCTCGAAGGTCGACTCGGCACGCGTCTGCTCAATCGCACGACCCGCAGTCTCTCCCTGACCGAATCGGGTCAGGTCTATCTCGAGCGCGCCCGCCAGATTCTCGATGAGCTCGAGGATGTCGAACAGATGGTCGTCGCGCGCAATCACGAACCCGTCGGCACGCTGCGTATCGTCGCGCCGGTCGTGTTCGGGCTCCATAATCTCGCTCCGGTGCTGCAGACGTACACGCAGCGCTATCCGCAGGTCATTCCCGACGTCACGCTGGTGGACCGTCAGGTCGATCTCGTCGAAGAGGGCTTCGATCTGGGCGTCGTGACCGCGCGCCAGATGCGCAGCGCCAGCATCGTCACGCGCCGCCTCACCACGGGTTGCATGACCGTGTGCGCCACGCCCGCGTACCTCGAAAAGCACGGCACGCCCACGCGCCCCGAGCACCTCATGGAGCACCCGAGCCTCTCGCTGCCCTCCGAGTACTGGGGTGACGAGCGCGTGTTCACGGGTCCGGACGGCGAAATCCGCGTACGCCCGACCAACGTGATCGTGGCGAACAACACCGAGATGCTGCGCCAGTTCGCGCTGCTCGGCATGGGCATCGCGATCCTGCCGAGCTATCTGATCGGCCGCGACATGACGCGCGGGCGCCTCGTACGGCTGCTTGGCGACTATCGTCTGCCGCAGGTGGAGATCAACGTCGCGTATCCGAGCCGCCGTCACCTGCCGGCCAAGGTGCGCACGTTTATCGACCACCTCGTCGAGCACTTCAGCCAGACGCCGAACAGCCAGCTCGGCGAGCAGTGGGTCAAGGACGGCCTCGCGCGCCCCGCTGTCGCGGCTCGCAATGGCGTTGCAAGCGACGACTACGATGGCGTGCAGCCCGCGCCGGGTGGCAGCCTGCACGACGGCGAGCACAACGGCATGGACGGCGAGCGTGCACCGAAGGCCGCGCGCGCTTCGGCGGCGCGCACCCGGACTTCGGCGATTTCGCCGCTATAAGCCCGTTATCCCCGTCCATCGGTCGATAAAAAAGGCGCAGCTTCGTGAGAAGCTGCGCCTTTTTGCCTGCTTGCGCGCGGGCCGGTGACGGCCCGCGAAAGGACGGCTTTACGACCCCGTCTTGCGTGCCGGTGTCTTGCGTGCGGCGGTCTTGCGCGCCGGTGCGGCTTTGGCGGCCGCCGTCTTGCGCGCGGGCTTCGCCTTGCCTTCTTCCGCCGAATCTGCCGCGTCGTTCGCGGCATCGTCCGTGGTGGCCTCAGCCGATGCAGCCGACTTCTTTGCGGCTGTCTTGGCCGCCGTCTTCGCGCTCGGTTCCTTCTTCTCGAACTCGAAGCCGATCTTGCCGTCCGGCTGCTTGACGAGGAAAGCCTTGAAGTTGCGGCCCGTCCGCGACGACTTGAAGTTGGTCAGCAAGTCGGTGCGGCCCTCGGCCAGCAGCTTGGCCATCTGGTCGCGCGCGATCTCCTGCTGCAGGATCACCTTGCCCGAGCGGAAATCGCAGCTCTTCGGATTCGCAACCGAGTGCTCGCACACGTAGCTCATGCCGTGCTCGTACACGCGCCCCTTGCATTTCGGGCACGCGCCCACCGGTTCCTGCTGCGAGAAGTCGGGCGCTTCGCCATCCTCCGCGCCAGAGTCCTGGCCGAAATCGAACTCGAGCTTGTAGTTCTTGATTTCGTCGTCGAACGAGAGCTTGAGGATGGCCGAGAACGGCCGGCCCATCTTGCTGCGGAAGCCCGAGAGCGGGCCAATCGTCTTGTTCTGGAGCAGTTCTTCCACTTCGGGGATTTCGAACTGACGGCCGCCCGGAATCTTCGAGATCGAGAACTCGCACTTCGTGCATGCGAAGCGGCGGTAGTTTTCCTTCACTTGGCCGCCGCAATTCGGACACGGCGTTTGAAGCGTCGCGTAGTCGCCGGGGATCGTGTCCGAGTCGTATTCCTTCGCGCGCTTCACGATGGTCTGCGTCATGCGGGCGATTTCCTGCATGAACGCGTCACGCGGGAGCTTGCCGCGCTCCATCTGCGAAAGCTTGTACTCCCATTCGCCAGTGAGTTCCGGCGCGGTGAGTTCTTTCACGTCGAGACCCCGCAGCAGCGTCATGAGCTGGAACGCCTTGGCCGTGGGGATCAGTTCGCGGCCTTCGCGCACGAGATACTTTTCGCCGAGCAGACCCTCGATGATCGCCGCGCGCGTGGCCGGCGTGCCAAGGCCCTTGGCGGCCATGGCCTCGCGCAGCTCTTCGTCGTCGACGAGCTTGCCCGCGCCTTCCATGGCCGAGAGCAGCGTCGCTTCGTTGTAGCGCGCGGGCGGCTTGGTCACGAGCTGGTGCGCCGCGATCTTGTCGGTCTTGACCTTCTCGTCCTTCTTCACCGGCACGAGGTTGGCGTCATCGCCGCCCGCGTCGCGGCCGTAGACCTGCAGCCAGCCCGGCTCGACCAGCACCTTGCCTTCGGTCTTGAAGTGATGCCCGGCGACTTCGGTGATACGCGTGGTGACGCGATATTCCGCCGCCGGGAAGAACACGGCGAGGAAGCGCTTCACGACGAGGTCGTACAGCTTCTGTTCGGGCTCCGAGAGCGACTTCGGCGCCTGCAGCGTGGGGATGATGGCGAAGTGGTCACTGATCTTCGAGTTGTCGAAAATGCGCTTGTTCGGCTTCACCCAGCCCTTGTCGAGCACCTGCTTGGCGTGCGGCAGGTAGTTGTTGCTCTCCTTGAGCATCTCGAGCGTGTGCTTGACCGTTTCGAGATAGTCCTCGGGCAGCGCGCGCGCGTCGGTACGCGGATAGGTGAGCACCTTGTGCTTTTCGTACAGCGCCTGGGCGAGGCCGAGCGTGTTCTTGGCCGAAAAGCCGAAGCGGCCGTTGGCTTCACGCTGCAGGCTCGTCAGGTCGAAGAGCGCGGGCGAGAGCTGGGTGGACGGCTTCGATTCCTCGCTGACCGTGCCTTCGCGGCCGTGGCAGGCGGCGACGATGCTCTCGGCGGCCGGCACGCTCCAGAGGCGCGAGTCGCGCTTTTCCGGATCGAATTCGTCCCTCTTGAATTTCGGGTCGTACCAGCGGCCTTCGTAGAAGCCACCCGCGCAGACGAACTCCGCACGCACTTCCCAATAATCGCGCGGGATGAAACGGCGAATTTTCTCTTCGCGTTCGACGACGATTGACAACGTTGGCGTCTGAACACGGCCGACGGTCGTGAGGAAGAAGCCACCGCCCTTGCTGTTGAAAGCGGTCATCGCGCGCGTGCCGTTGATGCCGACGAGCCAGTCGGCTTCCGAGCGGCAGCGGGCGGCGTCGGCGAGCGGCTGCATGTCGTGGTCGCTGCGCAGGTTCGCGAAGCCGTCGCGGATCGCCTGCGGCGTCATCGACTGGAGCCACAGGCGCTGGACCGGCTGCTTCGCCTTTGCGTGCTGCGCGATGAGGCGGAAGATCAGCTCGCCCTCGCGCCCCGCGTCGCAGGCGTTGATGAGTTGCGTGACGTCCTTGCGCTTCATCAGCTTGTTGAGCACCTTGAGCCGCGATTCGCTCTTGGCGATCGGGTTCAGGTCGAAGTGCGGCGGGATCACGGGCAGGTGAGCGAAGCTCCACTTGCCGCGCTTGACCTCGTATTCTTCCGGCGCTGCGATTTCCAGCAGATGGCCGACTGCCGACGAGAGTACGTAGTCGTCGCTCTCGTAGTACTCGTCATGCTTGGTAAAACCGCCCAGCGCGCGCGCGATGTCGTTCGCGACGGACGGCTTCTCGGCGATGATCAGAGCTTTGGACATGACTGGTTGCTTGTGGGTGTATCCGGTTGGCGCCCCGGGGCCGATGCCACCTGAATGGGCGCTTGGGCGCGATGCCCGGCGTTGCTGCCCCGCTCGGGGGGCCGTTCTCGACCGCTTTATAGCACATGGCGCGTCGGCGTCGATTTTTGCGTCATCTCATGACGACACCCGCGCACCCGCCAGGGCGCCCAATCATAAGGGCGCGCCACGCCGCGCGGCAAGCGGTGTGCCTGAGCGGGGTCAGATGTGGAGTGCGCTCAAACTACAGCCAGCGCGGGTCGCAGCTTGGGCGCGTCGGACACGCCCGGCAGCGCGCTGAGGTCCGAGAGCATGCGCTCGACCACGGCGGCGTGCGGCAGGACCGTGCCGAAAAAGCGCGTGGCGTGACCGTCCTCGATCAGGATGGTCGGGAAGTTCTCTACATCGAGATCGTCGAAGCGATCGGCATGGGTTTCGATGTCGATGTACGCGAAGCAGACGTCGGGATGCGCCTCGGCGATGCGGTCGAACGTGGCACGGTAGTCGCGGCACGTCCCGCACCACTGCGCGCACAGGCACGCGACGAACAGCGTGTCCTGATTGCTGACGCGCTCGGCGATCTGGTCGGCGTCGGTGTCGAGGTCTAGCGCGGGCATGGTCGTTCCTTGCGTTCTCTTATATATAGAGCGGGGTATTTGGCGCGAATGTATCACGGCGGCGCGCGGGCGGTGATGCTCCCCCAATCCGCGGCATCAGCCGCACGAAGCCCGCACGAACCAGCCGCCGGGCAGGGCGTCGAGGTGTCCCGCGAGTTCGAGTTGCAGCAGCGTGCCTTGCAGCACCGCTTCGGCCATATCGGTGCGCTGCGCGAGGATTTCAACCGTGGCCGGCGCGTGACCGAGCGCTTCGAGCAGGCGCCGGGCTTCGGCGCCAAGGCTGGCAAGCGATTTTCGTGCTTCAGCGCGATGTGCAGTCGGTGGCTCGGGACGGGGCAATTCGAGCGCCAACTGTGGCGTCTCGCTTGTGTCGTCGCGCTGGATGCGATCGACGGGAACCGGGACCTTCTGCCGGCGTTGTTCCCGCGGCGACGCGAGCGCGCGCCCGGCACCCGGGGGTTGCCCAACATTGAGCGCATCGAGCACTTCTTCGGGCGATTCGACCAGCTGCGCGCCCTGCTTGATGAGCCCGTGGCAGCCGCGCGTGAGCGGCGCATGAATCGAGCCGGGCAGCGCGAATACGTCGCGTCCCATTTCGTTGGCGAGCCTTGCCGTGATGAGCGAGCCGGAACGTTGCGCGGCCTCGACCACCACCACGCCTTCGACGAGCGCGGCAATCACGCGGTTGCGCTGCGGAAAGTTCGCCGAGCGCGCCGGCGTGCCGAGCGGCCATTCGGAGACGAGCGCGCCGTGCGCGGCGATCTGCGTGGCGAGCGGATGATGCGCCGGGGGATAGACGAGATCCGCGCCGGTGCCGATCACGGCGACGGTGCCGCCCTGCTCGTGAAGTGCGCCGCGATGCGCAGCGCCGTCCACGCCGAGCGCGAGCCCCGAGACGACCGTGAGACCCGACGCGGCGAGCATGCGCGCGAAGCGCGCTGCGTCCTCGACGGCCTGCGGCGTGGCGTTGCGGCTGCCCACGACGGCTACCGCGCGTGCGTGGAGCAGTTCGAGCCGGCCCTTTGCATAGAGCAGCGGCGGTGGATCGGGCATGTCGAGCAGGCGGGCCGGATAGGCCGGGTCGGCAAGCGTGATGAGCGCGTTGCCGGGTGCCGCTCGCCAGGCCTGCAGGGCTTCGAGTTGTGCCGCGAAGTCCGGCCGGGGCTCGGCGAGGGCGGCGTGGGCGGCTTGCGCACCCGCCACCGCGGCGAGTGCGGCGAACGGTTGGGCCAGCACGTTTTGAGGCAGACCGAACGCGCCGAGCAGCGCACGCAGCGCAGCGGGCCTCAGACCGCGCGCGAGAGCGAGGCGCAGCCAGGCGGCCAGTTCCTCGGCAGATATCGGCAAGGTCGTCGGCATTGCGTTCCCCGGGCGCGGACGGTTTGCCGCACCTCGTGATAAAATTTTCACCATCCGAAATACACCGTGGCGTCTTTACCCGTGGCATTGCGCGCACGCCTTCGCGCGCAGCGCGTCCGCACGGGCGATAAGCGCGTTCAACGTTGAATTGCGGCCCTTTCGTCCGAATATGAGGAGATATCCTCCGTATCCGGCCTGGGACCCGCAAGCTGGCCGAATGGCCAGGCCGCGCATCGTTCCCTGTTCCTGGCTCTTTCAGGCGCCCAACGAGAAACCCGTCAAATCATGGCTCTACTGAACATTCTTCATTACCCGGACAAGCGTCTGCACAAGGTCGCGAAGCCGGTCGAGGTGGTCAATGACCGCATCCGCAAACTGGTCGCCGACATGGCCGAAACCATGTACGCCGCGCCGGGCGTCGGTCTCGCGGCCACCCAGGTCGACGTGCATGAGCGCGTCGTGGTGATCGACGTTTCCGACGCGCACGACGAACTGCGCGTGTTCATCAACCCGGAAATCATCTGGTCGAGCGACGAGCGCGAAGTGCATGAGGAAGGCTGTCTTTCCGTGCCGGGCATCTACGATGAAGTCGAGCGCGCGGAAAAGGTGCGCGTGCGCGCGATGAACGAAAAGGGCGAGACCTACGAGATCGACTGCGAAGGGCTGCTCGCCGTGTGCATCCAGCACGAAATGGATCACCTGATGGGCAAGGTGTTCGTCGAATACCTCTCGTCGCTCAAGCAGACGCGCATCCGCAGCAAGATGAAGAAGCTCGAACGGGCGATGTAAGCGCGATCCGCGCCGTCTCTTTCTTCATCAACCCGCTTTCAGCGAACTGAGCACCGAGCGCCCATGAGCCACACCCTTCGCGTCATCTTCGCCGGCACGCCGGAATTCGCCGCCGCGGCGCTCGCGGCGATTCACGAAGCGGGCTTCGCCGTGCCGCTCGTCCTGACCCAGCCCGACCGCCCGGCAGGCCGCGGCATGAAGCTCCAGGCAAGCCCGGTCAAGCGCTATGCGCAGGAGCACGGCATGGCCGTCGCCCAGCCACCGTCGCTGCGCCGCACGGGCAAGTACCCGCAGGAAGCCGCCGCGGCGCTGGACCTGCTGCGCGCCACGCCGCACGACGTGATGGTGGTCGCGGCCTACGGGCTGTTGCTGCCGCAGGAAGTGCTGGACATCCCGCCGCGCGGCTGTATCAACATTCATGGATCTATCCTGCCGCGCTGGCGCGGCGCGGCGCCGATTCATCGCGCGATCGAAGCCGGCGACGCCGAAACCGGCATCACGCTCATGCAGATGGACGCGGGGCTCGACACCGGCCCGATGATCTCCGAGGTGCGCACGCCGATCGCGCCGGGCGACACCACGGCGACGCTGCACGACCGCCTTGCGCAACTCGGCGCAAAGCTGATCATGGATGGGCTCGTCGCGCTCGAGCGCGACGGTGCGCTGCCCGCCACGCCGCAGCCGGCAGAAGGCGCGACTTACGCCGAAAAGATCGGCAAGCAGGAAGCCGCGCTCGACTGGCGCCGGCCAGCGGTGGCGCTCGCGCGGCAGATTCGCGCGTTCGACCCGTTCCCAGGCGGCGCGGCCACGCTGGACGGCGCGCAGCTCAAGCTGTGGGCCGCCGAGCCGGTAGCGCGTCCGGCGGGCACCGCCGGCGAGCCGGGCGAGATTCTCGAAGTGAGCCCGGCGGGCGTGGTGGTGGCCTGCGGCGAGGGCGCGCTGCGCCTCACGCAGCTGCAAAAGCCGGGCGGCAAGCGGCTGCCCGCGCGCGAATTCCTGGCCGGCATGCCGCTGACGGCGGGGCAGAGGTTCCAGTTGCCCGAGACCCCTGCGGCCTGAGCCAGGGCTCGCGCCATTGCCTGAACGCCCTCACCTGAAAATGGCAGGTACGCCAAACGCCGCGCGGTTCCCGGCGCGCTAGAATCAATGGCGTTTGAAGCGCGTTTTTCGATTTTGAGGTTGTCATGCTCGGCATTACCCATTTCGGTTTCTTCGTCGTCGCCGTATTTCTCCTGAACGTGACGCCGGGGCCCGACACGGCCTATATCGTCGGCCGCAGCGTCGCGCAGGGCCGCGGCGCGGGCCTCGTTTCCGCACTGGGTATCTCGGCGGGCTGCTGTGTGCACACGCTCGCCTGCGCGTTCGGTTTGACCGCGCTGCTCGCGGCGTCGGCCACCGCGTTCACGGTCATCAAGATCGTCGGCGCGATCTATCTCGTGTATCTCGGCGTGCGCCTCGTGCTCACGAAGCACGATGTCAGGCCAGCCGAAGGCGCCGCTCAGGCCGCGGCCCCTGCCGCCGCGCCGCGCCCGCTGCGCCAGCTGTTCGTTGCGGGTTTCTGCACCAACGTGCTCAATCCGAAGGTGGTGCTGTTCTTCGTCTCGTTTTTCCCGCAGTTCGTGACCACGGGGACGGAGCACAAGGCCCTCGCTTTCCTCACGCTCGGCGCCGTGTTCTTGCTGATGAGCACGGTCTGGAACAGCTTCGTCGCGTGGGTGGCGGGCAGCGTCACGCAGCGCTTCTCGGGCAAGCCGGGCGTGAAGAAGTGGCTCGACCGCACGGTCGGTTCGGCGTTCGTCGGGCTGGGCCTGAAGCTCGCGACCGCCACGCGCTGAGATTGAATTTTTCGGACCTGCCCATATCTAACAAATCGCTTACAATGCGCTCGCCTGGCGCCAGCTGACCGGCTGGCGGCGGGCGTTTAACGATCGATTTGATGCCCTCGCGGGTGAAGGAGCACAGCACATGTTCAACTGGGTCAAAACCGCGATGTTGATGGCCGCGATTACGGCCCTTTTCATCGTGATTGGCGGGCTGATCGGCGGGCATCGCGGGATGGTGCTGGCGCTGTTCTTCGCGCTCGCCATGAACTTCTTCTCGTACTGGTATTCGGACAAGATGGTCCTGCGCATGTACAACGCGCAGGAAGTCGACGAGACCACGGCGCCGCAGTTCTATCGCATGGTCCGCGATCTGGCCACGCGGGCGGGCTTGCCGATGCCGCGCGTCTACCTCATCAACGAGGACGCGCCCAACGCCTTCGCCACGGGCCGCAACCCCGAGCACGCCGCGGTCGCGGCGACCACGGGCATCCTGCGCGTGCTGTCCGAGCGCGAAATGCGCGGCGTCATGGCGCACGAGCTGTCGCACGTGAAGCACCGGGACATTCTCATCTCGACCATCTCGGCCACCATGGCCGGCGCGATCTCGGCGCTCGCCAACTTTGCGATGATCTTCGGCGGCCGCGACGAAAGCGGCCGCCGGGCGAACCCCATCGCGAGCATTGCCGTTGCGCTGCTCGCGCCGATCGCGGGCGCGCTGATCCAGATGGCGATTTCGCGTGCGCGCGAGTTCGAGGCAGACCGCGGCGGCGCCGAGATTTCCGGTGATCCGCAGGCGCTCGCCTCGGCGCTCGACAAAATCCATCGCTACGCGCAGGGCATTCCGTTCCCGGCGGCCGAACAGCATCCGGCCACGGCGCAGATGATGATCATGAATCCGCTTTCCGGCGGCGGCTTGCAGAACCTCTTTAGCACGCACCCGGCCACGGAAGAGCGCATCCGCCGGTTGATGGAGATGGCTGCAGGCGGCGGACGCTAAAGCGACGACCGGTAACGGGTAACGAAAAAAACGCCTCTTCGGAGGCGTTTTTTTATTCAGCCCGTCGCCGCGGCGTCGCCGTCCACGTGTCGAGCGCCCGCTCGGGCCGAAACCCGCAATGCCCGTTGACGCAGCGAAACCACGAAGAACACGAAATAAACGCCGATGAACCAGGACACGTCGAGCGCGTAGTAGACGTGCCCGAACTTGACGACGATCCACGCGGCGATGAACGCCAGTGGTACGGCGTAGAAAAACACGCGATCCATCCGGTTATCGTCGTTGCTGCTCTGGAAGAGCGAAACGTAGCAGCACGCAAAAAACGGCGCGATGTCGTATTCCTTCATTCTCGGATTCAGCGCGAGACAGAACGCGAGCACATAGAACAGCCTGCCGGGCACGCTTTCGTTTTCGGCAACCATGAGCCGTCGCCCGCGCAATGGATTGACCGCGTACGCGAATAGCGCCACGACCACCAGTTCGTAGAACAGGACGTCCTCCAGGGTCGATAACGCGCGCACGTGTTGTTCGAGTATCCCGAACAGCACGAGCCCGGAATCGTTCTGGGCGAGCATCTGCCAGCGCAGCAGGGTTTCGAAGTCGGTCCACAGACGCGGTTCCAGCGCGAGCTGCGCGATGGTTGCGAGCGCAACACACAAGGGCACGGCGAAGAAGTAGCGCGTGCCTTTGGGGATAAAAAAGAACACGACGGCGTAGGTCAGGAAATAGATCTTGATCGAGGCAAACAGGGCGATGAAAAAAGCCAGCGCGCAGTACTTTGCCGTCGCGTTGCCGCTTTGCTGCGAAGAATGCGGTGAAGCGTCCCGCGAAGCCGCATAAAAAAGCGCAATGATCAGCAAGTGGCCGAAGATCGCAAAATTCCCCGTGAGGATGCCGCCCACGCCCGAGCCGCCGGTCAGAAACCCCAACGCACCTGCGACGACGAAATCCGCATGCCGGATGCTGTAGGCGAGATAGATCAGCGACGCGACAACGAATGCCAGATAAAGCCAGTGAAACGGCACGCGCGAAAAGAGATTCAGGAAGAGGGGCGGATAGACGAAGGGGAATCCGTGCGGGATATACGGGTTCGCGCCGCGCTTGAACTGATCCAGCGCGTACGCGTACACCTTGTAGTCCCAGAAGGGCGAGAACAGCTTTCCCCGTCCCTGCTGGTACACGGAAAAAAGCGCAACGAAGGCGAGGAACGCGAAGTCTTGTTTCTTCCCGAGTAGTTTCATGATGGCCGCTACGACGCAGGGAGGAGGGGCATTTTCTGTCGCCATCATGCGGCGAGCCGTTAGTCGGTATCCGCCAATATGTATCTCTGCGCTTTTCGCCGCTGTTTGCCTGCGGGCGCGGTGCCGTCAACGGGAATCGCGCCGGCTGGCAGTGTTGCGCGCTCGCCACGCTACAATGGCTCGCTTGTGCATCATTGACGCCGCACTTCACCGCGGCCCGCATCCGGTTTTTTCATGACATCGAGCCCATCCCGGCGACCCAGCAAGCCGTCTCACGGCAAAAAGAGTTCCGCATCGCCCGCGCGCCAGCAGGGCGCAGCGCCTGCGCGCAGCCACGCCGTGCACCTGGCCCCCGAATCGCTGGGCTTTGCGCTCGACCAGGCCGCTCATGCGATCGGCGCGGTGCGCGCCGGTGCGGCGCTGCCCGCCGCGCTCGCGAGCGCGTTCGCCGCGTTGCCCGCCGACTTCGCGCCGCAGGCTCGCGGTGCCGTGCAGGACATCGCGTACCGCACGATGCGGCGGCTCGGCACGGTCGACTGGCTGATCCGGCAGCGCGTGAGCAAGGCGCCGCCGCCGCTCGTCGCGAACCTGCTGGCCTGCGCGCTGGCGTTGCTCGCCGAAGACGAGGCGAGCGCGGCCTACACGCCGTTTACGGTCGTCGATCAGGCCGTGCGCGCCGTGGCTGCGCGCCGCGAGGTCGCCTTCGCGAAGGGGCTCGTCAATGCGGTGCTGCGCGGCTTTTTGCGCGAGCGCGACACCGCGCTTGCCGCAGCAGGGGCCGATGAGACCGCCCACTGGAACTATCCGCGCTGGTGGATCGACGCGGTCCGCGCCGCGTGGCCCACCCAGTGGCAGGCGATTCTCACCGCGGGCAACACGCAAGGCCCGCTCACGCTGCGCGTGAACGCGCGCCGTGCGAGCGCTGCCGAATACGTCCGGCGGCTCGCCGCTGAAAACATCGCCGCCACGCAGATCGGCGAACACGCCGTGCGTCTCGCCGCTGCGTTGCCGGTGGATCGCATCCCCGGATTCCTCGCGGGCGATGTGTCCGTGCAGGATGCCGGTGCGCAAGTGGCCGCGCAAATCCTCGACGTGCGTGACGGCATGCGCGTGCTCGACGCGTGCGCGGCGCCCGGCGGCAAGAGCGGCCATCTGCTCGAGCTTGCCGACATCGACCTGGTTGCGCTCGAAAGCGACGCCACGCGCGCCGCGCGCATCGGCGAAAACTTCGCGCGCCTCGGCTTTACGCAAGACGATCCCGCGCACCCCATGCGGCGCGCAAAGATCGTGGTCGGCGACGCGGGCAATCCTGCCGCGTGGCACGACGGCGAAGGCTTCGATCGCATCCTCGCCGACGTCCCGTGCTCGGCCTCGGGCATCGTGCGCCGCCATCCGGACATTCGCTGGCTGCGCCGCGAGAGCGACATCGCGGCGCTTGCCGCCGAGCAGCGCCGCATCGTCGATGCGCTGTGGCCGCTCGTGAAGCCGGGCGGCGAACTGCTCTACGTGACCTGCTCGATCTTCCCCGAGGAAGGCGAGGCGCAGGCGCGCTGGTTTGAAAGCACCCATGCGGATGCGGTACGATTGGGCGCGCCGGGGCAACTGCTGCCCGAGGCGTTCGGCGCGCCGGCCCGGGGGCCAGAAGACGGCGCAGCCGGCGAGGCGCGGCACGAGGCCGCTGCAAAGGCCGAAGTGACGACAACTGTCTTTCCCGTTCCCGATCGCACCGCAGATCACGACGGATTCTTCTACGCGCGCTTTCAGAAACGGTGACCATCAAACGCTTCTTCCCGCTGCGGTTCGCGGCCCTGATCTGGCTGATGCTTGCCGTCGTCGGCCTGGTGGCCGCCGCGCCGGCTCGCGCCGACTCGATCTCGGTGCAGCGCGCGTCGCTCCAGGCCGACAGCAACGGCTGGAGCCTCGACGCCCGTTTCGACTTCGACCTCAACAGCAGCCTGGAAGACGCGGTCAACAAGGGCATTCCGCTTTACTTCACCACTGACTTCGAGCTCACGCGCGCGCGCTGGTACTGGTTCGACGAACAGCCGGTGAGCATTTCGCAAAGCATTCGCCTGTCGTTCCAGCCGCTCACGCGCGAGTACCGCGTGTCGAGCGGCGGCCTGCAGCTCGGCTTCTCGACGCTCGCGGACGCGCTCGCGGTCATCAAGCACGTCACCTCGTGGCACGTGATCGACCGCAACGACGTGCATGCCGGCGAAACGTACACGGCCTCGGTGCGCATGCAGCTCGACGTCGCGCTGATGCCCAAGCCGTTCCAGATCGACGCCGTGAACAACCGCGACTGGAACCTCGCTTCCGACTGGAAGCGCTTCAACTTCACGGTGACCGAACGTGCTAGATAAAGTACGCCGTGCCACCAGCTTCAGCAGCGTCGTCGTCAAGCTGCTCGTTTCCACCGTCGCGTTCACCGCGACGCTGCTGCTCGTCCTGCTCGCCGCGGCAAGCGCGAACACCGAGTTCTTCGACCGCTACTACGGCTGGCTCTACGCGGCCAATATCATCGTCGCGCTGATCTTCCTGTCGGTGGTCACGGCGCTCATGATCGTGATCGTCGTGCGCTTGAGGCGCGGCAAGTTCGGCACGCGGCTGCTCGCCAAGCTCGCGTTCTTCTTCGCGCTCGTGGGCGTGGTGCCGGGCGGCATCATCTATATCGTTTCGTATCAGTTCGTCTCGCGCTCGATCGAGTCGTGGTTCGACGTGAACGTGGAAACCGCGCTCACCGCCGGTCTGAATCTCGGCCGCGGCATGCTCGACGCCTCGCTCTCCGACCTGCAAACCAAGGGCCGTCTGATGGCCGAGCAGATCGCGAGCGGCGACGCCGCGGGCACGACGCTCACGCTCCTGCGTGCGCGCGACCAGTTCGGCGTGCAGGACGCGATGATCGTCGAACCGGTGCGCAGCATGTCGGGCGCGGCGCCCGACATGCACGTGGTGGCGCAGGCGTCGAGCAACTTCTCGTCGCTCATGCCCGCCGATATGCCCACGTCGCTCATGATCGATCAGGCACGCGGGCGCGGCTATGCGGCGATCGAGGGCGAAGTGGACGGCGACCCGCATCAGCTTGGCTCGAAGGGCGCGCTCCGATTGCGCGTGGTCACGCGCATTCCCGATGCGAACACAACGGATCTGCAGCCGGTCGAGCGCTTCCTGCAGCTCGAGCAGCCGGTGCCGTCCGCGCTCGCGCGCAATGCCGACGCCGTGCAGCGCGCGTATCGCGAGTATCAGGAGAAGGCGCTGGGCCGCACGGGCCTGCGCAAGATGTATATCGGCACGCTCACGCTCGCGCTCTTCCTCGCCACCTTCGTCGCGATGATGCTCGCGCTCGCGCTCGGCAACCAGCTTGCCAGGCCGCTCTTCCTGCTCGCGCAGGGCACGAAGGAAGTGACGGAGGGCGACTACACGCCCAAGCGCGAAATCAAGTCGCGCGACGAACTGGGCTTCCTTACGCAGTCGTTCAACGCGATGACGCGCCAGCTTTCCGAAGCGCGTCAGGCTGTGGAGAAGAACCGCGTCGCGCTCGAGCATTCGAAGGCGTACCTCGAGAGCATTCTCGCGAACCTCACGGCGGGCGTGTTCGTGTTCGACCGGCAGTTCCGCCTCACGACGGCGAACCCCGGTGCGGAGCGCATTTTCCGTCAGCCGTTCCAGACGGAGCTCGGCGTCGCGCTCGATCATATCGGCGCGCTCACGGAGTTCGGCGCGATGGTGCGCAAGGCCTTCGCCGATCAGGAAGCTTCGCGCGGCGATGGCGATCAGGGGCGCGGCCACTGGCAGCAGCAGTTCTCCGTGCCGATTCCGGGCGAGACCGATCCGCTCACGCTGCTCGTGCGCGGCGCGCGCCTCGTATCCGACACGGGCCGCGACGCGGGCGACATGCAGACCTCGGGCTACGTCGTGGTGTTCGACGACATCTCCGACGTGATCTCGGCGCAGCGCTCGGTCGCGTGGGGCGAAGTCGCGCGGCGTCTTGCGCACGAGATCAAGAATCCGCTCACGCCGATCCAGCTCTCGGCCGAACGCCTGCAGATGAAGCTCACCGACAAGCTCGCGCCAACCGACGCCGAAGTGCTCAGGCGCGGCGCGACCACCATCGTCAATCAGGTCGCGGCGATGAAGCAGATGGTCGACGACTTCCGCGATTACGCGCGCACGCCGCCGGCCGTGCTCGCGCATCTGCAGCTCAACGATCTCGTGAGCGAAGTGCTCACGCTCTACGGCGCGGAAGAAGGCAAGAGCGCGATCAAGGTCGAGCTCTCCGACTTGCCGGTGATATGCGGCGACGCGACGCAATTGCGCCAGGTGATCCACAACCTGCTGCAAAACGCGCAGGACGCAGTGGCCGATACGCAGAATCCTCGCGTGACGCTCGAGACCCGCGCCGTAGAATACGGAGACCCCGACGCGCAAGGCCGCACGCACGTGGCGGTGCGTCTCACGGTATCGGACAACGGCCCGGGTTTCCCGGCGCGCATCCTCACGCGCGCGTTCGAACCCTATGTGACGACCAAGGCCAAAGGAACAGGACTTGGGCTTGCGATGGTCAAGAAGATCGTCGACGAGCACGGCGCGCGCATCGACATCCGCAATCGCATGAGAGCGGGCGACGCGATCGAAGGCGCGCAGATCTCGATTCTCTTTCTCCAGTTGGCAGACGATGCCGCCACGCCCGGACCCGGCCGATCCGGGGAGGGGCAGGCGCATGCCGAAGCGGAGCAGGGATCAAAAGCAACAGTGCAGACAAGGGCAGCGTAAATGGCAACCATCCTGGTGGTAGATGATGAAATGGGCATCCGGGAATTGCTCTCGGAGATCCTCAGCGACGAAGGACACGTCGTGGAGCTCGCGGAAGATGCGCAACAGGCGCGCGACTTCCGGCAGCGCCACGTGCCGGACCTCGTGCTGCTCGATATCTGGATGCCGGACACCGATGGCGTGACGCTGCTCAAGGAATGGGCCGCGCAGGGGCATCTCACGATGCCCGTCATCATGATGTCGGGGCACGCGACCATCGACACCGCCGTCGAGGCGACGAAGATCGGCGCGCTCAACTTCCTCGAAAAGCCGATCGCGCTGCAAAAGCTGTTGAAGGCGGTCGAGCAGGGGCTCGCGCGCGGCACGGCCGCGCCGGTCGCGCCGGCTACATCGGCGGCGGCGGGGAAGACGGCTGCGGGCGGACCGGCGGTCGTGGCATCGGCGGCGGCGCTGCCGGTGCTGGGCGCCGACGGCGTGCATGGCATGCAGACGGGCGCGGCCACGCAAACCGCATCGATCTCGTTCGACATCCCGCTGCGTGATGCGCGCGATGCGTTCGAGCGCGCCTACTTCGAGTACCACCTCGCGCGCGAGAACGGCAGCATGACGCGCGTGGCTGAAAAAACGGGGCTTGAGCGTACGCACCTGTATCGCAAGCTCAAGCAGCTCGGCGTGGACCTCGGCAAGAGCAAGGGCGAATGAACGCGTGAAAGTGAGCGGCGTGGCCAGACGCATCAATTTTGTGAAAGCCACTTGGCAAACGCCACATTCATCGCTATAATCTTTTTTCTTCGTTGGCCCGGTAGCTCAGTTGGTAGAGCAGCGGATTGAAAATCCGCGTGTCGATGGTTCGATTCCGTCCCAGGCCACCAGAATGCAGCCCCAGGAGATCGTTCGATTCCTGGGGCTTTTTCGTTGTGCTCATTGTCTTGCGGTTCGCATTCCAGACATCGGCGGTATCCAGGGTATAAGGGTGCGCCGATGCCCGTGTAGAGGCCCCGGCCTATACTGCATGAGCCGGCGCGGGGGTTGTCCCTGCCGGTCCGCCCGGGCGCATCGAGCAACACAAGCCAGCAACGAAGGCATTCGCGCGGAAACCTCATACACGGAGTTTCACGGTGACTCGAACAGAAGCCAAGGGCGCGCTCGTACTGTTTTCCGGCGGCCAGGATTCGGCCACGTGCCTCGCATGGGCGCTCGACCGCTATGAGAGCGTCGAAACGCTCGGCTTCGATTACGGCCAGCGTCATCGCGTCGAACTGGAATGCCGCGAGGGCTTTCGCGCGGCGATCGCCAGCACGTTTCCCGAATGGGGCGAGCGTCTTGGCGACGATCACATGATCGATCTGTCGGTGCTAGGCTCGATCAGCGACACGGCCATGACGCGCGAAATCGAGATCGAGACCGCCGCGAGCGGCTTGCCGAACACCTTTGTGCCGGGCCGCAACCTGATGTTCATGCAGATCGCCGCGGCGATCGCTTATCGTCGCGGGCTCAAGGTGCTTGTGGGCGGGATGTGCGAAACGGACTTCTCGGGCTACCCCGACTGCCGCGACGACACGATGAAGGCGCTGCAGGTGGTGCTCAATCTTGGCATGGACACGCGCTTCGTGCTGGAAACGCCGCTCATGTGGCTCGACAAGGCCGACACATGGCGGCTCGCCGAACAGCTGGGCGGCGAAGCGCTGGTGGACATGGTCCGCGTGGAAACGCACACCTGCTACGTGGGCGAGCGCGCCGAGCTTCACGCGTGGGGCTTCGGCTGCGGCGAGTGCCCGGCGTGCAAGTTGCGCAAGCGCGGGTATGAAGCGTATCTCGCCGGCGAGAACGTGACGGAAGCCCCGGTCTGAGCGTGAGCCTCGGGCTGCACGCGTGACTTTCGCGGTGAAGAATATGGCCAGGGCCGCGCACGGGCGGCGCGCCCCCCCGCCGACACGATGATTTCGCGCCCGAGACCAACCGGCTTTGCACGCGCCTTGCGCGCATGAGCCAGAACCAGGCTGCACGATGACTTACGCGGTAAAGGAAATTTTCTACACGTTGCAGGGCGAGGGCGCGAACGCCGGGCGTCCGGCCGTGTTCTGCCGGTTCGCCGGCTGCAATCTCTGGTCGGGCCGCGAGGAAGATCGCGAGCAAGCTGTTTGCCGCTTCTGCGACACCGACTTCGTCGGCACCGATGGCGAAAACGGCGGCAAATTCCGCACGCCGGAAGAGCTCGCCGCGAAGATCGCCTCGCTGTGGCCAGAAGGCGAGGGCAACCGCTTCGTGGTCTGCACGGGCGGCGAGCCGATGCTGCAGATCGACGCGCCGTTCGTCGACGCGCTGCACGCCGCCGGTTTCGAGATCGCGATCGAAACCAACGGCTCGCTGCCGGTGCTGGAAACCATCGACTGGATCTGCGTGAGCCCCAAGGCCGACGCGCCGCTCGTCGTCACGAAGGGCAACGAGTTGAAGGTTGTCGTGCCGCAGGAAAACCAGCGTCTCGCCGACTACGCGAAGCTCGATTTCGAGTATTTTCTCGTGCAGCCCATGGACGGCCCATCGCGCGACCTGAACACGAAGCTCGCCATCGACTGGTGCAAGCGCCATCCGCAGTGGCGCCTGTCGATGCAGACCCACAAATACCTGAACATTCCCTGATTCACGCGAATTTACCTGAAGAAGCGCCGTGCTGACGATCACCCGAAAACTCGAATTCGACGCGGGCCACCGCATCCCCGACCACCGCAGCCAGTGCCGCAATCTGCACGGCCATCGCTACGTGCTCGAAATCACGCTGGAAGGCGACCTCGTCGAAACCGAGGGCGCGCCCGACCGCGGCATGGTGATGGACTTCGCCGATGTGAAGTCGCTCGCGAACCAGCATCTCGTCGATCTGTGGGATCACGCGTTCCTCGTCTTCGCGGGCGATACGCAGGTGCGCGGCTTTCTCGAAACGCTGCCGGGCCACAAGACGGTCGTGATCGACCGCATTCCGACCGTGGAAAACCTCGCCGCCATCGCGTTCGACATTCTCGCGAACGTGTACGACGCGCACTATGGCGTGAATCTGCGCCTGCACAAGCTGCGCCTGTACGAGACGCCGAACTGCTGGGCCGAAGTCACGCGCGACTGACGCGCGCAGGGCCCCGCCTCACCCTCGCTCCGGCGGCCCGCGCAAGGCGGGTTTTCCGTGCCGACCGCCAGGTTTTTGTCGCGGTATGATCATTGCCGCAAGGCCTGCGCATCCCCGCGCGCGGCCCGACAAACACATAACGGAGCGAGACCTGCCGGCTGCCGCGCTGCCGGGCGACACCGCCCGCACCTGGCGCGTGCGCCCCGCAGTCTCGCCGGGAGCACGGCGATGAGCACCTTCACCAATCCCCTCAAGGAACGCCTCAAGGAGGCGGACCCGCTATTCGGCCTATGGCTGTCGATGGGCAGCGAGACCGCCGCCGAGGCGCTCGCGCACGCCGGCTTCGACTGGCTGCTGATCGACATGGAGCACACCCCCAACGACAGCGCCGACACCATCGCGCAACTGCGCGCCATCGCCGCCGCGCATCTGCCCACCGAGCCCGTGGTGCGTCTGCCCGACAGCGAGCCGTGGCTCGTGAAGCACGTGCTCGACGCGGGCGCGCGCACGGTGATGTTCCCCAACGTGGCCTCGGCTGAAGAAGCGGCGCGCGCCGTGAGCCTCACGCAGTACCCCGATGCGCGCACGCCCGGCGGCCAGCGCGGCGTGGCGGGCGCGGTACGCGCGGCGGCCTATGGCATGCGTCGCGATTATCTTCAGGGCGCGAACGCGCAGATCGCGACGATCGTGCAGATCGAGTCGGCGGCGGCGCTGGCCGAAGTCGAGCAGATCGCGCAGGTGCCGGGCGTCGACTGCCTGTTCGTGGGTCCCGCCGATCTGGCGGCGAGCCTCGGCCATCTCGGCGACTCGAAGCATCCGGACGTGGTTGCCGCCGTGCAGCGCATCGTCGCGGCCGCGCGCGAGGCGGGCGTCGCAGCGGGCATCTTCGCAATGGATGCGGCCGCCGCCAGGCAGTATCGCGAGATGGGCTTCAGCTTCATCGCCCTGGCCGCCGACGTGATGTGGCTCGTGCGCGCGACACGCCAGGCGCTCCAGGAGGCGAGATCATGAAGCGTCTGAAAGCGCTTTTGGGGTGGCATTTCGAGCGGCTTTTTGAGCGGACCGCGCGCGCGCTCGCCATCGGCTGTTTCGCGGCCGCGGCGCTCGGCGTGAGCGGAGTGGCGGCAGCCGCCGACGCCGCTAGCGCCACCGCGGGCGCGGAAGCCGATCCGCAAACGGCCAACGCGGTTGCCGACTACAACGCGGGCAACCTCAGCGCGGCGCGCACCGAGTTCCAGGCGGCGGCCGAGCGCGGCAACCGGCTGGCGGAATTCAATTACGCGATGATGCTCGTGAACGGCGAAGGCGGAGCCGCCGACGTGGGCGAGGGTCGCAAGTGGCTGCGCAAGGCGGCGGACGCGAACATGTCGCACGCGCAGTACGTGTACGGCAAGATGTACGACGACGGCGACTTCGTCGAGCGCGATCCGGTGCAGGCGCACCAGTGGTTTCTCAAGGCGGCCAAGCAGGGCCATGTGCAGGCGGAGCTTGCGCTCGCGAACCAGTACCTGGACGGTCGCGGCACCACGCGCGACAACAAGCAGGCGTTTTACTGGTACAAGAAGGCCGCGGAGGGCGGCGACATGACGGCGCAATACGTAACCGGCTCGTTCTATGAGCGCGGCGGCGACGGTGTGCCGAAGAACCTCAACGTCGCGCGTGCGTACTATGCCGCGGCGGCGGCCCAGGGCGATCCCGTGGCGCGCCTGAAGTACCAGCAGTTGAGCGCACAGCTAATGAAGTCGGCGCCCACGCAGTAAGCGCCAGAAAGCGAACGCCGAAACGAAAACGCGCCGGACAATGCCGGCGCGTTTTTTTTGCTGCTGCGATCGAGCGGGCATGGCCGCCCGCCGTGCCCTCAACTCTGCATCAACCGCTTCTGGCGTCCCACGCTCATGATGAGTCCGATCGCCACGCCGAGCGTGGTGAGCGCCGTGCCGCCATAACTCATGAACGGCAGCGGCACGCCCACCACGGGCAGGATGCCGCTCACCATGCCGATGTTGACGAACGCATAGGTAAAGAACGCCATCGTGAGCGAACCGGCCAGTAATCGCCCGAACAGCGTCGCGCCGTTCGCGGCGATATAGAGCCCGCGCGCAATCAGACACATGTAGAGCGTGAGCAGCACGAGGCCGCCCGCCAGGCCGAACTCTTCGGAGAACACCGCGAAGATGAAGTCGGTGTGCTTTTCGGGGATGAACTCCAGGTGCGACTGTGTGCCCTTCAACCAGCCCTTGCCGAGCGGGCCGCCTGAGCCGATCGCGATCACGGCCTGGATGGTGTGGAAGCCCTTGCCGAGCGGATCGGAGGTCGGGTCGAGCAGCGTGCAGATGCGGTGCTTCTGGTAGTCGTGCATGAGCGGCCAGTTCACCTGCGGCTGGCAGATCTTGTCCTGGAACGCCGCGATCGAGGCCACGGCGATCACGCCCGCGATCAGCACCGGCACGATCAGCTTGAACGAGAGCCCCGCGAAATAGATGACGAAGAGGCCCGACGCGAACACGAGCACGGCGGTGCCGAGGTCCGGCTGCTTGGCGATGAGTCCCACCGGCACGAGCAGGATCACGAAGCCGACGACGAAGTCGTACCAGCGCATCACGCCTTCGCGGCGCTGGTAGTACCAGGCGAGCATGAGCGGCGTGGCGATCTTGAGGATTTCCGAGGGCTGAATCACGACGCCCACGTTGATCCAGCGCTTTGCGCCCTTGCGCGTGAGGCCGAATAGCGCCACGGCAACGAGCAGCGCGATGCCGAAGGTATACATCGGCACCGCGAAGCGCATGAGCGTGTTGGGCGGCACATTGGCCAGCGCCCACATCAGCACGAAGGTGAGCATGATGTTGCGCAGCTGGTCTTCTACGCGGCCCGGCACGTCGAGGCTCGCGCTGTACAGCGTGACGATGCCCACGCACAGCAGCAGGAACACGGTGAGCGCGAGCGGGCGGTCGAAGCCGAGGAACATCTTGCGCAGCGTGTCGAGCACGGCGCGCTTGTCGATCTTGTCGAACTGAAGGAAAGGCATGGTGACTCCTTACTCGTCGATGCCGCCCGTTGCGGGCTTGGGCGGCGGTGCGAGCGTGGCCGCGTCGCTCGCGCTGGCGGGGCGGCGCGGGCGATGGGGGCCAGGGCCGAAGTGGCGGGGCACAGAAGCGGGCGCAGGGCGGGCGGCGCCCGTGTCGGGCGTGCCGCCCGCTCCAGCGGTGCCGCCGTTCACGGCGTCGGTTGCAGCGGGCGCATCGGGGCTAACGTTCTGGCGGGGCTTGCGAGCCTTGCCGGCTGCGCTGCTTGCGGGCGTGGGCCGCGCCGCCGCGCCGGAGGCCGGAGCCGCAGCAGCGGCCGAAGCCGGACCAGCAGCGGCCGCGCCCGAGGCTTGCGAAGCCGCCGCCGCAGCCGCAGCCGAAGCCGCCGCGGCTGCAGATGCCGCGCCGGGAATCGGCAGCGGCGTGAAGCCGGCGGCGACCCTCACAGGCTGTACGGCGGGTGTGGTGGGTGTGGCGGGCGTGCCCGAGGCAGCGCCCGACGCCGCCTCGGGCGGCGCGCCGATCACGGGCGCGGACGCGTCCTCCGTGGCCGAAGCCGCCGCGCTCACGGCCGCCTGCTCGACGCCCGGCTTCAAGCGATCGACGAGGTAGTAATCAAGCACGCGGCGGGCGATCGGGCCTGCGGCCTGCGCGCCCCAGCCGCCGTTTTCGACGATCAGCGCGACGGCAATCTGCGGCTTCTCGGCCGGCGCGAACGCGATGAAGAGCGCGTGGTCGCGCAGATTTTCGGCGAGCGCATGCGCCTTGTACTTGCCGCCCTGCAGCGAGAACACCTGCGCCGTGCCGGTCTTGCCCGCCGAGGTGTACGGCGCGTTGCGGAACACCTGGTAGGCCGTGCCCGAGGGATTCATCGTCACGTTTTCCATGCCGCGCTTCACCACGTCGATATCGGCCTGGCTCACGTTCAGGCGCCCGCTTTCGCTCGGCACCGTGAGGCGCTCCTGCTTCGTGATCGGATTCTCGATCTCCTTCACGAGGTGGGGCTTCATCAGGATGCCATTGTCGGCGAGCGTGGCCGTGGCGTGCGCGAGCTGCAGGATCGTGAACGAGTTGTAGCCCTGGCCAATACCCAGGCTGACCGTCTCGCCCTCGTACCAACGCTGCTGCTCGGGCTTGCGGTACGCCTTGCGCTTCCATTCGGTGGAGGGCAGGATGCCGCGCGCCTCGCCCGCGATGTCGATGCCGGTGAGCTGGCCGAAGCCGAGCGGCTTCATGAAGTTCGCGATGTTGTCCACGCCCAGGTCGTGCGCGAGCATGAAGAAGTAGGTGTCGTTCGACACCATGATCGCGCGGTTCATGTCGACCCAGCCCTGGCCCGAGCGCACGTCGTTGTTGAAGCGATGGCCGCCGAACATATAGTAGCCGGGGTCCGAGAAGCCCCACTGCGGCGTGCGCTTGTGCAGCGTGAGCGCGGCGAGCGCCATGAACGGCTTGTAGGTCGAGCCCGGCGGGTAGGTGCCGTGCAGCGGACGGTTCAGGAGCGGGTGATCGGGCGAGTTGTTGAGCTCGTCCCAGGTCTGCTGGTCGATGCCATCCACGAACGAGTTCGGGTCGAAGCTCGGCGCCGAGACGAACGCAAGAACGTCGCCCGTGGAAGGCTCGATCGCGACGAGCGCGCCGCGCTTGCCCGCGAATGCCTGCTCGGCCACCTGTTGCAGGCCAATGTCGATCGACAGCACGAGGTTGTTGCCGGGCGTAGCCTGGGTGCGCGAGAGCGTGCGCACGGGGCGGCCGCCCGCCGTCACTTCCACTTCCTCGAAGCCGGTCAGGCCGTGCAGTTCGGTTTCGTAACTTTGCTCGACGCCGATCTTGCCGATGTAGTCGGTGCCGTTGTAGTTGTTCGCGTCAAGACGCGGATCGTAGTGCTCGGGGTCGCTGTCGTTCTTGTCGGAGAGATCGTCGATGCGCTCCTGGTCGCGCTGCGAAATCCGGCCGATATAGCCGATCACGTGCGCGGCTGTGGGCCCGAGCGGATACTGACGGAACAGGCGCGCGCGCACTTCCACGCCGGGGAAGCGGAAGCGCTGGGCGGTGAAGCGCGCGACTTCGTCGTCGGTCAGGCGCGTGCGGATCGGCAGGCTCTCGAAGTTCTTCGAGTCTTCGAGCAGCTTCTTGAAGCGGCGGCGGTCGCGCGCATCGATTGGAATCACGGTCGAGAGCTGGTCGATCGTGTCGTCGAGCGTATCGGTGAGCTTCGAGGGCGTGATTTCGAGCGTGTACGCCGAGTAGTTCTTCGCGAGCACGACGCCGTTGCGGTCGGTGATGATGCCGCGGTTCGGCACGATCGGCGCGACGGAAATGCGGTTTTCGTCCGCCTGCAGCGAGTACTTGCTGTGGTTCCAGACCTGCAGATAGAGGAAACGGAACGCGATCAGCCCGAAGCAGACGAACACGAACAGCCCCGCCGCCGCGACGCGCAGGCGGAACTTCGTGAGCTGCTGCTGGGTGTCCTTGAATTCGGTCATGCTGTCAGACCCAGGCTCCGCGGTTCCAATCGCGAGGAACGGCGGGCCGGGGTGCGTAAGAGGTAGTCAAGCGAGTCTTCCAGCGGCGGGCGGCGCGCCGCTCAAATGGGCCGGGTGTCGTCGGGATCGACGGGGCGGCGCTGCGGCAGGAGCAGCAACACGCTCGCGATCGGCCAGAGGATGGCCTCGACGAAGCCGCTGATGAGGTAACCCCAGCCAGGAAACGACGCGCCCATCAGCAGGCGGATCACGAACGGCACGACCTGCGCGCCGACCAGCATGGGCGTGACGGCGAACATTTGCAGGCCGATCGACATCCACAGCACGCGGCGGTGAATGGTGATCGCGCCATACGAAAGCAGCGTGTACGCGAGCGCGTGCTCGCCGAGCAGGTTCGCGTTGTGGACGTCCATCAGGAGCCCGAGGAGGAACGCGACGCCCATGCCGACCTTGCGCGGCTGGTGAATGTTCCAGAACAGCAGCACGAGCGCGACGAAGTCGGGCACGCCGGGTAGCTTGCCCCAGGGCAGCAGGTTCAGCAGGAACGCCGCCGCGAGGCTGAAAACGATGAAGTACGGATTGACCGGCTGGAGGATGTATTGCGGACGCGGCATCAATGGCCCCCTTTCTCGACGGCCTTCGCTGCCTCTTCCCGCAGGCTCTCCCTGGGCCTTCTCTCGGGCTGCTTTTTCTCCGCCGGCCTGGTGTCGGCTGCGGCTGCGTTCGCTGCCGGCTTCGCCTGCTGCGCCGGGGCCGGCGCTGCGCCCGATGCGGCGGCGGCGGGTTTCGCCTTCGCGTCATCGGCCTTCTTGTCGCTCTTCTTGTCCGCGCCCTTGGCGGGCTTCTTCTTCGCGTCCTTCGCCTCGGCGGCCGCTGCGGCTTCTTCGGCGGCGATCGGGTTGGGCGGCACCTGCGGGACGTAGTGCAGCACGAGCACCTGGCGCGCCCCGCGCACGGCGGCGAGCGGCAGGCAGACCACGCGTGCGAATGCGGTGTCGGCCTGCTTGTCCACGCGCAACACCTTCGCGACCGGCAGCCCCTGCGGATAGATGCCGTCGAGTCCGCTCGTCACGAGTTCGTCGCCGACTTGCAGATCGGCGCTGATCGGCACGAAGCGCAGATCGAGCAGGTCGCCCTTCGCCGTGCCGTAGATCACGCTGCGCAGACCCGTGCGCACGACTTCGACCGGCACGGCCTGGTCCTTGTCGGTGACGAGCGTGACTTCGGACTGCATGGGGAACACGCGCGTGATCTGGCCGATCACGCCGTCCTCGCTCAATACCGGCGAACCGTTCTGGATACCCTGCTGCGAGCCGCCGCCGATCACGACCTTCTGCGTGAACGGGTCGCGCGTGTCGTACTGGATGTTCGCTGGCGTGGTTTGCGCGCCGATGCGCTGCGAGAGCTGCAGAAGCGCGCGCAGGTGCGCATTTTCGGCGGCGAGCGAAGCGGCCGCGTTGGCCTGCTGCGAAAGCTGGAGATTGCGCGCGTGCAGCTGCGTGTTTTCGGTGCGCAGCGTGGAACTCGTCACGGCCAGATCGGCGGCGCCCATAAAGAAGTCACGCGGCACGAGGGCCGCGCGTTGCAGCGGGTAGAGGCCCGCGCCGAGCACGCCACGCACGATTTCGAGCGTCTTGAAACGCGCGTCGGAGACGAGGAGCGCGAGCGACAGCACGACGAAGAAAATCAGCCGTGCGAGTGCCGATGGGCCCTGTCTAAAGAGGGGCGGCGGACTGTATTCCATGGTCGGCGCCGGGGGCGTGTGCGGTTCGGTGAAACAGAGGGTGTAACGGAGGGCACAACGAAGCGTGAAACTTCGGCGCCCCGAAGGACGCCCCGTTGCGGGCGCCGTGGCGGCGCGCGTGCCGCCACGCCATCAGTGGCGCGGCGACGCCGAAACCGCGCCGCGGGCGAGCGCAGCGGTGCGCGGCGCGCTTACTCGTAAGAGAAGATGCTGCCAAGCTTGTCCATGCGCTCGAGCGCCATGCCCGAGCCGCGCACCACGCAGGTGAGCGGATCTTCGGCCACGAGCACCGGCAGACCGGTTTCTTCGGCGAGCAGGCGGTCCAGGTCGCGCAGCAGCGCGCCGCCGCCCGTGAGCATCATGCCGCGCTCGGCGATGTCGGCGCCCAGTTCCGGCGGCGTTTGTTCGAGCGCGATCTTCACCGACGAGACGATCTGGTTCAGCGGGTCGGTGAGCGCTTCGAGAATTTCGTTGCTCGAAATGGTGAAGCTGCGCGGAATGCCTTCCGACAGGTTGCGGCCCTTCACTTCCATTTCCTTGACTTCGGAACCCGGGAAGGCCGAGCCGATTTCCTTCTTGATGGCTTCGGCGGTTTGTTCGCCGATCAGCATGCCGTAATTGCGGCGGATGTAGTTGACGATCGCTTCGTCGAACTTGTCGCCGCCCACGCGCACCGAGCCCTTGTAGACGATGCCGCCGAGCGAGATCACGCCCACTTCGGTCGTGCCGCCGCCGATGTCGACGACCATCGAGCCCGTGGCTTCCGAAACCGGCAGGCCCGCGCCGATCGCGGCGGCCATCGGTTCTTCGATGAGGTAGACCTGCGAGGCGCCCGCGCCGTGCGCGGCTTCCTTGATCGCGCGGCGCTCGACCTGGGTCGAACCGCACGGCACGCAGATGATGATGCGCGGCGACGGCGAGAACATGCGCGACTCGTGCGCCGTCTTGATGAACTGCTTGATCATCTGCTCGGTGACGGTGAAGTCGGCGATCACGCCGTCCTTCATCGGGCGGATCGCTTCGATGTTGCCCGGGACCTTGCCGAGCATCTGCTTGGCTTCCTTGCCGACTGCCTGAATCGTCTTCTTGCCGTTCGGGCCGCCTTCCTGGCGAATGGAGACGACCGAGGGTTCGTCGAGGACGATGCCCTTGCCGCGCATGTAAATCAGGGTGTTGGCGGTGCCGAGGTCGATCGCCAGATCGTTGGAGAAGTAGCTACGCAGAAAACCGAACATTCAAAAATCCTGTCTCGCTTGTGGCCGTCCTTCCAGCTTCGTGGGCGAGGGCGGCAGCGGAAAAATTAACAGCCTCAGGGCGACATGCTCCGTCACGAGAGCACTCCGAAATCACGGCGGAGGGCGTCGCAAGGGGCGCCACGAGGGGCCTGAGACTGCGGGGATGGTTACCGGAGGCAGCCTGGCTGCGCCGCCCGTTTGATCTTGTCTGGCCGCATTGTGCTGCGGTCAGAACTGAAAGGCGGATGCAAGGCGGTCCGGGTTTGGGTCGAACGCGTAATGATACCTTATAATTTTGCCTGTTTTGCAGGATCCGGAAGGCAGTTTTTGACCTCATCGAAGCTTTCCTCCAGAGCCGGATCCGGCGCGATAAACCGCTGTTGCAGCACCGAATTTCCGCACTGCCGCAGCCCCTTTTTTCCGGTGACCGCATGGCCCTGACCCTGAACGATGTGAAGCGCATCGCGCATCTTGCGCGCCTCGAACTGGCCGACGCCGAAGCCGGCAATACGCTCGAACGCCTGAACGACTTCTTCGGCCTCGTCGAGCAGATGCAGGCCGTGGACACGACCGGCATTGCCCCGCTCGCCCACCCGATCGAGCAGATCGAGGACGTCGCGCTGCGTCTGCGCGAGGACGCCGTGACCGAAATCGTGGACCGTGAAGCGCTGCAGCGTCCCGCGCCCGCGGTGCAGGACGGACTTTACCTCGTACCGCGCGTGATTGAGTAAACACGCAGGATTTTTTCGCCCTTTTCGAATCCTTTCGAGTCGTCGGAACCGTTCGAAAAGGCACGGACTCCCGAGTTTTCCGGGGTTTTCCGAGCAGTGGCCGACACGTTTGCCAACGTCGTTCGAGCCGCTTTCGGACGGCGCAACGATCTGATTTCGACCACGCCGTGACGTTCTTCCAGGAATCACGCAATGCATGACAAAAGCTTGACCGAACTGCGCGCCGCACTGGCTGCGAAGGAGTGCTCCGCCGTCGAGCTGGCCCAGCACTTTTTGGGCCGGATTGATGCGCATCAAGACCTGAACGCTTTCGTCGACGTCAATCCCGAATTGACGCTCGCCCAGGCGAAGGCCGCCGACGCGCTCCTGCACTCGGGCCACGCGGGCCCGCTCGCGGGCATTCCGCTCGCGCACAAGGACGTGTTCGTCACGCGCGGCTGGCGCTCGACCGCCGGCTCGAAGATGCTTGCAAACTACGTGAGCCCGTTCGACGCGACCGTGGTCGAGCGGCTCGAGCGCGCGGGCATGGTCTGCCTCGGCAAGACCAACATGGACGAATTCGCGATGGGCTCGTCCAACGAGAACTCGCATTTCGGCGCCGTGAAGAACCCGTGGGACACGAAGGCCGTGCCGGGCGGCTCGTCGGGCGGTTCCGCCGCGGCCGTCGCCGCGCGCCTCGCGCCCGCCGCGACCGGCACCGACACCGGCGGCTCGATTCGCCAGCCGGCGTCGTTCACGGGTGTGACGGGCATCAAGCCCACCTATGGCCGCGTCTCGCGCTACGGCATGATCGCGTTCGCCTCGTCCCTCGACCAGGGCGGCCCGTTCGCGCACAGCGCCAGCGATTGCGCGCTGCTCCTGAACGCCATGGGCGGCTTCGACGAGCGCGACTCGACCAGCCTCACGCACGAGCACGAGGACTACACGCGCTTCGTCGGCCAGACGTGGAGCCAGGACGCCAGCGCCGACAAGCCGCTCGCGGGCCTGCGCATCGGGCTGCCGAAGGAATACTTCGGCGCGGGCCTCGCCGACGACGTGCGCGCCGCCATCGACGCGGCGCTGAAGACGTACGAGTCGCTCGGCGCCACGCTCGTGGAAGTCACGCTGCCGAAAACCGAGCTGTCGATTCCCGTGTATTACGTGATCGCCCCGGCGGAAGCCTCGTCGAACCTCTCGCGCTTCGACGGCGTGCGCTTCGGCCACCGTGCGGCCGAATACCGCGATCTGCTCGACATGTACAAGAAGTCGCGCGCCGAGGGCTTTGGCCCCGAGGTGAAACGCCGCATTCTGGTGGGCACCTACGTGCTTTCGCACGGCTACTACGACGCGTACTACCTGCAGGCGCAGAAGATTCGCCGCATCATTGCGCAAGACTTCCAGGAAGCGTTCAGGCAGTGCGACGTGATCATGGGGCCGGTCGCCCCGAGCGTGGCATGGGACCTCGGCGCCAAGGGCGACGATCCGCTGCAGATGTATCTTGCGGACATCTACACGCTTTCCACGAGCCTCGCGGGCCTGCCCGGCATGAGCGTGCCGTGCGGCTTCGGCGCGGGTGCGAACGCGCAGCGACCCGTCGGTCTGCAGATCGTCGGCAACTATTTCAACGAGGCCCGCATGCTGCAGGTCGCCGACGCCTTCCAGCGCGCGACCGACTGGCATCGCAAGGCGCCGGCAGGGGTATGAACATGGCAACACAGTGGGAAGTTGTTATCGGTCTCGAAACGCACGCGCAATTGTCGACGGCGTCGAAGATCTTCTCCGGCGCATCGACGCAGTTCGGCGCCGCGCCCAATACGCAGGCCTGCCCCGTCGACCTCGCGCTGCCGGGCGTGCTGCCGGTGATGAACCGCGGCGCCGTTGAGCGCGCGATCCAGTTCGGCCTCGCGATCGGCTCGACGATCGCGCCGCGCAGCATCTTCGCGCGCAAGAACTACTTCTACCCGGACCTGCCGAAGGGCTATCAGATCAGCCAGTACGAGATTCCGGTCGTGCAGGGCGGGAGTATCACGATCCAGGTTCCGGCCAACGAAAAGGCCGGCAAGGAAGCGTACGAGAAGACCGTCAACCTCACGCGCGCGCACCTCGAAGAAGACGCGGGCAAGTCGCTGCACGAAGACTTCGCGGGCATGACGGGCATTGACCTGAACCGCGCCGGCACGCCGCTGCTCGAAATCGTCACGGAACCCGAAATGCGCAGCGCCGCCGAAGCGGTTGCGTACGCGAAGTCGCTGCACACGCTCGTCGTGTGGCTCGGCATTTGCGACGGCAACATGCAGGAAGGCTCGTTCCGTTGCGACGCGAACGTCTCTGTGCGTCCGGTCGGCCAGAAGGAATTCGGCACGCGCGCCGAGATCAAGAACCTGAACTCGTTCCGCTTCCTCGAAGAGGCGATCCAGTATGAAGTGCGCCGCCAGATCGAGCTGATCGAAGACGGCGGCACGGTGGTGCAGGAAACCCGCCTCTACGATCCGGACAAGCGCGAGACGCGTTCGATGCGCAGCAAGGAAGACGCGCACGATTATCGCTATTTCCCCGACCCCGACCTCATGCCGCTTGTGATCGATGCCGCATGGGTCGAGCGCGTGAAGGGCGAGCTGCCCGAGCTGCCCGCGACGATGCAAACGCGCTTCATCGAGCAGTATGGCGTGACGCCGTATGACGCGAACGTGCTCACGTCGAGCAAGGCGATGGCGGCTTACTTCGAAGCGGTCGTGGCGAAGGCGGGCGCGGCGCAAGCCAAGGCCGCCGCCAACTGGCTGATGGGCGAAGTCTCGTCGCAGCTCAACCGCGAAGGCCTCGACATCGCCGCTTCGCCGGTATCGGCCGCGCAGTTCGCCGTGCTGCTCGCGCGCATCGCCGACGGCACGATCTCGAACAAGATCGCCAAGGAAGTGTTCCAGGCGATGTGGGACGAGAAGGCCGCGGACGTCGACGCTGCCGACCGCATCATCGAAGCGAAGGGCCTCAAGCAGATCTCGGACACCGGCGCGCTCGAAGCGATCATCGACGAGGTGCTCGCCGCGAACCCGAAGTCGGTGGAAGAATTCCGCGCCGGCAAGGAAAAGGCGTTCAACGCGCTGATCGGCCAGGCCATGAAGGCCACCAAGGGCAAGGCGAACCCGCAGCAGGTCAACGAGCTGCTGAAGAAGAAGCTGGGCTGAGTCTGGGCGAGTTTGGATGAAGTGCCGGCCTGATTCGGGCATGCTTGCGAGGCGGCGTCGTGCGTAGCAGTGCGGCGCCGCCTTGCCGCTTTAGGCCGGCAACGGCGCTGGCGCCGTCAAATTCACGAGAGAGAGGAGAACAACGCATGTCCCATATCCCGAGTCTCGACGATTTCCGCGTGCCGTACTTCAGCGACAAGAAGCCGGAGACGTTCTCGCTCAGCGCGCTCGACCCCGCCGTGAAACCGTTCTCGAGCGGCAGCAAGGACGGCGACCGCAACCGGCTCGCCGAGATTGGCAACAAGCTCGACGTGTTGCAGGAGCGTCTGCATTCGCAGCGCCATCAGCGCGTGCTGCTCGTGCTGCAGGGCATGGACACGAGCGGCAAGGACGGCACGATCCGCGGCGTGTTTCACGAGGTCGATCCGCTCGGCCTGCGCATCGTGCCGTTTCGCGCGCCCACGCCCATCGAGGCCGCGCGCGACTTTCTCTGGCGCGTGCACCTGCAGGTGCCCGCGGCGGGCGAACTGGCGATCTTCAACCGCAGCCACTACGAAGACGTGCTCGTGCCGCGCGTGATCGGCCAGATCGACTCGGCCGAGTGCGAGCGCCGCTACCGGCAGATTCGCCATTTCGAGGCGCTGCTCGCGCAGAGCGGCACGTCGATCATCAAGTGCATGCTGCACATCTCGAAGGACGAGCAGCGCAGCCGCATCCAGGCGCGCATCGACGACCCCACCAAGCACTGGAAATTCGACGTATCCGATCTCGAAGCGCGCAAGCATTGGGACGCCTATCAGGCCGCGTACCACGACGCGCTCGCGGCCACCTCCACGGAATACGCGCCGTGGTACGTGATTCCCGCGAACTCGAAGTCGCATCGCAACGTCATGGTCGCCGAACTGCTGCTGCGCCTGATGGAAAGTCTGAAGCTCGAATTTCCGCCGGCCAAGGCCGAACTCAAGGGTCTCAAGATCGACTGAGACCGACCCAATTCCCTCGCGGGGCGCAGCGCAGGTCCGGTTCGGCGCGCCGCGTGAGGCAACGCACAATCAAGAGGAAAGAAGACATGTTGCGTGTGATCACCGCGAATCTGAACGGCATCCGCTCGGCGGCGAAGAAGGGCTTTTTCGAATGGTTCGGCGAACAGAAGGCCGACGTGCTCTGCGTGCAGGAAATCAAGTGCTCGCAGGACGACATGACGCCCGAATTCCTCGCCCCGCACGACTTCACCGGCTACTTCCAGCATGCGGTGAAGAAGGGCTATAGCGGCGCGGGCGTCTATTCGCGCCACGAGCCCGACGACGTCATCATCGGCTTTGGCAGCGAGGAGTTCGACCCGGAAGGGCGCTATGTGGAAACGCGCTTCGGCAAGCTCTCGGTGATTTCGGTGTACGTGCCTTCGGGCTCGAGCGGCGACGAGCGTCAGGCCGCGAAGTACCGCTTCATGGACGAATTCATGCCGCATCTCGCGGAACTCAAGCGTGAGCGCGAAGTGATCCTGTGCGGCGACGTGAACATCGTCCACAAGGAAATCGACATCAAGAACTGGAAGGGCAACCAGAAGAACTCCGGCTGCCTGCCCGAAGAGCGCGCATGGCTCACGAGCCTCTTCGACGACGTGGGCTACGTGGACGTGTTCCGCACGCTCGACCCGCGTCCCGAGCAATACACGTGGTGGAGCAATCGCGGCCAGGCGTATGCGAAGAACGTGGGGTGGCGTATCGACTATCAGATCGCGACGCCCGGCATTGCGCACAAGGCGAAAAAGACGTCGATCTTCAAGGACATCAAGTTCAGCGACCACGCACCGCTGACCATCGACTACGACTACAAGGTCAAGAGCTGACGCTCACCGCGGCGCGCTGTGAAACCGCTTTCAGGGCGCCGATACCACCTTGCGCTTCTGCACCGCCGGGATGCCCTCGTAGTCGGGCAACTCGGCGAGCGGCTTGCCGATGGCCTTTGCGTAGAGCGGCATCATGTCGGCAAGGCGCTTGGCGATATCGGCGCGCCGCGCCGGCGTGTACGGGTGCACGTAGATGAAGCCCTGGTCGCGGTCGGCGCGCGTCGCCACCGCGAGCTTGTCCCACAGCGTGAGCGCCGCGCGCGGATCGAAGCCTGCGCGCGAGGCGATATCGCTGCCGATCACGTCGGCTTCGGTTTCGTCGGCGCGGCCGTAGTGCATCTCCACGAGCTGCGAGCCGATGCCGAGCGGAAACACGCCGAGATCCGCGAGCCCGAATAGCTGCGGCACGGAGCCCGATTCGATCTGCGCGGCCTGTTGTTCGCCAAGGCGCTCGCGCACGTGCTCGCGCACCGCATGCGCGATCTCGTGGCCGAGCAGCATGCCGAACTCGTTGTCGTTGAGCTTCACGCGGTCGAGCAGGCCGCCGTACACGACGATCTTGCCGCCTGGCAGCGCATACATGCGGATGTCGTTCGAGCGGATCACCGCCACTTCCCACTTCCAGTTCTTGACGCGATCGCTCCACTTCAATGAGTAAGGCGCGAGCCGGTCGACGAACGCCCGCACGCGCTGCACGTGCGGATCGCTTTCGGCATAGAGGCGGTTCGAATGTGCCGCGCCGCGCACGATCTCGTTGAACTCGGCCGTGGCCTGCGCTTCGAGCATCGGCGAAGGAATCAGGTTGCGGTACACGGCGGCGTTGCCGAAGCGCACCACGCGGCCCGTGTTCGGCGCACCGGGCGCGACGTTGCCCGGCGAGGCGCTTGCGTTCGCGCCGCTGTTTGCTGCGCCGTTCGCGTTATTCGTTGGGTTGATAGCGACATTGCTTCCGCTCGCGACGCTGCCTGCTGGCGGCGTGGCAGGGTTGCCCGGCACGCTCGCCGGGGCGCTCGTGGCGGCCGGGTTCTCGGCACCCCACGCATTCCATGCAGAAAGGCCCGGCAAGGCCGCGGCAAGCGCCAGCACGAGTGCGCGAGCGCGTGCGCCGCTGCGCTGCGGCGCACGCGGGCTTTGCGCGGCGGTCTCATACGTGCTCACGACCGGATTCTCCACGGGGCAATACGAATGAGCAGGAGCATACCCGGTACCGCGAGCACCGTGCAGACGATGAAATAGTCGAACCAGCCGATCTTCGCGACCACGTAGCCGCTTGCGGCGGAGGCCAGCGTGCGCGGCACGGAGGCGAGGCTCGTGAAGAGTGCGAACTGCGTGGCGGTGTAACGCGGATCGGTCGTGCTTGCAATATAGGCAGTGAACGCGGCGAGTGTGAGCCCCGTTGCAAAGGTCTCGAAGCCGTACACGAGCGCGAGCGCAACGGCGCGCGGGTCGAGCGTGAACTGCACGGTGGCGCCGAAGAGACCCGCGGCCCACGAAACCGCGTGGCTCACGGCGAGCACGGCATCGTAGATGGCGGCGAGCGAGGGCGACCCTGCGCCGAGTTGCGCGAGCCACGCGAAACCCAGAGTAGAAATCATTTGCAGGAAACCGAAGATCCACAGCCCGCGCCCAATGCCGATCTTCACGAGCGCCACGCCGCCGATAATGCCGCCCGCGAGGCTCGCGCCGAACGCCGTCATCTTGGCGATCACGCCGATCTCGGTGCGCGAATAGCCGATGTCGAGGAAGAACGATGTGGACAGGGTGGTCGCCATCGTGTCGCCGAGTTTGTAGAGGAAGATGAAGGCGAGCACAAACAGTGCCGCGGCGAGACCATCGCGGCGCACGAATTCGGCGAACGGCTGCACGATCGCTTCGCGCAGATTCCTGGGCGGCGCGCCGTGCACTTCGGGCTCTTTCACCACGAGCGTCATGATCATGCCGGGAATCATGAACACCGCCGTCACGACGAACACGGTGCTCCACGGCAGGTGGTCGGAGAGGATCAGCGCGAGCGAGCCCGGCACGAGCGCCGCGATCTTGTAGGCATTCACGTGCACGGCGTTGCCGAGGCCCTGCTGCGTATCGGTCAGCAGTTCGCGCCGGTAGGCGTCGATGGAGATGTCCTGGCTCGCGCCGAAGAACGCCACCAGCGCGGTGAGCGCGGCCACGGTCCAGATCGAATCTTTCGGCGAAACGTAGCCTAGCGTGCCGATGGCGAGCGCCACGAGAATCTGCGTGACGAGCATCCAGCCGCGCCGCCGCCCCGGGCGCCAGCCGGGCAGGCGCGGCACGTAGCGGTCCATGAGCGGCGCCCAGACGAACTTCCAGGTGTAGGGGAACTGGATCAGCGCGAAGAGGCCGATCTCCTTGAGATTGACGCCCTCCGAGCGCAGCCACGCCTGCACCAGATAGACGAGTGTGAAGAGCGGCAGCCCGGAGGTAAAGCCGAGGAACACGCAGATCAGCATGTGCGTATTCAGATACGCACGCCAGCCGGGGTGGGATTCGTGAGCGGTAAGAGCGGGTGCCTCGTGGGGCGGATTCTGCATGTCGTCGTTAGCGGCGGCGGTGTTGGGTGCGGTTCCTGGCGAACCGGTCGGGCAGAAAAACACGCGACGCCGCGCACGGCGTCATTTTTTTCTCACGCGATAGACCGCAAGACTACCACGCCAGTTCACACCCCATCTAACGGTCTGACCCCCATGGAGCACGGCGCGGTCGAGAATTTCGATGCCCACCTCGGGCGCGAGCGCCTCGAAGTCCTTCACCGTGAGAACACGCACGTTCGGCGTGTTGTGCCACTGGTAGGGCAGCGACTTCGAGACCGGCATGCGTCCGCGCAGCACCGAGAGCCGGTGCGGCCAGTAGCCGAAGTTCGGGAACGAGACGATGCACTCCTTGCCCACGCGCGCCGTCTCGCGCAGGATGGCGGCCGTCTGGTGAATGGTCTGCAGCGTTTGCGAGAGGACCGCGAAATCGAAGCTCGCGTCCTCGAACAGGCGCAGGCCGTCTTCCAGATTCTGCTGGATCACGTTGATGCCGTTCTTCACCGAAGCGAGCACACCCGCGTCGTTGATCTCGATGCCGTAGCCCGTGCACTCCAGCTCCTCGGTGAGCAGCGAGAGCAGCGAGCCGTCGCCGCAGCCGAGGTCGAGCACCTTCGCGCGCGGTTCGATCCAGCGCGCGATGGTGCGAAAGTCGGGACGGGCGGAAAGACTGTCGAAAGCGCTCTGGTTCATACGCCCACCTCAGCAGCAATACGTTCGTAGTAAGCGCGCACCACATTGTGATAGCGCGCGTCGTCGAGCAGGAAGGCGTCGTGGCCGTGCGGCGCGTCGATTTCCGCGTAGGTCACCTGGCGCTTGTGATCGAGCAGCGCCTTCACGAGTTCGCGCGAGCGCGCGGGCGCGAAACGCCAGTCGGTCGCGAAGCTCGCCACGAGATATTTCGCCTTCGTGTGCGCGAGCGCGCGCGTGAGGTCGCCGTCATACGCCTTGGCGGGGTCGAAGTAATCGAGCGCGCGCGTGATCAGCAGGTAGGTGTTGGCGTCGAAGTAGTCGGCGAACTTGTCGCCCTGATAGCGCAGGTACGACTCCACTTCGAATTCCACGTCGAAGTTGAAGTTGTATGCGTTCTCGGCGCCTTCCGCCCGACGCAGCGCCCGGCCGAATTTTTCGGCCATGTCGTCGTCGGACAGATAGGTGATGTGGCCGATCATGCGCGCCACGCGCAGGCCGCGGCGCGGCTTCACGTGGTGGGCGTAGTAGTCGCCGCCATGGAAGTCGGGGTCCGAGAGGATGGCCGAGCGCGCGACCTCGTTGAACGCGATGTTCTGCGCCGAGAGCTTGGGGGTGGAGGCGACCACGATGCAGTGGCCGAGGCGATCCGGATAGCGCAGGCTCCATGCGAGCGCCTGCATGCCGCCGAGGCTGCCGCCCATCACCGCAGCGAACTTCTCGATGCCGAAGCGATCGGCCACGCGCGCCTGGGCGTCCACCCAGTCCTCGACGGTCACGACCGGAAACTTCGCGCCATAGGGCTGGCCGGTGGCCGGGTCGATACTCATCGGTCCGGTCGAGCCGAAGCACGAGCCGAGATTGTTCACGCCGATCACGAAGAAGCGGTTGGTGTCGAGCGGCTTGCCCGGGCCGACCATGTTGTCCCACCAGCCCACGTTCTTGGGGTCGTCCGCGTAGACGCCCGCCACGTGGTGCGACGCATTGAGCGCGTGGCAGACGAGCACCGCGTTGCTGCGCGCGGCGTTGAGCGTGCCGTAGGTTTCGACCACGAGGTCGTACCCGGCCAGCGCCGTGCCGTTCTGCAGTTGCAGAGGCTCGTCGAAATGCAGTGTTTGAGGAGCGACGATGCCGATCGATTCCATTCGTTCCGCCTTGGTTTTTCGGGCGGCTAAACGGTGTCGGCGGGCGCGGAGTGCGAAAGGATTGGCGCAGCTGACGACCTCTTTAGCCGCATTTATATCGAACTCCGGGGCCCAGGCCCTGGGAGTTCACGCGCCCGCAATCGAGTCAGCAAATCGGCGCGTGGGTATTGCAAAAGGAACGCAGAGTATATCGGAAAAAGTGCAAAGCGACGCGGAGCAAGGGAAAGGCGGCCCGGGCGGCGCGCTGCCGCCCGGCGCATTGGCACCGCCGCTTCACGTGCCCGCGCACCGCGCGAGGCCGCGAAGCCTTATCACTTCCCGGGCGCAGAAGGATGCGCGTTGCGCCAGCGCCGCAGCTGCAAGGCCGCGATGATCATCAGGAGGCCGTAGAGGACCGCATAGGCGGCGATCACCCAGATCAGCGAGAGCGCGCCTGCGCCGGGGAACATCGCGAAGAAGAAGCCCACCGTTGCCGAGAGCAGCCCCGAAATCCCGACCGCCCACGGATGCGCGATGGCGTGCCGGTACTGGATCGCGTAGACGATTTCGAAGATGCCAGTGAAGAACGCCCACACGCCGATGATCATCACGAGGACGATGGCGGTCTCGCCGGGCCAGAAGAACGCCACGAGGCCCGCGATCACGCCGATCAGACCGATGATGACGTAGGTCCAGCGCCGCCGGCCGCCGCCCCGCGCACCGTAGATGAGCGCGAACGCGCCGTCGACGATGGCGTAGGCGCCCCAGACGATGGCGAGCGTGAGCACGGTGAGACCGGGCAGCGAGAAGGCGAGCACGCCGAAGAGGATGGCGGCGATGCCGCGCGCGACGAGCCAGCCCCAATGGGCGGACAGGCCCATCAGGATGGGCGGCAGGCCGAGGGGAGGAACGGGACGGTTCATGCGGCGGTTCTCCTGGTAGCGACGCGAGCCACCGCCGCGGAAAGACGCCGCGCGGCCGCGCTATTGAAGAATGATGCGGATCTGCTCGTCGGCGTGCTCGCTCGGTGAACGCGTGAAGCCGCTTTGCGCATAGCGATGCCAGCAACCGATCACATAGCGCACGACCAGATTCGCCCGGACCGTTGGATCGTATCCTTTGGCGGCAGCCTTCGCGTTGACATGGTCAGACCCCGAAATTGCCTTGCGCTCGGCCTCCTGCGCGAGGTCGACGCGCAGGCACTGGCGCAGCGACGCCTCGACGCGATCGAGCATCTGGTTCACGCGCTCGGCGAGGCGCTCGTGCTCGCCCACGAGGGCTTCGCAGGTCAGTACGCGGGTCATGCCGGCGTTGCGTGTCGAAAAGTTGACGAGCATCAGGGCGATTGCGCGCGCCTGCAGGACGCCGCTCGGCTCTTTTTCGACGATCTGGTTGATGAGCCCGAAGAGTGTCTGCTCGATGAAATCGATCAGGCCCTCGTACATCTGGGCCTTGCTCGCGAAATGGCGATACAGCGCGGCCTCGGAAACCCCCAGGCGCGCGGCCAGCGCCGCGGTGGTGATTTTTTCGCCGCGCGGCGCCTCGAGCATGCTGGCGAGCGTCTGGAGAATGTGGATACGGCGTTCGCCCGGTTTCGGGCGGGGGGCGCGGCGGGCCGCGCCCGGCGAATCTGCTGCTTCGACTGCTTCACGCGTTTGTGTCGGCTGCATGGATATCGTCCCTGGCGTTGGCCTCTGGGTGTGCGCTCCCCCGTTTTACTTCGAGCGTCCCGACTGCAGGCCTGGTTTCAGAGATTTTAGCGAACGAATGCGACGATCGACATAGTGAGGCCTGCCGGTGCCCGGCAGATGCGGCGGCAAATGCCCGGTGATCCAGACGGTGCGGATGCCGAGGCGCCGGTAGCGCTTGAGGTGGCTGCGCGTGTCTTCGATCAGGATCGCATCGGCGAGCGCCACGCCCGCCCGGCGCAGCGTGCCGCGCAGCATCGCGCAGTCGGGCTTGGCGCGCCAGTGGCTGCGCGAGCGCATGCCTTCGATGGCGATCACGCGTTCGAACAGCCGCTCGATGCCGAGCGCCGCGAGCACTGCGTGCGCGTAGTCCTCGGGACCGTTGGTGAGAACGATCTTGCGTCCGGGCAGGGCGGCGAGCGTGCGGGCGAGGCCGCGCTCGGCGTGCAGCATGCCCTGCAGGTCGTCGAAGGTGTGCACGACCTTGAGGAAGTCGTGCGGGTCGATCGGATGATGGCGCGTGAGGCCGAGCAGCGTCGCGCCGTAGCGGCGCGTGTAGCTCGTGCGCAGATGATTGGCTTCGTCGCGGCTCACGCCGAGCGCGTCGACGATGTACTGCGTCATGCCGGCGTTGATGGCCGGGAAGATCGCGCGCGACGCATTGTGCAGCGTGTTGTCGAGGTCGAAGAGCCAGACGGGGCCGCGCAAGGTGGGGGCGCCATAGCTGGGGCCGCCCGCTGTGCGGGCGACGCGGCGCGGCCGGCGCCGGGCACGCCTGGCATGAAGGCTGGAGTCGGTCATCGCGGACGTGAGACGCGGCGGCGGCACGGCGCCGCCGCCGGGAGGAAGGGGCTTAGTGCGAGCGGATCATCGTGCCGAACGGTTGTTCGGTCAGGATTTCCAGCAGCACGGAGTGTTCGATGCGGCCGTCGATGATGTGCACCGAGCGCACGCCGCTCTTGGCCGCGTCGAGCGCCGACGAGATCTTCGGCAGCATGCCGCCCGAGATCGTGCCGTCTTCGAAGAGGGCGTCGATTTCACGCGCCGAGAGGTCGGTGAGCAGATTGCCCGCCTTGTCCATCACGCCCGGGATGTTCGTCATCATCACGAGCTTTTCGGCGTTGAGCACCACCGCGAGCTTGCCCGCCACGAGGTCCGCGTTGATGTTGTACGAGAGGCCGTCTTCGCCGAAGCCGATCGGCGAGATCACCGGAATGAACGCGTCGTCCTGGAGCGCCTTCACGACCGCCGGGTTGATGGCCTCGACTTCGCCCACCTGGCCGATGTCGATGTACTGACCGGGGTTGTCGCGGTCCGGCATCATCAGCTTGCGCGCGTGGATCAGGCCGCCGTCCTTGCCGGTCAGGCCGACCGCGTGGCCGCCGAAGTGGTTGATGAGCGTGACGATGTCCTGCTGCACTTCGCCGCCGAGCACCCACTCGACGACTTCCATGGTTTCTTCGTCGGTCACGCGCATGCCCTGGATGAACGTGCCTTGCTTGCCGATCTTCTTGAGCGCCGTATCGATCTGCGGGCCGCCGCCGTGCACGATGACCGGATTGATGCCCACGAGCTTGAGCAGGATGACGTCGCGCGCGAAGCCCTGCTTGAGCCGCTCTTCGGTCATCGCGTTGCCGCCGTACTTGATGACGACGGTCTTGCCGTGATACTGGCGAATGTAAGGCAGCGCTTCGGCCAGAATTTCGGCTTTCAGGGTGGGGGCGATCTGCGAAAGGTCGATGGGCTCGGACATGGCGGCGGAGACTGGACGAAAAACAGACGAAACTCGCGGACGAAGATCCGCGGACGAAAAACGCGGCGGCAAAACGGTCGAAACAGGCCGGATTGTACAGGACTGGCGCGGTGCAGCAGAGAAAAGGGCGGGGAAAACGACGCGCATCTCGCGCTCGGCGAGGCACATGCGCAACACGGGCGCGGGCGCATCGGCAGCGCCGCAAAACGGGGCGAAATCGGCAGGAAATGGCGGGCGTGAAAAGCGAGGCGCGGGCTGTGGCATCATCTTCTTGTCGCCAACCCATGGCTTCGAGAGGAGTGCGCGCCATGACCGCCTCCGCCGTGCCCGCCACCGGCATGAAAAGCGCCCGCTGCCCGCGCTGCGGGAACAGCTTCGACTGCGGCAGGAACACCGAACCCTTCGATTGCTGGTGCAAGTCGCTGCCCGCGTTGCCCGCGAGCGAGCTGGACCCGCGTGGGCGCTGCCTCTGCCCCGAATGCCTCGCGGCCGCGGCGGCTCCGGCTGCGGGCGCCGCGCCGAAGGGCAGGAGCGCTATGCCATGAAGTGCACGCTGACTTACGCGCTGCGTTGCGCACTCCGCGCGAGCGCCGCGAGATCGGCGCCGACTTCGTCGAGCACGGGCTCCCACTGTCTGAACGCCTTTTGACGGTACAGCCGGGTATTCGGATACCACGGACTGTCGCGCCGATCCAGCAGCCAGACCCAATGCGGATTCACGTCCAGCAGCACCTAGGCGCGCTTGCCGAGCGCGCCCGCAAGGTGTGCGCTCGACGTGCACACGGAAATCACCAGGTCGAGCGTGTCGACGAACGCGGCGGTGTCGTCGAAGGTCTTCCACTGAGCGCTGAAGTCGGCCACCTCGAAGCCCGCGTCGCGCGCCGCGGCGATGTCTTGCCCTGCGCCGGGCTGCAGTGAATAGAACGCCACGCTCTCGATGCCGCCGAAATGCCGGGCGTACCGCTCGAGCCCGACGCGACGAAACGGGTTGCGTTTGTGCGTGAGGCTGCCCGTCCACGCGAGCCCGACCTTCAGGCGCTGTTCACCCGCAAGGCGTTCGCGCCAGCGCGCCGCCGCCTCGGGATCGGCCTTGAGATAACCCGTGGGGCCCGGGATCGTGGCTTCCTCGGTGCCGAAAATGAGCGGCAGGCTCAACAGCGACACTTCGCAATCGTAGGGCGGCAGGTTTTCGACGGGGCCACCCGCGCAGTACAGATCGCAATGGCTGCCCAGGCTGCGCGCGAGCAGCGCGCCCATCTGCGGAAACGAATTCCAGACGAGCCGGCCGCCTTCGCGATGCACGCGTTCGGCGAGCATGGGCACGTAGCGGCAGAATTGCAGCAGGTCGCCCATGCCCTGTTCGCCCCATACCAGCAATGTGCGGCCCGCGAGCGGCTCGCCTCGCCACCCGGGCTTCGGGAACACCGGGCGGCCCATGGCCAGCTCACTCGACCCCTGCCAGCGCATCTCGTGTCCGGGCCAGCCTTCGGCATAGTTGCCGCGCAGAAGCTGGGTCATCGACAGGTTCAAGCGTAGCGATGCGTCGTTGGGCGCATACTGGCAGGCGGCGCGCGCGGCGCGTTCGACCTCGTCCCACTGCTGCGTTTCCTTGCAGGCCATCGCATGGTTGTTCAGGGCGAGCGCGCTTTGCGGCGCGAGATCGAGCGCGCGGCGGCTGGCGTGAAGTGGCCGCGCCGTGTCGGTATCGGTTGGGAACACGCGGGCCAGGTTGATCCAGGCGTTGACGTTGTCGGGCTCTTCGGCGACCGTTTCTTCGAGCAGCGGCAGAATCTCGCGGTCTCCAAAATTGATCTGCATCAAAGCTGTTGCAAGATTGTTGCGCAGATTTGGAAACGTACGCGCGATTCCCAGCGCGTGGCGGTAAGGTTCTACCGCTTCGGCGTGACGGTTTGCAAACTGCAGCGCGAGGCCCGCTGCGAACCACGCGGCGGCCCGCTCCGGTGCGAGCCGGGCGATCGCGGCGCTCAGGCGTACGGCTTCTTGCGCCAGGGCGCTGTCCTGTGCGCGAGCGGCGATGAGCACGAGCGTGTCGTCGTCCAGGCCGCGCAGCTCGGCGCGCGTGGCGGCCAGCAATTCGTGTGCGGACGCATCGGTCGCCTTGTCGGTTCCACTGGCGGTGGCAGCGTCGATGAAATCGAGAAAGAGATTGCGCACAGTGTGAAGTACGTCAGGGGGCGAGGCTTGCATTGTTCCGTCTTGCTTGTCAGAAAGCGCCGAAGCGAATGTGGTCGGCGGATGACATAGATTGAAGCAAACCCTTTCAAGATGATGAATCAGATAAGTCTTAACCGGTAAACTGACAGCATGCATCGCATAACCGTCAGTGCTCGCGTCAATCTCAGCCATCTGTTCTGGCTGCGCAGTCTCGCCATCATCGGCCAGCTCTGTACGATCGCATTCGTGCAACTCTTCATCGGCGTGCAGTTGCCGCTGCCCGCCATGCTGTTCGTGATCGCCATGGAAGTGGCGTTCAACGGCGTGACCTGGCTGCGCGTCACGCAGGATCGTCCCGAGTCGAATCTCGAACTGTTCGGCCAGCTCTGGGTCGATCTCGGCGCGCTTTCCGCGCTGCTTTTTCTTTCCGGCGGCACGACCAATCCGTTCGTCTCGCTCTACCTGCCCTCGCTCGCCATCGCGGCCGCCGTGCTGCCGTGGTATCTCACCGCCTGGCTCGCGGCCTTCGCGGTGGCCTGCTATGTGCTGCTCGGCTTCGACAACGTGCCGCTCAATCTCGACAATCCCGCCAACCTGTTCGACTACTATCGCGCGGGCATGTGGGTGAACTTCATGGTGAGCGTGTGCCTGATCGTGTGGTTCGTTGCGCGCATGTCGCGCGCGCTGCGCCAGCGCGACACCGCGCTCGGCGATGCGCAGCAGCGCCTGCTGCGCGACGAGCGCGCCGTGGCGCTGGGCGTGCAGGCCGCCACCGTGGCGCACGAGATCGGCACGCCGCTCTCGACCATCGCCATGCTCACCGAGGAGCTGCGCGACGTCGCGCGCACGGACAAGGGCCTCGATCCGTATGCCGCCGACCTCGAACTGCTCGACAAGCAGATCTCGCTTTGCACCTCGGCGCTCGCACGGCTGAGAAGCCGCGCGTCGTCCACGGGCGCCCGCCAGGTCGTGAGCGAATGGCTCGGGCCGTTCGTCGAGCAATGGCGCCTGCGCCATCCGCACGTGAAGTTCGAACTCCTCGACAATGGACCGGGCGACTTCGCCCTCGACGACACCGTCGCCGTCGGCCAGATCCTCACCATCCTGCTCGACAACGCTGCGCGCGCCAGCCGCGATTTCGTGACGCTGCGCGCCTATGCGGCCGCGCGGGCCGGGTACGTCGATTTCGAAGTTTGCGATGCCGGGCCCGGCATTCCGTCGTCGCTGCGCGCCTCGATCGGCGCCGCGCCCGTGGACAGCACTCAGGGTGGCCACGGCGTCGGGCTGTATCTGGCGTTTTCGTCGGCGGCGCGGCTTGGCGGCTCGATCGAGCTCAACGACGTCACGCCGCCCGGCAGCGCATCGGGTGAAGTGAGCGGCGCGGATGACGAGACGTCGGCCGGCGTCGTAACCGGCAGCGGCATGCACCCGCGCCGCCCGCGCGGCACCCGTGCGGTGCTGCGCCTGCCGGCGAAGCAGATCAAGGCGGGTCAGGCGAGCCCCGCGGCGGCGGCGCGCGAGGGCGCAGCGCCCGCGGGTTCGGAGATTGGATCAGGCGAGGGGCCGACCCGGCCCGACGCCGCGTAACAACACGGAGAATTAGGCATGAGCGATATGAGTTTTCTGGTCATCGACGACGACGAAGTGTTCTCCGACATCCTCACGCGCGGCCTCACGCGGCGCGGCTTCGAGGTGAAGCAGGCACACAATGCGGAAGAGGCGATTCGCTTCGCCAACCAGCAGAAGTTCTCGCAGATCACCGTGGACCTGCATCTCGGCAACGACTCAGGCCTGTCGCTCATCGCGCCGCTGCGCGAACTGCAGCCGGACGCACGCATGCTCGTGCTCACGGGCTATGCGAGCATCGCCACGGCGGTGCAGGCCGTGAAGGACGGCGCGGACAACTATCTGGCCAAGCCCGCCAACGTCGAGATGATTCTCTCGGCACTCCAAAGCGATGCGAGCGCCATGCAGGCCGAAGAGGCCATCGAGCACCCGGCGCCGCTCTCGGTCGCGCGCCTCGAATGGGAGCACATCCAGCGCGTGCTGGCCGAGCACAACGGCAACATCTCGGCCACGGCGCGCGCGCTCAACATGCACCGGCGCACGCTGCAGCGCAAGCTCGCGAAGCGCCCGGTGCGCCAGTAAGCACAGCCCGGCGCGGCAAAAGAAAAGGGACCCCGCGGGGTCCCTTTTTCATGCGCCATGCGTAACGTTTAGAGCACGTAACGCGACAGGTCTTCGTCCTGCGCCACTTCGCCGAGCGCCTTGTCGACATAGGCGGCGTCGATCGTCACACTCTGGCCCGCGTGATTGCCGGCCGCGAACGACACATCTTCCAGCAGCTTTTCGATCACCGTGTAGAGACGGCGCGCGCCGATGTTCTCGGTCTTCTCGTTCACGGAGAAGGCGATTTCCGCGAGGCGGCGAATGCCGTCTTCGGCGAAATCGAGATGCACGTCCTCGGTTGCGAGCAGCGCCTGATACTGCTTCACGAGGCTCGCGTCGGTCGAGACCAGAATCGCTTCGAAGTCCTTCACGGAGAGCGAGTCGAGTTCCACGCGAATCGGGAAACGGCCCTGCAGTTCGGGAATCAGATCGCTCGGCCTCGAAAGATGGAACGCGCCGCTCGCGATGAACAGAACGTGATCGGTCTTCACCATCCCGTATTTCGTGTTGATGGTCGTGCCTTCCACGAGCGGCAGCAGATCGCGCTGCACGCCCTGACGCGAAACTTCGCCGCCGCTGCCTTCGTTGTTGCGCGAGGCGATCTTGTCGATTTCGTCGAGGAACACGATGCCGTTCTGCTCGACGTTCTGCACGGCCTTTTGCTTGACCTCTTCGTCGTTGAGCATCTTCGCCGCTTCTTCGTCGGTGAGGACCTTGAGCGCTTCCTTCACCTTGAGCTTGCGGCGCGTTTTCTTGCCGCCGCCCAGATTGGCGAACATCGAGCGGATCTGCTCGGTCATGTCTTCCATGCCCGGGGGGCCCATGATGTCCATGCCGACTTGCGGCTGCTCGACGTCCAGCTCGATTTCCTTGTCGTCCAGCTGGCCTTCGCGCAGGCGTTTGCGGAAGGTCTGACGCGTGGCGTTGTCGCCGCTTTCGGCGTGGCTCGCCGCATCGGACGAACCGAAGCCTACCGGGCGCGCCGTCGGCAGCAGGATGTCGAGGATGCGGTCTTCGGCCTGATCCGTGGCCTTGCTGCGCACCTTGCGCATTTCGGTTTCGCGCGTCTGCTTCACCGAGATTTCGATGAGGTCGCGCACGATGCTGTCCACGTCGCGGCCCACGTAGCCCACTTCGGTGAACTTGGTCGCTTCGATCTTGATGAACGGCGCGTCCGCGAGCTTCGCGAGACGGCGCGCGATTTCGGTCTTGCCGACGCCCGTCGGCCCGATCATGAGGATGTTCTTCGGCGTGATTTCCTGGCGCAGCGGATCGGCGACCTGCTGGCGGCGCCAGCGGTTGCGCAGCGCGACGGCCACGGCCTTCTTCGCGTTCGCCTGGCCGATGATGTGCTTGTCGAGTTCCGAGACGATCTCGGCGGGGGTCATGGTGCTCATCCTGATTCCTTCTCGTCTGTGCGGTCGGTTGGCGAGTTATTCGATGGTTTCGATCACGCGATTGTGGTTCGTGTAGATACACATGTCGCCCGCGATCTCGAGCGATTTTTCGACGATCTCGCGCGGCGAGAGTTCGGTGTTCTCCAGGAGCGCGCGGGCCGCGGCCTGCGCATACGCGCCGCCCGAACCGATCGCGCAGATGCCTTCTTCGGGGTCGAGCACGTCGCCGTTGCCGGTGATCACGAGCGTGGTGGTCGGGTCGGCGGCGATCAGCATGGCTTCGAGGCGGCGCAGCATGCGGTCGGTGCGCCAGTCCTTGGCGAGTTCGACGGCGGCGCGCGTGAGGTTGCCCTGATGCTTTTCGAGCTTGGCTTCGAAGCGGTCGAGCAGCGAGAACGCGTCGGCGGTGCCGCCGGCGAAGCCGACCATGACCTTGCCGCCGTAAATGCGCCGGACCTTCTTCGCGCCACCCTTCATGACGATGTTGCCGAGGGTGACCTGGCCGTCGCCGCCGAGCGCGACCTTGTCGCCGCGCCGCACGGATACGATCGTCGTGCCGTGAAATTGCTCCATGTGCGTTCCTTTTTACCGTTGATGCCGGGTTGGGTGCGAAGGTGGTGTGCCTGCCGCTTTCGGGTGGGCGCCGCGGTGCTCGCGCGTCGTGCACGCTGCGGGCGCCGCCGCCCTGAATCCGGGTGCGCTGCGCGCGCCTCTCGGGCGCCGCGAGCGCATATCACCTGGAGTTTAGGGCGGCGATGGGCATATCAAGGCCCGCAGGCACAGAAAACGGCACGGCGGCCGGGCGTGCAACGGCGCGCGCAAAAGAAAAAAGCGCACGGGGCTCCGTGCGCTTCGACAGGGAAGGCAAGTCGCTAGCCGCGCAAGCAGGGCTGCGCGGCCAGAAAAAAGCTCAATCGCCGAACAGCTTCTGGCGCAGTTCGCGGCGCTCTTGCGCTTCGAGCGAGAGCGTGGCGGTCGGACGCGCGAGCAGACGCGGGATGCCGATCGGCTCGCCCGTTTCTTCGCACCAGCCGTAGTCGCCGGAATCGATGCGAGCGAGCGATTGCTGCACCTTCTTGAGCAGCTTGCGTTCGCGGTCGCGCGTACGCAGCTCGAGCGCATGCTCTTCTTCGATGGTCGCGCGGTCGGCCGGATCGGGAACGATCACGGTTTCGCGCAGATTCTCGGTGGTCTGGCCCGCATTGCGGAGGATTTCCGCCTGCAGCTGTTCGAGCCGGTTCTTGAAGAAGGCGAGCTGATCCTCGTTCATGTAATCCTTGTCGCTCATCTTCAGGATTTCGGCTTCGGTCAAGAGTCGTTTCGTCGTCATCTGGCTTGCTTCTTCAATGAGTGAGGCAAAACTGGCACATCTTGCCTGCACTTTTGTGTTGCCCGCAGTGGCCGCGGTGGCCTTTACCAACCTTTACCACTTTGCCAGGCGCAGTTACCGCGCCGTTATATGCGCGCTGGCGGGCACGGACGATGAACTGTCGTGACGCCCGAAGCGCCGCTGCGGGGCCGAACTCCTCTGGAAACCGGTCATCAGATGCTCCTGAGGCATATATCGTACCGACTGCGCGCTGCGACGCGATGCGCTGCCGGCGGGGCGTCCCTCGGCTGAATTCCGGGGCACCTCTCTTCCAGTGGGGCCGTATTGTAACCGAACCGCAAACTCGCGCCGCAAGCGGGAAATCCCTGCGGTGGCCCGCCTGTCGCCATGCCGTTTGTGAACCGGTCGATATCCAGAAAATATAACGCGCCAATCGTGAAAAAGCGATGGTCGGGTACGTTATTTGACGCACGAAGCCGGCAGGAATTCCTTGCGCGGGCCGCAAACTCAGTCTCGGGCCGCGTCGCAGTGCACAAACTCCAGACGAAAACGCCCGGCAGCGGGCCGGGCGTATCGGGAAAAGCGGGGAAGTCTGTCAGGCGAGGCAGGCGTCGAGCCCGTCGGTGATGAGGTCCTGCGGCAGCTCGATGCCGATGAACACCATCTTGCTGCCCTTCTTCTCGATCGGCAGCCATTTGGCGGCTAGGTCGCTGCCCATCATCTGGTGCACGCCCTGAAATACCACCTTGCGGTCCACGCCCTTCATGTAGAGCACGCCCTTGTAGCGCAAGAGGCGCTCGCCGTAGATCTGCAGGATGCCGCCGAGGAAGTCTTCCAGGCGGTTCGGATCGAACGGACGGTCGCTGCGGTAGACGAACGACTTGATCTTGTCGTCGTGGTGCGCGTGATGGTGGTGGGCGTGATCGTGGCCTTCGTGGCTGCACTGGCCGTGATCGTGGTCGCAATCGGCGTGGTCATGATCATGCGCGTGATCATGGTCATGATCGTGATGCGCGTGAGCGTGATCGTCTTCGGCGAGGAAGTCGGGGTCGATTTCGAGCTTAGCGTTCAGGTTGAAGCCGCGCAGGTCGAACACTTCCTTGATGTCGGCCTCGCCGAAATTCACCTGGCGGATCTGCGCCTTCGGGTTCATGTGCAGCACGCGATGACGCAGGTCGGCGAGTTCGTTTTCGTCGACGAGGTCGGCCTTCGTGATGAAGAGGCGGTCGGCGAAACCCACCTGGCGCTGCACCACTTCGTGCTCGTCGAGCTGATGGTTGCCGTGCTTGGCGTCCACGAGCGTGATGATCGCGTCGAGCAGGAATTCGTCGGCGATCTCGTTATCCATGAAGAACGTCTGCGCGACCGGGCCCGGATTGGCGAGGCCGGTGGTTTCGATCACCACGCGGTCGAAGTCCAGCTTGCCATCGCGCTTTTGCTGCACGAGGTCGCCGAGCACGCGCGCGAGGTCGCCGCGAATCGTGCAGCAGATGCAGCCGTTGCTCATCTGGATGATCTGCTCGGTGCTGTCCTGCACGAGGATTTCGTTGTCGATGTTCTCTTCGCCGAACTCGTTCTCGATCACGGCGATCTTCATGCCGTGCTTCTCGTTCAGGATGCGCTTGAGCAGCGTGGTTTTGCCGCTGCCGAGAAAGCCGGTCAGGATGGTGACGGGAATCATGCTGGTTGCCATGCTGTCTGCCTGGTAGGTGTTCGAGGGGTACGTTCAGGCGCGCCGCTTCGTGCTGTCGCTGCCTTCGAGTGTTACGACATAACTTTCTATTGAAACATATCTGCGCCGCGCCCGCATGCGGCGGCCGGGCGCGAGACCCAATCGGGGCGCGAACGAGCGATTCGAAAGGTGCTCCAGCGCGCCGCCGAAAAAGCTCAAGTAAGGCCGTCTCAGGCGATTTGCAACAGCAGGCCCTTCAGATATTCGCCTTCCGGGAACGCCGTGAGCAGCGGGTGATCCACACCCGCGCCAAGGCGCTTGAGAATACGCGCGTCCACCCTGGCGTCGGCGGCGGCGCCGGCCACGATCTTCTGGAACAGCGCCGAATCGATCGCACCCGAGCACGAGTACGTGAACAGCAGGCCGCCCGGGCGCAGCAGCTTGAAACCCGTGAGATTGATGTCCTTGTAGGCGCGCGCGGCGCGGTCCACGTGTTCGCGCGAGGCCGCGAACTTGGGCGGATCGAGCACCACGAGATCGAAGCGCTCGCCTTCGTCGTGGAGGCGGCGCAGCGTCTTGAAGGCGTCCGCGTCGAGCCAGGCGGCGAGCGCGGCGTCGAAGCCGTTCGCCTCGACGTTCTTCTGCGCCGTGGCGAGCGCTTCGCCCGAGGAATCGATCGACACCACGCGTTTCGCGCCGCCCTTCATGGCCGCGAGCGAGAAGCCGCCGGTGTAGCAGAAGCAGTTGAGCACCTCGCGCTCGCGCGCGTACGTCTGCACGAGTGCGCGGTTGTCGCGCTGATCCACGTAGAAGCCGGTCTTGTGGCCGTTGCGCACGTCGACGTGATAGCGCACGCCGTTCTCGCTCGTGATGATCGTTGCGGGCGGTTCGTCGCCGGCGAGCAGGCCGGTGATCTGTTCGAGCCCTTCCTTCTCGCGGATCGACACGTCCGAGCGCTCGTAGACGTTCGGGCAGCCCGTGGCCGACGTGAGCGCGGCGACGATCGCGTCCTTCCACGCCTCGACGCCCGCCGCCATGAACTGGCACACGAGCTGGCCGCGGCCGTCGCCGCCATCCTCGATGTAGTAGTCGACGATCAGGCCAGGCAGACCGTCGGCCTCGCCGAAGATCAGGCGCACCGCGCCCGTGCCGCTCACCATCGCACGGCGGTCGGCCACGGCGCGCTGCACGCGCCGCTTGAAGAACGCGTGGTCGATCGGCTCGTTTTCGTCGAAGCTCCACACGCGCGCGCGGATCTGCGAATGCGGGCTGTAGGCGGCGCGCCCGAGAAAGCGGCCGTCGGCCGCGCGCACGATGACGGTGGCGCCTGGCGCGGGCTTGCCTTCCACGCGGTCGATCGCGTTCGCGTAGACCCACGGATGGCGGCGCAGCAGGGATTTTTCTTTGGACGGCTTGAGGGTGACGATATTCATGATGGGTTCGATGCAGGGTAACGGCACTGGTGTCGCGCAGCGTTGCGCGAGCGCCGTGGCGTATCAATCGCGCTTTTTGGCGCGCGGATGCGCGGTGTCGTAGACCTTCGCGAGGTGCTGAAAGTCGAGCGACGTATAGACCTGGGTGGCCGAGATGCTCGCGTGGCCGAGCAGTTCCTGCACGGCGCGCAGGTCGCCGCTCGACTGCAGCAGATGGGTGGCGAACGAGTGCCGCAGCACGTGCGGGTGCACGTTCGCGGGAATGCCCGCCGCAATGGCGGCGCGCTTCACGCGCTCGCGCACCACGCCGGGCGCCATGCGGTTGCCGCGCACGGAGAGAAAGAGCGGGGCGTCGTCGTGCTTCACGAGGGCGCCGCGGGCGGCGAGCCACGCGTCGAGCGCGACGAGCGCCTTGCGCCCGACCGGCACCATGCGGTGACGGTTGCCCTTGCCCAGCACCTCGACTTCGGCGGCGTCGCGCTTGAGCCAGCCCGCCGATTCGTAGCCGTCGCGCTTGACGTAACGCACGTCGAGTCCCACGAGCTCGGCGAGCCGCAGCCCCGACGAGTAGAACAACTCGAGCATCGCGTGGTCGCGCAGCGCCTCGGGACCGCCTTCCTGAGTGCCGGCGATGGCGGGCGCTTCCATGAGATGCGCGGCGTCGTCGACGGAAAGCGCCTTCGGCAGCGTTTTGGCGCGCTTGGGCGCACGCACGGCGGCCACGGGATTCGCGTCCATCTCGATGCGCCCCGCGAGCCAGCGATAGAAGGCGCGCCAGGCCGAGAGCCGGTGCGCGATCGAGCGCGCCGAGAGGCCGCCCGCATGCGCGCGCGCCACCGCGCCGCGCACTTGCGCGGCGTTGACCGTTTCGAGCGGCTTGCCGTTGGCGAGCTTCTTCAGCTCGTCGAGTTCATGCGTGTAGCCGCGCAGCGTGTGCTCCGAGAGCCGCCGCTCGTGTTCGAGCGTCGCGAGGTAGTCGGCGATCGGGTCGGTCGGGTTCACGTTGGGCGGCCTGGGTGGGTGTCAGTGCGGCAGCAGGCGCGAGAGCGCCGCGCTCGCGAGTGCACCGATCTGCGTGAGAAAGTCGGTGGCCATGCCTTCGTGGAAGCGGCGCGGGTCGGGCGAGCCCATCACCAGCAGGCCAAAGGCTTCGGCCACTGGCGCGTCGTTCGAGGCGACAGCGGGGGCGCGCAGCGCGATGATCGCGACCGATTCGGCGGCGCCGTCGCTCGAGTCGAGCCATTGGGCGGCCTCGAAGCCGGTGTTCGCGCCGCAATACGGCGTGTCGAGACTGTTCGCGAAGATGCGCACTTCCTCGCCGGTATGGCGCGCGAAATCGGCCTGGCTGTAGGCCTCGGCCACGTCCCACACGCGCAGCGCGGCCTGCGGCATGTCGAACACGTCGCGCAGGTTCTGCGTGATCGAGCGCGGCAGCGCGTACGGATCGCGCTCGGCGATCATGCGCGTGGTCCAGCGGTTGAACTTCGCGGCGATCGAATCGTTCTCGTGACCGTAGCGAAGCAGCTCCGAAAGACGCCGCTCGAGATGCTTGTTCTTCTCGCGCAGCATTTCCATCTGGCGTTCCTGCAGCGAGACGGCAGCCTTGCCGTGAGGATTGCCTAGCTTGATCGTCGCGAGCAGTTCGGCGTGCTCAACGAAAAAATCGGGGTGGGCGAGCAGATAGTCGGCAACTTCGCGATCGTTCATGTTGTGGACGCGTTGTAGTTGTGAGGCGCGCACGGCGGCGCGCAGGCTGTCATGCGGTTGATTGTTTTTGCGTAATCGTGCGGCGCGACGTTCTCTCGTTGCGCACGCCGCACGACGCCGATGGTGCGCGCTAGTCGGCCAGCTCGATCTCGCCTTCGAATACCGTGGTGGCCGGGCCCGCCATGGTGAGCGCGGTGGATTCGTCGCGCGCGCCGTCCCAGGCGATGGTCAGCAGGCCGCCGTGGGTATGCACCTTCACGGGCGTGTCGAGCAGCCCGCGGCGAATACCCGCCGCCACGGCCGCGCACGCGCCCGTGCCGCACGCGAGCGTTTCGCCCGCGCCGCGCTCGAATACGCGCAGCTTCACTTCGTGGCGCGAAACGATCTGCATGAAACCGGCATTCACCTTGTTCGGGAAACGCGCATGCGTTTCGATGACCGCGCCTTCGGCCTTCACCGGGTACGCCTCGACGTCGTCCACGACCTGCACCGCGTGCGGGTTGCCCATCGAGACGACCGACACCCAGCGCCGGGCGCCGTTCACGTCGAGCGGCCAGAGCGTGTCGTTGCCTTCGCGGCGGCCTTCGAGGCCGTTCGCGTTGAACGGCACGAGCGCCGGCTCGAACTCGGGGCGGTCCATGTCGACGACGACTTCACCGTTTTCCTGCACGACGAGCGTGATCGTGCCCTTCTGCACCTGCACGCGCACGCGGTTCGAATCGGTGAGCTTGCGGTCGCGCACGAATTTCACGAAGCAGCGCGCGCCGTTGCCGCAGTGCTCGACCTCGCCGCCGTCGCAATTGAAGATGCGATAGCGGAAGTCCACGCCTTCGACGGTCGGCTTCTCGACCAGCAGCAACTGGTCCGCGCCGATGCCGAAGTGGCGATCGGCGAGCGCGCGCACGCGCTCGGGCGAGAGCGCGAGGTCCTGGCTGTAGCCGTCGAGCACGACGAAGTCGTTGCCCGCGCCGTGCATCTTGGTGAATTTGAGTTTCATGCCGTTATTGTAAGCGAGGCCCGGGCGAAAACCCGGGCCTCGATCGTGTGTGCAACGTTCAGCGGTAGACGCTCGGCTCGCCTGGCGGCCGCGTCTTGAAGCGCCTGTGGACCCAGTAGTACTGCTCGGGAATGCGCGGAATCTGTTCTTCGAGGAAGGCGTTCATGCGGCGTGCGTCGAGATCGTCGTCGCCGGTTGGATAATTTTCCCAAGGTTTGAACACTTTCAGCCGATAACCCTTGTAATTGGGCAACACCTCGCCGATGAACGGTACGACCTGCGCATGACCCACCTTCGCCAGACGCCCCACAGCAGTGAGCGTGCACGCCGGCACGCCGAAGAAGGGCACGAACGTGGAATTGCGCATGCCGTAGTCCATGTCGGCGCCGAGCATCACGGGTTTCTTGTCGCGCAGCCAGCGCAGCACGGCGCGCGCGCTGTCCGCGCGGCTCACCATTTCCGCGCCGAAACGGCTGCGTCCCGCCTTGGCCGCGGCTTCGAATTCTGGGTTCGAGAACGGCTGGTAGAGCGAGCCGCACGGCCGGTGCAGCGAGTAGTTGAGGAACATGGAGCCCGCCTCGATACCCACGAAATGCAGGCCGAGGAAGAGCGTAGGCGGCAGGTTCGGATCGGTGAGATCGATCTCGCTGTCGAGCTCGACGATTTTTTCGAGCTTCTTCGCCGAGGCGAACCATTGCACGCTGCGCTCCATGTAGCTGCGAATGGCGTGACGGAAGTGCAGCCCCGCCACTTCCTCGCGCTTTTCGTCGCTCCACTCGGGGAAGCACAGGCGCAGATTCGTATGAACGACGCGCTTGCGCCGGCTCGGGATCTGGTAGAGCAGCCAGCCGAGGCCGTCGCCCAGACGCGCGACGAAGCCATAGGGCAGGATCGCGAACAGCTTGAGCAAGCCGATGGCGAAACGAGAGCCGAGTTTGCCTAGCATGCGGCAACTCCGCGGCACGGCTTGCGAACTGTGGGGAAGGCGACGAACGGCACGCGAGGGTACTCTGCGACAATTTAAGGAAGTCGCTATAATAAGGGCTTCGCCGAGTTAATAGACAACTTGCGGGGCGAAGCCGGATGACCATGATCGATCGCAAATCATGGCAACTGGGCAGCAATTCCGCTAAAGCGTCGCCGCTTCAAAGCTCCCGAAGCTGGCTACGTGAACTCAACCGTCACCAGCTATAAGGAGCCTGACACGTGGCAAACGACTATTTCTTCACTTCCGAATCCGTTTCGGAAGGCCATCCGGACAAGGTCGCCGACCAGATCTCGGACGCGATCCTCGACGCCATCCTCACGCAGGACAAGTACTCGCGCGTTGCAGCGGAAACGCTCTGCAACACGGGTCTCGTCGTGCTCGCCGGTGAAATCACCACGACGGCCAACGTCGACTACATCCAGGTCGCGCGCGACACCATCAAGCGCATCGGCTACGACAACACCGACTACGGCATCGACTACCGCGGCTGCGCGGTGCTCGTCGCCTACGACAAGCAGTCGCCGGACATCGCCCAGGGCGTGGACCGCGCGCACGACAACAACCTCGACCAGGGCGCCGGCGACCAGGGCCTGATGTTCGGTTATGCGTGCGACGAAACGCCCGAGCTGATGCCGCTGCCGATCCACCTGTCGCACCGTCTGGTCGAGCGCCAGTCGAACCTGCGCCGCGACGGCCGTCTGCCCTGGCTGCGTCCGGACGCGAAGTCGCAGGTCACGATCCGCTACGTCGACGGCAGGCCGCACGCCATCGACACCGTCGTGCTCTCCACGCAGCATTCGCCGGACATCGACCTCGGCACGCTGCGCGAAGCCGTGATCGAAGAGGTCATCAAGCCGGTGCTGCCGGCCGAGCTGATCAAGGGCGACATCAAGTTCCTCGTGAACCCGACCGGTCGCTTCGTGATCGGCGGCCCGCAGGGCGATTGCGGTCTCACGGGCCGCAAGATCATCGTCGATACCTACGGCGGCGCAGCCCCGCACGGCGGCGGTGCGTTCTCGGGCAAGGATCCGTCGAAGGTGGACCGCTCGGCAGCCTATGCTGGCCGCTACGTCGCGAAGAACATCGTGGCCGCCGGCCTCGCGTCGCGCTGCCTGATCCAGGTGTCGTACGCAATCGGCGTGGCTGAGCCGACCTCGGTCATGGTCAACACGTTCGGCACCGGCAAGGTGTCGGACGCGACCATCACGAAGCTCGTGCGCGAACACTTCGACCTGCGTCCGAAGGGCATCATCCAGATGCTCGACCTGCTGCGTCCGATCTACGAAAAGACCGCCGCTTACGGCCACTTCGGCCGCGAAGAGCCGGAATTCTCGTGGGAAGCGACCGACAAGGCGCTGACTCTGGCCGAAGCCGCCGGCACGGAGCCGGTGAGCGCAGCCGTCGCGTAAGCGTTCGCAAAAGCCGGCCTCGCGCCGGCTCGAGCGAAGAAAAACCCCGCAGGGCGCAAGCCCGTGCGGGGTTTTTTGTTTTCTGCGGATCGCGCGGCGTGGGTCGCGCGCGGGCTCAGCGCATCGCGAAGCCGAACCAGCCCGCGCTGCTCGCGGCCATCCGGCGCGGCTTGCGCGTGCTGCGCGCCACATGAACCGTGGAAGGCGCGGCCAGCGTGCGCAGCGGCGCATTCGGGCGATAGAGCAGCGTGCGCAGCGAGAAATGACGCGTGCCCGAGCGCATGCGCAGCACGGCGAAGAACGAGTGGAACCAGCTGCGCATATTGTCGACGGGCTTCACTTCGCGCACTTGTTGCGTGAGCGCGCGGGTGCGGGCGGCGTGGTGTCGCAGTGCGCGCACCAGGTGACGGCGGGCGGGGCGTGCCGCTTTCAGGGCTGTGTGGGCGGCGTGGGTCATGCGTTGAGTATCGAAGAGGGTATGCATGGCGGTTGAGCAATCGGGTTCGAGGTGCGCCTTGCGCGACGCTTTGCATCGAGCAGCAAACGTGCCTGTCTTCCAGGGCGTCACGATCTGGGTGGACGGGAGACAGGCCGCATGGCGCGGCGTAAGACGCGACGCGACGGATTCTTCTGTTGGAGCGCCTTGGGTGGCAAGGCGTTCACGGCGATCCGAGCGTGCGATGAGAATTCGGCGACGTAAAACAACATCACGGCAGGCTACACGCGATTCATGACGGCAGAAAGTCGGTTAATACCCGGCCCTGCGCGTCTTTGATGCACACGATCCCGCCCTTTGTCCTCATCGCGGTGCGCGCGCGCCATTCGCGTGCAGCTCGATTTGCGGCGCGCATGGAGCCACCTCGTGTGAGCGCGTGGTCCTTCCCGTCGTGCCGGCACGCTTTACAATCGATGAGTCGGCGCGCGCCGACGCCTCAGCCCTGGTCGCTTAACGAAGCGACCAGGGCTGCGGCCCTTGCTCGCATCGAGATCGCATACGGAAGTCCCATGTCAGTCCATTCAAAGAAAGAACAGGTGCAGGCGCTGCGCGAGCGCGGCTTCGTGGTCGTGCCGGGGCTCGTCTCGCCCGAGCGCTGCGAGGCGATCAAGCGGGTTGCGCAGGAGCAGTTGCAGGCGGCCGCCGCGCCGCTCGAATTCGAAGCCGATCTGCGCTACCCCGGCGCGCCCGAATCGAAGGATGCCCCTGGCGGCCATACGGTGCGGCGCCTGCTCGACGCCTATTCGCGCCACGCGCTGTATCGCGAGTGGGCCACGTCGCCGGAAATCGCGGGGTGGATGGAGCTGTATTTCGGCGAGGAGCCGGTGCTGTCGTGCGCGCATCACAACTGCATGATGACGAAGCACCCGCACTTCGGCAGCCTGACGGGCTGGCACCGCGACGTGCGCTACTGGTCGTTCGAGCGCGACGACCTCGTGTCGGTGTGGCTCGCGCTCGGGCCGGAGAAGATGGAAAACGGCGGCCTGTGGTTCGTGCCGGGCTCGCACGACGCGCCGTTCACTTCGGACAAGTTCGACCCCGCGAAATTCTTCCGCGCCGACCTGCCCGAGAACAAGGTGTGGATCGATCGCGCCATCGCCCCGACGCTCGCCGCCGGCGATGTGGTCTTCTTCCACTGCAACACGCTGCATTCGGCGGGGCAAAACCAGAGCGATCAGGTGAAGTTTTCGCTCGTGTACACCTATCACGGCGCGAGCAACGTGCCGCTGCCGGGCACGCGCTCGGCGTCGAAGCCCGAGGTGAAGTTCTGAGCCGACGCCGCCGTGCTTGCGCCTAGCGCCGGCGCCCCGACATCGCGAGCCCGGTGATGCCCGCGAGCGTCGCGGCGATGCCGCCCCCAATCAGGAGGATCGTGCGGTCGGTGGGCGCGCCGGTGAACAGACGCGACATGTCGTTCGCGAACGAATGGAGCGACTGGCCGCCGAAGTACAACAGGACGACGCCACAGGCGATGAGCGCGATCGAAATCGCTTTGGCCATGAACAACCTCTCGCAAAGGATGGACGCCGCAGTGTAGGCGAGTGGCCGCGGCGCGTCCAGGGTGCGGGTTTTCCACCGGCCTGACACGCGCTCTCCATCGCCTTTCCCGCATAGTGGGCATCTGCACGGCTTGGGCGGATTGGCTAACATAGCTGCCTCACGCGAGCGGCGCGCCCCACGGCGCGTCGCACCCATCCCTTCGCTCACTTCCCGTTTTCGCCGAGGATTCAGACCATGGCTTACGAAGCAGCCTCAGAACGCTATTCGGACATGCAGTACCGCTTTTGCGGCAAGTCGGGGCTCAAGCTGCCCGCGCTGTCGCTCGGTCTGTGGCACAACTTCGGCGACACCACGCCGATCTCGACCCAGCGCGATATCCTGCGCACCGCGTTCGATCTCGGCATCACGCACTTCGACCTCGCGAACAACTACGGCCCGCCGTACGGCAGCGCCGAAACCAACTTCGGCCGCATTTTCAAGGACGATTTCCGTCCGTACCGCGACGAACTCCTGATCTCGTCGAAGGCCGGCTGGGACATGTGGCCGGGTCCGTACGGCCAGGGCGGCGGCTCGCGCAAGTACGTGCTCGCGAGCCTCGACCAGAGCCTGCAGCGCATGGGCCTCGACTACGTCGACATCTTCTATTCGCACCGCTTCGACGTGGAAACGCCGCTCGAAGAGACGGCGGGCGCGCTGGCCACGGCCGTGCAGCAGGGCAAGGCGCTCTATGTCGGCATCTCGTCGTATTCGCCCGCGAAGACGCGCGAAATGGCCAAGCTCCTCGCCGAGTACAAGGTGCCGCTGCTCATTCACCAGCCGTCTTACAACATGCTCAACCGCTGGGTCGAGGAAGAACTGCTCGACACGCTCGAGGACCTGGGCACGGGCAGCATTGCGTTCACGCCGCTCGCGCAGGGCGTGCTCACGAACAAGTACCTGAACGGCGTGCCCGAAGACGCGCGCGTGAACCGTCCGGGCGGCGGCTCGCTCAAGAGCGAGCACCTGAGCGAGCAGAACATCGGGCACGTGCGCAAGCTCAACGACCTCGCGCTGCGTCGCGGCCAGAGCCTCGCGCAGATGGCGATCGCCTGGACGCTGCGCGGCGGCCGCGTGACCTCGGCGCTGATCGGCGCGAGCCGAGCGGAACAGGTGCGCGAGAACGTCGCCGCGCTGAAGAACCTCGAGTTTTCGAAGGAAGAACTCGCAGAGATCGACCGCTATGCGACCGAGGGCGGCGTGAACCTGTGGGAGAAGCCGTCGACCGATCAGCCCATCTGAGCGTCACGCTTGCCTGCTTCCCGGCGCCAAAAACCGTCTCCTCGCGAGGCGGTTTTTTTATGCGCGAACGCCCGGGCGCAGATCGGCCATGGCCGCACGGCGCGCCGTTCTTCGCTTTGTCATGTGGCCCTGCTAACGTCGCGGCAGCCTTTGCCGCGAGGAATCACCATGGAGTCCTTGAGCGCCGAAACTGAAGCGCTTTCCCCGTCCGCCACCCGCGCTGAACCCGCCAGGCGGCCAACCCACTCACCCCAGCCCGCAACGGCGGCCCGCATGAACGCCGCGCTGATCGCGTTCGCGTTCACGGCGCTTAGCTACGAACTCATCGGATTGCCGCTCTTGCTGGACGCGGCGGGCGGACCGACGCTCGCGCTGCTGGCGACGCTTGCGCCCGTCGTGCTTGCCACGCCGATCCACTGGGGCCTCATTCACGAAGGCATACACGGACAACTGGCGCGCGACCGGCGCGTGAACGAGTGGCTCGCCCGCGCGCTCTCGATCGGTCTGGCGATGCCGTTCGACGCCGTGCGTTTCGGACACCTGATGCATCACCGCTTCACGCGCGAGCCGTTCGACCGGCCCGATGTGCACGACACGCACGACGCGAGCGGCTCGCGCTGGCGTCGGCGCGTGGCGTACTACGGGCGGCTGATGGGCGGCCTGTACCTCGCCGAATTGCTGCTGCCGCTTCTGGCGTTTGTGCCGGTGCGGCTCGCGCGCGCCGTCATTGTGCGCGGCGTGGGCACGCATGGCCGCGAAGGCGTGCAGGTGCAGCGGCTCTTCGCGAACCACGCCGCCGATCCCGTGAGGCGCCGCCGCGCGCGGCGCGACTGGCTTGCGTCGCTCGCCCTTTATGCGGCTTCGTTCGCCCTCTACGGCAAGGCCTGGCCCGTGCTGCTCGCGGCGCTGTACCTGCGCGGACTGTGGCTCTCGCTTGCCGACAACCTGCCGCACTACGGCGTCGCGCTCGACGAACCGGGACGCGCGCGGGATTTTCGCGTGCCGCGCGCGCTGGGCGTGCTGCTGATGAATCATCATCTGCATCGCCAGCATCATCTGCATCCGACGCTGCCGTGGACGGCGCTGCCCGCGCTCGTGCACGCCGAAGAGGCCGCAGGCGCTGCCGCGCGAACGGGATATCTGGCTGCTGCGTTGCGTCAGTTCAAGGGCTTGCAGCCGGGCGTCGATTCCGGCTGAGAGGGAGGGGCGAGCGAGTGGCGCGCGTGCGCGCAAGCCGCGGCGCTTCGAGCCGCGAGGATGCCGCTTCGTCGCTTCGTCACCTCGCGCGCCGGCGCATCACGAACGCCGTGCGTATGAAGCGTACGGCAAACGTCCGCTACATCAGCGCCGGTAGTGTCTCGACGAGCGCAACGGCCGCGAGTACGCCGATCAGCGCGCCGATCACGCGCAGCGTGTTGTGTCTGAATTCCGTCGCGCACGGCACGGCGCCAAGAAAGAGCGCGCCAGCGAGGGCCATCGGGATGATCATCACGAAATCGCCGATCGTGAAATAACCTTCCATGCTCGTCTCCTTATCGTATGGGCGACGAAGGCTCGCAGTGGTTGTCGTTCTCGTCGCCATGTCAATGGCATGGCGCTGCGGCCCCGGGCCTGAAATCGAGTATAGGTGAGGGCGGCGCGCACGGCGGCGCGCGTGTGCGCCGCGAGGCTCCCCGTGAAGCAGATGCCGCGCCGAAAAAGCCCGCCAGAGGCGGCGTTGCGCTGCAGTCCGATACGCGCGACCCGCAAATCGCGAGTCGTCTGAATATTACGGACGCCTTTCGATTCGCGGTCGCACGCAGCACACAAAGGCGCGAGTGCGCAGGTTGCATGCCGCGCGGGCGGCTTCGCGGGCTCAGGCCGCTCCGGCGCGCTCGCGCCCGCGCAACGTGAGCGCCAGCGCGAGCCCCACGACCAGTAGCACGATCACGAGGCCGGCCACGCCGCCCCAGCCTGCACCGGCCCAGAAGTGTCCGCCGATCGACCCCATCACGCTCGACCCGAGGTAATAGGCGAGCAGGTAAAGCGCGGCGGCCTGGCCCTTCGCTTCGCGCGCGAGCCGGCCGACCCAGCCGCTCGCCACCGCGTGCCCCGCGAAGAAGCCGATGGTCAGGCAGGCGATGCCCGCCGCAATCGCCGAGAGCGGCGTGAACAGTGTGAGCACGACGCCCGTGAGCATCAGCGCGAGACTGGCGATCAGCACGCGGCCGCGCCCGAACGTGTCGGCCATGCGGCCCGACCACGGCGAGGCGACCACGCCGGTCAGGTAGACGAGGAAAATCGCGCCGATGGCCGCCTGGCTCATGTGATAAGGCGCCGCGATCAACCGGTAGCCGATGTAGTTGTAGAGCGTGACGAAGCTGCCCATCAGGACGAAGCCCATGGCGAACAGCATGGGCAGGCCCGGCCGCGCGAAATGGCGCAGCAGCGCCGCGCGGTGATGCGCGAAACCGAGGCCGCTCTTCGGCACGAAGTGGCGCGAGGGCGGCAGGAGCGAGCGGAACGCGAACATGGAGGCGAGCCCGAGCACGCCGATCACGGCCACGGCCGCGCGCCAGCCGAACAGGTCGGTGGCGATGCCCGTGATCACGCGTCCGGCCATGCCGCCGATCGCCGTGCCGCCCACGTAGAGGCCCATCGAGAGGCCGAGGCCGTCCGGGTGCATTTCCTCGGCGAGCCAGGCCATGGCCACGGCGGGCACGCCGCCGAGCGCGATGCCCTGGAGTGTGCGCAGCACGAGCAGCTGGTGCCAGTGCGGCACGAAGGCAGTGGCGAGCGTGAGCAGCGACGAGGCGCACAGCGACGCGGTCATCATGCCGCGCCGGCTCCAGCCTTCGGAGACGAAGCCCGCGACGAAGATCGCGATGGCGAGCGCGGCCGTCGTGAACGAGAGCGAGAGGCTGCTCTGCGCCGGACTCACGCCGAAGGTTTCGGAGAACGCGGGCAGGAGCGGCTGCACGCAGTAGAGAAGCGAAAAGGTGGCGTAGCCGGCAAACAGCAGCGCGAGGCTTGCGCGCCAGAATTCGGGGGTACCGCGTTCGATGTACGGAACGGCGGAGGGCGCGGAAGTGCGCGGGGCGCCCAGTGATGCAGTCACGACAGGATCTCCAGCAATATTGCAAAGGCGCAACGATACGCCTGTTGGGCAAATGGCGTTGTCGAGCGCCGCAGGCCGGGTGCCTGATGCGACTGCGTGGCTGATTAGCCCGGAGCGCGCGAGGCGGCCGGCTGCGCGCTGCGAGCCGCGCTCGGCGAAGCGCCTTGCGGCCCGCTGGCGGGCTGCGCTTTTTGCGCCTCGTCCGGGTGGACCAGCGCCGCATCGCTCGGCAAATCCGCCGCGTTCCAGCCGCCGCCCAGCGCCTTCACGAGCGCGACGCTCGCCGCCATGCGCCGACGCGAGATCGCCACGGCCTGGCGTTCGTTGGTGAGCGCCGTGGTTTGCGCGACCACCACGTCGAGATACGTGATCGCGCCGCTCAAATAGCGATTGTTGATGGTGACGAGCGTGCGCTGCGCGGCATCCACCGCGCGGTCCTGGGCCGTCGCCTCCTGCTCGAGCACGCGCAACGCCGCGAGGTTGTCCTCGACCTCGCCGAAGGCGTCGAGCACCGTCTGGCGATACTGCGCGATGTTCTCGTCATACTGGGCGCGCGCTTCGTTGCGTACCGCCTCGCGTCCGCCGAAGTCGATCAGCGTGCCCGCGAGCGTCGGCCCGAGTGACCAGAAGCGCGCGGGGGCGACGAGCCACTGGCTGAAGTTGGTCGCCTCCAGCCCGCCCGTGACCGCGAGCATGAGGCTCGGGAAGAACGCCGCCGTCGCCACGCCCACCTGCGCGTTCGCGGCGGCCACACGGCGCTCGGCGGCCGCGATGTCGGGGCGCCGTTCGAGCAGCGTCGAGGGCACGCCCGGCGGGCTCGCGATCGCGCGCACCACGTAGGCCTCCTTCGGCGCGGCAGCGAGCGTGAACGTGGAAGGCGACTGTCCGATCAGAATCGCGATGGCATGCTCGAGCTGCGCGCGCTGCACGCCGAGATCGATCGCCTGCGCCTCGGTGGTCTGCAGCTGCGTTTGCGCCTGGCCCACATCGGCGTCGGTGGCGATGCCGCCCGCGTAGCGGTTCTGCGTGAGTTCGAGCGATTCGCGGTAGGCCTTGATCGTGTCGTCGAGCAGTTGCCGTTCGCGGTCGATGCCGCGTAGCTCGAAGTAGTCGGTCGCGAGTTCGGCCTGCATGGAGAGCAGCACGGCCTGCATGTCGGCGGCGCTCGCCTGCGCACTCGCTTTCGCGGCCTCGACGTTGCGCGCGACGCGGCCCCAGATGTCGGGCTCCCAGGTGGCGTCGATGCCCACGGCGTAGTCGTTGATCGTTTGACCGGCCTTCGACGTGTACAGGAGATTCTGCGAGGTGCGGTAGCGCGAAAAGTCGCCGCTCGCCGTCACGAGCGGGAAATAGCTCGAGCGCTGCTGCGCGACGTTCGCGCGCGCCGCGCGAAAGTGCGCCTGCGCGGCCTGCACGTTCTGGTTCGCGCTTTCGACCTGGACTTCGAGTGCGTCGAGCCTGGCGTCCTCGTAGATCGTCCACCACGCGCCGCGCGACGCACTATCAGCGGGCTGCGCAAGCGTCCAGCCCGAGCCTTCGAGTTCCTTGAACGTCGCGGCCACGGGCATCGTCGGGCGCACGTAGTCGGGGCCTACCTTGCAGCCGCCGAGCGCCGCAAGCATGGCCAACGCGAACAGCCGAATCCGCGCGTGCTTCATCATTCGCCCTGCGCCTGCGCGTTGCTGCCCGCACCGCTCGCGCCATGCGCCGCAGCGGCCTCGTGCTCGCCGTGCGGCTGCACGAGGCGCACCGGCGTGCCGTCGACGATCGCGTCCTGCGGATTGACGATCACGCGCTCGTCGCCCGTGAGCCCCGCCGCCACCGCGACGCGCGTGCCGAAGTCGGTGCCGAGCGTGACCTTCACGAGCTTCACGCGGTCTTGCGCATCGACGGTCGCCACCTTCACGCCGTCGGGGCGGAACAGGAAGGCGTTGCCGGGCAGCGTGATCGGCGTGGCCGAGCCGTCGAGCGCGAAGTGGACCTGCGCGTAGGCGCCGGGCAGCAGTTCGCCGCTGCGGTTGTCCACATCGACTTCGACCAGCATGGTGCGCTGCTGCGCGTCGACCGCGCCCGCCGTGCGCGCGACGATGCCGGGAAAGTGCTTGCCCTGCTCCTCGTTGAGCGTGAGGTACGCGTGCTGCTGCACGCGGATCTGCTGCGCGTAAGCCTGCGGCACGTTCGCGTACACGCGCAGGCGGTCGGCCTGTGCGAGATGGAACAGCTCCTTTTGCGAGGTGCCGCCGTTGCCCGCGTCGATGAGCGCGCCCACGTCCACGTTGCGCGCCGTGACGATGCCGTCGAAGGGCGCCGTCACGCGTTCGTACGACTGCAGCTGCGAGAGCCGCGAAACGTTGAAGCGCGCGGAATCGAGCGTGGCCTTTTTCGCGAGCATGTCGCCGACTTTCTCGTCGGCGTCCTGTTTCGCCACCGAGCGCGTTTGCAGCATCTGCGTCCAGCGGTCGGCCGTGGTTTTCGCGAGCGCGTAGTTCGCTTCGGCATTGGCGAGATCGGCGCGCGCGGCGCGCAACTGGTCGTCCACTTCGGGCGCGTCGATTTCGGCGAGCAGCTGGCCCGCCTTCACGTGCGCGCCGATGTCGAAGTACCACTTGCGCAGATAACCGCTCGTGCGCGCGTAGATCGGCGTATCGAGAAAGGCCTGCACATTGCCGGGCAGCACGAGGTCGAGCGCGCGCGTCGAGCGCTGTGGCGTGACCACCTGCACGGATAGCGTGCTCGCGGTTTTTGCCTCGCGTTCGAGCGCCGCGTGCGCGCTGTGGCGCGACCAGATGCCCTGCGCCGCGAGGCCGAGCACGATGAGCGCGGCGAGCACGAAGGGCCAGCGCCGCGGTTTATGAGGCGACGGCTCTTGCGGCGAAGGCGTTTGCGAATGATTCGTCATGACAGGGTATTCATGATTTGGGCACCACGTTTTCACTGGCGCGCTGGCGGCGCTCGCCGAGCTTGCGGTAGATGAGCGAGAACACCACCGGTACGAAGATCAGCGTGGCGAGCGTGCCCACCGCGAGGCCGCCGATCACCGCGCGCCCGAGCGGTGCGTTCTGCTCGCCGCCTTCGCCAAGGCCGATGGCCATCGGCACCATGCCGATCACCATGGCGAGCGCGGTCATGAGCACCGGGCGAAAGCGCGTGTAGCCCGCTTCGATCGCGGCGCGCGCCGCGTCGCCGTGCAGGCGCAACTGCTCGCGCGCAAAGCTGATGACGAGAATGGAGTTCGCCGTGGCGATGCCGATACACATGATCGCGCCCGTGAGCGCCGGAATGGAAAGCGTGGTGTGCGTGAGGAACAGCATCCAGACAATGCCCGCGAGCGCGCCCGGCAGCGCTGTGATGATGATGAACGGATCGAGCCACGACTGGAAGTTCACGACGATCAGCAGATACACGAGCACGATCGCGAAGATGAGTCCGCCGAACAGTCCGGAGAACGAATCGTTCATCGTCTGGACCTGACCGCGCAGCTTGATGCTCGACGTCTTCGGCAGTTCGCTGCGCGTCTGGTCGATGATCTTCGCGATGTCGTCGGAAACGGCGCCCAGGTCGCGCCCGTCCGCAGTGCCGTAAATGTCGATGGTGGTTTGCGCGTTGTAGTGCGTGACCACCGCGTCGCCCGATATGCGCTGCATGCTCGCGAGCGAGCCGAGTATGTTGCTGCGCCCGTTCGCGGTGAGCGGAATGTTGGCGAGCGATTGCAGCGAATCGATCGTGTATTGCGGGGCTTCGGTCACGACGTTGTAGCTCACGCCGTTGATCGGATTGAGCCAGAACGTGGGCGTGGTCTGCTGGCTGCCCGAGAGCGTGATGAGCAGGTCGCTTGCCACGTCCTTCTGCGTGAAGCCCGCCTGCTGCGCGCGCGTGCGGTCCACGTCGATGAAGATGCGCGGCAGGTCCGCGGGCTGCTGGATGCGCGCGTCGGCGAATCCGGGCACGCCGCGCAGCCGCGCGAGCAGCGTCGCCGCGAACGCGCGGTTGCCGGCCACGTCGCGGCCCACGATCTGCACGTCGATGGGCGAGGGCATGCCGAAGTTCAGCGTCTGGCTCACGATGTCGGCGGGCAGGAAGGCGAACTGCACGCCCGGAAACTCGTCGTTGAGCGTGCGCCGCAAGAGGCGCACGTAGCCGGCGGTCGCGTGATGGTCCTCGTTCAGCGAGATCAGCACGTCGGCGTCGGACGTGCCGATGGTGCCCGTGTTGCTGTATGAGAGGTTGATGCCCGAGACCGGCAGGCCGATGTTGTCGATGATCGAATGCAGCTCGCCCGGCGGAATCAGTGTGCGCACGCGCTTGTCGATACGGTCGACGAGCACGGCGGTTTCTTCGACACGCATGCCCGTTTTCGCGCGCACGTGCAGCGCGATGGTGCCCGCATCGACCTGCGGAAAGAAGTCGCGCCCGAGGAACGGCATGAGCAGCAGCGACGCGCCACAGCAGGCGAGAAACGCCACGACGAACCACACGGGATGCTTCACCCGCGCCGTGAGAAACCCGCGATAGCGCTCGCGCAGCCCCTCGAAGCCGCGCTCGAACGCGAGGTGCACGCGCATGAACGGATTGCGCGTCGTGCCATGCAGGTGATGCAGGTCGGCGGGCTTGTGATGATGGCGCATCAGGTACTTCGCGAGCGTGGGCACGAGCGTACGCGAGAAGAAGTACGACGCCAGCATCGCGAACACCACGGCTTCCGCGAGCGGAATGAAGAGGTAGTGCGCCACGCCCGTGAGCAGGAACATCGGCACGAACACGATGCAGATGGAGAGCGTGGAGACGAGGGTGGGAATCGCGATCTGATGCGCGCCGTCGAGAATCGCCTGTTCCAGCGTCTTGCCTTGCTCCAGTTGCTGGCTGATGTTCTCGATCGCGACCGTTGCGTCGTCAACCAGAATGCCGACCGCGAGCGCGAGCCCGCCCAGCGTCATGATGTTGATGGTCTCGCCGAGCGCCGCGAGCACGATCACCGAGGTGATCATCGAAAGCGGAATCGAGATCGCGATGATGAGCGTGGCGCGCCAGTTGCCGAGGAACAGCAGGATCATGAGCGCCGTGAGGGCCGCCGCGATGAGCGCTTCGCGCAGCACGCCCTGCACGGAGGCGCGCACGAACAGCGACTGGTCGGCGACCGGATCGATATTGAGCGAGCTCGGCACGAGATTGCGCAGCGTCGGCATCATCTCCTTGATGCGGTCCACGATCTCGAGCGTGGACGTGTTGCCGCTCTTGTTGATGGTGAGCAGCGAGGCGCGCTGGCCGTCCACGCGCACGATATTGGTTTGCGGCACGTAGCCGTCGCGCACGTGCGCCACGTCGCGGATGTAGATCGTGCCGCTCGCCGTGGTTTTCACGGGAATGTCGTTCAGGCCCGCTAAGCTGTCGGGGCTTGCATTCATCGTCACCGAATATTCGGTCGCGCCTATTTTGGCCGTCCCCGAAGGCAGGATGAGGTTCTGCGCGCTGATCGCGTTCACCACGTCCATGGGCGAGAGATTGTGCTGCTGCAGCGCGCGCTGGTTGATGTCGACCATGATCTGCCGCTGCTTGCCGCCATAGGGCAGCGGCGCGGAGGCGCCCGGCACGGTCGCGAGCTGCGTCTTCAGGAAGTTGTTGCCGTAGTCGAACAACTCCTGCTCGGTCAGCTGCGGCGAGGAAAGCGACAGGCGCAGGATCGGCACCGTCGAGGCGTTGTAGCGCAGGATGAACGGCGGCTGGATGCCGGGCGGCAGCGAGCGCAGCTGCGCCTGTGACAGCGCCGTGACTTCGGCGAGCGCTTCCTGGATATTGGCATGCGGCTGGAAGAAGATCTTCACGACCGCAATGCCGTTCAGCGACGTCGATTCGGTGTGCTCGATATCGTTCACCGCCACGGAAAGGCCGCGCTCGTAGTTGAGCACGATGCGCTTTTCCATCTCGTCGGCGGGCAGACCCGTGTAGGTCCAGATCACCGAGAGCACTGGAATGTCGATGTTCGGGAAGATGTCCGTGGGCGTGCGCAGGATCGTCAGCGGCCCGACGATCAAAAGCAGCAACGCGAGCACGACGAACGTGTACGGGCGCTTGAGCGCGAGTCGAACGATCCACATGGAACGACGGGTTCCTTCGCTGGTGGCGGAGTCTGGCTCGCGCGGCTGGTCTGGCCGCGGTGGCGAGCGTTCAGGTTATCGGTATCGTGGCCGGCTATTATGGCGCGCGTGAGGTCTTTGCCTGTGCTGCGCGGGGCCTTTGTGGTGCACGGTTGGGACAGGACTATAGCGCCAGTCACCCTGCATCAGCGTACTTTTTCAGGGACTGCCCTAGCAAGGTCGCGAAGAATGGGGTTTACCATCTGTTACAGTCAGGTTTTCGTAAGATGCGTGAGCGAAGCGGGGCGGGGCTGTGGCGGCACAGGGCGCCGTGAGCCCGCCGCCGTTGATACACCCCCCTATTTTTTCGCTTTGCTCGCGCGCTCAAACAAGCAACAATGGGATGCCAAGGGTCCGGCCGTGCTTAGGCGCGCGGCGCGAGCGGGTCGCCCGAGGCGGGTTTGGATGCGCGCGCAACCGATGGTGCGCATCGGTTTTTTTGTCAGCATGCCGACCGGTCTTCCTTCGAGGGAGCCGGCGAAGGTAGCGAGGTAACGGGGAAACATCATGCAAATCGGTTCTATCGTCCGTACCGTTCATATCGCCGTGCCCCAGGGCGCACGCGGCATCGTGATGCGCATTCTCGGCGACATGGCGATGGTGACGTGGTATGCCGGGGAGCCCGGCACGTCGGCGCAGCTCAACACCGAGCCCTTTTTTCTTGAAGATCTGATCGATACGGGCGAGCACGTCATGCCCGCCGGCGCGCAGATCCACTGAGCCTGGGCCCTGTGACACGTTGACGAGGCGCTGCGTCTCGTCGCAGGGTTGTGCCCCGCGTTTGTGTTCATCGTGTCTGCCGTGCGTACCGATTGCTCGCCGGCACTGCCCGCAAGAGGCACAATTGCGGGTATGAATTACGATCCTTCTCCTGTCCCGGGCGGGCCTTCCGGTCCCGGCGACCAGCAAGCCGCGCCCTACGCGCGCCTCACGCCCGAATGCGTGCTCGACGCCGTCGATGGCGTGCTGATCCCAGCCGGGCGCCGCACGGATGGCCGCATGCTCGCGCTCAACAGCTACGAGAACCGCGTGTACCAGGTGGGCGTGGAAGACGGCCCGCCGCTCATCGCCAAGTTCTATCGCCCCGGGCGCTGGAGCGACGAGGCGATCCTCGAAGAGCACGCATTCGTCGCCGAACTCGCCGCGCGCGAGATTCCAGCCGTGCCTGCGCTCGCCTTCGAAGGGCGCACGCTGCACGAGTTCGACGGGTTTCGCTTCTCGCTGTTCGAGCGGCGCGGCGGCCGCGCGCCTGATCTCGACCGCAGCGACACGCTCGAATGGCTAGGCCGTTTCATCGGCCGCATTCACGCCGTGGGCGCAACCCAGCCGTACCAGGCACGCCCCACGCTCGACATCCAAACCTACGGCTACGAGCCGCGCACGTATCTGCTCGAACACGGTTTCGTGCCCGAGGACCTGCGCGAGGCGTGGCAGACCGCGGTGACGCTCGCGCTCGAAGGCGTGGAGGCGGCATTCGAGCGGGCAGGCGAAACGCGCTCGTTGCGCCTGCACGGCGACTGCCATCCGAGCAACGTGCTCTGGACCGACGCCGGCCCGCATTTCGTGGACTTCGACGACAGCCGCATGGGTCCCGCTATCCAGGATTTGTGGCTGCTTTTGCCCGGCGATCGCGCAGGCGCTTCGCGTGCGATGGCGGATTTGCTCGCCGGTTATGAGGACTTCTGCGATTTCGAGCCGCGCGAGCTGCATCTCGTCGAAGCGCTGCGCACGCTGCGTCTCATCCACTACTCGGCCTGGCTCGCGCGCCGCTGGTACGATCCCGCGTTTCCGGCCGCCTTCCCGTGGTTCAACACGCAGCGCTACTGGGAAGAGCGCATTCTCGAACTGCGCGAGCAGATCGGCGCGATGCAGGAAGGGCCGCTCTGGCCCGTGTGAACGTCGTGCGCCGGCTCACTGCGCGCTCGCCGGACTATCCGGCGCGGCGCCCTGGGCCGACGGCTTGACGATCAATTGCGCGCGCAGGTCGCGTGCCATCGTCTCGAACGCGGGGCGCATCTGCGCGAAATCGTCGGCGCTGCATACGTCGCTCGCGAAATGCGTTTGACCGGTGCGCGTGACGCGCAGCACATTCGCCTGCGGGTCGAGCGCGTACTGCGAACTGAAATCGATGAAGCGGTTGTCGGCGTGCTGCGGCATGGGCACGTCGAGCACGCGCATGCCCGGCGGCAGCACGATGCGCGTGCGCTCGGTCATGACCACGTTGCGGCACACGAAGGGCTGCGTGCGCCGCGATTCGCCGAGCCAGTAGCGCAGATTCGCGTCGAGGCCGCCCACGAAGCTCGTGAGCGTGGGCACGGGCGTGGTCATTTCCGGGTCGACGAAGCCGTCGAAGGTGCCCGTGAGCGTGAGCACGAGCGGACCCGCCGTGGCGTCGAGCGGGCTGGAGGCGAGCGTGGCGCTGCCGCGCAGATTGGCGTTGCGCAGCTCCCATTGCAGCGACTCCTCGCGCTGCGCGGGCGTTTGCAGGCGCAGCACGCTGCGCGTCTGTTCGGCGGACCAGCCCTCTGCCTGCAAGCGGTAGATGAAGCGCGCCGAGCCGTCGGGCGCGACCGTGATGTCGAGATCGCTCTCGCGCGTGGTCGTGGCCGTGGCGGGCGTGCGGACCTGCGTGCCGTCGCCGGCGAGCACGGCCTCGCGGTCCATGTCCGTCGACGGCAAATAGCCGAACTCGATGTTGCTCGCCGTGGAATCCGCGAACATCTGCAAATCGGGCAGCCAGGTGATGACGTGATTGATCACGCCGAAGCCGGGTACGCTCGGCAGCGTGTAGACCGTGCCGCTGTTCACGAGCGCCGGCACGCTGCGGATGCCCACCGCGCCGAGCAGCGCACCGTAGAGCGCGACGTGGTCCTTGCAGTCGCCATAGCGGTTCGCAAGCACGTCGGTTACGCGGTGCGGCACGATCTCGCCGCGTCCGATATTCATCGCCACGTAGCGGATGTTGCGGCGCACCCAGTCGTAGAGCGTTTGCGCCCTCGCGCGCGGGGTGTCGTCGTGCGCCGTGAGCGTCTGCGCAAGGCGCACGATGGCCGGGTCGCGCACGGTTGGATCCGCCGCCGCCTCGCGATAGACCTTCGCGAAGGCCGCGTAGTCGGGGAAGGTGGACACCATCAGCCGGTCGCCGTAGCTCACGTACGCGACCGAGCCATATTCGAGGCGCTCGAAATTCGCCTTGTCGTAGCGGTACTCGTAGCGCGTGCGGCCGTTCACCGTGGCGGGCGGCAGCACGGTGAAGCCGCGCGCGTCGGCGTAGAGCGGCACTTTCGCGGGCAGGTCGTAGATCACGCGGAAGTTGTGCGTGGGCGCGAGGTCGGGCGGCGTGAAGTCGCTGAACCAGCCGGGCACGAGCGGCACGCGCTGGATCTTGCGCCACGTGAGATGCACGCGCGCGCCCGGCTCCACGGCCGGGAACACGATCACCTTGTCCTGGACGTCCTGGAACATCGGGGCGTCGAACGAGCGCACTTCCTGCACGTCGCGGATCTGCTCGGGGCGCACGTCGTGACGCCCGCCCTGGGCGTCCTCGGTCCACGCTTCGAGCACGTCCACGTGGGCCATCTCGCGGTTGAACCACACGTAATACTGGCCCGCGCGCGCAATGCCGGCCTCCGTGTTCACGCGCAGGGTGAGCGAGTCGAGCTTGGTGTACGAGCCGTCCGCATTGACGGTGAAGGTCTGCGTTTCCGCTTCGTTGGTGTAGGGCGCCTGCGCGGCGCTGCCTGCCGGATTCAGCGTGCCCGCTTCGAGGGGCACCGGGGTGAGCTGCGCCACGCCCGGGCGCAGGTCGGCGGCGAAGGTTCCCGTGGCGGGGCCGAGCACGGCTAGGCAAAGAGCGAGAGCGAGGCGCATGGGGGGGCTCGGCAGGTGGCGGGTCGCGGATAGGCGCTACTCCTGCCACTTAAAAGTCATGTAACCCGATTGTCAAGCGGATGGCCCGCACACCGCCCGCAGGGGCCCCTGTATCGAGCATTGAGTCTAAATGCTGGGCCGCGCAACGAAATGGCCGCTCGCATGGTTCTCCGTGGCTTCATACGGCGCTGCCGCCGATTTGCTGCGCGCGCAACAATCGAAGAAGTGCGGCGTCGCGCGGGCCGTTGTATGGCATATGTATGTTTACCTCATATTGCCAAGGCGGCGGTTGGGGACTAAGGTTCGTGCAGCCGTCAAGCGGCAATTAAGTGTTCTATGCGTTTGCGCATAAAAAGAGCACGAAAGACCACGCCTACCAACAGCCATTTTGGATGGGACCAGAGCGAGCGCTCACCCCGCGCGCTCAACCTCTGGTCGACTCGGGAGATCCCATGAGCAGCGTTGCAGATTCGACGCGCGGTGCGCAAAGCGCACCTTTCTTTTCCAAAGAGGCGACCATCGCCCCGCCGGGCTTTTCGCGCTGGATGGTGCCGCCCGCCGCGCTGGCCGTGCATTTGTGCATCGGCCAGGCCTACGCGTTTTCCGTGTTCAACGCGCCGCTCACGAAGGTGATCGGCATTACGCAGTCCGCGTCCGATGACTGGTCGCTCACCACGCTTGGCTGGATTTTCTCGCTGGCCATCGTCTTTCTCGGCCTTTCCGCCGCGTTTGGCGGCAAGTGGCTCGAACGTGTGGGCCCGCGCCGCACGATGTTTACCGCAGCGTGCTGCTTTGGCGGCGGTTTCCTCGTTTCCGCGCTCGGCGTGTACCTGCATCAGATCGCGCTGCTCTATCTCGGCTACGGCGTGATTGGCGGCATCGGCCTCGGGCTCGGCTACGTCTCGCCGGTTTCGACGCTGATCCGCTGGTTCCCCGACCGCCGCGGCATGGCAACCGGCCTCGCGATCATGGGCTTCGGCGGCGGCGCGATGATCGCCGCGCCGCTGTCCGTCATGCTGATGAAGCATTTCGCGAGCGACACGAGCGTGGGCGTCGCCCAGACCTTCGTGGTGCTCGGCGTGGCGTACTTCATCTCGATGACGATCGGCGCCATCACCATCCGCGTGCCCGCGCCGGACTGGAAGCCGGCTGGCTGGACGCCGCCCGTCGTGGCGAAGAAGCTCGTGTCGAACCAGCACGTGCACATCGACCAGGCGCTCAAGACACCGCAGTTCTACCTGATCTGGCTCGTGCTGTTCCTCAACGTGACGGCCGGCATCGGCATTCTGGGCCAGGCCTCGGTCATGATCCAGGAAAGCTTCAAGGACACCGTGAGCGCCGGCGCGGCGGCGGGCTTCGTCGGCCTGCTCTCGCTCTTCAACATGGGCGGGCGCTTCGTGTGGGCTTCGGCTTCCGACTGGGTGGGCCGCAAGAACACCTACTTCATCTTCTTCGTGTTCGGCGCGGTGCTCTATTACGCGGTGCCGCAGTTCGCGCAGAGCGGCAACATCGTGTTCTTCGTGCTCGCGTTCTGCCTGATTCTCTCGATGTACGGCGGCGGCTTCTCGACCGTGCCCGCGTATCTCGCGGACATGTTCGGTACGGCGTTCGTCGGCGGCATTCACGGCCGTCTGCTCACCGCGTGGGCCGCAGCAGGCGTGGCGGGCCCGGTGCTCGTGAACTACGTGCGTGCGTACCAGGTCGCGCACGGCGTGGCGAAGGCCGACGCGTACACGATGACCGTGCACATCATGGCTTCGCTGCTCGTGATCGGCTTCATCTGCAATTTGCTCGTGCGCCGCGTGGACGCGAAGCATCACATGAGCGAGACGCAACTCGCCACCGGTAAATAAGGAGGAACGCGCAATGTCTACTCAAGCCGCCCCGAAATCGTCGAACAAGGCGCTGATGGCGATCTTCTGGCTCTACGTGCTGGTGCCGCTCGTGTGGGGCGTGACCAACACGCTCTCGCAGGCGATGAAGCTGTTCGGCTGATGCCGTGACGCCCAGGTGAAGCGAAGCGGCGCGAGCCGCCCGCCAGAAACCCGTACTGCGGGCCGCCGACGAAAGTCGCGGCCCGCAGTTTTTTTGGGCGCGTAGTCAGGCGCTCGAAGCCGCATTGGCCGCGCACGTTCGGGGCGATCCCTCGCCGCACCGCAGTACGATGCGTTTTCATACGCGGCTGCCGGAGACGGGCGATGGTGCGGCTCATGATGATCCTGCTGGGCGTGGAGTATCTGCGCGAGCGCTGGCGCGGCGTGATGGCGGCAGGCATAGCGAGCGCGCTCGTGGGCGCGGCGCTCTTCGTCGACGCACTGGACGGCGTGCTGTTCTTCCCGATCGCGCCGTTCGCGTGGCTGCTGCTGATCGAGGGTCTGGCCACGCTCGCGGTGGCATGGACCGGCATGGGCGGCCAGCGCACGCTGCGCTACGTGAAGGGCTTCGGTTTCTGTATCACGGCGGCGCTCGTGCTTTCGGGCTACCGGCACGCGTCGTTCATTCTTTCGATGGTGTTCGCGACGCTCTTTCTCGCCGATGGCCTGCTGCAGATCGCCTCGGCCTGGGTCGTGCGCTATCGCACGTGGCGCCTCGCGGTGGCGGGCGGCGCGCTGCAGATCGGCATCGCCATCTTTCTCTACCAGCCTTATCCCACCCACTACAAGGGCACGGTGCCCTACTGCCTCGGGCTCATTCTGATGTTCGCGGGCTGGAACCTGCTGCTGCTCGCCTTGCGCGCGCGTCGGCTCGCCGTGAATCCGGCGGCCGCGCAGGGCGGCGCGGCGGCGCTCGTGGCGAGCGCAGTTGGCGCGGCGAACTCGGCCAAAGGCCGCGCGCCCAGGCTCGCGCAGACTGTGTTCGACGGGCCGCCCGCGCCGCACGAGCGCGCGCTCACGGTGCACGTGTGGACGCCGGTGGGCAGTTCGCGGGCCGAGCCGCGGCGTCAGCCGCTCATCGACCGCTATATTGCCGCCGTCGATCGCGATGGCGTGATTTCCACGGGTCACGCTGCGCTCGAATCGCCCGAGCGCGTGTACATCAGCCTCTATCCCGCCGTGGAAATCGATCGTTCTCCCGATGAATTCACGCGCACGCTGCGCGCGACGCGCGAGAACGACGTGCCGGGTCTGTTTCAGCCCGACTACGGGACAGAGTCGAAGGCGTGGTGTCCATCCACGCGCCAGGTGCGCATTCGCAACTACGATCCCCTTCGGCTGGAAAGTTTCTGGGAGCGTTATCGCGAGGACACGACCTATAACCTCACGCACCGCAACTGCTCGAGCACGGTTTCGCACGCGCTGGAGGCGGCGCTCGAAGGTGCGACACCGCGCGTGTGGGGGCATGGATGGCTCGCGTTCGCGCGCATGCTGACGACGCCGGAGCTATGGGTGGCCGCGCAGGTGCGCAAACGCGGCCAGACAATGGCGTGGACGCCCGGACTCACGCTCGACTATGCGCGCGCGTTGAGCATGCTGGCGGATCCGCGGCCTTCAGGATGGACGCGCATGTTGAGATCGCTGCGCGCGTCGATGCTAAGACGTGAACGCAGGCACGAACGCGAGCGGCGGCGCGAGACGGACCACGACGGGCGCTCGCCTCACGCTTGAAGCATCGCGACCACACGAGGCCGCTTCACACATCGCACGTCGATCCCGCTCCTGCCGCCTGTTCGCGCGCGGCTTTTGCGCCTTCCACCTGGAGAATGGTCGGCAGCGAGACGCCGTTCTTCGCCGCCGTGACTTCCGCGAGGATCGACACGGCGATTTCCGGCGGCGTGCGGCTGCCGATGTAAATGCCCACCGGCCCATGCAGCCGCGCGAGTTCCGCTTCGCTCAGGTCGAACTCCTTGAGCCGCTCGCGCCGCGCCGCGTTGTTGCGCCGCGAGCCCAGCGCGCCCACGTAAAACGCGGGCGTCTTGAGCGCTTCCATCAGCGCGAGGTCGTCGAGCTTCGGGTCGTGCGTGAGCGCGATCACGGCGCAGCGTTCGTCGAGCTTCATATCGAGCACCGTGTCGTCGGGCATGGTGCGTACGAGCGCCGTGCCGGCCACGTCCCAGGTGTCGGTGTATTCCTCGCGCGGGTCGCACACGGTCACCTGGTAATCGAGCCCCACCGCGATCTGGCAGAGATAGCGCGAGAGCTGTCCCGCGCCGATCACCAGCATGCGGTAGCGCGGCCCGTGGATCGTGAGCAGGCGCGCGTCGTCGAAGTCCACGCCATCGGTCGCTTTCGCGGGGCCGAGCGTGGCGCGCCCGGTCGCCATGTCGAGTGTGCGCGCAACGAGTTCGCCGCGCTCGACGGTTTCGAGCAGTTCGCGAATGCCCGAGGCTTCGGAGAGCGGTTCGAGCACGAGCTGGATCGTGCCGCCGCATGGCAGTCCGAAACGATGCGCCTCTTCCGCCGTGATGCCGTACTTCACGGCTTCGGGCCTGGCGATCGTCACGCCTTCGCGGCGCACGCGGTCGATCAGATCGTCCTCGATGCAGCCGCCCGAAACGGAGCCGACCACGAGGCCGTCGTCGCGCACCACGAGCATCGCGCCTTCGGGGCGCGGCGACGAGCCCCACGTTTTCACCACCGTCACCAGCAGCGCGCGGTGCCCTGCGTCGAGCCAGTGCACGCCGGATTTCAGGACTTCGAGATCCACGCTGTCCATGATCGTTTCCTCTTCGGTGTTTCCTCTGCGCCTTCGCCTTGCGGCTGGGCTTCTGCGTCGCTGGCGGCAAGTGCCGCCGCTTCGTCGGTATTTTGCTGTGCCCCGCCGCCCAGCTGTTCCCCGAAACGCTTGAAAAACTCGCCGGCGATCTTGCGCGCCGCGCCGTCCACGAGCCGCGAGCCGATCTGCGCAAGCTTGCCGCCCACCTGGGCGTTCGCGGTGTAAGTGAGCGTGGTCGACTCGTCACCGGCAGATTCGAGCTTCACGTGCGCGTCGCCCTTGCCGAAGCCCGCTGCGCCGCCCTGACCCTCGAAGACGATCGTGTAGCTGTTCGGTGCGTCGATATCGGCGAGCTGCATGCGGCCCTTGAAGCGCGCCTTCACCGGGCCTACCGCGGCGGTCAGCGCGACGGCGTAGGCGTTCTCGCCGTCGGCTTCGATGCTTTCGCAGCCCGGTATGCACGCCTTGAGGATCGCCGTGTCGTTGAGCGCTTCCCAGGCGCGCTGTTGCGGCACCGGCAGCGTGTGGCTTTCGGTCAGCTCCATCGTGTTTCTCCTTGTGCCGGGCGCTCCTGCGACGTGTGCGATGCGCGTGCTGGTTTTGCCGGATGAGGTGCCGTTCGAGGCGCATGCCCAATCGGCGTGGCTTCGCACAGGCTGCGCGCGAACGCTTCGAGGCTGTCGAGATTGTGGACGGGGTAGTGCGCGTCGACGTGGGGCAGCATCGCCTGCACGCCGCGCGCCTTGGGCGCGAAATCGCGGTAACGCAAGAGCGGATTGAGCCAGACCACGCGATGCGCGAAGCGGTGCAAACGCGCCATCTCCTCGCCGAGCAGGCTGCATGCATCGTGATCGAGCCCATCGGTGACGATGAGCACCGTCGCGCGGCCGCCGAGCATGCGGCGCGCCCAGCGGCGGTTGAATTCCGCGAGCGTGGCGCCGATGCGCGTGCCGCCCGACCAGTCCGCGACCTGGGTGGCGAGCTGGGCGAGCGCGACGTCGGGGTCGCGTTCGCGCAGCGCGCGCGTGGCGTGCGTCAAACGCGTGCCGAACAGGAATACCTGCAGGCGTTCGCGCGACTGCAGCAACGCGTGGCAGAAGTAGAGCACCGCGCGCGAGTAGCTGCTCATCGAGCCGGAAATGTCGAGCAGCAGCACGAGCGGCAGCTTGCGCTCCACGGGCGCGCGATATTTCCACACGGTCCAGTCGCCGCCCGCCCGCACCGCGTGGCGCGCGCTCGCGCGCAGATCGGCGTGGGTGCCGCGCGACGACGCCTTCAGGCGCCGCGTGCGAACGGTGGCGAGCGGCAGGCGGCGCGCGCGGATCAGGTGGCGCAGCGCGCGCCATTCGTCGGCGGTGAGCGTGTCGAAGTCGCGCTGGCGCAGGCGTTCTTCGGCGCTGAACGTGGCGTGTGCGCGCAACTCGTGTTCTTCGTGCGAGGGCGGTGGCTTCGCGCCGGGGCGATGGGCAGGACGTGCCGCGAGCGCGTCGGCGAGGCGGTTGTTGCGGCGCGGCGGCGGCACGCCGCCTTGCACCTTCGGCAGCAGGAGCGCGCGCAGCTTGCCCTCGAAATCCGGATCGCGCCAGAAGAGCGCGAAGGCGGCGTCGAAGATCTCGCGCTCGTCGGGCGCACTCGTGAGGAGCGCGGCGAGCGCCGCATGCACGTCGTCGCGGCGGCCGAGGTCGATGTGGCGCAGCGCTTCGATCGCGTCGACGGCGCGTGAAGGCGACAGCGGCAGGCCTGCGCCGCGCAGCACGCGCACGAAATGCACGACGTTGCGCGCGAACACGGGCGCGAGCGTGGGCATGGCGGCGGGCGGTGTCGTGCGGGTTTCGAGCGATGAGGCGGAGGGCATCGTGCTCACTCCGCGAGCGCGAGCGTTTGCGCGATGCGTTGCGCGTCGAGCTGCGCGAGGTCGTCCTGGTACTTCAGCAGCACGCCTAGCGTGTCCTGCACCGACTGCGGATCGAGTTCCGTCACGGCGAGTGCGCTCAGCGCGCGGCACCAGTCGATCGTTTCCGCAATGCCGGGCGCCTTGAAGAGGTCCATCGTGCGCAACTGGTGCACGAACGCCACGGCGCGCTGCTGCAATTCGGGCGCGGTTTCAGGCGCGCGCGTGGCCACGATCGCGAGTTCGCGCGCGCGGTCCGGATAGCCGAGCCATTGATAGAGACAGCGCCGCTTGAGCGCGTCGTGCACTTCGCGCGTGCGATTCGACGTGATCACGACGAGCGGCGGCGTACTCGCGCGCACAGTGCCGTATTCGGGAATCGATACCTGGAAGTCCGAAAGGAGTTCGAGCAGGAAGGCTTCGAACGGTTCGTCGGCGCGGTCGATTTCGTCGATCAGCAGCACGCGGCGCGCGCCCGGGTTGTGTGGGTCGGGTTGCAGCGCCTGGAGCAGCGGGCGCTTGAGCAGAAATTCGTCGCGATAGAGCGTGTCGTTGCGGGGCTTTTCGCCGGCGGCTTCGGCAAGTCGCAGCGCCATGATCTGGCGCGGATAGTCCCACTCGTACAGCGCGCTCGCCGTATCGAGTCCTTCGTAGCATTGCAGGCGCAAGACCGTCGTACCGAGCATCGCCGCTGCGGCCTTCGCGAGTTCGGTCTTGCCCACGCCCGGCTCGCCTTCGAGAAACAGCGGGCGTTCCATGCGCAGCGCAAGAAAGAGCGCCGTGGCGAGTTCGCGGCTCGCGAAATAGCCGCGCGCTTCGAGTTGTGCGAGGGTGTCGTCGATCGAGGCGGATTGCATTCGGGCTTCTGTCAACGCGAATCAAAGGCGGCGAGCGCTCCCACGTCCACCGGGAAGCGCTCGCCCTCGGGACAGCCTAGCCGTTGGCCTTCGCCACCGCGCGCGCCGCGAGCACCGGTATGAGGTGCGCGCGGTATGCCGCGCTTGCGTGCAGGTCGGTGTTGAGGTCGTCGGCGGGGATCTTCACCGCGCGTGCGGCTTCCGGCGCGAAGTTCGTCTTCAGTGCGCTTTCCAGCGCGCCCGCGCGAAATACCGAAGGCCCGGCGCCCGTGACCGCCACACGCAGCTCACCGGCGTACTTCGCGACGAACACGGCCGCGAGCGCGAAGTGCGAGGCCGGATTGCGAAACTTCTCGTAGGCCGCGCGTTCGGGCACCTGGAATTCGACGGACACGATCAGCTCGTCGGGCGCCAGCGCCGTTTCGTACATGCCGAGGAAGAAGTCGTCCGCTGCGATGCGCCGCCGGTCCGTCACGACCGTCGCGTTCAGCGCGAGCACCGCTGCCGGATAGTCGGCGGCCGGATCGTCGTTCGCGAGCGAGCCGCCGAGCGTGCCGAGCGCGCGCACCTGGCGGTCGCCGATCATGCCCGCGAGGTCCGCGAGCGCCGGCAGCGTGCTGCGGATCTGCGCGTTTTCGGCGACGTCGGCATGGCACACGGCCGCGCCCACCTTCACCACCTTGCCGTCCACCTGCACGGCTTTCAGCTCGGGAATGCGCGTGACGTCCACGAGCGTGGTGGGCTGGGCGAGCCGCAGCTTCATCGCCGCGAGCAGGCTCTGGCCGCCGCCCAGGAATTTGGCGTCGGCGTCGGCCGCGAGCGCTTTCACGGCGCCTTGCGCGTCGCTCGCGCGCTGATAGTCGAATGCGTACATGGAGCGCCTCCGCTCAAGGTTGTGAAGGGGCCTGCGCGGCCTGGATCGCTTGCCATACACGATGCGGCGTGGCCGGCATCTGCAGGTCCTTCACGCCCAGGGAGCCAAGTGCGTCCAGAATCGCGTTGATGACGGCGGGCGGCGAGCCGATCGCACCGGCTTCGCCGCAGCCCTTCACGCCGAGCGGATTGTGCGTGCACGGCGTGCCTTTCGCGGTTTCCACCGTGAACGAAGGCACATCCGACGCGTGCGGCATCGCATAGTCCATGTAAGAGCCCGAGAGCAGCTGGCCACTCTCGTTGTCGTACACGCACTGTTCGAGCATCGCCTGGCCGATGCCCTGGCCGAGACCCCCATGCACCTGGCCTTCGACGATCATCGGATTGATGACGTTGCCGAAATCGTCCACCGCGGTGAAGCGTTCGATGCGCGTCTCGCCCGTCTCGGGATCGACTTCGACTTCGCAGAGATACGCGCCCGACGGATAGGTGAAGTTGGTCGGATCGTAGAACGCGCTTTCGTCGAGGCCCGGTTCCAGCGTCTCCAGCGGATAGTTGTGCGGCACGTACGCGGCGAGCGAGATTTCAGCGAAGGTCTTCGTGCGGTCGGTGCCCGCCACGCGGAATACGCCGTCGGCGAACTCGATGTCCTCCACGCCCGCTTCGAGCATGTGCGCGGCGATCTTCTTCGCTTTCGCCTCGATCTTGTCGAGCGCCTTCATGATGGCCGAGCCGCCCACCGAGATCGAGCGCGAGCCATAGGTGCCCATGCCGAACGGAATGCGGCCCGTGTCGCCGTGCACGATCTCGACCTGTTCGATCGGCACGCCCAGGCGATCGGCCACGACCTGCGCGAAGGTCGTCTCGTGGCCCTGGCCGTGGCTGTGCGAGCCCGTGAACACGGTGACGGAACCGGTCGGGTTCACGCGGACCTCGCCGGCTTCGAAGAGGCCCGCGCGCGCGCCGAGCGCACCGGCGATGTTCGACGGCGCGAGCCCGCACGCCTCGATGTAGCACGAGTAGCCGAGGCCGCGCAGTTTTCCTTGCGCCTTCGATGCGTCGCGACGCGTGGCGAAGCCCTGTACGTCGGCGAGTTCCAGCGCGCGCCCGAGGCACGCTTCGTAGTCGCCGGTGTCGTAGGTGAGGCCAACGGGCGTGGCATACGGGAAGCTCGTGATGAAGTTGCGGCGGCGGATTTCGGCCGGGTCGAGGTTCATCTCGCGCGCGGCCGTTTCCACCAGACGCTCGACCACGTAGGTCGCTTCCGGGCGTCCCGCGCCGCGGTACGCGTCCACGGGCACCGTGTTCGTGAACACGGCCTTCACCTCGGCGTAGATCGCGGGCGTGGTGTACTGGCCCGCGAGCAGCGTGGCGTAGAGGATGGTCGGCACGCTCGAGGCGAACGTCGAGAGATACGCGCCCATGTTCGCCGTGGTGTGCACGCGCATGGCGAGGAACTTGCCGTCCTTGTCGAGCGCGAGTTCGGCTTTGGTCACATGGTCGCGGCCGTGCGCATCGGAAATGAAGGACTCCGATCGTTCGGCGGTCCACTTCACCGGGCGGCGGATTTTCTTCGCGGCCCACGTGAGCGCGACATCCTCGGCATACAGAAAGATCTTCGAGCCGAAGCCGCCGCCCACGTCGGGTGCGACGATGCGCAGCTTCGTTTCCGGCAACCCGAGCACGAACGCGGCCATCAGCAGGCGCTCGACGTGCGGGTTCTGGTTCGCCACGTACACGGTGTAGCTGTCGTCGTGCTGCGAGTAGCTCGCGTTCACGGCGCGCGGCTCGATGGCGTTCGGGATGAGCCGGTTGTTGACGATGTCGAGTGTCGTCACGTGCGCGGCCTGCGCGAAGGCGGCGTCGGTCGCGGCCTTGTCGCCGTGGCCCCACGTGTAGCAGGTGTTGTTAGGCACGCCGTCGTGCACGAGCGGCTGGCCGGCGTCGGCGGCGTGCGCCGTGTCGACGGCGGCGGGCAGCTCTTCGTAATCGACCTCGATCCGTTCGGCGGCATCCTTCGCGGCCTTGACTGAATCGGCGATCACGAGCGCGACCTGGTCGCCCACGTGACGCGCTTTCTCGTGCGCGATCACGGGATGCGGCGGCTCGTTCATGGGCGTGCCGTCGATGCTGTGGATGAGCCAGCCGCATGGCAGGCCGCCCACGTTTTCCGCCGCGAGGTCCGCGCCGGTGAAGACCGCCACGACGCCGGGCGAGGCCTTCGCGGCGTCGATGTCGATGCGCTTGATGCGCGCATGGGCGTGTGGCGAGCGCACGAACACGGCGTAGGTCTGTGCGGGCAGCACGACGTCGTCGGTGTACTGGCCCACGCCGGTGAGGAAGCGGTAGTCTTCCTTGCGCTTGACGGGCGCGCCGATCATGCGATTGGGTTCGGGTGCGTTCATGGTGGCCTCCCGAGTCACGCCGTCGTGACGGCAGCGGGGGCGCCGGCGCGCATTGCCTGCGCGCCCGCGACCACGGCCTTCACGATGTTGTGATAGCCCGTACAGCGGCAGAAGTTGCCGTCGAGCCCTTCGCGCACGTCCGCTTCGGTGAGGTCGGGCTTGGCCGCGGCGAGCGCAGTCGCGCACATCACCATGCCGGGCGTGCAGAAACCGCATTGCAGGCCGTGGCATTCGCGGAACGCGGCCTGCATGGGATGCAGCTCGCCATTCTTCGCGAGGCCTTCGATCGTCGTCACCTCCATGCCGTCGCACTGCACCGCGAGCTGGTTGCACGACTTGATCGCGCGGCCGTTCAGGTGGACGGTGCAGGCCCCGCATTGTGCGGTGTCGCAGCCGACGTGCGTGCCGGTGAGACGCTGCTGTTCGCGCAGGAACTGGACGAGGAGCGTGTGAGGTTCGACCTCGGCGGTCACGGGCGCGCCGTTGACCGTGAGGCTAATACTGATCGCCATTGATTGTCTCCAATGTCGACCGGAGCACGGCGCTGCGTGTGGCTCCGGTCCCATACCAGATGATGGGATAGAGACCTGCCTGGGCCCGCTTTTTCACACTGAATCGACCGCCATAACCGCCCGCAGGAAAACTCGCCCGTCTAACGCGTTGCGCCTCTTTGCGCGCGCAACGCACGGCGCCACGCAAACCACGCGGGGCGCTTCGGGCGGATCGAACGAATGCGGGTGGAGCGGAATCTGGGTCCGGCTGGTGCCTTGCTGTTCAGTGAAGCCTGGGGGTGACGCCCGGACAGTAAAGCACAATTTGCCGAATTTCGCTGCGCGGGGTTTTACCCTCCAGAATGCTTGCAGCACGTGAAAAAAACGGCCCGCCTCGATGACTCGGGGCGGGCCGTTGCGTTGCAGTGCAGCGATCAAAGGCGATCCAGGCGGAATCGAAGCGCCGCGAAGATCACGCGCGCATCAGTCGTGATGCACTCGCTCGTGCGGTGCATGCGCGAGACGCGAATGGCGGCGCGAATAGCCGAAGTAGACGATGAGGCCGAACCCGGTCCAGACCAGGAACGCGATCCACGTGAGCGGCTGGAGGTTGATCATGAGGAACAGACACGAACCCACCGCGAGAATCGGCACCACGGGCACGCCCGGGCAGCGGAACGCGCGCGGCAGGTGCGGGTGCGTCTTGCGCAATACGAGCACGGCGATCGACACCATCGAGAAGGCGGCGAGCGTGCCGATGTTGATCAGCTCGGCGAGCACGTTCAGCGGCACGAGCGCGCCGATCAGGCCAAAGAAAACGCCGACGAGCCAGGTCGTGAAGAACGGCGTGGCGAAGCGCGGATGCACCTTCGAGAGTTTGGCGGGCAAGAGGCCGTCGCGCGACATCGCGTAGATGATGCGGGTCTGGCCGTAGCTCATCACGAGGATCACGGTGAGCATGCCGAGCACGGCGCCCAGATCGATGAAGCCCGCGACCCAGTTTTCGCCCACCGCCTGCAGCGCGAACGAAACCGGGTGGCCGACATGGGCGAAGCGCGGCGAGGGCACGATGCCGGTCACGACCGCCGCCACGGCGACGTAGAGCACCGCGCACACGGCGAGCGAGGCGATGATGCCGATGGGCAGGTCGCGCTTGGGGTTCTTCACTTCCTCGGCGGCGGACGACACCGAGTCGAAGCCGATGAACGCGAAGAACATCACGGCCGCGGCGCCGAACACGCCGCGCCAGCCGTTGGGCATGAACGGATGCCAGTTCGCGGGGGTGACGTGAAACACGCCTACGGCGATCACGAGCAGCACCACGGTCACCTTGATCGCCACCATGATGTTGTTGATGCGGGTGGATTCGCGCACGCCCACGGAAAGCAGCCCCGTGATCGCCATCATCACGAGGAAAGCGGGCAGATTGAAGAGCGTGTGCACGCCGGGCACGGCGCCGGGCGCGGCCGAGAGCGCGGCGGGCAGCGTGAGGCCGAAGCCGGAAAGCAGCGACTGCAGGTAGCCCGACCAGCCCACCGAGACCGCGGAGGTGGCGAGCCCGTACTCGAGCATCAGGTCCCAGCCGATCACCCACGCGGCCAGCTCGCCGAGCGTCGCATACGAATAGGTGTAGATCGAACCGGCCACGGGAATGGTCGAGGCGAACTCGGCATACGCGAGCGCGGCGAAGCAGCAGGCCACGGCCGCGATCAGGAACGAGACCATGAGCGCCGGGCCGGCCTGCACGGCACCCGTGCCGGTCAGCACGAAAATGCCGGTGCCGATGATCGCGCCGATGCCGAGAAAGGTGAGGTCGAGCGCGCCGAGTGCTTTTTTCAGGCCGGCGCCCTGGGCGCTCGCCTGCAACATGTGCTCGACGTTCTTCTTGCGAAAGAGGGACATTTGGCGGGGAACTCCACGTAAAACGCGCGAAGGCGAGGAACTGGAGCCGTGGTTGACCCACGCCCGCCTGCGCCGGCTTCGCGTGCCGGATGTCTTTGGGGGAAACCCTTAATTTTAGCGGAAGTCGTGCGCGAGACCGGTCGAGCAGGGTCGGAAACGCTCGTTTGACGCGGACGATTCCGCCGCAATCCGCGACGCCCGAGCGCGATCCTTGCCGGGACCTGCGCAAACCGCGAAATTCATTTCCGGATCAACGGGTTGTGGCGAGAAGGCCGCCTGGATGCCGCAGGGGGCGCCGGATTCTCAGGCGCTGACGGTAGGCGAGAGGTCGACGAGCCGGTTGCTCATCACATAGAAGGTCAGCTCGGCGTTGTTGGTGAGCTTCATCTTTTCGAGCAGGCGCGTGCGGTAGACGCTCACCGTCTTCACCGAAAGCGAGAGCGCGTGCGCGATGTCGGTGAGACGCTTGCCCGAGGCGAGCATGCACAGCGTCTGGTATTCGCGGTCGGAGAGCTTTTCGTGCGGCAGTTGCTCGCCGTCCACCAGCACGTAGTCGGCGAGCGCTTCGGCCATGGCCGGGCTCACGTACTTGCGGCCCGCGGCGACCTGCTGGATCGCGGCGATCATCTGCGCGGCGTCCACCGTCTTCGAGAGATAGCCGGCTGCACCCGCCTTCAGCGCACGCACCGCGTATTGATCCTCGCGATACATCGAGAACATCAGCACCGGCACGCGCGGCGCCTTTTTCTTGGCGCGCTTGAGCACCTCCACGCCGTTCATGTCCGGCAGCGAGATGTCGAGCAGGACCACGTCGCACACATGCTTCGCGATCGCCGCGAGCGCCTCGGCGCCCGTTTGCGCCTCGATCACCTCGGCGGCAATGCCGCGGTCGAGCAGCAACTGGCGAACGCCCTGGCGCACGACGGCGTGGTCGTCGACGAGCAGGATGCGATGGGTCATGAGCGGGCGCCTTCTTTGTTGAGGAGGGGCGAGGCGGATTGGGAGACGGCGAGCAGCGCGTCCCACGCGAAGCGCGCTCGCACGGTCGTGCCGCGCGGAGCGGCCTCCTGCTGGGCGTCGTCGTGATGCGCGCGCGCGATGCCGCCCTTGACGGCGCGCAGCGAGCCGCCGAAGGCGGTGCAGCGCTCGCGCATGCCGGCGAGGCCGTAGTGGCCGGAGCGGCTCTCAAGCTTGTCGGCGTTGTCGTCGCCGTGAGCGCACGGCAGGCTGCGGCGCGTGCGGGTTGCGACGCGCGCGAGGCCGATGCCGTCGTCGGCGACGGTGAGCGTGAGGTGGCGCGCCGTGCTTTCGAGCCGCACCTCGGCGCACGTGGCTTGCGCGTGGCGCGCCACGTTGGCGAGCGCTTCCTGGGCGACGCGGAACACCGCGAGCGCGGCCTCGGCGGGCAGGCGGGCGAGGCGCGCGTCGTCGCTGGCGCCGGCCACGCGGGCGGCGAGGCCCGTGCGCGCCGCGAAGCTGCGCACCCAGCACGAGAGCGCGGGCGCCAGGCCCGCGTCGAGGTGCGGCGCATGCAGGCCGTCGAGCACCTGGCGCATCGCGCCGGTGGCGGCTTCGAGCGAGCGGGCGACGAGCGCGAGCGCCTCGGCGCATTGCGGCGGCGCGTTGGCGGGCAGCCAGGTGTGGACGTTGGCGAGCGCGAAGTGCGTGGCGGCGAGTTCCGCGCCCACGCTGTCGTGCAGATCGCGCGCGAGCCGGTGGCGGGCGGCTTCGTCGGCGTGAATGGACTGGGCGGCGCTGCCGTGGGCAAGCGCCCGGCTCCCACGCCGGCGTGCGCCGCGCGCAGGCGCGGCAATCTGACGATGCGCGCGGTCGAGGTCTTCGAGCGCGGCCACCGTGGCCGCCTCGTCGGCGGCAGTGGACCATGCGAGGAAGGCGAGGCCGTCGACGCCATGAGCGGCGCGCGGCGCATCGCCGACGGGCGTGCGCGCGTTCGGCGCGGCGTATCTCGACGTATCCATCATTCCCCCGTTCAGGAACCGGTTCCTGCTGTCAGACGTCCGTCGGGATTTGGCCTCCCCGGCGTGACGGTGAACAGCACGGCGCAGCGTAACGAAATTTACAACCAGTAACAACCTGGCTCTGCCCCTGGACACGTATCAGTGTGTCCAATGTTGCGCTGCGATAATATCTTAAAAAAAGAAAAACTTCAGGCTGGACAAGGGTTAGCGGACAAACTTCAGGTGTAGCATGAGGTCGCGCGTCCTTGTCATGTAGGAAAAATACTGACAGGAAAGGTATCTCATTTGTGTGACAACTGTAACTGCGTCAACGACAAAATAAAGGGCCAAATAAAATTCCGCAGGCGAAAAAAAACCGGAGCGCCGGGCTCCGGTTCTTCGAGTCGCGAGCGACTTTGCGCGGGCGCTTAACCGACGAACGCCTTTTCCACCACGTAGTGACCCGGCTGGTTGTTGCTGCCTTCCGTGAGGCCGGCCTTTTCGAGCAGTTCGACGGTGTCGCGCAGCATATGCGTGCTGCCGCAGAGCATGATGCGGTCGCGCTCGGGCGAGAACGACGGCAGATCGAGGTCTCCGAACAGCTTCTTCGTGTCGATCAGCTCGGTGATCCGGCCACGGTTGTCGAACACTTCGCGCGTGACGGTCGGGTAGTACACCAGCTTCTCGCGCACGATCTCGCCGAGGTATTCATGCTCGCGCAGTTCTTCGGTGATGAAGTCCTTGTACGCGAGTTCGTCGACGAAACGGCAGGTGTGGGTGAGCACGATCTTGTCGAAGCGGTCGTAGATGTCCGGGTCCTTGATGATCGACATGAACGGCGCGAGGCCCGTGCCGGTCGAGAGCAGCCACAGCACCTTGCCGGGCAGCAGGTTGTCGGCCACCAGCGTGCCGACGGGCTTCTTGCCGATCAGCACCTTGTCGCCGATCTTCAGGTGCTGCAGGCGCGACGTGAGCGGGCCGTCCGGCACCTTGATGCTGAGAAATTCCAGATGCTCTTCGTAGTTGGCGCTCGCGAGCGAGTACGCGCGCATCAGCGGCTTGCCGTCCACTTCGAGGCCGACCATGGTGAACTGGCCGTTGTCGAATCGCAGGGCCTGGTCGCGCGTGCAGGTGAAGCTGAAAAGCGTGTCGGTCCAGTGATGGACGCTCAGAACGGTTTCTTCGGTGAATTTGCTCATGGTTCCTGAAGTGCGAAACAAGCGCCGCCTGACTGCGGCGATCCTGCCGGCCTGCTGTCCAGTACAGCGTAGCTTTGACGATATGCCCGGGACCCGGCGGCCAGGCTTTACGCCACGGCAGGCAAGTCCCTGTTGTTTTGCCAGTTCGCCCCGCTGCGAACGAGGCGCAATCCGCCATTTTACCGCGCTCGAGCCGCAAGGACCCGGTCGATCCTGCTTGTCGATCTGCCTGGACCGGGTTGGGTCCCCCTGCGCGGCAAGGGAGGGTGGCTCGCTGCGGCGGTGTGCTGGCAACCGCGCGCGGGCGCAACACGCAACGGCGGGGTCTGCTGGCGACGGCAAAAGGGCGGGTCAAACTTCGCCCGGCCTCGCGGGCCGGAGCGGACCTTGCCAGGACCCGCGAGAGCGGGTTCTCCTGCCGCTGGCGACACGCGCCAGATTGCAAAAACGCGATCGGCGTGTGCGAATTTTCGGCTAAATGATACCGGAAGGTCTGACAGCCCGCAGCATTGACCCTGCTGACGGGGCAGTTTCGGCGCGGCTTTTAGGCGCCAATGCGCGCGCAATGGCGCCATTTTCGACGCTGCAACGGTGGTGCGACGGTGCGCCGCGGCGCGCGAGGCGCATCAGCGCGCCCTAGCGGTCGGCCGCGAGCTTCACGCCGAGCCCGATCAGCGCGGCGCCGCAAAACGCGTCGATCGGGCGGCGCAGGCGGCGGTAGCCGCGCTGGGTGCGGTCGTCGGCGAACAGGAAAGCCAGGCTGCAATGCCAGCCGAACGACATCGTGGCGACCGTGGCGAGCGCGACGCCATAGAACCAGAGCGGCGGATGCGCCGGAAACACGGCCGCGAACACGCTGGTCCAGAATACGCACGACTTCGGGTTCGTCAGGCAGGTGATGAGTCCCGCGCGCCAGGTGCGCAGCCACGTGCGCCGGTCGGCGGCAGGCAGCGGTGCGACCGCGGCCTGCGCCGCGGCGGCCAGCTCGCGGCGCACGCCGGAGCGCAGCAGCTTGAGCCCGAACCAGACGAGGTAGAGCGCGCCCGCCACGCGTACGCCGTTGTAAAGCCAGCCGATGTGCTGAAGCACGGCGGCGAAGCCGAGCATGGCGAGCGCCGCCCAGAGTGTCGAGCCGACGCCCACGCCTGCCGCCGAAGCGACACCCAGGCCGCGCCGGCCGGCAAGCGAAAGCTGCGTGACCATGAAGAAGTTCGGGCCGGGGCTGATGAGGGCAAACAGATAGACGACAACGATCTGCAGCAACGTGGCGAGGTAATGCATCTGAGGACACCTGACGAAACACGCGGCGCGCGCGACGCGACATATTAGCGCGGGCTTGCGTGCGCCGGTGGCCGGTGAGTGTCGCTCGGATGCTTCGGGTGACCCACGCGCCGCTGCCCGGCGCGTCAGTCTTCGAGCCGCAGGCGCGCCATGTACGGCAGGTGATCGGAGAGCCAGGCGGTCTCCTGCGCGGGCTGGATCAGCTCGACGGGCTTGAGGCCCCGCACGAACATCTTGTCGAGCGCGAGCGCCGGCGAGAAGGCCGGAAAGGTGCGCGCCGGCTCGCCGAGCAGCGTCGCGACTTCCTGCAGCCCGTGCTCCGCGAAGAGCGGCACGGAGTCGTTGCGCCAGTCGTTGAAGTCGCCCGCCAGCACGAGTGGCCCCTGCGGCGCTTCCTTCACGATCCAGTGCGCGATCCAGTTCATCTGCCGCAGCCGCGCGCTGCGCGTGAGCGCAAGGTGCGCGCACAGCAGCGTGACAGACTGCCCGGCGACGTTTGCGCGCGCAACGAGCAGCCCGCGCCGCTCGAAGCGGTGCGCGGAGATGTCCCAGCGTCCGCCCAGATCGAGCGGATGCGGCGAGAGAATCGCATTGCCGTGCCGCCATGAAGGCTTGAACACATTGGGTCCGAGGGCGATCTGCAATTCGAGCGCGGTGGCGATTTCGGTGGCCTGGCAGTGCCAGACGTCGTCGAGCGGGTCGCCCAGCTGCGCGCCGAAGGCCGAGGCGAGCACTGGTTGCGGCAAGCGGCGAGCCATCGCTTCCTGCAGAAACCACGCGTCGGCATGGGTGGACTGCACCCAGCGCCGCATGGCCTCCCAGGCCTCGAAGCCCAGCGGCGAGCGGCCCTTGTGCAGATTCCAGCTCACGGCGACGAAGTCTTTGTTCAGTGAGGTGTCGATGAGCGGTTGTTCGGGATTTCGCATGCGTTTTTTCTAACGGATTGGGTCACGCCGGGTCGTGTGTTGGATCGATGCGGTCACTGTGCGGACGGCGGCGCGAGCGTCGCGCGCACCCGGTACGCAAGCGAGGGGTTCTGGTCGACGATCTGCCAGGTCACCCACTGCCCGTCGGGCACGATCAGGCCCGGATGGCTCGCATTCACCTGGCGCGGCTGCGGCGGTAGCCGGCAGCCTTCGGGCGTAGTCGGCGCGGCGTCGTTTTCGAGCGTTTCCTGCGCCTCGACCGACAGGACGACCAGGTTCGCGCGCACCTGCAGCGGCGAAACGGTGATCGTGCGCGACAGATCGATGCTGCCTGCCGGCTGATCCTTGCAGCCCACGCTGTGCGAGACGACCTTGTGATGCGTGTCCGTGTGCGCCTGGCCGATCGAGGTCGTGCCATTGAACGCGTCGATTTGCTGGCCGTCGCGCATGACCTGCAGCTCCCACTGGACAGCGCCCTGGGTGACAGGCGCCGTCGCGGGCGCCACAGCGGTCCCGGCGGGCGCAGTGGGCGGCGCCGGGGGCGGGGGCGTCACGGCGCGTGAGGTCGCGGGCGGGGGAGGCGGCGGTGGCGGGGGCTCCGTCGGCGCTTGCGTGCCCGGCAGGATGGGGGGTTCCGAAGGCGTCGTATAAGCCGGCTGCGCGGTTCCCTGCGCCAGCGCGCACACGCTCGTTCCCCCGAGGGCGGCGCAGAGCAGCAGGGCAAGGCAATGTTTCCACAACTTCATATGGGTGGCTCCGTGCACGGCGCCGCGCGAGGCGACAGTGTCGGCGACGCTACGGCGGGGCGGGTACGTTCTGACCATCGATCCTATACCGGGTTCGCAAACGCCGGACCGCAGCGGTTCATGAAACATGGGGACGCGGCAGGGGCGCTTCAACCATCGCGCGCCGAATGATTGGTTATTGAAGCGCAACAACCATAAATCAATTGGGCTGATTTGAAGCGAATTGTTGTCGTGGCTGCAACGCTGACTTGTTGCTTATCGGGATGGTTTTTCGATAGCCCGTGTTTACACTGGCTTCGACGTGTCCGACACGTTGTCTGGATTCCGCCGGCTGGCCAGCATGGGTTGCAAAGCTTGCCGGGTACCGCCTTGAAGGAGCATCGCCATGAAGCAGTCCGTTACGCTTGCCGCCCTGCTGGTCAGCGCCGCCACCGCCTTTGTTACTGCGCCCGCGTTCGCTGGCGGCGATACGGCGACGCCGGCGGTTCAATCGCTTCCCGTCGCGGCGGTCGCCACGAACGCCCCGAAAACGCGCGCCGAAGTGAAGGCCGAGCTGGCCAGCGCCCGTGCTCACGGCGAACTGAGTCTGGACCCGAATTCGCCGGCTTATCCGCAGCAATACGCGATGGGTGGCTATACCGCGCCTCGCGAGCAGGTCACGGGCTTCTTCCACGCTCGCAACGTCGCCAACTGACGCTTTGGCGGGTGCGTGCCTCGCTTGAAAAGCGGGACGCGCAGCGCGGCGACACCCCTGCTTTGTTCCCTTCCGCGCTTTCCTTGCGAGAGTCTGGCGTAGCCTCCCCGCCGGGCGGCGTACAATTTTTGTCATGCGGCAGCGCGCCAGATGCGCTGCCGACCCCATGGCAGAGAGGATCGCGGTGCGGCTGGCTTGCCTGCCGGCGCTGCGAAGGCGGGACGCAGGGACATGGACCAGATCGAATGCGTGGTGATCGGTGCGGGCGTGGTCGGCCTCGCCATAGCGCGGGCGCTTGCCGCGCGCGGGCGCGAGGTGATCGTGCTCGAAGCCGCCGAGGCCATCGGCACCAGCACCAGTTCGCGCAATAGCGAGGTCATTCACGCCGGGCTCTACTACCCGCGCGGCTCGCTCAAGGCCACGTTGTGCGTGCGCGGGCGCGAAATGCTCTACGAGTACTGCGCGTCGCGCAACGTCACGCACGCGCGCTGCGGCAAGCTGCTCGTCGCGACGGCGGCGAACCAGATTCCGCAACTCGAGGCGATTCGCGCGCGCGGCAAGGAAAACGGCGTGTTCGACCTCACGCGCATCAGCGGCAGCGAGGCGCTCGCGCTCGAACCGGCGCTCGAATGCGTCGCGGCCGTGTACTCGCCGCAAACCGGCATCGTCGACAGCCATCAGCTCATGCTCGCGCTGCAAGGCGACGCCGAGCGCGACGGCGCCGTGATCGCGCTGAAGTCGCCGGTCGAGTCGATCGATGCGCAAGGCAGCGGCTTCACGGTGCGAACGGGCGGCGGCGCGCCGATCGACCTCCGCGCCGCCTGCGTCATCAATAGCGCGGGCCTCTATGCGACGAAGCTCGCCAGGCGCATTCGCGGGCTCGACGCGCGCCACGTGCCGCCGTTCTATCTGGCGCGCGGCAATTACTTCAGCGTGTCGGGTCGCGTGCCGTTCTCGCGTCTCATCTACCCGATGCCCAACGACGCGGGCCTCGGCGTGCATCTCACGCTCGATCTGGGCGGCCAGGCGCGCTTCGGCCCCGACGTCGAATGGATCGATGCGGTCGATTACGACGTCGATCCCCGCCGCGCCGATTCCTTCTACGCGCAGATCCGCACCTACTGGCCCGCGCTGCCCGACGGCGCGCTGCAGCCGGCCTACGCGGGCATCCGCCCGAAGCTCTCCGGGCCGGGCGAGCCTGCCGCCGACTTCATGATCCAGGGCGCGGCGTCGCACGGCGTGCGCGGCCTCGTGAACCTGTTCGGCATCGAATCGCCGGGGCTCACGGCTTCGCTCGCGATCGCGCAGCGCGTGTGCGAGATGGCTTCGTTCGATTGATCCGGCTTTGGGCCTTTCTTGCGCCGTTCTTCCGCTTAAGCGGCATCATGCCGCTCACTTATCTCCGGCATTGCAGCGTCACCGGGGCTTGCTTCGTTGTTAAGCTTCTTCGCGACGCCGCCACCAGAGCGGCTCAGAGGCATGCGCGGCGCGCGCCACAGCACGGCGCCGCGCGAAAACCCAGCGAACGAATCGCCACAATACTGGAGTGAGTCATATGAAATCGTCCCGCCGCAGCTTTCTGATCACGAGCATCGGCGTCGCTTCGACGCTCGCGCTTTCGCGCCAGGCCTTCGCCGACGCGCCCAAGGCTGCCGAATCCGATCCCACCTCCCAGGCGCTCGGCTACAAGCTCGACGCGACCAAGGTCGACAAGGCGAAGTTCGCGAAGTACGCGGCCGGCCAGGACTGCAGCAACTGCACGTTCTACCAGGGCAAGGCCACCGACGCGTTCGCGCCGTGCCCGATGTTCGGCGGCAAGCAGGTCGCGGGCAAGGGCTGGTGCAGCGCCTATAACAAGAAGGCGTGATGAATCGGCGCGGGCGCGCAGTACGTAGACCCCACGCGCCTGGCTGCCCGCGCACGTCGTTCATGAAAGCGCAGGCGCGCTAGAGCCGCGCCTGCAGCAAAGGCGGCCGACGGTTGAACCACGGGCGCGCCGCCTCCAGTTGCGCCGCGAGGCGCAGCAACAACGCGTCGTTGCCCTCGCGTGCGGCGAACTGAACGCCGATCGGCAGCCCACGTGCGTTCCACGCGAGCGGCACCGACATCGACGGCTGGCCCGTCAGGTTGAAAAGCTCCGTGCAGCCCGCCCACGCGAACGCCTTGTTCGAGGCTTCGGTCAGCAGCTTTCTCATCAGCACTTCCATCGGCATGGCCGTGACCGCGCGCATCTGGATGCGCTCGCTCTGGCTCGGCTTCAGTTCGCCGATTTTCACCGGCGGCGCCGCGAGCGTCGGGCACAGCAGCACGTCGTAGCGCTTCATCAGGTCGGCGAGTTGCGCCGTGATGCGCTGCTGCACGTCGAGCGCCGCGGGCAGCTCGCGCTCGCCGAGCTTCTGGCCGATGTGCGCCATGGCCCACGTTGCGATCTCGAACTCCTGGCGGCGCGGCTTCGTGCCGGTGATGTCGTCCGCGTGCAGCACGTACTGTTCGGCCACCACCGACCACAGCATGAGGAACGCTTCGCGCGCCTGCGCGTAGTTCACGGGCAGCGAATACGGCTCCACGCGGTGGCCGAGCGACGTGAGCAGTTCGGCGGCGTCGTCAAGCGCGTCGCGTACTTCCGGCGAGAGCGTGTCCGCGAACATCGGCTCGGTCAACAGCGCGATGGCGAGCGGCCTCGACCCATCGAGCGGCGCGCGCGCGGCGGCGAGGAAGGTGCCGGGCGCGCCGGCAGGCAGCGCGGGATCGCCGGCGATCAGGTCGAGCATCAGCGCGCTGTCACGCACGCTGCGCGACACCGCGAGATCGACGCCGAGCGCGCCGGGCGGCGGCGGCACGTCGGACGCCGGCTGGAACGCGCGCGACGGCTTGAAGCCGAAGAGTCCGCAGCACGACGCCGGGATGCGGATCGACCCGCCGCCGTCGGACGCATGCGCGAGCGGCACGATGCCCGCCGCGACCGAGGCGGCCGCGCCGCCGCTCGAGCCGCCGGGCGTGTGATCGAGGTTCCACGGGTTGCGGCAGGGGCCGAACAGCTCGGGTTCGGTGTAGGGCATCTGCCCGAGTTCCGAGGCGCTCGTCTTGCCGAAGATGTTCAGGCCCGCGGCGCGAAAACGCGCGACCACGGGCGCGTCGGCGGTGGGAATGTAGTGGCGGTAATGGCGGCTGCCGAGCGTCATGCGCAGCCCGGCCACCGCCGCGCCGAGATCCTTGACGAGAAACGGCACGCCCGCGAGCGGCCCTTCGCTCAGCGCGTTCACGCCGTTGCCGGACGCCTCGATGCGCCGTGCGCGCTCGCGCGCCGCTTCATAGTCCTTGAGGACGATGGCGTTGATCGCGGGATTGGTGGCTTCCGCGCGGGCGATGGCGGTCTCGAGCAACTCGCGCGCACTCACCTCGCGGCGGCGCACGAGATCGGCGAGGCCGATGGCGTCGTATTCCAGATAGTCGGACTGCAAGGCGCGTACTCCTCGTCGTCGGGTTGGGCCGGGCTTAAGCGATACGGGCTACGCAAGGAGTGTAAGCGGGCGGCGCGCCCGCCGGGTTTGTCGTTGCGCGCGCATCGATGCATCAAGGCGTGCGCAACGACAGCCGGGCATCGACGCAACAGGCGCCGCCGCCCGCGAGACCAGGGTATTACAGATGCTCGGCGAGGAAGCTCAGCGTGCGGCCGTGCGCGAGCGCCGAAGCGTGCTGGTTGTACGAGCCGCGCACCGAGCAGTTGAAGCCGTGATCGGCGTTCGGGTACAGGTGGAACTCGGCGTTCGGGCGGCCCGCGAAGCGCTCCTTGACCTGGCCCACCGCCGAAAGCGGAATGCCGTGATCGAGTTCGGCGTAGTGGAAGAGGATCGGCCTGGTGACCTTGTCGGCGAGATCGAGCTGATTCTGGATGCCGCCGCCGTAGTAGGACACCGCTGCATCCACCGAGCCACCGGCGGCCGCCAGGTAGGCAAGACGCCCGCCGAAGCAGTAGCCGATCGCCGCGACCTTGCCCGTGCACTCGGGCAGCGCGCGCAGCGCGGCCGCCGTCGCGGCGATGTCCTCGACCACGAGGTTGACGTCCGTCTTCTGCATCAGCGCGATGCCGCGATCGCGGTCCGCGCCCACGTAGTCGAGCTCGACGCGCGGGGCCGCGCGCCAGAACACGTCGGGGGCGATCGCCACGTAGCCGTCGAGCGCGTATTGCTCGACGACGTCGCGGATGTGCCCGTTCACGCCGAAGATCTCCTGCAGGATGACGATGCCGGGACCCTTGCCGCCCTTGGGCAGCGCGAGGTACGCGCCGAAGCTGTCATTGCCGGCGGGAATGTCGATCCATTGGGTCGAAACGCTCATGTTGTTTCTCCGTCTTCATCAATGAGTCATGCGACGCGCCGCAGTGGGCTGGCAGGCGGCTCGCACACTGCCCGCGGCGCGTCGCGAAATCGGGGAGCCAGTTTGCCATAGGCCCTTGACTCTCTGCAGCGCACGCCACCGAAAACTCGTTCTCGCAAGCGGATCGTAATGATCTCGATTATTCATTTTTCGGGCACGAGGGCTTTGGCTAGAGTCGGTAGCGATTTGTACCGTCATCGCTCATTCAGCCATACAAGGATCGCCTCATGAGTTCTGCTCCCGCGTTGCGCACGTCGCCCGACTTTTCCACGCCGTTCAGCCGCCGCTTCGGTTTGCGCCTGCCGCTCGTGCAGGGGCCGATGGCGGGCGGCCCGACGACACCCGCGCTCGTCGCGGCGGTGTCCAACGCGGGCGGGCTCGGTTTTCTCGCCGGGGCCGCGCTCGCGCCCGAAAAGATCGCGAGCGAAGTCGCCGCGATTCGCGCGCTCACCGACCAGCCCTTCGGCGTGAATCTGTTCGTGCTCGACCCCGCGCATCCCGACGACGCCACTGTGCGCCGCGCGCTCGAAGCCATCGATCCGGTGGCGGCGCAGTTCGGCCTGCCGCCCGCTGAGGCGCTCGCACGTTACGCGCCTGACTTTCGCGCGCAACTCGACATGGTGATCGAGCTGCGCGTGCCGGTGGTGAGCTTCACGTTCGGCCTCTTGCCCAACGCCGATGTTGCGCGCCTGCACGCGGCGGGCAGCTACGTGATGGGTACGGCCACGCACGTGGCCGAAGCCCTCGCGTGGCGCGACGCGGGTGCGGATGCGATCGTCGCGCAAGGCGCCGAAGCGGGCGGGCACCGCGGCACGTTCATCGGCGAGGCGCCGCACGCGCTCGTCGGCACGATGGCGCTGGTGCCGCAACTCGTGGATGCAGTCGCTGTACCCGGTGCAAGCGGCCTGCCGGTGCTGGCGGCGGGCGGCATCATGGACGGGCGCGGCATCGTCGCGGCGCTCGCGCTGGGCGCGCAAGGCGTGCAGATGGGCACCGCGTTTCTCGGCTGCGCGGAAAGTGCGATTCCCGCCGACTGGAAGGCGCGGTTGCGTGCGTCGACGGATACCGCGACCTCGGTCACGCGCGCAATCACCGGGCGCCACGCGCGCGGCATTCGCAATCCGCTGATGCAGCAACTCGAGGCGCGTCCCGAGGCGGTCGCGCCGTACCCCGTGCAGAACGCGCTCACGCAGCCGTTGCGGCAGCACGCGGCGCGCGAGAACGACGGCGATTATCTTTCGTTGTGGTCGGGGCAGGGCGCACCGCTTTCGCGCACGCGCGAGGCAGGTCTCGGCGCAGCGCAAATCGTCGCAGCGCTCGATGCCGAATGGCGCGCGCTTCTCAGCAAACTTCTCGGCCAACTACTCAGCAAACTACCCGGCCAACTCAGTCACGACGCGTGAGGCACGCGGCCGCATGAGATGCGAGTCTGCAACGCATCGGCGTCCGAAATTAATCGAATGCTTACTTGAACCGGCACGCGCAAAAAAAGCGCGTGCTCAACAGCCGCGCGACTCGCAAACGTTATCGCGAATGCGAGGGATTTTCATATGGTCGCGACGCTCCCTGGTGTATTCCCGGAACGCCTGCGCTAACACACCAATAACTCCCGTCAAATAAACTCAAAAACGATTCGCTCGGGACCCCTCAGGGAATATCCCAGTAATTGGATCCAAAGTCGGGATGCCTTATTACATAAGGCTTGCGGCCGATTGATCAGGGTTTCGAACTGTTCTTGCAGCACGCATATTGGTACTCGCACCAATATCTGAAAAAAGTCCCCCAAATTAATTTGATCACCTACACTTGCGCGCAAGTATGGATGGGCGGCCCGCCATGAACGGGCCATTCGCCATACTGGCCAGGTGCATCAAGGATGCATCCTGCGTGGTCGTCCGCACGGGGAGCGACACGTTCGGGGCGCGGGAGCACTGGGCGATTACGTAGCTTTTGGGTTCGAAACTGGAGACTTACATGACTATCAAGCTTCACAAGCTGTTGCCGATCAGCGCTGCGGCCATTATGTTCGCGTCGTTCGCAACGGCAGCGAGCGCAGACGTTACGGTCAAGATTGGCCACGTCGCGCCGCTCACGGGTGGGATTGCGCACCTCGGTAAAGACAACGAAAACGGTGCACGTCTCGCAGTCGAAGAGATCAACGCGAAGGGCCTCGTGATCGGCGGCCAGAAGGTCACGCTCGTGCTCGACGCACAAGACGACGCAGCTGACCCGCGCACGGCCACCCAGGTCGCGCAGAAGCTCGTCGACGACAAGGTCGTTGCCGTCGTCGGCCACCTGAACTCGGGCACGTCGATCCCGGCGTCGAAGATCTACAGCGATGCAGGCATCCTGCAGATCTCGCCGTCGGCCACGAACCCGGCCTACACGCAACAAGGCTTCAAGACGACCTACCGTGTCGTGGCGACCGACGCCCAGCAGGGCCCGGCGCTCGCGAACTACGCGGCGAAGAACCTGAAGGTCAAGACCGTTGCCGTGGTCGACGACTCGACGGCTTATGGCCAGGGTCTCGCGAACGAATTCGAGAAGACCGCCAAGTCGCTCGGCATGAACGTGCTGTCGCATGACGCGACGAACGACAAGGCCGTGGACTTCCGCGCCATTCTGACGAAGATCAAGGGCGAAAACCCCGACGCGATCATGTACGGCGGCATGGACGCCACTGGCGGCCCGTTCGCGAAGCAAGCCAAGCAGCTTGGCCTGCGCGCGAAGGTGCTCGCGGGTGACGGCGTCTGTACCGACAAGCTGGCGGACCTCGCCGGCGACGCGACCGACAACATCGTGTGTTCGGAAGCGGGCATGGCGCTCGAAAAGATGCCGGGCGGCAAGGAATTCGAAACCAAGTTCGAGAAGCGCTTCGGCCAGCCGATCCAGATCTACGCACCGTTCACGTATGACGCTGTGTACATCATCGTCGATGCAATGAAGCGTGCGAACTCGACGGATCCGGCAAAGATCCTCGCCGAAATGCCGACGACGGACTACAAGGGCGTGATTGGCGAGACGACCTTCGATTCGAAGGGCGACCTCAAGCACGGCGTGATTTCGCTGTACAACTACAAGTCGGGCAAGAAGTCGCTGCTCGACGTCGTGAAGATGTAAATCGCGCTTAGCGATTTCGCTCACGCGATTGGAAAAGCCCGCGGCTCAGTTTAGAACTGGGCCTTCGGGCTTTTTTTTGAGGTTGCGAGCGACGCAGTATTCGATGCGCTTTTAGATTCCCAACCGCCGCAACACCTTCGGCCCCGCAAACGCCACGAGCGCCGCGCACAACGCCACCACGGCGAGCCCGACCGTGAGGTTGGTCACCTGCGTGATGCCGCCGATCACCACCGGCCCGAACAGCAAGCCGAAATAGGCGATGCCCGCGACGTGCGCGAGCCCTTCGGCCGCGTGGATGCCTTTCACGCGCGCGGCGGCCGCGAACAGCACCGGCATCATGTTGGCGAGGCCGAGACCCATCAGCGTGAAGCCCGTGAGCGCGGTGAACGAGTACGGCAGCAGCAGCGCGCCGATCATGCCCGCGCACGCGAGCGAGGCGCTCGCCATCACGAGCTGGGGCGCGCCAAAGCGCGCGCGCACGGCGTCACCGGCGAAGCGCGCCGCGGCCATGCCGCCCGAGAACGCCGCGTAGGCCGCGCTCGCGAGCGCCGGCGTGGAGAGCACGACGTCGCGCATGTAGACCGTGGCCCAGTCGTACATCGCGCCTTCCGCGATCAGGGCGATGAGCGCGATGGCGCCGAGCGCCCACAGCGCGGGCGTGCGCCAGCGGTTGCCGGTTTTCGCGTGCTCGCCGTGCGTGGCGTGCGGCACGTGCGGCAGCACGGCCGGGCACGAGACGAACAGCACGAGCGCCGCCAGCGCCGACGCGAGAAAGAGATGCAGCGCCGGCGCCATGCCGCGCGCGAGCAGCGCGCCGCCAATCGCCGCGCCCGCCATGCCGCCCAGGCTGAACATGCCGTGCAGCCCCGACATGATCGGCTTGGCGACGGCTTCTTCCACGGCGCTCGCTTCGGCGTTCATGGCGACGTCGAGCGTGGCCATGCCCACGCCGAAAAAGGCGAGCACGACGATCAGCATCCAGTAATAAGGCACCACCAGGATCAGCGCGCCGCACACGGACATCGTCAGGCCGCCGGTGAGGCAGGCGCGGCGCGAGCCCACGCGCGCGATCCAGCCGCCGATGGTCGTCATCGCGGCGATCGAGCCGCCCGCGACCGCGAACAGCGCATACGAGAGCAGCGCCGGGCTCAGATGGAACTTGTCGCGTACGGTGGGCACGTGCACGCCCCACGACGCGTACATCATGCCGGCGACGAAAAAGAGCGCCATGGTCGCGATGCGCGCGCGATGGCGCGTGGCGGCGGGCAGCGCCCGATGGTGGGCGGCTGGGCTCGCCACGGCGAGGGCGGGATCGGTCGGTCGGTCGGACACGGGAATTCCGGGCAGAAGGAAGAGAAGGGACCAGGAAGGCGCCTGAAAGCAAACGATGATTCTAACGAAGGTGCGACTGGCCTGTCGCAGCGCATTCGCCGGGCCAGCTGCTCTAATATCGGCAGGATCCATCGCTCGAGGACGCGCCCTTGAAGATTCCCGCCCACGCCCCGCTGCATCTGCTGCACCAGGCGCCCACCGGTACGCTCGCCACGCACTCGTGCGAGCCGCGCGGTTTCCCGTACCCCACGCTGCTGCCGTTCGCGCCCGACGCGCGGCACCGCCCGGTGATCCTGGTGAGCCGCCTGGCCGAGCACACGCGCAATCTGCTCGACGACCCGCGCGCGGGCTTTCTCGTCGCGCACGCAAGCGACGCCGACGTGCTGAACGCCCCGCGCGCCACGCTGCTCGGCCGCTTCGAGCCGGTCGAGGCGGCGGCCCACTCAGCGAACGAGGCGCTGGCGCGGCGCTACGTGCGCTATCACCCGGACGCCGAGCGTTATCTCGCGCTCGGCGACTTCACCTTCTGGGCCATGCACGTCGAGCGGCTGCGCTATATCGGCGGCTTTGGCGCGATGGGCTGGATGGACGGCGCCGACCTCGACACGCTGGCGCCGCTCGCTCCCGCCGAAGAAACCACGCTGATCCGCTTTTTCGAAACGCACGCCGCGCGCCGCGCCGGACTGGATCTCGCGGGCGTGGATCGCTACGGCGCCGATCTCGTGATCGACGGCGCCCGCACGCGCTTCGTTTTCGATGCGCCGCAGCCAGATTTGCAATCCTTGCATGCGGCGCTAGCAGACTGCATTGAGCGCCATACGCAATGACGGGATTTTCTGCCCACGCGGGCGTTATCCGCCGTTCTATATAGCGTGTCGTCTCATGCTGCTTCGCAGCAACCGGTTTCTGTCCCCGTTGATTGGTGCAAAGTTGTCATGCGATGAAATGTTTGACGTATTTCAACGCATTTAATTTTCATCCGCTGCTAATTATGAGACGTGGATTTATCTGGCAAAAGCAGGATTTAGTAAAAATACCGATTTGCACGAAATGACAATGAGTTAGACGCTTGCAGGAAGGCCGTGGATTGGAAATCTGGCTTTAATTATTTTTATTGCTTACACGCATCCCGACATTCAAATCTGTGTTAATCTCGCCACCGATTTCCGAGGCACGCATCTATCAATCGGCATACTGGCGCGAGATCAGTAGCCATTAAGATCAAACCACAAGGGCACCTATGTCTTCCTACAAGGAACTCCTCGCTCAGCGAGAAAAGCTGGAAAAGCAGATTGAAGAGGCGAAGGCTCGCGAATATGCCGAGGTCCTCGACGAAATCAAGCAGAAAATGTCCGACTACGGCATTACCCTGGCAGAACTCGGTGGCGGCCGCGCCAGCGCCAAAGCCGCGAAGGCAGCCAGCCGTTCGCGTGCGAGCGTCGCGCCGAAATACCGCGATCCCGACAGCGGCAGCACCTGGTCGGGCCGCGGCAAGCCGCCGCGCTGGATCGCCGGTCAAGACCGCGATCGTTTTCTGATCCAGAAGTAAATCAACTTGTCAGCGGCGCGTTTGAACGCGCTGCGCATGAGTGAAAGCAGGAGCGGAGTCGGGCGAGGTATCTCCCGATTCTCGAAAACAAGAAGCCGCGCAGTCCGGGGACGCGCGGCTTTTTGATTTTCTGCGCCACGCGCGATTGGATCGAGCCGTGTCCGCGGCATGAATGCGAATGCTTCCTGGTATTGTAGGCATCTGATTTAAAAGAGATTTTTAGGGGTATCCATAAAATCGACGCACACGCTAGCTACAATCGCGGTTATTCCCTAATTTGCTCTCGCGCCGCGCATGACTTCCTCCTCCGCCCCGCCGTTATCAGATAAACACGAGGTCGCGCGCCGCACGACGTGGGTCAGCGTTGCCGTCAATAGTGTGCTGGTGGTGCTGCAAATCGTCATCGGCGTGCTTGCGCATTCGCAGGCGTTGATCGCCGATGGCGTGCATTCACTGGCCGATATCGTTTCCGACTTCGTCGTGCTGCTGGCCAACCGGCATAGCGGTGCAAAGCCGGACGCCGATCATAACTACGGCCACAGCCGTTATGAGACGGTCGCGTCGTTATTCCTCGGCGCATTATTGATTGCGGTGGGCGTCGGCATGCTGGTGCGCGCCGGCACGCGCATCATGAATCTCGGCGATATTCCGGCGCTGCACGTGAGCGCGCTGGTCGTGGCGCTCCTCGTGCTGGTTTCCAAGGAAGGGCTCTTCCGCTACATGCTGCGCGAGGCGCAGCGCGTGCGCTCGGCCATGCTGATCGCCAATGCGTGGCATGCGCGTTCGGACGCGGCGTCGTCGCTCGTCGTGGCGATCGGCATCGTGGGCAGCCTCGCGGGCGTGCGACTGCTCGATCCGATCGCGGCGGCCATTGTCGGCTTCATGGTCGCGCGCATGGGCTGGGTGTTCGGCTGGGACGCGCTGCAGGACCTCTCCGACCGCGCGCTCGACGAAGCCGCCGCCGCGGACCTGCGCGCGCTGCTGATGGACACGCCGGGCGTGCTCGACGTGCACGAGATGCGCACGCGCAAGACCGGCGACCTCGCGCTCGTGGATGCGCACATCCTCGTCGATCCGCTGATTTCGGTTTCGGAAGGGCACTACATCGCGGAGACGGCGCGCGCTCGCCTGCTCACCGATTCACGCGTGCTCGACGCGCTGATTCACGTCGATCCCGAAGACGACATGCACGTGCGGTCCGTAGCCAACCTGCCCGCGCGCGACGACGTGGCGGAACGCCTGCGAAACGCGCTGGCGGAGCATGACGTGCATGTCGAAGGCATCACGCTGCACTACTTGAGCACGGGGCTGGAGATTCAGGTGGTGCTGGCCGCGGCGGACGACGCGCGCCGCGCGGCCTCCGTGGACCTGGAAGCGCTGCGCGCCCGCCTTGGCGCGAGCAAGCTCGACGTCATGCAGCCGCTCGATGCGCATGGCTCACTGGCCGTGCACGACAAACCGCGCGAGGCACATTGAATCGCGCCGTGCGGCTGGAAGGCGCATAGCGCGGCAGAGAAGCCGCCGCGCTATGCCGGCTTCACAGCGGCAATTGCGTATCGAACTTGATTTCCCGCAGCACGACGCTCGTGCGCACCTGCGCCACCGCGGGAATGCGGAAGATGCGCTCGTGCAGGAAGGCGTCGTAGGCCTTGATGTCGGGCGCAACGATCTTGAGGATGTAATCCGATTCGCCCGTGGTGCTGTAACACTCGGTGACTTCGGGGCAGGTGGCGATCTCGCGTTCGAAGGCTTCGACGCCGCCTTCGGTGTGGCGCGTGAGATGGATATGCGCGAGTGCGCAGACATGCAGGCCAAGCTTTTCGCGATCGAGCAGCGCCGTGTAGCGCTGGATCACGCCCGACTGTTCCATGTCCTTGATGCGGCGCCAGCAAGGGGTGCTGGAGAGCCCCACCTGGTCGGAGATTTCCTGGACCGAACGGCGCGCGTCGAGCTGCAGCAGGCGCAGGATCTTCTGAGAGAACGTATCGAGTGTCAACTGCGCCTCCATTGCGTCGCTGTATTCCTGAATGTTAGAGGCCAGGAGAAGAGAACGCAATGCGAAGCGCAGGTGATGAGGGAGATTACCTAATTTGCCGGAGTGCTCGCGGCGTTTTGCCCTGAGTCGTCCCCATCAGCAGCGAGCGCGGCTTGCTGCGCGCGCAAGTCGGCCAGCATGTTGCAGAAGAGGGCGCCTTGCTCGATCGCGTCGTCAAGGGCGACGTGCGTGTGCGGATGATCGTCGAACCAGTGCTTCGGAAAGCGTGGCTTGATGCACTTGCGGTACGGCAGGCCCGTCATCGCGAAGGCGAGCGTCTTGATGTCGAGCGCCGACCACGAGAACGGGCAACGCCCGGCGAAGCGCATCATGTACCAGAACATGAAGGTGAAATCGAAGCCCGCCGGCATTGCCACGAACACCGGCTTGCCGGGCAGCGCCTCCACCCATTCGACATAGGCGACGAGCGCCGCCGCCGGGTCTTGCAGATCCTTGCGGCACGCGGCCCAGGCCTCGGGCTGCGTCTCCCACCAGGCGGCCTGCACCGGATGCGGCGCCGCGCCTTCGAGCATCTCGAGATTGGCCGAGAACGTGGCGATCAAACGCTTGTCGGCGGTGTACGCCGCCGAAGCGAAACTCAGCATCGAATGCGGGCCGGGAATGGGACCATCGGCCTCGACGTCGGTGCTGACGTAAATCTCCTCAATAGCGGCTTGATTCATCGTACTTTTCACTCTCATCCAGGTACGCCATCTGCGACGTAGGGGTTGGAGCGGCGCTCCTCGCCGAATGTCGAAACCGGGCCATGGCCCGGCACGAACGTGATGTCGTCGCCCAGCGGCCAGAGCTTTTCGCGGATCGAACGGATCAGGTCCGCATGATTGCCGCGCGGAAAGTCCGTGCGGCCGATCGAACCCGCGAACAGCACGTCGCCGACCGTGGCGACCCGGTGCTTGCGGCTGAAGAAGATTACGTGGCCCGGCGTGTGCCCGGGGCAGTGATAGACCTCGAGTTCCTCGCTGCCGAAGCGCACCGTGTCGCCGTCGTGAAGCCAGCGCGTGGGCTCGAACGCTTCGGCGTGGCCGAAGCCGAAGCGCACGCTCTGCTGCGGCAACTGGTCGATCCAGAAGCGCTCGTCTTCCTGCGGGCCTTCGATCGGCACGCCGAACTTCGTGGCGAGCGCCTTCGCGCCGGCGCAGTGGTCGAGGTGGCCATGGGTGAGCAGCACCTTTTCCAGCTGCACGCCCTGACGCTCGATCTCGGCTTCGATGCGTTCGAGGTCGCCGCCCGGATCGACGACGGCGGCGCGGTTCGTCGTTTCATCGACGAGCAGCGAGCAGTTTTGCTGGAACGGCGTGACGGGAATCAGCGTGACTTTCATGCGGGGATCGTGGGGGTTCGGGTCTCGCGGGGCGGGCGCAGCAACGATTCGAAAGCGACGGTGCGCGCCGGCGACCCCAGCCAAAGGATCGATTGTACCGGGGTGCAGGAAGTGCCGCCGACGCTGCTCGCGTCGGCCGAAATCCCTTGTCTGACAAGGGATGCGGCGGCGCAAGACGAACGGCTTTGTTACGCCAATAGTGAAAAATCATGGAGATTTGTGGGGCAGAGGCGTGACAGGAATAACTTTTGGGTATAATGCGACCCATCACGCACGGAATTCGTGCTTTCAAAGGGCGGTGTGACCTTCGTAAAAAAAGAGGTCGCATACATCGCCGTCAAGCAGTGCTGTCGTTGAAGGCTGGCCGAAGAGGCTGCCTTACAAGATGGCAAATCAGGTGTCGATCCGTTCGACGCCGCACGTCTTGCCCAGCCAGGTGCCACGCGCCTGCAACGGCCTACATGCCGTGACGCTGGGTGGGGCCTACGCCGCCGTTCCTGTGCGCCGAGAGTTTCCGGCGCGCCTGAACGAGTTTCATCGTTCGATGGCGGCATGTGGGGTCTGGTCAGGCTGCCGGGGACAGGTTGCGCCAGACGTGAAAGATAACTAGCGGTTAGCGGCTTATTAGGGCTGCATCCGGGCATTGGCACGCGTTCGCCTTTTTCATTCCAGGCGAGCGATGGCGCGAAGCCATGCCTGCGACCGCCGAAGCCTTTCCGACAACGCGCACACATGGCGCGGGGCGGGCTTCGAAAACGTGATGGCAATGTTATGAACCTTAGACTGACTCGACGACGACTCGGGAGTCTCGCAGCCGTGTCCATTCTGGCCGGTTGCGCCATGCCGCCTGGCCCGCAGGACCAGGCGGCCAGCGACGCCCTTCGCACGAAGGACGCCGCATTCACCGCGCCGCAGGGCTACGGCTCCGCGCTCGCTGCGCTGCCCGCATCGGGCACCGAGAAGGACAACTCGCTCGCGAACGCTGAGGCGATCGACGAGAACAGCCCGGACGTCCACTCGTTCCACCAGACCGGCCGCGCCTCGTGGTACGGCCGCGCGTTCCACGGCCGCCGCACCGCAAGCGGCGAGCGCTTCAACATGAAGGCGCTCACGGCTGCGCACCGCACGCTGCCGCTCGGCTCGTATGTGCGCGTGAGCGTGCCCAGCACGTCGAAGTGGGTGGTGGTGAAGATCAACGACCGTGGCCCGTACGCGCGTGGCCGCGTGCTCGACCTCTCGTATGCCGCCGCCAAGATCCTTGGCGTGCAGCACGCCGGTACGGCGAAGGTGAACATCGAAGGCCTCACGCGCCAGGAAGCGAAGGCAGCGCAAGCGGAGATGGTTGCCGCGAACTCGAACATCGATCACTAAGCGCTTTCGTTTGGGCGTGGCGCCGAGTGCGCCGCGACGCGCCCAAAGCTGAACCGCCTGGTAACGGGATGCATACGCGAAGGGCCGCCTTGTTGGGCGGCCCTTCGGTTTTTCTGGCTCGTGCTTTTGACGGCTTCGGCTGGCGGCTCAGTCGTCCTCTTCTTCCTCGCCTGCACCCTTCAATTCCAGCGCCCGCGCGTAGAGCGCGTTGCGCGACGCGCCCGTGAGCGCCGCCGCGATCTTCGCCGCGCCCTTCACCGGCACTTCCTGAAGCAGCACGCGCAAGAGCGCGTCGTGATCGGCTTCGCCTTCCGCCTGCTCGCACGCGCCTTCCACCACCAGCACGAACTCGCCGCGCTGACGGTTCGCATCCCCTGCGAGCCACGTTGGCGCTTCGGCCAGGGTGCCGCTCCAGAGCGACTCGTGTAGCTTCGTCAATTCGCGGGCGATGAGGAGGCGGCGCGCGGGACCGAACGCATCGGCGAGCGACTGCACGGTTTCGACGATGCGATGCGGGGCTTCGTAAAACACCATCGCGTGCGTATGCGCGGCGAGCGGCTGCAGTGCGGTTGCTCGTTGCTTGGGCTTGGGCGGCAGAAAGCCGAGGAACGTGAAGGTCGAGACCCAGTCGCCGGCGGCGGAGAGCGCCGTTGCGAGCGCGCTCGCGCCGGGCAGCGGCACGACGTTCAGGCCGGCGGCGCGCACGGCATCCACGAGCTTCGCGCCCGGATCGGAAATGCCTGGCGTGCCCGCGTCGGACACGCAGGCCACACGCTCGCCCGCGCGCAGAAATTCGATCACGCGCTGCGCCGCCTCGCGCTCGTTGTGCTCGTGCACGGCGACGAGCGGCTTCGAAATACCGTAGCGCGCGAGGAGCTGGCCGGTGTTGCGCGTGTCTTCGGCGGCGATGCGATCGACGAGGCCGAGCACGTGCAGCGCGCGCAAAGTGATGTCGGCGACATTGCCGATGGGCGTGGCCACGACGTACAGCGTGGCGGCCGGATACTGCTGGGCCTGTGCGAGTTCGAAGGGGGACGAGAGGGACGTCATGACACGCAACGCGCGAATGCAGGTAAAGAGGCCGACATTGTGCCACGCGGGCGCGAGCGCACCCGAGGGAAGCGGCGCGAACGAACGCGCACGCGCAGACAACTTTTGCGCGCGAGCGCAGTCGAATGCCCAACGCCGCGCGACAGGCGCGCGTTTCGAAGCGCACGCACTGGCGTTTTTGCGGCGCGAGCGCCTGGCGCTGGTCGCGCGCAACGTGAATTGCCGCGGCGGCGAACTCGATCTCGTGATGCGCGAGCGCGACGGCACGCTGGTTTTCGTGGAAGTGCGCGCCCGCGCGCGGCCGGAATTCGGCGGCGCGGCGGCTAGCGTGGGGTGGCGCAAACAGCAGCGCGTGCTGCGGGCGGCGCGCTACTTTCTCGCGACGTGGCGCGGCGCCGGTGCGGACGGCGAAGCTCACACGCAGGCGCGAACGCCGCCCGCGTGCCGCTTCGATGTGATCGCGTTCGAGAGCGGCCGGCTCGTGTGGCTGCGCGACGCGTTTCAACCGGAAGCACACGAGAGCTAAAACAGACGCTAATAAAAGAAGGGTGAAAATGAATGCCCTCGAGTGCGCTAAACTTGCGGCACGCCGCACCACGCGGAAATTTTGCGATACCCGCAGTACAGATTAGAGAGTCGATGTCCGTCGAACGCATTCAACAGCACTTCCGCGATAGCGCAGCCATTACGCTCGCGACCATGGAAACCCTGGCGGTCCCGATTGCCGCCGCGGTCGATACGATGTTCGCCGCGCTCGCGAACAGCAACAAGATCCTCGCATGCGGCAATGGCGGATCCGCCGCCAACGCCCAGCAACTCGCCGCCGAACTGATCGGCCGGTTCGAGCGCGAACGCCCGGGCCTGCCCGCGCTCGCGCTGACCACCGACGCCTCGGTGCTCACCGCCGTTGCCAACGACTACGCGTACGAACAGGTATTCGCGAAGCAGGTGCGCGCGCTTGGCCAGCCCGGCGACGTGCTGCTCGCCATCACCACCTCGGGTAATTCGGTGAACGTGCTGGCCGCCATCCAGGAAGCGCACGAACGCGAAATGGTCGTGATCGCGCTGACCGGCAAGGGCGGCGGCGACGTGAACGGCGTGCTCGCCGATACCGACATCCAGTTGTGCGTGCCGGGCGACCGGACGGCGCGTATTCAGGAAGTGCATCTGTTAACACTCCACTGCCTGTGCGACGGCATCGACGCGATGCTGCTGGGCGAAGACTGACACCGTAAGACGAAGAGAGGGGAAGTTGATGAGCAGATACGGCATGACGCGCGCGCTGGCACGGACCACGCTGACGATCGGCTTCGCAGCCTCACTCTGCGCAAGCCTGCAGGGCTGCTTCCTGGCGCTGGCGGGCGCGGCGGGGGGCACGGCGCTGGTGGCAACCGACCGCCGCACGGTGGGATCGCAAACCGAGGACCGCGAGATCCAGGTGAAGGCGCTGGCCGATCTCGGCAAGCAACTGCCCGACACGGCGCACGTGAACGTGGCGGTGTTCAACCAGCGCGTGCTGCTCACGGGTGAAGTGCCCGACGACGCCTCGAAGCAGAAGGCGGAGAGCATCGTGCGAGCCGTGACGAACGTCGCATCGATCGTCAACGAGCTGGCGGTGCAGCCGGCCAGCTCGTTCTCCTCGCGCGCGAACGACTCGTACCTCGAAGGACGCGTGAAGGGGGAGCTGATTGCCTATAAGGGCATCTCCGCGAACAACTTCAAGGTGGTGAGCGAGCGCGGCACGATTTATCTGATGGGGCTCGTTACGCCCGATGAAGGCAATATCGCCGCCAACGCGACGGCCGGGGTGATGGGCGTGGCGCAGGTGGTGAAGTGCTACCAGTACATCGACCCGCAGCAGGCGGCGGTGGCGACGGCGGCTGCGGCCAGTGCGCCAGCGGCGGCTCCTGCTGCTGACGCGCCGACGGTGGGGGCGGTGCCGGATGCGGGCGTGACCTCGCAGCCTATCGATCACCAACCGCCCGCGCCCGTGACTAATTCGTCGGCTACGAAGCCGGGGAATACGGGGGCTTTGTGATGCGGCGTTTTGTTGGTGGGGTTGTGGCTTGGATGGTGGTTGCTGGGGCTGGTTTTGGTTTCGCTTCGCCGGCTTTTGCTGCTGTGCCAGATGGGTTGAAGGTAGCTCAGGCGAATGCTTGCATGGGGTGCCATGCGGTGGATCGCAAGCTTGTGGGGCCGTCATTTAAGGATGTCGCCACGAAGTACAAGGGCGATGCCGCGGCCCAGGCCAAGCTGGAGAAGAAGGTGCGGGACGGTGGCGCCGGGGTTTGGGGCGCTATTCCTATGCCGTCGCACCCGGGGATGAGCGCCGACGATGTCCATTCTGTCGTGACGTGGGTGCTCGCTGGGGCGCCTTCGAAGTAGTTTTGCTTGGGGTCAAATTTGACGCTTGGCAAAACGGATTTTGTGTGTGTAGAATCGGTGATTCGTTGGGGCGGTAGCTCAGCTGGGAGAGCGTCGCGTTCGCAATGCGAAGGTCGTGAGTTCGATCCTCATCCGCTCCACCAATAAAATCAAAGGGTTACAGGTGATTTTCCTGTAACCCTTTTGTGTTTCTGCGGTCCGTGTAACCGCTGTGTAACCGGATTTAGTACACGCCAATCCATTTCGATCCTCTTGACTAGCAAGCTGTGGGACCGCTTACGATTCGCGGAGGGCAGGTGCGTCGTTGTTACGCCTGTCGTTGTTGTCCGGCAATGCAAGGTCGGCTTCGGCTATCGCTTCGTTGATTTGGCGAATGCTCAATCGAGCACCGTTGGTCCTGCTCTTCAGGATGCCCCGCGGATCCCGGAAGGAGCAGTTCATGCGTGCGGCGCTCAACTCGGCGTGGCCATTCGGCAACAGGTGCAGCTCAATCTTCCCCTCGGGCTCGATGCCCAGGTGCTGCAATACGTCTTTCGTCAACGTCACCCGGCCCAGCGCAGAGACAGTGAGCGTGCTCACGAAATCGCCTCCATCAATTGCGGTCACATGGTGGCGCAAAAGTTCGCCCGCCTCGAACGTTTCGCGGGCGCTTCGGCCCTGTATCTCATCTACTTTAAGCCGATCCAGGTAATCTGCCCAAGCCTGCATCATCGCGATCCGATCCTCGATAAAGCGGGTGCGGTTGTAGGCGTTACCAAGCGCACCGGGCACGCGGTGGGCCAGTTGGTGCTCGATGACGTCGGCAGGGAAGCGGAGACGCTCATGCAGAATCGTGCGCGCCATTGCGCGAAAACCGTGGCCGGTGATCTCCGTTTTCGTGTCGTAACCCAGTCGGCGAAGCGCGGCATTGATAGCCGCACCGCTCATAGGTTTCCTGCGATCGCGGCCCGGGAATACATAGCGCCAATGGCCGGTGAGCGCCTGCAATTCTCTCAACATCTGTACGGCCTGCGTAGCAAGCGGCACCAGATGCTCGGTCTTTGTCTTGGAAACGGTATAGCGCCATTGGCCCCGCTCGAGGTCAATCTCCGCCCATTCGGCCTGCCTCAGCTCGCCGGGGCGCACGAACAACAACGGCGCTAACCGCAGTGCAGCGCGTACGACAAGCGTGCCCGAAAAGCCATCGAAGGCGCGGAGCATCTCGCCGACCTTTGCAGGATCCGTGATCGACGCAAAATGAGTATGCCGATTCGGTCGTAGCGCACCGCGTAGGTCGACACTGACATCGCGGGCGGCGCGCCCGGTCGCAACGGCGTAGCGGAAAACCTGCCCGCAGTTCTGATGGAGCCGATGCGCCGTATCGTGAGCTCCTCGCGACTCGGCCCGCCGCAGCACTTCGAATACTTCCGGCGGAGTGATGTCCGCAATGGGCCGCGAGCCAAGCCACGGGAACAAGTCCTTCTTCAGGCGCCCCATGATCTTCTCGGAATGGCTGGCCGCCCAACGTGGAGCTTGTCTCTCAAACCACTCGAGCGCTACCGCCTCGAAGGTCGCCGCCGCATTGAGTCGGGCCAAGAGCTTCTTCTCTTTCTTCGCCTGTCCTGGGTCAACACCGTCTGCCAACATCGCACGCGCCTCGTCGCGCTTGCGGCGAGCATGAGCGAGCGTTACGTCAGGGTAGACGCCAAGCGCCAGCCGTTTCTCACGGTCGAGGAAACGGTATTTGAGGCGCCAGTACTTTCCCCCGGTGGGCGTGATCTCGAGATACATTCCGCGACCGTCCGAGATCCGACACGTCTTCGTTCGTGGCGCAAACCGGCGAACTTCCAGATCGGTAAGCGGCATGGGCACCCCCTGGCTTACGGCACGGATTTTCGGCGCCGCGAGAAACCGGTCCGACGCCCCAAAAACTGAATCCGAGAGCCGCGGCTGTCAACGAAATTCACGGATGGAGTCCTGTAAGCCCTCTGCTGCGCGAGGGGTTGCGGGCTTTTTCCGAGCTGCTTGGACGTTTCGATGGTACGGCTCTTCTACCGCTACGTCGACGCGACATCGCGTTCGGCGAGACTTGGGATGAATACCTCGAGAACCGCAAGCTGTTTTGGAGCGAGCGCCTTTACCACTATCGCCAGCAGCATGCCGATGTGGGGGGAACCCAAAAGGCGCGGCAAGGGCATCGTCCGAATAGGTGATCGTTAGCAAGACGTCGGAGGACGGCAGGATTGCCGAGCTGCGTATCGCGCACAACAAGGCGCTTGCTGCGGCCGAACTGCGTCATGTCACGCTTCATGGCCTGCGCCGATCATTTGGAACGTTATCGGAGTGCGTCGAGGTTCCCGTCGGCGTTGTCGCCCAAATCCAAGGGCACAAACCATCCACCGAGCCCCGAGAAGCACTATCGACGCTGGTCGCTAGATTTTTTGCGCAAGTGGCACGACAGCATCGAAGCGTGGATTCTGGAAGGCCGGGATTCCGATTCAGGCCAACGCAGCGTGATCTGCGAGGAAGCGGTGCCGCTCAGGTTTTCGTCATCGGCTTGCGGCGCGATAAAATTCACGAGGCGAGACAATCGCCACCGCGAGTCGACATACGAAGCCGGGGATATGACAGAAGACCAAACACCACAAGAACGCATCGCTGCCGCCAGGCAGCTTTACGCCGTATTGAAGGAGTACCTCGACCGGCCGACCTGGTCGCCCATGGACGGCACGCTGATCGTCTCGGGTATTCATCCTGCCCCTGGCTGCGCGGAGGTCCCCAGCGGAGGCGTGGGTCTCGATGGCCGAGTCTTCTCTAACGGTGGCAACGAACGCTTTTCCGACGCCCGTCAGGTCTGGCGAAAGTGGCTTTGGCGCTGCGAAGACGATCAGGAAAACGGCGACGCTACGCCGAACGAACTTCGGCCAGACGAGTTCTTGAACTGGTGCGACGACATGAATATCGAGACCGAGTGGTGTCGGCTTTTCCGTACGTTCATTTCTGGCAAGAACGGTAACCAGGTCGACGCGATTCCTCCAGCTATTGTTGAATATGCAAAGCGACATGCAAGGGGAGTGGATCTGCTCCTGACCAGACTGGGGGCTGACGAGTCGGCGGCCGCTGCGATGGAAATAGGCGATAGCTCTTCGAATGATGCCGCAAATCCCGCGCAGGAAAATACGGAAGAACAAGCCGATTCCAGTGGTAAAACTCGACCGGCCGGAAAAGCATCCTCTCCCCGGGACGACATGTCTCGCTTTATCCAGGACTTGAGAGCGACGCTGCCGCAAAAGAAACGTGACGACGTAGCTTACGTTTTCAGTGAGCTTAGGCGCATTGCATCAGATGAAAGCGTCCAGAAAGATAAGAAATTCCCATTGCTGGGATTCATACCAAATAAAGGTGTCGCATGGGAGAAGGGGCGTTTGCGGGTCCCCATGTGTTTGGACGAAGCCGCGCTAAAGAAGAGGATGTTTCCGGAGACCCGGGGTGAAAGGTCAAAAAAAGTGCCTTCTTCCGGCTAGCTTCGCAGCCGCATCATCCCGCTTGAACCCGCATCCTCCCGGATCCATTCTTTCTGCCTAAACACGCGAGTAATTTCCTGTCTCAGCGATTCGTTGCGAGCCAGATCGATCAAGTTCGAAAGTCATTGACCTGATCGTCGGGCTCGTGCGGCGCTGAACTCTTTACGACTGGAGAACTCGCATGCACCACACTGCAATCCCCGCGGCGGTCGGACCCGACCACGAGCAACCGGCTGCACGCCCGGCTTGCCCGACCCTGTGCCACACCACTTTCCGCCCCACCCACGTCGGCACCGACGTTGCCGCTCCGTTGCTGCTCGTCGATCCGAAGACGATGCTGAAGTCGCACAGCCTCAACGGTCACTACGCCGGCATCCGTCCCGTCCGTTTGCCGAACCGTAAGCTGGCTTGGCCGATTGCGGAAATCGAAAAGCTGTTCCAGTCGTCGGCTGCGGTTACGGTCAAGGAGGCGGCATGACCCATTACGAGCATGATTTTCTTCTGCCCTACGACATGAAGAATTTTCTGTCGAAGGAGGATATTGCGGTGCTTCCGCGCAGCCATCGTGACGCGGTACGTCTTGCACAAGCGCTGCTCGACCACGAGTCCTCTACTTGCATGGACGTGATCCACATCGGGAGCATTCTGGACATGGCGCCGAATTACGATTTGACGACCATGGCGATGTTGCGTGCGGTGATCGTCCTGCGGTCCAGCCGGATGATCGGCATGAGCAAGCACTATGGAAAGCTGCAACTGATCAGCATGAATCCGGCGCTCTTCTCCGCTGCGGCATGGATCCGTGATGCCGCAGATCAGCTTTGCGTAGCGTAAGGGGGAACGGAGAACATGGCGAAACTTAATTCTTCCGACGGCTCCAAGATTGACATCGTGGCGCTGAAGAAGGCGATTAGCGCTCTCGAATCGCCCAAGACCAAGCGCGCGCGCGAGCGTGTCGCACTGTTCGCGGAGCTTTACGAGATCATCCGCGACCAGATCAACGAGGACGTGTCGAAAAGCACGATCATCAAGACGCTTGCTAACCAGGGTATGTCGGTCAGCAATGCCGTGTTCGACAAGCTGCTCGCAGACGAAGCGAAGCGCCGCGGCGAGCCGGTGCCGGGCAAAGACGACGACGCGGGCGAAGGTGAACCGGTGCCCTTGAACATCGCGCCGAATGCGCCGCAGGCTGGCGCGAAGGAAGAGGTGACCGAATAATGTTCGTCCCCGTCAATCCGTATGGCGGGGGCGCTTTGCCCCCGCAAAACTCTGCATCTGGCCTGTTTGCCAGTGCGTTCGATGCCGTGACCGCGTTGCCGCCGCGCCTGGGCAAGGTCGTGTGGAATTTGCATAACCGCTATGGCGTGCCGCTCGATATCGCGCTCGGTAACGTGCTCGGCGTCCTGAGCTTTGTGTGCCAGGGTGTCAGCAATGCGCTCGATAGCAAGGGCGATCCGATGCCGCAGAGCGCCATCGTCCATGTTGTCGGTGTGCCCTTCAGCGGAAAATCGGTGAGCTTCCTTCGCCTGATGGAACCGGTCGAAAAGACGATGGTCGACTGGCCGCATCAGTGGGACTTTGAGGATTCGACGCCGCAGGGCATCAAGCGTGTAGCTCCGGTACTCGGCCTCTGCGCGCACGAGGAAGGTGACGCATTCTTCCAGACCTCGCTCGGAAGGGATCTTGCCCTGCAAATTAGCCTGCGTGACGGGCGCGTTCCTGTGGTGACGCGCGCGAAACGCCAAGAAGATGATCGCAAGAAAAAGGGCGTGACGCGTTTCACGACCATCGTGCTGATCCAGCCGGATCGCTATGACGAGTGGCTGAATGGAAATCGCAGGAAGGCGGTGGGGTCTGGCTTTCTTCAGCGCGTCTGGATGGTTCGTTCGTACTTGAAGAGCGACAAGAGCGCGATCGGCCGCTACCCTCAGTCCGAAGGCGGCCTTGATGGCTGGGACGAGCGCGTGCCCGAACTGCTGGAACTCGCCAAGGCGAACGGCAACAGCGGCCTCGCCAACCTCCATGCGTCAGAGGTTGCCAGTGATGCCAGTTACGTGCTGAACTTGGCGCAGCAACGCATCGACTTCCTGGATGCGCAGGGCGTGTTTCGTGAGGCGTCTGCGATGGCTGCGCGCTATCACGAACGCGCGAGCGTTCTGGCAGGGATGTTCCATCTCTACGAGGGCGAAGGGCTCGTCATCGACCGTGTGTCGATGTCCGCCGCCACCGTTGTGGCCGACTACTTGGCTGGTCAGTGGCTGAGCATTGTGTTTCCGCCTGCGCCGCCGTCTCAGGTAGAGCTGGATGCAGGCGAGCTCTTGCCATTGGTGCATGTGCTGCTGCGCGAATCCAATGGGTCCGGCATCAGGGAATCTGAGGTCGTAACGTGCGCGAAAAACCTGAATTTGGCACCAGCGCGAACCAAAGCTGCCTTGAGGAGGCTGTACGACGCAGGCCATTTTCGCCTGAAGCCTCGGACAATAAACGGCCGCGTAGTCGACATGATCGAATATCCGCCGCGACTTATCTGACTACCTTCGCAAGCCCCGTCCGCCGTTAGGTGGGCGGGGCTTTTTGCGTTCGGCGCGGCGCGAATGCGCTGTGTCAATACGAATAATCAGACGCCACACTCCGCCATCGTGAACGAATACAAGCCAGCTTCTCCCTACAAGAACCTGAAGAGGCTCTCTTATATCGAGCGCAATCTAAAATTCCGTGTCCCCCACGGTGGTCCCGATTCCCCGTTTATGTACGGTCTCGGGGAGCTCGAAATTCCGCTTTTGGCGGCGTTTGACGACTTCGCGTGGCTGTCGATTCGGACCCACATGCCGCCGTTCTATAGCGTTCGATCGAACCGCGGCGTAACGGCCCAACCGAACTCGCTGTGGTTCCGAGCCGCCGGGAAGCTGGCCCATCACTACAGTTCCATCCGCCGTATCGCGGGCGGCTTCGATCCCGCTACGCCGGCGGCTCGGCAGTTGGCTTACGCGCCGCATCTGGCGCTCCTTATGGAGCTCTTCTTCAAGCACTCCGTTCGATTTTGCGAGAGGCGTAATGACGTGGTCGACGATGGTAGCGGACGTATCGCGGCCGAAGTTTATAACGATTTCGTCGCTGAATTCCGAAAGGCCATTATGGCGAGGAACCTGTTGCGGCGGGAACTGCACAGCTGGGGGTTGAGCAGCCAGGAAAATGCAACGAACCTGCATGCCTACTTGCACGGCCTGTTCGCCAAACATGGCAACCTCACCGTGGTGCATCTCCGTCTGTTACATACCCGTGAGCGGTCTGCTGTGAGCCTTGCTCCGGTTGAGGATCAGCTGCGTGAGCTTAATGCGCTTCGAAAGGCTCGAACCGTGTTCTTCGACCGTATGAGGCGCAAGCCGGCGTTGTTCACGACTGATCCCGCGTACGTCTGGTCGATCCTCCCCTCGCTCGAAGGCGCGTACGATTTGCACCTCACGCTGCTATTCAGCACGGTCGCTTTGCGAAAGGTGCACGACGACAAGAGGGCGGAAGCCGAGCAGTTCGGCACGGTCCAGCGGGATCACGCGGATCAGGTCGGCGAATATTGGGTAGAGCGGGCTACCGGTGGTCGCGGGCACTACCTGCGCGGCGACGCGAACCCGCTGCTATATGGTCCGGATTGGGTGCATGGCGAGGTCAGCGCGGACGACGTCGGAAAGCGCGAAAAGCTCAAGGAAACGCTTGGCTATCTGGCCATGCGCCGCGCCCTGGTACGACTGAAGGGCGAGCCTCCGGGCGAGTATTTTGGCATGCGCGAGCGTGAAGCTCGCCGCCCGCGCCGGTCGGTCCACAGTGGCGAGAAGGCCGGGTAAAGATGCGAGGATGTATGTTGGGCAGGTCCGAAAATCGGTATCCAAAACGCCTAACCCGTTGATTTGATTGGACCGCTGGTTTCGAAGATTTCAAGGCTTGCCGGCGTTCGTGCGCTGGCCGGCAAGCCGCCGAGGCGGCGGCCGGTTCGTCAGTTCGTATGAATTTCCGTCGGATAATCGTGCAGAAAATTGCAGCGAAAATTTGTTCAGCAACCCCGCGTGCTGTCACGCGTTTACCCAAATTCCGCGGAAGAACGCTTGTGAAGTTTGCGCAAAAAAGTTCGTGATGATCGTCGCGGTTTTCCGAGATACGCGCTGCGGTTTCCGGTCTGCTCTTGATCGTTAGCGTTGTGGAAACGGGCCGTTCATTTTTCGCGACAGGCAGGAGTAGCTCGCCGCGCTTTCTTCGCGGCATCCAGCGTCATCGAGAGCTTTCCAAGGGCCAGTCTTGGTGGCCTCGGACAAAATTTACTGCGTGCAAGAGTATACATATGAGGAACAACACAAAAGCGCGATGTCCTCGATAGGTTCTCGGTCGAATTCGTGATTTCTCTTGCATATCACGGCTTCACGCACTTTTTCTTCTACTGTATATGTAATGCTAAACATTCAAAGCATGTATAGAAGATAAATCATAGAAGAATCAGGGGCGCGGGATATGACGTAGAGGATGCTCAACATCCTCGCAGGCATGTCTTTTACGTTCGGTCGAGAAACAAAAAAAAGGAAGGTCTCACGCATCTGCTGAGATGACCGGCAACGGTCAGATCAGACAGTGTACCCGAGACCGAACACGACGAACCACCGTCGCCACCACTGCGACGGATCACATCATTGACACTATGAACGACTTCATCGAAGACCTGGAAGCTCAGGAGGTACTTGCTCGTCATGACAAGCGTAACCGCTACGAAGAAATCGAGATCAATGGACGCAAGATGATTCGCCAGAATCACAGCATGCGATATCTGTTCACGATCGAGCAGTTCGTAAAGGAGGTCGAAAAGCAATACGCCGAGAAAGGTCAAGCAAAAGGTATCCGTGAATGGGTAGGACGAGACGGGTTCATGAAAACCAAACCATATTCACTTGGCAAGGCGTACTATGGGAAACTCAATCATTGGATCGAACGCTATCGCGAAGGAACGCGCTATTCTGCACACGTCGAAGCATTCCACGATGCCAGCAAGGACCTTGGTATCCTCGGTGGCAGAAAGCGCTTCTGGTTCGGTGAGTTTGGTGATACCGATGTTCGTCACGACAAGTCTTATGCAGAGTGGTTCAACGAAATGATCGTGAAGATTCATGAGCGTTGCCAATCTCGCAAGTTCAGGGAGCGCATGCGTCTGCTAGAGATTCACTGGCAGCGCAGTATCGATAACGTCACGGCATTCGAGCAGAAACTGTTCTGCCCTGATACGGGTTGGGCGCGCTGGCTTGTTATCGAACTGACGTTGAAGTACGAGTCGAAGTACCGTGGTTCGATTACGCTGGATGACGTCATAAAGCATCGCGACACATTCTTCCGTTCACGCAACTACAACAGCATGATGTCGTGTATCAAGGCATATGTCTGGACTATCGAGGAAGGCGAAGATACCGGGTTTCACCTGCATGTGGTCCTGTTCTGCCTTCCTGTAACGAAAGATGATGAACGTTTGGCGAATCAAATCGGTGACTACTGGGAAGACATAGTTACGGAGGGTCGGGGAAGGTACTGGAACAACAATCGTGCGGACCTGAAGCCCAGCTATGAGAGAAAGCATGGTATTGGCGTAGGTTTGATTGAACATAGCGATCGGGAGATGCGCAGTTCGTTGCTTGTGAATTTGCTCTATCTTGCGAAAGCCGAGCAGCAGCTGCAGGTTCGAGCAGAGGGCAATGTCCACACGTTCGGCATGAGTGGTGTGCCAAAGAAAGAGAAGATGGGACGTCCTCGTAAGGGTAGCGTCGTTGATTTCGAGAACGATGGTGTTGGACAGTCAGAAAGAGTGGGGCGAGAAAGTTCTGTCGTGCAGCAAGGCTCCGCACGCGCAGCTACAGGCCCTACAAGCCGCGCGTACAAGACGGGAGTGCCCTTGCTGTTCCCGATTGAAGCAACTGTGTCGGCGGTCTGAAAGCCGGAGTGATGGCAAGGTGGAGAAGAGCCAAACGATTGGCTCTTCGTCTTGGCGAAAAACGTATCATTGATTGCACGCGTTGAACGGCGGCATCAAGTTCTCATCGGTGTCAAACGCGGTGGTGCGCTTGGGCTTTCTCTTCGTGGCACAGGTAGACGTGCCCGAGGGTCGCGAAGTCGTACGACGTTCGCGTTTAACCATTACAGCGAGAAACACAGCGTTCACGAACGTTTCCTTCCCCATAGCGCGCTGAACTACCGCTCGCCTCGCGAGTTTCGGCGCTCGATGGATTCAGCGACCTCAGTGTGAGAAGCAGTGCCCTTATTACGGGGGGGCAACCTCACTACGCGTCTTCAGTCTGTTGACGCTCAAAGAATCTATAGGCTCCCTTGCCGGCCCTTTTGGCGGAATAAAGTGCGCAGTCGGCCTCCTCAAGAAGCTGATCTGCATTTTTCTCGTCGCGTGGCAAAAGGGCGATGCCCACGCTGGCACCGATGCGTATGGTGGTACCGTCAGCAAGAGTGAATGGCGTGTGGATCTGCTGGATGATGTCCTCGGCAACAATGGCAGCATCTTGCTCGCGCGCGATCTGTTCCAGGACGATGACGAACTCATCTCCCCCGAGGCGAGCTAGCATATCGGTGTGCCGCAGTCGGGCGTTGAGCCGAGCCGTAACCGCCTGCAAAAGTTTGTCGCCAGTCTTATGTCCGAACGTGTCGTTAACCAGCTTGAATCCGTCCAGATCAACGAACAAGACCGCGCCGGCAACATCTTTGCGATAGTGGACGAGCATGTGTTCCAGTCTCGACATCAGTAGCAGGCGGTTTGGTAGCCCCGTGAGCGGATCGTGGTGCGCAAGCCGAACCATTTCACGTCGCATGTCCGATAGACGGGTGTCGTCAATAAGGGTCCAAATGAGGGCGACCGTATTCCCGTGATCGTCGCGAATAGCATTGATGCGCAGTGGATAGCGATGCGCGCGCTCGTACACTGGCGCGTCAGGCATTTCGCCTTGCCAGCAGCCCGTGGAAGCGATGGACTTGCGGATTGTCCGATAGAGCGTCCGGTCGCAATATCCAGCCCACGCGCGGCGCAGGTTTTTGTCCTGCGTTTCATCAGGACAGTATCCGGTCATACGCTTGAATGAGGTGTTGGATTCCACCACGCATCCCCGGGCATCGGTGATCACAATGCCGTCCGGACAATGTTCAAAGACCATTGCACGCAGCACGATTCGGTGAGCTGCGGTAATCGGAACAATAGGTTTCCCGCTTTTCAAACTTCCTCCCTGCCTCTTTCCCCGACCGTGCAAGGTTAGAGAGCCGATAGGACAAATCGTGTCTTGTTACAGGAAGTGGTTTCCGGCCATATCGCGGGGAGGACGGCGACCGCTGATCTAGGCATTGCGAAGTCGCGCGCTAAAGAACTTCGGAAATGTGCCGTTAAGGCAGTCTTGAGCAGTTTTACCCTGATTCCACCTACGACATGCTGGATCGAGAAATCATGCAGGTCTTGCCCGATGCTGCCAAGGGCGAGGAGCCTATGTCCACTCCCGACGTACATCGCAAGGTCAGCGCCATGCTGCTCGATCCGCCGGTTGTGAAGACCGTGCACCGACGGCTCGAGGAGATGCTCGAAGATTCGCTTGTTGTCATGGAGCGGCGCGGGAGGGCGAAGTATTGGTGCAAGGTGGCAGGAGCAAGCGGCCTTGCTGCAAAGGCGGCCGGCATGATGACGCACGACGAGGCGCTGGCACTGCAGACGTTGCGACGTTTTTCAACGTGGCGGATCCCAACGCTGGTGGCGGAAACGCTTTCGCCATTGTTCGATGTGGCGGGCAAGCGTCTGGCGACTGTCAACAGCGAGCATGAGCGGCGCTATCGTAAATGGATCGACAAGATCGAGGTCGAAACCGGCAGCTTCGCGCTGCAATATCCCGAGGTCGATCCTGCTATTTTCGCAACGGTTTCACAAGCGCTCTTTAATGAGCAGAAACTGGAGATCGTCTATCAGCCGCGTTCGAAAATCGACAATGCCGAGGCGAAGACTATCTACCCGCTCGGGTTAGTGGAAGTCGGTGGACTGGTCTATCTCGTGGCAGCGATGCCGCGCCATCCCCATCCGGCGATGTACCGGCTCGACCGTTTCGCACGTGCAACCATGCTGCCGGAGTCATTTGCCTATCCACGTGGATTTCGACTCTCGGAATACGTGCGGGAACAACGGCAGTTCGACTTCATGGTGGAGGGCGAAATCGACTTGGGGCTGTGTTTCAGGAATGGAGCGGGGAACCATCTGCTCGAAGCGCCGCTGTCCGAGGACCAGCAAGCTGCCCAAAATGGTGACACGCTTGAAGTACGCGGCACGGTGCTGTTGAGTCAGCGACTGAGGTGGTGGTTGAGGGCGTTTGGTCCGAACGTCGAGGTGCTGCGGCCGGCAAGCCTGCGGGCAGAACTAGCGGCGGAGGCGAAGGCCTTGACTGCCCTTTACCAAGGATAGTGGGCATCGTGATTCTCGGACATGATTTGTCTGATGGCGAGGTTATGTTGAGAGGGTAGCACGTCGTTGCTGTTCCATCGAACCCTTGAACAGGAGAAAGCATGTTCACGAATTGCAATCCCTCCCCCCTGCAACATCTGGCCGCGTTCGCGATTGTTTTTGTTGCAGCTGTGGTGGGAACTGTAGCCGTAGGAGCATATGTCGATTCGGTAACGAGCGATCCGCAACGCGGATGAATGACATGTATCGGATAGGTGGTGAGTTTAAGGTAGCCTGTCACATAGAACAAACAAACTGCCAGAAGTGATATGCCAGTACGCCCAGCGCCCTTTACGTTGACATGCAATCAGTGTGGTTGGAAGTATACGTTTGCCCCGCGTAGCGATGTCCTGACGCCTGACATGGATAGTCGTTCGCATTGTCCAAGATGTGGTGCGCATACGTTGGTTCGTTCACAGCCAAATTTGATCGAGCGTCTATCCAGCCGATTCAGGCAGATTTGTTAGGGGTATTTGATTGAAGTACAACGCTCACGGAGATACTTCACCGTGAGCGATTTGAGGCGAGACCACTCCTGTCGGCGCCATCGATGCACGAAGGGCGGTCATTCTCTCGACATGTGGTCATTTCGTTTTATTTCTCTAACAATATCTGCAATATCGATCCACCATGCGACGAACCGACGGTACATCATCGAATGGCCTGCATCAGGCCGTGTTGCGGGAAATCGACGATTTGCTCAGGCAGCTCAATCTCGATGCGACGGACCCGCGCATTGCGAGCACGATGAAGCAGGTCGTCGATCTCGTCGCTCCGATTCATGACGATCTGGCGAACCGAATAGAGGCCTTGCAACGCCACGCGCGGTGGGACACCTTCACGATCGCGTTCTATGGCGAAACGAACGCGGGCAAGTCGACGATCATCGAAACGCTGCGCATCTTGCTGCAAGAGCGAACCAAGGTTGAGGCGCGCGCTGCTTTCCGAGCGAAGGAGGCAGAGTTCGGCATCAGCGAAGCAGCTTTGGCGGCGGTTGCGCAGTCGATCAAGTCGAGCCGTGCGGCGTTAGACGAGCAGCGTGCACAAGCCGCCGAACGTAACGCGCAGCTCGATGCCGAGCACGATGCCCTCCAGCAGAAACTGAATCACCTGCGTCTTGCTAGACGGCGTCAAGCAGCACGGCCGGTCAGCGACAACCATCTTGGCCGGTCGACGGGTGTAGTTGTCGCTGGTTAAGAGGCCATGGTTGTCGCTCCTTCTTCGTAGTTGTCGTTGGGTAATTGTCGTCGGCGCGCGCTCTGTTTGTCGCTGGCCTTACGGCGGCGATAGCTCTCAACATTCAGCTCGAAGATCGTCGAGTGATGCACGAGCCGGTCGATGGCGGCAACCGTCATGCCGGGGTCGGGGAACACGTCATTCCAGCCAGAGAAC